>CAZHQF010000008.1:0-9994 GCA_964534205.1 uncultured Candidatus Peribacteria bacterium | reverse complement strand
CCCTGTAGCTCAGCTGGATAGAGCGCCTGGCTTCGAACCAGGAGGTCGTGGGTTCGAATCCTGCCGGGGGTACCACTTATAACCAGGAATTAGCTACGTTTTCAGGACTGCAATTCAATGAAAAATACTTAGAATTGCCGTTGATTCACTACTTTAAAAAGCTTAAAATAGGGATACTGAGGTCGGGTTCTTATCCGATCAGCCCACGATCTTCGGGTCGTGGGTTTTCAGAGTAATGTAGAATTGTAGTAATGAAACGCGTTATTGCCTTAGTCGACGGATTAAATGTCTATTACTCATTAGAGAAATCTATTGATGGTAAATACAAGAAATATAAATGGCTAAATTTAAAAAAACTTTTGGAAAATTTTGTTAATTCAGATGAAGAATTAAAGCAAATTTATTATTTTACTGCCCTGTCGAAAAGTTCGGAAAAAAGAAAAAGGCATCTTACCTATCTTAAAGCCCTGCAAAGTACTGGAGTGAAATATGAGGCAGGAAAAATTGTCCTCGGCCCTGAGTATTGCGCGCTATGCAAAGGTACTTATCAAAAGCCAAAAGAAAAACAAACCGACGCAAAAATTATTGTTAGTGCATTAGGCATGACCGTCCATGATGATTTTGATATTGCTTTAGTGGTTTCAGGCGACAGCGATCTTGTGCCTATGATAACGGGTGCAAGATCTTTACCTGTCATTAGAAATGGAAAGCCCATTATGTCAGACAAGAAATTCCGGCTAATTGTGCCTATTGGACAAAGAGCTGTTGATCTCATTAATGTTTGTGACGAACATAAAAAAATTGATGAACTTCATTTAAAAAATTCTCAATTCCCTAGCGTTATCAAATTAGATAATGAAACATTCATAGAAAGACCAATAGAGTGGGAATGAAATTAGGTCAGAACCAACTATTATTGAAATTTTGTTTTCTGCATACCTATAAAAGCTAATTACTGAAGACTTCTTCCTGTGCTACTCTTTCCGCCGATGACCGAAACCGTCCCGCTTTCACCGCAGGAAAAGGATATGGTGATCCCGCATAAAGTGAACAAGACATATCAGTTCACCTTCTATGCGCTCTGGATCATTGAGCTCTCACTCGCCTTCCGTCTGCTGCTCAAGCTCCTCGGTGCAAATCCGGAGAACGTGTTTACGATGTTCGTGTACGGAGCCACGTACCTGCTGGTCCTGCCGTTCAGAACGATCTTCCCCTCGGTTGTTTCCCAGGGCCCCGAAGCCGTGCACCGCGCGTTTGAGACCTCCACCCTCTTTGCCATGATCGTGTACGCGGTCTTTGTGTGGTGCATCGCGCGTTTCATCATCATTAAAGAGAGCAAACCGCGGGAGAAGAAGTTCACAAAGTTCTAAGAATGGCTTCCGGAGTGCGTGAAAATTGATCAAATTTAGTGTACAATGGAAAGGAAAACAGACTGCACTCTTAGAGCCTTGTTTGATGGTTGTGCCGTTGGTATACAGCGCCACCTCGTTCCTCATCCTTATGTCAGAAACGCACAAAAAGGCGGAAACCAATGACGGCGGTCACCCGGATTCAGAGGCACCAAAGCCCGATGACGCTCTGTATGCGCACAGGACGCGTTTTCACGAAGGTGCGACCCACATTGTCGAAGATGGGGATTTTGTTTTCGTTGGAGATGAAGACTTTGGAGGCCGGAGACAAAAGAAGGCATTGCCCGGTCATCATCACACTGATACACAGGGACGCATGACCCACACTGCCATTGTCCGCACAGACCTGCGAAAAGAGGCCGATGCCATGAACGTGAACCTGGAGCGCCTTGCGGTGGAAACGCCGGAGGCGGTGTTCGGGAAAGAATGGAACGAGGCGTTTGCCACGCGGAAGGAGATCGAGAGCGGAGAAATCGTTCTCCATTGCGGCTGCATGGATGAGCGCGTGCCGGATGCCGGAGGACTCAAGCTGGGTACCGCGGGTTCCGGTGTTCTGATGACAAACCTCGATGCAGAGGAATTCAAGACAAGCGATACGGAAGCGATCTACGCCTTCCTGAGTGATCCGCGTTCGGGTGATGCGAATTTTTCCGCGATGGTCGCATCCATCAAATCGATGCTCGGCGAGAACGGAAAAGTGAAAGTGTCCGACCACGGCGGCTGCGGTGCTGCGGGAATTTGTACAAAACTCTTTAAAGACAGGCACGGTATCGAACTCGATGCCAAGCGCGTGGCCAAAGCCGGAGCAGCCCGCCTGCACAGTGCTCTCGGTCTTCCGGGCGCCGCACTGCATACCGATTACGAGAGCGGTGATATCCCGATGGACGGCGATCCGCACACGCACGATGCACACGGACTCCTGATCGATACCACGGGCCGCATGCGCCTGGACGGTCTCGGTAAGAAGCTCAGGATGCTCAAGCTCTCCGGAATCAGCCTTCTCAAAGATGCAGATGACGAGGTTCAGAACGGCTACCTGCAGACCGAACTCTCCGCCGGCACCGGGATCATCGCGGGTGACCACGGTGTCGGTCTTGAGAACTCTCCGATCCTGGTCGTCCTCGATCCGTCCGTACCGAATGCGCGCCGGATCGTGGAAAGCAGATACGACCTGGCTGCACAAAAAGGCCGTGCCATCTACTTTGTAGAATCGCCGGATCCGTCCTGATTTTCCTATCAAAAAGGCAAAACACTCCCCGGAAAAGTGGCCTCTTAGACCCTTGACAGGGAGGACTGCTTTCTGAAACTGCGAACTATTCGATTTATTTTATTACCTTTCCGCTTCCATCCCCTGCACATGCGCCTCTCCTCCTCTCCCAACGGTCCCCAGCAGAACCCCGAGCACCGCGACGGGAAAATCGATCGCCGTGTGTTTAACGGTCTTCTCACTTCGGCAGCCGTCACTGCAGGTGCCGCCTACTTCCTCTTCGGCGGAAGAAGGTCGCATGAGCGCGAAGTGCTGGAGGCATGGGAACAGGAGCGGGAACTCTTCGAGGCGATTGAGGCCGCCGGGGGCTTCCAGAATTACATCGACAGCCTGACTGCGGAGCAGCGCGCGGAGGTTTTCCAGCTTGGCGAGCATGCTCCCGGGAAAAAGTGCTCCTGCTGCGTGGACGAAGGCATCCGGGCGATGACCGATGAAAACGGTCACAAGGAGAAGCTCTGCAAGGAAGCCGGCTCCGGTATTCTTCCGCTCGGTATTGTGGAGGATATGGACGGCTTCGATCCGTTTGATCCGCATTACATCCGGACCGTCGCTCACCGTCACAATGCGGCAGGTATCAACGAAGAGACCTACCACGAGCAATGCGGTGCCGCGGCCGTCGCTTTCAAGAACTTCCATGGACGCGACCCGCAGGGCAATGAGGCGTTTGAATACGCGAGGAGTTGGAGCACGGCGCTCTTTAACATGCGTCGCGATCTCCTCGCGCGCGCCGGAAATATGAAGGCTGCAAACGCTCTCCGTCTTTCACCGATTGAATTCAGCCGCATGCGCCGCCCCAGCGGTCTGCATATTCCGCGTGTCATCTACTACGGTGTTCCGCATGATTTTGAATCCCCGCTTCTCCCGCAGGGCTATGGCGTCGACCGAGAAGATCTGCCTGCCAACATCGCAATGGAAAATGCGAAGATCTCGAAGACGATCAACTTCAGCACACACGGACCCGGGCACCTCTTCACTCCGGAAAACCAGCAGCTCGTTGTCTGTGTCGGCAACCGCGTGTTGCCCGCAAATCAGCTGATGCGCGAGGCCGAGCAGGCCTTCCAGAACGACCCCGACTACTGCGCGGGCAAGATCCGCATCACAGGCTTCGACGAGCGAGAGGCAGCCTGAATCTCACTCCGGCAGTTGCTCGGTGCGCTCAAGCTGGGCGAGCTTGTCCTCAACAATGCCTGCGATGCCGCTGTCATCGGATTCGACAAAAGCTGTGGCAAGTTTGGAGTACACAAACAGGGCTCCAAGGTGCTCCCTGTCCGTCGCCAGCACGCGCACGATGTTTGCGACGGGTCCGGTCGTCTGCGCGCGTACGGCATCAAGATTTCCGTGAACCACATCGTACGGTGCATGCTCCTGTGCCAGCGCCACCACAATATCTGCGACAGTGTGGAGATCCTTGCGTATCACAGCGGCAGCGATGGCATTTTTTACGCTCTCGGAATGCGGGAGGCCGTCAATCGTCTCATCGAGGGTACCCGTTGCAACCGCAAGACGGTCAGCAGGAAGATGGAGATCGTCGGATAGAAAGTTAGACATGTGGGTGATGGTAAGCGGAAGCAAAAGGGCCGACACTTTGAAGGGAGAATAAAGTCCGGTCAAGATTTTTTTATGGCTGCGTTCTCGGCAAAGAAAGATGACACCGAAACGCCGTGATACAGTGAGCCCAGTGAAAATTGTCCTCTGCTCCTCCCGCTCTTCCTCCTCCTGCTCCTGCGGGCAGAGGGTGCGGCGGATGTAAGCAGAAATAGATTATCCGCAACCGACACCCTCGCCACTCCGCGGGTGTTTTTTGTATTCCTTTCCCCTCTCCATCATGGAACCTCTCCACGAGAGACTGCGCCGCGCGCTGCCGGATGCCTCGCACACTGTGCGGCAGATCCGCATCGAGAGCGTGCGCACCGAACACAAAGACAGAGTCCTGCTCATCGTGCAGTGTCTCTCCGTGAACGGTTCCTCGGCGATGAGCGAGGGGCCGCGCATCGAGGCGGGCACCGCCGAATTCCATGATCGTCACATGCTGGAGGAACTGATCCTTTCGCATATGAAAGACCTCCTGAAGATCGATAAAGAATCTGACATGACAATCACGAGCCTTATCAAAGGAAATCCGGAGCCGGAGAATCGGTGACACAAAAAAACACGCTGCGGGTGGCGGCGTGTTTTTTTAGAGCTCAGCGGCGCTTCTTTGTGCTGCGCTTCTTGGCCTTCCTCTTGGTGGCCTTCTTCTTGGTCTTCCTGGCCTTCTTTTTCTTCTTGGTTGCCATGAAGAAAAGGGGTAATGAACTAAACAGGAGATCATTGTATGAGATCTGAAAAAAATCGAAAGCGTGTCATGCGGCGCAACTTTGCGTTTGTGATGGAATGTGCAAACGCGTTTTTGTTACACAAGCGCAGAAAATTTCTTTGATGCAACTGTGTGTCAGTTTTTTTTCGAGAGACTGTGTCCCATTTTCTCGCGCTTGGTGCGCAGATATTTCTGCTGGATGTCGGACACCGGAGTGATCTCGATCGGCACCTGTTCGGTGACGGTGAGTCCGTGCCCCTGGAGCCCCACGATCTTCTTGGGATTGTTCGTGAGTAAACGGAGACTGCGCACACCCAGATCTCTCAGAATTTGGGCTCCCAGACCGTATTCCCGCAGGTCCGGCGCAAAGCCGAGTTTCACGTTCGCCTCGACGGTATCGAGCCCCTCTTTGCGCTGCAGTTCGTACGCGCGGATCTTGTGCACAAGGCCGATGCCGCGTCCCTCCTGACGCATGTAGAGCAGGACTCCCCTTCCTTCGTCCGCGATGCGCTTCATCGCGAGATCAAGTTGCCCGCCGCAGTCGCAGTGCTGCGAGTGGAACACGTCACCCGTGATGCACTCGGAGTGCACGCGCACGAGCACCGGATCATCGGTGGACACATCGCCTTTCACCATCGCGACATGCTCCGCGGCGTGGAACGGATCCTTGTACACGACGATGCGCCAGGTACCGGTATCGGTATTGAGTTCCGTCTCGGCATCGCGCTTGATGAGGCACTCGTTCTTCCTCCGCCATGCGATGAGATCGGCAATGGTGATGACGGGCAATTGATGCAGGGCTGCAAACTCGCGCAATGCAGGAAGACGCATCATGGTCCCGTCATCGTGCATCAGTTCGCTTAAGACTCCCGCGGGCGTGAGTCCGGCGAGTCTGCAGAGATCCACGGACGCTTCGGTGTGGCCGGCACGCACCAGCACGCCGCCATCCTGCGCACGCAACGGGAAGATGTGCCCGGGCCGACGGAAGTCCCCGGAGGATGACACGGGTGACGCCGCGCGCCTGACCGTGAGCGCACGGTCCGCGGCAGAGATGCCGGTTGTCGTCCCTTCCGCGGCATCGATGCTCACCGTGAACGGCGTCCCCAGACGCGAGGTGTTGCTGCTCACCATCGGCGGGAGCTCCAGGCGGTTGGCGATGTCGTTGCTGACGGGAAGACAGACCACCCCTCCGGTGTAGCGGATGAAGAAGGCCATCTTCTCTTCCGTCATGAACTCCGCGGCCATGATCAGGTCGCCCTCGTTCTCGCGGTCCTCATCATCCACCACGATGACAATGCCCCCCTTGCGGATGGTGTCGATAGCATCGGAGACGGGGGAGAAGGAGGATTCCATGGAACCGGAAGTATAACGTATAAAGTATCAAGTATTAAGGACTTTCACCCTTAATACTTGATACGTAATACCTAAATACTCGTTTACTTCACTTGCAGCGAATACCCGTTCCTCGCCGCCCTCGGCACCGGGTGGCGGACGACCACAACATAGGTGCCCGCCGGGAAGAGGTACTCCGCATTGCACTCCGGTCCGGTGAAGCCGTAGAGATCCACATCGGACATCGGGAAGATGGAGCAACCGACTTCGGGGCTCGCGGTGGTCGTCACTGTCATCTTCTTGCCGCCCGCCTCGGTGACCGCGGCATCGGCGACCACACGGAAGGAATAGAAGTCCATGAGGTCGTTGCCGTCGAGGTACTCCACGCGGACTCTGCCGATATCGAGTGTCTTTGCCTCCGAGAAACCGTCGTTCCCGTCGGTGGGGGCACCGGTCTTCACGTCCACGACGTAGTTGGTGTTGGCAGTGAGCGGCTGAAGCTGCAGTTGATAGTTGCCCGGCGCGAGGGTTGCGCGGATGAAGCAGTCACCGCTCTCCTGCACACCGATGTAGTAGCGGGAGGAAAATCCGTCGGCATCCAATTCGTAGAGCCTGCAGGTGATGCCGCCGGACGAATCGGTATTATCGACCGTGATATCCACCGTGACTTTGGAAGAGACCGAGAAGCGGTAACTCACGGGCTTCTTCTCCATGAACTGCTGACGGTCGGTGAACGGAATATTCATGTTGAGGATGCGGTCCGCAGGCGCGGAAGAGACCGACGAGCGGGACGAGCGTGTGGAACCGGATGACTGCGTGGATGTCCCAGCCGACGAAGAGCTTCCGGAGGAAGCGGTGTTGAGAGAGCGCCAGATGTAGGCGGCAGCCTCACCGCGCTCAAGCGGCCACGTGGGATAGAAGAGCTTTCCGTCCTGACCGGGCATCGGGAGGATTTTTGTGGCAAGCGCCGTGCGGACGTAGCTGGAGAACCAGTCGCCGGCGGCAACATCGGTATAGAGGTGTGCGGATGCGCCCGGGTTCTGCTCGGCAATGCCGAGGACGGCAATCGTGAGCTTGAGCGCTTCGGACCGTGAGACCGGGCGGCTCGGCCAGAACTTGCCATCGGTGTAGCCTTTCACATGACCGCGGCTGACCGCGTCACACACGTACGGCGCGTACCACGCGTCGCTGGGGACATCGGGGAAGCAGCTCTTGGACGGCACAGACACGCTCTTGCCTGCCGCGAGGTAGAGCATCTTGAGCATGGCTGCACGGTTCACCGGATCGCGGGGCTTGAAGGTGCCATCGGGATTACCGCCGATCACTCCTTTGTCGGAGAGCTTCTCAATCGCCTCCTTATGAGGGTACGAGGATGGAACATCGGAAAAGGTGATCGCCAGAACGGCGACGGGCAGCACGGCAAACGTGACTGCAAGCAATGTGGAACGGAGCGTTCTCATGGAAAGAGGGTGGGGCGGATGGGACTGTCATCGTACGTTGAACAACTTGAGTGTTCAATGTTTCAGCGCTTCAGAAGAGACTGTATGGCAAGGGAATACTGATGATTCCAAACCCTCTTTTCTTTGTCTCCCCGACAAAGAAAAGAGGCAAAAGAAAGCCTGCCGGCAGGCAGGCGCACCCTTCGACTCGCTTCGCTCGCTCAGGGCAGGCCGCACCCACCGCTTGCCCGGCGTAGTCCCGAGCGTAGCCGAGGGACGAAGACGGGTGGCGGCGGACCGCCCGCTTCGCAGTAAAAAAGTTCCCTTGGTGTTTTGAGCTTACTTCGTCTGAATGGCCTTGAGTTCATGCAAGGTCGCCAGCACGGCATGTGCGGCTTCGCGTCCTTTATCCAGGCGCTTCTGTGCATCTGCGAGCGAATCGACGTAGAGGATCTCGAACGCAAAGGGCAGCTTGTGCAGCATCTGCACGTTCATGATGCCGCGCGCGGCTTCGGTGGCAAGGAGGTCTGCATGATGTGTGTCCCCTTCGACGATGATTCCGAGTCCGATCAATGCATCCACTTTCTTCGCTGCGGCGAGAGCCTGACCGATGAGCGGCACTTCAAACGAACCGGGAGCGCGGTGAATGAGAATGTTGGATTTCGGAGTTCCGGCGGCAAGCAGCGCCTCCTCTGCACTCTGAATCAGCGCGCGCATCTCTGCATCGTAAAAGGTGGAGGCGACGATACCAATTCTCCACGAGGGATCGGCCTTGGGCAGCGGTGCGGATGAAGAGGTCTGCATAGAGAGGAGAGGATAGCGGATCAGAGCCGTTTGGATAGTGCGGCGCGGGTGAGGACATCCGTCTCGATATTCACACGGTCCCCTTTCTTCAGTGAACCGAGCGTTGTCTCCTTGAGTGTGTGTGGCACGAGCGCGACGGTGATGATGTTCTTTTCGATCGATGCGACGGTGAGGGAGACGCCGTCGAGGCAGATGGAGCCTTTGGGGAGGATGAAGGGGGTGAGATCAGGAGGGACTTCAATAGAGAGCTTTGTCTCCTTCCCCTCTGAAGACTCCCCCTCCCCCGTACCCCCTCCCCCCCGGGGGGAGGGGGCCCCGCTGGGTGGGGTGGGGGAAGATTCCTCAATCTTCCGGACGACGTAATCCAGATCATTCAGTACTTCGTCATTTGTAAAACGCAGAACGTGCACTCCCATTTCTTCACGCAACACTTCATCCCGAAGACGATCGTTTTTTTTCTGCGGCGCAGAATCATGGATACCTCCATCCACCTCAATTCCCAAACGAAGTGCATGACAATAAAAATCAAGGATGAGACTTCCGATGGGGTGCTGTCTTCGAAAATGCAAATTCTTGACCTGATGATCGCGAAGCGCCTTCCACAGATGATTTTCGGCTTTTGTTGATCGTTTTCGCATTCCTCTTGCGAAGGATAAAACATTTGGACCCACAAATCGTTTTTTTCTCTCCTCCTCCGGAGGAAGGGGCTGGGGGATGGAGGAAACTACTCTTCCCGTCCCCTCCACATGCCCCTGCACAATGTGTCCATCGAGACGTGCGTCGCTCTTCATCGCACGTTCAAGATTCACGCGGTCGCCAGGATGACGATCGTTCAGATTTGTCCTGTCCCAAGTTTCTGCGACGACATCAAAGCGCATCAGTGATTCCGTGAGGTCGACGATAGTGAGGCATACACCGGACACGGCGATGCTGGAGCCGATTTTCACATCATCAAAGCTCTTCGGGCGCTCCACGGTAATGCCCTGAGCCGTGCGGTCGCGGAGAATGGCCGTTGCTTCGATGAGTCCGGTGAACATGGAAAAGGTGCTCTAGAGTCTAGACTTTTCGTCCGGTTTCCGGTAGGCTCAGGCCCCTGAGGCCGCGGCGCGCGGCCGGTTTTGTCGTTCCCGTTTTTTCTACCCTCTCCGTATGTCACCCGAGAAAGCCGTAAAACCCCTCTCCCACGATGCCATCGTCGTCCGCGGGGCGCGCATGCACAACCTGCAAAACGTGGATGTGACCATCCCGCGCAACAAGCTGACAGTCATCACGGGCCTCTCGGGATCCGGAAAGTCCTCACTGGCGTTCGATACTATTTTTGCAGAAGGTCAGCGCCGATATGTGGAGAGCCTCTCAGCGTACGCCCGTCAGTTCATCGCACAGATGGAAAAGCCGGAGGTGGATTCCATTGAAGGCCTTTCCCCAGCCATTTCCATTGATCAAAAAA
>CAZHQF010000007.1:0-34732 GCA_964534205.1 uncultured Candidatus Peribacteria bacterium | reverse complement strand
CCAAGGAGGAAGGTGGCCGCCACACGCCGTTCTTCAAGGGATACAAGCCCCAGTTCTACATCCGCACCACGGACGTGACCGGTTCCGTTGAACTCCCGCCGAACGTCGAAATGGTTATGCCTGGTGACAACACCAAGTTCACCGTGACCCTCGGTCAGCCCGTCGCTCTCGAGCAGGGCACGCGCTTCGCTATCCGCGAAGGTGGCCGCACGGTCGGTGCCGGTGTCGTAACCAAGATCCTGAAGTAATTCAATCGGGAACGCAGCCGCGGTTTGCAAACCGCGGCTGCGGGACCATTGCCCCTCCGGCCGCAAGCCTCTATACTCCCCCGCTCTTTCTCCCCCTCCTGTCCATGGCAACCGCCAAGAAGACCGCTGAAAAGAAAGCCCCCGCCAAAAAGGCGAAGGCCGCCGTGGCAGACAAAGCCGTAGAAACAAAAGCATCCAAGAAGGAGACCAAGGCCGCGGTGATCCGCATCCGTCTTTCGGCGTTCGATCACACGGTGTTGGACGAGGCTGCAGGGAAGATCATCGAGACCGCCGAACGCTCCGGCGCCGTGGTCCACGGCCCGATTCCGCTGCCCACCGTCATCAAGAAGTGGACGGTGAACCGCTCCACGTTCGTCCACAAGGACGCCCGTGACCAGTTCGAAATGCGCATCCACCGCCGCCTGATCGATCTCTCCGAGACCACCTTCAAGACGGTCGAAAGCCTTCAGTCTCTGTCCCTGCCGTCCGGAGTGGATATTGAGATTAAGATGGGCTGAAGACTAAAAGACTAAATCATAAATTCTAAATGCTAAACGTTTTTGGTATTTAGTGCTTATTCTTTAGAATTTTTCGGCATATCCTGTCTTCATCGTTCTCCTCACACTTCATGGACATCAACGACAATGCAGATATTGCGAAGAAAATGGAACAGGTCCTCGCCTCCAACGGCCCGGTTGCGGATAGCCGGATTGGCGGATTCCCCGGGGTCACCTCAAGCCCCGATGCCTTTGCCATTTCCGGGGTCAAAGTGATTTTTGCGAGCACTTGGGCCGCCTTCTCATTGGCTTCTCCCCCAGAAGCATCGCCCAGGCCCCACCAGAGAAGGAGGCCCATCAGGACACTCAGAACCCCGCCGCACGCAAATGACTTCTTCATGTGATTCCTCCTGCCACTCGACATGCCGCACCAGCTAGACGTGGGTCGAAATGATTTTCGGCAACAACCGCGTCGTAATACGGCTGCCGGGCGGAATCTTAAACGTTCTTATTGGTGGGTCAATGACCTAAACAGGTTATCCTGGGTCAAACGAGGAAGAGGCACGGATTTGGCCCAGGTACAACCTGGTTGCGACCGCCTGCGAAACCGCTACCGTGTGGCCGGCCAATGTACCATCCACGAAACACCGAAGAGGAGGCAGATCTCCGGGCACTGGGGGGAACGACCAGCAATCTCTCCTTGAAGAAAAGGCTTTGCGATGAGCTACGTCGCAACGGCGACGTGCGTGCGGAGCTTCTCGCCGCCGAGTTGCGGTTCGCAACCATCGTGGAACCAGCGAACGTGCACGGGGTTTTTCACGTTGAACAAGCCCTAGGCGTCACATACTCGCCAGAACACCTTTGGGCACTTGCGCGAAGCAGCGAGTACGTTCTGCCGATCCCATCCACATTCGCAAAGACGCACATCCTGGTTGCCGGTTACCCCATCTCGCTTGCCGAACTGCACATCCGCCACGCTCATCTCTTTTTCAACAAGGCGGATGCCTGGTTCACTGGTCAAAGGTTCGCGCATGTTAAGGTAGGTCTCCAATGGCTCGCCGTTCGCAAAGAGCCAGTCCCTGGATCGATCGGGAAAGAATTTCGCAACCAGCTTGAGATGCTTCCGGACGGCGAATGCGTCCCACGAGCATGCGAGCTTGCCTATGCCGTTTTGGTACACAGCCTTGTCACAGGTGAACGCCTCTTGGAAGACACGTTTGTCCGGTGCCGGGATCGGCATCCTCAGGGCGGCCATGTCGATCTTGGAGATTTCACGCCGGATGGCATGATCCTGGGAGGAAGCTGGGACGGACACCGCAGCGAGAACCTGGGGCTCGCATCGAGGCATCGATCTTGACCGAGGACGTCTGATCAGTCCGCACTGACCTCTCTTTGGTGAGGATGCCGATCGCGGCAACGGCGTGTCATCTCGCACACGGCATGGACTAATTCGCACAGGGTGGGTTCGTATGGAGTCCAACCAGGGTAGTCTGTCCCAAGGCATCGGTCCGGCCCTGTCACTTTGGTTTCGACGGAAATGGCGATCTGTCATTAGCTTCGGTCACCCAGGTCTCGTAGTAAGTCACGCCAGAAAGTTCGGGGCACGATTCTTGCTGGATGAGAAAAGCGTCTAGGGGTTTACGTCGTTCGGGTCCATTTGCCACGGGCAAGGAGATACGTGATGCTGTCAGGTGAAGAACGAGCGAATTTGGCGAAGGCCCTGACGATGACGGATGCGGCGTCCGGGGAATTACAACGCATCCGGGAGTTGTTGCATGAGGTCGCCTCGACGGAGACTGGTGGTGGTTGGTCAAATCACCGGGATGTCGACTGGCGCGACAAGCACACGCAGTACTCGAAGCATGACCGCTACAGCGTCCGATGATGCTGGCCCTGGGGTCACCCCATGGACAAGCAACATTCTGATTCAATGACGAGGGACTGGCCGTGGAACCCGTGACCGGCATCATCATCAAGCCCGTGTCGAATGGCTGCAACCTCTGTTGCGATTACTGTTATGCCGGCGCGCGCGGCCCCGGTGGCGTACGCCATATGCCGGTGGAAACTGCCAAGCAGATTATCCGGTCAGTCCTGGAGCAAGAGGGTGTCGATCGGGTGGAGTTTATCTGGCATGGTGGCGAGCCCCTGCTACGCGGCAAAGCATTTTTTGAAGAAATCTTTTCGTACCAGAAAGCACTCGCGGCCGAGCGGCCGCATCCCCGCTTCGCGAATGCCATCCAAACGAACATCACATTGTTGAATGACGAGTGGATCCAGTTTTTCTCCTCCCACGGAATCCAGCTGAGCACGAGCCTGGATGGTCCCCCGTGGATTCACGACAGCCACCGCAGAACGCCCGGAGGAGCAGGATCATACGAGGCGGTCGTGGCCCGAGCCCGGGAACCACCGCATTGGGAGGCTTACCCCCAACATCAATTCATCAGCACCGTAGGCGCACTTACGTGCTGTGCAAATGGAGGGTGCTGGAAGTCACGTTGCCAAAAGGTCGGCGATGGAGACCAAAAGGACATCGCCAATGACGCGTGGGTCTGTGTCCCTCCCATTGTCGGACACATTCCCCTAACTGAAGGAGGCCGCCATGGCCGGTTTTCGGTTTCTACTCGTAGCGGTTTCGTGGTCCTCGATAGCTCTTCTGACGCCTGCGCAAGAAGACAAGGAGATGACGGATATCCTTGTAAACCTGCATCGTCCTGGTCCAACCGCGGACACGTCGAAACTTTCACCCGCCTTGCAAACGTTGAGAATATCTGGGGGCCAATTAGTTGGTTCTGACTACAATGGAAATCCGGTTTTCAGAATATCGACAGCGAAGACGCCGTTACTTCAGAAGCACCCGCTGGTAAATAGCGTCGGCCCTTCACCCGAGAATCTCATGCCTGTCAAGAGACTTCGCGTCAGCTACAAATCCAGTCCGCGGCCCGCGCCCGCAGAACTTGAAAAGCTGGGCCTGCGAGAAATCGAAGACTACAAGCTTGGCTCGTTTCTTATTGTCGAACCAATCGACGGGCGAATCGATGCGTCCTTGGTGACGAAGATCGACTACATCCTCATGCGTATCCGGCAACGCCTGCTAGAGGTCCCGATCGGCGTGGACATCACGACATTCATCGAGCATGACGGGAAAATGCCCGCCGCCGAACAACGTAGCACAACAATCTCGTTCGCGGACCTTCGTCAACGCTACATCGACACGGTCAGCAAAGGATCACTCGAAACCAGCACGTTGACGACAAGCAAAATTCACTTGGAGCATCTGGCGAAGACCATTGGAGAAAAGTTCTCAATGGACAAGCTCGGCCTGGCCGATCTTCAGCGCCACGTTGATTGCCGGCAAAACCGCGTCAGTGGTGTCACGATCAAGAAGGAAATCAATACGCTGCGGGCACTGTGGAACTGGGCCTGCCGCATGCGTCTTGCTCATGGCGTTTTTCCGGCCGCGGGGCTCGTCTATCCCAAAGGAGACGAAAAGCTCCCCTTCATGAACTTCGCCGAAATCGAGCGTCGCATCAAGGCTGGTGGTGATCCGAATGAACTTTGGGAATGTCTTTATCTCACCGATGATGACATTCACGAGCTGCTGGACGAGGTTCAGTCGCGGGATATTCGAGATTGGATTTATCCCGCTTTCGCGCTGGCAGCACATACCGGTGCTCGGCGCAGTGAGATTATGCGGGCCCGTCCTGAGGACGTAGACCTGGCCGGCGGCATGATCACCATTCGTGAAAAGAAACGCGTCAAAGGGCGGCGAACGACCCGTCGCGTGCCCTTCAGTGCCCGCCTCGCGGCCGCGCTTCAATCATTCATGAACGAGCGTGCCGCGACGGTGACACTGTTCAGCTCGGAAGCCGGAGAACTGCTGCCGCAGGACATGCAGTCCGCCTTTGAACATGCGGTGAAAGGCAGTCGATGGCAGAAGATGCGCGGCTGGCACGTGCTTCGCCATAGCTTCATTTCAGCCCTGGCGAGCAAGGGTGTGGATCAACGTCTCATCGATGATTTCGTCGGTCACCAGACCGAGGAGCAGCGTCGGCGTTACCGGCACCTTTACCCCTCGACGCAACACGAAGCGATCCGCACAGTATTCGACAGGTGTGCTAATGACTGATGTAAGTGGCGCAAGGTGCCGAATCAGCCAGTGAACGGGTTTTTTCCGGCTGGCGCGTCGTCAATCAGTCATCGTCGTCCAAGTCCCCGGCGATCTCCGTTTCATCGGCTAGCTAGTCGGTGGTGAATCAGTGAAGAAGATTGACGACGGTTTGAAGCCGAGCACGAATCCGGGACCGTAGGTCTGCCGGAATCGTGCTCCATTGCCTCTCAACGGTATCCAATACGCGTAGGATGCCGTCGAAACCCGTCGGCAAACTGAGAATGTGCAGAAGCGTGACTTCTGCTGCGCAGCGATCACTCTCAGTCAATTCCTGCCAATGCTCAGCCAGCTCTTGCAACCCCTCGTTGATGCATTCACGCGAAGGCCAGGTTTGAACCAACTTGGCTCGAAATTCATTTGGCCCCATGTTGGCGGATGGCGGACTGATCGGCGACGCGGTAGATTGGTACAAGAACAGATGGAGAGTAGAAGAGCGACGCATTCCTGGTCAAGAAGGGCCCTCATGGCCGAGTGCCCACGCGAATTCGATTCGGCGCACCGCTGCGGAGCCGTCGTCCACAGCCTCGCACGGTGGTTATGTGTGCAGGCTAGCGGAGAGCGAAATGCAGCGACTCAATTGCGCCTGGACGGAGAGGATTATCCGTGGAAGGTTCTCCCAGGGGACTCCGAGCAACGAAACGCCTTTCTCGCCCCGCTTGCCGATTGCAACAGTCTCCTGACTGTCCATGCTGCCATGGACTCGTACCTCCTCCCCGACCCCATTGCGTTAAAAGTCAAGCAACTGGAGGACCGTCACCTTGGACTCACCCGAAGGATCTGGCGGGACCGGATGGAGGGCTTTATCTCTTTCGCGAGAATTCGGCGCGAGGCTCGAAAGAACGGCGACCATGCTCACGTCATCGTGGGATCCCCTTCCGCAATAGTCGAAGGCATAGGCTCGGGAAATGATCTCTACGAGCAAGTCAGCGATGCCCTGCATGCATTCCGCAAACGTACGGTCCCTTGTTTCGTCGCTCCGTCACGATGGCGCTCGTTTGCCGAGAATGTGTCGGAGATTATCGGGCTTCCCGGATGCAAGAAGCTCAACGTGTCTGACGGTCGGATGGCCGTCGCGTTTTGTCGTGATTTCGTGCTGTATCAGGACCACCCACCGACGGCGACCGGCAACTCGCCGGTCGCATGGAGCCGCTCCGCGGTCGTGACGCCGTCGACGGCGATTGCTTCGGGCGTTTCCAGCGGCTCACCGACGACGATCTCGTCGCTGCCGACCTCGACGGTGAGTTCCATCCATGCGTCGGGATGCTCGGCATCGTCGAGGCGAATGCGGTAAATCCGCGACATTTCGGACACGGTCGCCAGGATGTTCTCGCTTCGGAATGACGCGGGCCTGTGTGGATAGCGGCCGGCGACGTGGCGCACGGCGATTTCTTGCGGCATGTTCTGCCCTCCTGAAAGAAACGGATTGATCGGAATAGGGGAGCGAGACGCCGTAGAACGGCGTCCCGCAGAGAGATGGACGGACCATCGAGCTTCCCCGCATCCATTGCCGCAACGGCGCCGGGCGTCGGGAAAGGTGGGGACGTCAGCGCCACGGACCGTGAGGCGAACTCCTGCAAGCGACCGGAAATCTCGAATCGCTTCTGGCTACTTAAGAGTTGGGATTTGGTCCAGCTCTTCTTCAGGAACGTTCTCGCTCGCCGGTCCTTGCACGAATTGACACAACTCCCCTGGAAAGTCCTGCTTGGCCCTCTGCTCGGCCTCGAGGAGCGTTGCTGCTGTGGCGACGACTTCGCGCCGGTAGACTGCCACAACAAGTACTTTTCCCTGATATTCGGCCAGTCTGTCCGGGGCATCGTCGACCAAGGGGTCGTAACGCAGAGATTCCGTGGTGCGCCAGTTGGCTTCCATCGACTCCAACTCTAATTCCGACTGCCCATCGGGCGCAAGGTCATCAGCAGGTGTGGCCGGCTTGCCGCCAAGAATCGACAAGAGCTTTCGATACCATTCGGGATCTTCCTTGGAAATCGATGCTCCTGTTTCGTCAGGAATCGTGGATTCGGCATTGGAGGAAAGGCGGATGACCAGTAGTTTGCCGAATGCCCTCCGAGCAGCGTTCGCAAACTCGAACCCAGAGCTGTCCGTGACAAGTGCCGTAAAATCGGCACCGGCGCGATAGCTTCTTAACGCCTCGTCACCGTTGCGGCAACTCAACACTGCGAAGCCGGCACGGTCGAACTGCCGGCGGAAGGATTTCCGGAACATGGGGTCGTCACCGGCCGCCCGGGGTTCATCATCTTCGGTTGGAAGAAGGATGATGGCAGCTACGGCTTTGTGCAGTCGCTCAAAGATATGGACCTCATCGCCTACTACCGCGGCGTCAGCAAAATGATGAGTGATGCGGTACCGAATGCATCGAAACAGTAAGGCTTAGTGCCATCCCTTCACCTTCAGCCCCTCCTTTGCCGCGGCCGTCTCCGCACGCTGTTTGCTGTTGCCGGAACCCTCGGCGATTTTCTCGTGCCCGATGAACACCGCGGATGTGAATTTTTTGTCGTGATCGGGGCCTTCCTCGGCGGTCACCTCGTAGTGCGGCGTGATGCCGGTCTTCTCCTGTGCGCGCTCCTGGAACAGGCTCTTTTCGTCACGGTGCTTGCCCTGGGCCAAGAGACCCCCCAGACGCGTGAGGATGTGCTCCTCGCAGAAGCGCTTGGCCACCGGGAAGCCTTTATCCAGGTAAATGGCCCCGATGAGCGCCTCAAGCGCGTTGGCCAGTGTGGAGTTCTTGTTGCGGCCGTCGGAGGCCTCCTCGCCTTTGCTCATGGAAAGGTACCCGCCAAGGTTCAGTGACCGGGCCACCTCGGCCAGGTGATCGCCCTGCACGAGCGCGGAGCGCCAGTTAGTCAGCTCCCCTTCCGGCCGCTCGGACATCTGATACAGATACTCCGTGGCTGCAAGTTCGAGGACGGCATCACCCAAAAACTCCAGGCGCTCGTTGTGCCCGTACGCGCGGGACTCCTTGACCCCAGAGCGGTGGATGAGCGCCTGCCGCAGATACTCTTTGCGCTTGAAGTCGATGCCGATGACTTTTTCCAAATCTGTGTGGGGGGCAGGGTTGGGCATGTCGGAGATCAGTGTAGGACAGGATAAGAGGGAATCCAAAGAATCCGAGGAATCCAATGAAAACAACCCGTCTCTTCGGATTCTTTGGATTCCTCGGATTCCTTTTTACTTCTTGTGCGCAATCGCATTCAACACCCCGTTGACGAACTTTCCCCCTTCCCCCGTGCCGTACTCCTTGGCGATCTCGATGGCCTCGTTCATCACCACCGCCTGCGGGGCATCTTTGTGATGCAACAGCTCGTACGCACCCACGAGCAGGATGCAGCGGGAAATGGGGTCCATGCGCTCCAGCGGCCACTGGGGGGCATGCTCCTGGATGACGTTCTTGAGATCCTGTTCCTTGTCGATGGTCCCGGTCAGCAGGGTCTGCGCAAAATCCCGGTCGCACTCCCCGAGCTCATCCATGTTGCGGACGAGCGACGCGTCGAAGTTGCTGGTGCCGCGCTTCTCGCGCTCAAACAGCACCTGCATGACGGCAATCCGGGAGAGATGACGGCGGCGGGCCATAGAAATTCGAATTTCTAATTCCTAATTGCTAATTACTAATTAGAAATGAGAAAGAAGGAATAAGAAATTGATTACGCTTTGACCCTCGTGATGCCCTTGAGTGCCTTCTTGGCCTTGTTCTTGGACTCCATGGGGGCGGCGTACGGTGAATTCTGGCGGTTTTTGAGACGCCTGACTTCCTTCATGAGGAAGACGGAATGCTGGCGACGACCATGGGATTTGGCACGTCGCTTCTTCGGTGTAGGTCGCTTACCCATGACTCTGGGGGAAAAAAGCCCGGCTACCGGCCGGGAAACGGGGGTATCCTACGGAGATTTACGGCAGAAAACCAGAGAAAATTGCAGTACGCAGCGAGTATTTTATGATCAAATTTTTTGATCAATTAGAGCCGGCTGCTCAATCCCTTCTTCCCGAGACCGCAAGCATGAACCGCAAGACGGCCATGAAGAGATTGAAGATATCCAGGTACAGCGAAAGCGCGAGTTGAAACGGGTTGGCTCCGGCCCTCCCCAGGTGCTGGATGCGCTGCAGATCGTACGCGGTGAAGCCGGCGAAGAGCAGAATGGAACCGCCCGAGATGACGATCTCCAGCATGCCGCCGCGCAGCGAGGGGAAGAACACCTGGGCAAGACCGAAGAGGATGAGTCCGAGGAGACCGAAGAGCAGGAAGCCACCGATGCCCTGGAGACTGCGTCCCGATGTCCGCGCAACCACTGCGGCCGCAAGTGCCGTGCAGGTGGTTGCACCGAGCGCATTCAGGAGAATCGATCCGCCGTTGGCATAGCCCGTCAGGACCATCATCAGATACGGCGTGACGGTGATTCCCGAGAGCAGCGGGAAGGCGCAGAAGAGCAGGTAATTGAGCGGCGCAGTCCGTGACCAGAATCCGGAGGAAAGAATGAGACCGAACTCTACGATCGTCAGCAGCAGATAGATGCCGGTGGAGAAGAGCATCTCTGCATACATCATGCCGATGCCCACTCCCGCAACGGTGAGCGCCATTGCGACGGCGAAGAGTCCGTACACCGCCGATTCGGTGGATGGCGAAATATCGATGGGCTGACTGCGGGGAACAGAAAAAGTTGTCATACACATAGTGTACGTCACGCCAAAAGCTCGACAACAAATGTTCTTTGAAAAAAGCCGGAGTGCCAAGAATCAAAAAGCCAAAGAGCATCCAAGAAGCATCAAGCAGTGGGCAAGATCTTGTTTTCTGAAGATTGTTCTGTGGATGTTTCTTGAAATGTAAGCACTGGCACTCTGGACATTTTCTTTGAGGGTAAATCAAATAATCGAATACATTATTTGATCAAATACACGATTCTTCCATGAATTTCAGAGAGTTCCGGGGTTCCGGAAAGCCCTGTTTTCTGCTATACTATGAGGATTTCCCTGAATCTCTGAAGACCCTTCTGCGCCTTCTGCCGGCCGTGATCCTCGGGCTGATGCTCCCCGCATCTGCAGCAGCGTACGAGCTGGAACCGAGCTGGAACGTGCTCTGCGCCTACATCCCCTGCTCCACGTGGGGCGGTGGAGCGTTTGGTGCAAGCGGATACGTGTTCTCCAAGGTTGTGCTCGCGATGGAGGGCGTGTTTGTCGCCGCAGCGGGTCTCGCATTGTTCTTCGCGGCTGCACGCATGACCGCTCAAAGTCACGACGAGGGTGCGGTGAGCGAATCGCGCCAGGCGTTCATCCATGCCATCGCCGGTGCGGGTGTGGTGGGCTTTGCCCGCTGGCTTGTGATGGCTTTCTCTCCGGTGGAGACCGGTTCCGCGCTCGTCAACACCGAATACATTTCCCAGGCCACCATCAACATCATCACGTATGCGCGCCTGATTCTCTCCACGCTGCTCCTCGCAAACATCGTGGTGCAGGCATTCCGCCTCATCACCTCACAGGGCGCGGATGACCAGACGGACAAAGCCAAAAACCGCCTGCTCGCCAGCTTCATCGGCGTCGGCTTCGTGCTCCTGGCCAACGTCGTGATGGTGGCGGTGAATCCGGAACTCGGGAATGTGTCACAGATCGGTATCGAAATCGTGGGTATCGCCAACTTCCTCATCACGCTCTTCGGGTTCGGCTGTGTCATTGTGATTGCACTGGCCGGTTTCACACTCGCGCTTGCCGCCGACGACGGACTCAAGGACAAGGCCAAAAATATGATCAAGACCGCCATCATCGGCGTGATTATCCTGCTCGTCTCGTACGCGCTCGTGAACGAGTTCATCGCGCTCGGGTACAGCTCCGTTTCTCTCCCATGAAATCTCTCACCCTCTCACGTATCGGCTTTGGTCTCGGGTTGCTGCTTGCACCGGTCACGGCGCTCGCGGACTACTCGATCCTGAACAACACGGTGAACATGGTGGGCGGGGCGATGCCGAACCTGGCTGAGTACAGCGGAACGCTCTGCGATGCCGTGGAGGGCGCCTGCGGTATCGCTGCGGTGGCAGGCTTCCTCATCATGCGTTTCAGGCCGCTTTTGACCATCATCGGCGTGCTGGCCATGACCATTGCCGGTCTGCGCATGATGATCGCCCAGGACGACGATGTGCTCAATAAATCCCGTGCCGTCATGAGCGCCTGCATCGCGGGTATCGTGCTCGCCTACCTTATCGATCCGTTCCTTGCCGCGTTCTACGGACAGAGCGGCTCGGTGCAACGGGGCGGTATGGCGCAGGGTGCGGCGATCTTCTCCACAGAAGTCACGGGTGTCATCGAATGGGCGCTGACCATTGCGGCGTCGCTCTCGGTGCTCATGATCATCATCAGCGCCGTGCGCGCGCTCAAGTATTCCTTTGTGACCACGGAGGAAGGCGTGAGCCACATGCGCAAGACCGTCATCAGCGTGGTCTGCGGCATCGTGCTGCTGGTCATCCGCTTTGCACTTGCCGATTCGCTGGCCAACGATGTGAACAATCCCCACAGCATCATCTCCGTGGGCGTGGCCATCGCGGTCTTCATCATGTCGTTCTTCTGCCTCGCGGCAACGTGCATGGTGATCTACGCCGGCGTACAGCTCGTGATCTCCTGGGGAAACGAGGAAGCGTATACCAAAGCCAAGACCATCCTCACCCGCAGTCTGTTTGGCATGATCGTGTTCTTCTCCAGTCTTGCCATCATTCGCTTTGTAGTTGAACCGGGTTTGAGTTGAAAAACTCTAAAGACAAAATCCTAAAACCTAAAACGAGGCTTCTTGGATAGAATATGCAATTTCACACGCTCTCCGCACCTCCAGCACATCATGCGTGCGGATGGCGGAGGCGCCATTGAAGACCGCGAGTGCGGAGGCAGCAATGGTTCCCGGGAGGCGATCGACGGTCTTGAGCTTCTCCGAACCGGCGACGAAGGACTTTCGTGACGGACTCAGAAACAATCGGTGACCGAGCGGAGAGAATTCCCGAAGCCGTGCGATGAGTGCAAAGGAATACTGCGGATCACTGGAAACGAAGTGTCCGAGACCGGGATCCAGCCAGATGCGCCTGGCATCGATACCCGCCGCAACCGCCGCATCACGGCGTTCTTTGAGAAAAGCGGAGACCATAACGATCACGTCCTTATACTGCGTTTCATTGATCGTCGTCCTCGGCGTTGCGTCCTTCGCAAACATCAGCACAAGTTCGACTGACGGTGCAGGAGCAAGGACGGAAAACATTGCCGAATCGCCACGACCTGCGGTGACATCGTTGATCATTGTGGCTCCCGCCTCGATCGCTTCCGCGGCGATCAGCGACTTATAGGTATCCACAGAGAGGCGTACGTCCGGAAAACGCTTCTTGATCTGTTGGAGAACAGGAATGACACGCTTGCGCTCTTCCTCGAGTGCGACATCGGGAGACTTTGGTCCGGTGGATTCCCCGCCAAGCTCCAGAATATCAGCACCCTCTTTGATCATCTGCTCCGCCTGACGGAGCGCCGTATCGATCTCCGTGAATTTGCCACCGTCGTGGAACGAGTCGGGGGTGAGGTTGAGAACACCGACGATGAGGGGGCGTGCCATGGAGGCCCAGTATTTCACTTTTGGGCCGCCGCGTCATTCCCCTGTTCTCCACACGTGCAGCCGTCTTCGATGCGGTCTTTGCAACCGGGCACGCAGATCCTGCCGCCGCAATCGGGGCAGACGGTGATCGGCCGCTTGCAGGCACCGCAGGTTGTCGGGGGCATACGGGCAGGGGGAAAGACTTTTAGCATACTCCGATGACAAGAGTCCGCTGACGCTTTCCCGAAAAATTTGTGAACAAGATGAAGAGGTGTAGGTTGAGAGACGTGCAGCGAAACGGCTCCCTCCTCGTTTCGGATATCCATGCAGGCAGGAAAAGCGATGACTCGGGAACGATGTCGATCCTGAGCAAGCTGGTGTCCTACGGCAACGACCGCGAGTTGGAACAGCTCTGCATCGTGGGGGATCAGTTTGATAAGGCAGCATCGAAACCCGTGCTCAAGGAACGCGGAAAGCAGCTGCAAGCCATTTATGCGAACTTCCGGGGAAAAGTGACCTTGATCAAGGGTAATCATGAAGAGTCGATCGAACTCAAACACGGTCCGATGGAGCAATTCGTGGGATCGGACATACGAATCGAGAAAGGCGTTGCGATGGTCAACGGAGCAGTTGCATACCATGGACACCGTTTTCGGGCGATCAAAGTTGAGATCAGGCAGAGGTTGCGGGCAATCATCGAAGACTTTTACAGGCTCAGCCGCCCAGACCGCGACTTCCTGTTTTCCAGAGCGATCCAAAACGTTCTGGTGACTCAGTGGAATGAACTTGGTCTCCCCGCAGACGCACGCATGGAAATGCCCAAGCCCCTGCTCAATCTGCTACATGGTTTGCCCAAGTACATTCCGGACACGGTACCCAATGTGAAATACGAGCAGAAGTCCTGGCTGACGGCCTCAGGCATCTGGTCGCATCTGGCACCGCTGCTGGGACAAAGGATCAGTATCACCGGCCACACGCACCAACCGGGGATGCACACGTATCGGTATTTTCAGGAACGCGGAATGAGTATGCCTGTCGTTTCGGTGGATTGCGGCAGTTTTGTGAACGGGGGAACCCCCATCACCGCCGTGACCGTGCAGGGCAGCACAATCACGCAGATCGAGTATGATACAAAGGACCAGGTATTCCATCCGTCTCATACATTGCAGCTCTCGAGGCAACCC
This sequence comes from uncultured Candidatus Peribacteria bacterium, assembly GCA_964534205.1. Classification (GTDB taxonomy): domain Bacteria; phylum Patescibacteriota; class Gracilibacteria; order Peribacterales; family Peribacteraceae; genus CAYRGC01. Next base: position 21,071 of record CAZHQF010000007.1, on the reverse strand, counting down.
CGCATCCCCTCTCCCGATTCCGAATGACATCGATCGATCCCCACATTTTTAGGGCGTACGACATCCGCGGCAAAGCACACTCTCAGCTGAGCGCGGAGGCATCGAAGCTGATCGGCAAAGCCTTCGGGACGGTGCTTTGCAGGTCAACGAAGAAGGAACATCCGACGGTGGTGGTTGGCCGCGACGCGCGCACGCACGGACCGGAGTTGCAGGAGGCCCTGATCAAAGGGCTCGTCTCGACAGGATGCCATGTGGAAGAGATCGGCCAGACGCCCAGCCCCGTGAACTACTTTACGATCTGTCACCGCAAAGCCGACGGCGGCGTGCAGGTGACCGCCAGCCACAACCCCAAGGAGGATAACGGCCTCAAGCTCTGTACCGCGCATGCCGAAGCGTTCAGCGGCGAGGACATTCAGACGTTACGAACGATGATCGAGAAAAAAGATTTTGTGACAGGGAGCGGTTCTGTAGCACCGATCGATGCGGTGCAGCCGTACATCCTGCACGTGTCGGCACTCTTCAAAGGCTGCGGCGCTGGTCTGATGGTCGCTGTGGATGGTGGCAACGGCGTGGCCGGACCGACAAACGTCGAAATCCTGAACAGAGTGGGAGCGAGAGTCACCGAGCTCTACACCGAACCGGACGGCACCTTCCCCAACCACGCCGCGGACCCCAGCAAACGCGACACGCTCAAGGAACTCCAGGCGATAGTGATGAGTGAAGACGCACATATCGGTTTCGGATTTGATGGCGACGGCGACCGTCTGGGTGTGGTCAACGAGAAGGGGGAGATTCTTTCGGCAGATGAAATTCTGCTCCTGCTCGCGCAGGATCACCTGAAGCGAATTCCCAAGGCTCCGGTCGTCTTCACGGTCAGCAATTCGGGAATTCTTGAAACCGAGATCAAAAAGTGGGGTGGCAAACCTGTCATGTGCAAAGTGGGCCACTCGTTCGTGGAACATGCGATGCATGAAGCCGGTTCCCTTCTCGGCGGCGAGCAGTCCGGACACTTCTTCTGCGGCGAGGACTACTACCCGTACGACGACGCGCTCGTGGCGGGTCTGCGGCTCCTGAAGATCATCAAAGAATCCGGCAAGCCGCTCTCTTCGCTGACCGCGGATTTCCCGCGCGTGTACCAGGCACAGGAGCTGCGCCCGCACTGTCCGGACGACGCCAAAGGCAAAGTAATTGCCGCTGTGATTGCTCACTTCGAAAAAACATATCCTGTTCTCACCCTCGACGGTGCGCGCATCGACTTTGGCGACGGCGCGTGGGCGGGCATCCGGCAAAGCAACACAAGCCCCTGCCTCTCGGTCTGCCTGGAAGCACGCAGCCCCGAACGACTCGCCGAGATCGAGGCGGAAGTGATCGGGCATATGAAGACCTACCCTCACGTTCATTTTTCTTCCTGATCAGGGCGGGCCTACCGGCCCGCCGGCAGGCAAGAATGCCTGCCCCCAGTGCTATTCAAGTATTTGCAAGATCAAATGGCTTTTAAAAGCCTTCCATCCTGAATACCTTTTTGATACAACAGACGCATGTGGCCGTTTAGACGCAAAAAGAAGGAGAAGAAGCCCAAGCTCGTCCAAAAGGTGGTGCTGGGTGTCATCATCGGCGGTGCCATCGGCTCTATTGTCGGCAAAACGGCGCTGGAGATGCACAAACGCGAGGAAGACGACAAGAAGAAGTAATTTTCGGCTGAGTGAAGAGGAGAAACCGATTCGGTGAGGCAGGTGGTTGCTTTGGATGGAATCTTCCTTAGCATGTTGCAGATTTTCCCCACTCTTCATGGGTCCTCAGAAAAACGGAATTGAGAGAACGTATCCTCCGGAACTGACGGAAGTCGATAAAAAAGAACTGGAATTCCTTCGCACAAAAGATGGACGCTCAGCAGTTCGGATGGCGACTGAGGATCTGATGAGTCTTTCGCCTGAAGAAATCGATCTGATCGCAAGTGGGAATGCCATACCGGATCCCGATGTTCGCAATCGATTTGCCTGGAATCTTCGGAATAACCCGAATGGAGCTTCGACAAAAAATATCATGCAAGCATTGGAGGCCAATTTGTTCGATGACGGCATCGTTGAATAATTGTCACTCATCCAGTTCCCCCACGAGACTGCGCTCCATGAGCTCACGGAGACGCGCGGGGGTTTTGGATTGCCGCAGCGCCCACATCAGTTTGACCACGCAGCACTCAAAGCTCATGTTCTTGCCGGAGATCACGCCGAGTTCCTCGAGCGTGAGCTGACGGCGGAATTTGTGGAGATCAACGGCACCGCGGAGTGTCTGTGAGGCGATGACCACGGGGATGTTCCGGCGCTTGACCTCACGCAGCCACGGGAAGAGATGATCCGGGAGCATGCCTGCGCCATACGCACGCAGCACGATGCCATGCGGGTTACCTGAGAGCACTCCGTCCAGATACGTCTGGGGAATGCCGGGCGTAAGCGTGACCACGACGACATCGGGGTCAAAATCCGGTTCGCAGACGAGCGTGCGCTTGCGACGGACCGTGCGCCACGGGTGCAGACGCACGCCGTTGCTGAAATCGGCGAGCGCGGGGAAGCGCGGACTGTCGAACGTCTGAAGCAATGAATCATCCACCTTCTTGGCACGCGTGCCGCGGATCACCTTGGGGCCCATCACCACGCAGACTTCGGCGAGATCCAGCTGTGCGGCACGGATCGCAAAGATCAGGTTCATGCGGCCGTCACCGGCGATGTCGTTGATCGGCAGTAACGCGCCGGTGAGGATCACGGGCTTGCGCAGGTTCTGGAGCGCGAAGCTGAGCGCGCACGCGGTGTAGGACATCGTGTTGGTTCCGTGGATCACCACAAAACCGTCGAAGTCTTCTTCGATCTCCTCGATCTTCTCCGCAATCGCCGACCAGTGCGCGGGCGTCACATCCGAGGAACCGACGTTCGCAATGGAAAAGAACGTGAGCTCCACCTCCTTCTGCATGTCCGGAATCGCGCGGTGCACCTCCTGCAGAGACTCGAGCGGTTCAATGCGTCCTGTCTTCTGGTTCATCACCATGCCGATGGAACCACCGACATACAGGAGAGCGACTTTGGGACGGGCCATGACAGTAGTATAGCGGTCAGTGGTCAGCGGCCAGCAATTTTTTCTGATCACTGTCTACTGATCACTGACTACTCATACAAAAAAACCCCGCTCGCGATGTCCCGGAGGAGATCGTGATGAGCGGGGGTGTGCAACGCGACCAACGTTGCATACTCCCTACCCTTGGCACCGTCTGGATGAGGTGGTGTCCGGGCCTCGTGTGTATGTGTGTGGAGCCCGAGTGCTCGGGCATCGGCTCCCTTTTTCGCCCCTCGCTACGCTCGGGGCAGGCCGGGAAGGCCGGAAATGTGTGTGTTTGTTGGGTACCAATTCCGCAAGGGAACTGGCGGTCGAGATCCCTCATGGAGAGGGAACCTCTAGTGCGGAAGTCATTGACGCAGAGTGTGTGCGTCATCCGCGAGAAGAGGCAGGGAGGAATGAAGAACGACGGCAGTCGGGTTCCAGGAGCGGAAATTCCGGCGTCGTCCCTCATGCCTCCCGGCCTCAAAGGGTAGTGGAGCTGTAAAAGAGCAAATCTCATTAGTATAGCAGAAAATGGACTTCCATGCAACCGGCTCGCTGCGCGTTCCGTGATGGAACAGGCATGTATTAAGTATCAAGTATTAGGCTAGCAGATGCCAAAATACATGATACGTAATACCATATACCCTGGTGCGTGCTACTCTCTTCCGCAATGACCCCCGGCAAACTCGTCTTGATCATCGGCCCAAGCGGAGTGGGCAAGAGCGTGATTTTAAAGAAGCTGCGCACCCGCCACCCAGAGCTGCACTTCCCCCGGTCCGCCACCACACGCGCACGACGGAAGGGCGAGGGGGATGATCTATATTATTTTGTTTCAGAAAAAGAATTCGATCAGCTTTTGTCCGAAAAGAAAATTCTTGAATGGGCTATCGTCCATGAAGGTGCACGATACGGAACAATATTTGATGAAATTATTAAACCAATCGAGAAGGGGCTAACAGTAGTAAGAGAGGTTGATGTTCAAGGAGGTGCAAGAATTCAAAATCATCCACTCTTTTCGGGTCCGAACCCAAAATATAAATTTCAGTCAATCTTCATTCTGCCTGAAAGCAAGGAACAACTGATTCAGCACATCACCAAGCGCGCGCCGATCGAAACTGAAGAACTCCAACGCCGCGTCTCCAGCATGGAAAGGGAGCTGGCGTACGCTGAGCACTGCGATGCGAAGATCATCAATAAAGAGGGAAAACTGGAAGAAGCACTCAAAGAAGTGGAGAAGATCGTTCTCTCGTGAATCGATTTGACCGGAGGCGCGCCGCGCAGGGACAATAACCGCCATGACCCACTCCGCCACTCTCCGCTTTACTCTTTCCGTTGCCGCAGCAGCGATGCTTTCGCTGAGCGCGATTCTTCTGGCTCTCCCCGCTCTGGGTTCGGCCGCCACGACGACGTGCCCAAACGTGGACGAAACCGTTGCCGCGTGCAAATCCAACGGCATGGATTACCAGATGAACACCCGCCCCGACGGCTGCAGTATCGCCGAGTGCGTGCCCATCGGTATGTGTCCGCGCTTTGAGGACGAGGCACGCCGCTGCCTGCAGCTGGGGATGACCTACGAGCGCTACTGGGACGAGCGCCAGTGCCGCCGCGCGCGTTGCATGCCGAATGCCACCTCTTCCTCCGGTGCATGCCCCATGAAGTACGACGAGGCAAAGAGGAAGATCCAGAACTGCGAGTCCGAGCCCGGCTTTAAGGCCATCGTGACCGAGACCAGCATGTGCACCACATTCGTGGGCTGCGAACGCGTGCAGTCGACGGCTAATGCGGAAGTGTCCTGCCGCAAGAAGATGGAGGGCAGCTGCGTGATGATCAAGTGCGATGACGGCTTCACCTGGAACTCCTGCAAGACCGTCAGCAGCTCGTCCTCCTCGACCACATCGGTATCGTCCGTGGACTCCGACCGCTGCGCATCTATCCAGAAGAAGGCGACAGAGACAGCCGAGGAACTCAAGATCAAGCGCCGCGACCCGGACCTGAGGAGTCTGCTCAATAAGCTCAACCAGCAGCTGCGGGCATGCAGGCGGGGAAAGTGATGATGTCTATTGGTGGAGCTGGAGGGACGAGTTTCAAACTTTTTGAGCCCCAAAACTCAGATTTCATTTTAACAGCAGAACGACTGAAAGGACTGACAAATTCTCTGTTTTCAGTAATTTCCATCCTCAAAAATCCACCTGAAAATCCATGGCGATTCGTGATGTAAATGACATGTGCGTCAAGAGAGCTGCCGGGACTTTTCAAATTTTTCACTCTGAATGAAATGGCTAATAGTAGAGCTTTCCGTTCTCGTCGATCCCTAGGGCATCTGGGTCATCGAGTGGTTTTTGGTCTCGTATCTCTTTCATAATCATAGGTAGGCCAATGACGTTGCTCATCTTCACATCATCCAAATCTGGGTCAAAGTCGGCCATAGTGGGCAGACCATAGAGTTGTTGGCAAAACATGTTCAAGCGAACAGGCTCCTGAATCTTGAGTTTGCAAGTCCTACTCCGAGCTTTTATCCGAGCCTTTAGTGAGCTTAAAGGATTTATGTTTTCCGGCTGAAGGTACTATCGAACGGTAAACTCTTTGAGCAATAATCAGTCCTCCAATAAGCGAAACGATCTGTATCACCGCTATTAAGTCTCTAATGCCTGAAGAAGGATCTGTCGAAGAGCTTTCCATCCATTTCTCAAGAAATGTATCTATCTGCGCAATTATTCCAAACACAAAGAACGCCAATATAAAAGCACCGATTCTTTTCCAAATTGAAACAAATCCCTTCAAATTCTTTTGAAGTTGAACTGAATTCATTGTAGTTATTGATACAAAAGGGTTAGTGCCGTATGCAATATAAAGAACAACTCCATATAGTCCGACTAACAGTAGATAAATAACAGGCCCAATTAAAAGCCACAAAATTTCAGGGAAAAAACTATATTCGTGCCAAATCTTAATTTTGTACTGTTTGTCGCTTTTTCCTGATTCAATATACTTCAAAAGTGTATCGCGAACATCCCATTCCGAATTAACGTTTAGGCCCGTTTCTAAATCATACAAACTTGTTGGTTTTAGTGATATTTCTCGATTAGAAGTAGTTGTATCATTGGATGCAGCAATAAATCTATCAACAAAATCGTAGGAAGCATTCCATTGATTCAAAGTTTGCTCTTTGCCATTATTCGACAAATATCCTACCTCGAAATTATATATTTCGTGTTGGACTTTATCATTATCTATAACTGCCCAGGTCAGGAATATTCCAATTAAGCATGCGATGCTGCTAGCTGCCAAAATAAGAACCTTTGAAAGCCTGTGCCACCATTTCTGATCAAGTGCCTGAGGAAAAGGGAATATTCGAATACTCATGCTAATTGTCACCTATGCTAGGCTTTCTGCAGCTTTGTGTCTATGTGCCGCTCAAAATATTCCAAAAGACAGTGACGCACCAATGATTCAAAAAATGCCGTTGTTGGAATTTTCTCTTTCTCGCTAGTTTCAAGTGTTCCTGAGATTGATTTTTCAACCCACATTTCCACATCCGAGCCGTGATAGCTGAGATTGCTTATAGCCATCGGTCTCCCTTCGTGAATATAGGCAGAGCGACTGTCATAGATCGCACCCAGGAAACTTTCAATATTTTCATCCGTTACATCTGGTTTAGACTTATGACTGTGAGCAGTTAGAAAATTGGTTTTGTGATTAAGAATGAATTGGATGAAACTTTTCTTGATACGTCTTTGCTTCTGAAAACCGAACACCTCATTGATAAGTGTCTGAGATATCCTTGCTTTCATGGCTTCCAGCTCTTTATTTAAATCATCCTGTATTTCTTCTTTATCGGCCGCCAATATTTCAATTGCAATGATGAGTTTTAGATAGGCAATTTTACTATCAACTCCTATCCACCTAATACCATCTGCGTAGTTATATGCAGAGTATATGAAGTCACGATGATACCTTGGAGGTAAAAGGCTAACTTGTTTTAGGAAGTCATTAATCGTTGTTAGATTGCCATGATCTTTGAATAATTCGGGGACATGAAAATCTTTTTGGAATCTAATTGGGAAATGAACCACTCGAGCATGGGTACGCGTAGGAATGCCGTGGTCTGTAAGATCGTCTGTGGTGGTAGATCTATGATAAAATCTCGCATGCAAATGTAGGGACATCAGAGAGAATATTTCGTCCGACGGATGAAAATTGATCCCATCCTTTCCTGCTTCAATTGTTTCAGGCAAACCAGTAGCAAATTTCAATTTCAAAAGATATGAATGGCTGTCTGCAAACGGATCAATCTCTGCAATTAAGCCGCAGAGTAGAAAGCCATTACCATAACTCGCAAGACCAGGTATGCGACAATCCGAAATCAATTCATAGTTTTCAACGTATGTTTCTTGAGAATCTATAAGCCTTTCCATGGCCCTTAGCCAATTCATCCTTTTGTCTTTAAGAGAAGCAATTGTGATCATATTCGAACTGACTATACGACTTTATATTGATTTCGCCGACTGAGTTTGAATCCCGCTAGCTCTATTACTGTCGACTTTTCAAACTACTTTTGCTCTTCAGATAAACAAAAAGTCGGCATTTTGTAGAAAAACATGTTGGTGGAGCTGAGGGGAGTTGAACCCCTGACCTCTTGCATGCCATGCAAGCGCTCTAGCCAGCTGAGCTACAGCCCCACAGTGTGGAAGAAAGAACAGGATTTCGATGGGCGCTGCAAGCGTCTCTCTGATGGCGCGGCTTACGCCGCGACCCAGCTGAGCTACAGCCCCATACCAGACGCTTCTTTCCCTGAAGCGACTACTGAACAGGACATCCACGAACCATTTTCCATGCAACGCGTCGGTATAGGGCAAGCCCCACGAGATGTGGATGGCGTGCCATATACCCGAGCGAAGCGAGTGGTATATGGTGCGCCCGGCAGGATTTGAACCTACGACTTCCAGGTCCGCAACCTGGCGTTCTATCCGGGCTGAACTACGGGCGCACATTGGCGATAAAAAGATCGGGCGGCGGCCGTCCTGAGCGTAGCCGAAGGACGGGCGCACGCTACAAAGATCACTGCTCCGGGTCCGAAGCCCGGAAACGGTACCATCAGGCTCTTCCCGAGACAATGCAGAAAGGACTGATCCCCAAAGCGAAAAAGGGGCGCTGAGCCAGAGTAATATTGACTAAATTCCTCAAAAAAGCCTTAATGCGCCACTTTCTTCCTCACTTATGGTACCCCAGAAGAAACTTACACAGGCAGCGTTGGACTTTATGACCACGGAAGCTCGGGAAACACTCGATGCGTTTGGGCATGACGGTCAGACACACATGCTCTCTGATCTGGAAGAAGAGCGGCTGGCCGCATCATATAGGGCGGCTCTGCGTGTAATTCTTGGAGAATACTGTGCGATTCCGGAGCAGGCTGGGCCGCAAGTGAAGGACTTCCTGCTGAAATTGCCGAACAAACCAGGTGAGGCGCAGAACGCCGTTATAGGACTGGAAATCATCCGACAGACGGTCAATACATTGAGACAGCTTGTAGTAGAAGATGAGGAACTTGCAAAGCAGGCACGTGACCGTACTCCGAAAGTTGATCTCTCCGCCGCCAAAGACGGAGGTCTCTCGAGCGCTGATCTTGATAGGGAAATTTCAAAAAGCGCGACACCCGACAAAGCTACAGATGCGGATGTTGCCAAGAGCGCCTGGGGCGACGTGCAGAAAGTGGACAAGGCGATCGAGAAAAGCGCGCAGGACAATCCGTATGGCGAACTACGGAAGCCCAAGCAAAAACCTGCGCATATGACCTTCCAGCAATACATTGCCGATCGGATCCCGAATGTCGCTTCTCTGAACCCTGCGCTGGCATTCAGGAGATCGACCGTTGAACTCGTCGGAGGCATCATGCAGATCAGCCTCGGCTACGAAACCGCGCGCATGCAGCCGCTGTTTGAGAGCGATCTTGTACGGGTAGAGTATGTGCAGGATCTTGTTGATAAAAGCATGATTCTCGTCCGCCGCCTGGAAGCGCCGGGCACTGAACGTCAGGAGGGGCTGCGACCGGAATGATGATGGAAGTCGTGTCATACTTTGCCTATACTTCACTCACCCTCCCCTCCCCGCCCCATGCACGTCCGTTTCCTCCTCGGTTCCAAGCTCGATACCGAATACGCCCAGAAGATTGCGGGGATGATTGAGGAGTACGGCGTGAAGACGCAGATCACGGTGGCTTCCGCACACAAGGTGCCGGAGAAGGTGGCCGGGATTATTGAGGAACTCAACGCGATGACCGAACCGACCGTGGTGATCACGGTCGTTGGCATGAGTAACGGTCTTGGCGGCGTGATGGCCGGCGGCTGCGTGCACCCGGTGGTCAACTGTCCGCCGTTCAAGGATTTGAACGAGTACCTGGTGAACGTGCACTCCAGCCTCCAGATGCCCTCCGAAGTCCCGGTGATGACCGTCCTCGGCCAGAAGAACGCCGCTCTGGCGACGCTGCGCATCCTTGCGGAGAGCAACGCGGACCTGAAGAAGAAACTCCTCGAACGCATCAAGAAGCTGAAGGCGGAGTACTGATTTTGCTATGAGCCACCGAAGAGCCGTCTACACCGAGGTAAACAACATACTCGGCGGTATCAGCAAACTGCACAGCAATGAAGGATGCGGCCTTGTGCGTCAGCCTGTCTACGAACGTGTGATCCGCAGCTCACGAGAGGCACTGCTCCGTCTGACGGTGGCAGAAAGACAGGCGAATATGGATCGACGGTACGCGGAAGAACCTCTCTTGGAGATCATTGACTTTGAACGTGAATTCCCTCTTCCGAACTGGCGAGGGTCAACACCGAAAGACTGGGCTGAGCTTTCAAAAAGGCTCCGCGATTGTCTTGCGTATGTACTAGAGACGGATGACCCCGCCCGCATGCTCGACCCGTTCCACATTCAAAACAGAATCAAAGACTACTTGATGGAAGACGCCTGACAGATCGCCACTGGCCTTCTGTTACTGGTCCGGTACTCTCTTCCCGATGATCACCCTCGAGACCCTGCAGACCCGCCTCCGCGAGTGGAAGGGCTGCGCATTGCACAAGACCGCAAAGCAGGCTGTCCTTGGAGAAGGCAATCCGCATGCCGAGATCATGTTCATCGGTGAGGCACCGGGGCAGAAAGAGGATGAACTGGGACGGCCGTTCGTGGGGGCAGCGGGACAGTTTTTGGATGAGCTGCTCGGGACCATCGGCCTCAAGCGCGCCGATGTGTACATCAGTAACGTGGTCAAATTCCGTCCTCCCCAGAACCGCGACCCGACGCCGGAAGAGAAAGAACAGTGCATGCCGTGGCTGATGCTGGAAATCGCGCTCATCAAGCCCAAGGTGATCGTGCCGCTGGGCCGCCACGCTCTCGGGCATTTTTTGACCACGGTCTCCATCAGCGATGCGCACGGCAAAGCGTTCTCGCTGGATGCAAAATCGGGAGGGGGGGTGACCGTGTTCCCCATTTATCACCCGGCAGCCGCTCTGCATAACGGCGGACTGCGTCAGGCGCTGTACGATGATTTCAAGGCACTCGGTGAGTTTTTGAAGAAGCAAAAATAGGAATACTGGAGACTGGAATATCGGAATACTGGAATACAAGAAAAGGAGCAACAGACATGGTGCATGCTTGCCCCAGTATTCCAGTACTCTAATATTCCAGTACTCCTTGGATTGTGCTTGAACGTCATACAATCCTGATGCACGCATGACCTCCCTCCTCTTCGCCATCTCCCTCTCGACCCTCCTCTCCGCCACCTCTCTCCTTGTGGTCATTTTCCGCGTCAGTCCCCTCACCTCTCCGGGCTACGCCATCCCGGCTTTCCTTCTCAGTTTGTTTTTGACCATGGCGTCGGGGATGACACTCGTGCTCTACGGACTCTGGCGTGTGCTTCCGTTCCACACATGGGATCTGGGGCAACTGATCGGCATCTCGCTCAGACAGGGCATCTTCATCGGTCTTGCCACCACCGTGATGGTGCTCTTCCACCTGCTGGGCCTCCTCACCTGGTGGATCGTGCCGATGATCTACGGGGTGTTTGTACTCATTGAGCTGGCGCTCAACTCGTAAGCACTAAAATCTAAACTCTAAAGACTAAACGAATGAGAATTTAGGATTTAGTGCTTAGGATTTCTTCTTGTATCATTGGTTCATGTCTTCGGACCTGAATCAGTACTCCGGCAAAATTGCTGCTGCCTCCTCAGCCGCAGAACTTGAGGCGGTGGAGCAGGAACTCTTCGGCCGCAAGAGCGGCGCGCTGACGCTGGCCATGAAAGGCCTGGGTACCATGAGCCCCGAGGAGAGGACGAAAAAAGGCCAGGAGCTCAACCAGCTGAAAAAGACCCTCACAGAGGCGTTGGAAAACCGCAAGCGCGAACTGCTCACGCAGTCGCAGGGCGCGCTGGGAGAGACGGACAGACTGGATGTGACGCTCGATCTCCCGCAGACGGAACACGGACATCTGCACCCGATCCATGAATTCATCCGTCAGGTGGAAGACGTGTTCACGCGCATGGGGTTTGATGTGGCCTCCGGTCCGCAAATAGAGAGCGAGAAGACGAACTTCGATCTCCTCAACTTCCCGCTGCAGCACGCCGCGCGCGATGCACAGGATATTTTCTATGTTAATGAAGCAGAGACCGACGGCACACGCCCGCTCCTGCGCGGCCACACCTCCACGGTACAGGTGCGGTACATGCAGACGCACAAACCGCCCTTCCGCATCATCTGTCCCGGCCGCGTGTACCGCAAAGATGCCGATGCCACGCACTCCCCCATGTTCCACCAGTTTGAAGGCTTGATGGTGGGGCCCGATGTGAGCCTGGCCAACATGAAAGCAGTGATGATCGAGGCGATCCGGCAGCTCATCGACCCCGAAGCCGAGTTCCGCTTCCGCACGGGCTTCTTCCCGTTTGTGGAACCGGGCCTGGAGGTGGATATGCGCTGGCGCGGCGATGAATCGCAAAGCCGCGAGGGCAAATGGCTGGAGATTGCCGGTTGCGGCATGGTCCACCCCAACGTGCTCAAGAGCTGCGGTATCGACCCGGAGAAAAACCAGGGCTTCGCCTTCGGCTTCGGCGTGGAACGCATGATCATGATCCGTAACCAGGTGCCCGATCTTCGCTCGTTCTATCAGGGAGACCTGCGATTCCTCAGACAATTCTAAAAAGAATCGCCCCGAGCCTGCCTGCCGGCAGGCAGGCATAGTCGAGGGGAGGTTTCTGAAACAATTCTGATTATAAAAAACCCGGCCTCTCGACCGGGTTCTGCCTCTTCACAGGACACTCCTTATACCATCTCCACTTCGATCATTTCGAAAGCGAGAGAGTATTCGGGAGTAGGGAATACCTCTTGGATACCGGCAGCAATAACTGCGATCTCCTGTTCCCGTCGTGATGTGAGAGGCTTGACCTTGGGTAACGACTTGCGCTCCAGGACCTTCGTCCAGGCGTGCCAGTCGATGGGCTCCTCAGGAATCATGCCCACCAAAATCACCGCCTTCTTCTCTTGTTCCCGGATTTCCCAGACGCGTTTGCCTCGATAGGCAATAGGCTCTCGCCAAGGCACTGGATAGAAGGACCGCCGGATACGAAAGATGGCTAAAGCCATCCCCAGTAGTGGAACTCCGAGGCAAAAGCGACCGAGTCCGCACTCTGAATAGAACACCGTTATCCCACCGACTCCGATGAGCCAGTGGGCCGCCTGGAGTAACCAAGCGAACGCACCTTCTTCTGACGGTTTCTTCACGCGCTCTTCGGCGACAAAGCCGAGGAGAATGAGAAGGAAACCGATCTTAAGACAGGGTGCCTGCAATTCGGGAACGTCCATCTGGCCAATTGCCGAGACAAACGCTCCGATTGCAAACATGTGAACAGCCGCCGGGATGCAGCGCCCCATACTCACGACTCCTTGTTGTGAAAGGGCTATTCCAGCTTTTTCCGGCACTGTACCGGGTTATGGCTGGAAATGGTATTATAAAACATTAATTAGCAATTGTAAATACTCGTTCTTAGCTCACAAAAGAGAAATTATCGATTATCAAGAGGAATAAACCCCAAAGGTGGCTTCTTTGCGGCTGCAGGCCTTTCCTTAGGAATTCCAAACAGCTTTGGGTCATTTTTCTGCAACGGCCCCTGCTGACCCATTACATAATCTACTGCATTTTTATAATCCTCCATAGCGGCTATGGCGAGAGCATCGGGATCAATTCCTGTATGAGGCCCCGGGAGACTCTCGTGCCTTGCATCATCACGAGATTCTGCATTGGGAGCAGGAGATGCGGTACCAGGATATATGGTTGGCATAAGAAGAATGTGGGTATTTGTATATATTATACATTATTTTATATATTTAGCAAGTACCCATTTACAGGCCTATTTCCCCCAGTTCTGGGGGTCCTTGGCAAAGGCCTCCACAAGCTCGGCCTGATCTGCACTGATGCGGTCCTGGTCCTGGGCCACTTTCACAAGGATGCCGATAGACGAGAGCGGGTGGAGCATCACCTTGTGCTCCATAGCCGCCTCGCGCGCGGTGAGGAAATCGTAGGTGAAGATGGAGATCACATCGGAAACGGTGCACTGGCCTTCGTCACGCAGTGCCTGCACCGTGGACATGGAACTGCCCGCGGTGGAGAGGAGATCCTCCACGACTACGACGTGCTTTCCCTGCTTGAGATCGCCTTCGATCCTCTTTTTGGCACCGTGCTCTTTGGCCTTGGCGCGCACGTACACAAACGGCAGCTTCAGACGATCGGCAACGAGTGCCGCCCAGCCGATAGCCGCGGTGGCGGTACCGGCAACGACATCGACCGGAACATGCAGCGAGCGCACGCGGGAGGCGAGTGCGTCGACGACGAAGTTGCGTGCCTCGGGGTGACTGTAGATCATCCGGTTATCGCAGTAGATGGGTGACTTAATGCCGCTCGTCCACGTAAACGGCTCATCCGGCGAGAGCCGGACCGCGCCGATGGAGAGGAGGAATTCCGCGATGCGTTCGCCGTGGTGTGCCATGGCTGGAGAATAGACCGAAGACTCCTCAGCGTCTATCGAAGCAAGGGACTGGAATACTGGAGTACTGGAGACTGGAATACTGGAAGGGGAGAAAGAGGAGGACAGATATGATGCTTGCTTGCCCCAGTATTCCAGTACTCTAGTATTCCGTTATTCTTCTCCCCTCATGAACGATCTGCCAACAGCGGCAATGGCACAGGGCGAACAGCTCAAGCAACTGATGACCGCCTTCCTGGAGGAGAACAGCAAGCTGAACCTCTCGGCATTACGCACGCCGGAGATGTGCTGGCCGGGGAATATTCTGGATTCCCTGCCGATCCTGGATGTGCTGCCTGCATCCCCACTGAAGATTATCGACATAGGAACAGGTGGAGGTTTTCCCTTGTTGCCGATGGCCGTCTGCCGGCCGGAGTGGATCTGCACGGGACTCGATTCCATCGAGAAGAAGATCAATGCACTGGACCGGATCATCCGCGCGATCGACATCAACAACTGCGACCTGATCTGCGGCCGCACGGAGGAATTGGGACATGAAAAGCGCTACCGCGAACAGTTCGATGCGGTCACGGCCAGAGCCGTGGCACCCATCAATATCCTGCTCGAATACTGCAGTCCGTTCTGTAAGCCGGGAGGGAAGGTAATCCTCTGGAAGAGCCTGAAGATCGATGACGAATTGAATGATTCGCTCCTCGCACGTGCGGAACTCAGCTGTCACCTGAGCGCACAGCACGAGTACACGCTGCCGGGTACCTGGGGGACGAGGCAGCTTTTGATTTTCGATAAGACGTCTGCGCTCTCATCGAAATATCCAAGGGAAGTGGGGGTGCCGAAGAAGGAGCCGCTACGATGAGTATTAGGGATTAGAGTATTAGAGTAATAGGCTCAAAAAGCTTTCCTGTTATTCCATTACTCTAATCCCTATTATTCTCGGGTGCCAAAGCCCTACACCCCCAACGACGCCTGGAGCCAGAAGGCGGCCAAGATGGGCTACCGCGCGCGGTCGGTGTTTAAATTGATGGAGCTCGATGAGCGCTTTCAGCTGCTGAAGCCCGGCATGGTCGTTCTCGATATCGGCGCGGCACCGGGCAGCTGGCTGCAGTACGCATCGCAGAAGGTGGGGCAGCGGGGACGCGTGTTCGGGTTTGACCTCACGGCGATCGAACCGGTGGGAAGAAATGTGATCACCGAACAGCTGGATGCGCTCGACCGGAAAAAAGTGGAAGAGGCGCTGATGCGTCACGGCTTCATGCAGCCTGATCTCGTGCTCTCGGACATCGCACCCAATACCAGCGGTGTGAGAGATGTGGACCAGGCGCGCTCCGTGGAGCTCAGCAACGCCGTGATGACCCTCGCGCATCAGTTGCTCCCGCCGGGAGGCCAGTGCGTGGTGAAAGTCTTCCGCGGCGGGGATTTTGATGCGTTCTTCCGCGACGTCAAAGGGCGCTGGAAGGAGGCAAAAGTGATCGAAGTGGACGCGACGCGGGACAGAAGCCGCGAGGTGTACGTTGTTGCCCGAAAATAATCAGTGATGATGGTGCCGTAGGGGCACGGCATGACGTGCCCGCGTTGCAAATACACCATCAGCCACATCAAATACGTCATGACAGTGATTCCCGGTTGCCTCGTATACGCCATCGTAATGCATTGAATTCAAGGGAAAATCACGCTGCACCCCGATACACTCTTTCCCATGCTCGTCCTGAAAAACGTGAGCGTGGCGCGCGGGAACCGGAAGGTTCTCACGAATGTGAACCTCCAGGTGGACCCGGGGGAGCTCGTGTGCATCGTGGGCAAGAGCGGATCCGGGAAGACCACGATGATCGAACTGCTCACCGGCATCCGTTTTCCGGATACGGGTGCGGTGGAAGTGGACGGGATGAATATCGAAAAAGTGCCCCAGGAGGCGCTGCAGCTCTACCGTCGCAGACTGGGCGTGGTGTTCGAGGGCGGCAAATTACTGCCCAACCGCACCGTATGGGAGAACGTGGCGTTCCCGCTGCAGATCATCGGTGCTTCCGAAGGTGCGACGGATAAGCGTGTCCGTGAAGTGTTGCGAGCCGTGGAACTGCAGGACCGCGAGGAGGAACTCCCGGAACACCTCACGCTCGATGAACGCATCAGAGTCGCGGTGGCCCGTGCCATCGCCCATAAACCGCTCATCGTGCTGGCCGATGAACCGCTCGCCGCGCTGACAACCGAAGAAGCGGCGGAGGTAAAAGATCTCCTGCGCCGTGTGCATGGAAGCGGAGCAACTGTAGTGGTGTTCACGCACAGCCTGGAACAGGCCGAGGACCTGGGCGGACGTATCGTGAACCTGGATGGCAGCACACCTCCCCCGTCAAAGAAGAAACAGGCACAGACAGAAGAGAATCATCATGACTTCTTCTCCGAGGAGAACACCCCTGCCATTCACGATCCGGAACCTGTGGCGGCTGCGAGTCCCGGGGTCAACGAGGAGCCGGCAAAGGCCCCGATGCAGGTACCGGTCGCAGTCACGGAAGACATCCCGCCCGTACGCAAAAAGAAGTCGAAAGCCGCCGAGGCGACCAAGATCGATCTCTCCGAGCCGAATGCAGAGGAAGCGCCCAAAAAGCGCCATATCCCTGTCCGCAAGCATCCCCCGGAAGGCGGTGGCGGCAGGAAGATCAGGGTGACGTCGATTCATTCGGACTAATTCACGGAAGGGCCACCTCCGGTGTCCCTCCCGTGGACCCACCCTTCCGGCAAAGAGGCGCTCAATCGCGGGGCCCACGAGACCCGCTCTTTCGCGCATTTGTTCAATTGCTTTCACTCTGTAGCAAATCATCTTTATACTAGGACTATGACCCCAAAGAAATCCCTGTCCTATGCGGCAGCCGGCGTGAATATCGACGAAGCCGATGCCGCCAAGACCACGATGGAAACCACGCTCAAGAGCAACGATAAGCGCGTGCTCAATCAGGTGGGCGCGTTCGCCAGTCTCTTTGACGGCCGGTTCCGCGGATACAAGAACCCCGTCCTCGTCCTCAAGACCGAAGAGCCGGGCAGCAAGCAGAAGCTCGCGATCGATAACGACAAAGTGGAATCCATCTGCCAGGACCTGGTCAACCACCTGCTCGATGACATCATCGTGATGGGAGCCACTCCCCTCTCGGTGCAGGACTGCATCGTGTGCGGCAAGCTGGATAAAAACGTGATCACCCGCCTGGTCAAAGGCATGTCCGATGCGTGCAAGGCGCAAGGCTGCGTGCTCACCGGCGGCGAAACCTCCGAGCAGCCGGGCATCATCCCGAACGGCACCTACATTCTGAGTGCGAGCGTCATCGGCGTCGTGGAAAAGAAGATGATCATCGACGGCCGCAAGATCAGGAAGGGCGACAAGATCCTCGCCATCGCCAGCAACGGACTCCATACCAACGGTTACTCGCTGGCACGCAAACTCATGCGTGATGATCCCAAGCTGGCGAAGAAGAAAGTGGCGGGCAAGGAAACCTTCCTCGATGCCATCCTCAAACCCCACACGTGCTACTACCAGGCCGTGCGCGGGCTCTTTGGAGACCGCGGCCTGCACGGCATGGCCCACATCACGGGCAGCGGTATCGAAGGCAACCTCTGCCGCATCCTCCCCAAGAACGTGAACGCGATCGTGGACCTCTCCACTCTGAAAGTGCTGCCGATCTTCAAGGTGATCCGCGATGCCGCCAACGCGCTCGATACCGAGATGCTCAGGACCTACAACATGGGCGTCGGCCTCACGATGGTTGTCTCGCGCAGTGCAATGAAGCGCATTCAGCGTTCCGTGCGCCGCCAGGGCTACGACTGCTACGAGATCGGCGAGATCAGCATGGGCGACGGCAACGTCACCTTTGCGGGAAATCTGGATTGGTGAAACGCCGCGACGTTTCACCCTGAGCGGCTATCATTTTTTCGCATGAACATTTTTACAGGAGTCGAAGGGTGATCTTTCGACTTTTCCTGCCGGCAGACAGACCCAGGATGACATTTCCGCTATAGACAGGGCTCCGCTCAGAATCGCTGCCAGAGTGATTGTGCGGAAGCTACGGATGCATAGACTCTGGAGATGTGCGCACACCTGACACACAGGACTCTTCGTTGAACACCGCTGTGTCAGCAGTGCCCATGCAGATACAAGAGGCAGCGCAGGTGGATCATCTGCGACGCATCGTGATCAAGGCCACTGCGGGTGTACTGATCGGCCTTCTGAGCATCAAAGGCATGATCCTGCCACAGGAGAGCGGCGTGATGCCCGTGGCTTCCGCTAAGTTCTCTCCTCCCGGGAAAGAAAAGCTGCCGACTCCCGATCTGCCCGTCGAGGAGATTTTTGCACAGCTGCGCCACCCGGAAGATGTGAAATGGTTCCTGCGCGAGAATGTGTCATACAAAAAACCCAAGGACGTACGTGATTTTTTTGTGAAATACCGTCGGCCTGCCGCGGAATTCCTGCATGCGAAGGAAGGCTCCTGTCCCGACTATTCCGAGTTCTGGGCGGAGTGGCTCCACAGCCGCGGCGATTCTCCGCTCTATGCGCGTCTGATCCCCAAAATGGACCGTACATGGGAATTGGGGAAACTGCTGCGGCTGGATGATGACGCACTGAAAAAACTCGGAGAGGACATCGGTAACTGGCCGTGGGACAAATCTCACGAGCTGACGATGCTGAGGACCGGCGAAGAGCAGTGGATATTTTTCGATAACAGCAATTTTTATGCGGTGAACGGATTCAGTGATCCCATAAGGGCACTGGAGGAGACATATCAAGGCTACTTTGTCCCGGAGATCGGCGGTCTGGTTGCGTACAGAAAAAAACGTGGGGATGACGGACTACGACGCATGACCGGTTCACTGTACCCGAACATGGTGAGCCCCGTGATGCATGAACACCTCGCCATGAAGGAACGTCCCGACGGTGTGCTGGTTGCCGCGGCAGACTGAAATTTTCTTTTCTGCAAAAGAAAAAACCACACCATCAAGGAGAGATTGTTGCACAGAGAAAAACCGGGCGTATGGTGAGCAGGTGATGACTCGTCGTCAGCTGCTCCACCTCACCTCGATCCTCTCCCTTACCACGGGAGCGGCGTCGCGCTGAAGGCAGATTGACGGAGGTTGAAGCGGACGCCACTCCCCCGCGGTGTGTGTATCCCCTTCCCTCCTCTTACCATGTCTGCACGTAAGAACACGACCGAGTCATACGTCTCTATCTCGTACAACGCGGATCACCCCGATGCAAAGAGCGAATTCCTGAGTCATCAGGACCGTGTCGGCATCCGGGAAAATCCGTTCGTGGAGATCCGCGAGACCGCCCGTACGCGCGAGCGCATCGAACGCACGCTCAAAACCTTCACCGCCCCTTCTTCAGATGTTGCCCGCACCACATCATGAACGAACGCCACCCGTCCCCATCGGCATCTATCCCAGCCCCGGACCGCTCACTTGAGAAGTCCGGGGCAATCCTTGAAGCACCAAGGAAACCCTCAATCGGCGCCCCGCAGCTCGTAAAGACGGTCAAAATGCACCGTGCCCGCATTGAACAGGCAATGCAGTTCCGCGGACCGAAGAGAAGGTTTTAAAAACAGAGCCAGGAGACTTGTCTGCCGGGCGTTTTTCGCTAGACTCTCCGCACTTTCATTTCGCGCTGCCTCTTCCTGCCCCTTCCTGTCTCGCTATGGAATTGGTCACCCAGGTCACCGTCGTAATGCCAAACGTCTTGAGCTCTCTTGCCAAAGTCGGCGATAAGCTGCGCGCGTCCGAGGTGAACATCGAAGCCATTTCCGTAACCGAAGGCAAAGACAAATCCGCCATCCACCTGATCGTGAGTGATCCGGAGACAGCCAAGATCGTGCTCAGAAATCTCGGGACGGTGACAGCGACAGACGTGCTCGCACTCAAGATGAAGAACACCACGGGTGCGATCGCCGATATCGGCCGCGCGCTCGCCGCCGCCGGCATCAACATCGGCATGATCTACGCCACCACCTGCGGCAAAGAGGCGATGGTCTACGTGACCGCTGCTGATCCCACGCAGGCGATGAACGCCATGAAGGTGTGGAACAAAAAGAAGGCGGTGTAACCTTCATCGCTTCGCACAGCACGGAGTTTCAGGTATCTCTTTCACTGTGCGGAGCAAGCGGCTCAATATTCATTGCATCAAGATCCGCCAGTGCGCCTTCATGCAAACGCAATTGTGTCATCGCAAGGACATGGAAAACGGCGTGTGGCTGACGTGCATCCCGACAGAATGAAACACCGAGGTATTACTTATGCCTCCCCTGCGAGTGTGCGCCGTCCTTTTTGCGTCCTGCCCCTTTTGCCTTCGTGAATACGTTGGCAAGCTTTATGCGCATAAACTGCTGTGCATACAGCTGTGTCACAGCATCACGATAGTTATCCATATCTCTCTCCTTCAATGCCTCCAACATCCGTACCTCACGTTCATTTGACTTGTGAAGGACACCTGCTTCAATCTCTTCAAACGTCAATTCTGGTGTATGTGTCATACATAAAAGCGGAATAAACTAGACGTATCTATAGATATATATTACCATAAATTAGTTAATTCTGCAATTACGTATGCTGCCTCGAGAATCAGTCATAAACGGGCAATGCTCTGACTGGCCGGAGGGAGGTTTTGAGTTCCAGCTGTGCAGTTGCGAGTATCAAGTTTCCGATCAGATTTGCGAGGAATGCCAGGGGACAAGAAACGCGCTGACGTATGTTTTTAAACTGAATGTACGGACTGTTGTTGTGCACGGTGAGGAAATGGATTGGGCGGAATTTCGGAAACGCTACCCAATTACCGGTGAATATTTTCATCAAGCGCTGGGAATTGGAAAGTTTGTTTCTCCAACATGCGTGCAATGCCAAGAAGACATGCGCTTCAGGATGAAACATCTGCTCATGGAGGAAGAAGATGAATCGAACACATGACCATCACCTCTTTAGCGTAGTGAGCGTTGGCTG
>CAZHQF010000006.1:0-64502 GCA_964534205.1 uncultured Candidatus Peribacteria bacterium | reverse complement strand
TTGGCGGAGCTGGAAGAAGAAGAGCTCTGGTTGAACTCATCGTTATCCTGGCGGCCGGAGCAGCCGGGGTCGCTCGGGAAGTCGACATGTCCGTCCCCGTCGTTATCGATACCGTCCTGGCAGGCTGCGCGTGGGATGGTCTCGTCGTTGTCATCCGGACCGGAGCAGGAGAAATCGGACGGGTAGTCCGTGGCTCCGTCGCCGTCGTTATCCAGGTTATCGCGGCACTGCGGCGTGGAACTGGTAGACGAGCTGCTTGAGGAGCTGGATGAGCTGGAGGAGGAAGAGCTCTGGTTGAACTCATCGTTATCCTGGCGGCTGGAGCAGCCGGGGTCGCTCGGGAAATCGGTCAGGTTGTCCCCGTCATTGTCGATACCGTCCTGGCAGGCGGCGCGTGGGATGGTCTCGTCATTATCGTCCGGGTGCGAGCAGGAGAAGTCAGAGGGATAATCGGTCGCACCGTCGTTGTCGTTATCCACGTTGTCACGGCACTGGGGAGCAGTGGAGGAGGATGAGCTGGAGGAAGAGGCACAGTTGACGAATGTCGTGATGGTCTGGCTCTGGTTATTGTTCGAGTTGGGATCGAAGGTATCCGAGGTCACCATACCGGCGAACGCAGCCGTGATGTTGCATGTGGCGTTCTGCGTCTGGAGACCGATGGACACTGATTGCGAGGATCCGGAACCGAGCGACCCCAGTTGGCAGGTAACCGTATTGGACGACTGGGTGCAGTTGCCGGAAGTGCTGGCGGGAACCAACTCAAAACCGGAGGGGACAGTGAGCAGTATGCGTGTGTTCTGCGCGCCGGACGGACCGGCATTGTACGCCACAAAGGTGTACACGGCCGTCGTACCGCGCGTTACGGAAGAAGGCCCGGAGGCGACCGGCAGGCTGAGGTCGGCTGCGGAACTGACGGAACTAGAAGAGCTCGACGACCCCTGATTGAACTCATCATTATCCTGACGGCTGGAGCAGCCGGGGTCCTGCGGGAAATCGGTCAGGTTGTCCCCATCGTTATCGATACCGTCCTGACAGGCTGCGCGCGGAATCGTCTCGTCATTATCGTCCGGGTGGGAACAGGAGAAGTCAGAGGGATAATCGGTCGCACCGTCGTTGTCGTTATCCACGTTGTCGCGGCACTGGGGAGCAGTGGAGGAGGATGAGCTGGAGGAAGCCTGATTGAACTCGTCGTTATCCTGACGGCTGCTGCAACCCGGATCCTGCGGGAAGTCGGTTAGACCGTCGTTGTCGTTGTCCTGCCCGTCCTGACATGCGGCACGGGGAATGGTTTCGTCATTGTCATCGGGACCGGAGCAGCTGAAGTCGCTCGGGTAATCGGTGGCACCGTCGTTGTCGTTATCCACGTTGTCGCGGCACTGGGGAACCGGACGACACATGGCGGCCGGGAGTACATGACCGGCAGGCTCGTTAAACTGCTCCTTGTCACCAATGCCGACGTGTACCGTTTGCGCGCCGGTATTCGGATCCACGATGATCGTGTTGTTGTATCCCAGGACAGGCTGATTGCAATCAGTGTCATTCGTGATCGAAATGCCGGCCGCGGCGTATTGCTGGACCTTCTGTGCAGAGCATGGACCGTCCACGTAGGCCGCAGGCGATGTGCCATCGCTACGTGTAACGGGAGATCCCATGGCCTGCAACACTGATTGATTGGTGAAGTTGCCCGGACGAAGAACCTCCAGGCCGCATTGCGAGAGCGCATTGATGATGGCCTGCGCAGGTCGCGCCTGATCCACGACAAGAACTACGGAACCGTCGGCGTTCTGTCCGAAATCCGTTGACGCGTTCAAATTCAGAACATTGCGGAAGCAGACAATGCGCGGGTCCTGCACGGAGCAGTTCCCGGCGGTCACGTTTACCTCGCTGTTGTCATCCGGAAACGTGCAGCCCGGGTCTTGCGGGAAGTCGATCACACCGTCGTTGTCATTGTCCACACCATCCCGGCACTGAGGAGTGACCGAAGGGGTGCTAGAAGACGAACTCGAAGCCACGGTGCCGCGCCTCCCATACTGGATGTGATCAATGTCCGCCCCCACCTCGAAGCCGGCGGTGGAGGAGAGGGTGATGCGGCGGATGCCGGCGGGGTGCACGGTGCCGAAGAACTTGTCCTCACCGACGGTGTTGTAGAAGACATCGTCACCGATGAAACCGGTGCGCTCGGCGATGAGCTGCCCCTGGGCGTCGAAGGCGCGATACGTGACGGTGCTGTCGGTGGCGGAGTCGGTCCAGACCACGCCGGCATGGGTCGGCAGGCCTCCCGGGAGGGAGGGGGAGAACTCGATCACGGCCCCTTGAGAGGCGTAGGCGAAGTAGATGTTGCGGCAGGAAGAGCTCTCGATGCCGCAGGAGTGGTCATTCTCGTTGCCGTCATCCCCGGCGATGGAGTCACCGCTGAGGTTGCCCCCCTGCTTCACGAGCAGGGCGACACCGTTGGGGTTCGTGACGGAGAGACCGGGGGTGTTGATGGCCCCGTCATTCACCGTCTCGTTATGGAAGTACTGCCAGTCGTTGACACAGCGGTACGGGCTCCAGTTCTGGAAGCTTAAGTAGTTCACCGGACCGATGGCACCCTGGAAAGCGTCGTTCACGCAGGCGGAGGGCACGGGGTCGGCCTCGCTCGTGTCGCGGCTGTGCTCGCAGCCGGCATCCCGGAGGTCAATCTTGCCATCACCGTCGTTGTCGATACCGTCGCGGCAGGCGGTGGGACCGGTGTTGGATTCGTCGTTGTCCTCGGGGGAGTCGCAGCCCGGATCACGATCCTGGGGGACGTTGAGCTTGAAATCGATCCAGCCGTCACCGTCGTTGTCGATCTGGTCGCTGCACTGTGGGGTGGCGGCAGGCGTGATGGTGATGGTTTTCTGGCAGGTCTGTCCGAAGCGAGCGACACCCTCTTCACCCATTTCAAAGGAGAAGAGCTGGTTGCCGATGGTGCCCGGAGCGGTCATCGTGGCGTTGACGGTCACGGACTGACCCGGAGCGACGTCATGGGGAAGTTGGATGCGTGCCGTGCCCCAGGTCCCGTTATCGATGGGGTCGCGGGACATGAGGTGGTAATTGCCCACAGGACCGATGGACCCGGCCTTCCAGGTCTTCGTTCCGTTGTTTGTGAGCGTGAAGGTGGCAGTGAACGTGGAACCCGCGGTGACGGAAGCGGGGGCGGAAAGAGTGCAGATAGCGTTGTTCGTTGTCGGGGCGGGCGTCTTGGGGCACGTCGGCATCCCTACGGTCTGCGGGATAGAATTGGGATCCCCCTCAGCCACACCCGCAATGTGCGCACCGGGCGCACCGAGCGCGAGATCGATCTGCATCGTGCAGCCGGGGCCGTTGTAGGCAAACTGCAGCCCGTGGCCAGCGGGAAGGCCGTCATGTCCGTCCTCGTACGCGAGCTCCTGTCCGGAATAGAAGGCCGGGGAACCGAACGGATCGGTGATGCGGTAGAACTGCGCGTAGAAATCAGCGGTGATGTGACAGGTAGAACGGTTGAGCACGTTGATGTAGCGCGTGGTCGGACTCACTTTCCCCGCCCAGAAGAACTCGTAGATGATCTGGTTGGTGCCGACCATGTATTTCACCTGATTGATATCCTCTATCGTTGTGCCGGCAGGAACGGTCACACCCGGAGCGGGGGAACAGGGAACATCGGGGGTGGTCACGGTGTAGTACGATGCCGCCGTTCCGGACTGCACGAAGTTGTGCAGACTAAGCGGAGACTGCGGGAGCTGGCTTAGCATAAGCAGACTGGACACAAAGCCGGCAACCAGCAGGCGCGCGCGACTCAGAGAACGGGGAACGGACTTCATGGGAGAGAGAGGAAGAAAGTGCGCAATGATGGAAAATAGGACAAAAAGGGAGTGATCATTGCAAAGAATGCTTTTTACTGTCAAATAGCCGTCGCACTGTGCGGCGGGTGGGAGAGGTTCTGATGAGGGAAAAGCGCATGGGTGAGAAGAAAAACAGGGAGAGAATGGCTGTAAACGCTTGAAAAATAGATAAAGCGCGTCATGGATCAAACGGTTGCCTTAGGCAACTCTTACCAAAAAACCCTCCCGGGTTGAGCGGGAGGGCTTTGGAAACTCGTTCTTTGATGAATCTGTTCAGAAGAAGCGGCGACCGAGAATTCCGCCGGCACTGATGCCAAGCGTGGAGAGTGCGAGGGAGAAGGCGGACGCGGCAGAGGCCGATGTCACCGGCGTGAGGGAGCCCGGAGCGCCGACGAGGGCGGCCGTGAACGTCTCCACGCCTGTTTGCGGCATAAGGCCGATAAACTCACCCTGGATGTATGCGGAGGACTGGGGGTTGGCCTCGATATCGATATCCGGGTTGGACTGGGAGTGCACCACCGGGTTGGACTGGGACTCGGCGTTCGAATTGTTGTTGTTCGTCACGTTGATGTTGATGGAGCCCATGGAGAGGAGCATGTTATCCGCCTCGCTGTTGCGGTACGGGTTGTAGCTCTGTGGGTTGCCGGGGTTGTTATCGAAGTGGCAGCCCGGATCATTGCTGTCGACCCTGCCGTCGGCATCGTTGTCGATGCCGTCGCGGCACTGTTCGAGCGTGGAGGTCTGGTTGTTCTCATCGTTGTCCTGGCGGGACGAGCAGCCCGGGTCACTCGGGAAGTCGGTGAGGCCGTCGTTGTCATTATCGATGCCGTCCTGGCACTGGGACTTGGGGTTCGTCTCGTCGTTGTCATCGGGAGTGGAGCAGGAGAAGTCGCTCATGTCCGTCGCACCGTCGCCGTCGTTATCGAGGCCGTCGCGGCACTGGGGAACGGAGGACGAGCTGGAGGACGAAGAAGAACTCTGGCAGCTGACGAAGGTGGAGAGCGTCTGGCTGAGCTGGTTGTTGCCCGTGTTCGGGTCAACCGTGTCGGACGTCACCGAACCGGAAAGGTACACAGTGTTGTTGCAGGACACGCCGCCCGTCTGGAACATCGCAATGACCTGTTGAGAGGTACCGTTGTTCATGTTGCCAAGCGGGCAGGTGACGGTGGTGCCGTTCTGGTTACAGCTGGAGCCGGCTGCGAGCGAGAAGCCCGAAGGAACCGTGAGGAACATGCGGACGTTCTGGGCCAGCTGCGGACCGTTGTTGAAGACGTTAAAGGTGTACGAGGCGGTTGAGCCCTGAGTCACGGAGGACGGGACGGAAACCACGGTGAGACCAATGTCGGCACCGCTCACAGAGGAGCTGGACGAGCTCTGGTTGAACTCATCATTGTCCTGGCGGTTTAGACAACCCGGATCGTTCGGGAAATCCGTAAGACCGTCGTTGTCGTTATCGATGCCGTCCTGGCACTGGGACTTGGGGTTCGTCTCGTCGTTGTCATCGGGAGTTGAGCAGGAGAAGTCGTTCATATCCGTCGCACCGTCACCGTCGTTATCCACGTTGTCGCGGCACTGGGGGATCGCGGAAGACGAGGAGCTGGAGGACGATGCCTGGTTGAACTCATCATTGTCCTGGCGGCTGGAGCAGCCGGGGTCCTGGGGGAAATCGACAAGACCATCATTGTCATTATCCTGACCGTCGTGACAGGCAGCGCGGGGGATGAGCTCGTCGTTGTCATCGGGACCGGAGCAGCTGAAGTCGGAGGGGTAGTCGGTCGCGCCGTCGTTGTCGTTATCCACGTTGTCGCGGCACTGCGGAATGGCGGATGAGCTGGAGGAAGAGGAGCTCTGGTTGAACTCATCATTGTCCTGGCGGCTGGAGCAGCCGGGGTCCTGGGGGAAATCGACAAGACCATCATTGTCATTATCCTGACCGTCGTGACAGGCAGCGCGGGGGATGAGCTCGTCGTTGTCATCGGGACCGGAGCAGCTGAAGTCGGAGGGGTAGTCGGTCGCGCCGTCGTTGTCGTTATCCACGTTGTCGCGGCACTGGGGAGCAGCGGAGGAGGAGCTGGAGGAAGAGCTCGTTGTACCCACCGTGATCGTCTTGTGACACACCTGCCCGAAACGGTAGAGACCTTCGCGGAGCATCTCCCAATCCAGGTTATACACGCCGGACGTGGAGGGAGCGGTAGCTGTGAAACTGAGCGTCTGAGACTCGCCGGGGCGTACAAAGCCGTTGATGCCGATACGTGCGGCGCCGAAGGTGTTGTTATCGATCGGGTTGGTGCTGCCCAGGCGATACGGGGCAAGACCGGTATTGAACCACCAGGAGTCGCCGGTGTTGGTCAGGTTGAAGCTCACAGAGAACTGCTGACCCGGCATCACGGAAGACGGAGCGTTCACCGTGCAGGTGGCGTTCTCGTTGGCCGTGCAGAGGGGGCTGCCCTGGATAACGCCGTTGACGTCATTGAAGGGGCCGTCACCCACACCAAGGTCCGTCTGATACTGGCAACCCGGCGTGGCGGAGGAGATGTTCATGGTGGTACCCGGCATGACCTGCTTGGTACCGCTCGTGGAGAACAGCGTCTGCGCCTTATAGAGGAGGTCTCCACCCTGGTTCACCTTCCAGATGGACACGTGAGCCTTGAGAACACAGGTGGTGTTGTTCGTCACATTCCAGCTGCCGTTCGGCTGCACCTGATCGATGATCTTGCCCTGGGACTTGTACTGGTTGTAGAGGTCAGCGGTCTCAATGACACAGTTCGGTGCGGACGGCGTGACATTGATGGTCTTCTGACAGGCGTTGCCGAAGCGGCCCACGCCCTCTTCACCCATTTCGAAGGAGAAGAGCTGGTTGCCGATGGTGCCCGGAGCGGTCATCGTGGCGTTGACGGTCACGGACTGACCCGGAGCGACGTCATGGGGAAGTTGGATGCGTGCCGTGCCCCAGGTCCCGTTATCGATGGGGTCGCGGGACATGAGGTGGTAATTGCCCACAGGACCGATGGACCCGGCCTTCCAGGTCTTCGTTCCGTTGTTTGTGAGCGTGAAGGTGGCAGTGAACGTGGAACCCGCGGTGACGGAAGCGGGGGCGGAAAGAGTGCAGATAGCGTTGTTCGTTGTCGGGGCGGGCGTCTTGGGACACAGAGGGATGTTCTGGGCCTGCGGGTTCAGCGGGTGAGCCTCCTCGAAGCCGGCGATGTGTGCGCCCGGAGCACCGAGCGCAAGATCGATCTGGAGGGCGCAACCAGGACCGTTGTAGGAGAACTGAAGACCGTGTCCGGCCGGGATACCGTCATGACCGTCCTCGAATGCCAGCTCCTGCTCGGCATAACGACCGGGGTGACCCACCGGCTGCGTGATGCGGTAGAACTGCGCGAAGAAGTCCGCCGTGACGTGACACGTGGAACGGTTGAAGACGTTGATGAAGCGCGTGGTCGGATGTGCCTTTCCCGCCCAGAAGAACTCGTACACGATCTGGTTGGTGCTGATCATGTACTTCACCTGATCCAGGTTCTCGATGTGCGTGCCGGGGGGCACGGTGACGCCGGGGGCGGGGGAGCAGGGGACTTCCGGCGGGAATGCGCCGTAGTACCCGGCTGCGGAGCCGGACTGGACGAAGTGCTGCAGGCTCAGGGGAGACTGCGGCATCTGGCTTAAGACCAGGAGGCTGGTCACGAAGCCGGCGACAAGCAGACGGGCGCGGTTCATACGAGAGGGTTGAAAAATAAAATGGGGAGTACATTACAACCTAATTTATAGATTGTCAAATACACAAAAAGTGGCTCTTACAAGCCCTGTAAGAGTGGTAAGAGTCTCCGGAAGTGCTTTTCTGCAAGCCGAAAATCGGGTATGCTACCGTGTAGAGTAACGTCAATCGGGGAGTCCGGGTCAGAGCTGATATCCTCTTTTCCAGCATTGGGGAGTAGCCAAGTGGTAAGGCAGGGGCCTTTGAAGCCCCCATTCCATGGTTCGAATCCATGCTCCCCAACCATGAACCACTCGCTGCGCTCGGGTTCATGGCAGCGCCGGTACGTGCTGTGAAATGTTACAATGAGGGGTATGGAGAAGCTTCACTCTTCAATCGAGATACGAGCAGCTAAGGAAAAGATCTGGCATGTCCTTTGGGACGACAAAACCTTCCGGGACTGGGCGAATATCATTGATGAGGGAACGTATATGGCTGGCGAGCTGAAAGAGGGGGCTGACGTGCAGTTTCTTTCATCGTCATCGGGCTACGGCGTGACAAGCTTTGTGGAGAAACTTCATCCGGGCGAGTTTGTGTTATTCAGACACAGAGCCGACACACAGGAAAACGGGACGCGGGAACGGAAAAACGAATGGACCGGCGGAACGGAAAGCTACTCGCTGACGGAGCAGTCCGGCACCACCACGTTATCTATAGAAATGGATCTTCCTGCCGAACAGGTGGAAACGTTTACAGACAGGATCCCCAAAGTCCTCAAACGCATACAAGAGCTGGCGGAAACGGAATGATCATCCAGGCAATGGAGATCTATTGTTTGTGTTTCACCTGTTCATTCCACCGCCGCGTAAGTTCTTGCATTGTCGGTACAGCCTTTGCCTCTGCGATACCGAATTCGTACTGAAGAGTCACCTGTATTTCGGCGAGCGTATAGGCCATCAACTCATCAAAGGTGCGGCATTCGGGGAGACGAAGATGCAGCACCTGTGCGATACGTTTTGCAGCATTTTGGATAACACCGGACTGATCCAGTGCGGGAACCCCTCCCTCTTGTTGCGAAAGGACGCTGATGAGGTCCACGGGGATGGTCTGTCCCGCTTTTTCCAGCCTCCGTGTTTCGTCTTTCTGCAGCGTGTGGGAACGTCCGTTGAGAGCGAGCAGAATATCCGCCTCACCCGCATACTCTCTGGGATACTCGTTATTGTCCTTTGCCACCCATACTGGTCCTCCCCGCTCATCGTCCTTCACATACATCATGAATTCCAGACTGTTATAGCCAAGGCCGTCCACCGGCAGTGTTTCGATGCAGTCTTTGAGAGAGAGATCGACACCCATATCCGAAACGCCGTGCAACACGGTGACGTCGATCCCAATGGCTTGTATGGAACGCACAACTGCGGCCATCAGAACCCGTGCACCCTGTTCGTACGCACCTTTTTCGATCTTGTACCTATCCAGAAAGTCCTGCTTGAGCGAACTGTAGCCGCTGGCCGCGAGGAAAATGTGTCTTCGGGTCACTGCGCGTTTGGCCGCAATGTTTTTTGCACGAAAAGCATCCAGCGCATCCGGAGGCCAGACGGTTTTGTTGTGGAACTCCTTGACGGCACAGTGCGTGGATCCCACAACGCCCCTACGGATGTCGGGCATCTGAAAGATGGAGGAATTCTCAGCTTTTGGAACTTCAATTCTGAAGTGCTGCACGGAGCCGTCGTCCGCACGATCCTGCAGCAGCACCATGCGCCCGTACGGTTGTATGGCTGAAGCTGCGGCAGCCTGTTCCTCACTGAGTACACAGGAGGATTCAATGGACTTCTGAGTATCCACGCATTGCATTTTACAATATTTCCTATGCAAGCAAACTTCAGCGAGAGCCGTTCTTTTCAATCAAATCGCATTTTTTGTACGCTTTCCCCAAGGCTCGACTGACGAACATTCGTCAGCAGTTGCCTGATTATTGCAAAAAATCAGACGTTTTCAGAAACGGAGTATGATGTACCGATCGTTCATTCACATGTCGTGAGAACGACGCTGACCGCGCGCCGCGGTCGATCGAGAGGAGAATGGTCATGCTGTACCTGTACTGGGTGGGGGGAGTGTCACTGGCGCTGTTCGCGCTGTGGTTTCTCTGGAACTGGTCGTTCGCCCGGCGGTGCCGCAATCCCATCGGGGACTGTGAGCAACTGCTGCGCAAGACGATGCAAAACCCCTCTGCAGTATGGAAGAAGGAAAAGAAAGGTGAGTACTCGTTGACCGTTGAACAGGTCCGCGTCGAACTCCGTGTCCACGGCTCCGAGGATTCCCTGTCCGTCAGCAGCCCGTCTGTACAGCTATTATTTTTATTTCATGAAGGGCAACTGATCCGGGCAGACGTGAATGCCGAGAGCTTCAACACGCTGGACTTCGTGGTCCGCACCGGCGGGCACCGCTGTCGCCGCATGCTCAATGCCGCACGGAAAGCCGTCGGGCTTTGTGAGTACGGCGGCGGCAACTCGCTTGAGTACGAGGACACTCTGGCCGCACGCAAGCAGCGCGCCGACCAGAGCAGGGCCGAAATCCAGGAACGGCTCAATCGCCACAAACGCCGGGAATGAACGGCAACCGCAGGGTCCTTTGGACTCTGCGGTTTTTTTAGAGCCGCACCTCCACGGTGAAACCGATCGTTTTCCCAACGACAATCTTCTCCTTCTTCCTGACTTCAGTCTTCAGCGGCAGAAGATAGGAACCTGATTTTTTGTCCGGGAAAATTGATGTCTTCCATGAACTCTCACCGATCGTCACCGTCACCGGGATTGAACCCCATCCGCGCTTCATCACCGCAAACCGGTCGCGGATGTCCTTGGCCTGTTTTTTCGGGAGTGTCACAAAGTGCCACGCGGCCTCCCCGCTGTAGAGCCAGACTTTGGAACGCATCGTAAACGTCCGGTACCCCGGCCAGCACACGGGACACGGTTCGCTGCCGGTGAAGGTGTGTCCGCGGCTGCAGGTTTTCATAGAGGTCTAGTGTAACGAGATTTTGAATGCCGGAAGAGCAAATCCCTATTTTGATATTTATAATAAATATTGTACAATATATCTATGCAACAGCGTCAGCAGATTGCATTGGGTGAAAAAGGGAAAGAGTACGATGTCCACCGCTTTGGTGAACCCGGGGGACCGGCGATCGTCTACAGTCACGGTCTGCCGTCCTCAGGACTGGAAGCACGTATTCTTTTAGAGGAGGCGGAAAAGACCGGGAAGGACATCATCGCGATCACGCGTCCGGGCTACGCACGGTCTACATCGAATGTCACACGGACGCTGCCCGAACTCACGGAAGATTACCTGCGCATTCTCGACCAACTCGGGATCACAGATTTCTATGCCGTGGGCACGTCCGCCGGAGCCAAGGACGCACTATCACTCGCCCACAAAGAACCAGACCGCGTGAATGGTGTTTCGATTGTCGCTCCGTTTCCTTCTCTTCATATCCCCGAAATGGCGGCGGGAATCCCGTTCGGCTTGAAAGCCGGGCTCACCGCGCTCTCGTATTTTCCAGGAGTTCTGCACAAACTCGGCCTGTGGCTGATCAAAAGAAACGAGGTACTCCCCGCATTCAGGAGTCCGGAGGCCGCACTCGCCAAGTTCACGGCGATGCAACCGGAAACCGATCAGGAAGTGCTGCAGCGTCCGGAGGTCAGGAAGAAATTCCTCGCAGTGATCCGTGACTGGACCACCTCACCGACGCAGGACGGAATGTTTGGGGACCTCTTGCGTGTCTCGCGCCCGTGGGGCTTTGATCCTCGTGATGTGAGACAGACGGTGCAGATCATTCACGGTGGCCTGGACCCCGTTGCTCCATACGATGCGGCTGTCGGACTCAGCTCGATGTTCAGAAACTGGGAACTGCATTCGCACTACGTAAGCGGCCACGCAATCTACGCGTACCCGCATGCGGGAGAAGCTGTTCTACGAAAAATTGATCAAACGAACGGGCAATAAGGAATTGATCAAATAGGGGGCTTGCGGCAGCCATGAAGCTCGTTTACGATGCGCGTTCGTGCCAAACGACAACGCCATTATTGTTCAGGAGCTCAGGAAGTCCTACGGAAAGGTCAAAGTGCTGGAAGGCATCAGTTTCTCCGTGGAACGCGGCACCATGCTCGCGCTGCTCGGACCCAACGGGGCCGGAAAGACAACGACCGTGCGCATCCTTTCCACTCTTCTCAACTTTGACGGAGGCACAGCCCTCATCAACGGTTTCGATGTCGTTAAGCAGGCAGATGACGTGCGCCATCACATCGGTCTCACCGGGCAGTATGCCGCGGTGGATGAATACCTCACCGGCCGCGAGAATCTGGAGATGATGGGCCGCCTGTATCACCTGAGCAAAGCGGAATCCAAAAAGCGCGCGGGGGAACTCCTTGAACAGTTTGATCTGGTGGAAGCCGCCGACCGTGCATCCAAGACCTACTCCGGTGGTATGCGCCGCCGTCTCGACCTTGCATCGAGCCTCGTTGCCACGCCTCCGATTCTGTACCTGGACGAGCCCACGACCGGTCTTGATCCGCGCAGCCGCATGCAGATGTGGGACGTGATCGAAAAGCTCAAGCGCGACGGTGCCACAATTCTTTTGACGACGCAGTATCTGGAAGAGGCGGACAAACTCGCCGACCGCATTGCGGTGATCGATCACGGAAAAATGATTGCAGAAGGCACGGCAAACGAACTGAAAGGCAAAGTGGGCAAAGACCGTCTGGAACTGATCCTGCTCAAAGAGTCGGATCTCGAACGTGCGGCTTCCGGCCTTGCCATGCCCGATGTCTCGATCAAAAAAGAAACGAAGGCACTCACAGTCCCGCTCGCGGACGTGGGAGAAGTGAAGCGCGTCCTCGACCGTCTGGAACAAGCCGGTGTGGGCATCGAAAGTCTGTCTCTGCACAAGCCCACGCTCGATGACGTCTTCCTGCAGCTGACAGGCAAGCCTGCTGAAAAATCTGAGGCAGTAATTAGCAATTAGAAATTAGTAATTTGTAATTTTCTATGATGCAACGCTCTTCCCTCTACTGGCTCCTCTCCGATTCCTGGGTGCTGATCATCCGCAGCCTCAAGCATATCTTTAAAAACATCGACCAGCTGCTCCAGACGGTCATGCAGCCGATCATGTTTTTGCTGCTCTTTCGCTACGTGTTCGGCGGAGCGATCGACACCGGCGAGGTGAGTTACGTGAACTACCTCATGGCCGGCATCATCGTGCAGACCGCCGCGTTTGGAGCGACGACGACCGCGATGAACGTGGCGCTTGACCTCAAGAGGGGAATTGTCGACCGTTTCCGCTCGCTCCCCATGAACAATTCGACAGTGCTCATCGGTCACGTCACGGCCGACCTTGTCCGCAACCTGATCTCGACCGTCATCATGGTGCTTGTGGGTCTGCTCGTCGGCTTCCGTCCCGATGCGACCATCGGCGAGTGGCTGCTGGCGACCTTCCTACTCCTGCTCTTCACGTTCTCCATCTCCTGGCTTTCGGCGATGCTGGGGCTGCTCGTCAAAACTGTCGAAGCCGTGATGTGGGCAAGCTTCCTCGTCATCTTCCCACTGACCTTCGCCAGCTCTGCCTTCGTGCCGACCGACGGCATGCCGTGGATCCTCAGGGTCTTTGCCGAAAACCAACCCGTCACCCATACCATCGAGGCACTGCGCGGCTACACCGTCGGTACGCCTGTCGGGAACCACGGCATCATCGCCATGATCTGGTGGGCGGCGATCATCGTGATCGCGATCCCCATGTGCGGGTGGCTGTTCAGGAGATATTCGAATTAAATAGGCTGCTGACGGAGATAAATGCGATTAAGATTTATTATTGATATTTGTCAATTATTAGCCTACAATCCGCAGGAATGGATGCTGAGACAAATTTTCGGCATATCGATAAGGCGAGTCTGTTAGAGGCGCACAGGCAAAAATTGAATGAACTCCGAGCTATCGCCCGCGATGCGATTTCTGACGCGAGCGCAGAAGATGATCATCGCCTCTGCAGCAGTATCGCGCAGGCCAGAGATACTTTTTGTTCTGCCGTCTTTAAAGTAGTCAACCAGTTTTTCCCGAGTGGGGTGCATTCGGAGAGGGACGTGAAATCTTTTCAGGACAGGGTGAAAGTCCTTGGAAGAGCTGCAGCGGAGCGCGTAAAAGATGAACCGAAAACAAAGAGGCTCTTTCAGGCCATCCGGAAATATCATGACGGTGTGGGCACTCTTCTCCTGCAGAAAGCGGGAGTCCTCGCTGTGAAGCAGAAAGCTGAAAAAACCACTGGGCAGACCACGGAAGCTCCGGAGTTGGAACAAGACGAAACACCGGCATCGGAAAGCGTAGTGCACGAGACTCCTTCCGCTGTGGTTACGGAAACAGAGATCACAGTGAGAGAGACGCTGCCGGAGAGGGAAGAAGGAATTGCTGAACCGGAGCCGTCTGATCTCGCCGCAGTATGCCAGACACCTTCCCCGGAACCGCAACGACCAGATACAGCGGCGGAATCCGCGCGAGAAAATTCCGCGGCGTCTTTCCTTGAGGAACTCAATAGAATAGGTGATGAATGCGTAAAAAAACATGGTCTGCACGATCTGCAGGGCCGGGTACTTGCAAAGCTCTCCGATTTTAAAAAAAATGACCTCGAGCAGAATAACAACGCGCAGAACAATTACATTCTTAGTCTGAAGGAGAACATGTTGTCGGGTGAAGTCACAAGAAATACACTTGAGAACTATATTGCGGCTGAACGGAAAAGCCATGAGCGTTGGCTGGCCCGTCTGGCGACAATTGTTTCGTCTTCATCGTTTGCGGAATGCCGCACCATACACGATGCTGCGTATCTGGATTTTTTTGAACAGATCCGGAATTCCACCTTGCTCGCAAGCGAGGATGCCGCTTCGGACGAAGCTCTACGCAGTCCCGAAGAAGATAATCCGGGCATCTTCAAAGATGATATTCATTACCTGTTTTCACACGAACAGTTCCGATGTGTGCAACACATGAGGGGGCGCGGGCAATGGCAGCATGCGGTGCGGAATAAGCCGATCAAGCTTAAGAAGGCAAATGCACAGGATGTCATCAATAAAATGACAAAAATTGCAAATCAGCTGTCGACTGATGGAATGAAAACACTCTGGACTGAGGAGTACCCGGAAAAACTGAGTGCGTCGGACGTGAGGCGTCTCATGGCGAAGATGCGGGATATTGTCTCCTCTGGAACAAAAAAAGGAGCACTGGTTGTCGCGCTCTCCAATGCCGAAAGGGAAGCGATAGCCAACGAATTCAATAGGCTCATTGCTGTCGTTGAAACGCAGTTACTGGAAAAACTGGGTGTGCCTCAGCAGGTCAGCAGCTCGGAAAAAAAGGGCCCTGCTGAAACGCCCACAAAAGACAGTCCTGCTGCACCCGCGGAAAATGCACCTACAGGCAAAGCACGGATTCTGGAGCCACCTTTGCGCTGGGCTTACGGCATTGTTGTGGAAAACCCGACTGCCGATGTTCCCGGTGAGACGTTCTTTGTGGACCACAGCATCGATAATGGAAATCTGTTTCAGATTTCCGACACGATGGATGAACCGCGGCTTGGTGGAAATGAAGTACAGCGAGAGGCGGAAAGGCTGCGAGACAAAGCACGGCAACAACTGGCGCAACTTGCCGATGAGAGCATCCGGATCGCCAATCAACGTGCCGATGCAGAAAGGCAAGAGGCCGCGCTGCAGGCCAGACAAATAGATCTGGATGAACGTGAAAGGCGGCTTCAGGAAAGTGAGGAAACTGTAATGCAATCGCGCGAGCACCTCGCAGACGCGATCAATTCGGCGGCAGAGGACCGTCAGAAACTGGACAACGACATTGCCGCCCACACGGAAAGGGAGAACATGCTCGCAGCGCGCGAAGAGGCACTTACTGAATCTGAAAAACTTCTTAG
Source organism: uncultured Candidatus Peribacteria bacterium (assembly GCA_964534205.1). Taxonomy (GTDB): domain Bacteria; phylum Patescibacteriota; class Gracilibacteria; order Peribacterales; family Peribacteraceae; genus CAYRGC01. Next base: position 49,018 of record CAZHQF010000006.1, on the reverse strand, counting down.
GGAAGAAGCCGATGCCATCGAGAAAGAGAAAGATGCGCTGCTGTCCCAGAGAAGTGATTTTGATTTGAGGGTTCTTTCTCTTGATGAGAGAGAAAAGAATATGGAAACGCAGCGTGAGAAACTGGAGAGAGAAACACTGGGACTGACTTCTCTTGCTGATGAACTGCAAGCCAGAGAAGGACTGTTGGCTGAGCGGGAACAAGCACTTGAGCGCGGCGTACAGGACCTTGCGCGCAGACAGGCGGAAATCCATGAAACAGCCGATCAAGACCTTACTGAACGCGAAAGGGCTCTTGCGGAGAAAAATCAGGAATTTGAACGTAGGCTGCAAGACTCTCAAAGAGAAATTGATCGGCAAAAGCAGTCCATTGCCGATGCCCGTGCGCTCGCGGATGAAGTGCAGTCAGAAGCACTGCGACAGATGACGGACGCCCGCAAGAACAGAAGTGAGGCGGATGCCGCTCTGCGCGAAGCTCAGGTACTTCGCACACAAGCCGCCAATCTGAAACGCGAAAACGAGGAACTCAGGGACCGGTCACGCAGAAATATGGAAGAGGCTGAGGCAGCTGCACAGATAGCACAGGAACAGATGATGCTGGCAGAGAGCAGGCAACATGCCGCAAACGTAAAAGAGGAGGTTGTTGCCGAACGCGAAAGAGCTGTTCTGCTACGTGAAAAAGAGGCGCAGGCGGAAATGGATTCTTCCATCGCACGAGCCACCGTGCTCACCCAGCGTGAAGCGGAGCTCGAGGCGTTCAGCAATCGTCTGCAGGCAAACGAAAGGGCGTTGGAAAGCGTAGGGGATTTGGAAAAGCGGACAAGAGAATTGGAGCAGCGCGAACAGGATCTCCAACGGCGCATGCAGGAATTTGAAGATCACCGGAAAGCGGAGCTTGAAAGGCTGGAGGCAGAAAGACTGCAACTGGCCGATGACCAGGCTGCCCTTGAGGGTGAGCGCGAAGAGGTCGAAGACGCGCGCCAGGAGCTGGAAGATATTGATATTCCGCTGAAGGAAAATGTTCAGCCATCGATGCCTGTTGCGGCGATCCAGCCCGCCCCTCAACCGCACGTGGGCTCTTCTGTAAAATTGAGATCTGCAGCGAACGAGGAGTCTGTAAAAAAAGCAGATACTCCGTCAGGGCAGAAAAAGCTGAAAGAAAATCCAAAAATCCGACAGCTGCAACAATCAATTATGAGCCAGGTAAACGCCATGACCCTGTGCCGCGAGATATCTGCTGATGCATTGAGTGCACTGGAGGTGGCCTTCCCGAGAAGAGCGCAATCTGCCGATGATAAAGTCCTGGAAAGCGCGCTGAAAAAAACGAAGGTGAAGCACTCCTCCGTTGCAGTCATCGAGAAAATCAGGGAGTTCCTTCAAATGCTTGCAAAGCGTAATGAGCTGCTGACGGAACTCGACGCACTGTGTCCGCCGCCGAAAGGACCGTCCTCGCCCGAGTCTCCATTCCTTCCGTTCAGCAGTACCGTTCGCAGCGATGTCTCTGCAGAGGTGCAAGGAACCTTTTACACCGATGACGATCTGGCTGCTCTCCTGCGAGAAAAGTTCAAGTGCGCAAAAGGATTGTAATTGACTATTTACTACATTTTGGTATTTTGACAATAGAGTAGTGCTCACTGTGAGTGCTACCGATCTTTCTCACCATCTTTGGTTAGCAATCCCTTCCGTAGAGCTGGGAGCCTGACCATGGGGAGTAACTGTTATGAGCTCGATCAATGCTATCCGTATCCTGAGTGGTGCCATGGACGCGCACGAAGGACACTCTGTGCTCCGCGGAGCACTGGACCCCGAAACCCTGAAGCATCTGCTGGTGGACGACTACCAGCGGGGCGTCCGGCCTGTGGCATCCCTGACAAAAATCATGAATGGATTCAAACAGGGATCCGCCGTGCCGGACGTAGAACTCGGAATGCGGGGAGTGAAAAAATCTTCGCGCGAAGGAGTCTTCACGCTCCACGACCCCGTCTATATCATCGACGGGTTGCAACGGATCGAGGCGGCCAAAATCTTTCTGGCCAACGGCTCCATTCCGCATCTGGGTGCCACGGTCCACTTCGGGACGACCAAGGAATGGGAACGCGCCCAGTTCAAGATTTTGAACGCCTTCCGCGTCCGCGTTTCGTCCAATGTCCTCTTCCGCAACGACAAGGACGACTCGACGGCGGTAAAGATGCTCTTCAACCTCACCCATGACGACAACGAGTTCGTTCTCTGCAAGCGTGTGTCATGGGACCAGCGCAGCGCACGGGGAGAACTGATCTCCGCGATGATGCTGGGGAAAGTCGCTTGCATGCTCCATGCCCACCTCACGGGCATGGTCAGCTCCAGCAACAGTGCCGAGGATCTCACGATCCGCGTGCAAAGGCTCCATGACCAGATCGGCGCACGGATTCTGCGCGACAACATCAAGGCCTTCTTCGGGATCCTCGACGAATGCTGGGGCCTCAAGCGGGTCGTCTATACGGAAAAAGCGACCTTCATCAAGGCGACATTCCTGTTGACCCTCGCTCGGCTCCTCAGCAACCACGAGGTCTTCTGGAAGGATGAAAAACGGATCTTCATGGAAGCGGATCTCAAGCGGAAACTTGCCCAGTTTCCCCTGCAGGACCCAACCGTCATTCAGCTTGCAAGCGCGGGCAGCAAGGTCGACATGTACCTGTACAAGTTGATCGTTGAGCATCTCAACCGCGGCAAGCGCAGCAAGCACCTCCAGGAGCGCCACGCTATCGCCGTCGTAGACGAAGCGGACGAAGCCGCGGAGGCGGATGACGGCGCGGTCGAGGCGGAAGCCGAGGCCGCGGCCGTCTAGCTACTACCAGGGAACACCTAACCGAAAGGAGGGAAAGAGAAGACCAGTGCCACATGTGCATTGGTCTTTTCAAAAAGAACGTTCCGTTTCAAGGTCGGCTGCAGACCTCGTGCGTAACCTGATCTCCACCATCATCATGGTGCTCGTCGGTCTGCTCGTCGGCTTCCGTCCCGATGCGACCATCGGTGAGTGGCTGCTCGCGACCTTTCTGCTCCTGCTCTTCACGTTCTCCATCTCCTGGCTTTCGGCGATGCTGGGGCTGCTCGTCAAAACTGTCGAAGCCGTGATGTGGGCAAGCTTCCTCGTCATCTTCCCACTGACCTTCGCCAGCTCTGCCTTCGTGCCGACCGACGGCATGCCGTGGATCCTCAGGGTCTTTGCCGAAAACCAACCCGTCACCCATACCATCGAGGCATTGCGCGGATACACAGTCGGTACGCCGGTCGGAAATCACGGCATCATCGCCATGATCTGGTGGGCGGTGATCATCGTGATCGCGATCCCCATGTGCGGGTGGCTGTTCAGGCGGTATTCAAACTAAGCATAGTCATTGTCACCCTTCGACTACGCTCACGGGGGGCAATGCGCCTTATTCCACACCCACGATCTTCGGGAGATCTTTTCGCTCCCTCCTCATCGCCAACCGGACCAGTTTAAGCGTTTCGTAATCCACAAACTGCTCCAGCTTGTCGTACACGGGCTTGAGCTTTTCAAGTCCCAGATCCGAGAACGCGTCTTTGATATCATCGATGCGGTCCAGGTCATCCACCAGGTACGAGAGATCGGGACACACGTTCGTCTCGATGAACTGATCGATGTACCGCAGCACCGTGTCCTCGGAGAGATCGGTCTCATTCATGATCTCCGTGAGCGGCTTCTTCGCCTCGAGCGCCCTGAAGACCGCACCGACTCTCGCTTTCTTCGCATCCTTCTGCGAGGTCTTTTTGGGCGGGAACTCGATCTTCATCACCACTTTGGGTTGATACAAGGCACGCGGCACGTATTTCTGCATGGCATCCGCCAGGCCGTCGTAAAATCGCGTGACGAGCGGCTCGGCCCGGATGGAGGACGGGTTCCAGCGCTCCACAACCAACCCTTCGGCTGAGCGCACGCGGCTCAGTGCCACATAGGCCTGCCCGGGTTCCCAGAGGTGATCGAGATTGACGACCATGCGGTCGAGCGAGGCCCCCTGGGCTTTATGGATCGTGGTGGCCCACGCCAGGGTCACCGGGAAGTTGTAGGCCACAGCCACTTCCTGTCCGTCACCATCGAGATAGTTGAAGCCTTCCACCGTGACATCGATCACATCTCCGTTCAGGAGTTCGACGGTGAGCGTATCTTCACCAAAACCACGCACGTGCCCAAGCGAGCCGTTCACATAGCGCATCTTTCCTGACTGATCGTTGCGACGCATCATCACAAGCGCGCCGCGCTTGAGGTGCAGGGTATCGGGGATGGGCACCGCCTTGCGCGCAGCTTCTATGTAGCGTTCCGCCCCCTCGTACTGCGTTGAAAAACTGTGAACAGGGGAATCGATCATCGAGAGTCGCACCTGATTGAACTGCTCCGCCTGCGCGCGGTGGGGGAACAGGCGCGTTGCATCGGAGAGATCCTGCGTCACGTCCATGCGCGCATTCAAAAAATCGACAACGTCCTGGTTCACGGTTCCGACGCGCACAAAGTTGAGGATCCGGAGAAACTCGGTGTCCTGCGTGCGCATTACGGTAGAAAGCAGAGCGCTCTGGAAATCGCTCGCCTGCCACGCTTCGTGCGTGAATGCCCAGTCTTTTGCTTCGCCACCTCTCGCGATCGGCGGCAATTGGGCAAAGTCCCCCACGCAGATGATCCGGAGCCCTCCCCACGGTTCCTCGTTGCGACGGACCGCTCTGGCGATCTCTTCAGCGGCGGCGATGCTCATGCCCGAGAGCATGGAGACCTCGTCGATGATCACGCACGCGGCACGGTTCAGACGGTACGCGAGCTTGCGGTTACGCACCGCACGGTGAATGGTCTCGCGGAGTCCGCCTTCCATGATGCCGAGCCCGAAGAAACTGTGAAACGTTCTTCCGCCCACGAGCACCGCCGCAGCTCCGGTAGAGGCGACAATAGGGAAATCCTCGGTGTTTTTATCCGCGAGGTAGTGATTGAGGAGAAAACTCTTTCCCGTTCCCGCCGCACCGGTGAGGAACACGTTGCCCTGACGCCTGAGCACATCAATAGCCTTCTGCTGGCAGGAGGTGAGTGCGAGGTCCGGAACTGATGCGGCTGGGGCTGGCACGAGGGAAGCAGCGTAGCAGGAAATTGTCCTGCCTCAGTACAAGATCATCGAAAAAGCGCTGGTCAGCTTTCCGGTGTCTCTTCCGTCCCGCCGCCGTCCGCATCATCCCCCGGCTCGGTTGATGCCAGCCTTCTTCCACGAACGACTTCGGGATTCTCCCCGCTCATGACTGCTTTGTAATTCCCGATCTTATCCGTTGTTGATCTACGCGAAAGACCGATGAATTTGGCAGTATTGCCCACATGGAAATTCGTCACTCTGGTAAGCACCTGGTGCGCAAGTATTTCCGAGACGGAGACACCGATGTCCGTGATGTTGTCCTCTGTCGGTACGGTGACGGTAAACGTCATCTTGTGCTTTCCTTCTCCTGCATCAACCAGTGGACTGAATTCCACATCAGGGCCGTACTTACGCATTCCAAGCCTGGGAGCGGCAATCACTTCTTCGTTTAGCTGTGCCTTCAGTACATCTTCATCAATCGTTATTACTTCTTTTGCCCCCTGTCGGGCAGTGCATTCAACGTATGCGCGCTCCAAGAGCGAGCGTATCTGGCGCACGTTGCCCGGAAACTGATTGCTCAGCAGGAGCGTCATCGCTTTTTCCGTCAACGTGAAAGGCGGTTTGTCCTCGTATAGTTTTCCAAGGACATGCTGCAGGTAGCGGATCACACCGACACGGTGTGCCACCGTCCGCTTGTCCCAGGAAGGCAAAAGAATTTGCGACTGACGAAGGCGTTGATAGAGGTCATGTCTGTACTTGCCCTCAGCGACGAGATCTTCGAGCGGCCGGTTGGTTGCGCAGACTATTTTCACTTTCACCTGTTTTTCCGCATTGCTTCCCACCGGGGTGATGATGCCGTCTTCAAGAACGCGGAGCAATTTTGCCTGCTGGTCGGGCAACATATCACCGATCTCATCCAGAAACAGTGTGCCGCCGTCCGCCTCCTCAAATTTGCCTTTGCGGTCGGAAATCGCATTCGTGAACGCCCCCTTCACGTGTCCGAACATTTCACTTTCGATCAGTGATCCCGCCACTGCCGCGCAGTTGAGAACGACAAATGGCGCTTTTTTGTCTCCGGGCTGCCTCATCGCCCGTAGTTTATTCACCGCCTTTGCAAAAGGCTCTTTGCCTGTGCCTGTCTCTCCACGAATGAGCGTGACCATCTGCGTCGGACCGTAGATTTCGAGGCGTTGCCATGCTTGTTCCATGTTTTCATCCCCACACACCTCAAGGCCGAAGCTGCGGGCCCGTTGCGCCTGCTCGGGTGTGAGAAGAAGCGGAGCGGGCGCGTTGTTTCCCAGTTCTTCCAACTCGCGTCTGAACGAATGACGCTCGTTCGTGCGGGGTTTTCGCTCAACCGCGACGGCAGGCTCTTTTTCCGTGACACGGATACTGGTCGGAGAAGGATTTGCAACCGGCGGCTGCTCAGCTGTCTTCTGTATAACAGTGTCTGCTGCTTTTGAGGTCGGGGGAGTGGCAGGCTCACGCGCTGGTGCCTCCTTCGCAACAACCGGACTCTCTTTGGCGGCTGGCCCAGTGGGTGTGTACGGCGGAATCGGAGGGCTGGTTTTGCTCTCTCCATTCGTGCTTTCCGTTTTATGTGTCTGCCCGTTCCCGTTTGTTGGACTGACTGTTTCCATTGTAGATGCAATCGGTACAGGCAGTTCCTCCACTCCCAAGAGGATACGGATTCGCCCGATGGTCTCGCGTACTACATGTGGATTAGCATGGTCTGTATCGAGCTTTTTGGCACCGGCTTGCATTCCCAAAAGCAGATCGCGCGCTGTTTTGCGGGCTGTGTCTTTTCTGCCAGTCCATTGCTTCGAATAGGTAGAACCAGGTTGCAGTACTGCCATCGCCTGTTCGTATAATCTACGAATTTGCAGCGCAATCTCCCGTGGTATTTTACCGTCTGTTCTGAGGGGATCAGTCTCCTCATGCAAACTCTTAGCCAATTCTCTGGTCAATGATGTTTCAGGGGGCGTCATTGGGGCTGCGCAATTCTGCGTTTTTTCGGCGCAATGTCAACAATCTCACACAATGAGGCTGCTTTGACGCAATGGAATGCCAACACAATCCTCCGCAGGTATGCCCCCCAGATGAGAGCAGGGACCTGTGAGGATTGCGTGTATGAGGACGGGGTCGACAACCATTTCTGTCCGAAATTCCCGGGAATTTTTCCTGCGCGTTTTTGAGGAAAAAAAGCTGATGCTACGACAATCGCCCTGAACTCATCCGCCTGTACGTGCAAACGAGCTCGGTACATGTCGGTAACAAGGAAGGGACCTGACGACGGATGTCTCCGGTGCCGTGACCACGGACAACGCCGTGGACGGATCGCAGAATGCCACCGTTGATGAGCGGGAAAACCGGGAAGGGGTGGAAGTACGATTTTCACCAAGAAAACCCTTGCATTCATACAGGTATGATCAGTATGATTTTTCGTACTATGACACCGAAGAAGCACGGACATTCACTGCTGCACGGACGGACGGTGCTGGGGGAGCGCGGACAGATCGTGATCCCGCAGGGCATCCGCGAGGGCATGGGCATCAAGCCCGGTGACGAAATGGTGGTCATCGCGCGTGATCACAAGATCATCATCGTTCCCGGTGCGCGTCTTGAACGCTTCTACGAGATGCTGCTCTCCACCGCCGATGACATCCGCAGGCACATGAAAAAGACCCCAAAGAGGCGCTCCCGCTAATTTCCTTCACTTTCTTCTATGTCAGAACCCATCATCGCTGTTTCCGATCTCCATAAATCCTACGGAGACTTCGAGGCCGTCAAAGGCATCACCTTCTCGGTGCAACCCGGAGAGATCTTTGCGTTCCTCGGCCCCAACGGTGCCGGGAAAACGACGACCATCAAAATGCTCACCACTCTCCTGCATCCCACCAAGGGGTCCATCCGGATCGCCGGAGCAGATCCGGTGACTCATCAGTCGGAGGCGCGCAAAGCGTTCGGCATCGTGTTTCAGGACCCAAGCCTGGATGACGAGCTCACCGCCTGGGAGAACCTGGAACTGCACGGCGTGCTGTATTCCGTACCAAAGGATCTGCGCCGCAAGCGCATGCAGGAACTCCTGGAGGTGGTCGACCTCGCCGACCGCAAGGACGACCAGGTGAAGCAATTCTCCGGCGGCATGAAGCGCCGGCTCGAGATCGCGCGCGGTCTCCTGCATCACCCAAAAATCCTCTTCCTCGATGAACCGACGATCGGACTCGATCCGCAGACGCGTAACCATCTATGGTCCCACGTGCGCGAACTTAACAAGAAAGAGGGAATCACGGTGTTCCTCACCACGCACTACATGGAAGAAGCAGACAAGGTAGCCAGCCGGATCGCCGTCATCGACCACGGCAAGATCATTTCCCTCGGCGCCTCCGCGGAACTGAAAGAACAGACCAAGACGGCTTCGCTGGAAGACGCGTTCCTCGCGCTCACCGGGAACACTATCCGCGAGGAGGCCGGTTCTTCCCTGGACCAGATGCGCATGTTTGCGCGTGTCCACGGCCGCCGGCGCTGATTCTCTCCTGTTTTCCACCCCTCCTATGCAAACCATCTACATCCTCTGGCTCCGGCAGCTCAAACGCTACGCACGCTCCCGCGCACGTATCGTGGGCTCTCTCGGTCAGCCGATTCTGTTTCTCCTCGCCCTCGGCTTCGGCTTCGGCCCCATCTACGCCAAAGCGGGCGGCGGCGACTATCTGCAGTTTCTTGCGCCGGGAGTGATCTCCATGAGCATGCTCTTCATGGCGATGTTCTCCGGCATGGAGATCATCTGGGACCGTCAGTTCGGGTTCCTCAAAGAGACGCTCGTCGCTCCCGTGCCCCGCCTGCACATCATGCTCGGGCGCACGCTCGGCGGTGCGACGGTCGCGATGCTGCAAGGCATCATCGTCTTCACCATCGCCCTCATCGCGGGTTTCCGTCCCGAATCCCTTACGATGCTGCCCGTGGCATTCCTGTTCATGTTCTTCATCGCGATGCTCTTCACCGCGTTCGGCACGGCGATCGCCTGTCTGCTGCAGGACATGCAGGGCTTCCAGCTCATCATGAACTTCCTCGTCATGCCCATCTTCTTCCTCTCCGGTGCACTCTTTCCGCTCAACGAGCTTCCGACGGTCCTTGCAATCATCACCCGCATCGATCCGCTCTCGTACGGTGTGGACGGCCTGCGGGGAACGCTCACCGGTGTCTGGCATTTCGGGCCGCTTCTCGATACCTCCGTTCTGGTCGCGCTCACATTGATCGCGGTCGGCGTCGGCAGCTATCTGTTTGCGAAGATCGAAGCGTAAGGAACTGGGACATTGGGAACTGGGATGTAAGTTCTCCGGTTCTGCCTCGTCTTGTCTTGTATCCTTCCCGCTTCTTGTATGGGCAAGAATCCAGAAACACATGAATCTGCAAGTCGCACCGGCGAGACGATCCGAAAAGAACACGACTCCCAGGAGCTCACGGCCGGACACAACAACATGTCGAGCAATCCCAAGCGCGGCAACGAACCCGCGCGCCGTAACGACAAGAACCAGTACCGGAACGAAGGACTGACTGGACGTTGACGATTACCAATGACAGGACGAGAGGCCCCGTTTGGCCAGATACTGCTGGTGATACTCTTCCGCACGGGTGAACTGCTTGGCCGGTTCGATTTGGGTGGCGATCGGGGCTTTCCACTTGCCGCTCTTCTCAAGCTGATCACGTGAGGCTTCGGCTTCTTTCTTCTGCGCGTCCGAATGCGTGAAGATCACCGACCGGTACTGCGAGCCGATGTCCGGACCCTGACGGTTGATGAGGGTCGGGTTATGGTTGGCCCAGAAGACCTCCAGCAGTTTGCCATACGGCACGACGGCTGGATCGAATGTCACCTGGACGACTTCGGCGTGCCCGGTGGTATCGGAACACACCTGCTCGTAGGTCGGGTTTTCCGTCGTGCCTCCCGCATAGCCCACAGCGGTATCGATGACTCCGGGGATCGCGCGGAAGGTTTCTTCCACACCCCAGAAACATCCTGCACCGAAGGTGGCGGTCTCTTTCTTCATAGGGCACACTTTACTCCCACATCGCCCCACTTCCGATGAAAAAGCTCCTGATTTCCACCGTTCTCACCATCGCGCTTGCGGGCTGCGGTGCGCACACGCGCGGAGAACACACCGGTCATACGATGTCCGAAGGCGCGATGAAAACTCCCGCGGTCGTGAATGCCGGAGCGCTGCCGGAAAGCGGGGATGCAAAGACGCTCTCGTTCCGCATCATGCGCAAAGGCGAAGTGTTCACGGACTTCGGCGTGAGCCACACCAAGGAGATGCACCTCATCATCATCCGCACCGATCTCACGCAGTTTGAGCACGTGCACCCAGCGCGCAAAGCCGACGGCACATGGGAACTCCCGCACCGCTTCCGCGAGCCGGGCGAGTACTGGCTCTTTGCCGACTTCGTGGAAAAGGACGGAACACCGCACGTGATGCGCTTCAGCCGGGTCGTTGGCACGGAAAAGTTCCCGGCAATCGCCTGGACCGGCGAAAACCTTCTGACATCCAGGGGGTTCAAGGGCAGCCTTGGCGATCTCTCAGTCACGATCACGCCAGCTGTGACAGCCAACGACGCGACCCTGACCTATGCCCTGACCGACAAGACCGGAGCCACGGTACCCGCAGAGACATACCTGGGCGCATCCGGACACAGCGTGCTCATCGGGGAAGACGGCTCATACATGCATCTGCACCCGGATCACGAGAGTGCGACCCCCACCTTCAACCTCAAACTTCCCGCCAAGGGCAAATACCGGCTCTTCACGGAGATCAAAGCCAAGGGCACGGTGTACCTGATTACGTCGGACGTGGGGGTTTGAATACTGGAATATTGGAGTACTTGAATGCTAGTAGGTTCACCTCTTCATTTTTCGCTCCCAGTACTCCAATACTCCAGTATTCCAGTATTCCCATATCGTCGTATTTCCCCTTGTCCCAGCGTGTCTATTTCCCTACACTCTCCCGGCAATCACCCCGTTTTCCCATGTTCGCCGTCATCGACATCAGCGGTTTCCAGGAGAAGGTCGAAAAGGGCATGAAGCTCAAGGTTCCGCTGCAGGATGCGGAGACCGGCAAGTCCCTGACGTTCGATAAGGTCTTCCTCATCGCTGACGGAGACACCATCAAGGTGGGCACCCCGCTCGTTGCAGGCGCATCGGTGGAGGCAAAGGTGGTTTCCCACGGCCGCTCCGAAAAGATCCGTATCCAGAAGTTCAAGCGCCGCAAGCGCTACCGCCGCGTAAAGGGTCACCGCCAGCACTTTACGGAGATCGAAATCACAAAGCTGTCGCTTTGAATTCCTAATTCCTGATTTCTAATTCCTAATTAGCAATTTGGAATTTGCAATGAGGAATTAGCTCAGATTCTCACGAAGCGCCCGCATCAGTGAAAGTGTGATACCGAGGTTCTGCATACAGGCGATGGTTTCGCCGTACCGTTCGCCGGCGCGGAGCAGATGGCAAAGATACGCCTTCGAGTGTTCGCGACTGAGCCCCGATGGCGACTCAGGATCGATCGGGGAGTGGTCGTGCAGAAGCTCGGCTTTGGTCGCGCGGAATTTGGAACCGTCGGACAGATAGACTGTGCCGTGACGCGCCTCGCGCATCGGCAGCACGCAATCGAACATATCGATCCCCTTGGAGACGGCTGCAGTCAGCTGCTCAAGCTTGCCCACGCCCATGAGGTAGCGCGGTTTGTCTTCGGGCAGTATCGGGCATACGCAATCAAGGACGCCGTACATCTCCTCCTGCGTTTCCCCGACGGCGAGTCCGCCGACCGCGTAGCCATCAAAGCCGATGGCAGCCAGTTCCTGTGCGCACTTTTCACGGAGATCGCGCTCCAACCCGCCCTGCACGATGCCAAAGAGAAGAGGTCCCCTTCCTTGCTCCTTCTCCCTTTGGGAGAAGGTGGCCGAAGGCCGGATGAGGGACTCGTGCCACTCCTTGCATTCTTTCGCCCAGCGGATCGTGCGGTCCACTGCCTTGATCTGCTCAGGTCGCGCGGCGGTGGAGGGCGGACACTGGTCGAAACACATGATGATGTCCGAGCCCAGTTTATGCTGGATACGCATGGCCTCCTCCGGACCGAGGAAGAGGGGATCGCCATTGAGGTGTGACTGAAAGTGCACGCCGTGCTCCTCGATCTTGCTGATGCCGCGGAGCGAGAACACCTGGAACCCGCCGGAATCGGTCAGGATCGGTTTGTCCCAATGGATGAAATCGTGCAACCCGCCCGCCTCCGCGACGATATCCTCACCCGGCTGCAGATGCAGGTGATAGGTATTACACAGGAGAATCTGCGCGCCGAGCTCCAAAAGCTCCCGATGCGAAATACCCTTCATGGCACCGGTTGTCCCCACCGGCATGAAGAATGGCGATTCGATGACACCATGCGGAGTCTGTAGCCTTCCTCTACGACCAGCAGCCGATGAGCTCAGTAGTTCGAACACGGGGTAAATGTAGAATGCAAAATGAAAAATGTAGAATGGACGGAAGCAGCTCAGATTCTTGAGCGACTTCCAACATTGTACATTCTACATTCTACATTACTTTTTAGCCTGTGAGGGCTTTGCAATAACGCGATCGATGAGGCCGTATTCCAGGGCCTCCTTGGCGCTCATGAACTTGTCGCGCTCGGTATCGATCTTCACCTTCTCCAGCTTCTGGCCGGAGTGGCGGGCGATCATCTCGTTCAGGATATTCTTGGTGTTGATGATGTGCTCCGCGTGGATCGCGATGTCCGTCGCCTGGCCTTCGGCACCGCCGAGAGGCTGGTGGATCATGATCTCGCTGTGCGGCAGCGCGTAGCGCTTGCCTTTGGCACCACCCATCAAAATGATGGCACCGCCGCTCGCGGCCATGCCAAGACACACCGTGGAGACATCGGGAGCGACAAGCTCCATCGTGTCATACATCGCGAGCGTGGACGTCACCTGTCCGCCGGGAGAGTTCACGTAGAGGGTGATATCTTTCTTGGGGTCCTGCTTATCGAGGAACAAGAGCTGCGCGATGATGGAGTTGGCCACCTCGTCGTTGATACCGGTGCCGAGGAACACGATGCGCTCCTCGAGCAGACGCGAGTAGATGTCGTACGCGCGCTCGCCCAGCGCCGTCTTTTCGATGACGGTCGGGATGATGAAATTCTGGATCGGCGTGCCGCGGGAAAGCTGACCGGAAATCGAGGAGATGGGGTTGGTGCGCATGGGGGAAGGGGAAGCAGGGCGGGTTTTTTACCCTGAGCGAAGTCGAAGGGCTACCCGCGTGTAGATCATTCTCATTGTACTATTTTTTGATGATCGTAGGCACTGTACGGAGAGAACGGATGTTGTGTCATAGAATGTAAACTTCGTTAAACATTCTGCTCTATTTTCGTGATACGCTGGCCATGTGCAGCAAGCGATACGGACGGCATCGGCATTGATCCATAAACATCTGGCGGCGGCAAAGAAGCCGCTCATCGTGATCCTCGGTCCGACGGCGTCCGGGAAAACAGCGGTGTCAGTCGATCTCGCACTTGCCATCAAAGATGCACAGCCTCACGGCTGGACCGATGCAGAGATCCTGAACGCCGATTCACGGCAGCTCTATCGCGGGCTTGATATCGGGACAGCGAAGGCAACAATGAAAGAGAGAAGGGGAGTGACGCATTACCTCTTCGATCTTTTCGACCCCTCGGAGGAAGTGACTGCGCCAAAGTTCCAGACGGCAGCGACAACAGCGATCGATGAGGTTCTCAAGAAACATCACGTGCCGATCCTCTGCGGCGGTTCGATGCTCTACCTCAGCGCGGTTGTCGATGGACTCACGTTCGCGGGGAAATCGGACCCGGCAGTGCGCCAGCGACTTTCCGATGAATACGATCTGGATGAAGGGCTGACACTGCAGAAGCGGCTCTGCGAAATGGATCCGGAAGCAGCCGAAAACACCGAGCGCCGGAACAAGGTGTACATGCTGCGCGCGATGGAAATCGCGGAACAGGCGGGATCCGTGCGAAGGGCAAAAACAAAAAGTGATTCTCCATACGACGTGCTGATGATCGGGCTCCGGTGGAACCGCGATGAGCTGACGAAGCGCATCAATGACCGCACGCCAAAACTGGTGAACGGCGGCTGGATTGATGAAGTGAAGTCTTTGAAAGCGAAAGGCTATTCATCCAAAGACCCAGGCATGATCAGCCACGGGTACCGGGAGATCCTGAAATGGATCGAGGCCGGCGAAGACCCGGAAGCACTTCCTGCGGTTACGGAAAAAATCGCGGCCATGACGCGACAGTACGCCAAACGGCAGATGACCTGGTGGAAAAGAGATGAAAGGATTCAGTGGATCGACAGAGAGTGATCACTGGTTCATGACCTTCCGTCTGAATGCCTCCAGTTTGGCATCAATTTCCTCTTTCATTTTCTGCTGTAGCTGCTCGGGCGTACTCACGGGTTCGACCGCACCCGACGGACGCTCGGGCGGCACTTCACTCGGACCGTTGGGGAGGATTTCCTGACGTGGAGGAGTGCCCATGATCAGAAGCGGAAGAGGGGACCGTACTGTGTTTCGATGCGCTTTTTGTTCTCCCAGAGGTACTCGATCATCGTCTGCAGTTCGGGGGACGCATTCGGTGTCGCCTTGTTCCGGAAGAAATCTTCGATCTTCTGGATCTGGCTCGCCATGTTGGTGGCGTTCACATCCACCTTGCCGCGGTCGATCTCCGGGAGCTTGTTGCGTTTTTCCTGATCGACGAGTGATGCGGGATCGAACGGGTTGATCTCCTTGCGGTCGATGCGCGAGATGAGATCGGCAAGGAACCGCTTGTGCGCGGCGGCCATGTCGTCACCCGCGGCCTTCCCGGCCTTCTTCAGGTCTTCATCGGAGGTGCCGGAATGTGCGTTGATGGTCTGGATGAGATCAGCCATAGAAAAGAAGAGTATCGGAATACTAGAGTACTGGAATACTGGGGCGGAAGAAAAAGGAGAAACAGGCCAGGAGAAAACAATCGTGTCCCAGTATTCCAGTTCCCAGTATTCGAGTATTCTAGGTGTACATCCATGCACCTGAGTACCGTTCTCACCACCGGCCTCCTCCGGACAACCCAGGACTACATCGATGCACTGAACAAGATGAACATTCACACGGTCCAGGACCTGCTCCTCTACCTGCCGCGCGCGCATGAGGACCTCACGCAGATGGATACCATCGGCTCGGCACCGCTCGATACCAAGGTGACCATCCGCGGCTCCGTTGCAGACATCAAGCTGGTGTTCACCAGGCACGGAAAAAAACTCGTGACCGCGCGCTTTACCGATACGCAGGGCGAAACGGCCGATGTGATCTGGTACAACCAGCCGCATATCAAGCGCATGCTGAAAGATGAAATGGAAGTCGTGCTTACGGGAAAATTGGTGGAGAGCCGGTACAAGCTCGTCTTCCAGAGTCCGCAGATTGAGATCGCGGGACGCGGGCAGCTGCTCCACGCAGGGAGACTGGTGCCGATCTATCCCCAGCACGATGTGATCTCCACGCGCTGGCTGCGCGAAAAGATGGCCCTCATCAAACCCGCCATCGATGAGCTGCGCGAGACGCTCCCGGAGGAGACGGTGAAGGAGGAGAAGCTCATGGCACGGAAAGATTCCATCCGCGCGCTGCACTTCCCGGAAAAGCCGGAGGATGTGGAACATGCACGGAACCGCATGACATTTGAACACGCGTACGCCCTGCAGTACGAAGCGCTCGAGCGCCGGCGCGACTGGCAGAGCGTGATCCAGGACCGCCTGAAGACACCGATGGATATCGAACTGATCCGCGCGCTGTTCGCCTCGCTCAAGTTCACCCCGACCGGCAGCCAGAAAGTGGCGATCTACGAGATTCTCAAAGATATGGAGAAAGACATCCCGATGTCGCGGCTGCTCGAAGGCGATGTGGGTTCCGGGAAGACACTCGTGGCGGTTGCCGTGATGGCCAACGTGATCCGCGCAGGCGGTCAGTGTGCATTGATGGTCCCGACCGAAGTGCTTGCACGGCAGCATGCGGAGGGCATCACCAAACTGCTCCTGGGGTTCCAGCAATTTTTGCAGCAGACCGATGCTTTCCCGACACTCCAGAATCACCGCATGCCGGTAGTGGCACTGCTCACTGGTTCTACTCCTCGCCCCGACTATCAACGCATTCTCATCGGCCTTGCCTCCGGTACAGTGGACATCGTCATCGGCACGCACGCGCTGATCGAAGAAGACGTGCGCTTCAAGGATCTGCGCCTCGTGATTGTGGATGAACAGCACCGGTTCGGGGTAGCACAGCGTCAGCGCCTCAAAGAGAAGGGGAGTCCGCACTTCCTCTCCATGACCGCGACGCCGATCCCGCGCACACTCGCGCTCACGGCCTACGGCGAGCATGATCTCTCGGTGCTCCTGGAAAAACCGGGACGCCGGCAGAAGATCGATACCAAAGTGGTGGGACCCAAAGGCCGCAAGACGGTGGAGCTTTTCATCGACCAGCAGATCAACGAGGGCCGCCAGGTGTTTGTCATCTGTCCGCTGATCACCGAGAGCACGGAGCTGGAAGATGTGAAAAACGTGGAAGCGGAAGTCAAACGCCTCACGGCCGAATTCCCGCACCGCAGAGTGGCGGCGCTGCATGGCCGGTTAAGTCCGCAGGAGAAGCAGAGCATCATGCAGGACTTCCGTGATAAAAAATCCGATATCCTGGTTTCGACTTCCGTGATCGAAGTGGGCATCGATGTGCCCAACGCCTCGATCATCATCATCGAGGGTGCGGAGCGCTTCGGTCTCTCGCAACTCCATCAGCTGCGCGGACGCGTGGGACGCGGCGAGCACAAGAGCCATTGTTTCCTCTTCACGACCGTCCAGGAGCAGGCCTACTCCGAACGCCTCAAGGCGATGGAGGAGCACGATTCCGGATTCATGCTTGCGGAGATCGATCTCAAACTCCGCGGCCCGGGCGAGCTCTACGGCCTCCGGCAGAGCGGCATGCCGGATATCGACGCTTCGGAACTCCTCAACCCCGATCTCATCGCCAAGGCGCGCCGTGCCGCATCCAGAGTTTTGGGCTTACATGAGAGCGGAACGTACGATCGTCCGGTGTGAGTTCAATGCTTGAAACGCGCGAAAAAGAGACTAGACTGGATGCCGCTCTTTTCATGATCGACGGACACTCGAATGGTGGTCAGATGCGTATCACGACGATACGTATCGGAGTACCACTGAGTGTTCAGTGTTTAGGAGAAAACCATGTCCCACAATTCGTTGCGCCCGATTCTGGAAAGCGTCGCGCGCCGTATGGTCCGTCGTGAGGGACCGTTGGGCCTTCGCGGGACGCTGCTGTCCCTTGACGGTAAGATCCTCTTTCCCATCGGGTACAGCCGCGGTGAAGCGTCAACGCTGGCGAAGGCGAAGGACACGAATATCCTCGCCGTGAGCCTCATCGACCCCTCGCTACCCAATGAACCCCGACGCGTCCTCGAGAACTTTAACATCGAGAAGGACGATGTCCATGCACTCGTGCTCCTAGAAACGGAGCAAGGCGGCCTCACCCAGATCTGGACCGGCCTGCGCCTGATGAATGCATCGGGCGCGACCGAGCGAACGGCGGAGACCTCGGGCCGCCTCTCCGCGACACTGTAAACCCCGGGGCGGTCATCACTGACCGCCCCAATCCTTTCATTTTCTGCTGCATCCAGCGCCTAACTTTACATTGTAACAATCGATCAGACTGGCTAGAATACTTGTGTTCTTCTTTTGTTTATGGCCGATCCGCAGCAGACTTCAGGTTCCGGTTCCCAACCCACGCCCCCGCCGCCCCCGCGGCCGGGAGACAGCGTGCCCGCTGATGGTCTGGATCCGACCATGGTCTTTGCCGCACCTCCGTCCGCCCCTGCCAGTCAGGCTCAGGGAGGGGGAGCAGCTGCCGGTGCAGGTGCGGGAGATGACGGTGCCGCCCCGATGAAGGATTCCGGTCCGCCTCCGCCGCCCGTGGGTACCGTGGCCACCAAAGAGATGGGCTACGACGACGAGGACATCAAGATCCTCGCGCAGGTGGGCAACTACCGTTTCGGCACGCTCGCCGCAAAACTCAGCAACGAAAATGTCGCACTGCCGGCTCACCCCGAGACGCAGTTCGATCACAACAAATTCCTCTCGCTCCTGCGCGGCAGCATTTCGCTCACGCGCGATGAAAAGTGGCGCATCATCCAGGCCGTGCCCAAACTCAGCCAGTTCCAGATCGATGAGCTCCAGAAGATCCTGGAAGACGAGCGCCGCAAATTCTCCGAACTCAGCCCCAAGCACCTCCTACAGCTCATGAAACTCGAGCAGAAGCACACGGAGGACTGGAAGGACCTGCAGTCCATCATGGTGCAGAAGAGCGCCAAGCAGGAAGAGCAGGCCCAGGCCGATGCGATCAGGAAGCAGCTGGGTCTGTAAATTGCTGATTCCAAATTACCAATTCCTAATTAGCAATTAGTAATTTGGAATTTGTAATTACATATTCGCCCTGAAGATCAGAAACAGCAGCACCCCCGCAATCGAAAACCCGATGCCCCGGAGCAACCCTCCTTTTGTCCTGCGAAAGAGGGAATGAAGCGACAGGTACAGGAAGGCGGCAACGGAGAAAGCGAGGATCAGCGGCGAGAGGAAGAGCTCATCGATGAACCCGAGGGAGAACGGTGCGGAGCCCAGCCACTGGTACGAACCGACGGCATAGACGACAAAGTAGAGAGCGAGCAGCCAACCGGCGTAGAGCCGGAGCGTATCGGAGAGCGGCACATACAAACCGTCGCCCGTGTCGTTGCCCCATTCCGCCTCGGGATCCGGCTCGGCAAAGCGTTCCGTCTCGCGGAGTTCCTCCACCTGCAGATCCTGCGACCGCAGCGCCGCCTGTGCAGCCTGGGCATCACCGGCCTCGATGGTGCCTGCTATGCGTTTGCCGGCTGCATCACGCGAGACGTAGGAGAAGACGGGCATACGCGCAGTGTAGCACCGCAGGGAAGGGGATCACTGCACCGGAGCATCTGCGGTGGCGATATTCTGCGTCATGAATTCCACGGCGGCACGGAGAGCGGCGGGTGCCTTGACGGCAAAGTGACGGCCATTGGTCCAGGCACGGTACCCGATGACGAACTCACCGCTCGTTGTCACCGCTCCGTCGCCCGACGGGGCCGGGCCGGAGACGAGATCGACCGTAATCGGGCCTTCGCCGACGTTCTCGACGGCCACCGGGCCCACTTCCACGTGCCAGACGGTGGAGGTGCTTCCGCCGAAGGACGTGTAGTACCAGCTCTTATGAACCGGCACGCAGAAACTCATGTGCGTGGAACAATACTGGCCCGTGAAGGTGGATGCATTCACCGTCGCCTTGGCCATCACCTGCGTGCGGGCGGCCATGTCCACAGACGATGCTGCCGACGACGACGCCGAAGCGGCTACGCTGCTCACCGCAGCGGAAGATGAAGACGAAGCGACGGAGGATGCCGCGACCGATGAGGACGACGATACGCGGGACACACTGGACGCCGCGGCGCTGCGTGCGGCCACGGACGAACGCGCGACCGAGGACACAACGCTCGAAAACGACGAAGTCTCTGATGATGACGAAGAGGAGGATGACGATTCTTCGGCTCCCAGATCGGGCAACGCCTCTTCGAGCACGTCGACACGAGTGACGGAAAGCATGGGGTAGCCTTCATCTGCGAGAGATTCGAGGCCGCTTACACGGACCTTGGCATCGATGTAGGAATCCAGATCGATCAATTCGCTCTCGAGTGCGACAACACCCCCTTCTTCCAGTGCGACGAAGTGCGTGCCTCCGGCAACGGAGTTGATGCCGCTCTTCTGGAGAATACCCGTGTAGTTCGCACTGCGGGCCACAGAAGAAGAGGAAGAGCTGGAGGCACTTCCTCCCGAAGAGTTGAACCAGCTGCAGCCGGCAAGGCTGATGCAGAGCGAGAGAGAGGCAAGACGGAACAACGTGCGGGTCATAAGGGCAATAGGGGAAGCGTCAGTTGGCGAGAAGGGAATCGATTGCCGACTCCAGCGAAGCCGCGGGCACCGCACCGGAGACGACGCGCTGTTCTTTGGTTACGTTGTTCACGATGATGTTTCCGGGGGTGCCGCGCACACCGGCGGAGACGCCCTCACTCATCTGGTCTTTCACTCTCTGCGTGTATTTTCCGCTCGTGAGACAGGCGGTGAAGAGCGGTTCGGACATCCCGAGGTTCGCAGCCACCTGGGGAAGAGTCGCTGCGGTAAAGCCACCGGGAGGGGGTGCCTGCTCAAAAATGGCATCATGCAGTTTCCAGAAGCCGTCATTGCCGCCGAGCTCCGCCGCACACTCCGTTGCCTCCGCCATCGTCTGCGCGTTCGGGTGGAACGCCAGGGGGTAATGACGGTACACCAGGTTCACCTTTCCCTGATACTTCTCCAGAATCGACTGCAGCGTGGGGTGGTGGCGCTTGCAGAACGGACACTCAAAATCCGAGTACTCGATGATGCTCACCTCCGCGGCTAGACTGCCGCGGATATGATCGGCAGCGATATTCACCGGCCTGGCCTGCGCGGCAGCAGGTGTGGGTGCAGCCGGAGCGGCAGGGGGAGAGGGGATGGAGGGTGCGGCAGCGTGGGGCACTGCAACGGCGCCCGGGCTCTGCATCATGCCCATCGAATACCCGATACCGAACCCGACGAACGCAGCGGAAACCGCCACACCGCCCAGTACACCGACAAGGAAGCCAGACCAGGGGGTGAAAGGGGAACGGGTGTGATGGGTGGGCATAGTCAGAAAAGGAGGTAGGGGCATGCTAACGCACAGGTACTCCAAAGCGGTTTGACTGATGCCGCAATCCTGATCCGGACGCTCTTACAGCGCGGAGGGGGCGGGAGTGTGGCGCACCTGGATGGTCGCAACGGGGTATTTGGTCGCAAGCGAGCGGGGCATACCCGAGTACCGCGAGACAAAGACCGACCGACGCTCCGCTTCTCCTGTCTTGGTTACGCGTTGCAGCCAGCCGATCTCGTTGCTTCTCAGTACCCGCCCGTCGAGTGACCCTTTTGGCTGGGATGCTGCGAAGTACGGCCCCTCCAACACGGTTTTGCGACCGTCTGCGGTGCCGTAGATATTCACCTGTGCGGTGTCACCCTCGCTGAACGCCTGGATAAGAATGGGGTGAGCCGTGTCATTCACGAAGGAGAAATCCTGCTTGCCGGGATAGATGGTGGCATCCATGCCGACACCGTGCTTTTCGTAGTAGGTCACAAACAGACTGTGATTCGCGCGCCTGATGACCGGGAACCCCGCCTGCAGGACGGCACGGTACAAAGTGGTGGCAACCTGACAGATGCCGCCGCCCGGCGCGGAACGGAGCTCTCCGCCGTTGAAGATGACGTACGCCATCTGCCAGCCGTCGGAGAGGGAGACCGTCCCGAGCATGTCGTTAAAGGAGAATGTGGCACCCGGCTGCACGATGACGCCGTCAAGGCGGTCCGCCAGCCCCTTACGGACGTTCACTTTGCGTCCCGCACCGGATCCGCCAAAATCGGAAAGACCTCCTGCGAGAAGGCGGAGATCGCCGAGTTCACGGCCGCTGTTGTTCGTCACCACAGGTTCGCGGTAGCGAAGACCGATGCGCACCGAGGGCTCTCCGGTATCGAGGGCCTGCGCGATGTCCCTGGCCGCCGAAGCGGCGTCGAAATCATAGCCAGCCCTGGCGATGCCGCTCACCTGCGCACGTTCGATACCGTCGATTGCCTCCACCGCAGTCACCGTGACATCCTGCGGCAGGGGAGCAACCTTCGCGATGAGTGATGACACGTCTGCGGCGATGACCGTGGGATCCATGACGAACTGAAATTCTCCGCTTTCGTCGTCGTTCACCGGACGCATCCACGCGGGGAACATCGAGAGTGACACTGTCCAGCGCTCAAGCACTTTACCGTCATCGGAGACGACAACCAGTTCGGTCTCACGTTTACTGATGGCCTGCTTCCACTGCACGGCCGTGGTAAGGGTCTGGAGATCGGTATCCACGCCGCGTTTCTCGAGACGAAGACTGAGGCGCTGTGCCCGGCGATCCACGGATGCGGCTGTGACCTGTTCCGAAAGCTCCGCATGCAGCGTTCCCGCCCCCGCGCAGATCAGTACCGCACAGAGCACACCGGCCGTCAGTAGATTTTTATGTGTTTTTAACACTTTATTTATTATAGTCAAATATTGCTTTTTTCGCAAGAGAATCTTGTTGATCACTCTCATATACCCGCTGACGGTCCACATGGAAAAGTCTTACCCTCCCGGTCTCCATGAGCGGAAACCGTCTCGCACGGCAGCTATCAGGATGAGTGCTAGGATACGGACGTTTCCCCTCCTCCGTCATGTCTCCCCGCCCCCTTGCATCGCGTCTGTTCCTCGGCGCGATCGCCGCCGTCGCTACAGTCCTTCTGCTGGCGATTGCCGTCTTTGCCGTCCAGCGTCTCCCGGGGCCGGTGACGGCGATTCAATCGGTGGGGGCCGCGGGGCCGCTGCGGATGGAATTTCCCGAGCCGATGGACAAGGCCAGTGTCGAGGAGGCGCTTGTTCTACCGGGCGGGATAGAAGGTGCGCTGTCGTGGGACGGGAATGCCCTTCTCTTGACGCCACAGTCTCCGCTGGAGCGCGATGATGTCTACACGCTGACCGTCGAGAAGACGGCGAGAACCGCATCCGGCGATCCGCTCACGCGCCCGCTCACCTTCCGTTTCCGCATCACCGGCAACCCCGTTCTGAGCAGCCGCATCCCCGGAACCAACACGGCGAATGTGAACCCCGACACGCGCATCACGCTCGTCTTCGACCGGCCGATGATCGCGCTTGCGCAGGTGGGGAAGGCGGGCAACCCGCAGGGTTGGGAGGGGGTCAAAGTCGAACCCGCGATCCCTGGCCGCTGGCACTGGCTGAGCACCTACGCCGTGGAACTGATCCCGGAGCGCGGGCTTTTGGCATCACAGCTCTACACCGTCACGGTTCCCGCGGGTATCCGGAGCGTGAACAATGAAGTGATCGAACAGAGCGAGACCTGGTCGTTTGAAACGGAGCGTGCGGAGGTTGCCTCCACAAATCCGGAGCCCGGCTTTGCGCTTGCAGGACCGACGACGCCCCTCTCGGTCACTTTTACGCAGGAAGTGGATCTGCGAAGCATTTCGCGTCATGTGGAGCTCTACCGCTTCGGGGGGTCGGACAGGGCGTCTGCGGGCACCGGTGCCTCGGCTGTCAGGGGAGGCCAGCCCGTCGGCGTCAAGAATGTGGCGTACGGAAAAAGCGAGGATGAAAAGGGGGAGCTGCGCGAGGACCGCAAGATCGTGATGATCACGCCCGAGCGCCCGCTCGCTCTTGGCACCAACTATGCGCTGCGCGTCACCCCCGGCGTGCAGGCCATCGGCGGCGGGGACCTGGGCAGCAGGAAAGAAAGTGTCGTGAGCTTTGCGACCGTCGGCGCGTTTGCCGTCACCAGCGCCGAGCTCTCCGACGGCAACGCACTGGTGCTCAAATTTTCGAGCCCGGTCTCATCCGGTTCGCTTGCAGGCATGATCGCGCTCGATCCGGAACCGGAAGGCTGGAAAGAGACGGAATTCGTCCCCGACTATTGGGACGATAACCGCTCCGTGATGGTGTACCCCGCGTTCAAGCCGGGCACGCCGTACACGCTGACCATCAAGAACACGGCCAAAGACGTGTTTGGCCAGACCCTGGCACAGCCGTTCACGAAGAACTTCACGACTCCCGATCTACCCGCGAGCATCGAGATCAATTCCCGCGGACGCTTCGGCATCTTTGAGCGCAGCAAGCCGCCCGTCTTCCACGTGCGCTCGGTCAACGTGAAGGAGCTGACCGTACGCATCGCGCCGCTCACGCTGCAGCAGTTCCTGGCATTCCGGAACACCGAAGCCACCAACTACAGCAACGATCTGCACATCGAATCACTCCCCGGCGTGCGCGAGTGGAAGATCAGCACCAAAGGTGTAAAAAACGACTGGATGAGCACCTCACTCGAGCTGGAGGAGCTCATGAAGACCTCCATGCCCGGCGGGATGTACGCGATGACGGTCACCGCTCCGGAGTTCGTACGCACCTGGGACAAGGTTCCCGATGTTGCCGCGCAGTATTTTGCGCTCACCGATACCGCACTCACCCTCAAGTACTCGGGAGACCGCGCACTCGTGTGGGCAGTCAATATGCAGACAGGCGCGCCGATTGCCGGTGCGAATGTTTCGTTCCATAACCTGAACGGCCAGACACCGGTCACGGGCAGAACCGACGGCAACGGATTTTTGGATATCGCCATCCCTCTCAAAGAGCTGGCGGTGGGTTCGCAGAGCTGGAACTGGCAGCCGGAGTTCTGGGTGACTGCCGAGAAGGGGAATGACTTCTCGTTTGTAAGCAGCTCGTGGACAGACCCCGTCCTCACCGGAGACATGGGGGTGTGGTGGGACTTCCGTTCCGCTGAGGCGCCGGCCTTCCGCCCGACGACGTGGATCCAGACCGACAGGCCCGTGTACCGCCCGGGGGACAGCGTGGAATTCAAAGGCATCACGCGTCTCAAGGACTGGAACGGTCAGCTGAACGTCCCCGGCGGTGATCAGACGATGAACGTGGTAATCCAGAGCCCGGACGGCACCAACGTCTACGACCGCACGCTCAGCTTCAGCGAGTTCGGCTCGTTCTACGACACCTTCCCGACGACGAAAGATGCACCTCTCGGCAACTACTCCTTCCTCGTGACCGTGCGTCCTGACGGTTCCACGCCCGGCTCCCAGTACGCGGGATCATTCAACCTGCTTGCGTACCGTAAACCCGAGTACCGCGTGGAGCTGACTCCGCGCACCGAAGAGGTGAGTGCAGGGGATACCGTCACCGTGGACCTGCTCGGCTCCTATTACTTCGGCGCACCCCTTGCCGGAGCCAAAGTCCAATGGAGGGCGCAGAGCGAGGATTACTTCTTCAACAAGGTGACGGATGACTGGTACGCGTTCGCACCCGAAGATGCCTGGTGCTGGTGGGAGTGCGGTACCAACACCGAAATCCTCACAAGCGGACAGGGCGTGCTTGATGACGCGGGACGTCTCACGATCACGCTGCCGGCGCGTATCGCGGAGGAAAAACTGAGCCAGATCCTCACCATCGAGGCGGATGTGACGGACCTGAGCAGCCAGGTCGTCAGTGCACGGACGACCGTGGTGGTGCATAAGTCCCAGGCCTACGTGGGTATCCGCGCGGAGGACTACGTGGTCACTCCCGGCAGCTCCGCGACGATGCGCGTGATCACCGTGGATCCGCAGGGCAAACCGCTCCCGGGGAAATCCGTGACGCTCACGCTCTCGTCCCGTACGTGGAACACCATCCGCCGCAAGAACGTGGACGGCTACTACTATTACGAGAACGAACCGAAAGACGAGATAGTCCGCACCCTTACCGCCACAACGGGAGCTGACGGCAAGGCTGCGGTGGAAGTGCCCGTAGAAAAGGGCGGGCAATACGTGGTGACGGCCTCCGTGAAAGACGACCGCGGCCGCAGTGCCGAATCATCGACAAGCATCTACGCCTGGTCCAGCGCGTACGTGAACTGGCCGCACAACAACACCGATCGTATGGACGTGCTCACGGACAAGCCCGAGTACACAGTGGGTGACACCGCCAAACTGCTCTTCAAGTCCCCGTTCCAGGGTGAGGGCGTGCAGGCGCTCGTGACCGTCGAGCGCGAGAACATTCTCACGCGCAAAGTGATCCCGGTCCGCAGCAACGCACAGTCGATCGAGATCCCGATCACCGAAAACCTGATCCCCAACGCCTACGTCTCGGTGGTCGTGATCAAGCCGCGCCAGGGGGAGACGTTTGATGACAACGGCCTCGATACCGGTGCCCCGGCCTTTAAGATCGGCTACGCACAGCTGAAAATCGAGACAGCCAGAAAAGAGCTCTCACTGGAGATCGCCACGGATAAAGAACGCTATCTCCCCGGTGAACAGGTGAAGGCGACAATCACGGTGAAGGACTACCTGGGCAAACCCGCACGTACGGAGCTCTCACTCTCTGCGGTGGATGCGAGCGTGCTCGCACTCACGGGTTACGTCCGTCCGGACCTCGTTACGACCTTCTATTCCCAGCACGGACTCGGCGTGAACACCGCACCGATGCTCCAGTACCTGCTCGAACGCTACAAACCCGGTTCCAAGGGTGGCGGAGGAGGACTCGAGGACAAGGTACGCGAAGACTTCAAAGACACCGCGTTCTGGAAAGCGGCGATCGTGACGAACGCTCAGGGCAAAGCCGACGTGAGCTTCACGCTCCCCGACAACCTCACCACCTGGCAGCTGCTCTCGGTGGGATCGACGGTGGACAGCCGCTTCGGTGCAACGGAGAAAGAAGTGCTCGCCACCAAGAAGGTGATCCTGCGCCCTGTGCGTCCACGCTTTGCGGTTACCGGAGATGCCATCACGCTCAAGGGCATCGTCCATAACTTCCTGCCCGAACGTCACACGTTCAGCGTGTCGCTCACAGGTACGGGCTTTGCAATCCAGGGTTCGGAAAAGCGCAGCATCACCCTCGATGCCGACCAGCAGACCGCTGTGGAATTCCCGGTGAAGGTCACCGGGTCGCACGCGATGACCATGCGCTTCACCGCGCAGACCGACGGCGCACGCGATGAGATCGTGGAGACCATCCCGACCTACGGACCGGGTTCACCGGAGACCGTCGCGACGTGGGGCTCTACCGACTCAATGAAGAAGGAAACGGTCCAGGTGCCCGCCGCAGCGGACGTCGCCGGTGGTGATCTGCACGTGACGCTCTCGCCGAGCATGGCCGCGTACCTGCCGGGCGGACTCGAGCACGTCACCAATTTCCCGTACGGCTGCGCCGAGCAGACCGCCTCCGCCTTCCTGCCGAATATCGCCGTGGACCGGCTCCAGGGCCTGGACGCGTTTGAGGTGGTGGATAGTGTAACGCTCCAGAAGAAAGTGACCGAGGGCCTGCAGACCCTCTACTCGTTCCAGCGTGCCGACGGCGGCTTTGGCTACTGGCAAGGCAGCTACCAGAGCTCTGCGCCGCTCACCGCGTACATCACCTACGCGCTCCACACCGCACAGACCGCGGGCTACGCCGTGGATGCCGCCGTCATCCGCAGAGCCGACGATTACCTGGTGACCGCGCTCCGTCAGACCGCACCGGCGCTCGATGCGCCCACCCGTGCCTACATCCTGTACGTGCTTGCAGAAACCGGCCGCGGGGATGTGAACCTCGCACTCAATCTCTATGAGAAGCGACGCGAGCTGCCCGTCTTCGCCCGCGCGCAGCTGGCCATGGCTCTGCAGAAAGGCGGCTCTGCCTCGGCGACGCGTGCGGCAACGACCCTCATGAATGAGATCGGGAATGAGATCCTGAAAGACGGCCGCGGTGCGCACGTGGAGGAGCGCGGCATCCTGCGCTATACGCCGCTCATGCAGACCAACGAGCGTGCAACGGCTGTGGCACTGCGCGCCTTCATCCGCATCAAGCCCGATGATGCGCTCCTGCCCGATCTCGTCCGCTGGCTCCTCTCCGCACGCCGTGACGGTCACTGGGACACCACGCAGTCGACGTCCGAGACCATCCTCGCTCTCACCGAGTACCTAGAGAAGACAGGAGAGCTGGATGCCGACTTTACCGCCGGTGCGGAAGTGAACGGCGAGATGAAACTCACCAAAGATTTCGACCGCTCCACCATCCGCGACAAAGCTGAACTGAAGCTGCTGCTTGAAGAACTCAAACGCGGACAGGGGAACGACGTGATCATCGGCAAAGACGGCACAGGAACTCTCTATTACGACATGCTGCTCACCACTGTCTCCTCGCGCCTGGCGCAGGACGCGCACGAGGAAGGCCTGAGCATCAGCCGTTCCATCCGCCCGGTGAGCGCGGAGAAGGACAGCCAGGGGATCAGCAGGGCCAAACTTGGGGACACGTACGCCGTGACGCTCACGATCACCGTGCCGCAGGAACGGCACGCAGTGGCCGTGGAAAGCCCGCTGCCCGCCGGCATGGAGGCGATCGATACCAGCTTCCAGACGTCGGCGCAGACAGGCGATGTTGCCGCAGGCGAACAGGACCAGCAGCGCCGGATGTGGTGGCTCGGGGAGGGGAACCTTTGGTACTTCTCACACCGCGAATTGCGTGATGACCGCGTGTTCCTGTTTGCGGACGAGTTGCCCGCAGGCACCTACCGTTACACGTACTTCGTGCGCGCCACCACCCCGGGCACCTACCAGATGCGCCCGGCCAAAGCATGGCAGATGTACCAGCCGGAAATCTTCGGTTCCACTCCGGGTGAACTCTTCACCGTCAGCGAACAATGATTTTCTCACTGCCGAACGCCCTCCGCAGAATGCGGGGGGCACGGCGGTGGGCGGTGTGGATCATCGGACCCGCAGTCCTGCTGACGGCCCTGAGCCTGCTGCTTCCACCGCCCGGTGCGGTCACGCGTCCCACTGTGAACGATCCCGTGCGCATCACGGACCGCAACGGTGCGCTCCTCTATGAATTGCGCGATGCGGAGAGCGGCAACCGCGATCACCTGGAACTCACTGACATTCCACAGACGTTCGTCGATGCCGTCGTGGCCACCGAAGACCGGCGCTTCTGGACGCATCCGGGCATCGATCCAGCGGGCCTGTTCCGTGCCCTCTGGCAGAACCTCTCGAGCGGAAGAATCGTCTCCGGTGCCAGCACCATCACGCAGCAGCTCGTACGGATCCGCATGGAGACCGCCGACCGTTCCGTCTTCCAGAAACTCCTCGAAATGCACCGTGCACTCAGGACGGAGATCAGTATGAGCAAGGAAGAGATTCTCGAAGGCTATCTGAACTCCGCATACTTCGGACATCAGGCATACGGCATCGAGGCTGCGGCGCACGCGTACTTCGGCAAGAACGCCTCCGAACTCTCGCTTGCCGAACAGACACTGCTCGCGGGCCTGCCGCAGTCGCCCTCCGCGTTCGATCCGTTCCGGTCGATGGAGAAAGCGAAGCGTCGTCAGCGGACCGTACTCGATTCGCTCGTAGCGACGGGGAAGTTGACGGAGGAACAGGCAACGGAGATCTTCCATGAACCGCTGACGCTCGGCGAAGACCGCATCGACATCAATGCTCCGCATTTTGTCTTCTGGCTGCAGCAAACAAGAGATGCTGACCTGCAGCCGGGATCGACCGTGCGCACCACGCTCGATCTCCCGTTGCAACAGGAGACGGAACGCATCGTCACCGCGCAGCTGAAGAATCTCGCGGAGAAGAATGTGACCTCCGCGGCGGTCGTCGTGCTCGATGCCCACACCGGTGACGTCCTCGCGATGGTGGGGAGCGCCGATTATTTTGACGACGAACACGACGGCTCGGTGAACGTGGCGACCTCGCTGCGTCAGCCGGGTTCAACACTCAAACCGTTTACCTATGCGCTCGCACTCACCGGAGGAGATACTCTTGCAAGTACGGTCACGGATATCGAGGAACGGTACTTCACGGAAGATGGCAACCCCTACACGCCGCGCAACTACGACTATCAGGAGCACGGTCTCGTGCGTTACCGCGAGGCGCTCGCTAACTCCTACAACATTGCAGCGGTGAAAGTACTGGAGCGCGTGGGCGTGGAGCGGTTGATGCAGCTGCTCGCAGCCGCGGGCATTCGTTCACTCACGCAATCTCCCGAGCACTACGGACTTGCGCTCACGCTCGGCGACGCCGAAGTGCGGCTCCTTGAACTGACGCAGGCGTACGCGGTGTTCGCCAGAGGAGGCAGGACACTCCCTCTGCGCAGCCTCCTCAGTGATCCTATTCGCCCCGGCCAGAGCGTGCTCGACGAACGCACCGCGTGGCTCATTGCCGATACCCTGAGTGACAACGAAGCGCGTACTGCGGAATTCGGCCTCAACAGCCCTCTCCACCTGCCGTTTCCGGCAGCCGCGAAAACAGGAACGACACGTAACTCCCGTGATAACTGGACCATCGGGTTCACCGGTGACCGTATCGTGGGCGTGTGGGTGGGCAATGCCGATAACGCCCCCATGCGCGAGATTTCCGGTGTCACGGGTGCCGCGCCGATTTTCCATGACGTGATGATCGCGGCGATGCAGAACCTGCCCAAAGAGGGGATCGCGATGCCGTCTGGCATCATCCAGCGCGAGATCTGCAGGCTTTCGGGAAAACTTCCAGGAGATGTATGCCCCGAGAAAACACGCGAGTACTTCATTGCCGGAACCGAACCGACAGCATCTGATGACCTCTGGAAGCGCATCCGTATCGATACCCGGAATAACCTGATCGCAGGCGACGGCTGTCCTGATGCGTTCGTGACCGAACGCACCATCGCCATTTTCCCGCCCGCACTGCGCCCGTGGGCGGCCGCTCACGGCTGGCCCGAGCCGCCGCGGGGAACGTCGCCCCTGTGCGGAACGCCGAACGATGATCCTCTCCTGAAGGAAGAAACCTTCGTACAGATCGACTGGCCGCACGACGGCGACAGTTTTGAACTCGATCCTCTTGTCCCGGATGAACGCGAATCCATCACCTTCCGTGCACACACATCGCTCGGCATCACCGGCATCGGGTGGTTCGTGAATGGGCAGAAGATCGGGGAAGGTCTCGCGCCGGACTTTGCGATCCGCTGGAACCCGGTCCCGGGTCAGCATTCGCTCGAAGCGAGGGCGGGGGAATCGACGCACCGGATCCGCATCACCGTGCGCAAAAAGGGCGAGGGGACGGATGCACCCTGACGGGCGTACAGTAGGCGTATGCACATCCTCGCCCTCTATGCCTCCACAAGCGGTCATACCCAGTTTGTGCTGGAGACCGTACGCGATGAACTGCAGAAAACCGATCCCGAAGTGCATATTGAACTGCTGCCCGTGGAGCGCGCAGAGGCAAAAGATCTCCTCCGCGGCGATCTGGTCCTCCTCGGCTCCGGCACGTGGAATACGGGGGGACGGGAAGGACAGCTGAACCCGCACATGCACGAGTATCTCCTGGGACGCGCCAAGGATATCGATCTCACGGGACACCGCATCGCGCTCGTGAGCCTGGGCGATGACCGCTATTACTTCCGCACGCGGTGCACGGAGCATTTTCTGCGCTTCATCCGCGAGCACAGGGGCACGCACCTGGCTCCTCCTCTTATCATCGTCAACGAACCGTACGATCAGGAGGAGAAAATCCGCACCTGGGCCGGAAAGCTCCTCGCCAGAGCCCGGTCATGAGATGCGCTTCTGCCGGATGAAGAGCAGCAGCGTCGCCGCGATCACCACCAGCACCGATGACCACAGGAACGAAGACTGCATCCCGTAATTGTCCCACAGGAGCCCCGCGACGAACGAGGACGGCAGCGCGCAGAGGCCGATGAGCAGCTGATACGCACCGAGCGTGGTCGCAAGAGCCTCCTTGGGCGCGAGCTCCGCCATCATCGCCTTCTGTACCGTGTCCGTGCCCGCGCGGTACACGCCGTAGAGAATCAGCGCGAGCACGATGACGAGTTGCGAGTGATCGATCAGGAAGAGAGTGCAGCAGAGCAGCCAGCACGCGTACGAGAACCAGAGCACTGCCCTGCGGGAAAGTGAATCGGAAAGCGCGCCGAGCGGATAGGAGAGACCGGCGGCGACCACGTTGAACACGAGGTAGAGGGCGGGGACGGAGAGATCGTTCCAGCCGAGTGAGCGGGCTGCGAGGAGCAGGAAGGAGTAGCTGAACACCCCGAGCTCACCGAACGCCGTCGCCACAAAGAAGATCTTTGCTTTTCGTGAGAGCTTGAAGCGAACGTGCTTGAGCGCCTGTGCCTTGGGAACAGACTTTTCTTTGACGTAGCGGACAATCAAAAACGCCGCGAGGAGCGACGGACACGCCGCCAGCACAAAGAGTGTGCGGAACCCCAGGAGCGGCAGGAGCACCAGCGCGAGCACAATGCCGGTGACGGCACCCAGGTTGTCGGAAGCCCGGAGGATGCCGAAGTTCTTCCCGCGATTTGCATCAGAGGAGAGCTCGGAGAGGATGGCATCGCGCGGGGAGCCGCGCATTTTCCCGGCGCGGTCGAGAATGCGGAAGGGGATGACCATCTGCCATGTATTCGAAAGTGCGTAGCCGATGCGAGCCAAGGCCCCAAGCGCGTATCCGCCCCAGATGAAGGGCTTGCGCTTATGAATCTTGTCGGACCAGTACCCGGCGGCCGCCTGCGAGAGCGAGACCACGGCATCGCCAAGGCCATCCACAAAACCGACGACGGACATGGACGCACCGAGAACGTTCGTCAAAAACAGCGGCCACACGGCGAACACCATGTCCGCACCCATGTCGTGCAGGAACGATGCGGAAGAAAAGATGGCGAGTGTCTTGCGATCGCGCTTGCGTGAAGAGGGGGTCACGGAGAGGAAGTGTCCTTCAGTTCACGCTCGATCATCAATACACAGATCACTTTCTTATGGTGGAGCTTATACGAAAAAATTGGAACCTTATTGTCCATTTTACTGAGGCAATTCCAGCTTTTTCTGGCTACTCAGTGACCGTCTTGAGCCACTTTGCCCGGCGTCCGGCTGGAAGAACACAGTCCTCAAATGCAAGACGCACTAGAGCAGTGAGTCCCAAAACTTGATGCATGAGAGCTTCTTTATGCCTTGCCGGGAATCCTCGGTTCTCGATCACGCCTGGCAGAACGACTTCATCAGCGGATATATTTTCGCTGGCTTCGCCTTGTCTGGCATGTGAATCAGAGATGATAAGTAATCGTTCTCGCTGAGGGGCATCTTCAAGAAAATGTACGAATTGCAATTGCTCTTCGGTAAACCCAACCGCCTTCGCCTGTCGAATGAGAAACGTAAGTAATGCAATATTCGAAGCCATCTTTTTCTCAGCTTCGACCGGACTCTTGGAAAAGATACCTGTGCGGTTTGTGACGTCGCACAGCATCTGATGTTCTCGCGAAGCACCCGTCATATCACCCGATACATATTGTCTGGGAAGATGTGCCTCATGGTCATCAATCGTAATCAGGGCATGATCACCGATAGCTCGAAGAACTATGCAGACTGCTTCATATCCTTCCCGCTTTGCTAACTCGAAGATCAAAGGGATACTTTTCTGATCGTTCGGTTGCATGCGAATCAAGTCACGATAGATGTTTACCCTCGGTTTAGCGGATAGCGACATGTCGGAACAAGCATTTAAGGCATCGTCTACTGACGAATCAACAAGCAGCATGCCCCGTAACTCCAGCTCTTTTTGGCGGAGGATTTCCTGGATACCGGCAGTGTCATCGACAGGTGCTTCGATGCGCTGAGCAGAGACGTCAACGGCTTCGATGTCCACACCATTGCGCCGAAAGGCTTCTTGAGTTTTCTCTCTTTGTTCATTGGCAGCTAATACCAACTCTTTTCCAAAGGCATCCAACTTATGAGCTTCGCCTGCATTCGCGCGATATACAAAGGTGAGATCTAATTTCATTACTGTAGTATTATAATTTACTTTTGTTAATTGTCAATTATGGTGGAGCTGAGGGGACTTAAACCCCTGGCCTCTACAATGCGAATGTAGCGCTCTATCAGCTGAGCTACAGCCCCATGATGTGAATGCATGACACTCTATCATCCGCCTGGGCGGATACAGCCACGTACGAATGCCGACGCATTTTAGGTCACGGAATGTAAAAATCTAGATGGCGTGCATATTTGTAAAATATATATAAATATGTTATAATAGTAATTGTCAGTGTCATCGGGCTTCTGGATGAACCCGGTCGCTGGCACCAGATCTTTTATAAGGGGACAAGGATGTCTACGTTCCGTATCGCTGTGATACTTGTGTTCACCACACTTCTGTCCGGTTGCCGTTCTGCCGGTACGAACCTCGTGGTTCGTGTCGAAAGTCCGCTACCGGTCAAGGTCTTCGGTGAAACTCTGAACGCTCGTGTCGATTTCACTCAACTCGACGGACGTTCACTGATTGTCACAACGATTCGCCCCGACGGCCGCTAAACACGGCCACCCAGAAAGATCAGCCCCGCGGCTTGCTGCGGGGTTTTTTGTAGTTGGCCTCCGCTGTGTTTTTGCTACAATCTCCCGGCCGTGGCCCTGCCCGCCCGATCCGAACGACGGATCGTTCGGGCGGGTAACTCACCATCCAAAGGAATCCTTTACATTATCGAACCAGAACCGTGGCCCTGTAGCTCACCGGTAGAGCGCTGCCCTGAAGAGGCAGGCGTAGTCAGTTCGATTCTGACCGGGGCCACCATTCGACTGGCTACGCTCGCTCATGGCAAGCCATAAACTACTAATCATCCACTAACTACGATTGACTCATTTTTGCCGTTCCTCTTGAATGGGTCGTATGTCAAAGAAACTCGGATGCGGAGGCGTAGTGGCTTTCCTGCTCATCTCCTTGATCCTGCTCGTCATCGGTTCCAATGAGGCAATCGGCTACTACCTCAGCCGATGCAACGACGCGGACACTTTTGGGTGTCTGCTGCAGGGGCTTGATGAAGAACCCACGGAAGAGGAAAAAGAGGAAGGCACGGTCACGGCGACCGGCGTGTACAGCTACAAGGATTACCCCGTCACGATCGTCATGCATATCCCCCTCAAAGGCGGTGAGGTGACAGGATCGGTCTCCGATACCTGCGAAGGCCGCGTGAAAGGCAATTACAACAATCAGACGGGCACCATCAGCGGCACGCTCTCGGGGGCATGCAGTCCGTTCTTCGTGAACATCCCCGCCAGCGCGGAGTTCAACGGGACGGTGAACAAGTCAGGCAAGACCGTGCCGATCAGCTTCACCGGCAGGGGAGGCGGCATCACGCACCAGGGCTCGATGACGTTGACGTATCCCTGACCGCGCTGCGGACGCGGATATTGTGTATCTTTGACGCCTCTTTTTCCGTATACTCGCAGGCATGCACACCTCCTCACGTTCCATCGCCTTCCTCACCGCTGCGGTACTGCTCCTCGCAGGCTGTCAGTCAACAAGCGGCCCTTCTCAACAGGCATCGTCATCGTCGTCTGCACACCCGATGATCGAGGTGACGGCACCGACGGCGAATGCAACGGTGGCAAGCCCGCTGACGGTGACCGGTCGTGCACGCGGTCCGTGGTACTTTGAGGCGAGCTTCCCGGTCAAGCTCCTGGACAGCAACGGCAACGAGCTGGCGTTTGTCCCTGCACAGGCACAAGGGGAGTGGCAGACGGAAGACTTCGTGCCGTTCCAGGCAACCCTCACCTTCACAACCAACGATCAGACCGGCACGCTCGTGCTGATGAAGGACAACCCCTCTGGATTGTCGGAGAATGATGATGCAATTTCGATCCCGGTACAGTTTTGATTTTGGCTTTCTTCTGGGAATAATCTAAGTTTGACTATTATAAATATTATTTTAGAATATCTATTCACCGTGTGATGGTCACGCGGTGGTTTCACTCTGGTTCTTGTCAGCATAGGAGATCTCTCATGCGTCGATTTCACGAGGTTATCGAAGGCAAACGTTTCACGTTCTGGTTTCGGGTGTTGTACCTCTCGTTCGGGCTCCTTTTTCTCTGGCTGTTCTTCCGGTACGAAAAACATGCCGGCCTCATCGTCGACGGCGACACGGCCAGGCCGTACCTGAACCGTGGCAGCCGAACGCTGATGCTCGATCAGATCAGCCTTGGTCTCTTCGACAAAAAGCATGAAAAGCTGTACCGGCTGGTGCGGGCCCAGGACAACATCGAGCTTCGGGACATCAAAGCCGCAAAAGCCGATATCGACTTTGTGAGGCAGAAGTTCGGGCTGGAACCGGGCGATTACCTCACCCTGATCGGCGCGGCCGAGCGATGTCTCAACCCGAAGTTCGCGCACGAGCTCTTCCTCCAGGAAGAACAGGAATTTCCGGAAAGCTACCGGATCCGTTCCGCTCATGCACGGATGCTCATGGGACTCACGGAAGAGGTGATGCCTGGCTACATGGACGAGGCGCGGAAGATGTTCGAGAAAGCGCTCGACATCTACTACAACTCGCCATACGGCAAGGCACTCGACGACAGGCACAAACGTGCTCGCGCCGAATGGTCCTTCTACAGGGACCTGGCCAAAGTACGCCTCGGTCTCGGCGACGTGCAGGGAGCCTTGAAGGACATTGAAAAGACCATCGAGCTGGTCGAGCGAGACTTCGGGTCCGCAGACATCGCCGACAGGCGATTGAAGCGGGACACGCTGGTCGAACTCAACGACTTCAAGGAAGATCTCCTGGCCATGCAATAACGAAAGGAGTGAAGCCGCCCCCTGTCATGACGACAGGGGGCACTTCAGGATGGCTAGTTCTTTTTCTGCTGATATTCGTTCATGAGTCTCTTCAGATTTTCATTCAAACCGAGGACGCGCCGGACTTTCTTATAATATGTCTTCACCACTGATGGAGTCATACCAACGATTCTTGAAACAGCCGCCGCCCTCTTTGGATGTCCATCCAAAAGGCCCTTCATCATAACATAACAGCGGATCTCTTTTTCCTGTAAACGGTTGTCCTGCTCCAGAGCCATCTTGAGAATCCTGCTCAGCTCCTCAGAATGCATCGTGTTGTCCGCCTCGGAAGTCCGGTGATCAGGAAGCATCTGACCTTCTGTTCGATCATCATCCTTACCGATCATTGCATCGAGAGATTTTGGATTTTTTGCAATTTTCCTCAGTTTCCAAACCTCATCAGCAGACAATCCCGTCGCTTCCATCAGCTGTTCCTTTGAGGGTTTCCTTCCATGATGCCTGAGCGCGTAATGCTCCTCAAATGTACGGATTTTGTACAATTTTTCGAAAACATCTGTTGATATTGGAATCCCGCGTGCCCGGCACAGACCCCTCTGAATAGCCTGGCGGATCCACCAGGTGGCGTACGTGTGGAATCTGTTTCCCCGCAATTCGTATTTATCCACCGCCTTCATCAGACCGGTGCTTCCCTCTGCCACGAGATCCGGAAGAGTCATGCTGGTGCCCCTGTACCGCTTGGCAATGGAGACGACGAGACGGAGATTGTGCCGTGCAAATTCCTGTCGCTCTTGAATCAGTTTTTCCCCGAGCTTAGCAATATGCATCGGCAAAGCTTCCGGAGTCTCGCTGTCAGTCGTTTCCCGAAACTGCTGGAGGGCACGGTGATACCTGGTACGCACATCAATAAGCCTTGTTGCAATGTCTATCTCTTCTTCAGGAGTGAGGATCTTATGGTCACAGAGAGTCTTCAGCATGAAACCGATATCATCCGACTGCCGTCTTTCTTTTTTCAGGCTCTTGAAGAGCACTGACTTTTTCAGATCTTTTTTCCAGATATCGCCTTTAACGACTGCAAGGTCCGCAGTCGTCGGTTCTGCCGCATCGAAATCTTCAAGATGTTCCATGAAGCGCGCAAGAATACCACAAAACCGCTCTCACCACAGGTGTTCCTCCACCTGCACTTTCCCGATAAACACGGGCTTGGTACGGGCGGGGTTGATCTTCTCGATGGCCTTCACAAGGCCGATACGCTCCACCACGTCGCGGAAACGGCGGACGGCATTGGGCTTATTGAAATCGGTCATGATCGTGAACTGCTCCAGCCTGCGGCCTGTCACGTGAATGGAGCCGTCGGGCTTCTCCACGATGCGGTAGCTGCGCATGCGGGAATCCTCCATGTGCGGCCGGAGCACCGGGACCTCGGCAGCCTCTTTCTCCTGTTCCTCCAGCTCACGCTTGTGGCGGTTCTCACGTTCCTCCAGCACCACGGGCAGGAGTTTTTTTGTCATGTCATCGATTCCCGTGCGTGTGGCTGAGGAAATGACCGCGAACACGCTCACACCCTTTTTCTTGAGCGCTTTCTCCACGTCTTTGGTTTCGAAGTTCACGAGGTCGGCTTTGTTGAGGACCACGAGCTCGCGCTTGCCGGAGAGAACAGGGGAGTAGGCCTCGAGCTCTTTGCGGATGGCCTTGTAGTCCTTCACCAGGAGATCGGCATCGACCGTGCCGCCCTCACCGAGCGCACGCTCGATATCGAGGACATGCAGGAGCGCTCCACAGCGTTCGATATGGCGTAGAAATTCATGACCGAGACCTTTGCCTTCGCTTGCGCCCTCGATGAGTCCGGGGACGTCGCATACCACATACCGGCGGTCGTGGGCTTTGACGACTCCGAGATTGGGGACAAGCGTCGTGAACGGATAGGCGGCGATCTTGGGGCGCGCACCGGAGATCACGGAGATCAATGTGGATTTACCGACGCTGGGATAGCCGATGATGCCCACATCGGCGACGAGCTTGAGCTCCAGACGCACCTGTTTCTGCTCACCCGGTTCACCGAGTTCGGCAAAGTCGGGTGCCTGGCGCGTGGCGCTGGTGAAGTGCGCGTTGCCGTACCCGCCGCGACCGCCGCGCGCGACGAGCAGAACATCGCCATGATGGGTGAGATCCCCCAGCGGCATCTCTTCTTCTCCATCGGGAAGCCCGTCACCGCTGAGTTGTGTCACCAGTGTGCCCGGTGGAACCTTGAGATACAGATCACCGCCGTCTGCTCCGCCGCAATTGCGTCCGCCACCCCCGGTGCCCTCTTCCGCCTCGAACCTTTTGGCAGTGGTGAAGATGCTCAGTGTGTCTGCATTCTCATCAGCCACCAGGTAAATACTCCCGCCGTCACCGCCGTCACCGCCATCGGGGCCGCCCATCGGAATATATTTTTCCCGACGGAAACTGACGCAGCCTTTGCCGCCTTTTCCTCCCTGCATGGTGATGATGGCTTCGTCGAGGAACATGACGAGAATGTAGAATGTAAAATGTAGAATGTAGAATGAAAAAAAGCAGAATTATTCCCCGAGAGAAGCACGGGAGGTTTTCAGAATCGCGGTGAGCAGTGCAATGATTTCATGAAGTTGCGCCAGCAGCGGCTGCACCTCTGCCGCACTTGCATATCCAGTATCACGTAGAAGATACAACCAAAACTGGCTCTCAAACGCTTCTTTGAGCGAAATATTCAACTTGTTTGCGAAGTCCTTCTTTGAAGGAGCGTGCAAACCTTCTGCCACGTTCGCACCAATGCTTGAGCCGGATTTTATCAATTGCTTACTGATGACGTACTCGCGCTTTTGTTCAATCAATACGTTTTTACAAAACAGAACCACATCGACGGCGAACCGATAGGACTTGTCCCGAAGCGGATTTTCCTTCTTCTCCATGTAAAGAGAATATCACATATAGTCACTCCGTGGATGCTAAAATTTTGGCTTACACTCAATACTTGACCTTCAAAAATTAGCACTTTATAATACCGAGTGATAATAAGGAACCGTTCGTTCAATTCTACATTTTACATTCTACATTCTACATCTCTTTTATGAGCAAGATTATCGGTATCGACCTTGGCACCACCAACTCCTGCGTCGCCGTCATCGAAGGCGGTGAGCCGGTCGTTGTGCCGAATGCCGAAGGCAACCGCACCACGCCGTCCGTGGTCGCGTTCAAGGATAAAGAGGTGCTCGTGGGTATTGCCGCCAAGCGCCAGGCCGTCACGAACCACCGCAACACGGTGTTCTCGGCCAAGCGCTTCATCGGTCACCGTTTTTCGGAAGTCCTGAAGGAAGCGGCCACCGTGCCGTTCGACGTGCAGGAGGGCAAAGAGGGACGCGCCGCCATCCGCATCAACGGCAAAGACATGCTGCCGCAGGAGATTTCCGCCAAAGTGCTCCAGAAGCTCAAGAAAGATTCCGAGGCGTTTTTGGGTCAGCCGGTCACCAAGGCGGTGATCACCGTCCCCGCGTACTTCGATGACTCGCAGCGCCAGGCCACCAAGGAGGCCGGCGAAATCGCGGGACTGGAAGTGGTGCGCATCATCAACGAGCCCACGGCAGCCGCTCTCGCGTACGGTCTCGACAAGGGCGCAAAGAGCCAGAAGATCATCGTGTACGACCTCGGCGGCGGTACGTTCGATGTCTCCGTGCTCGAACTCGGCGACGGCGTGTTCGAGGTGATCTCCACCAACGGCGACACGCACCTGGGCGGTGACGATTTCGATCAGGAGATCATCAAGTGGATCCTCAGCGAATTCAAGAAGGAGTCGGGGATCGATCTCTCCAAGGACACGATCGCGCTCCAACGCCTCAAGGAATCCGCCGAGAAGGCGAAGATCGAGCTCTCGTCCGCGATGGAGACGGAAATCAACCTGCCGTTCATCACGGCGGACGCCTCCGGTCCCAAGCATCTGAATCTCAAGCTCTCCCGCGCCAAGCTGGAATCACTCGTGCAGGAATTGATCGAGAAAACCGTGAAGCCCTGCGAGGCGGCGCTGAAGGACGCAAAGCTCAGCAAGAGCGACATCAACGAGGTGGTACTCGTGGGCGGTATGACCCGTATGCCGGCCGTGCTCGCCAAGGTAAAGGAGCTCTTCGGCAAAGACCCGCATCAGGGTGTGAACCCGGATGAAGTGGTGGCCATCGGTGCCGCCATCCAGGCCGGTGTGATCGGTGGCGATATCGATAAAGATATCGTGCTTGTGGACGTGACGCCGCTTTCGATGGGTATCGAGACTCTCGGCGGCGTTGCGACCAAGCTGATTGAGCGCAACTCCAAGATCCCGACGAGCAAGAGCCAGGTGTTCTCTACCGCCGCGGATAACCAGAGCTCCGTGGAGATCCACGTGGTGCAGGGCGAGCGCGAGTTTGCGCGCGACAACA
Source organism: uncultured Candidatus Peribacteria bacterium (assembly GCA_964534205.1). GTDB lineage: Bacteria > Patescibacteriota > Gracilibacteria > Peribacterales > Peribacteraceae > CAYRGC01. Next base: position 8,204 of record CAZHQF010000006.1, on the reverse strand, counting down.
AATCGCTCGGACGCTTTATCCTCGATGGCATTCTGGCCGCCCCGCGCGGCATGCCGCAGATCGAGGTGACGTTCGACCTGGATACCAACGGTATTCTTTCTGTGAAAGCCAAAGACCTGGGCACCGGCAAGGAGCAGCACATCACGATTCGCGGTTCCACGGGCCTCTCCAAAGAAGAGGTGGACAAGATGAAGAAGGACGCCGAGGTGAACGCCGAAGCCGACCGCAAGAAGCGCGAGGGTATCGATGCACGTAACCAGGCCGACTCACTGATCTTCTCGCTCGAGAAGCAGATGCGTGAGCACGATGCCAAAATCCCGGATGCCACCAAGAAGACGGTCAATGAGAAGATGAACGCGCTGCGCGACGTCCTCAAGAAGGAAGAGGCAACAGCAGAGGAGATCAAGAAGGCGACCGAGGACACCGCCGTGGCCGCCCAGGAGATCGGCAAGCTCGTCTACGAGGAAGCACAGAAGAAGCAGGCCGAAAACGCGTCCAAAAAAGAGGGAGGCACGGACGGTGCCGTGGACGCGGAAGTGGTGGACGAGAAGGACAAGAGATAATTTTCCGACGTGCATGAAAAAGGCCGCAGGATGCGGCCTCTTTTTTTATTGCAGATCAAACGGCGTGAGCCAGCTTCTTTCCGTTTTTCTTCTGTGCATTGATTGCGAACTCCTCCACAACGAGCAGACGATCCATATCCTCCTCAAGAACGTCACCTGCTTTTACCTGAGCTTCGTGATATTGCGCATAGGTCATGTTGAGACCGGCTACCTGCAGAATATGCTCAATTTTTTCCGGGGGCTGCTTCTCACGCTTCATGGCAACGAGAGCCTGATTCACCGTCTTGCGGGTTGCAGTCACATGGCCGCCCACAATAAACCGATCCGGACTGACCGGGAGGTGCAGATTATGGATAGTGTCGGCAAGTTCGTTCTTGCTGTAGAACAAGGAATTTCTCATAGGGCTTATGTATTCTCCTCCGTCCACCACCGGATTCAATGATTCGGTGTGGTTAACAGCGGGAATGGCTTATTTCTGCGCTAAAGTCGTCGTATCTCTTCCTCAAAAAATGTGCAGAAAGCCTGACATTTCTGCTTTTTACAGCCTCTCACCCACGTAGTTCGCCAGCTCAGCCAAACGGTTGCTGTAGCCCCACTCATTGTCGTACCAGCCGAAGGCTTTGAGCAGTGTGTCGCCGACGACTTCGGTCAGCTCAGCATCGATGATGCAGCTGCGCGGATCCTGCACGTAGTCCTGGAGGACCAGCGGGCGCTCCTCGTATCCGAGGATGCCTTTGAGCGTTTTGGACTCTGCCGCCTTCTTGAATGCGGCGTTCACGGACTCCTTGGTGACCTTCTTCTTGGTGACGACCGTGAGATCGGTGATGGATCCGGTGGGTGTGGGCACACGGATGGAGGTGCCGCTGAGCTTGCCCGCAATTTCCGGGACCACGAGACCGATTGCCTTGGCTGCACCCGTGCTCGTGGGCACCAGGTTGATGGCGGCGGCACGTGCGCGGCGCAGATCCTTGTGCGGAAGATCGAGGAGCTGCTGATCGTTGGTGTAGCTGTGGATGGTGGTCATGATACCCGAGACAATCCCGAACTCGTCATTGAGAATTTTGGCCATGGGGGCCAGGCAGTTGGTGGTGCAGGAGGCATTGCTGATGACGTGCATCGTCTTGGGATCGTACGTCTCGTGGTTCACACCGATGCAGAACGTGCCATCCGCTTTGTCCTTGCACGGAGCGGAAATGATCACCTTCTTGGCACCGGCAGTGAGGTGCCTGGCGGCATCGTCGCGTTTGGTGAAGACCCCCGTGCATTCGAGAACGACGTCGACGTTGAGTTCCTTGTGGGGGAGTGTGGCCGGATCCTTGATCGCGGTCAGTCTGATCTTGTCGTTGCCGAGGGTGAGCGTATCGCCCTTGAACGAACACTCGCCTTCGTACGCACCGTACGTGGAATCGAACTGGAAGAGGTGCGCGAGCGTCGCACCGTCAGTGAGGTCATTGACGAGCACGACGTTCACGTCCGGGAAGCGCTTCTGGATGATGCGCAGCACCTGACGACCGATACGGCCAAAGCCATTGATAGCAAGGTTCATAGGGTGGAGCGGGATGTGGTTTTCACTTTGCCTGAGACAATTTCTAATTGCTAATTTCTCATTGCTAATTAGAAATCAGAAATTAGGAATTAGCAATTTTTTATTGTCTTATTGCTCTCGTGGACGTGGCAACTCCGGCTCATTGAAAGGAAGAGCGGTTCGAATGAACTCCATGACGACCGAGTGTGTCGTCCTACCCTTTTCCTTGAGGGATTTCATTGTCATTTCGTTCTTGTCGCCGGCAACCAGTTCGACATTTTCAGGAAGATCGAGCGTAGCCTCAGCACCCCGCATCGGTTTCCAGTATTTTTTGAAAGACCCTATCTGTGCGGAGATCATCGCCAGTGACTCTTCCAGGATATTATTTTTCGGATCGATCGACGCCCGTTCCGCAACGATCATTCTGCCGCCGTCTCTTACTGTCTTTGACGCAAAATGATAGAAGCCGGTACGGGTACTATTTCCAATCTCTCGAGTGCGTTTAGCGGCTTCTTTTTTCGCAACAGTACGAAAGATTTTGTACGGCCACTCATAAGGGCGCAAAGGTGAGCCACCTGTTTGGGAAAAAATAGCGGTATCGATTTTTTCATTGCCCAGAATAACCGGTAGCGATTCCGGTCTACGGATGTCGTCATCGAGCACGAGAATCCTTTCCGTAAGCACGGCTCGGACCTGATCTCTCATCTGCACCAACTGCTCGGGGAGGCGCTGCTTCCAGTACACATGACCATCTGCGTCCACCGCCATTTCCTGCGTATGGAGTTGTGCCAACGCCCCCTCAAATCCCTCTTGCTTCCAATATGTGTAAAGAGCACTTACATTGTGAGGAGTACGCTCGGTTCCGATGTAGCGCGTGCGGGGATTCTGAGCCATCAGGTGAAGAAGCTGTACCCCTGTCCCAGTGCCGATATCCACAATCAGCTGGTCATCCTGTGGATCGGCGAGCTCTGTGATCTTCCGGTAGAGCCCCACCTTCGCCCATTCATCGGCGTCTTTCTTCCATGCACAAAAATACGTCGCTTCCGCATCGATTGCAGCAATTTCCGCAGCAGAGAGCTCTCGTGGCATTTATAGTTAAAATATTATATTTTCTATTTTCCGTCAAATTTTATCGAAGGTCTTCCGCATGAGGATCGTGTCCTCTTCCAGGAGCGGTGACTCACACACCACCGTCCCCCCGATCTCCCTGTCCTTAAGGACTTTGATGAAATCTTTCCAGCGCGCATCGCTCTCCTGCAGGGGAACGTGATGCTTTTCGCCGCGCTCGGAGTAGGCGATGCCGGAGAAGTGCATGTGCACGTTCTTGAGCGCCTTCTTCCCCAGGTACTTTGCATACAGATCGAACATCTCGTCCCATTCTTCGTACGTATTCACCTGACCGTTGGTACGCGCGTGCATGTGCGCAGGGTCGACTGTGGGATAGAGATCGAAGTCTTTACTGATCCGCAGCACTTCTTCCAGTGTGCCGAACTGCGTCACTTTGCCCATGGTCTCCAGAGCCAGGTTCACAGTGGGGAAGAGTTTCTTCTTATTCTCCATGATGCGTTCGACGGCCTTATGGACATTCTTGTAGGCAATTTCCGGTTCCATTCCTAAGTAGAACGCCGGATGCACACACACCGACCGCACACCGGCGAGTTCGGACATATGCAGAGCGTCAGTGACGCGTTTGATACTCGCCGCGAGCTTGGCGGGCTCGGGGGAATTGAGGTTGACGTAGTACGGAGCGTGTACCGTGAGCGTGATATCCAACTCCGTTGCGACTTTTCTGATCTCCAGCATCCGCGCCGGATCCTTGGGGACGGACTGCACCCACTCGATCTCCATGGCATTGATACCGAGTTTTTTGGCATGCTTGAGCCCTAAAACAGTCCCACCGGGTTTGGGGGTGGAAAGGGGAGCACCGGCGACGGCAAACCGAAGGGATGACATGGAAACAGCTTAATGGATTGTAGAGGAAGGCACGTCGCCCTGAGCCCGAGAAAAATGTGGGACGCGCAAGAGTCGAAGGGCGACAGCGAAGCGAAGCATGATCTGATCATACCTTGTAACAATGGCTCTAAGAACACTGCTTTCGCATCATCCAGATCCGGACTATGCGAAGCGGAGGGGCTCCGCCGCCGCCCGGGGGTGAAGGGGAAGGCCCTGTGCGAAGCACTCCTCGACGAACCGGCCCCGAAACCCTGCAGGGGCCGGTGAGGAGAGACAGGGCCGGGTGGAGGAGGGTCGGCGGCGGAGAGCTTTTCTTTGCTTCTTTCTTTTGTCTGGCTGACAAAAGAAAGAAGAATCATTGGATGCGCCGCGGGTTGAAAACCCGCTCTGGGGGGAATAAAAAAGAAGATAAAGAAAACCCGCCGCAAATAGTCTTGCTTCGCCATTCGCGATTCGCGATTCTTCTCTCCGTGCCCATCACCCGCCCCATCCTCGAACAGACACTCAAGACACCCGTGGGTGAGCGTGCGTACAAAATCGTGGAGACTCTGACCGATGCAGGATACGAAGCATGGTGGGTGGGGGGAGCGGTGCGCGATCTCCTGAAGGGCGCCGTGCCGCACGATATCGATATCACGACCTCCGCGACGCCGGACCAGGTCATCGCTCTCTTCAAGCGATCAACAACCGAAGGCAAAGCGATGGGCAGCGTGAAGATAGTACTTGGGGATGACGCCGTGGAAGTGACGACGTTCCGCGAGGATGATGAAGCCTCCGACGGCCGGCATCCGGAATCGGTGGTATTCACGACATCGAATGAGAAGGACGCGCGCCGCCGGGACTTCTCGGTGAATGCCATCTACTTCCAGCCGCAGACGCTTGAGCTTTTCGATCCGTACGGCGGAGAGGCGGACGTGAAGGAGCGTCTCGTGGAATTCATCGGGGAACCTGCCGTGCGCATCAAGCATGATGCTCTCAGAATCTTAAGAGCAGTGCGCCTCCGTGCCGCCATGAACGGCCAGTATCACCCGGCGACGTACGCCGCTCTCCGTGAACTGGCGCACCTGGTCGATGGCCTCTCGGGACAGAGGATCGGCAGCGAGATCGAGAAAATACTGAAAGGATCGAATCCCGAGCGCGCGTTTGAAGACCTCTGGGAACTGGGGATCCTCTCACGGATTTTCCCGGAGCTGCACGCCTGCAAAGGCATCCCGCAGCCTGCCGACTACCACCACGAGGGTGACGTCTGGGACCACACGATGCAGCTGCTGAAGAACTTCACCGACGAGGACGATATCGATGTCCGCATCGCCGGACTCTTCCACGACTGCGGCAAGGCGGAAACGTTCTCGCAGAAGGAACGCATCCGGTTCGATCACCACGCGTCGATTTCAGCGGACCTCGTGACGAAGGCATTGAAGAGACTGCAGTACCCCAAGGCGAGAGTGGAGAAGATCGACTGGCTCGTGCGCCACCACATGTCGATGACGTTTCTGGACATGCCCGAAGACCGCAAGGCGCACTGGTACCACCATCCGTGGTTCGCAGACCTCCTCAAGATCTTCCGTCTCGATATCGCAGGCACGACTCCCGCGGACTATCAGCTCTATGAGGCGATCGTCAAAGACTGGCACCGCTTCCTGGATACGCATCCGCGCCCTGCAAAACCGCTCCTGAGCGGTCATGACGTGATGGAAATCCTGGGACTCGGTTCGGGACCGGAAGTGGGGAGGCTCACGGGACTGATTCTGGAGGCACAGAAGAAAAAAGAAATCAGCACCAAAGCCGAGGCCAAGGCACTGCTGAAAACTCTGGTGGCCAAAAAAGTGCCCGGAAAGAAAGAGTGACCATCTGCGTCTACTGACTGAGAACGGTCTTCCGTCCTCTTTGTTCCCCCTCTTTCCCATGGCCGATAACAACTCCAGCGGTATGAATGCCGTCGTCGCGATCATTGCGATCATTGCCATCCTCGTTGTCGGGTACTTCGCGATCCAGATGTTTGCGAACGGCGATAATGGCTCTGCACTGCCAAACGGCACGGATATCAACGTCGACCTCGGAACAGGCAATCAGTGACAGAAATGACGTTCGAGAGAGCACCAGACGGCCTTCGGGCCGTCTTTTGTATTTGCAAAATATATAAATTATGTTATAATATTTTCTCATGTCAAACACACATCACTTACACCCCTTTTTCACAAAATACGGCGTACGGAATGTACTGATTTCCAGTCATGTCGCCGCCTTCATCATCGCACTCACGTGTACCGTATCCATCGGTGGACAGCGGGAAAGGGGAGTGGAGAGGGAACCGCCGTCACCGGTGCACAGCGCCGCCCCGCAGCGCCGGTCCATCACGGAAGATGATGAGGTGACAACCCTACGTGCCGAGCGCCTTCAGGGACGTCTGCAGGCCCAGGGCACCACGTCTCCGGCCCCGTATCTGCTGGAGCAGGCACTCGATACCCGCGAGGATCTGCTCAAGCGGTCGCTCGAGATCACGGTCACCAACAACGGCAACCCGGTCACCTTCACGCTCCCGGTGTCCCCGGAGTGGATCACTCTTTCCACAAGCCTCTTTTCCGCCTCCTACCGTATCGATCCGGCGCGAATCGCGGAAAGCATCCGCAGCCGCTCGATCAAGGAGCTGGCTCCGCGCATCGACGGCGAAATCACGTCTGCCGCTCCCGATCACCGCGATGTGCAGCGTGTGACGACCACGACGATCGCCAAGCCGGGGTATGACTTTGATATCGATGCTGTTGCACGCGAGATTGCCGATGCGCTGAACGGCGGTGAAAAGACTATTGCAATCATCGCCACGAAGACCGACCCCGTGGTCCGCTGGACGCAGCCGGACGGCTCGGTAAAGACCCTCACCATGCTCTCCACCGGCCTCTCCGACTTCGCCGATTCCACCCCCGGCCGCCTGCACAACGTGCACAAGGCCTTTGAGGAGAAGATCCATAACGTGCTCATCCCCTCCGGTGCCGAGTTCTCACTCGTGCCGGTGATTGATGCGCCGATCACGCTTCAGAAAGGCTGGAAGGAAGATCTCGGGCTCTTTGGCGGCGGAGCCGCCAAAACCCCAGGTGCCGGTATCTGCCAGTCAGCCACGACGATCTACCGTGCAGCGCTCCTCGCGGGCCTGCCGATCACCGAGCGCCGCTACCACAGCCTGTTTGTGGACCACTACGAGTTCTACGGCGTAGGCCTCGACGCCACGGTCTTCCCGGGCGTGCATAACCTCCGGTTCCGTAACGACACGGCAAACGACATCCTGATGCAGGCGTACCTCGACGGTACCGATGCCTTCGTGCACTTCTACGGTACGCCGGACGGACGCACCGCAGAGCTTGATGGCCCGTACTTTATGCGCAGCAAAAACCGCCCCTCTAACCTGCGCGCGCTGGGCCCCAACGAAATCGGCTGGGTGCGCACCGTCACGATGGCCGATGGCACCGTGCGTTCTACGCCCATCACCTCCTCGTACGCCAAGCCGTTCTTCGGCTACGTCGCCCGCACGTACGAAGGATCAGACGGCATGGCACTCCTGGCCGGTCAGCGCCTGGAGAAGAAGTAAAACGTTCCCACTCTATCCCATGCACGAAGAGAGCCCCGAAATCCACGACACACACGACCACTTCACCAACCGGGAGATCCGCGATCTGCAGATCATCGTCTCGCATGTGATCAGGGACGGTAAAGGCCGGGTCACCGAGATGACCATCGCAACGCAGATGCCAAACAAGGAGGATTGGAAAAAGATCGAAGACGCGGTTGCCGCTAAAACGGAACTGCGCGGCGTACAAGTGACTATTGAGAGCCTTGAGGACAAAGGCCAGATCGCCGAGGAGTTCAACAGAGTGACCTGGGCGGCTATGGAAGCAGTGATGGCAGAAGATGCCCGCAACCGCAAAATAGAGAAGAAGACAAAATGACGGCATTTCAGCCATGGATTGCCGCCAAACAGGTGCTAGCATGAGCCTGTGGGCCAGCCCGCCCGAACGTACCGTCGTTCGGTACGGGCGGGTAGCTCAGCCTCTCTACGTCAGACAAACTTGGTGCTAGCATAAAAGCGTGGGCCAGTAGCTCAGCCTGGTTAGAGCTCAGGACTTATAAACCTGCGGTCGGTGGTTCAAATCCCCCCTGGCCCACCAAAG
>CAZHQF010000005.1:0-73177 GCA_964534205.1 uncultured Candidatus Peribacteria bacterium | reverse complement strand
CCGGAGGTGGATTCCATTGAAGGCCTTTCCCCAGCCATTTCCATTGATCAAAAAACTGCGCCAAGGAATCCGCGTTCCACCGTGGGAACGGTCACCGAAATCTACGATTACATGCGTCTCCTCTGGGCCAAGGTGGGTAAAGTCCACTGCTCAGTCTGCGGACGGCCGCTCAGCAAGCAGAGCCCGAGCCAGATGGTGGACACCATCGCCCGGATGCCCGAGGGGAAGAAGATCTTCCTTCTCGCTCCCGTTGTACAGGGGAGGAAAGGTGAGCACCTCAAGATTCTCGACATGATCAAGCGCGAGGGGTTTGTGCGCATGCGCGTGGACGGCCAGGTGGTGACGACCGACGAGGAGACAAAACTGGATCCGAAGAAAGCCCACACGATAGAGATCGTGGTGGACCGTATGGTCGTACGCGATCTGGAAGTGAAGGAGAAGGAAGTGAACCCCAACCGCTCGCGCCTCGCCGACTCCGTGGAGCTTGCGCTCAAGAAGGGCGAGGGCTCGATGATTGTCCTGGATGCCGACAGCAACGAAGAGGTCCGCTTCGCAGAATCGTTCGTGTGCCCCGAGCACCCGGAGGCATCGGTGCCGGAAGTGGAGCCGCGGAGCTTCTCCTTCAACTCGCCGCACGGCGCGTGCGAGACGTGTCACGGACTCGGGTCGATCCTCCAGGTGGTGGAGAACGCCGTGATCCCCAATGTCCGCCTCTCGATCTCCGAAGGTGCCATCCACCCGTGGGCCACGTCCGCAAGCCGCACCGGGTTCATGATGCAGATCCTGGAATCGCTCGCCGAAGAGGTGGGTTTCAGTCTGGATACGCCGTGGGAAAAGCTTTCCGAGAACGAACGGCAGATCATCCTCCACGGTTACCACAAGCAGCTGACCGTGAACATCAGCACCATGAAGTTCGGCGGCACGTACCAGACGACGTACGAAGGCGTGATTCCGAATTTGCAGCGCCGCCACAACGAAACCGATTCCAGCTACATCCGCCAGCAGATCGAGGACTACATGCACGAACTGCCGTGCCAGGAATGCGGCGGCCGCAGGCTCCGCAAAGAGATCCTCGGTATCACCGTGGGTGACCGTAACATCGTGGATGCCACCGATCTGAGCATCGATGAGGCGCGCGAGTTCTTCGCGGCTTTGACGCCGAAGGAGAGCGGCAAGACCGTCAGCGCAAAGCCCGTACTGGCCACCACCCCGTCGGCACTGACGACATACGAGTTCACCATTGTGAAGAAAGTGCTGACTGAGATTGTCTCGCGTCTCTCGTTCCTCGAGAACGTGGGGCTCAAGTACCTCACGCTCTCACGCTCGGCTGCAACGCTCTCCGGCGGCGAAGCGCAACGCATCCGTCTGGCAACGCAGATCGGTTCGGCACTGCAGGGCGTCCTGTACGTGCTCGATGAACCGTCCATCGGTCTGCATCAGCGCGATAACAGCAAACTGATCACGACCCTCCTTCAGCTGCGTGACCTCGGCAACACCGTGCTGGTGGTGGAACACGATGAGGAGACGATGGAAGCCGCGGACCAGCTGATCGAGATCGGTCCCGGTGCGGGAAAGTTCGGCGGCAAAGTGATCGCCCAGGGCAGCCCGGAAGAGCTCATCAGGAACCCCCATTCCGTCACCGGCCAGTACCTGAGCGGCAAAAAGGAGATCATGGTGCCCAAAGAGCGCCGCCCGGGCAACGGACAGAAAATCATCATCAAGGACGCGCGCTACCACAACCTCCGGAACGTCACCGCGGAGATCCCGCTGGGGACATTCATCGGTATCTCGGGTGTGTCGGGCTCCGGCAAATCCAGCCTCATTCATGGCATCCTGGGCCCCGAGCTGCAGCGTATTTTGAACGGTGCGCACTCACGCGGCCAGGCCTTCGGGTCCATCGACGGTATCCAGCACCTGGATAAGGCGATTGTGATCGATCAGTCCCCCATCGGCCGCACACCGCGCAGTAACCCCGCGACGTACACGGGAGTCTTCACCGACGTGCGCGATATCTTCGCCACAACGCCGGAAGCCAAACTCCGCGGCTACAAGCCGGGGCGCTTCAGCTTTAACGTCAAAGGAGGACGCTGCGAGGAGTGTGAGGGTGACGGCTTGAAGCGCATCGAAATGCATTTCCTCCCGGACGTGTTTGTCACGTGCGAAGTCTGTCACGGTCAGCGCTACAACCGCGAGACGCTTGAGGTGACGTACAAAGGAAAGAACATTGCGGAAGTGCTCAGCATGACCATCGGTGAGGCGCTGCAGTTCTTCAACGCGATCCCCGCGATCAAGAACAAACTGCAGACGCTTGAGGACGTGGGCCTCGGGTACATCCGCCTAGGACAGAGCGCAACGACGCTCTCCGGAGGTGAGGCGCAGCGTGTAAAACTGGCGACCGAGCTCACCAAGCGCGCCACGGGCAAGACGTTCTACATCCTCGATGAACCCACCACGGGTCTGCACTTCGATGACATCGCGCGCCTGCTTGATGTGCTCCAGCGCCTGGTGGAGAAGGGCAATACCGTGCTCGTGATCGAACACAACCTGGATGTGCTCAAGAGCGTGGACCACATCGTGGACCTCGGGCCCGACGGCGGCTCCGGCGGCGGCCGCATCATCGCAGCAGGTACCCCCGAGCAGGTAGCCAAAGTGAAGGAGAGCTACACGGGGGAGTATCTAGAGAAGATGCTGGGGAAGAGGAAGAAGTAACGAAGAATCCAAGGAAGCCAAAGAATCCGAAGAAACATCCTCGGATTCTTTGGATTCCTTTCATTCCTTTGATTCCTTACGTCGTCGTCTTCCACTTGATGCTGCACCCCAGTGCATTGGCTTCCTGCACTACCGGCTCTTCATCCTTCACAAGAGCGGCAAGCGCATCGCGAAGGTTGTGATGCTGCACGGCGGCGGGGTCCTTCCAATTGTCATCCACTCGGCCTTTGTACTTGAGTGTGCGGTCGCGGCCGAAGGCGAAGCAGTGCGGCGTGCAAAGGGCACCGAACGCCTTGGCGACTTCCTGCGTAGCATCCTGGCAGTACGGAAACGGGAAGGCCTTCTCGCGGTAGCGGAGGATCATGTTCTCGAACGAATCCTCCGGGTAGTCCGTGGAGTCGTTGCTGGAAATGAGCACGAACTGCACACCCTCCTCATCGAATTTCTCCGCAAGTGCGATGAGCCTGTCTTCGTACGCCTGTGCATACGGGCAATGGTTGCAGGTGAAGACGACACAGAGCACGGGATCTTTGATCGTGCGCGAATCGATGGTGAGCCCGTCGACGGACGGAAGCTCGAAGTGCGGAAGGGGATCGCCGATCTTGAGGGCGACCGAGTTGTCGTTGATGAGAACCATGGGGGTGAGAATAATGGGCGATAGAATAATAGAGTATTAGGGACGATAGCCTAGGGGACGAATTTCCTATTATTCTATTACTCTAAGCCTATTATTCCTATGATGCGTCATTTTACAGCGACGGCCTTCGTCATCGATTCCAAAAAACGCGTGCTCCTCCTCTGGCACAAGCGCCTTGGCAGGTGGATGCCGCCGGGCGGACACGTGGACGAGAACGAGACGCCCGAGGATGCCGCGAAGCGCGAATGCAAAGAGGAAACGGACATGGATGTGGAGATCGTCGGTGATTCACAGGCCGACCTCTTCACCGGCAATCCGTCCGAGGGGCGCATGCTCAAAAAACCGATTGCGATGCTCCTGGAGGAAATCCCCGCCTACCCGGCACGCAACGAACCGGCGCATCAGCATATGGATTTTCTCTACATCGCGCGGCCTCTCGATGAATCACAGGCACTCACGGTCCTGGAAGCCGAAGCGCGGGAAATGCGCTGGTTCACCGCGCAGGAGATTGCGGCATTGGACGAAAACACGGAGATTTTCAGCAATGTGAAGGCATACATCCTGCAGGCACTCTCGGGAAACCGCAGCTGAAATCTCTATCTTTACGCTCACAGAATCGGTAGAATGAGATATCCAATGCAGTGGAATGAATTTCGCGTCCACATCCGGCATTTCACGGCCCGTGAGATCGAGCGGGTACGGGGTGCCTTTGAGCTGGGTGCCGAAGCGCACGGCAACCAGACCCGGCGGTCCGGTGAACCGTATTTCACGCATCCCATCACCGTGGCACACGTGCTCGCGGACATGGGGGCCGATCCGGAGACGATCATGGCGGCGCTGCTGCACGACACCGTGGAAGACACGGACCTGAAACTTCCGGAGATCGAGAAACGTTTCGGTCCGGTGGTGGCGGGTCTCATCGAAGGCGTCACCAAGCTGAGCCAGGAGGATGTGCGCGACCGCCCGAGCCTGAACGAACAGATCGAGACGCTGCGCAAAATGTTCCGCCTCATGGAGCGCGACATCCGCATCATGGTGATCAAACTGGTGGACCGCCTGCACAACATGCAGACCGCCCAGTTCCTTTCCCCCGAGAAGCGCAAGGCGCTCGCAAAGGAGACGCAGGAGATCTACGTGCGCATTGCCGACAGGCTCTGCATGCAGGATCTGCGCGATGAGCTGGAATCTCTCACGCTCCCCATCCTGGAACCCGATCTCTTTGAACAGATGTCCCGCAAGCGCCAGGAAAGTGAACAGCGCGCGGATGCCGTGCTCGGCCACATGCAGGCACGCCTGGGCACACAGGGGGAAACCGGTCTCTCGGAGCTGCATTTTGAACCCAAATCCTGGGAGAATCTCCGCCGGCAGGTGGAAACGATCGGTGATGCTGTCACGGGCGTATCCACGTTCACGGTCGTGCTGACCTGTCAGAGCGTTGCCGATTGCTACCGCGTGCTCGGCGCGTTGCACCAGACCTGGAGGCGCGAGGTGCTCTCGTTCCAGGATTTCATCAACTCTCCCGCCGTCAACGGCTACCGCGGCCTCCACACGACCATCATCCTGGAGGAAGGAACCCGCGTCCGCTGCAAGATCCGTACGGACGAGATGCAGGAATACGCGCGCAAAGGCGTGGCGGCGATCTGCTTTAAGCCCAATCCGGGAGAGCTGGCCGCGAATCTGCCGTGGACGGCACGCATTTCCACGCTTGCCGATGACGCCGAAGAACGGAGCCAGGAATTCTGGCAGAGCCTGCAGAGCGATATTCTCGGGGAATCATTCATCATCCACGGCACGGGCGACGAAACGATCTCCGTTCCCAAGGAATCCACCGCACTCGACGGGGCGTTCTACCTGTTCCGCGACAGCGCACTGCGCTGTGAGACCATCCATGTCGACGGCAAGGAAGTTCCGTTCGGATCCCCCCTCACGCACGGTGCCTCCATGTCCCTGACACTCGCGGAAAAGCCGACCGTAAAACTCTCGTGGCTCTCGCAGGTGAAAACGGGCTTCGCCGCAGCGGCCATCCGTACCGCCCTCTCGCGCAGCCTGACGCAGGAAGAGAAGGAGCGGCTCGGAAAATCGATGCTGCAGGAGGCGTTCCAGCAGCAGCGCAAAGGCTTCATTGAGGAATTCGATGAGCGATCGCTGCAGCAGAACATCCAGCGGCTCGGGTACACAAATCTCCCGGAGCTGTACATCGCCATCGCAGACGGAAGAACAGATCCACGTGTGGCAACAACGACACTCTTTGAGAATGGCAAGAATCCTGAGCGCATTGTCTCGCCGGAAACCGTGCTCTACACCTACAAGGCGAACATGAATGATCCCGTCACACTGGACAGGCTCTATGAGATCTATAAGCGCTATCTCACCGGAATCGTGGACATGCGGATCCTGCACATCAGTGACCGCGAGGGCAGTGAGCTCAGCATGAACGTGAATCTCCCGGCAGAGGAGCAGCAGCGCCTGATCGGTGAACTGGAAAAGGCCGGCGTGCAGACCATCCGCAAGCGCGGCAGCCGCCTGATGCTCACCTACGCGCTCGCCGTGGGCTTCCTCGTGGCGCTCTGGGGGCTGGACCCGGTACTGGCGCGCCTGCTTGTGCGTAACACGGCGTCGCCGATCGACCTCACCGTCATCCGTTTCCTGGCGTTCTTCGTGTTCTCCGCAATCGTCTTTGCACGGCAGCGCTTCTTCAATCCTCAACGTTACAAACCTCTCTCGCCGTTCCAGCCCACGCTCATCGGTTCTTCCATCGCCCTCTTCTTCACCGGCATCTTCACGTACTTCACACTGGAGGCGCTGACCGCCACGCAGTACATTCTCGTGATCCTCTCGGGGCTGTCGGTCGTACGCGTGCTGCGGGACATCCGCGAGGACCGCCTGAGCTGGATCGATCTGCTCACGTTCGCGAGCGTGAGTGTCGCCACCTTCTTTGCACTCAAGATGCAGCGGCCCCCCGGCCTCTCCATCCTTATGGCCATCGGCAGCTCGCTCTGCTTTGCGCTCTACTCGCTCCTCAGCAAGCGCTTCCAGGACGAAGTGGGCTTTGTCCGCGAGCGGTACCCGGCGTTCCTCTTCTGGATCTCGTTCGGTTGTCTGCTCTTCTCCCTGCCGCTGCTCAACTGGATGAACCTCCACATGATCACCACATCCGGACTCCTCGCAACGGTCTTCTTCGCGCTGGTCTTCGCCGTTCTCCCGTATGCACTGTACTTTGAATGTATGCGGCGCATTCCCATGCGCTACCTGGATGCCACGCTCCCGTTCGTCGTCATCTCCACCGTGATCGGCGATATCGCCCTGGGCTCAGGACTGAGCTGGCTCTCCGCCCTGCCCCTGGTTGCCATTCTTCCCTGGCAGATACTCGAGGAGTTTGCCCGGGGAAAGAGATTCTGACGGTGCCTGCGCAACCGGTGAAGGCACACCTCCGGGAACAGAGATCTTCACGTTTTTTTCCGGGACATACAATTCCTCATAGACCTGGTTCCAGTTCTCCTCAAGAAGAACCTGTTCTCCGGATGGCATCTGTATGGGAGTGAATCTCATCATCTGCCGACCAATTTCGTAGGAACGAAGCGGAACGCCTTCAACCACTCTTCTGCGCTTGGCGTGAAGATCGAGACTCGCCTTGCTCAGCCAGGGAGGATTCACGCTGGCGAGTACGTTTCCCTGCATATCCCGCACGCCGACCACTTCAATGATTGCAGCACCGGTATAACGAATGGGGTTCCTGCGGTGCTCATTGAGAGATTCAATATATCGATGACCCGCATCCTTTGCTCGTGCGGCAAATCCATGACCGAGAAAAATCGTTACGCCGTCCTCAAGAACGGTGCCTCGATCGGAAGAAACATCGGAAAGCCAGGCGACAGAAGCGGGATTCGCAACGATATCTTCATAGATTTTCCTGTTTCGCGGCAGGATCTCATCCTGCGGCTGGTCAAGACGCAATTCGGGCGGCAAGGTCACGGAAGAATCATCCGGCGGCACATACATCTCTGCCCGGCCTCCGATACGTCTCGGCAACTGTGAAAAATCAACCGAAGAAATCGGAACGCCATGGGAAATGGACATCACCCATCCCTCTCTGTTTCTAACGGCTGGATTCGCCAGGCGCTTTTCCTCATACTCGACTGTATATTCCTGTCCGATAAAAGCGCCGATGGATTCAATGATCTCCGCCATCGTTCTCTGGGTGAGATCATTGGAACTGCGAAGGGCATCCACAATGGCAACCGCCCTGTTATGGATGACATGCGCTTCGGCAAAAATTGGGGCGTAGTTTTTATCAGTGACCACTTCGCCTCGAACATCAATGGCTTTTATCGCACCCAGCTGCCCGCGAATCAGGTCAATGTTGCGGTACAAGGTCTCCATTTTTTTTAAATGACGCGTCCTGTCAGCTTCCTGTTTCACTCTCTTGATAAAATCCGGGTTCTTTAACAAATCATCTACATCATCCTCTGTAAGATCGTATTCGGGTGTGCCGGGAGGGAGAGGTTTCTCTGGCATGCAAAAGGTGAGCGAATATAGAGTATAGGCGCTTTTGCTACAAGATCTATTAAAACAGTGAACTCCGGGCAAGCTCTGTTGCAGCCTGGACCCCTTTTTCACCTGTCTTTGCCAAAAGTTCCTTAATGGCAACAACGGCAGCGCCCAGCCTGCTTGCCACTTCCGGATCCTTAGCGGCTGCGTCAGAAAGCGATTTCTGCACACCCGTGTCGGAGGCTTTCTCCGTTAGACCCACAAACGTCTCAGGCGCCTGAACATCAACGAAAGGTTTTCGATCGGATGCACCAAAATCCACCTGATCCTCCCGGTCTTGATGGGCCAATTCAGGCACTTCTCCTCCCCCCTCCAGAGCATCATCCGGGAAGTAATTATCGCCGATGTCTCTGGAAAAGTTGATCATGGTTTCTCTGGCAGGGTTTGCCAAAAGCGCGAGAAAGTCTACAAGTAATTCAGGGTAAAAGTAAAGAGAAATCCGGCGCAATTTCATCAGGCGGCTTTGCGCTGCGCCAATCGCCGGAAACCCTTGGGATTGGTGAGCAGCCAGCGGAGAATCTCACGCGTTTCCATCATGCTTTTGATTGATACCCATTCGCCGGCCTCATGTGCTTTGTTCCCGCGGGGAGGAATGCTCAATACTCCGCCTAGTGAGCCCTGAAATGTTCCGTTCATCATCTGCTTTTTCAGGAGCGCCTTTGCATAGAGGTTTTCGTCAGCGCAGGACATCGCAACGGCGGGGATCGCCTTGTTGTTTGTGATTTTGTGCACAGCCATCATTGCCGTGTCCAAAAAGACATGGGAATCAAGCAGGCCCTTTCCGTTTGTCGGCATGCTGAAGGAATCGTAACTGACTTCGCTGCCCCGCGGACGGATCGCGATGCTGATGTCCTTGGACCAGCCGTGTTTTGCACGGATGGCAGTGATGGCATTCTGAAACAGACGCATCTGCCGATCGAAATCCACTCCCTGTGCCTTGATGTTGAAACGTATTTTGGCGATGTTCCTGGGTCTGCCCGGCAGGGTTCCTTTGACATTTCCGTCATCGGCTTCCCAGAGACTGGCCCCGAACAAGGGACTTGGCTTTTGCACCTGTTCACTGCGCTCAAAAATGTCGATGAGTTCCAGGAGCAATATGCTGCGGATTTTGTCGATGTTCCATTGCTCTGATCCCGGCTTGGCAAAGTGGGTAAGCCGGTTTTCCGCGATCTTGACCTCCACCGTGAACTTCTGGCGACCGAGACGGCCGGCAATGATGCGCTGATGCATGTCACGATCCAGGAGCGGCTGCGGCAGCGGCCCGATTTCGTTGGAAACGACGGCATCAATATCATCCCAATCGGCCCAGTCATGAATGAGGGCGTTGGCTCCGCTGGAATTCAGTTCTTCATCCACTGTGAAGGCAAAATGAGCGCAGACGTCGGGGGACATCATGATCTCCGCCGAAAGAGCGATACTGTTGGAATCACCGGGATGCATGTCCCAAACCCCAAGACCGTACAGCCGATCCCTGTCTTCCCCTTTTTCCCCGCGGCGAAGTTTCAACTGAAACGGAGCGGAAGGAGAAACGGTGTCGATGTGCGATGGAATAAGCACATGGTATTTCGCAGTGTCGCGGTTCCCTTTGGTAATGATCAGATTGCGCCAGGACGGCTGAAGGTCTGCTTCCGTGACCATGTTTGGAGAGACACCCGCATCATGAAGTTCTTTGAGCTTTTCTGCTTTGAAGACCGCAATGGCCTCCGGCGTGATCATGGTCGTCGGCACCTCCTGTATCGTGGTTTCGTACTGCAATCTCTGTTCTATTTCCTGTTCAACCCTTGCAGACAGGGGGCCACTCGACTTCCGACGCTGTTCATCCTTTGCGGCGTCGATCGCCCTAGCCGAACGTTCTTTGATGAGATTCTGAATCAGATCGATTTTCCTGTTTTGCCCGAGCACGGTGTATGACGGCAGCTCGACGAGTCGTCGAAACTGCTCGTGCTCGAACTTGTCGTAGTCAGGCAATGGACGCGGCATAGGATCGCTCAATCTACCCCTCTTACAGATGAGGTCAATTCGACCTACCGGAAAACAGAATCTGCTATTCTTCCTCTGATCCAGATTTTCCTATGCCATTCGACCCCCCTTCGGCTCGTCCGCTCGAAGCGGACTCACTCAGGGCAGGCTCTAGCACCTCCTCATCTTCACATGTTTGATCCTGTTGATCCTAAGCAAAACTTCCCCGATCTTGAGCGGGGCATTCTGCAGTACTGGAGGGAGGAGGACACGTTCAAGCGCTCCATCCGCCAGCGCTCACGCGGGAGTGATGACGTGCTGGAAGGACCAGGAGCGGCCAAAGAGGAGGACGGCTTCAGCTTCTACGATGGCCCGCCGTTTGCCACAGGACTCCCCCACTACGGGCACCTGCTCGCCGGAACGATCAAGGATGTGATCCCCCGCTACCAGACGATGCGCGGGAAAAAGGTGATCCGCCGCTTCGGCTGGGATTGTCACGGACTCCCGATCGAGAACATCATCGAGAAGGAGCACAACATCACGAGCAAGCGGCAGATCGAGGAGATGGGCATCAAAGCATTCAATGACCTCTGCCGCGGCACCGTGCAGCGCTACACAAAGGAGTGGCGCACGGTGGTGGAGCGCATGGGCAGGTGGGTGGATATGGACTGGGATTACCGCACCATGGACCCCGAGTACATGGAGAGCATCTGGTGGGTGTTCCATCAGCTGGCGGAGAAGAAGCTCATCACCGAGGGCCACAAACCCATGCATATCTGCCCGCGGTGCGTGACGCCGCTGAGTAACTTTGAGGTGACGCAGGGCTATAAGGATGTGACGGACCTGAGTGCGACAGCGATGTTCCGTCTCAAGGAATCCGACGAACACCAAGAAACCAAGGAATCCACGGAAGGGACGTACTTCCTGGCCTGGACCACGACACCGTGGACGCTGCCCGGGAACCTCTTCCTCGCCGTGAATGCAAAGACGAAGTACGCCACGGTGGAACACGACGGAAAAACATTCATCGTTGCGGAGGCACTCGTGGAAAAAGTGTTCAAAGGCAAAGAGCACGAGGTTGTCGGTAAGGCCGTGACGGGAAAATCGCTCGTCGGTAAAACCTATGAGCCGCTTTTTCCGTACTTCGCGAAAAAATATCCGACGTCCTTCCGCGTCGTCGCGGGAGACTTCGTGACGACCGAAGACGGCACGGGCATCGTGCACATCGCCCCGGGCTTCGGTGAGGATGACTTCAACGTCGGCAAAAACGAAGGCGTGCCCCTCCTCCAGCACGTGACGATGGAAGGGAAGTTTGTGGACGCGGTGACCGACTTTGCGGGCATGGATGTAAAACCGAAGGAAGAACCGTCACGCGCGGACAAGGCCATCGGGAAATATCTGCAGCAGCATGGGCTCCTATTCGATCAAAAAAGTTATACGCACAGCTACCCGCACTGCTGGCGCTGCGACTCCCCTCTCCTGAATTACGCGACCTCTTCCTGGTTTGTGAAAGTGGAGGAGATCAAGAAAAACATGCTGAAGAGCAACAGTGAAACTGAGTGGGTTCCCGGTCACCTGCGTGACGGACGGTTCGGCAACTGGCTGGAAGGCGCGCGGGACTGGGCGATTTCGCGGAACAGATACTGGGGCACGCCTCTCCCGATTTGGCGGAACACGAAGACTGACGAGATGACCGTCATCGGCAGCCGCGACCACCTGTTCGCCGCGGCCCCGCACCGCTTCTCGAAGGTGAGCGTCCTGCGTCACGCGGAAAGCGAGGGCAACGTGAAGCCCGTGTACCAGGGCATCGAACCGGGGACGGACCTCACAAGCCGCGGAAAGAAGCAGGCCGGAGCTGCCGGCGAATTCCTCAAGAGCGATCATCACCCGGTGCGCACAATCTACTGCTCCCCTCTTGCGCGCACGCGGCAGACCGCACAGGCGGTGGCGGATGCGACGGGTGCGGAGCTGGTTGTGGATGAACGCCTGCGCGAAGTGGCGTTCGGTGAGTACGAGGGGAAATCCGTCGACTTCAGCGACCTGACCTTCGTGAAGGCGCGCCGCGCGCACAAGCTGGAGACGGGAAAAGTGGAAAGCATCTACCACTTCCCGGGGATGGAGACGTGGAAGCAGGTGCACGAGCGCATCGAGGACTTTTTGGACGAAGTGCTGCCCAAACACCGCGGCGAGCACATCGTCATCGTCACGCACGCCGATCCGTTCCTGAACATCCGCAACTTCTTCGGCAAGGAGGACCCCGCCAAACTCTGTCACCAGCCGTACCCCGGGTTCGCGGAGCCACACGCGTACTTCTGGGATCATGAACGGAACGCCGAGATGGACCTCCACAAAGACACGGTGGATGACATCGTGTGGGAGGGCGGCAGTGACAAGGGCAGCGTGACGACACGCTTCGTGCGTCACGGACAGACCGACTGGAACAAAGAAGGGAAGTGCCAGGGCAGGGAAGCGGATCGTCCGCTCACGGATACAGGCCGGCAACAGGCAAAAGAGTGCGCACTCAAGCTGAAAAAAGAAGGCGCGCGCTTTGATCTGATCATCTGTTCGGATCTGCAGCGTGCGAGAGAGACGGCGGAAATCATCGCGAAGGAATTGAAGCTGGAGATTGCCGAAAAGAATCCCCTGCTCCAGGAACGCGGCATCGGCGACTGGGTCGGCCTCTCGAATGCGGAGATCCTGAAAAATCACCCGATCGATGTCCCCAACGGCGAGCTGGGCCTCCATTACAAGACCGGCAAGGGGGGTGAAACGCTCGGGGAATTTTTGCAGCGTGCCGAGGCGGTCCGCGAGCATCTGCTCAAGACGTACCCCGGCAAGCGCGTGCTCGTGGTGACGCACGGCGGCTTCATCAAAGCGATGCGGATGGTCGATGAGGGCTACGCCTACCGCGAGGCTCTCTCCTACGCACCGGAGAACTGCGAGACCGCGGACTTTGTGTTTCACCCGCTTCTCAGACGCATTCCGGAAGTGCTGGACTGCTGGTTTGAGAGCGGCTCGATGCCGTACGCGCAGGGGCACTACCCGTTCAATTACGAATGGCGAATGGCGAATGGCGGAAAGATTCGCGATTCGAGATCCGCGATTCGCGATATCCCGGTCGGCTTCCCAGCGGATTTCATCGCCGAAGGTATCGACCAGACCCGCGGCTGGTTCTACACGCTCACGGTCTTGAGCTCCGCACTCTTCGGGCGATCATCATTCAAACACTGTGTGGTCAACGGCACGGTGCTGGCCGAAGACGGCAAGAAGATGAGCAAGCGCCTCAAGAACTACCCCGACCCGCTGGAACTTGCCGAAAAGCACGGTGCGGACGCGGTGCGCTTTGCGCTGATGAGCTCGCCTGCCGTGCGCGGGGAAGATCTGCGCTTCGGGGAGAAGCTCGTGAGCGAACAGCTCCGCAACGTGCTCCTGCCGCTCTGGAACACGTACGCGTTCTTCGTGACGTATGCCAACGGTGCCAAGTGGGACGCGGGCGGCACGCGGCGGTCTTCGGGTCATCCGCTCGACCGCTGGATCACCGCGGAGGTGCAGGACCTGGTCAACCGCATGACGGGGCAGCTGGAGGCGTATGACCTCTCGGCCACCTGCGCCGAACTCCACGACACCATCGATGCCCTCACCAACTGGTATGTGCGTCTCTCGCGCCGCCGCTTCGCCGGCAAGGCGGGGCTCGCCTCCCCCGCCGAAGCGCTGGAGGAGATGAACGAGCAGGACCGCCTGGACGCACTGAACACGCTCTACAACGTGCTGCTCACACTCACGCAGCTCATCGCGCCGTTCTGCCCGTTTGTGGCGGAAGCGGTCTACCTGAATCTGGTGAAGGAACCGCACGGAAGCGTCCACCTCACCGACTGGCCGACCGTGAAAAAACTGACGCGAGACGAGGAAAAACTGCTCCGGAAAACCCGTGTGCTCAGGACCATTGTTTCGCTCGGGTTACAGATCCGGAGCCAGAAGAAAGTGAAAGTGCGTCAGCCCCTTTCGCGCGCGACCGTCGCCGTGCCCACGGGCCTCCTTGAGGGTGATGCGATCAGCGGTGCCGAATTGGCGCTGCTGCGCGAGGAACTGAACGTACGCACGGTGGACCTGGTGGAGGATGCATCATCGATCGCCGAATCGTTTGCGCAGGTGGACGCGCGTAAAGTGGGCCCGCGCCTGGGCGGACGCGTGCAGGAGATCATCAAGGCCGGAAAGGCGGGTGAATTTTCCGTGCAGGACGACGGTTCGATCCTCATCCTCGATGTGCGCCTCAGCGCCGATGAAGCGACGATCGTGTACCGCGGCAAGGAAGGCCAGGATGTCGCAGCCGATCACGGCGTCGTCGTGGCGCTCGATACGGAGGTGACCGCAGACCTCCTCTCCGAAGGCAAAGCCCGCGACCTCATCCGGCAGGTGCAACAGCTGAGGAAGGACGCGGGGCTCCAGTTCACGGATCTGATCCGTCTCTCCATCACCGGAGCCGATGACATCGTGCAGGCGCACGGCAAGACCATCGCGGAAGCGACGAACGCGGAGCTCGGTGCCAACAAAGGGACAAGCCAGTCGTTCGATCTCGATGGCACATCCGTGACAATTCAGTTTAAAAAGATTTAAAAAACCGGCGGGTCGGAGACCCGCCCTCGTCCCCTATTCCCTAATCACTAATCCCTATTCCCTCGTCATGAGCCTCCCTCTTCGCATCCTCCTCCACGTCGCCGTCACCACGCTCCTGTTCTGGGCGATGAATATCTATCTTCCGCAGTACGTGGGGATCACCGGCGGGTGGCCGGCATATCTTATCCTCGGCATCATCCTCGCGCTTCTGAACATCCTCGTGAGGCCGCTGCTCGATCTCATCGCCGCACCGATCAAATTCATCGCGGGGCTGATCGCCCTCATCCTCGTCAACGGCGTCTTCCTCTGGCTGCTTGTCACGATCGCGGAGAAGATCGATCCCGACGTCGCGACGTTTGAGATCCGCGGAGGAGTACTCGGGTGGATTGTGGTCGCCGTGATTTTTGCGCTTCTCAAGACCGTACTTCGGATGCTCATCCCGAAGAAGTCGTAACCTTTCCGCTTCATGTCCCCCTCGCACAACAGGCCGATTCTTCCGCTGTTCCTGACGGTCTTCATCGACATGCTCGGAGTGGGTATCGCCATCCCGGTGCTCGCGGCGGTATTTTTGAATGAAACTGGTGGTGCGCTTCCTGCAGGAACGCCCTTTGCCACCCGCACGCTCCTGTACGGCATTCTGCTCGCCGCGTATCCCATCGCACAGTTCTTCGGTGCACCCGTGCTCGGTGCCCTCTCCGATCATCGCGGCCGCAAGCCGATTCTCCTCCTCTCCCTTGCCGGAACAGGGCTCGGCTACCTCCTCTTTGCACTCGGCGTGATGTGGCAGTCCCTGCCGCTCCTGTTCGTGTCCCGGATCCTCGACGGTTTCACCGGCGGCAACATCGCCATCGCCATGTCGGCCATCGCGGACATCAGTGATAAGGAGAACAAGACCAAGAACTTCGGGCTGATGGGCACGGCATTCGGGCTCGGATTCATTCTGGGACCGTTCTTGGGAGGTGAGCTGAGCAGCCCCGACCTCGTTCCGTGGTTCTCGCTGGCAACGCCGTTCTTTGCCACTGCCATTCTCACCTTCATCAACGTGGGGCTTTGTGCCTATTTCCTCCCGGAGACGCTCAAAAACCGCGTACATACACCTCTCAGTTTCCTCACGGGAATACGCAATCTCGGCAAGGCGTTCACCGCACCGCCCATCCGCACCATGTTTCTCGTGGTGTTTCTGCTCGGCCTGGGGTTCAACTTCTTCACGCAGTTCTTCCAGGTGTTTTTGATCGAGCGTTTTGCCTTCACCGAAGTGGATACCGGCAGGCTCTTCGGGTACATCGGCATCTGGATCGCCTTCACACAGGGCGTGCTCACGCGTCCGGTGAGCGCACGCTACTCGTCGGAAGCAGTCATCCGCATTGTCTCGCTGGGTCTTGCCATTATGCTCTTCACGCTGATCTTCCCCACGCAGAGCTGGACCTTTTACGTGCTGATGCCGTTCATTGCCATCTGCCAGGGTCTGCTGATGCCCAACCTCACCTCGGTCGTCTCCAACCTTGCCGGCCCCGATGCACAGGGCGAAATCATGGGCATCAACCAGTCGGTGCAATCGGCAGCGCAGAGTGTGCCGCCTCTCGTGGCCGGAGTCCTCACGGGTGTGGCCCTCGAGCTTCCGATCCTCTGCGGCAGTGTCATCACGCTGCTGGCATGGGCGATTTTCACCTATCATTTCCGCCGACCGCACAAAGGGGAATTAGTCCATGGATAAAGATTTTTGCCCTTCCTGAAGATAAATAATCTGAACACAAAATTTATTCATTAACACTGGCCTTTTCTTGAACAAATTTTGTATACCATTTTATGGATTCTCTTACCGGAATGTCTCCGGATTGCTAAGGTTCCTCTCCTATGTTCTCTACTCGGTCCCCACTCTTTCTCTCTGCCGTCGTGGTCGTTGCCGGGTTCGGCACCGTCGCGACCGCGTCTGCCGCCACCCCGGCACAGGACTACGTCCTTGAGGAAGGCATCATGCACCTCAATGCCGCAGGGGATTTTGCTGCAAACGGTACCGTGACCCGCGCGGATTTCGTGAAGGCTGTAATCAACGAGCTCTACTCCGGGGAGATTGAGGACAACTGTTTCCGCAACCTGGCACCGTCGTTGCCCGTGAGCTACACGCATCTCTTCCGCGATGTTGCCAACACGCATGATCGCGCCACCAAGATCTGTCTTGGCATGCACGTGGGTCTCGTGAACGGAGACTCTGACGCACGCTTCCGTCCCGATGACGCCATCACCATCGCCGAGGCCAGCAAGATCCTCGCCAAGGCCTACGGACTCGTCTATCCGCCGAAGACCGTGACGACGACGCCGTGGTACTGGAGCTCCATGGAGGCACTTCGCCTGCGCGGTGCGATCACGTCCATGAATCCGACGAAGCGCATGACCCGCAGCGAGATGGCCCAGATGTTCTACGGACTCCGGAACACCGAGCGGTTCCCGCAGACGCGCATCATCGGCGATATCGAGGCCAACGTCGCCGCCAAGCCCGAAGAGGCAGTGGAGGAGGAGCCCAGCGAAGGCATGACGACGACCGGGATCGAGCTCGACCGCTCCCGCCCCAGCAAGCGCTCCATCCGTCTGCAGGCCGAAGCCCACGACGCAAAGATCGCGGAGTGAAGTGATACACTGGGTGCATGTTCACCCGTGATCGATTCCTGAAGCTCAAGCGCTTCGGTCAGATACGCGCTCTGTCACCAGAGGAGTTTGAGTGGTTCGGAAAATTCCTTCTGGAATCACTCGGGTATGACAATGTCACCGTGACGGGTAACGGCGACAAAGGAAAAGATCGCGGGGACGGGGGGATTGATCTCACCGGGACCTTTCGCGGACAGAAATTCTACGGTGAGTGCAAACGCTGGAAGCGGGGACTTAACGGCACGGATATTCTCCCGATCGCGATTGTCCGCTCGCTCGGCGGGGTGATGATGCGCGACGGCATCAAGAGAGGAGTGGTGATCACGACACTGAGGCCCGATCACTCGTGCATCAGTGAAGGCGGCCGGATGGGGATCGGAATAGTTGGGATTGATGAAATTACCGCAGCGATGCAGAAAGTGAATACGTCGTTTAAAGGTGAGAATCTGACAGTTATCGGGAAGGTATGGCGGGCGATTGCAGGCGGTCTCTGGCTCTTTTTGGCAGGCCCAAGTGGGGAGAAAAAACGAAAACGCCGCTTGCGGAAGGGCTGAACGAGGTCTTCACAAATAGGAAGAGTATCGTCTTGTACACTTCAAGAAACAGTAAATTTCGGGTATAATACTCAGAAACATTCACTCCCCCACCCCGTATGAAGAAGCGCGCTCCCCGTCGCTCCCTTTCCCTCGCGTTGCTCATGAGTATGAGCGCGGGAACGGCAACGATTGCCGGTGTCACCTTCCTGGCACAGCTTGGAGGCGGCACTCAGGTCTACGAGAACACGGACAGGCGCTACTTCAGCGTCCAGAACACGCAGGCCGGGGGAGCCGCCGTGTCCTGGACCGAAACGCGTCCCGTGGCCACGAACTCCAACACGGAGCATATCTTCGTGCGCAGACTGGGCATGACCTACAGTGTGCCGCCGCAGGCAAAGTGGACCATCCCGGTCGTGCCGGGCACCACCTACGCGCTTTCCACCATCTTTGTGCCGATCGGCGGTGCGATGAGCCCGAACGCCAAGGTATCGGTGATCGGGGCGACGGCGGAACCGATTACCATCAATCAGAACCGAAATGCCGGCGATCCGGTAAGCGGCTCCGTCACCCGCCCGCTTTTCCGTGTGACTCCCACGGGCAACAGCCTGACGGTGATCCTGGAACCCGGTGACGGGTTCGCGGTACCCGCGCAGCCGTACTCCTTTACGGCCGCGGACGTGCTGTCCGTACAGGTCGTCGGTGCAGAAAACCCGCAGACTGTCTGTCCCCTGAGTGCCTGCCCCGCCCCGCGTCCGGGTTGCACCTATGCCTATGTCACCAACACCGCCGGCTGCCAGATCTGCACGCTCAGCTGCACTACCAATCCGACGGGTACCGCGGTCTGCGGCAATGGCACCCGTGAGGGCACGGAAGAGTGTGATGACTTCAATACGACCTCCGGCGACGGCTGCAGCAACCTCTGCAAATCTGAGCGCTGCGGTGACCGTATCGTCCAGCCTCCGCGCGAGCAGTGCGATGACGGCAACACCGCTTCCGGTGACGGCTGTTCCTCCTACTGTTTGAGAGAGACCCCAACCACGCCCCCGACTCCTCCCGTACCGCCCACCGCATCCACGCTGACCTGCGCGAACACCGCTACATCGCTCTCATTTGATGCACCGGCGGTCATCTACACCGCGACCATCAACGAGAGAACAAAGCGCCCTCTCGTGGCTGCCGGTCGAACGGTCTATGAAATCGTCAGCACGTCCCAGGGTATGGCGACGGGAAAGTCCGTGGTCATCGGGGCGGAGGGAGAAACGCTGACGGCATCGGTCATGGACGCCGAGGACCAGTTTGCCTTTTTCGGCACCAGCACATTCGGCACTCCTGCCGCTATGGCCCGCATTATCGGAGTGCATGCCGGGGCCCTCACCGTGAGTAAAACGATCACGATCCCAGGCTACACGAATGTGAAGAACCTGCAGCTCAACACGCAGAACACGCATTTCTACGCCGTAGTGAACGGCATGGGATACACCAACGGGTTCTACCTGCTGCGCATCAACCAGATCACGGGAGTCGTCGAAGGTACGACACCGCTCAGCGGGATCGTCGGCGTCGGTGACGCGCTGTTTGATAGCGCGGAACAGCATCTCATCCTCGCATCTCCGTACGCACTTGTACGCATCCGTCTGTCCGACATGAAAGAGGTGGGCCGCATCACGAGCCAGATCCAGTTCAACTCCGCCGCGCGTGACGGCAACATCGGGTACTTCGGCGGCATACAGGGTGGCAAAGGCCAGATTGCGAAAATAAACCTCTCCACATTCACGATGATCAGCGAAGGCCTGATACCCACCGGCGGCACCATGCAGCCTCCGCCGATTGGCTCTCTTACCATCGCCACGGGTACCCGTCGCATGCTGTATGCATATGCGAAGGACACCAACAACATCATCTTGCGCTTGAGTCTCGATAATCCGCAGACTCCCATCACCAGGTCGGAACTCCGGCCGCCGGTGAGCACGTGGTCCAGCATGAGTAAATTGCTCATCGATGAAACCAACGGCTACCTGTACAGCGCAGGCGACGGCGTGGCCAACACCTTCTCCCGCATCCCGCTGGACTGGCAGTGTGCGTGCGGCAATAACCAGTGCAATGCCGGTGAAACGGCAGACAACTGCGCGATCGATTGTTCTTCCGGACAGAACGGAGACATCCTTCTCGCCCGCATGAATGCACCGTCCACGGTACAAAAAGGTACCACGCTCACCGTTACCGTACCGATCATCAACCTGTCCTCCACTCAGGCAAACAATGTGGTGATGGTCCTGGACGTGAACAATCCGTCCCTCGTCTTTCAGCCACGAATCGGGTGTGCGCTTCAGGCTGGCTACAGCGACAGAGTGAAGGTGAATTGCGTCGTCGGCAACCTTGCCGCAGGGGAAACGCGTGACATGACCTTCAGTTTCAGCACAACGAACTCCGCATGCCCGCTCCTTACGAGTCTCTCCGCAGTTGTCTCCAGCAACGTGACGGAGGCACCAGCACAGGCTCTCAATAACAGCGTGACGCAGACGACGACGGTGACCTGTCCCGCAGGCACATCGGACACCCCTGTCTGCTCCCTGCCTCTCTGCGCGCCACCCCGCCCCGGATGCAGATGGACAATGCCCATGGATCCCGTCACGCAATGCGTGACCTGCGGCCAGCTGGTCTGCGGTTCCTCCGTCTGTGGCGACGGCACTCGTACCCCGACCGAGGAATGTGATGACGGCAACACGGTTTCCGGAGACGACTGTTCGGCAGAGTGCAAAGCCGAATACTGCGGCGACGGCACCGTACAACGGGCGGCAGGAGAATTGTGTGATGACGGCAACTTTATACCGTACGACCGTTGTTCCAACCGCTGCCGACCCACATGAGGATTCTTTGAGGAAATCGGCTCATCCTGCCGTGTCCACGAACTCCCGTACCAGGGTATTGCCAGAATCTGATCCGGTGGTACTGTCGCAGGTATGCGCAACCGCCTTCTCCTCCTCTCTCTCCTCCTGCTCCCGGTCGCGGTCACGGCCGCCACGGACGATCCCCCGCTCTGCGAGCGCGAAGACACGCGCTACGAGGGCTGGTACGACGTCAATAACCGCCTGATCCGCTACGACTCGTGCGACAACTGCCGTGCGGTATGCCGGTACGGAACCGGTGCGTCCGAGGGGTGGTATGACAGCTGCGACAACAGTCTCATCAAGCGTGCGGACTGCCGCTTTGATAACAACGACAACGACACCTACACCACCTTCCGTGACGTGCCGGCACGTCACCCGTACGCGGATGCCATCGAGAGGCTCGCCGATGACGACATCATCAGCGGCTACAGCAACGGTACCTTCCGCCCGGACCGCAACATCTACCGTGCGGAGTTCGTGAAACTCGTGGTCCTGGCATCCGAAGAGAATGATTACTTCAACTGCACGTGGAGCGAGTCCTCTAGCCGCATGTTCAGGGATGTGCCGTGGAACGCCTGGTACCAGGAGTACCTGTGCGTGGCCGTGGCCAAGGGCATGATCTCCGGTTACAAGGACGGCACCTTCCGCCCGGAGGATCCGGTAACTCTGGCCGAAGCCAGCAAAATCCTCACCGAAGCATTCGATCTCCCGCTCTCCTCCGGCAACCACGGCAATAACTGGTGGAGCCGCTACATCGAGACGATGGATGACGAGGGTGCGCTCCCCGACCGCTCCATGCAGGCCGGTGACCGCCTGACGCGCGGCGAGACGGCCTTCATGATCGATGCACTCTACAACGACAACAATTCCAACCGCTACGGTGACTGCTACGATCAGTACGGCCGGTATGACGAGGACTACTGCGACGATAACCGCGATGACGATTGTTACGACCGCTACGGCAGGTACGATGCCGACCTGTGTGACGATAACGATGATTGCTATGACCGGTACGGACGGTATGACGAAGACCTCTGCGACGATAACGACAACAACAGCTGTTATGACCGGTACGGCCGGTATGACGAGGATCTCTGTGATGACGATCGTGATAACAGCTGCTTCGACCGCTACGGCCGCTACGACCAGGATCTGTGCAATGACGACCGCGACTGTTACGACCGGTACGGCAGATACAACAGGGATCTCTGCAACGACGACGATGACGACTATTATTCCAATGACGGCTACTACGACGACGATGACCGTTACGACTGCGTGATCCGCGGCTGCAACAGCCAGCTCTGCGTGGATGAGCGAAACTCGAACGTCAACACCAGCTGCCAGTGGCAGCCGGAGTACGCGTGCTATGCCCTGCACAACGCCCGCTGCGAGCGTCAGAACAACGGCTACTGCAGCTGGACCAAGACCAACGCACTGGACCAGTGCATTGAGGACAGAAATTAATCATGTGTTCAAAGAAAAAGCTGATCACAATTTGTGATCAGCTTTTTGATAATCGCCATGGAATTATTTCTGCCGACGCAGCTCCAGACGCTTCTGGATCGTGGCCTTGCGCATGGAGGGAACTTTGCGGATGAACTCGATCTTCACCGGTCCGGCCTTACCCGAATCGGCACCGAGACGAAGCCCCGCAGAGAGGCCGCCGCTCACGGCATCAAAAGCCATGAACGCGGAAGCGACGACGACGGAGATCGCGATGACCGCGACGGTGTCGTGGACGGGGGTGTGGGCCCAGGCGGGCAGACGGATGGGGAGGCGCATAGGGTGTGTGTGAAGTATTCCTCTTAGTATAGCATAAACAGCCCCTTTTTGCCATGGCGAGAAACGCCCGAAAAGCAGAGAATTCCCGCATGCGATTCCTCCGTCCCGCCCACTCCGTTGTTGAAGGTACCACCAGGATCGAAGCCTACAGCGACGCCGTCCTTGCCATCATCATCACGATCATCGTCCTGGAACTGCATGTTCCGGAGCTCCACGGCGATTCAGCCACGGAGGTGTTCACCGCACTCTGGGGCATACTGCCGCAGTTCGTCGCATTTGCAGTGAGCTTCCTCACCATCTCCGTGTTCTGGGTGAACCATCACCATTTTTTTCATGAGCTCAAGCGCACCGACGGAAGGTTTTTGTGGCTGAACAACGCGCTGCTCTTCTGGCTCTCGCTCGTGCCATTCACCACGGGCTTCGCCATCGATCATCCGTTCTCCAGAGGTGTACTCGTCGTCTACTCCTTCGTCCTCTTCTTTGCCGCACTCTCGTTTTTCTTTTTGACCTGTTATGCCATGTTCGGTGGGAATCTTCTGCATGCGGAAATAGATACAAAGGAAAAAAAGAGTCAGGTGCGGCACAACCTGGTGGGGGTACTCGGCTACGCGGCGGCAACGCTCATTGCACCGTTCTTCCCGTGGGTATCGCTCATCATCATGTTCGCGATTCCGGTGTACTACATCGCGCCGCGCCTCCTGCACTCGCATGAGGAAGAGTAAGGGTGATACGTAAGTGATAATCATGTATTACTTTTTTGAACATATTTTTTGGCATCCTTCTATGATCATTAAAGAACAATTATTGTATTCTTGAATAGAGCGATCAAGACCGGGACTCCTGAGTGCCGTACAGAATTCCCTGAGATCGATGCTAGAATTCCCGCATGCAATTCTTGCGCGCATGGATGGCAAGACGGCGCGCGATGCGCTGGGCCGATGCGTGGAGAAGGAAGAGTGAAGGAAGTGAGGCAACACCAGGTCCGTTGAGGCAACTCTTCGATGCGGGAACGGACGGACCGGTTTGGAAGTGGCTCCACTATCTGGATGCGTACGATCGGCACTTCTCTCGCTTCCGCGGAAAGGAGGTGCACATCCTGGAGATCGGCGTGCTTGGCGGCGGGAGCCTTGGGATGTGGCAGACCTATTTTGGTCCGCAGTGCCGTGTATACGGAGTCGACATCGATCCCGCATGCAGACAATACGAACGCGACGGTATCCGTATTTTCACCGGTGATCAGAAGGACCGCGCGTTCTGGGAAAGCATCCGCAAAGAGGTGCCCGTGCTCGATATTGTCATCGATGACGGCGGACATCATTCGCAGGAGCAGATCGTGTCGCTGCAGGAACTGCTGCCCCACCTGCGCCCGGGCGGCGTGTACGTGACCGAAGATATCCAGGGGCACTCAGCAGATTTCATTGCGTTCATGGAAGGACTCACGCGCGCGTTCCATGCACGCAAAGATTTCCGTGAACATCCGGAGAACCCCGAACACCGCATCGAAGCCGAACCGACGGCGTTCCAATCGCGCATTGAGAGCATCACCACGTATCCGTATCTCACGATCATCGAAACGCGATCGATACCGCTGCAAGAATTACGCGCGCCCGTTCGCGGTCATCACTGATATTTTATTGTAACAATTTTTTGAACAGGTTTTTCGGCTTTCTTCTTTGATGCATGATGTACAAATATTTTGTTCTTTTTTGCAGCGAAGACAGGAAATGGGCTGGTCCCCGGGGTTCCCGCAGTGCGGACAGAGCTGATAGGTTTTGGAGGGCCTGAGGTGACCGTCAACGGCAACGCGGTGATCGAATACGAAGCACTCACCGTCGAATTTGCCTTCGGGAAACTTTTCCAGATAGGCGAGGATGCCGCCCTCCAGCTGAAACACATTCTTGTAGCCCTGTTTCTCCATCGCGTAGATCGCCTTCTCGCAGCGGATACCGCCGGTGCAGTACATCATCACTTTTTTGTCCTTAGGAATATCCATCTTCCCGATCGCTTCCGGGAATTCATGGAATGCGCGGGTGCCCGGATCAATCGCATTCTCAAATTTCCCGATGTCATACTCGTACGAGTTACGTGCATCAATGACAAGAATGTCATCTTCCTGCAGCATCGCGTGCCATGCTTCGGGCGTGAGATGACGGTGCTCTCCGGAGGGATGCACCGAATTGTCCTTGAGTCCGACGATCTCCGGCTTGATCTTTACCGACCAACGACGGAACACTTTGCCCTCTGCGGAGCTATCCTTAAAGACCATCTCCCCAAAACGCTCGGTGAGCATGGCCTTCCACTCGGCAATTGCCTCTTTCGATCCTGAAACTGTCGAATTGATGCCCTCAGTCGCAATTAACACTAAGCCCTGCATCTTGCGGTCGCTTCCAAACGTCATGAGTTCGCGACGGAGTTCCGGGAGTGCCGCCTCCGGAATCTCCCGGAAGGCGTAGCTGGCGGTGATGGTGAGGGGCATGCCCATCATGAGCAGTGTAATCCTGAACAATGGAAAATAGAAATGGCTACAAATAAAGGAAAATACTGATCACTAAAGTTGATCAAAAAGAAAGCTGCCCGGAGGCCGTCTTCTTGATGTTTCATTCTGCGATTACGTCACCACTTTGACCGTCTCGGTGTCCGCGAGGACGCCGCCAACCTAGACCGCAGTTTCTTCCTCGTGAACCAGAACATCGGATTCCTGCAGCAACACCTTCAGCCGATGGCGGGCAACGTGAAGCCGGCGCTTGATCGTTCCCACAGGAACATCGAGTATTTCCGCCATCTGCAGAATCGAAAGATGATGAAAGTAAAAACCCTGGATTGTCTCACGATCCATATCGTTGAGCTTCTCGATGGCGCCACGAACCAGAGCCTGGTTCTCCCGTGTAATCAGGGTGTCAAGCGTGCCCGGAGTGCCACTCTCAAGATCACATTGTTTTTCAAAGGCTGACATATGTCTCTCCGTGTCATGTATTCTTGTGACAAAATTGATCGACATGCGGATGCAGATTGTACGCAGCCAGGAAAAAAATGTCGCCGGCTCCCTCAACTGATCAATTTTTTCTAGGCCCTGGATCAGAACGTCATTAATCATCTGATGCAGATCATTTTCGGGAAAACGTCTGTGACGCAGCACGCCGATGAGGAGATTCGCCGCTTCGTGCAGCAGAGGGGTGATCACCTGATTGGCTGCATGAATGTCCGTGCCGCGCAGTCTTTTATATTCAGCAATCATACGCATGCACTCTCTGGTTTTGTCATCGTATTCCGCAGGTTCAGAAACACGGTCCGCCGGAAACGGGAGAATCACCGGTTCCGCTTCAGCCCCCGGAAGAAGACTGTTGATGAACTGTTGCACCAGTTTCTGATACTCAAGTACGGAGCCCTGCAACGCGTCCAACTGTTGCTGAAAACCGTTTTCTGCGTATTCAGCAGGCCTGCGTTGCGGGGAATGGCTGGGTGGCATGGATCAACTGAAAATGATTCTCGTCACTCAGGCTTCGTTCCTTTCCCCAAGGAGTTCCATCACCGACTCGACCAGGTTCGAGGTGCTGATAGAAGACATCTGGGCGTCATCGGCCATGCCCTTCACACCCTTCTGAAGCTCGGCGATGGCGCTTGTGATCGTATCGAGTTTCCCCGACATCTCGCGATTCTCCGCACGAATGCCTTTGAGCTCCGCATCCAGCGACACCACTTTGGCGATGAGCGCGGCAATAAGCGAGTGTGTCTGCACGGCAATCTCTGCAGATTGGCCAAGAATCTTTGCAATAGGCAGGAACCTCTTATCAAGTGCATCTCCCAAAGACGACGGGACCGAAAGAGACTGTAGATTCTGTCTCTCCTCCGGATGCTGTGCATCAATGACGTCGGTTGTAGTCAGAGGGGTAGGCTTCACTGGCGGCTGCGGCCTGAACTCCGCATCGATCACATCGACAGGATTGTGAATGGCAGGAGCAGGACGCTCTTTGATGACAGGCGGACGAATCTCGGCATCGATGACATCGGATGCAGGAGCTGATTCTGCCTCCGGGGCAGGCCTGGACTGAGATTGCCCACCTGCAGCGCGGACAAATGCGGCAGACGGTGAAACAAGACCATGTTTCGCAAAGAGCTCCGGCAGGAGATCTTCCGTCACAATGTCTCCATACGTGGACTCCAGTTTACTATTCACCGATCCATAGACACGGAGTTGTGCATGCAGGGAATCCATATCCATTCCCCCTCGCCGCGCCAGGCGCAAGAGAGCGTACAAACTTTTGCTCCCGGTCGTATCCTTCACGGTCCTATGCGTGCTCTCATTGAACTTCTTCGCCGCCTGCTCCAATTCACTGAAAACATCCCATTCTTTTTCACTGAGCGTAAATTTTGCCTCCGGCGTATTCTCAAAATCATTCACAGTGGCATACGGGAGGTGTGCATCTTTTAGAGTCTTTACTTTTTGGATTTTGTATTCGCGCATGATGCTCAGCGCCTCAAGCAGAATCTTTTTGTGCGCAGGATCAAGAGACCGTACCGTCAGCGGGCGCGGCAGAGCGGCAAAGAGGGCAGTAAGGCGCTGCTGGTTCACCTCGGTTGCAGAGGGGAGCGCAGATCCACGCTCTGTAGTCTCCGTGGCAGGTTTCTCATCCGCGGTTGCAGGAGCAGGGACCGGTTCCGTGGCAGGAACGGCAACATCCGCAGGCGCAGATTCCGTCTCATCGCTTTCAAAGAAGGCGGCAAGATCATTAACAGAACGGATATCCTCTGCAGAAGGCACAGGAGGCACCACACTTAGAGGAGCTGATTCATTTGCCGGAGCAGGCCGGGACCCCGGCGCGGTCGCTTGCTCATCTGCAATCACTTCTTTTGCACTTTCCGTGAAAGCGGCAACTGTCTCTTCAGCAACAACAGTGACTCCGTTTTCCGCCGACAGTGACTTTTCGGTACGACCCGGATAGCTGGGAGGCGCAAAAGAACTGGGCTGCCTGGGCTTTTCTTCCTCCGGCTCTCTGCGTGGTTCAGGGTTTTTAGGCGGATAAAAAGGATCGTTTCCATGGCCGCCCTCCACACGGGAAATGACGTGCGGGTACTTGCCTCTCCATTCGTTGAACATGGGAAGGGAGATCCCAAACCCATCGGCAAGGGGCTTGAACAGTGACGATTCGCAAAAGCCGCTGGTGGCTTCGGCGGCGTACTGCAGGTACCGCAGCACGGTTGCGTAGGTTGCACCCCGCGCTTCCGCCAATGAGAGCTTGGGGGGGCCCTTCCCGCTCCGCCTCTACAACCGGAGCGGAACTGATCACCTGCGTGATTCTTTTTGCAGTCCCCTGTTGTGTCGGACTGAGGTCATCTGAATAGGTAATTGCTGCCGCTTTTGCCTGCTGCCGTTCCTCAGACATTTTCTTGAGTGCACTGAGCACTCTGCCGGCGTTCTGCAAAACGAAATCGCCAAAGATACCCTGCTTCTCGTCATCGCCCGAAAAAATCTCCGTATCAATGATTGCAAGCCCCAGGGCAGTCTGGTTAGTGCCCCAGTCATCAGTCAGGTTCTGTAACACCATGCGCAACTGGTACTGCTGGTTCCCATTCAGCTGCTCGAGCACATCAATCGTGAGAGTTTCTGAATGAAGAGGGCCGCCTGGTTCAAATAAAACACCGTCACCGGGAGTGAGAGACATAGGAGGCATAAATTTTCATACAAATGGCCTTCGTGTCAACAAATTGAGGCGACCCGGGGAACCAAACCCTTCGGTGAGCGCAGACCGGGCATCAGGCCATCTTCTTTCCGCGTGCGCGCCACAGGAGTTCGGGGCTCTTGAACCACGCCGAGATCATGAGGAGCCCGATGAGCACGAGCGGGAACCACGGCCAGTTGCCTTCCACCGTATGCGTGAGGCCCGTGGCCATGGCACCACCGAGCAGACCGACGGTGATGATGAAGCCGACCGTGAACGTGCGGGGGATGAGGAGCAGCACACCGCAGAGGACTTCGATGATGCCGACGGCAATGAGGATATCCCACGCACCGAGCGCGCGGACAAACGGCTCCGCGTCCGATCCTTCGGTCATGAAGAACTTGGGCAGACCCGATACGAAGATCAGGAATAACCCCACGAGTGAGGACGGGATGGACGCGAGGATCATGGTGGTGCGCTTTTTCATGCGCGCAATTCTACCCGCGACTCCCCGCTTTCCGATTGCCGCACCGTCAGGAAATACCTCCGATACTCCATGAAGTGCTGCACACCGCGAGCAGCGAGCAGCGTACTCGCGGCCTTCACCACATTCGGGTGACTCTGCGGACCGTTGGCACGGATCTCTCCGCCGGGCTTGAGATGAGCAAGGGATTCACCGAGGACATGAGCGAGCAACTCGGCTTCACGCGCGTCGGTGGGGAAGGGCCCGGAGGTCGATGCTCCTTCTTTGGCGATCTTATCCTTGAGCGCGATACAGAGGCTCTCCGGGAACACAATCAGATCGAATGATGGAAGAGCGTCCGGCCATGACTCGGTCATATCAAAACAGAACTTCTTCATCGCGCCGTTCACCGTGAGAATTTCCGGAAGTCGATCGGCGACGATAACCCTTTCCGGAGAGTAAATCATTGAACATATTATTTGCTCAAATAAACACGGATAGGCACCGACACTCAGGAG
This sequence comes from uncultured Candidatus Peribacteria bacterium, assembly GCA_964534205.1. GTDB lineage: Bacteria > Patescibacteriota > Gracilibacteria > Peribacterales > Peribacteraceae > CAYRGC01. The sequence continues at coordinate 44,220 of CAZHQF010000005.1, read as the reverse complement.
CGTCGCCCCTCTCTGGAGCGCCTCAATATCCCCTGCCGTGATGAGACCGGTCTCTGCATGATGGCTGGGACGGTAGAGCCAGGAATACCGGTCCGAACGGATGCGCGTGGAATCAGTGGGATCGAGGAGATCGGGGAAGAGAGCTTCCTCGCGCCGGCAGATCTCATCAATGAATGTCATTGTACGTATGGTAGCGGTATACTGATCCCATGCCTTCGTCACCCGCCACCTATTGCGAAAGCTGCATGATGCCGTTTGCGAAGGACCTGGGGACACGTGACAGCGACAGATACTGCAGCCTCTGCTTCCAGAACGGAAAGCTCTGTTACGAAGGCACGGACCTGAAGGAATTCAAAAAGATCTGCTACGCGAGCATGCGTGCACGCGGGACCAACCCGGTTCTCGCGAGCCTCTTCACCTTCATGATCGGCTTTGCGCCGCGGTGGAAGAACAACAGTGCCTGACTTACGCGACAGTCGGCCCCTTGGGATCAGCCCAGAAGGGCTCCCACTGGTGACCATCGAGATCGGCAAACCCGTGCTGGTACATCCAGCCGTGATCCTGCGGTCCGCTCGTTTCCGACCCGCCGTTTGCAACAGCCTTCTTCGCCATATCATCGACAATCTCTCTGCTCGGGAGGGAGATGGACACGAGCACTTCCGTTGCCGCGTGTGCATCGGCGATGTTCTTCCTGGTGAACGTCCCGAAGAATTTCTCGGTCAGCAGCATGACAAAGATGTTCTCGCCGACGATCATGCACGTGCCGTGCTCACCCGTGAACTGCGGGTTGAAGGTGAACCCGAGCGAGGTAAAGAACTCGACGGACTTCTTGAGGTCTTTGACGGGGAGGTTCACGAAGATCTGCGATGCCTGGGTGGCCATGCGACAAGGGGGAGTGCGGAGAGTATAGACGAACCACCAACGGTGATGTGACCGCGTCAGCCGAAGATCAGCGCGTTGGCGATACTGAAGTAGATGACGATTCCGGTGACGTCCACGAAGGTCGCCACAAAGGGACTGGAGGCATACGCCGGGTCAAAGCCGATCTTGCGGAACAGGAGCGGCAGCATGGAACCCACGAGCGTCCCCCATACGCAGATGGCAGCCACCGACATGCTGATGACAAGACCGATGGTCCAGCGGTCGGTATCCCCCAGGATATCCTGCGGTGTGAGCGATGCGCGGAAGAAGGCGACCAGACCGAGCGCGAGACCGAGCGCTGCCCCCATCAGAATTTCGCGGCGCAGCACCTTCCACCAGTCTCTGGTGGTGACGTGCCCGAGCGCCATGGCGCGGGTGATGAGCGTGGCCGCCTGGGAGCCGCTGTTTCCGCCCGTGGAGATACAGAGCGGCACAAAGAGCGCGAGCGCGGTGACCGCGGCGATGGAGGACTCGAACCGCGCGAGTGCGGTGAACGTGAAGAGCTCCGCGACGAAGAGGACGGAGAGCCAGCCGATGCGCTTGCTCCAGATGGTCGTGAAGCTGCTGTCCAGATAACTTGCGTCGAAATGTCCCACGGCACCCATGCGGTACACGTCTTCGCTGGCTTCGGCCTCGGCCACGCGCAGGAGGTCGTTCATGTGGATGATGCCGACGACTTTTTGATTGTCATCGGTGACACAAAGGATGTCGCTGCCGCCACGCGCCATGCGGTCCACAACCGCCTCCCGGTCTGTGGTATGCAGAACGGACGGCACCGGGTGCGAGAGATCGGTGACTTTTGCCTCCTTGGGCGCGGACATCAATGTGCGTGATGGCACCCAGCGGATGCCCTTGTTATTGCGCAGAAGCACGACCGGCACCTGCTTGTTGCTCTTCAAGTACTCGCGCACCGTGGCAATGACATCGTGCACCGAGCTCTGTTCCTCCACGGTGATGAAGTTGAGGTCCATGATACCGCCGGCGGTCTCCGGGTGGAACGTGAGGAGCTTCTCGATGCGCTTGCGGCGCACATCGGTGAGGCGGTTCAAGACATGCTGCTGACGGTTGGTGGGCAACTGCTGGAGCAAGTCAGTCGCAACGTCTTCATCCAGGAAGTGCAGTAACCGCGCGATCATGGAATCGGGAATGCGCGGCAGAATGGACCCGCGGCTTCCCTCGGAAAGCAGCACGATCACATCCGCCTGCTTCTCCGGCGGGAGCAGCACAAACGTTTTGCGGCGTCCGCGCTCCAGGCCATCGATGACATCAGCCACATTCTGCGCATCCTCCTGCATAAGGAGCCTCCTCAATTCCTGTTCCTGCTTGAGGCCCAGCAAATCATCGACCCGACGGAGGAGCGTTTCTGTTGCCATAACGGAGGGTCGATGGGAGCCATGGTACGAAGACAGAACCCGGCTGCAGCGTGTGCAAACCGGCGTCTACGGAACCCTATTGCGGATTGATCAGATGCGCAAGGGTTGGAGCAAAAAGAACTCTTGGAAATTCTCAGGACGAACGGTGCTAGGATGTGCATATGCCAAACACTCCGCAACTCACTCCCCAAGAGAACTCCGTCCTCACGCTGTTCTCGAGTCTTGCTCCGGAATTCCGCACAGAAAAATGGAAAAACTGGGAAGCAGTCTGCAGAACGATGTCCGAATTCACACGCGGCTGCCTGCAGCACATCGTTGGTGAAGAGGTCATCGCGCCGCAGGACAGAGTGACTGTGCAACCCAAACACCGGGAAATGGGTAACTGGTTTTTGAGGACGGGGAGTGAGAAGAAGGTATAAGAAGATTGGAGATGACGAGGTGGCACTGCTCCTAGATTTTGGCTTACTTAACATAATAATTAGGATACGCAGAAAGTGCTGGGAGAGACATTTTTTGCTTTGATGATGTTTATGATTTTTGACATTGCTCTAAACAAGGAAGATACTATGCCTAGAAAATAGTGAATGAGGTAAGCACCATCACATTGCCACAAAAACAGAGTGCCCCGGCGCTGGAAAATTCTTTTACTCTGCTTCATGAATGCATCACGAGACCCACAAAAAATCTACTTCAACCTAATGACGACCTCCTTCAGCATTGTATGTACATTGGAAGCGGAAAGGAGCTTTTTGAATTAGCAGAAAAAGAACCATTTAAGTTGGTGCATCAGATCTTAGAAAACATAAAAAGAGTAACTATCGACCATAAAGTGTATGACACAGACTTTTGGAACATTCACGCGATGATCATGGCAACTAAGAAATTGATAGAAGATGCCGAATTACACGAACAGTTTTTTGTATTCGAATACAGCCTTGAAAAGAAAAACTTGCATGGAGACTTTATGAGGCCTGATCTACTTATTTTGGGAAAAAATCAGGAAGGAAAAGATTGCTGCGTAATTATAGAAACAAAAGGCTGGGTGGATAACATCGAACGCGAAGACAAATTTTACCCTGAGTTTCTGTGGGTTAAACTTGGACAATATACTCATCGTAAGCCCCATCCCTCTCGTCAAGCTAATGACTACAGAAGAACTTTCGAAGAAATGAAGACTACTCTGAAGATAAATAATAAGAACGATATTAGGCTCTTCGCATGTTCATATCTTTATAACATCGACAGATGGCTAACTGCAGAAAAAAATACTGCGCTTTATGGGCAAAGATCAGCTCGATGCAGAGAAAAAGCACCGATGTATACACTCTTAACTAGAAAAAAACTTCTTACCGATCTTAAAAGAAAAATTGGTTGTGGATCAGGGAAGGACGCACTGATGAAGCTAAAGAAAATCAGTACGATGCGATCCGCTTTATTTTCTAAAATTTGAAAATTTTTCCAAAAAATCAAAGAATACATGCCAGCGCTTACGGAAACGATACGCTTTGCGCGCCAGCTGAATGGATTCTGCAGAATACTTACCGCGCTTGTGATGCCGTTTGCAGAGCAATCGCAAATGAAAAAATTTGTGCTCGTGCCCGATGATTGATTTTTTGTATCGACGGTAATACAAATGATGAACCTGGATGGGATCCCCTCTCTGCTTGTAATCCAGATCGCAGACTGCGCACTTGTAGTGATAGTACGCCAGCACGTCCTGACGCCGATTTTTCCAGTCATCAGAATTGAGATACTGACGGTATTCTTTTTTCACAGATACAGAATACGCCCAAGAAAAAGCGTATGACTATCGATTCCTCACAGATCCTCCCTGATCTCCGGCTCCACCACTCTCTCTAATAGGAAGAGGGAATCCTGCCACCCGAGGTAGCACGACTCTTCCGGGATCACGGACGGGATGCCTTCCTGCACGATCGTGAGCTCGGTACCGACCGAAACCTTTTTGAGCGTGACCGTCGTGAGCATTTCGCCAGGAAGATTAGGGTCATCGAACTTGTCTGTGAACTTCACGCGCTCGTTCGGGACCAATTCCACGTACGTGCCGCCAAAGGAATGACTGTTCCCTGTGGTGAAGTTGGTGAAGGACATCCGGTACTTCCCGCCGACCGTGGGGTTGTTCTCGTGCATCTTGCCGGTGAAGCCAAACGGCGGCAGCCACTTGCACTTGGCATCGCTGTCCAAAAATGCCTTGTAAACCCGCTCCGGCGGTGCTTTGAGGATGCGGTGGAAGCGAACGGTGCCGGTCTTCATGCAAAAGAGAGGAAGAAGATGGCTACAATCACTGATACGACTGGACAGGCACAATCCGTGTTCCTTTTACCCAATGTTCGCCCCAAACTGCAGATAGGCAACAACAACGTTGAATGCGAGCCCGAGGAAAATACCTATGCGGTAGTTATTGTCTTTCACAAGCGTCCATGCGGCCGCGACGGAAACAATGGGAATGATGAACAACTGAAACAACATTGAAATCGTGTTGCCAGGCAGAATAGTACTCATTCCGGCGAGAATCAGTGGCGTAAGCAATGTTCGGATCAGCTGGCTTGCGCCGAGGTACGCAAACATACCGAGAGCCAGCGAGGGGATCTGCCCAGATTGCATTGGGAGAGATGCAAAAGGATAAAACGTGCATAGCGTAGCAGTGCGTGTATCCGCGTGTCGAATTGCGAAGGAGCTGGACCTGCGCGATACTCCGGCCATGACCCTCAAGCGCATGGACAACGTGCTCATCGTTGTCGAGAACATGGAAACCGTAAAAGCCTTCTTCGCGGAGATCGGCATGGCAGTGGAAGGCGAGATGACGGTGGAGGGACCGTGGGTGGATAGCGTGATCGGCCTCACAGACGCGCGTTCCGATATCTGCGTAATGCGCACACCGGACGGCCACGGCAAGGTGGAGCTCTCCAGGTTCCAGAGACCTGCGGTAGCCAAAACCCGATCGCAGAACGAGCCGGCCAACACGCTCGGCATCAGCCGCATCATGTTCGCCGTGGAAGGGATCGATGATGTGGTCGCGCGGCTGCAGAAGAAGCACGGTGCAGAGCTCATCGGCGGCAAGATCACGCAGTACGAAAACGCCTACCGCCTGTGCTACATGCGCGGCCCCGAGGGCATTCTGATCGCGCTGGCGGAAGAGATGAAGTGAAGAGCTGTCACTTCCTCTTCGGATCGAATTCGATCATCCATTCAATGCCGTATTTGTCGCGGAACATCGCCGCGTAGGAACCCCAGGGGCTTTCGTCCATCGGCATTTCCACGCTTCCTCCGGCGGAGAGTCCCTTGAAAATCTTGTCGGCTTCCTCGCGGCTATCGGTATAGACGGTGATCTTGGACCTGTTTTCGTTCTCGTTCACCTTGCCCATCGCCGCAGGGACATCGTTGGCCATGAGAACCGTGCCACCGATAGGCAGCGTGATCTGCATGATCTTGTTCTCCTCTTCTTTGGAGACCGGGAACCCCAAATCCTTAAAGCGTATGACCTTGCCGAACTCTCCACCAAAGACGGACTTGTAGAACGTAAACGCCTCTTCGGCGTTCCCATTGAAGTTGATGTACGGGTTGATGGAGGGCATGGGGAGGAGTGTAGCAGTAAGGAGCCGGAGACATCTGCAGTTTTTTTGCTATACTGGGCACCTTGTTCTCTCACTCCTCCGGCTCTTCCAAGCGACCACCGTTTTTCTATCGTCATTGGGCCCTTCGGGCTCGCGCTCAGCTGCAATTCATCTGGGGATGACAGGCTTCGACAGCGTGATTACGGTCCGGCTTCGCCTCTGTTCGGGATCGCAGTGTTTCCCGTTACCCACCTCTGCAAACCAATAGCTGCCAAAGCTACTGACGCCTTCAAGGCTGCTGCTGCACGCGGTGCCGAGCTCGCTCGCGCCGTTGTCGCTCCGCAGTTCGCTCTTGCGGCATAAGTTTCCCCTTTTGGAAACACATCTCGCCTCCCACTCCTGCCTAAGAGGATGAGATGTCATTAGCAGGACTCAACCATCATTCGACATCGTGATGCGCGAGTACCCTCGATGTCATCCCCCGCGACGGGTCTTTGGCCCTCTCTCACCGACGCGGGAAACGAGAAGGCCATAACAGTACAGGCATCCGCACCCCACGTTGGACCCGGGTTCAACTCCCGGCATCTCCACCACTAGCAAATCAGACTTTTCCCAAGTCGCTCCATTCAATCTGCACGACGCATAGACGCGGCGTAGTCCGAAGACGAAGCCGGTCAACTCCCGGCATCTCCACCATTCGGGAAATCACCGAACTGTAAAATCTTAAAATCGCATTTTAGTAAATAATTTTGCACTTATAGCCACTTTTGAAAAAGTTCGAAAGCGGGTTTTTGGGATGCGAGGGCATTTTTTGGCATCAATCATCATTGATGGCTTGATGTTGCGGTTTTCGGCGAGTTCGGAAACTTCGCGCATCAGTCCAATAATTTCTTCTGAAGTCGCCTAATCGTAGCCTGAATGCGTTTCGAACTTAGGTCTTTGCTCCACAAACGTATCACTTTCCAACCTTGCCTTCGTAGTTTCCTCGTAACATGCCTATCGCGAGCAATATTGCGTTCAATTTTTGCAAACCAAAATGCCCGGTTCGATTTTATGTTTCTTTTGCGGGTTTCCCATTTGTATCCATGCCAAAACTCACTGTCGAAAAACACGGCGATCTTTTTTGATTTATTAGCTGCATCTGGTCTTCCAAAAATTCCATTAGGATGTTTTCTGAAACTCATTCCTGCGTCCTTTAAAGCTTTCCAGCCAACGTGCTCCAAACCCGTAAGTTTGCCCTTTATATTGGTCATTATTTGACTTCGCTTTTTCTTTGAGAAGATGTCTGCCATGAGAAGGGCTTACGTCAGATGTCATTGATTGTATACTCTTGGTGCATGAATGCAGAATTCGTAGATGCGAAAGGTAGGGTAAAAAAAGAAGCCGCAATCGGGGCAAGATTTGCTGATGAGTTTCCCGAAGGAAATATCGAAGAACTTCTCCAATCCATTCAAACAACAGTTATTGACTACGCAAAGAAAAATAAATTGAAGGTTCCGGCACAGGCAGCCTTCAACAACGCCCGCGGCGACTGGCTTGAACTAATATTGGCAGCCAGATTTTGGAATGCGGTTATAGACAGAAATATCGATATTCTTGTCCTGCGATTGCCGAATGTCGCAAAAATGGAATTCATAAAAATTTTTGATGAAGAAGCTCAAGAGAGAATCCGGTCAGGACTGATGAGAACGCTGGAAGAACATGATGCAAGATTGGACATGTCCAATCCCGATTTGATAGGAGTTCGCATAAACAGAAAATCTTTGCCTCCCGAATTCCACAAACGCATTAATCGCCTTGGAACTGAAGAGGCTCACATGCTTTTTGATGCCTATAAACATTTAATCGGAAAATGTCCTTACAATAGCATCTTATTCGGAGTATCGATCAAAACTTCACTACGTGGGGACAGACGATATCAAATTGTGCATGAAGGAAGCATCGTAAAAGCATTCATTGCACATCTTCAAACACGCTATTGGGATACCTCTTTTGAAACAAAATTTTATGGGGCGGTTACCGAAAATGTCAGTGAAAACGATCATGAGATCTTCAGAACAGCCGCCACGCACAGCATCGTCAATGTTTTCAGTCCGTCGGTTCGGGCCGTAGATAAGGTGTATCACGTTCCCACTACCGACGATGCAGATGAGATGATCGAAAAAATAATCAATGCTGCTTCAACCGCGCCTCAATTAAGCAGGGCTTCATAGCTTCTCCCAATGCCTTACCCAATAAAGGCGGTACCGCATTTCCGATCTGAATACCGACGGATTTCAGATTTCCCACAAACCTAAAATCATTCGGGAAAGATTGAAGGGCGGCCATTTCCAAAGTATTCAATCCTCTGTTTTCCGTCGGATGAATATAACGACCCTTCGTCGGATTGTATCCGCTTGTGCGAATCGTAACGCTCGGCTCATTTAATTTAAGACGACCGAACGTATCCTGTCCTTGATGCCTTCCGTTCTTCCAGCAATCAGGCAGATACTTTTTCGGAAGATCATGAAAATTGCCACCCGCCGGCACCATTTTCATTCTGTTAACTATTTCCATCGAATGATTCATGCCAAGGCAATCCGATCTCAACAGATCTTCCGCAGTAATTTTTGCAAATGCTTCGCCCACTGTAACCCATCGCTTCGTTCCAGGTACTTCCCCGAAGCGTGAATGCGTGCGTTTTGGAAATTGAGGATCAACACTGAGGCATCCGAGTACAATCACCCTCTTCCTTTTTTGAGGAACACCATAATCGGCTGCAATTAGTGTTTCACATCTAACTTTATACCCCATGGCTTCTAGTTCCTTTTGAAGTTCATCGAGCACTCCATGTTGTTTGATCCCTTCGACATTTTCAAAAATGATGCCCAAGGGTCGGATTTCTTTAACCAACCTTAAGTAATCTCGGAAAAGTCGGCCACGAGCGTCTTGTACTCCTTTCCTGTTGCCCATATTACTGAAAGACTGACACGGTGGCCCACCCACCAACAAATCCACTTGCCCTTTCGTTAGGCCAGCGCGCTCCAAGAGAAGATCCGAAGTGATGGAAGTCACATCTCCGCCGAAATCATCAAGAGGGTTCCAGTCGGGTTTGTTGCTGCGAATTGTTTCCCTGAATACAGGATCTATCTCCACGCACGCACGTGTACTGTAGCCCGCCATTTCTAATCCTAAATCTAAACCCCCAGCTCCGCTAAACAGACTTACCACATTAAAAAAACTAGCGGGTATTTCTTGTTTCTTAATTTGCTTTGTTTGAGTTGCCGTAGTTGCGAATGCGGTAGATGTCATAGTACTGAATAATATGAATAGGGTGTATGATTGTCCACCCATTCATCTTGAAAAGAACATATTGCATTGTGCCTTACAACTCTTATCAAATGAATTGAACGAATATTGAATGGATGTATCGCAATAGAAAACTTGGATATAATGCAGCACTTTACTTTATGCAAGAAGAGACTTCGCTCGGCGCTTATTATGCGGCTACCGCCGAGAGGTTTTTGGAGGAATCGAAAGACACGATTCAAATGATGGATATTCTTTGTAAAGGTCATGAGCAGTATCGCCCTAAAGATCCTCTCTCGGACGAACAGCAACACGCATGGGAGTCCTCACTGCATTTTCTCAGAAAAAGCTTGCGCAATGCAGAGATCAACGGTGACCAAGTGATCTTATTAGAAGCGATCTTATCGAAGACTCGGTGTGGCATCGATGTGGTACTTTGTGGAAAGTCCGATGACGAAAAGGAACATGCGACAGTTCTTGAATTGAAAACATGGCATACAAGAAGGAAGCGACGATTCGGAAGAAGATATGACATCCGACCATTCGCGGTGGCAGAAGGCTGTTCAGACATACTCGTTTCACTTCATACGAGATTAAACGATCAGACGAAAGAAGATTTGGTAAGTCGAGAGCAACAGCCGAATCCCCGCTTACAAGTTAGTGAATATGCAAAACAAATTCGTAATGCTCTCTGGGTAGATTATGGAGAACAATCGCCAGTAGTTACTTCTTGCGTGGTCCTCTATAACTGCACGCAACTTTCTGAACTCATGCGCGCAACACTGGCATACAATATTGATCCCAAAATTGTTTCTGCAATTCCGGTCATTACTCAGAAAGGCTGCGACGGCTCTTTATCACTCGAAGAACTGTCACAAAAACTCCATGACAAGCACTGCAAAGGACAAGGAATGAGTATTTATGAAAAATTACAGAAGCGCACGCTTACCAAGCTAGAGCTAACAGCATGATCAAGATGATAAGTTCGGAAACACTCCCGAAAGCTCTTAGCCAAATCCAAATTATAGGATCACAAATCGTTTCATATCTCGCGGCATATCCAGAAGTTCTATGAGCGTATGCGGCGAATAATCGAACTTTATGTATGTTTCGAGAATCTGCGTCACATCACGAGTAAAGAATAGAGACGGTTCGGAACTCACCCCAAATGCTCCAGCATTATTGACTACCATCTTCGGGTGGCCCGTTGCGATGCACTGGCCCTAAAGAACTCCCTTCTCTAGACTTTTCGTCATGCCCCACTCCCCCTCCCGCGCTTCGCGCATTATCGGTTGGATCCTCACGGTCCTGATCGTCCTCTTCTTCCTGCCCTCCATCCCGGGCAAATTCAATCCGGCACTCATGCCCGGTACCGCAGAGATGACCGCCATGCTCGGCTTTGCGGATATCGCCGTGGCGCTCGGCATCGTGGAAATCATCATGCTTGTGCTCTTCCTCATCCCCCGCACGGCTGTGATCGGCTACATCATGCTCATCGGATACATGGGCGGCATCCTTGCCACCACGCTGACACACGGAATGACCGTTGCTGAGAACATCCCCATGTTCATTGCCTTCGCGGTCGCCACACTGCTCGGCTACCTCCGCTTTCCGGAGCTCTCGGCCAGGCTGAAAGGTGAGATCAAATAACTCAGGACTGTAACGGGAGAGTAAAGGTCACGCGCGTGCCTTTGCCCTCTTGGCTGTGCACCGTGAATTCTCCGCCGGCGCGCTCCACGATGCCGCGGGAGACAAAGAGCCCGAGCCCGTTGCCGTCCGGTTTCATGTGCGGGGCGTTGCTGGCGCGGAAGTATTCGGTGGCGATCTTGGAGAGTTCATTCTGCGGGATACCGACGCCGGAATCGCTCACGCTGATCTCGACAAAATTCTTGCGGCGACGCGCTTCGATGGAGACTTCCGAACCTTCGGGTGAATAATCGATGGCATTGCGGACAAGTTCATCGATCACGCCACCGATGAGCGACTGATCCAGGCTCACCGTGAGAGCGTCATCGATATTCACGCTGGTGCGGATGCGGCGGCGCTGGATGTGCGCATCGGCACCGAGCATCACCTGACGGATGACCATGGAAACGGAAACCGGCGTCTTGGCGTACTGCAACGATTCGCCGCGGTGCACGCGGTCGGCTTTGCCGAGAGCCTGGAATACGGCATCGATGCGCGCGGTCGCCTCTTTCAGGTTCTTCATCTGGTTTTTCAGCTCCGCGGGATCCGGGTTCCCTTCGCCGACGGTTTCGATGGACCACTTGAGGATCGTGAGCGGCTGACCGAGCTGGTGGTACGTGAGTCGCAGCAATCCCGCGCGTTCCTCCTCCATGAGTTTCAGCTGTGCAACGCGACGGCTGGCGGAGGACTGGATGAACGCGACGGCGATAAGGAGACCGGCGAAAATGCCGAGGAGGACGATGACCGGGGAGAAGATGCGCTGCGAGAGCCTGAGGAAGTGACCGGCATCGATATCCACACCGAGGACACCGGCAATCGTTCCATCGGCACGGCGGATGGGCGCAAAGCCGGACATGTACGTGCCCCACTGGTCGGTGTACGGCTCTTCGTCGGTGACAGGTTCTCTCTGGCCGCGGGCGATGGTATCGCTGTCGGCGGAGTACGGCGTGCCGGGAGGTGCGGGTTCGTCGCTTTCGTCCAGAACACCGTCACCATTGAGATCTTTGAGCGCGACCGGTGAGATGGAATCGGCATCGGCGACGAATTCGTATTCGTTCTCCTCCGCGAGCGGACGGAGAATGTACGTAAAGCGCACATCGGGGCTCTGCGCACGAATGGCATCGAGCCGCTGCACGAGCACGGCGTATACAGGGTCATCCATGTCATCGATGGTGTGGATGCGGTCGAGATCCGCGGGATCGAACTGCTGGGCCGCGATGGCCGCCATGGAACGCAGACGCTCCTTCAGTTCCGTTTCCATGAGCGAGCGGCCGCGCGAGTAGAACACGAAGCCGAGGAGCACGATGGACACCGTGACGAGGATGCCGAGGAAGAGCGGCCAAGCGTTTTGACGGAGACGGGTGGCGAGATGCAGGGACATCAGGAAGCAGAAGAAGAGAAGGGAAGAGTGAACGTCACGCGGGTGCCGATACCTTCGGTGCTCTCGATCCACATATCGCCACCCGCACGACGGACGATGCCGCGTGCCACAAACAGACCCATACCGTTGCCTTCGGGGCGGTAGCGGTGCGCATCGTGTCCGCGCATGTATTTGGAGAAGAGACGGGGCTGATCTTCGCGCCTGATACCGTACCCGTGATCGCTGATCTGCACCTCGATGTGCTCCTTGTTCCGGATCACCCGGATGCTGACCGCCGTATGATCGGGGGAGAAATCGGAGGCATTGGTGAGGAGCTCGCGGATCACGCCGCCGATGCGGTCGCGGTCCAGCGGCAACGTGAGCGTGGGATCGATGTGTAGCTCAATGCGCTGCTTGCGGCGCTCAAACGACGAGTACAGATCGGTGACGATCTGGTCCACAAGCGAGCGCAGCGCAACCGGCTCCGTCTTGTAGACGATCGTGCCCTCTTCGACGAGCGACGCCTCTTTGAGCGTGCTTAAGATGCGGGTGAGCTGGCCGGTAGCGGTCTCCATGTTTTTGGTATGCTCGAGCACGGCCGGCTCCAGCTTGGCATGTTCGGTGAGCGCTTCCTTGAGCGCTTCCAGCGACCAGCGGATGATGGTGAGCGGTGTTCCGAGCTGATGGAACGTGAGCAGCATCACACCGGAGCGCTCTTCCTCGATGCGCTTGAGCGATTCAATCCTGCGTTGCCAGAGGAACGCGAGAATGTAGAGAACAAGCAGGATAACGGTGACCAGGAACGTGAGGTAGGCCACGGGCGAGAACACGCTCTGGGAGAGACGGACGAAATCGGCGGCATCCATATCGATACCGAGGATGGCGACCGCTTCGCCGTCCGCGTTACGGATCGGGGCGTAGCCGGACATGGAGGCGCTCCACTTGTCGCGCACGATCGTGTGATCGGTGGCGGGACCGTCGAAGCCCTCGATCATCGCCGGAGCCTGCAAGAGGTCGTACGGATCACCGGGGAACGACGCGACGTTCTCATCGGCATCCACCGTACCGTCATCATTGACGTCGAGTTCTTCGTCAGAGGTAAGCGAATCGGCATCGGCCACGAACTCCAGCATCTGCGGATCTTCGGTTTTCCTCAGGATGTATGCAAAGCGGATGTTCGGTGCGGCGGCACGCAGGCGGTAGAGCGAATCGACGATCTTTTCGAATACCGGGTCGGTCATCGATTCACGATCACCGATTCGCGTGATGTCCTCTGCGTTGAACTGCTCGGCGGCCATGGACACACTCATCTTGAGTGAGTCTTTCAGCTGCTCCTCCATGTGCATCTGCGCACGGAAAAAGAACACCGTCCCCAGTACCAGGGCAAACACCAGAATGAAGACCGAGAAGAACACGATCTGCCAGGTATGCCTCAGCGCCCGGAGAATGGTGAGAAATGTGGGTATTTGCTCTTATTATAGCGAAAAAACCGCTTTTTTTCAACATGCCCGGAGCCCTATCGCCGGCGTTCCCGGGGCACCGTTTGATTGGCGAATTCCGCAGGCATTGGCCATTGCATAAAGGCGGGCCGGACGTAGCCCCGGCTGCCCGCTTCGGGATTTTTGGGATAATACGTCAGTTTTCCGTGCGGAGAGAGAGCCTTGCCCACCACCGGAAGGAACTGCTCATTTCCCCCGTTACTGGGCAACTCATCGAGCCTGAAGGGTTTGGCATCCCCACCCGCAATGTACACACCAAACATCGGCCCGCTCTGTACGGAGGGAAAAACCCCATACGTGAGCTCCAAATCGCTCTGCCATTTTTTGTCACGATGACCGCTGGCATTGAGAAGAACCTGCGTGATTACTCTCCGGAAAAATTGCTGGTTTGTCTGTAATTCACTCTGGGGTTCTGCAAGATATGACTGATACATCAGATGCGTGGCTACACTTTCGAGATGTTTTTCCAGATCCCCTGCCCCCTTTGAAGGCCGGACATCCAGACGACCCAGTTCCTTTTCGTCGTAACGCATGGCAAGAACGGCAAGCAGATCCTCATGTGCCTGAAATGAGGCAATCTCTATCGTCTGGGCACCGGAATGCGTATCGGTAGAAAGCTGCGTTGGCCTGAGAGTGCGCTTCTCAATAGGCATGTGGGAGGGGTGACAGGAGCAAGGAAGGAATTATAAGTGTGTGTGATGGATGCACAAAGCATTTCTGCTACTGAAACAGGCAAAAACCACTGCTACACTACTTTCGATGAAGCCACTGACTACTGATGAAATCCGGCCCACCTCCGCTCTGCGGAGCTACGGTGGGCAGGCAGGCAACCCTTCTCCTCTATGCAACCTTTAAGCACCGATCAAATCCGCGAGAGATATTTGGAGTTCTTCAAGTCGAAGGGTCACGCGGTGATCCCGGGTGCGAGCCTTGTTCCCGAGAACGACCCCACTGTCCTCTTTACGACGGCCGGCATGCACCCGCTTGTCCCCTATCTGCTCGGGGAAAAGCATCCAGCAGGAAAGAGGGTCTGCGACGTCCAGCGCTGTGTGCGCACCGGAGACATCGATGAAGTGGGCGATGCCTCGCACCTGACGATGTTCGAGATGATGGGCAACTGGAGCTTTGGTGATTACTTTAAAAAGGAGGCCATCAGCTTCAGTTTTGAATTCATCACGCAAGTGCTCGGTATCCCGCTCGAGAAGTTTGCCGTGACGTGCTTTGAAGGAGACAGCGACGCACCCAAGGACGAAGAAAGTGCAAAGATCTGGGAAAGTCTCGGCGTTCCGCGCGAACGGATCGGATTCCTTCCCAAAGCCAAAAACTGGTGGGGGCCGGCCGGCAAAACCGGACCCTGCGGCCCGGATACCGAAATGTTCTACTGGGTGGGCCCGAGCGAATTGCCGCCCGCAGGAAGCAACCCCGCGAACGACGACGCCAACTGGCTGGAGATCTGGAACGACGTCTTCATGCAGTACAACAAAAAAGAGGACGGTACGTTCGAGCCGCTCAAGCAGCAGAACGTGGATACGGGCATGGGCCTTGAGCGCGTGGCGGCGGTGCTGCAGGGAGTGAAGAGCGTGTACGACACCGACCGCCTCAAGCCGATTTTTCTCAAGGCTGTTCCGGATGATCTCATGACGGACGATAGCGACGAAGGAAAGCTTGTTCGCCGTCACGGACGGATCATCACGGACCATATCAAAGCATCGGTCTTCATGATCGCCGACGGTGTACAGCCAGGGAACGTCGATCAGGGGTACGTTCTGCGTCGCCTGATCCGCCGCGCCATCCGTTCGCTACGCACGTTATACGTAGAGCGTGATCAAAATTTTGATACAAATATTTACGCATCCAACATTGCAAAAGAGGTGATCAATCAATACGAAAACGCTTATCCTTTTCTGCGCGCAAAGCAGGACGCAATTCTGGCTGCGCTGGAGAAAGAGGAGAGGCAGTTCAAGAACACCCTTAAGGAAGGACTCAAGCGTTTGCAGAAAGCGATCGAGAACGCCGAAAAAAATACAACCTTCCGAGATCCGCAATTTGGTGACAAAGATATTTCGGTATCAAAGCTCATTGATGCGAAGACGGCATTTCATCTGTATGACACGTATGGATTCCCGATCGAGCTGACGAAAGAAATGGCTGCAGAGCATGGCATGGTCGTCGATGAAACGGGATTCCGGAAAGCATTCGAGGAACACCAGGCCAAGAGCCGCGCGGGTGCCGCGCAGAAATTCGCAGGCGGTCTTGCCGACCACAGCGACGAGACGACCAAGCTCCACACCGCGACGCACTTACTCAACGCCGCTCTGCACCGCGTGCTCGGACCGGAAGTGAATCAGAAGGGATCGAACATCACGGCGGAGCGCCTGCGCTTCGATTTCACGTACGCGAACAAAATGACCCCCGAGCAGATCACAGAGGTGGAGCAGCTCGTGAACGATGCGATCAGGGCTGATCTGCCCGTGACGTTCCATCTGACGACCGTCGACGGCGCGAAGAAGGAAGGCGCGATTGGCGTGTTCGATGACCGCTACGCGAGCGAGGTGAAGGTATACGTGATGGGTGACCCCAAGGGAACCACAGCCGGAAGCGGAAAAATCGGAGACGGGTCGGTGTTCAGCAAGGAGATCTGCGGCGGCCCGCACGTGGCACGCACCGGCATGCTTGGCTCCTTCAAGATCCAGAAAGAGGAGAGTAGCTCCGCGGGTGTACGGCGCATCAAGGCCGTCGTGAGCGGCGGACCGAAGACGATTGAGGCGGCGGGACAGGCGTGAAGTGACGAGTGACGAGCAGCGAGTATGTCTCCTCCCGCAGCCCGCAGATCGTAACCCGCAGCTGTGATAGTCCCCCTTGTTCTTCCGCCCGGTCAGGACAACACTATCCCCCGTGAGAGCGCGTCTCCTCGCCTTGCTCCTCGGCCTTACCCTGCCCATCCCGGTGCTCGCGGTGGTGAATGTGGAGTGGAGTTTTTTGGGGGGCAACGTGTCGGGTCAGTGGGAGGTGAACGGCTGGGCGACCACTACGCCCACGGAAGAGGGGGTGAGAATCTCGGCGAACGAGAACGGCTACATGATGCGCTCCACCGGTGATGTGCGGATGCCGATTGATGTCGTGACGATCGAAGCCGCGGCATCGCGGCCGGTGGAAGGAGCGCTCCTGTGGCGCATCGGGGACACGAGCGAAATCGGCGCGGTGCCATTCACGCTCAACGGCACGGGTCTTCCGGAAGTGATCCACATCTACCCGGCCATCAACGGCGCGTGGGAGCCGGCCACCAAGAACATCGGCATCGGGCTGCCTGCAGGTTCGGATGTGCTGCTGCGCGGTATCACGCTGCGTCACTGGAACATCTACGAAAAGTTCTTCAACAGCCTCAAGAGCTACTGGACCATGGACGAGCAGTTGCCCTACAGCATCAACTTTTTGTGGGGCCCGCTGATTGTGACAAACCCCTACACGATGAAGGTGATGTTTGACTCGAGTCCCGCCATCGGCCGCTCGGCCGTGTGGGTGTTCCTCGGCGCGATCGCTCTCAGCCTGATTGCCGCAGCACTCTGGAAAAAAGGACGCAGTGAAGCCTCAAAAATAGGAACACTGAGTAAAGCCGGCTTCCTCGTGTTCGGAGTGACTGCCGGATGCTGGGCCGTGTTCCAGATACGCATGGACACCGAATATCTGAACTACGTGAAGAAAGATCTGACGACGTATGTGATGCAGCCTGCAGACAAGAAAGTGCTCCGCAATTTTGAAAACATTTATTCCTCAGCGGAGACCATCAAACCGCATCTGGAAGAAGGACCGTTTGTCCTGATCTCCTCACTCCCTGTGAAAGGCATGTTCCGCTACCTCCTCCACCCTGCGTACCCCGTAGAAAAGGAGAATGTGCCCGAAGGAACGACGAGCTGGTTTGTCTTCCGTGATCCCGGCGCCACTGTCGCCGGGAACCAGTTGCTCTATAAGGGTGCAGTACTCGCATCATCGGGTGCCGTCATCGAAACGTTTCCGGATGGCAGCTTCCTCTACCAGACGCCGTGAGCATCATCGCATTCATCATCGGCCTCGCACTCCCGACAATTGCCGGATACCTGTGCCTGCGCGCACTGGAGTGGAACACACCCGTGCTCACGAAGATCGAGAGGAAGGTGATGGGCTTTGCTCTCGGCGTGACACTCTGCATGTTCGCGGTGTTCACGGTACATACGTACGCCGGTGTGCCGCTGACATGGTGGAGTTTTACCGCGATCGAAGCCGCACTCATCGCGATCTTTGCCGGAGTGATTAAGCTCCGCGGATCAACACTCCTGAGCTCGGCAGCGATTGCGAAAACGGGACCGTCACCGAAGTGGGCCTGGTGGATTGTGGGGCTCGTGCTTGCGTCGGCGGTGATCAAGATCCTTGGCGGCACACTCGTTCTCGGAACAACGCCCACGTTCTACGACGACGCGATGGACAACTGGAACTACCGCGCAAAGATCTACGCGCATCACCAGGAGATCCTCCTCGCCTTCCCGCCCGCAACAACGACCGACGCCCTGAGCTCCTATCCGCCGCCGGTCCCGCTCTTTAAGGCGTCACTGACGCTCCTCAACGGTGGCGAGTGGAACGAGGGGCTTGTGAACCTGCCGCACGCGCTGTGGTTTATCGCCACAGGCCTCGTCCTCTGGTTCCTCATCCGCCGCCGTACGACGGCTCTCTGGGCCACGCTCGGCGCGGGCATCTACTGGTCGCTGCCGCTGGCGGTGATGCACGGGATGAACCCCTATTCCGATCTGTTCCTTTCCCTCCATTATCTCGCTGCCATTCACCTGCTTGTACTTGCCCTGACCGCGAAGACGACGGAAGAGACAGCTTCGGCCCTGCGCCTTGCGGCTCTGCCGATCGCGCTCATGCCCTTTGTGAAGAACGAAGGCTTTGCGCTCTACCTTCCCTCCCTGCTCCTCGTCACAGGACTGACGGCGCTGCTCCTCATGAAGAAGCGCCGGATTCAACTCAGCGAACTTGTGAAGCCCTTGAGCTGGCTCGTGGGAATTGGCCTCGTGATCGGGGTCTCGTGGATCGGTTACAAAGTGATGCACCAGCTCACGTTCGGGAACGCCAAAGGTCTCAGTACTATTTTTGAAGGCTGGCAGCCCGGCGTGCTGCAGGCCATCACGATCAACACGTTCCTGGAAGGGAACTGGCTCCTCCTGTTCCCGGTCCTGATCCTGCTGCTCATCAGGCAGGCACGCGCGATCATCGGAACTCCGGAGCTGCTCGTCCTCTTCGCCGCGATCCTCATCCCCTACGGCACGCAACTGCTGCTCTTCCTCTTTACGAGTCTTTCGACGGAGGCATTGATGCAGACGGGGTATGCGCGGGGAATCATGCATATACTGCCGGTGATGGTGGCGCTGATGACGTTGCTGCTACAGAAAACAATCGTCGGAAAGACGAAAACCTAAATTCTAAAGCCTAAACGACTCACCTTTAGGATTTAGTGCTTAGAATTTGTATGTTACTGTTGCTGCCATGACATCCTATGCAGCATTTATCGGACACCAGCCGCACATCAGTGTGGCCGAACTCGCCGCCGCGGTCCCCGGCTTTACACTCCGCGGCATCGCACAGCGCTCAGCTTTGCTCTTTGAAAGCGGCCAGGAACTCCCGGGCAGCTTCATCGATCTCCTCGGCGGCACCGTGGTGCTGGCGCGTCAGGTGGAAGGAAAAAACCCGGACCTGAACACCGTCCCCTCTCTGCTCCTGAAGGAACTCGAGGGCATGAAAGGCAAAGTGACGTTCAGTCTGAGGACCGCGGGGCTGACGCCGCCGGAAATCAAAACACTCTACCGGAACTGCAAGGATTTCCTGCGCAAGAACGGACGCTCCAGCCGCTATGTCGGCAACGAACGTCAGCCTGCCGCTTCGGTGCTGGTGCACGACAGCGGCCTTTTGAACGGAAAAGACGGCGTGGAGATGTGCATTGTGCGCGACGGTGACCGCCTCTGGGTCGGGCGCACGGTCGGCGTGCAGAACGTCAACGCCTACGCCAAGCGCGACATGGAAAAGCCGGTGCGCGATACCACGGTCGGACTCCTGCCACCCAAACTCGCACAGGTGATGATCAACTTCGGCACGTGGCTCGCGGGCGGCGTACCGCTGGAGGAGGAAGGCAGGCGTGGCCGCAAGAAGGCTCCGGACCCCGAGACGCTCTTTACCGTGTTCGATCCCTTCTGCGGAACAGGCGTGATCCCGGTGGAGTGCCTTGTCCGCAGGTTTGCCGTCCTTGCGTCCGATAAATCGGAAAAGGCGGTGACCGGAACCACCAAGAACATCGAGTGGTTGCGCAAAGAGGAACACATTCTCAAGACCGAATACCCGTCCGATGCCTGGAGGCAGGATGCCCTCAAGCCGTTTGCCCCCAAGCGGAAGCCGAACGTGATTGTGACGGAGACCACACTCGGGCCGAACCTGAAAAAGCGTCCGCTGGCCAGAGAGATCACGAGTCTCAGGAGCGAGGCCGAGAAGATTGAAGAGGGTTTCCTCAAGAACGTGGCCGCCACACTGCCCGGCACGCCCGTCGTGTGCACGTGGCCGGTGTGGTACGGCAGCAACCACCCCACGGGTCTCGAGAAAATCTGGGGCAAGCTGCCGGCATTGGGGTTTGAAGCCGTACTGCCGCCGGACGTGCAATCCACCTCCACCGACCACACGTCGCTCCTCTACCGCCGCCCCGAACAGTTCGTGGGGCGCGAAATCGTGCTCCTGCGCCCGCTGAAGAAGAAGTAACAGGAAGAACACGGGAAAATGAGACGGCAGAGGCAAACGTCTGCTATTCTCACGCGACACGATGGCCTTCTTCACCGCTCCACTGCTCCTCACCCTCGGCATTCTCCTCATCTGGAAAGGCGCAGACTGGCTCACACACTCCCTCGTCCCCATTGCCCGCAAGCTCGGGGTATCGGGCGTCTCGGTGGGGTTGATCCTCGTCTCCGTGGCGGTGAGCCTCCCCGAAATTCTCGCGGCGGTGTTCTTCTCGCTCAAAGGCTACCCGGGCATCAGCCTGGGCGTCGTGCTCGGTTCCATCATCTGCAACATCGGCCTCATGACCGGACTCTGCGCGGTGATACGCCCGCTCAGGGTAAAGACCAGCACCATTCTCCGCGACGGCATTTTTTCGCTGATCGTGCCGATCCTCGTGCTTGCGGTGAGTAACGGCGGAACGATCACCAGGTTCGAGGGCCTCGCGTTCTTCCTGCTCTTCATCCCGTACGCGGTGAACGTGTACCTGCAGGAGCGCAGCCAGAGCCGGGAAATCCGCAGGAAGGAATCCCAATCGCTGGAGATCGAACTCACGCTGGTGGGTATGGATTTCGGGAGGCTCAAACCCGGTTGGCTCTCGTTTGGCGTGGGGATCGTGCTGCTCCTTCTGGGCACGCAACTCTTTTCCGAACAACTCATCGATCTGGCACAGATGCTGAACGTGAATGAACTGCTCATCGGCACCACGCTGGGCGCTCTTGGGCCTTCCATCCCCAACATCATGGCGGCATTCACCGCGACGCGGCGGGGCATGGGTGATATCGCCGTCTCCGAAACACTGGGATCAAACATCTTCACGCTGCTTGTGACACTCGGCGTCACCGCCATGCTCGGCCCCATCACGATCGCGCAGCAGTGGATCTCGTTCGACCTGCCGATCCTCATCGGCATGAGCTTCCTGCTCTTCCTGTTTTTGCTCACACGCAGGGAAATCTCGCGCTTTGAGGGTGCCATCCTCCTCGGCGGATACCTGGGGGCGATCGGCGCGCAGATTCTGCTGTTCCGCTAAGCATTCGACTCGTCACCCCGTGCGGCAGTACACTCGTCTCCATGCGTCGCATGGGCCGCTTCCTCATCATCGTGTTCTGCTGCTTCCACGTGGTTGCAGTCGCGGCTATGACGTACCCCGGAGAACTGGAGACGGAAGCGATCGGCCGCGTGCGTAACACCGTCCGTCAGTACACGGACCGTTACCTCAACTGGACCAGCCAGTGGCAGTACTGGAACCTCTTTGCGCCGAACCCGACCAACTGGATCACCGAGCACCGCATAGAGATGTTCGACGGCAGGGAGTGGAAAACGGTACAGGTGATCGGCGGACATACGCTCTCGCTCTGGCACCGGTCCGACGAACTCAAAATCCAGCAGCGGATAGAGGAAGATGACGGGCAGACCATGCGTGAACGCTACCTGAGCGATGCCTGCGCACGTGCGGGTGTGCCTCCGGGAACGCTCAGTCGTCTGATCCTGCGGTCCAACACGCTCACGCGCGATGAACCGATCCCCAGGCTCGGAGGCGACTGGTACGAAAAAGTGAGCGCCACCGTGTTCTGTCCTCCCCTGGAATCCCTCTGATATGCAGTTCCTCAAGCGGATCGACGGCTGGACGCTGGGAGCGCTGGAACGCTTCTTCTTTGCGAAAGAGAGCGCTCTCGGTATCGGGCTCATGCGCGCCGCGTGGGGAGCCGTGGTGCTCCTGAGCATGGGCGCGAGGGTCGGAAATCTCACACGTTACTTCAGTGACTCGGGCATCTGGCCCAAAGCGATTGAGGAGACCATGATCCGTGCCGACCGCTTTACGCTCCTGACGTGGATACGTGAACCTTTTCAGGTACAGCTGGTCTTCTGGCTCCTCATGATCGCGGCCTTCACGACGATGATCGGACTGCTGCCGCGGATCTCGGTGATCGTGACCTACGTGCTGCTCATGTCCTTCCATGAACGCAATTACATGCCGCTTGCGGGTGGTGATACCGTCATCCGCACCATCGGCTTCATTCTGGTGCTTGCGGTCCTCACGCCGGGGTTGAAAGCGTTCAGCGTGCACCGGCTACAGGAGCAGTGGACGCACTGGAAGAGGGACCGCACGCTCCTTCCGGGGCTCACCATGCCCTCCTGGCCGCGGCTGCTCGTGACCGCGCAGCTGACGCTGATCTATGTCACGAGCGTGATCTTCAAATTGTACGGCAGTAACTGGTGGTCGGGCTCGGCCTCGGCGTTTCCGCTGCATCATGATCACTTTGCACGCTTCAGCCCGGCACTCTTCGATGCCATCCCGTTCTTCTACCCGTTCCTCACCTGGAGCACGCTCCTCTGGGAAGCTCTCTGGATCCTGTTCTTCATCCCGCCCATCGCCGGCAAACACCTGCCACTGATCAGGACCGGGAGATTCCGCAGATGGATGCTGCTTCTCGGGCTCTATTTCCACGGAGGGATTCTGATCACGCTCGCGGTCGGCAGTTTTTCCTGGGCGATGTTCGCGTTCTACTTCGGGATGCTCAAGGCTGAAGATTTTGCGGCAATGAGGAAGTTCTTCTCGCGGTTCACGCGTAAACCGGTGATCATGCTGTACGACGGACACTGCCTCTTCTGTGTGCGCACGGCCTTCTGCTTCCGCATCTTCGATTGGCTGCACGGCATCCGCTTCGAGAACATCCGGGATGTGGAGGTACGCAACACCCACGCACGGGGAATCTCCCTGCAGGAACTCGACCGCGTGGTGCATGTGCGCATGCCCGATGGCACCTTACGTGACAGTTTCGACGGCATCCGCGTGTTGCTGCGTCGTCTCCCGCTCGCCTGGCCGCTCGTCCCTGTCCTCTGGTTCCCGGGAATGAAGCACATCGGTACCCCCGTCTATGACTTCGTTGCTGCGCGCCGCAGGCGTTGTGACGATGAGAGCTGCAGGATCTGATCACTGAACAACTTTTTGATTCATGTTTTTCTTCTTCATATTGAGGCTTCCAGCTCTTCGCATCCATTGATCAGGTTCCAGAGATATCTGGAAATCTCTTTTCATCATTTCTGCAATAAGCATCCAATCGGCTCTACCTCTTGCCGGACCACTACTCAGGACAATTGTCCGTTGATACTCGAGGAGTTTTGCATCGAGCTCGTGCGTCCAGGGAATCAGATTTAAATCTGCACGCTTGCTGCGCGTTGCCGCTTTGATCCGCTCATGCACATCTGCAGCGATCACTCTTTGGCAGATAATCGCAATGACAGATCTCCGAACGTTTTCGGTCATCGGGTTAACGGATTCAAGCGTTTCGCTCAGGACAGTATTGATGACATCATATGTCTTGATCTTCAGACGCAACGCAACGATCTGTCCGACAATGTCCTGCCTCTCTTCAAGAATGGTATTTGCCATGTTTTCTGCAAAACCATTCGCCCTCCTATGATCATGAGTGGTCTTTTTGGCCTTCGGACGAGAGCGCAGACGTTCTATGGAAACACTGAAGGAAGTAGGATAAAAAAAACGAAGGACATAGTATACCAGATTCCACTCACGCTGGAGTGGTTCTCAGGAAAAACAGCGTCACAGCGGCCATCGCCATCATGCGATTTCCCCGATGATCGTCGCCGCTGTCAGCGGAGCCCTGATGAAGGTTACCCGGCACGAGTACTGGGACGCGACAACAGTGCTGTCGTTCCACCGGGATGAGCCACTCACCCGATGAGCGAAGCCACCTTCACGCCGAGGAAGTAGGGCCAGAGCAGAATGCCCAGGACCCCCTGCCAGAACGTGAGCGGCACAAAGCCGATGGTGAAGAGCCACATGGCGCACCAGAAACCGCCCGCTGCGCTATGATGCTCGATTTTGATCTTCTGCATGGGCCCAGTATACACCCGTTCTCAGCGCCACCACCGGCAATAGGTGAAGGCCTTGCCTCCCGCCCATGCGGAAACAGGAGCGAGGACGATCGGGAGGAGTGCGTACCAGGCGGGCACGTACATCCACATCAGGAACGCGCAGATGAACGCAAAGAGGAAGCAGAGGACACCCAGCACCGTTGCATGGAAGACGGGCTTGGAAGGTGCGAGCACACCGGCAACGTATCCGCCGAAGACCGTGAACCCCGTGCGGTAGAGGAGCGGCACGATGTACCACCACACGGAATCGCTGGGGGTAGTGAACACCTCCGCGCGCAACCTGGCGACGAGGAGATCGGTACCGATGAAGAGGAGTGTGATCGCAAGGAAAGCGGCGAGCACGGCAACGAAGCTGCGGATAGCGGAGGAGTGCATGGAGCGCATCGTACAACCACAGCAAAGGTGTATCGCAGCGACAGGCGGAAAGAATATGTTCTGTCTGCTCAAAGTGCGCCCGTCTGGACCAATTGCAACGCCGCTGCAAGAGCGGCCGGCGAGGCAAGTGCGCACGTGAACGCTGAACCCGTATGAAGATGATGACGAAGTGATGCAGTGATGGTTCAGCGATGAAAACACGGAGTAGACTTGAGAAACTCTCTCTTCCCCCTCTTCTCCATGGATCATCTCGCCGCCATCGGCCAGTATGCGGTTACGCACTGGCTCGGTATTCTTCTTTCCATCGTTGCGACGTACGTCATCGGCTTTACGTGGCACGGTCCCCTCTTCGGCAAACTCTGGATGGACTGCAACGGCATGAAGGCCCCGAAAAAGGAGGATATGAAGTTTTCGATGATGCTCCCCGGCCTTTCGGCAAGCTTTGTACAGGTGCTCGTGCAGTCGGCGATTCTCGGCCGCACGTTCCAGCTGCTCGGTCTCACTTCCGTCTGGGACGCGCTGCTCATCGGCGCCATCCTCTCGTTCGCATTCACCGGCCTCTCCTTCATCAACAGCCGTGCCTGGGAGGGAAAGACGGCGGTGCACATGGCGCTCGACGTGGGCTACTACCTGGTCACCACACTCGCAAGCTCGGCCATCTTGTTCGCGACGCTCTGATCAGCGCATACGTATGCAAGGGCGCACGCAACCCGTGCGCTCTTTTGCATAGCAAAACAAAAAAGGCGAAGGAGCAGCGGAAAAAGCACATTGCGCTCTGTGGAGGGCTCTTTAGAATGCGAGATACTCTCTTTCCCCTCCTCATCGATGACCATCAAACCTATGGCCATGGCGATCTGCGCAGGTCTTCTTGTCAGTGCCTGCGGTTCGGCAAACATGTCCCCGAACAACGAAATCGTGATTCAGGGTTCGGATACCGAAGTGCAGCTGGTCTCGGCGTTGGTGGAATCGTTCTCCGGCACACATCCGGATGCGGAGATCTCGGTTGCAGGCGGAGGCAGTGCAGTCGGCATTGCGGCACTCATTAACGGAGAGACGGATATTGCCAACTCGTCACGCCAGATGAAGCCGGAGGAGATCCAGAGCGCCAAAGACCAGGGCGGCGACCCTCAGGAATTCATCCTGGCGCGCGACGGTCTTTCCGTCATCGTGCATCCGTCGAACCCGGTCAGCGCCCTCTCGATGACGCAACTGGCGGATATCTACAGCGGCAAAATCACCAACTGGAAGGACGTCGGCGGTACCGACGGACCGATCGTTCTCTACGGACGGCAGAGCACATCTGGCACGTTCGGCTTCTTCCGTGATGCCGTGGTGAAGGCGGATTACGCGGTTTCGATGCGCCAGATGGAAGGGACGCAGGCCATCGTGGACGGGGTCGTGAACGATACCCAGGGTATCGGCTACGCGGGCGTGGGCTACGTCGCGGACGAAGACGGAAAGCTCCGCGGCGAGATGAAAGTGGTTTCGGTCTCCGCGCTCCAGGGATCCGACCCCGTGTCGCCGCTCGATACGCAGGCGGTGATGAGCGGCCGGTACCCCATCTTCCGCCGCATCTACCAGTATCTGCCGACTGCACCAGCGAAGGACTCGCTGCTCGCAGAGCTCTTGGCCTTTGAGATGTCAGAAGACGGCCAGGCCATCATCCGTAAGCAGGGATTCTACGGTCTGACCGCGGAGGACAAGGCACAGAACACGGCTCTCCTCCAGAACCTGCGCTGAACCATGGAACCGCTCCTGCGACACGGTGAACGCCACTATACGAGGCAGAGCCTGGTGAACACTCTTATGTTCGGAGTGTTCTCGGTGGTGGCCTCGCTCACCGTGGTGCTGCTCATCGGCATCTTCCTCTTCCTGCTCAAAGACGGGGGAAAGATGTTCATGACCGTGCCGGTCAGTGATTTTTTCAGTACCGTCTGGAACCCCAACTCCATCAACGGTGCATTGTGGGGTATCGCCCCTCTTGCTCTCTCCACGGCGATGATCGCGCTGGGGTCGCTGCTCTTCTCGGTACCGTTCGGATTGGCGCTCGCGATCTACCTGTCGTTCCTCGCCTCGCACCGCACACGGGAGATCCTCAAGCCCGTGATCGAGATGATCGCCGGCATCCCTTCCGTGGTACTCGGATTGATCGGTCTCCTTTTCCTGGCACCGTTCGTGGCCAACATCTTTGGGCTCAGTAACGGGCTGAACGCGCTCACCGCCTCACTGCTTGTCGGCATCACCGTCGTACCGACTGTTGCAAGCTTGTGCGAGGACACCCTCTCCAGCGTGCCATCGAAACTGATGGAAGCGAGCCTCGCACTCGGTGCCACAAAGTGGACCACCATCCGCAGGGTTCTCATCCCCGCCTCGCTCTCCGGCATTCTCGCAGCGGTGATGCTCGGACTCGGCCGCGCCATCGGCGAGACCATGGTGGTGCTCATGGTGGCCGGTAACAGCCTGGCGATGCCGCGGAGTTTCCTCGATCCCGTGCGCCCGATGACGGCGACCATCGCGATCGAGATCCGCGAAGTGGTCGTTGGCGACCTGCACTGGCAGGCGCTGTTTGCGGTAGGACTCACGCTCTTTGTGGTGACGTTTCTCTTGAACTCGCTGACGGATTACTTCCTCCACCGGAAACTCAAAACATGAAGCGTAAAGATGCGATCTCAGAGGCCGTGTTCTTTACGCTCTTCCGCGGAAGCGCGCTGCTCGCAACCCTGATTCTCGTCCTCGTCCTCGTGCTGCTGACCTACGCGGGGTACTCGGTGATCGACTGGCAGTTCCTGACTGCCGAGTGGCAACACCAGGACATCACCAAGGGCGGCATTTTCCCCGCCATTCTCGGTTCCGTGTACCTGGGCCTCGGTGTCACCCTCATCAGCTTTCCGTTCGGTGTCGCCACCGCCGTGTTCCTCACGGAGTACGGAAAGCACTCTCACTTCCGCAAGTTCATCCAGCTGGCGATCCGTAACCTCGCGGGTGTGCCTTCGGTGGTGTACGGGCTCTTCGGCCTTGCGGTGTTTGTGCACCTGTTCGATTTCGGGATGACGCTTCTTTCCGCGATTCTCACGCTCTCCGTGATGACGCTCCCGTGGATCATCACCTCATCTGTGGAAGCACTTGAGGCGGTGCCGCAGCAGTTCAGGGACAGTTCGATGGCGCTCGGTGCCACCAAATGGCAGACGGTCTACGGCATTGTGCTGCCGTCCGCCCTCCCCGGCTGCATCACGGGCGGAGTCATCGGCATGGCACGCGCGCTCGGCGAGACGGCTCCGATCATTCTGGTGGGTGCGACATTCTTTTTGACAAAACTGCCGACGTCGCCGTTCGATAAATACATGGCCCTCCCTTACCACGTGTTCATTCTCTCCACGCAACACGCCAGCCCCCACGCGCATGAATTCGCGGCGGGCAGCGCGCTGGTACTCATGGTGATCACCTTCATCCTGAGCCTTGGAGCTATTCTGCTCCGGTACCGCTTCCGCAAAAAGAAAACCTGGTAACCCTCTTCCCTATGGACACTCCCGTCCTCCACGCCAAAGCTCTCAATGTCTGGTACGGATCCCTGCACGCACTCAAAGAAGTGACGCTCAGTATTCCTGAGCACAAGATCACGGCGCTCATCGGCGCCTCCGGCAGCGGCAAGTCCACGTTCCTCCGGAGCATGAACCGCATGCTCGATCATCTGCCGCGGACAACCGTGAAAGGCGAATTACTTCTGCGCGAGAGCGACGTGTACGGCGATGCATCGAATGTGGTGGAACTGCGCGAGCGTGTAGGCATGGTGTTCCAGAACCCGACGCCGTTCCCCAAATCGATTTACGACAACGTGGCATACGGACTCCAGATCCAGGGCAAAGCGAAAGCCAGGCACCGCTTCCGCGGGAAGCCGACAGCCGAGCGGCTGGAGACCGGCGGTGATCCCCTCGACCGCGCAGTGATGATGAGCCTTAAAGAGGCGTCGCTCTGGGAAGAAGTGAAAGACCGTCTGCATCATTCCGCGTACCGCCTTTCCGGCGGACAACAGCAACGCCTGTGCATCGCCCGTGCGATTGCGGTGCGCCCCGAAGTCCTCCTGCTCGATGAGCCGTGCTCGGCACTGGACCCGATCTCCACACGGCATATCGAAGAGCTCCTCCTCTCGCTGAAGCATAACTACACGATTGTCATCGTCACGCACAACATGCATCAGGCCCGCCGCATCGCCGATCATGTGGGCTTCTTCCATGCGGGTGAACTGATTGAATTCGGCGATGCCAGGACCATGTTCCAGAACGCGACAAAACCGCTGACGCGCGAGTATGTGAGCGGGGCGTTCGGATGAGAGTAGAGTGAGCGCATGACCATGAAGTCGGTCCTCAATCGCGAAGCCTACGTGGCTCTCCACGCCCAGACGTG
This sequence comes from uncultured Candidatus Peribacteria bacterium, assembly GCA_964534205.1. GTDB lineage: Bacteria > Patescibacteriota > Gracilibacteria > Peribacterales > Peribacteraceae > CAYRGC01. Next base: position 15,062 of record CAZHQF010000005.1, on the reverse strand, counting down.
GAAATTCCGCGTGGTGAAGTACATCGTGCTCCTCGCGATCGGCTGGATTGTGTACGCACTCGGCGGATGGAATGCTGTCGGCGTGACGTTCGGGGTGCTCCTGATCATCGCCCTTGGCGTGCACTTTTTCTTCCGCTGGGCATCCAAGGGATGGACGCAGTCGTGGGGACCGTACAAAAAACTGAGACTGCCGGACGAACGCTGATCAGCGCGCGGAGAAGATACTGTTGCGTGACGGACCGTGCGTGTTGATCATCGCGAAGAACTCCTCTGAGCTCTCCATGGTGGTCACAGAAAGGGTCCTGCCCGCCTTCCTGTACGTCGCTTCGACAATGTCGAGCATCTCTTCACTCATAATGATGCATCCGTACGAACGGTGACGGTCCTCCTCCTTCAACCACTTGTCGAAGTACGCGTAGCCGTGGATACCGTAGTTGGTATCGGTCCCGTTGACGTTGAGGCGGAAGAAACGACCGGTCTTTCCGAACATCACGCGGTCGTTCTGCGTCACCTTCTCGGACACGGTCCAGGAATCCACCGGAGTGGCGGCGTAGTAGCGCTTGCGGACCCAGTAGATCTCCTTCTGCAGACCCGTGGCCACGAGGAAGCGGATGTAGTCGTTGTTCTCATGGACGATGTAGCCCACGTTATCGGTGACGTCGACGTAGATGCGGTCCGTCGCCTCCGGCACCCAGGTGTCGGCAGGGACCTCGGCAGCCAGCGCGGACGGCACGAGACAGAGACTCAAAAACAGGCCGCTGATGAAGAGGGGTATACGCAAAGTTTGTTCATTCTAGAACATATTTGTATTTTGTCAAATACTATCCGATCGATAGATTTAGGCTTACATAAGCCTAAAAAAAGGCTTTTTCCTTTGTTTATGCGGAAAAGCACAATATTGGCTTCCAAAAGCCAAAAAGTCCGAAAAATGACCGCCGGATGCCTAAAAATGAGTATGCTTGGAGTCTCTCCCCACCGAAGCCATGAACATGTTCAAATCCGTCAAAGCGACCACCGTGAAGGAGTATCTGGATGCGGTTCCTGCTGAACGCAGAGAAGCCATCAACTTCCTCCATGCGTTTATCCGGAAGACGGTGCCGTCCCTCAAGCCGCACTTTGCCTACAACATGATCGGCTACGGCTCCTTCCCCTACTTCAGCAGCACCAAGAAAGAAATGATGCCCTGGCCCGTGGTCAGCCTCGCGAACCAAAAGCAGTACATCAGCCTCTACGTCTGCGCGGTGCAGGACGGGAAGTACCTGGCCGAGGCGCACGCCAAAGAACTCGGAAAGGTGAATGTGGGCAAGAGCTGCATCCGCTTCAAGAAGATCGAAGACCTGGATCTCGATGGAATCAAGAAGGTCCTGAAGATCGCGGAGAAGAAGCCGGGACTCGTGAGCGCGGCGATGAAGAAAGCCAAATGACGACATGGATCTCCTTGCTCTCATCCGCCAGCGGCGACCCAAGACCATCGGCATCGATGGCGTGAGCGGAGTCGGCAAGAGCACACTGGCGCACGCGCTTGCAGATGCTCTCGGCGGTACGGTGATCCCCGGCGATCTCTTCCATAAACATGATCGGCCGGCATGGCCGCATCTGCACAATCTCGATGATTTCGAGGATTTTGAAAAATTGATGATGGTGCTGAAGCGCTTGGAATCGGGAGAGAGTTTTGTTCTCAATGATCTTTACGACTATCACTCAGGAACGCATATCGGTTCGTTCCGTTTTGAACCGGCTCCGATACTGATCATCGATGGGATCTGCGTGAGCAGGCTGCCATTGGATTTTAAAATCTTTCTGGATATCGATCCCGCACTCGTGGAACCCCGTGCAAAGGCCCGCGATGCGCGTGACCGGGGACTCACCGAAGAGCGCTGGATACAGAACAGGCGGCTGTTCCATGGCGAATACCACAAGATCGCCCCGGAACTGAAAGCCAAAGCGGACGTGATCATTGATACGAATTCCGGCTTTGCGGAGATCACCGTGTAAATACTGTTACTTCCCCAGGTGATGCACCCACACGTAGCCCTCGCGGCCGTCCATGAAACGCACTCGGGCCCAGTCGTCGTAGAGAACCTCAAGCACCTGAACTGTCATCCCTTTCTCCGCGATCCACAGGATCGTGGCATTGATGCGCGAGTCGTTGCGCACGTTGAGCGTGGGCGTGGCAACGGTGCGGACATCACCGGTCACGGGTTTGGCGACAGCGCTGCCGACACTGGACGATGACTGTGCGGGAGGAGCGGCGGCAGAACTTTTCGGCTGGGTCGCCGTCTGCACTTTGGGCGCGAACTTACCCGACACTTCGACGAGCAGCTTTGCCAGCTCCGCACGATTGATGGGCGCATCGGGACGGACGGTGTTTTTCCCCGCATCACCGGAGAGGATGCCGAGCGCATGGGCGGTGATCAGATCTTTGGCGTACGGATGGTTGTCCGGCAGATCACTGAAGGTGTTTTGAGGTGTTGCCTGAAGCGTGATGTCATAGGCCTGGAGAAGCGTGCGGATCACGGCGCCTCTCGTTGCCGGCGTATCCAGGTTCAATGTTTCATTGAGGTACACCGAGAGACCGGAACGGCGGGCCTCACGCACGTACGGCTCCGCCCAGTGCTGCGTGGCCGTCATGTTCGCTGGTGTGTGACCCGTGAGCAATGCGATCATTTTTGCCAGCTCCCCGTACGACACGGCATTCGCGGGACCGAAGCGGTACGTCTCGTTCCCCTTGGCATCTTTGTACCCGGAGATGATCTTTTTGACGCGCAGCTCCTCCACAAAACGGTAGAACCATGCCGATGACGGCACATCACTGAAGTAGGACGACGGACCGGACACCGATCCGGCAGCGGATGATGAACGCTGCACTGCTTCGTTTTTCACAGTCTCCGTCACAGAGCGCCTGCCGCCTCCCGCTCCGCCGCCTCCCGTTCCCGAGTTCGTGCTGGGAGTCGATGCCACGGTATCGGGGATCTGACAGAAGTAGTCATGAGCATCCTCACAGGGATAATCGTGCCAGAGGTACGCGTTCTCCATATAGACACAGTTTTCCCCCGTTCCGCCCTGCGGCTGTCCGGGATTCCAGTAGGTAAACGATCCGAGCAAGGTGCGGTCGGCCCACATGAAGGTGTTTTCCGTCTCACGGTCACTGAGTCCGATCCATGCATAACTGGCCTGCATGGAATTGATCACGGCCTGGATCACGGACGTCTTCGGCATGGCAAGCGTTCCCCCGAGATCGGCACACGCGACTTCCGCATCGGCGTAGGATTTATCCACAGCGGTGTGACGCGTGTAGCAGTAACTGCCATAGTGACGGGAATCGACCGCATCGCCGCCGACACCCGCAGCACAGGAATCTGTGGAAACAAGAATCACGCTTGAACTGTCATCGGTTGCTGCCGAATTCCCCGAAGCATCTCGATAGCTGAGTGTGACCGTGTAGGTTCCATCAGGGAGAGCATTGAGTGTGGTGGAACTCACGTGCGCGGACGCATCGATATCCGCAGGATCAAGTGTGAAGCTCGCACTGGAGGTGTCCGTGAGCGTTACGGTGGCATTCACGTTGCTGTTATTATTGAAATTGAGGGTGACAGAACCGGCGAGCGCCGTTTCGGGAAGCGTGAAGGTGACAGTGAGCGGCGAGGCCGACGTTGAAGACGCTGCAGGCGCGGTGAGCGTGGGACTCTCGGTGGCGAAATCGATATTCGTGGCAATAGCGAGACCGTGCTGACCATTACCTGTGGATGTCACTGTTCTCTCCACCGACTGCGTGGCGGTATCGATAATGGAAATGCTGTTGGCATTGCTGTTACTCACGTACACGCCGGTTCCCGTCGTTGCGGCGTACAATGGGCCGTCACCCACACTGATCGTCCTTTCTGCAAGATTATTGGCCCGGTCAATGACCGTGACCGAGTCTGAGACATAATTCATAATATAGACACCTGTGCCGCTCACCACCGCTCCAGAGGGGGCGGTGCCCACCGAAATCGTGGCTTCTACAGCAAGATTGGCTATATCGATAACCGAAACCGTCCCTCCGTCTGCATTGGTGATATACACGCCTGTACCGGCGGCAGCCGCGGCATTGGGGATGGCACCGACGCTGATCGTCTTTTCCACTGACTGCGTGACGGTATCGATAACGCTCACGTTGTTGCTGTTCACATTGGTGACAAACACGCCCGTGCCGGAGACAGCCATGCCTCTGGGTCCGCTGCCGACTGTGATCGTTCTTTCCACCTGGTTATTGGTTTTATCAATCACGGACACTGTGGTTGCTCCATTGTTCGCCACATACACGCCGGTACCGGAGACGACCACGTTCGTGGGGCTGCTCCCGACAGTCACCGTGGCGACGATGGTGTTTCTGGAGATATTGATGACCGAGAGTGTGCCTGCGGTCTGGTTGGCGACGTATGCACCCGTGCCGGAGATGGCGATACCGAGCGGCCCGTCCCCGACCGTTACCGTTGCGGCAATGCTCAAACTTGTGAGATCGAGGAGACCCACGCTATCGGTACTGTTATTGACGATGTACAGGTAGTTCGCCGCCAGTGCGGAAGCAGGAGTGCAGAGCAGGAACACTGCTGTCGCCATCAAAGATATACCGGCGCGTTGAACGCCCGGCAGATATCTCCATGCACTGAAAGATTTCTGCATGGAGAAGATCATACGCAAGAGATTGCTGCATTCGCATTGCCGACAAAAATCAATCAGGGTGTGGCAGACAAGACACAAAAGCTGTATCCATGCGTCTCCTCTTTGCTACCATCCACCCTATGCAGAAAATCGTTCCCCATCTCTGGTTCGATACGCAGGCCAAGGAGGCCGCGAATTTTTACGTCAAAGCTTTTGGTGGCGATTCCAAGATCATAAGCTCATCGGTCCTCAAGAACACCCCCTCCGGCGATTGCGATGTGGTTGGCTTCTCGCTGCGCGGCTTCGAATTCCTCTCCATCAGCGCGGGTCCGTACTTCACGCCCAACCCGTCCATCTCCTTCATGGTGAACTTCGATCCCTCGCGGGACCCGGAGGCAAAGGAGCATCTGACCGCACTCTGGAACATCCTCTCTGCCGGAGGAAAGGAGCTGATGCCGTTGCAGGAATATCCCTTCAGCAAGTGGTACGGCTGGATCCAGGATACGTACGGCTTCTCGTGGCAGCTCATCCTCACCGATCCGGACGGTGACCCGCGCCCGTTCATCATCCCGTCCCTCATGTACACGCAGAAGATGGTGGGCAGGTGCGACGAGGCGCTGGATTTCTACGTCTCCGTCTTCAAGAACAGCAAGCGCGGCATCACGGCCCGTTACCCGGCCGGCATGGCGCCGGACAAGGAGGGGAACATCATGTTCGCCGATGTGCAGCTGGAAGGACAGTGGTTCGCGGCCATGGAAAGCGCCCGCGAGCACGGCTACAGCTTCAACGAGGCCGTCTCGCTCCTCATCCGGTGCAAGGACCAGGAGGAGATCGATTATTACTGGGACAAGCTCTCTGCTGTTCCCGAAACCGAGCAATGCGGCTGGCTCAAAGACAAGTACGGCGTCTCCTGGCAGGTAAACCCCACGGATCTTGATGACATGATGCAGAGCGGTGACCAGGCCAAGATCGATAGGGTCACGCAGGCGTTCCTGAAGATGAAGAAGTTTGATCTGAAGACGCTCCGGGAGGCGGCGGAGGGGAAGTGATGGACTATTCTCTCACTAATGTTCCTTTTCGTTTTACGATGTCCTTATAGTCCCACTGGATCTCTCGGGACTTCTTCAGCCAGCGGGCAAGATCCTTCACATCGATCTCCTCAACGGAGTTGTACCGTTTCTCTGCGGCCTTGAACGATCCCTCTTTTTCCAAACCTTCCTCTTCAAACGACTGACCGCTCCAGAAGAGCAGGCGCACGCAGTCTTTTAACTTGTGATAGCCGACGATCGGATTGCCATTCAGAAACCAGACCGGATGCCGGTGCCAGATTTTGTTCTCGGCATCGGGGAGAGCCTTGCTGATTTCCGCGTGGAGCGCATCGCAGATGTCTGCATCGTCTTTAGCGAGCGCCGCGTGATACTGCTGGATATCTTTGTGCATGAAGTGATAGTACAGACTTTATTCGATCACATTTTTTATTCATTTTGATCTGATAATCGATATATTATTATTGATATTCGATAAATCCTGTGCTTTCCTGTACGCCATGAGCAATCCATTCATCAAACGTACGCCGACGGTATTCCTGCAGGCAGTCGTTCTTCTCATCGGTATCGGTGCGCTCGTGTTTCTCCTGTGGGAACCCCATGTTGAGGGCGTGAACGCGAATGCCACCTCACTGTATGACATCTACTTCGACGATCCGTTCCTGGCGTACGCGTACACAGGGTCCATCTCGTTTTTTGTCGCGCTCTACCAGGCGTTCATGCTTCTCAGGTACATAGGGCAGAACAGGGTGTTTTCCCCCGATGCCGTGAAGGCCCTGCGCATCATCAAGTACTGCGCGTCGATTCTTGCCGCTCTTGTGTTTGCCGCTCTGGTATACCTCGTTGTCGCCGTTCGTGGCAGCGATGACATCACCGGCGGCATTGCCATGGGTCTTTCTGTGACGCTCTTCTCCGTCGTCACCGCCGCTGTGGCGGCCGTCTTCGAGAGAATGGTGCGGAAAGCAGTCGATCTGAAGTCCGAAAACGATCTCACCGTGTAATCACTCACCCCTCTTTCCATGAAATTCGCATCCACACTCTTCCTCAAGGCGGTCCTCGTCATCATCGGCGCGGTCGCACTCGCGCTTGTCGTCTTCGTTCTCCCCGGCCTCTGGGTGGATATCGAAAGGGTGTGGCCGGTACTGAGGAGTCTCCTGTATCCCGGCCTGAGCGCCATTGCCGCCACGATCCTTCCGTTTTTCTTCGCGCTCTATCAGGCCTTCCTCCTCCTCCGTTACATCGATGCCAACAATGCTTTTTCGACTGCATCCATACAGGCACTCAAGCTCATCAAGTACAGCGCCGTCTGCATGACCGTCCTTTATTTCATGGCACTGCCTCTCGCCTACGGCATCGCCGAACTGGATGACGCGCCGGGCCTCATTCTCTTCTACACGGCGTTCGCCTGCGCACCGCTCATCGTCGCCACGTTCGCGGCTGTGCTCCAGAAGCTGGTGCAGAGCGCATTCGATCTGAAGACGGAAAACGATCTCACTGTGTAGTTCGACGAGCTCACTATCAATAACCCCTGACCCCATGCCGATCATCATCAATCTCGATGTCCTGATGGCCAAGCGCAAAATGAGTGTCACCGAACTCTCGGAGAAGGTGGGCATCACCATGGCCAACATCTCCATTCTCAAAAACGGGAGAGCGAAAGCGATCCGGTTCCCCACACTCGAGGCCATCTGCAAGGCGCTGGACTGTCAGCCGGGGGATATTCTGGAATACCGGTCAAAATGATCGGACGGACTCGCTGTAACAGGAATCTCAACTGAGCTTCATCGCTGCGATTTTTGAGCGCAGCAACTTTGTCGTGCCGGCGATCTCTTTGTAAAAATCCCCTTCCGGATTCTCAACATCGATGCCATACAGCGCGACAAGATCTTCGAATGTCTTCATCCGCGCAGTAAGCAACATCTCCACAATCTTCGGATCGGCACCCTCGATGATTCCGCTTTCAACACTCGCGCATCGTCCAGCTTCACCCGCGCGCAGACGATTGCACTGGATTTCATGACCAAGATACATCGGCAAAAGCTCCGGAGGGATTGCCGACGAGGCGATCAGATTCTGGCCGTTACGCATCCCGACAACGTTATGAATCGGCGCAGCACTAGGATCCAGAATGCCGTATTCGTAGTCGGCGTTCAGGTACACAAAATTCCCCCGTCCGACCAATTTATCCTGAATAGAGGGGTGAAGCTCGTCTGGAACAAAGCGGTAGGGATCGGCGGGTCCACGGTTCATAGAAATAATTATCCACCTATTTTTTATAGTGTCAAATTGTCATTCCTTCCGCAGAATCTTCTCCATTGGTCTGCCCTTGGCCAGCTCATCGATCAGCTTATCTAGATAGCGGACCGACTGCATCGTGGGATCTTTGATGTCTTCCACCCGCACGCCGCAGATCACCCCTGTAATGAGTTTTCGCGCAGGGTTCAGCTTTGGCGCTTCCGCAAAGAATGTCTGCAGATCCGATTCTTTTTCGATCTGCTTCTCCAACCCCTTCTGCGTGTACCCCGTCAGCCAGCGGATCACCTCATCCGCCTCCGCTTTGGTGCGCCCTTTCCGCTCCACCTTCGCGATGTACATGGGATACACGCGCGAAAACACGATGCGGTACACCCGGGCGTTGGCGGCGGTATCTTGCTTCATTTCTTCAGCCCGGTAAGAGCGGCACCGATACAGATACCGATACCCGCTCCGAGCGCGATCCAGAGAGCAAGTTGATCGGTGGCAGTGCCGATGGCAACACCTGCCCCCGCTCCGACGGCCAGCCATACGCCTATATGCGATGCGTCTTTCGCCATAGCCTCAGTGTAGCAAATACACTCTGCACAGTCCGTCCGTCGGATCCGCATCACTCAGCGCACGTGAACCCGAATCTCTTCTGCAGTCTCTCGTTCACGCGAGCGAGCATCTTCGCATCATTGCTGAACCACTTCATCACACGGTCGCAGGTCCTCTTGTGCATGCCAGGCACCATCGTTTCGCGAACGGGCGTCACGGAACCCGGAACCGCGCTGCCATTTTCAGGCATCACCGACGCGGTGCCGCCCCGGCCGGGACTGCCGCGGCGGCCGCCTCCGCCCTGGGAACCTCCGGCAGAGGGTGCGGATCCCGTCGACACGGTTGCCGAGGCGGTAGCAGCCACCGAATAATTGCCACGGAGATCCCGCGCGAAAATGCTGTAGTAGTACATCCCCTCAGCGAGGCCGCTGTCGGTTACGCTGGTTCCGGTGAGTCCGGAAGCGACGGCAGTCCCCGCGGTATCGGTGGCGGGATACGCGGTCGTGGAACGGCGGATCGTCGTGGAAAGAAAATCGCTGTCAGCGGGATTCGTCCAGCGGAGAGGGATGCTGGATTCGCCTCCCGCAGCGGTGAAACCGGAAGGCGCAGCCGGTGCCGTGGTGTCAGTCGTTGCGATAATGGCGGTATTGTCTGTCTGTGAAACGATGAACGCGGATGAGCTGTCGAGGGCGGCGGCGTCCATGTACTGACCAAGCGAATCCGTATCCAGGAATATGGATGCCGAGTCGCTGCTGACGTTTCCGCCGCTCACCGTGAGCAACCTCGCTTTTCCTTGGGCGTTATCGCCCTGGTCCCGATAGATCAAGATGGCGGTCGTGGAACTCAGCGTCTCGGTGTTCGGGAAGTACGTTGTGCCGTCCGTCACGGCGGTCGCGCTCCCGAGCGTGACACCCATTCCCGATACGGTCGCGACCAATGAATACGCCTTGTTGTCAGTGACATAATTACGGTACGTGATGATGGCATGGGTGGAGTCCAGAACCGCTGACGATTGATCGCTCGAGGCCGTGGAGTATTCCACCGCAGTCCCGAGTGTAATATCGGTACCGCTCACGGAAAGAACCCGCGTGTATCCTTTTCCGTCGTCCGTCCCGTAGAGGAGCAGTGCATGTGTGTCGTCGAGCGCACTGACGTACGGGTAGTGGGCGCTATCGTCGGATGTCAGCGTGGTGGGCGAGCCGAAGGTGATCGTTGTGCCGCTGATGGTTCCGGCAATCACCTTCGTATTGGTGACAAGATCGGGGAACTCGCCGGTCCTGGTTGTATATTCAACGACGAAATGCGTTGAGTCCAGGAGGGCAAGGGTGCTGTTCCTCGATCCGGTCCTCAGTTCTGAGGAGAATGTGACCGGGGTGCCGTAGGTGATGGATGTATCGTCAATGGTAGCGACAACCGCATATCCGCTTGTACTGGTTGCATACGTGATCAGCGCATGAGTACTGTCGATCAGCCGCACATCCATGCTTTGAGCGGCGGCTGCAAATTCATATTCGCTGCCGAACGTGACGCTCCGGCCGTCCACTGTTCCGATTTTCGCCCTGCCTGCTCCACCGTTTGCGTAAAATGCCAGGAACACATGCGTGTCATCGATTTTGACCACGCTTGGATATATGGTGGTTCCCGTCGCATAGGCGGTACCCGATCCGTACGAAAACACGGCCGCGTCCGCGACAAGAGGGCACAGGAGTAAAAAACAAAGTAGCCAGCAGGAAATCAGGTGTCTTCTCATACGGAAATACTCCCTCAGTGTATCCGGAATATGTGCAAAGAACATTGTCGCGATCCCAAAATATTGAATAGAGAACAGGTCGATGCATAGCGATGAATGACACCCGGCCGGATTCCCATTCGGCGTGCCCTCAATTCGTTCGGACTTTCGGCGAGTAACTTCTCATCCGGGCAGGCACGTTCAAGCCTCCACCGGGGCGCAAGGCCCGGCTGTCGTCCTGAGAATGGCTCTCCGACATAGGTCCTTCTAAAAATTCATGAAGTGTATCGGTTTTTTAAAAGAGCCCATAGTACGATCCATGAACGAGGTCATGAATTGGAGACCAGGCTGAATCACGGCCGCACCTGCAGTGCACGGATGACCATCTTGGCCACTTCGGCGCGGTTAACCGGCGCGTCCGGCCGGAACGTCGTTTTCCCGTCGTCGCCCGAGACGATGCCGAGCTGTGTCGCCGTCGCTATCGCAGCCGCATATTTGGAATCCGCGGCGACATCGGAGTAAGGAATGGTTCCCTTTGCAATGGGAAAATCCATCGCCTCGAGCAGGGTCATGACCACTGCACCGCGTGTTGCGAGAGCGTTTCCGTCCGTCCTGACTTTGAATGCCGACAAGCCGAATGATGCGGCCGTGCGCACGTGCGGAGCATGCCAGACTTCGCCGTTTTTCGCCGCGGGAACATCGGCATCCGCAAGGCGGAGCGCGATCTTCGCCAATTGTCCCATGGTGATCGGATCCGCAGGGCCGTACAGGCCGACGGCATCGCCGCGCACGTTGCGGTATCCTTCAAAAATGCCGGCGGAAAGAACGCCATGAACGGGGCAGGCGAACCACGCGGAGACGGGTACGTCCGTAAAGCGCGTTGTCTTGCCGTTCACGGGGGCGTAAAGACGGTCTTGGAGCGCAGGCAGAGTCTCCGCGGTGCACGCCGCGACGGGTGCGCCCGTGCATCGAGAGAGAGACGGGAGACCTGTTCCTGCATGCCGTTCCCCTGCATCCGCCGCTCCCTGCGGATGTTCCGCCGCTGGAGCCTGATGACGAGGGTGTGGGGGCGCCAAAGATGCCGAACGACGACAAGGCGGTCGTTGTGCACGTCAGCGTGTTGGCGGCAAGGTCCTGTGTGCACTCCAGCAGTTCCCATTCCGTCGAATCGGAGCCGTAGCGGTAGGCTGCAAGGGACGACTCTTCCAGTCCCGAGATGTCTTCGTCATCGTAGGAGAACGTGAGCGTCAGTGTCTCATCGAATGACGTCACTCGCGTCGCGCCCGGGCAGTACGCCGAAAGATCCATCGCGTTCACGATGGTGTCTTTACCCGAAGGAGAACCAAGTTCCTCCTGTACGGGAGAAGCGGACAGCGCCTTGAGCTGGAACTGAGCGCCCGTCGGGCAGGTCGGGTTGGTCGCGATGTAGCCGACCGGGACGACAATGGAGACGGCGTCCGGCAGCACAATGCTGCCCGTGGAGCCGTTCGCATTCGTGATGACGTTCGTCCCGGTGCTGCTTGCCACTTCCGCGTTTCCGGCGCAGCCACCCGTTGTGACGGTGCGCAAGGAGCCCGTGGCGGTATTCGACGCGGCGTCGGCAGACACCACGGCATACCTGTAGTTGGTGCAGGAGAGCAGGCCGGTGATCGTGCGCGAGTGCGATGTCACGCGCGGCGACGTGTCGGTTTCCGAAGACGTCGTCATGCCTGATGTCAGGAGTCCGTACTGCACTTTCGTCGATGCGTCTTCGTTCGTCGTCCATGTGAACACGACGGCTCCGGTGCCACTCGCTTCCGCCCCGACGGAACTGATGACGGGCGGCGTTCTCTCCGTGATCGTCACGTTCACCGTAATCGTGTCCGTTCCGCCATTGCCATCGGACGCCTGTACGACGAAGCTGTCGGAACCCGCATAGTCCGCGTCCGGAGTGTAGGAAATTTCTTTGCTGTCACCGTTGCCGCTCACGGATGCGGTGCCGTGCGACGCCGGCGAAGAAATGGTCCACGCAATGCTGTGATAGTCCGCATCCGTGGCATTCAGGGTGAGGGAGAATGCAATGGGGCTGCCGTCTTCGTCCATGGCCACCGACGTGCTTGCCCCTTCGGTGATCACCGGTGCCGTGTTTTCGCTCGTGAATTCGATATTGCGATAGGTGTCGTTACTTTCACCTCCGCTGGTATCGGTGACGGTGAACGTGATCGTGCGTGTATCGTCCGTCGGGCTTTCTGCGCTGTTGGCGTAGCGAACAGATCTCAGTGCGGTTTGATAGTTGGCAAGCGTTGCATTGCCGCTGAGCCTCAGGGTACCCGCGCTGTACGACCCCGTAATACCGTTCTGATTCGTGAAAAGCAGGGAATCTTCCCCGCTTTCATAGTTGGAACTGATGACAACCGCGCCGCTCGCGATCATCGGCGAATCGACATCCGCAACGGTGATCGCATCATCGATGATCGCGGATTCCGCGCCATTCACGTAGCTCAGGGCGGGGCGGGTCGTAGCGGGGAAGAGGTATGCCTGAGGGATGATCTGCGTGCTTTGGCCCGTATAGGCCCAACGCAGCTTGGCAACCTCGCCGCCTCCGCGCTCGTAGAACTCCATGCGTATGTCATATTTTTCCCCCTCCACCAGGCTCAGAGCGTCAGCGGTGTCCACCGTTTCGCCGTGCAGCGTCCAGTTGTCGATGATCAACTCATCGTCGATCCACAAACGAATACCGTCATCCGTCGACGTGCTGAAGGTCACAGCGCCCGTAACGGGTGATTCCACCTGCCCCGTCCACCGCACGCTGAAGTTTTCCGTATCCAAGCCGCTGACGCCGAAGTTGTTGCTGAAGTTCACCGTAGCATCGATGCGTTGCACCGTCGGTCCGGTAAGATCCCACTCCTCAATATAATATGTCGCTGCAAGACCTATGCCGGAGTTGCCACTGATCGTTTGCAGCACCGGCGAGTCGTTTACCGCATTGATGGTGATCGTCGCCGTGGATGCGGAAGAGTTGATGGATTCGTCCTGCACATCGACCACGGCATACTCAAAAGTGGCGTCTATATCGCGCCCGGCGTCGGGTCGAAAGCGGAAATCGATCCTCCCGCTGGACAAGCTCAGCTTCGTCCCCGCCGTGCCCAAAGAGATAGAACCGCCACCGCTGTCCCAGAGCGTTCCGCCACTTACCGAGAGAATGCGGATTTTTGAAGGAGTACCCCCATCAGAATCAACGAGTGTTCCGACGATCAGGCGTATGTTCGCCGATTCCGGTTGGACGGCGTCTTCGTTCACGCTGACCGCCCCCTCGCCAGATGGGTTCACGACTGTCGTGTCTCCGCCCGCGCTGGGTGCCGCCGCATGTGCGGTAGTCACCGGAAAAAGTGGGTAAACCAAAAGTGCGATTGCCAAAGCTGCCGATACGCGCACAAAAAATCGTGTGCTCACGACGCGCATGTTATCAGGATGAAGTATCATTTTCCGATGACTGAGGGCGGCAGTCATTTTCAAATGGACAACCTCTTGTCTGCCCTCATGACCGCCAAGTGCTGAGATTGGCACCACTACACGGCTCTTCTAGAACTCTCAGTGATGCACCCACGCATCAAGATGTCCTCTTTTCACGTACCTGAAGTGCTGCGTCAAACTTGCGTCTCAAAAAATCGATAGTAACGCTTGGTAGAGACAATTCTTCCGCTGCATCAACACGTGCTTGAAGCGAAAGAAATTCGTGGTCCTGAGCATCATACTCCGCAAAAGACTTCGATCCCGGCTGTGACAAGCTAGCTTCTGCTGATTCGGGATGCTTATGAAAATAGAGAGCATGGTCTGCCTCTTCTACTCCTCCCAACAGATACATATCAGGGATCGTTCCTTCGTAACAGATTCGTGATGGATCAAAGGGTTCACTCGCCGGGGTCAGCCTGACAACGTCGGAAGGATCGACCAAAGCATGCTGATTGAGTGCGAGAGGACTGACGCCAATAATTTTTGTTGGAACACTGTAATTCATAGCGGTCTCCATTTTCAGTGGTGGTCTCGACAGATCTTCGATGCCGATCGATGGTTTCGTAAAATCCCCCGGAAGCGCTTGCCGCTGCAGTCTCCATCGGACACCGCGTGCGAGTGAAATACACAACGTTGCCGCCGAGGGAATACTGGAGACATTTCGGCCAGACTCATGAAGCCACTTTAAAAATACGGTCCAGTCTTCCCGACTTGCAGTATCAAATTCCCTTGAGCGAAACCGGGGAACAATGAAATGGATATCACCTCCGGGAGTGTGCATGTGTTTATTATTTACTATATTTTATTTTTGTCAATACTTGCCTCCCCCGACCCCAGGAGAAGCCGATCGGAGAAAAGGGTAGTCCTTGAAGCTGGCTCGACGGGGCTTCGGAGATTAACCGAATTCTAAAGCAGATCTCAGGACTTTTCGGAGAGTCACTTTCCCTTTTGTTGTCTTAAAGTATTTCTCTCTGCGTATGGCATCCTCTTTTGATGTATGTGCTTCAAAATACAGGAGTTCCACTGGAAGTCTTTTTGCTGTCGAAATATTTTTTCCTGCCTGATGCTCATGAAGACGACGCCCAACATCATTCGTGCTCCCAATATAAAACTGACTATCTCTGCCGCTTCGTAAAATATAGACATACCAAAAATGATCCATGGCAGGTCACTATACACCTGAGCGAGCCTGCCGGCAGGCAGGCGTAGCGAGTGGAAGACCGCCCTGTACCACTCATCCGCTTCGGCGGATTCGGGTACAGGACATAAACCACTCACTACTAAAAATGTGGCAACGCGTCGATTGGCGCTGCCATAAACCCGAACGAGCGTAGCGAGTGAGTGGTTTATGGCTCCCC
>CAZHQF010000004.1:0-205908 GCA_964534205.1 uncultured Candidatus Peribacteria bacterium | reverse complement strand
CGAGAGGACCGGAGTGAACGAACCTCTGGTGTACCTGTTGTCGCGTCAGCGGCATCGCAGGGTAGCTATGTTCGGAAGGGATAACCGCTGAAAGCATCTAAGTGGGAAGCCTACTCTAAGATTGCGTCTCTCCATAAGCCCGCTGGCAGACTACCAGCTCGATCGGTTGCAGGTGTACGTGCAGTAATGCATTGAGCCGAGCAATACGAATGGGCGATTGAACATTTTTCTCTTTGCATCCTGCTTCGCAAGATGCAGAGCAGAGGTACTGTTCGTGTGCTACGAGGTGGATACTGCGACAGTATTAGGTAGAGAGTATGAAGTATTAAGGGCTCCTTGATACGTAATACTTGATACGTAATACTCGCAATCCTCCTTTGAAATCATTTTCGTTTGATTCTTCATTTTTGATCTTTCTGTCCTGGTGCCATTACCGGTGGGGTAACACCCGTTCCCATACCGAACACGGCAGTGAAGACCACCAGGGCCGATGGTAGCTTCCGGCACAGGACGTAAGAGTAGGACGGTGCCAGGACAGAGTGATCAAATCAAAAGAGGGAAACCTACGGTTTCCCCCTTTTGGGAACCCCTTTCCCTTTAAGGAGTCCCTCCAGACCGGCAGAGCCGGTCTTCGGGACGGGGTTTTTCTTATGCGCAAGCGATTCTCGGGGGTTTTGAATCCTAGCTGCACGGATACGTCCGTGCGGCAGTTTGTGATTCCGCCTAGGGCTTAACCTTCAGCTTGCCGACAAGCGGTGTATTTTTTATGGCTTCCAGGGCGTCCTCCATTCTCTGTCTTTCTTCAGGGCTCATCTGGTTCTTCCACGTGAAATCGATAAGATCCGTAGCATTGAATTCCTCATCAGTCATACCAGCCATGATTTTCTCTATCCGGGTATGCACGGTCTCTCCGTACGATAGCTTTAGCCACGTCAGATATTCTTCCCTTCTTCCAGGACGTTGTGGAGCTTCAGGCGTTTCTGGTGGGATTTCGGAAATCATAAGGAGGAATAAAAGGACACTGTAGCACCGATGGCAAGATCGCGGTCGATCCTATTTGCAAAAAGTATAAAAATATGTTATTATAATAAAGTTCGATTCACCGCAACACACACATGCAATTCGATGTTTCCCACAGCTCCTACTCCGAGTCACAGGACTATTCCTCCGATGCGTCGGGTGAGTCGTCTCAGGATTCCGGTGGCGGGCTCATCAATATCCGCCGCAACCGTAACCAGCACGTCATGGATGCATTACGCGCTAACGATTAATTCTTTTCCACCAGTTTTATGGGACACCAGAGCTTTGAGGCAACGTGGGGCCGCCGTACTCCTGAGCATGATCTTGCAGACAGTTTGATGATGGCGGGCAGGCGGGAGAACGGGTTATCCGAGTTTACTGTTCCACAGCTAGAGGCAGGTCTTAATGCTCTTTGGGGAGTGAGGACATATAACGCATCGGATTCGCAGTACGTGGCACAGCTTCGTACACAAGTGCAGCTGTTGCTCGAAAAGCACAGGGGTGGGCATGAAAAAGTTTCTTGAGACTTTAGCCCTGATAAAAGCCATAAACCAGCCCCTTCCGGGGCTTTTTTTGACGTGCAGCGCAATTCCACGCACAATCCGCCCCTGTCCCCACATTCTCCATGACCCTCGTCCCACGTCCGTCCGCCGATGACATTCGTGCTGCTGAAGAAAAGCGCGACGCTGCCCTCGCTACCGTGAGGGAGCTCCCACGTGCAGACCAGATCCGTTATTGGCAGGAGGCTGGGAGTCGCAATGTCTCCAATCTCGCGTCGCTCGATGATGATCTTCAGGCTGTGGGTCTCTCACTCGACACAATCGTCACCGCGCTGGACCATCCGTTTGCCAAGAAGTTTGTGAAGAAGGTTTCCGAGAAGACTGCAAACAGAGTGAAGAAGACGCTTTCTGTTCCCGACGGCAAGTGAGCTTTGGGGGCCACAAGGTGTAGTGTTGCCGTCTCTTCCCCTGCCACTAGATGTTGCGCCAAGCTCTCCAGATCGCCGTAGCGGTGTTTTTCTGCACCGTGTGGCGTCTGGTGCCCTTCCGCCCGCCCAATGTGCAGCCGGTTTTGGCTACTTCCATGCCATTTGGCAAGCGAGAGGGGGCCCTCAGTGCGGCGCTTTTCAGTGCGCTCACCATGATCATGTTCGATGTGCTCACCTCCGGCATCACGCAGTGGACAGTGGTCACCGCTCTCTCGTTTGCGCTCGTCTCCGCCGGCTCGGCGTACTTCCTCCGCTGGGTGAAGGGCATTCCCGGCTACGTGCTCTACGCCATCATCGGCACGCTCGTGTACGACGCGCTCACGGGTGTCGTTGCAGGTGCCGTTCTCTTTGGCATGGGCTGGCGCGACGGCTTCATCGGGCAGATCCCGTTCACCATCAATCACCTCATCGGCAACGTGATTCTCGCGGTCGTCCTTTCGCCGGCGGTGGAGTGGTTGCTTGCGTGGAGTGACAGCCTTTTTACCGCTCCTATAAGCAAAAAGAAGAGGGTCAGGGCCTGATTTGGCATCAAAAGGCTGGATTTTAGGTGCGGTTTCCCTATCCTGCAGCGCCTTTTTTTCTCTATGTCCGATATCATCCATTTTGAGAATTCGCACGTCGATGTCGCGATGCGCGAGCTGGCGAAGATCCAGGATATGGCCAGGGTGAAATCGGGATTTACCTTCACAGATGAGGAACTCGCCGATGTGCGCAAAGCCGTTCGCGAGGGCATGGAGGACGGCCGCACGCTCAATGGCATTCTGAGCATTGTCTACCAGCAGATGGATATCCTGCTTCAGTTCAAGGATGCGGGACATGTCGCCCGTATCAGTAAGCCGAAAGAACCCTATCGCGCGATAGCTATTGAGCAAAGGAGGCAGAGGATTGCGGGCAAAATCGCATAGACATGCCGTTTTTGGATATTTGCTAAAATATATAAAAAGTAGTATAATATATATAAATCCCTCATATACACATGAAATCCCTTAAGAAAGAGGCCAAGGATTTTCTCCAAAAACATGTGTCGCATGGAGAAGTAAATGCGCAGGAGCGCAAGACGCTTATTCCAATGATGGTCGCAGCGGCGGAAAACCGTAAGCTCGGACAGGATTTGGATGATATTTTTGCGCAAACTATTCGCGAGGCGCATACATTAATGGTTATAGAGAGAAATCACAGGAACGAGAGGGACGAAGAAGCGGATCCAACAGTCCTAGGCGAGCGAGTAAGAATGCGCGAAAGGACAAGTTTTGTGGAACGCCGCCATGTGGCCTAACGGACGTGTAACCGCTACGTTCTCTTCATGCTCGAACGCCTGCAAAAAATCCTCTCGGCCCGCGGCATTGCATCGCGTCGGAAGGCGGAGGAGTACATCGAGCAGGGGCTCGTAAAGGTCAACGGCAAGGTAGCCATCATCGGGCAGAAGGCGGACCCGGAGAGCGATACCATCGAAGTGGACGGGCAGGTGCTCGAGGCGCGCAAGGAGATGCTCTACTACGTGATGTATAAGCCGGTGGGGGTGGAAACTTCTAATGTGGAACGAACGGCGGCGAGCGGCGAGCGGCGAGTTACGAGAAAAGCGATCGTTCCCGCAGCTCGTAACCCGCAGCCCGCAGCCCCTACAGTTCGAGAGTTACTCCCTCCTGCTTTACAGGGGAAGGTGTACCCCGTCGGCCGCCTCGACAAGGATTCGGAGGGACTCCTGCTCTTCACCAACGATGGCGTGCTTGCGTATCGCCTTACACATCCCAAGTTCGATCACGAGAAGGAGTACGAAGTCACCGTGAACGAGCCAATCACCGAAGGGCAGCTGCGTAAGCTCACGCACGGCATCACGCTTTCCGGGGAAAAAACCAAGACTGCTGCCGTACGCCGCATCAATGACAAGACGTTTCGCATCACGCTCACCGAAGGCCGCTACCGTCAGATCCGCAGGATGGTCCAAAAGGTGGGCAGGGAAGTGATCCGCCTCGTCCGTGTGCGCATTATGACCTTCAGCGATCCTTCGATGACCAGCGGTCAGTTGCGGTTGCTCACTGCTGCGGAAAAAGAAGCACTGCTCAACGCCATTGCTCCGTAGACCTATGGAAAAACTAAAAGAACACATCATCACCGATGCGGACATCGCTCATCTGCGTGAGGCGCTGACGCACCTGCAGACACTCGTTGATGAAGCCCTGGGGAAGGCTGCAAAAAAGAAGCGCACGAAAGCGATAGAGGAATCGGTCGATACTCTGCAGTTGCTCCTCCGTAGCCTCGGTCTTTCCATTGGCCCACACGAGCAATCAGTCTCCGAAGATCTTCTGGCGACTGCCGATGCCTTCAAACAAAAAGTCCGTGTGCTCTGTAATCCATTTGTGGCACGTGAAGAGACCGCGAATCTGCTTCTGCAGGCCGGCACGCTCATTGATCGCGTCTCGGCGCTCCGATGAGGTTTGATTGAAGGGGGACTTCGCTATACTCACATCCAATGAAGTTTATCTCCCACGGTGCGGCACGTGAGGTCACCGGCACGTGTCACGAGTTACAAGTGAATGGAAAGCGTCTGCTGCTCGATTGCGGGCTCTTCCAGGGCGTGCGGAAGGACGCCGCGCAGAAGAACGCGGAATTCAACTTCAAGGTCACGGATATCGATGCCGTTGTCTTAAGCCACGCGCACATGGATCACGTGGGGCGCATCCCGCTCTTGTGGAAAAAGGGCTACCGCGGTCCGGTGTACTGCACGTACGCCACCAAGGATCTGGCCGAGGTGATGCTGAAGGACGGCGGCTACATTCAGGAGCAGGACGAAGAGTACTTCCGCAAGTATCTCAAGGATTCCATGATCCCGGTAGAGGGGCCGCTTTACACCCAGGAGGATGCCGGGGCCTGCATGGCGCTCTTCCAGGGCCGTAACTACGGCGAATGGTTCGAGCCTGTGCCGGGTGTCAAAGTCCAGTTCTTCGATGCCGGCCACATCATCGGTGCGGCGCAGCTGCTCATGGAAATCACCGAGAACGGCATCACGCGCAAGATCGGCTTCAGTGCCGATCTCGGTCGTTCCACATTGCCCATCATCCGCGATCCTTTGCCCATGCCGCCGGTGGAAGTGCTTATCTGCGAGAGCACGTACGGTGACCGCCGTCACGAGGACGTGGAGGAGGGGCACAAGATTCTGGAAGACGCGATTATCCGCACGGCCAAGAGGGGAGGGAAGATCGTCATCCCCGCCTTTTCCCTGGAGCGCACGCAGGAGATTGTCTACGACCTGCACCTGCTGTGGGACCAGCGCCGTATTCCGGCCATTCCCATCATCATCGATTCCCCGCTCGCCACCGCGGTCACCGATGTGTTCATGCGGCACCCCGAGTGCTACGACAAAGACATGTACGAGCAGTTCCTCAACCGCCAGCACAACCCGTTCCAGTTCTCGCTCATCCGCTACACCAAGACGGTCGAGGAGAGCAAAGAGCTCAACGGCACGCCGGGCCCGATGATTATCATGGCGGCCTCCGGTATGTGCGAGGCCGGCCGCATCCGTCATCACCTGAAAAACCAGATCGAAGATGCCCGCAACACTGTGATCGCAGTGGGCTACATGGCCGAGAATACGCTCGGACGCCGTGTGGTTGACCCCACCATCACCGCAGTGAAGATCTTTGATAAGCAGTACGCCAAGAAGGCCGAAATCGTGTCCATCGATGTCTACTCCGGCCATGCCGACATGGATGACCTCGATGCGTACGTGCAGGCCGTCACCGGCGTGAAAAAAGTGCTGCTCGTCCACGGGGAGACGGAACAAATGGAGCCCTTTGCGAAGCGGATAACTGCGGCTACGGGTGCCGAGGTTCTTATGCCTGAGCGCGAGCAGGAGTACGAACTCTGAGAGAGTATGTCAGCTGGTTTTCTGCCGGAGAACACGTTGATTGCTCTTGATGGCATTGCGCCAACTGTAGATCTGTCGAAGCAGGAGATCCCTGACGCGGATTTCTGCTTTGCTTAATTGATCGACAGGGAGCTCCTGAAGCGTATCGAGATCATGGTTTTCGAACACGTGGCCCAATTCCCAGAATTCATGATATTCCCTGTCGCGTAAACTCTGTGCGAGAGGACCGATGACATCTGGGGCCTGTTTTGAAGGGTGGGGCTTCAAAGGCCGAGATCCTGCGCCACTTTCTTCATGGCATCAAGAGTGATTCCGATGAATTCATCCAGCGGGATCTGGAGGAGCTCCTCGCACGCCTGGATCTGCTTGCGGTCCACCTGGGCGGCAAAGCCTTTGTCCTTGAGCTTCTTCTTCACAGAGCTCACTTCCACGTCCGCAATCTTCTTGCTGGGGCGCACGTAGGTCACTGCGATGATGAACCCTGTCAGTTCATCCACGCAGTAGAGAGCCTTCCGGAGCTGGGAATTCAGCGGGTACTCGGCTCCGTACATCGCAGCGTAGTGGGCACGGATATCGGAGAGCAATTCGGCGGGTGCTTTGATCTCTTTGAGCATCTGTTCCAGTGTGGTACCACAGTGTTTTTCCGCATCCTTCTGCAGATGATCCCAATCGAGGTCATGGAGCATGCCTGCCACCTTCCAGGTCTCTGGATCCCCACCAAGCTTGTGCGCCAGCGCCTCCATAGCAGCCCCGGTGGCGACTAAATGCGCGTGGGTCTGGTCGGCGTACTTCTCGAGGAGGCCGTGGGCGGCAGGAAGTAAATGACCGTATTGCTGATGTTGAAGTGGCAAGGAAGGCGAGGAAACCAAGGAATCCGAAGAATCCGAGGAAGGAGCTGTTTTCCTTGGATTCATGGGATTCTTTTCATTCGGCTTCATTAATGGGAACAACACCACATCCCTCAGGTTTTTCTGCTGTGTGATGAGCGCCACAATGCGGTCGACACCCATGCCCCAGCCTGAGCACGGCGGGCATCCGTATTCCAGGGCTGTCACAAACTCATCATCCTTCTTGTGGGCCTCCGTATCGCCTCCGGCGTGTGCTTTGGCTTGTTCCTCAAACCTCTGTGCCTGATCCACAGGGTCAATGAGCTCCGAATAGGCGTTCACAATCTCCCATCCGCCCACCACCAGCTGGAAGCGGTCGGTGATACCTGGAACCTCGTCATTTCGTCTAGCCAAAGGGCTCAACTCGATTGGGTGCTGAATGATAAACGTGGGCTGCACCAGCTTTGGACGGCTGACTTTCTTGTACAGCTGGTCAATAAGGTTGCCCCGGCCCAGTTTGGATACATCCACATCCAGAGTGATCGACTTCGATTTAATGGCTTCCCTCAGGGCTCCCGGAGTTTTGTGATCCTCAATGTTGATGCCGCATTCCTGCTTGATGGCGTCTCTGATCGTGAGCCTTGGCCATCCCGCCTTAAAGTCCACCTCCACGAGTTTCCCGTCCCGGTCGGGGATCTTCACCTTGGTCGTCCCGAGGATGTCTTTGAGGAGGGTGGAGAGCATCTCCTCCGTGAATGTCATATTCTCCACATAATCCCAGTACGCGGCGTAGTGCTCGACCATCGTGAAGTCCTGCAGGTGGCTGGGGTCGAGGCCTTCGTTGCGGAAGACTCTGGCCACTTCGAACACGCGGTCAAAACCCCCGACGATGCACTCCTTGAGGAACGTCTCCGGTGCGATGCGCAGGTACACGTCCAGATCGTACGCGGCGTGGTGTGTGACAAACGGTGTCGCGAGTGCGCCGGAGGCGGCGTTGGTGAGCACCGGCGTCTCCATTTCAATAAAACCTTTCTTCCAGTAAAACTCACGGAGCTTACGGAGGAAGAGGCTGCGCATCTCAAAGCGCTCAAACGTCTCGCGGTTGGTGGAGAGATCCAGGTAGCGCTGCCTCCAGGCGGTCTCCTGGTCAGCGACCCCGTGCCACTTTTCGGGCGGCTGACGGAGCGCTTTGCTGAGCATCGTCCAGCTCTTGAGGAGGACAGTGGGCTCACCGGTCTTGGTGGTGAAGCGCTCGCCCTCGATACCGATAAAATCCCCTAAATCCACTGTTTTGATCAACTCCTTGCAGGCGTCCTTTCCTAAGTCATCCTGACGGAACAACACCTGCATGCGTCCGGTGTGGTCCTGGAGCGTGAGGAAATTCATCTTCCCCATGTCGCGCACGAGCATCACGCGGCCTGCCACCTTGAGGGGTTCTGCATCTTTCGTCTTCGCGGCATCAATGAGTGTGTGGCTGCGGTCAAACCTGGCCGCATACGGAACGATGCCGCGCTTGCGCAGCTCCTGTGCCTTCTGAAGACGGATGGGGTCCATAGTTGGGCCAAGGATACTCATCTCTTCCGCAATAGGGAACAGATGCCTTGCATGCGCTGCCTGCCGCTCCTAGGCTCGGGTACTTTATGGCACCCCCCATCCCCTCCAATCATCCGCTCCGTTACGAAATGGAGTCCGCACGCGAGCGCGTCAAAATCCATGATGCTGCCATTCTCGCGCTGAAGGCGGAGATCCTCCGGCAGTTTGCGGCATGGGAGGGAGAAGTGACAGGCATTGAACTGGATGGCGACGGAACCTTTGTGTACGAGGGTGTCCGCGAACGCATACTTGCCGCGTTACCTGGAATAACGAATGATTCGGTCACTATCGACGGCAATGGTTGGATCACACTGCGTGATGCTGTGCCGGGCATCCTTATCGGTGCATTCAAACTTCCCGGATCAGATCTTTGGGGTCAGAGACGAAGCACTTCGTGGGCAAATCTTTCCCATATCACTGCGGTTCCCGAGAGCCAGAGACATTCTGTCGATCCGCGCACAGCGACGCCGGAAGGGCCCGGTGCGTTCCAGTTGAATGAAGATCAGACGATTGCCGCTCATGCAGCAATGGCTGAGAGTGATCTTCGGTCCTTGGCGGGGCTCTCCACAGAAGTCTTGCAGGATACGGATGATGAGGATCGCTTTCTTCGTTTTTCGCTGAATGCGCAAGACGCGCGCGATACGCATCAGTGGATTCTGAGAAATATTCCGCAGTAGACAAAAAAACCAACGGGGGACGAAGCCCCCGTCGGTTGATGTTGCATCCGTGCTACTTGTTGAGCATCTCGGCGATCGGCGAGTCGTCGCCCCGGTTGAGGGGTCCCGTCGTCATGGTGACGCGAGAGGCTCGCAGACGTTGCCGCTGAGCTCGGTCCGAGCTGTACTCGGGAATGAGAGTGCGGGTCACCTTGTCGGTGAACCAATTCCAGAGGTAGTACGACCTCCGGATCTCTCCTTTGATCTCGATTGCCGCGCAGAGTTCCGTGTTCGGGGCTCCCGGGACGTACACCAGAACGGTGCCTGCACCCTGGACAGTCATGTCGAACACAACCTCCCCCAGAACTCCGTTCTGCTGCGCGAGAATCCTGACAGGAATCGGGATCTGCTGATCGATGATTTCGACCTTCAGAACACCCGGTCTGTCTTTAACTGCGGTAAAACGCATGGCTATCTCCAAACGAGGAACGATCAACGCCGCGGCTCCTGCCGCTGCCTTTTTCGTTCCAGACATAGATCTCCTTCAGCCTCCTTCTGACAGGGGGCCCAAAGAGATCTACGTCTTGCCGGAGAAAGTGACAAGGAGCGGATGCAATGGTGGCCATACTCAAAGAGAGAATGACCAATTGCTATTATAGGCCTTTTTGAGGGTATTTGCAATATTAATAAAAATATGGTATATTATCTATGTTATACACAAACCATGACATCCATTCTCTACCTGACGGCACAGGAAAAAGGGCTGTTTGATGCGCTTCCGGAGGGTGTCCGTTCCTCCTGGAAGGGCGCTATCGAGGCTGAGAAAAGCACGGCTTTTGAGACTCCGGAGGATATCGCCAGGCGCGTGGAGATTGTGCGTGAGGGCCTAAGCCCCACCGACAAGCTCGCACTTACTGCACTTATGGACCGTATGAATGCCGATGGTATCGATGCGCTTGATGAGGATTCCGTCCCCCCGCACCTCTTTACCAAGGTGCTCCTTGTCATCGGGGCCTCGGGCCTTTCCGTGTTTCTGCAGGAGACGATCAGTTCTGCCGCCGATGCCGAAGATCTGCAAGCTGCAGCCGATATCTCCGATTCACGCCACCAGATCCTCATGACTAATTCCGCCGTTGCCTCTGTATGAGCTACAAGATTGAAGTCCTCCACGGGCTCGATGAAAAACTCCGCGATGCCCGCACGCTCCAGGAGCGCGACAAGATTTCGCTCCAGAGGCAGCAGGTGCTGCTGGAACAGGGTCTTCTGGGTAAAGGACCTGGAACGATCAAGCGCTCCATGAGGACATGGAAAGGAAGAGCCATTACGGTCGCGGCTATTGCCGGTCTTGCGTCTACGGGTGTACTCCCTGCTGCAGCCACTGCGATGGTAGGTCTGCCTGCTGCCTGGAAGTTCGGTCTTCTTGGGGCTGCCTGGGGTGTGCCTAAAGCTGCCCGCGGTGCCGCGTCTTTGCTCAGGTGGGGAATGCGTTCCCGTTCTGATAGCGCAAAACTCCGTAGGATCAAGCGCCAGCTGGAGCAGACCAAAAACGGGGAGCGCAGAGTGGCAACAAAGATGAGGCCGCAGGATATTGAGGTTGCAGAGGAGCCGGTCCGCAAAACGAAAATCAAAAAGCCGAAGAAGACGGTCGCTCCCAACGTCGAAAACGATGCGACGTTTGAGGTGGTGAAACCCGAGCCTGTGCCAGTGGCTCAACGGATCGATACGACCAATATTCCTCTTGCCACGGCCATTCCTGAGGCGCAGCCGGTCACGACTCCGGCTCAGAGCCCCTTTTCGGCTGAATCCTTCGGTCCGGGGCCCACCGCACCCTTGCCGCCACGGCAGCGTGCATCATCGATAGAGGACGAGCCCGCCGCATTGGGAGGTCAGGCCGCCTGAGTACCCAAACAGTGGCTCCGGTTTCCCGTGAAATCGATTTGACCCCTCGGCTTCGCTCGGGGCAGGCCCTTTCATGACGAGATTGCTTGACGCTACATTGTCAGCCTGTAGAATGCCGCAGCTCTATTTCTCGTGCGGGGCTTCCCCCGGACGAGTGTGGATCGCCTTGTGTTTCAGTCCGACGCTCGGTGCCTCCCTCGACTACGCTCGGGATGACACCTCGCCACCCGGACCAGAAGAACCGCCAAGGCTCCTCGACTCCGCTCGGGATGACATCCCCAGCTCTCGACGTCGCAAGGAACTCATCTTTCTACCTGCGGGCAGGTATGCCCGCTCTGCAAGAACCATTTATGTCTGGTCTCATTGCCCGCAAAGTCGGTATGTCCCGCGCCTTCCTCCCTTCCGGGGAGTCGGTGCCTGTGACCTACCTCCGCATCGAACCGAACACGGTCGTGCGTACCAAATCGGCCGATAAGGACGGCTATAACGCCGTTGTTCTCGGCATCGGTCCGCGCACCTGGAAGACCCGTAAGGGTGCGGAGCGCGTCCGCTACTCCCGTCAGAAGGAGTGGAAGGTGGAGTCCCTCGAGGGACTGGAGCCGGGCAAAACCCTCACCGCAGACACCATCCCCGCCGACGCCACGGTCACGATTCAGGGCACCTCCAAAGGAAAGGGTTTCCAGGGTGTCATGAAGCGTCACCACTTCGCCGGCGGTCCCGCATCCCACGGTTCGCACTTTAAGCGCGAGCCGGGTTCCGTCGGTATGCGTACCAGTCCGGGACGCATCCTGAAGGGTCACCGCATGGCAGGCCACATGGGCTCCGAAACCGTCACCGTCAAAAACCGTCCCGTGGTCTCCGTGGATGTTGCGGAGGGCATCGTCGCCGTCAAAGGACCTGTTCCGGGCCCCAACGGCACCATTGTGTACGTCACTACCGAATCCGCTTCCCAGAAGAAATAATCATGAACATTGATGTTTTCTCCTCCGACGGCAAGAAGTCCGGGACCAAGTCCCTCCCCGAGTCGCTGTTCGGCGCTCCGGTGAACCGCGGCCTCATTCACCAGGCTGTGATGCTCCAGCAGAGCAACCGCCGCAATGCCATCGCTCACGCCAAGAACCGCCACGAGGTGGCAGGTTCCACGCGCAAGCTCTACGGCCAGAAGCACACGGGTAACGCCCGTCGCGGTTCCATCCGCTCGCCGCTCCTCCGCGGTGGTGGAAAGGCGTTCGGCCCCCGCAGCAACCAGAACTTCCAGAAAGAGATGCCGCACGGCATGCGCCACGCCGCTCTCGCCTCCTGCCTTTCGTTGCAGGCTGAGCGCAAGGTGATCGTGGGCCTCGAGGGTTACGCCGGTGGTATCAAGACCAAGGCGTTCTCTACCCTCCTCGGCAAACTGCCGGTGGAGCTCGGCCGCAAGATCCTCATTGTCATGCCGGAGAAGCAGAATGATCTTTCGCTCTCCGCACGCAACGTCCCGAACGTCAAAACCCTCCTCGTGAATTACCTCAACCCCGAGGATGTCCTCGCCGCCAAGATGATCGTCTTTGTGGGCGACAGCGTGGAGAAGGCGGTGGAAATTTTCACTGCCAAGAAAAAGCGTGTGTCGAAAGTTGTCACAAAGACCACTTCTGCTGCCGCTGAAACTTCGGACGAGAAGGGGGAAAAGGGCGAAAAGGTTCAAAAGGGGAAAAAGGTAACGAAAGCAGCCAAGCCTTCAGCCAAGAAAGCCAAAGCCACTTCCAAGAAAGCCGCCAAGTAATCCCACTCTCTCATGGATCTCACCCGCGTCATCATCGGCCCCGTCGTCACCGAGAAGGCCGAGCGCCAGAAGGCTGGCCGTTCGACAGGCTCAGCCCAGGCAGCCACGCACGTCTACAGCGTGAAGGTGACCCCCAAGGCCAATAAGATCGATATCCGCCGCGCAGTGGAGTCCCTCTACGGAGTGGAAGTGGCGGCTGTCCGCATCATCAAGATCCAGCCGAAGACCCGCGAGCTTTCCGCTCACTCCACCATGGAGAAGCGTCACTCCGGGAAGAAGGCCCTCCTTACCCTCAAGAAGGGGAGCAAGGCCCTTGATCTGACTTCTATCGATACCACTTCCAAAGCCTGATGCTGCCCGCGGGTCAGAAGACCCGCCCTGCCACCACCCTCATCCAACCATGCCGCTCAAGAAGCCTAAACCAACGACCCCCGGACGACGTCAGATGACGATCGCCGACTTCTCGATGCTCGCAAAGAAGCGCCCCGAGAAGAGCCTCGTGCGTGGCAAGCAGCGCAGCTCCGGCCGCGACAGCCAGGGCAGGGTGTCCATCCGCTTCCGCGGTGGCGGACACAAGCGTCTCCTCCGTGATGTCGACTTCCGCCAGGTGCGCAAGCACGGCGTGCCGGCGACGGTCATCGCTCTCGAGTACGATCCCAACCGCTCCGCACGCATCGCTCTCCTCCACTACGTCGATGGCGAGAAGAGCTACGTGCTTGCAGCCGAAGGCCTCAAGGTGGGTGACCAGGTGGTTGCCGCCGAGCGCACCAAGGTGAAGACGGGCAACCGCATGCAGCTCCAGCACATCCCGGTGGGTTACAGGGTATTCAACGTCGAGCTCACGCTCGGACGCGGCGGCCAGATCGTCCGCTCCGCGGGCACCGGCGCCACGCTCGTGGGTATCGATGGCGACTTCGCTATCCTGCAGCTCCCGAGCGGTGAAGTCCGCAAGGTCCGCAAGGAGTGTTTTGCGACCATCGGTATCGTCAGCAACCCCGATCACAACCTCATCAACATCGGTAAGGCCGGACGCATGCGCTGGCTCGGCAAGAAGCCGCACATCCTCGGTAAGTCCATGAACCCCGTCGATCACCCGCACGGTGGCGGTGAAGGTCACACGTCCATCGGTCTCGTCGCCCCCAAGACTCCGTGGGGCAAGAAGGCTCTTGGTGTCAAAACCCGCTCCGAGCGCAAAGATACTCAGCTCATCATTCGCCGCCGCGCTCGGAAGAGTAAGCGCAAGTGATCTCGACTACGCTCGATCTGACATTCTCCTTTTTTCTCCCCCATGACCCGTTCCTCCCGCAAAGGCCCCCACGTTGATCCCAAGCTCTTCCAGAAAGTGATGAAGATGGTGGAAAAGGGAGAGAAGAAGATCATCAAGACCTGGGCACGCGATTGCGACATCGCTCCGGAGTTCGTCGGCTTCACCTTCGCCGTCCACAACGGCAAGGAGTTCACGCCGGTGTACGTCACGGAACAGATGGTCGGTCACAAGCTGGGCGAATTCTCCTGGACCACCAAGTTCCGCAGCCACGGCGGCAAGATGGCAGCCGCTCCGGCCGCCGCACCCGCAGCCCCGTCCGGTCCTCCCCCGCAGCGTTCCTAATCCCACCCGTCACCCCTCGACTACGCTCGGGGTGACACCCCCTCCCTAGCCTCCCATGAAAGCCTATCTCCGCTCCGTCCGCATCGCTCCCAAGAAAGCCAACCTGCTCGCCAGGATGGTCCGCGGTCTGCCGGTTCCGGAGGCCGTGGAAGAGCTGCGCCTGACCAACAAGAAGGCCGCCCGCATTCTCGAGAAGATGCTCCGCTCCGCCATCGCCAACGCCTCCCACAACGACCGCCAGGACCCGCAGACGATGATCGTGAAGTCGGTGGTGGTGAACCAGGGTATGGCCTACCGCCGCGGTATGCCCAAAGCTCGCGGTCAGCAGCGCCCGTACCGCAAGTTCCTCAGCCACATCGAACTCGAACTGGGGTTTGCCGAGGAGAAGGGTGAAAAGGTTAAAAAGGGCGAAAAGGGGAAAAAGGTACCGTCTGCATCCTCGGATGCTCCGGAAGCCTCCACCAAGAAAAAGACCGCCAAGAAATCCGCTGAATCTTCCACTTCCTCCGCTTCCTAACTCCTATGGGTCAGAAAGTTAATCCCAACGGCTTCCGCGTCGGATTCACCCATGGGTGGCCGAGCACCTGGTTTGCCAAGGGCAAGAAGTTCTCCGAGCTCTTCCTGCAGGACGTCAACATCCGCCGCTACATCATGGGCAAGATGAAGGAGTCCGGTATCAGCGAGATCAACATCGAGCGCAGCAAGAAGACCACGGTGAGCATCCGCACCAGCAAGCCCGGCGTTCTCATCGGCAAGCAGGGTGCAGCCATCGATGACCTGCGCAAGGAACTGGAGAGGAAGTTCGGCGGGTCGTTCCATGTGGAAGTGCAGGAGATCCGCAACCCCGATGCCGACGCCCATGTGATCGCCGAGACGATCCAGGGACAGATCGAGCGCCGCATGCCCTACCGCCGTGCCGTGAAGATGGCCATCGAGAAGGCACGTGCCGCCGGTGCACTCGGTATCAAGGTCACCGTCTCCGGACGCCTCAACGGTGCGGAAATCGCCCGCGATGACATGTTCAAGGACGGTAACGTTCCGCTGCAGACGCTCCGTGCCGATATCCAGCTTGCCCGCCGCCATGCTATCACCAAGTTCGGCACCATCGGCATCCAGGTCTGGGTGTACAAGGGCATGGTGTTCAAGAAGGTGAAGCAGATCCACACCGCCGCCCTCCAGCAGCAATCTTCCTCCCCTGACGCTTAATACTTTCCCGCGGGCCAGAAGGCCCGCGCCCTCCCAATCATGCTCGAACCCAAGAAGCTCAAGTACCGCAAGCAGCACCGCAACCGCGGGCAGTGGCGCGGCAAGGCAACCTCCGGAACGCGTCTCGCGTTCGGCTCGATCGGACTCAAGGCCACCACGGCCGGAGAGCTGACCGCACGCCAGATCGAGGCTGCACGTCGTGCACTCACGCACCGTGCCGAGCGCCAGGGAAAGATCTGGATCCGTGTCTTCCCGCACACCCCCGTCACCAAGAAAGCCGCAGAGGTGCCGATGGGATCCGGCAAGGGAACGGTCGATTACTTCGCCATCGTGGTCCGCCCGGGAACCATGCTCTTTGAGATCGACGGCCTCCCCGAGACCGCCGCCCGCGAAGCGCTCACCCTGGCCGCCCACAAGCTGCCGGTACGCACCAAGATCATCACCCGCCTCGCCGCCTGATCATGTCCTCCTCCACCTCCACACTCGGCGAACTGCTCGCAATGGACATTGCCGACCTCGGCCGTGATCTGCGCCAGCAGAGGACTGCTGTGGCCAAAATGCGTATGGATATCGAGATGCGCAAGGAGAAGGACACCGCCCGCTACCGCCGTGAGCGCCGCTACCTCGCACTCCTCGAGACCGCCATCGCCAGAAAGCGCGCCGATGCGTTGCATGCACAGCAGAATTCCTCTACAGTTCCCGCCCGCCGCAGCCAACCCCTCGACGCCGCTCGGGGCAAGAAAAGCGGCTCCTAACCTCTTTTTATGAGAACCAAGATTGGTACCATCACCTCGGCCAAGATGCAGAACACGGTCACCGTCACGGTGCACCGCTCGGTGATGCACCCGGTGTACAAGAAGCGTTTCCGCGTCAGCAAGAAGTTCCTTGCCGACACCAACAAGATGGAAGACCTCGGTATCGGTGACACCGTGGAGATCACGGAGTGCCGCCCCCTGAGCAAGCGCAAGCACTTCAAGGTCACCGACGTGGTCAAGCGCGCCCCGCGCGTGAGCGAGATGGCCGAGGAGACCGAGCTTGCGTCCGTCACCAACCAGAAGTCCGACGATTCCGATTCTTCCGCGGGTAGGAATACCCACGCTTCCCTTAACGCACAATGATCCAGCAGCAATCCATGATGGCCGTGGCCGATAACACGGGTGCAAAGAAGGTGATGTGCATCCGCGTGCTCGGTGGCACCAGCCGCCGCTATGCCTACATCGGCGATGAGGTGATCGTTGCGGTCAAAGAGGCCTCTCCCCGCGGTACGGTGAAGAACAAGACCGTGGAGCGTGCCGTCGTGGTGCGCACCCGCGCCGTGACCCGCCGCAAGGACGGCACCGGTATCCGCTTTGACGACAACGCCTGCGTGATCATCGACAAGGACGGCACGCCCAAGGGCACGCGCGTCTTCGGTCCGGTGGCCCGCGAGCTGCGCGCCAAGGGTTACCAGAAAATCATTTCCCAGGCTCCTGACGTTCTCTAATTTTCCCCCGCAGGGAAGCATCCCTGCCGCTCTCAATCATGAAGCTCCACACAGGTGACACTGTCATCGTCATCACCGGCAAGGACAAGGGCAAGACCGGCACGGTCCTGCGCGTCCTTCCGAACGAGAATCGCGTCGTCGTCGAGGGGATCAACATCCGCACCCGCCACCTGCCCAAGTCCGTGCAGCAGGCAGGTCGCATCGTGAAGTACGAAGCCAGCCTCAACGCCTCCAAGGTGATGATCGTCGATCCGAAGACCGGCAAGCCGTCGCGCATCGGGTACGTGATCAAGAACGGCAAAAAGATGCGTATCTCCAAACTCTCCGGCGAGGAGGTGAAGAAGGGCAAGATGCCGGTTAAGGCGAAGAAGACGACGAAGGATGTGACGGAATCCAAAGAATCCAAGGAAAAGACGCCATCGAAGAAATCCTCGGATTCGTCGGTTTCCTCGGATTCCTCTCCAAAGAAGCCCTTCTGGCAGAAGATGAAGTTCGGTGCCAACGCCGTCGATCAGGCCGAGACCAACGAGGTTCCCCATGCACAGAAGGATCAGTCCATTCCCCAACCGATCACGCACCGTTCCGGCGGACGCGGTTCCTAACCCTTCGTCGCTTCGCTCCTCAGGGCGAGCCCCCATTTCCACCCAATGAAGTACGAATCCCTCCATGACCGGCTCCGCGGCCCCATCGCCGAGGCTCTCAAGAAAGAGCTCGGGGTGAAGAACATCCATGCCCTTCCGCGCGTTCAGAAGATCATCGTGAACGTGGGTCTCAACAAGACCAAGATGGACAGCAAGGAGCTGCACGAGTACATCGCGCAGACCCTCACCAAGATCACGGGCCAGAAGCCGGTATTCCGCACCACCAACAAGGCCATCTCCAACTTCAAGACCCGCGTGGGTCTCGTGGTCGGCTGCATGGTGACGCTCCGGGGCAAGCAGATGGAGGCGTTCCTCGATCGTCTGGTCAGCTACGTTCTCCCCCGTATCCGCGACTTCCGTGGGCTCCCCACCAAGCTCGACGGCCAGGGCAACTACGCCATCGGTCTGAAAGATCACACTATCTTCCCGGAGATCGGTACCACGGATGTGGCCAAGATCTTCGGTATGCAGATCCAGATTTCCACCAACGCCAAGCGCGACGATCATGCCCGCGCGCTTCTCAAGCAGATCGGCATGCCCTTTATCCCCAAGAAGACGGCCGCCAAGGCTTCCTAATCCATTATGACCCGCATTTCCCTCGTCAACTCGCAGAAGAACCGTCTTGAGTCCTATCTCAAGGCCAAGCGTGCAGGCAAGAAGCCGGAGTACCCGACCCGCATCTACAACCGCTGCAAGCTCTGCAACCGTCGCCACGGATACATGCGCTTCTTCGGAGTCTGCCGTATCTGCTTCCGCGAACTTGCCTGCAACGGCGAGATCCCGGGCGTCAAGAAATCTTCTTGGTAACGCAATCCTGCAGGTAAGAATACCTGCGCCGCCCTCCTCTTTCCTCCCATTATGGTTATCGTCTCAGACCCCATCGGCGACCTCCTCACCCGCTTGCGTAACGCACAGCGCGCACGCCGCGACGTGTGCCGCGCACCGTGGTCCAAGATGAAGCAGCAGCTCCTGGAACTCCTCAAGCGCGAGGGCTACATCGCAGACGTCACCGTGGTCGGCGAGGAGCCCAAGCAGGAAGTGGAAGTCACCTTCAGCAAGGACCGCCCCGAGCTCGAGCTCAAGCGCGTCAGCAAGCCGGGCCGCCGTGTGTACACCTCCATCAACGAACTCAAGCCCGTGCTCCAGGGGTTCGGCATCGCCGTTCTCACCACGAGCCAGGGTCTGCTCACCGATAAGGAGGCCAAAGCCAAGAAGATCGGCGGCGAGGTTCTTTGTACCGTTTCCTAATCTCCATTTCGCGGGTCAGAAGACCCGCGCTCACTATCTCTCGTCATTATGTCCCGCATTGGTGCCAAACTCATCGCGCTTCCCTCCGGAGTCACCGTCACGGTCTCCGGCAACACGGTGTCCGTCAAAGGATCCAAGGGCGAGCTGACCCTCAAGACCCTCCCGGAAGTGTCCGTTGCCGTGGACGGCTCCAACGTCGCCGTCACCCGCAAGGACAACTCCGACGATGCCAAGGCACGTCACGGCCTCACCCGCCAGCTCATCCAGGGCATGGCCATCGGTGTGAGCCAGGGCTACGAGAAGAAGCTCGAGATCATCGGTGTGGGGTACAAGGCCCAGATCAAGGGCAAGACCATCGTCCTCAACCTGGGGTACTCGCACCCCATCGAACTCCAGATCCCGCAGGGGATCGAGATCACGCAGGATGAGAAGAACAAGAATATGCTGATCATCCGCGGTATCGATAAGCAGGCCGTGGGCCAGATGGCCTCCGACATCCGCACGCTCCGTCCGCCCGAGCCGTACAAGGGCAAGGGTATCCGTTACACGGACGAACACGTCCGCCGCAAGCCCGGTAAGGCCGCCGCCGCGAAAGCCGCATAACCTGGATCCGGCGGGTCGAAGACCCGCCCCAAGATCTGACAATCTCCTCATTCTCTCTCATGAAGAAGTCCAAGTCCGCCCTCCGGCTCGCACGCAAGCGTCGCATCCGCGCCCGCATCCATGGCACGGCTCTGCGTCCGCGCATGACGGTCTACCGCTCACTCACGACCCTTTCCGTGCAGCTCATCGACGACGATGCCGGCCGCACGGTTGCCGCCGCCTCCACCCGCGAACTCAAAGTGCCGCGCACGCTCGCCGGTGCCAAGAAGGTGGGCGAGGCGCTCGCTGAGCGCGCCAAGAAGGCAGGGGTCTCCTCCGCCGTCTTCGACCGCAACGCCTACAAGTACCACGGCCGCATCAAGGAACTGGCCGATGCCGCCCGCGCCGCCGGTCTGCAATTCTAATCTTCCCCACCCGCGGGTCAGAAGACCCGCGCCTATCTTTCCCTCCTGTATGTCTCCAGCTCCCTCATCCTCGCAAGGTTCCCGCTCCGGCCGCCCAGGCGGTGGTCGTGGTGACAGAGGTGGTCGCCGCGGTGACCGCCGTCCGCCCAGCGAGTTTGCCGAGGCCACGCTCTCCGTGGACCGTGTGACGCGCGTGGTGAAAGGCGGACGCCGCATGCGCTTCCGCGCCATCGTGGTCGTGGGTAACCGCAAGGGGAAGGTGGGACTGGGTACCGGCAAGGCCGCCGAAGTGCAGGCCGCCGTGAAGAAGGCCGCCTCCGCCGCCAAGCGCGCCATGATCCGCATTCCGCTGCTGGATGGCACCATCCCGCACTCCGTGGAGACCAAGTTCAAGGCATCCCGTCTGCGCATCATCCCTGCCAAGCCCGGTACGGGAATCATCGCCGGTGGAGCGCTCCGCGTGATCCTCGATCATGCGGGCGTGAAGAACGTGCTCTCGAAGCGTTTCGGTACCCGTAACAAGCTCGTCAACGCCCAGGCTGCCATGAAGGCCCTGGCACGTCTCCGCTCCGTTCCGGGCTCCATGATGGATGCCCCGGTTGTCGCCGCCCCCGACGGTGCCCCCGAAGTTGCTGCCGATGTCTCCGCTCCGATGGTCAAGGAAGTTTCCAAAAGCGATGTCGAGAAACAGCGCGAGATCCACAGGCAGTCGAAGATCGACTAAAGCTGCGAGCTTCAAGCTTTCAGTATCCAGCTTCTAGCTCCTGGTTTTTTCGAGCCAGATATTTTTGAACCACGGCAGCGTCAGTGTCGAAAGAAGATACCCACCCGCAGGCACGAGGGCATTGATCCAGAAGCCCTCATTTTCGATCAGCCAGAGGAAGAGGCACGCCGTGACGTAGGTCATCAGGGCGATCGAGGTCCGACGGGTTTTGCTCACCTCCCACGCCTTGTCGCGCTCCACGCGGGCGTTGCGGTCGAGGATGGCCTGGAGGTCTGGTTCATTGATAGACATGGGCTGATTCTACACATTCTTCAGTCGCAAAGGCGCAGAGAGTGCGCCAGGAGTATTCTGTCTTCATGCAATCCGCTCTCCTCATCATCGCGCAGAAGGGATACCAGGACGTGGAGCTCGATGGCACACGCAAGGGACTCCTCAAAGCCGGTTTCGATGTGGTGCTTGCAAGCACCAAGAAAGGCGAATGCATCGGTAAGTACGATGGCCGCGAGACGGCTGATATCGCACTCATGGACGTGGATGTCACGGACTACGACCGTATCGCGTTCATCGGTGGCCCCGGGATGATGCAGGCGTGGCAGGATGAAGCGATGAAGCGGATCGCGCGCGAAGCGGTTGCACACGACATTGTCCTCGGGGCCATCTGTATCGCACCGAAAGTGCTGGTTTCCGCAGGCGTACTTGAGGGCAAAAAGGCAACGGTTGCGGACCCCGATGGCGACCAGCCGGGGTTCCTTGCATTGCACGATGTGGAATACACGGGTGAGCCGGTCACCATCGCAGGCAGAATTATCACGGCAAACGGGCCGGATGCGGCGGTGGAGTTCGGAAAGAAACTGGCGAGTCTCGAATGACGAATCGCGAATTCTCGGGAATCTGAACACAGTCGTTGGAGTCTGTCTGCTAGGATGCGATCCATGCCGTCGCGTCTTTCCCGGTGCCTCGCGCTCTGTGCGTGCACATCGGTGATCACCGCGCTGATCCCCGCCCTCTCCGCCGCCGCCGCCGCGGACGTGCCGTTTCCGGATATGGCCAGATCCTGGTTCCGCTACCGCGATTCCGTTTCTGCATTGCATGAGCGGGGCGTCATCACCGGGTACGGCGACGGGACTTTCAAACCGGGCAACGCCATCAACCGTGCCGAGTTCCTCAAAATCGTTTTCACTGCCCGCGGGGGAGAGCCCACGGTTGCCGGTTCGTGCTTTTCCGATGTGCCGGAAGACGCGTGGTACGCGCCGTTTGTGTGCGCGGCTGCGCGCCGCAACATCGTCAACGGCTACCCGGACGGCTCATTTCACCCCGATCAGCCGGTAAACGTGGCCGAAGCGCTCAAGATGCTTGTACGTGCCTATGAACGTGAGACTGCAGAAGAGCCCGCCGGTGACAAATGGTACGAGCCGTACTCATCCTTTTTTGATTCCGCGGATCTCCTGCGGCGGTCGGCCTATCTTCCCTGGGAACCGTTGACGCGCGAGAAGGCGGCGGATCTCATTGGCCGCCAGATCGATCACGATCAGCACGACCTCAATGCCCGGCTTTCAAAAGGCTGTCGTGCCCCGGGCTCGCTCAGTACCACGCTCACCGTCGACGGTGTGGAGCGGCAGTATCTCCTGCGTGAGCCGCGCCAGGACGAGAGCAAACCCAAGGCATTGATCGTCGCGTTCCATGGCCGCACCAACAGTAACGAGCGCGTACGGTCGTACTACGGCATCGACCGTGCAATCCCTGATGCTGTCATCGCGTATCCCGCGGCCATCAAGAACGGCAGCTCGTATTCCTGGAACGGCCCCGGCGACCCCAAGGGCTGGGTGAAGGACGTGGCGTTCTTCGATGCCATCGTGGAGCACATTGCGGACAACACCTGCATCGATCTCCATCGTATCTACACCGTCGGGCACTCGCTCGGTGCCTGGATGGCCAACAGCGTCGCCTGCATCCGCGGCGGCATCGTGCGTGCGTCCGCCACTGTCGGCGGTGACGGCTACCTCACTGACTGCGCGGGCCCAGCGGCGGCACTGATGATCCATCACCAGCGCGACACGCTCGCATCATTCGCCTCCGCGGAGAAGACGCGCGATCTGCGTCTCCGGGAAAATGCGTGCGGACCGGAAACGGTTCCCGCAGAACCTTCGCGACTGCAGTGTGTAACCTATAGCAACTGCGACGGGGGCAACAGGATCACCTGGTGTCCGCATGAACAGGATATCGATCCCCAAGGGAACGTGTACTCGCATCAGTGGCCGGAGGAATCTGCGAGGACGATTGCGGAATTTTTCGATGATATCGAATAGCTCTCCACTTTTCTTTTGTCTGCCGCACAAAAGAAAAGTGGCAAAAGAAAAAGCCACCGCGCACCAACACCCCTCCACCCGGCACCGTCTCTCCTCGCCGGACCTTCCAAGGCTTCAGGCCCGTCTCGTCGAGAGACGCGCACTGCGGTGCGCGCGGTGCCTTCCCCTTCACCCCCGTGGTGCGCGGACCGCCCGCCTCGCATACTCCAAATATTGATGCAGCTAAAACAGTGTCCTCAACGGAGGATGCTCACGTTGCGCGAAGCGATTGAAGGACTGCGCGAAAACCGGCTCCGCCGGTTTGGAGCGCCACTTTGCCGGAAGGGTGGGTCCGTGGGAGGGACACCGGAGGTGGCCCTTCCACGATTATTTTCTTCCTCCAAAGTGCTGCACCCAGATTCCCGCAGTAATGCCGATACCCGTTTCAGTGAAATTTGTGTTGAGAAGTGCTGATTTGTGGCTAGGGGAAGCCATCCAATCGCGGACCACCTCCGCGGGTGTCAGCTGGCCCTGTCCCAGGTTCTCGCCCAGTTCGTACTTGTCCAGGCAGCCCGGGCAATTCGGTGTCGGCCTGTAGTACCCGGAAGATTCCATGCGGTTGCGCAGCGTCTGGCCCTCCGGGCTCACATGACCGAAGTATCCGCGGCCGGCCATGTCCGCGGCGTAAATCTGTGCCGAGGCTTCCAGCGTCGGGTTCACACGCAGTGCAGGGACTCCCGCCTTTTTGCGTTCCTCGTTTACAAACTTGAGCACCTCCGCACGCAGCTTCGGCAGCTGCGAGACGTCGTCACCCGCCTTCACGGGCAGGATGGTCACGGGCGCAGTCACAAACGGTGCAGGCTTCGATGATGCAGCCGAATGAAGGGGGATAGTCTTGATGACAATCACACTGTCGCTCTGGCTGGAGATTTTCTGATACGTCCGGAGGCCGTAGAAGATCTGGTCTTTGGCGATGCCCTGGGTATTGGTCTGCGCCATGGCTTTGGCGTTGAGCGCCTGGGTCATGATCGAGACGGCAAGCCCGGCATCGGCGTGGGTGATCTCCGCGTCGGGGCGAAGTGAAGACACGTCCCCGTCCCGCGGGAAGAGCTTGTAGGTCTGTGCGAGCCCCGCATACTGCGCCGCGGGGGAACCGGCTTGCACATCCTTGTACTGGTAACTCATGCGCTCCGGCAGTCCGAAAGTGAAGGTCATCATTTTTAAAAACTCCCAGCGGCGCACGGGCGTATCCGGATGCATCTGGCGTGTCACAGGGTCCGGATCCAGGATACCGTAGCGTTCAGCCAGCACCAGATAGCGCTCGTACCAGGAGCCGGGAGCCACGTCGGGGAAGCCCTTGGTATCACGGATATCGGGCACGCTTTCCATGCGCGCCTGCAGGAGGAGCATCGCGGCTTCCGCACGGGTCACATTGGGGGTCAGATACGGTGCGGCCACCCCGGTGAGCGGGACGCTGACGATTGCCAGGAGAGCGACAATGATTTTTCGCATCTGTTTGAGGAAATTATAGCATTTTCACGCTCAAAAAGCCATTGTGGATCTTCCCAGATTTCAGGACGTCTTAGCTTTTGTTCTGCAGTAAAAAGTCTCTTTCCACCTCGCGTGCTGTTTTCTCCAGAAGCTCACGAACCGTGAGATCGCATCCTTCTGAGATACGCAAAATTGTGAGTGCAGCGAGCCTTCCTGCATCTTTTGGCGCAAGGCCTGCCCCCTCATTCTGACGGCTCAGTTGATCGAGAAGTTGAATAGTATCAATCGCCATAACAAAAATATTTTCTAATATTCTCTAATTTTTGTCAATAAATCACTTCACAATCACCGTCCCGAACACCATTACCCATTTCCCGTTGCTGTAGCCGATGCCGGTTTCGCGGAGCCCCGCGTCCAGGATGTTCTTTCTATGCTCCGCAGACTTCTTCCAGGCATTGACAATGTCGATAGCCGTCTTCTGGCCGCTTCCGATGTTCTCGGCGTAGCGCGTGGTGAGCAGGCACTTGGTGCACGGGGTCAGGTAGCCCGTGGCCTTGATTCGATCGACCGGCGTTTTCTTCTCCGGACTGGTGTGCGAGAGGTAGTTCCGTTTACCCATATCATCCGCATGCTGCTGGGCCGCTTTTTGGAGTAACAGGTTCTTCTTGAGCGCCGGAGCCTTCACTTTGGCGCGTTCCGCATTCACGAGTTTCAGCAGGTCGTTCCGCAAAAGATCGAGCGACGACAGCGACGACGAACTCACTGTCTTTGCCGAAGACGTGGAGAGCGGTGCGATGTAGGGGGCAGCCGAGGCCTGCATCACGGCAAAACTCACTATGGCTCCACAGAGGGCGGAAAATCTCATGGTTGATACTTTCCCGCAGATGGTTGCCCGGAAGCAATCGACAAAACCGCCTATAGCGGCAAAAACCAAAAGCCAGACACCAAATACCACGGAGGGGAGAAATTCCAATACTCAGATTCCAGAGACCTTTTCTTGTATCCTGAAGCTTGTTTTCTGGGCTCTATTTGGCTTCTGGGTTCTGGTTTTTGGTATCTCCCGCAGGTCACTTCCCTTTGACCCTTGCGGATTTGGGCTGTAGAATCGCTGCCTCCCCGTCTTGGGGTCTTTTGTTTCCTGCGCCTGTCTGATACCGTCAGCCAGCTTCCGACGGGCAGAAAGCCCGTCATACTCCTCCTATGTTGCACCAGATCGCTCCACATCCCGGTTCCCGCAAGAAGCGCAAGCGCGTCGCCCGCGGTAACTCCGCAGGCGGCGGCACCACGGCCGGCCGCGGTACCAAAGGTCAGCAGTCCCGTGTGGGCAAGGGCCGCAAGCACGGTTTTGAAGGCGGTCAGGTGGCGCTCATCGTCCGTCAGCCCAAGCTCGGCGGTTTCACGCAGCCGCGTCGCAAGGAGTACGAGGCGATCAACATCGGTCTTCTCGAGGAAATGCTCGAGGCCGGTTCCTACGATTCCGCCGCGCTCCGCTCCGCCGGTATCGTCCAGACCAAGCGCCCGGTGAAAATCCTGGGCGCAGGCACACTCTCCAAGAAATTCTCCCTCACCGTGGAGGCCGTGTCCGCCGGTGCCCGCAAGGCGCTGGAGCAGGCAGGCGGCTCGGTGACGGTTCCCCGCTGATCCCTCCCCATGGCCACAAACGCACTCTCGTACTTCCGGCAGATCTGGCGTTCCGAAGACCTGCGCAAGCGCATCCTCTGGACCCTCGGTCTCCTCCTGATTTATCGCGTGGTCGCGCACATCACGGTGCCGGGAGTGGATCCCAATGCGCTCAGCCAGTTCCTTTCCGCACGCGGTTCTTCCGGTGGCGCACTCGGCATCTTCTCCGCCCTCACCGGTGGCGGACTGGATAACTTCTCGCTGGTGATGCTCGGTCTCTCGCCGTACATCAACGCGTCCATCATCATCCAGCTGTGCACCGTCATCTTCCCCAAGCTGGAGGCGCTGAGCAAAGAAGGTCAGCAGGGTCAGCAGGAGCTCAACCGCTACATGCGCTGGATCAG
This sequence comes from uncultured Candidatus Peribacteria bacterium, assembly GCA_964534205.1. Classification (GTDB taxonomy): domain Bacteria; phylum Patescibacteriota; class Gracilibacteria; order Peribacterales; family Peribacteraceae; genus CAYRGC01. The sequence goes on along the minus strand of CAZHQF010000004.1, from coordinate 179,580 downwards.
CTATCCGCTCGCTTTTGTCCAGAGTTACGGCTTCCTCATCCTCCTCAACCAGGGTGGGCTCAATCTTGTTGACACGTCCTTCCCGGGCATCCTCGCGCCCATGATGTACGTCTCCGCCGGTTCCATCTTCCTGATGTGGCTCGGTGAACTTCTCACGGAGAAGGGCGTCGGCAACGGCACCTCCATGATCATCTTCACGGGCATTGTGGCAGCGATCCCGACGCGCTTCGGCTCGATCCTTCTGTCCGGTCAGGGCACGGGCGGTCCGCTTGCGCTCTTCGGTATCGTCACGCTCGCCACTCTCGTGGCCATCGTGCTCTTCACCGACGCGCACCGCCTCATCCCCATCACCTACGCCAACCAGGGCGCGGGTCGCGGCGTGCAGGGCAACATTCCGGTGCGCCTCAACCAGGCGGGCATGATCCCGATCATCTTTGCCGTCTCCCTCATCACGCTGCCGTCCATCCTCGCGCAGTTCCTCCAGACCGCTCCGCGTTTCTCGGGCTTCGTGAGCTTTGTGACCACGTACCTCAACCCGAGCAGCGCCAGCTACCTCTACATGATCGTCTACTTCCTGCTCGTGCTGGCGTTCAACTTCTTCTACGTCTCCGTCACCTTCAAACCGGCTGAACTCTCCGAGACCATCCAGAAGCGCGGCGGCTTCATCCCCGGTGTCCGTCCCGGTGCGCAGACGGCAAAAGTGCTCGAGCGCACGAGCAACCTGCTCAACCTGTGGGGAGGTATCTTCCTCGCGGTCGTCGCCATCATCCCGCTGCTCTTCGCCCGCTACTCCACACTCGGTTCCACGGATCTCCTTATCTCCGGCTCCGGCATGATCATCATCGTCGGCGTGGTGATGGAGCTCATCCGGGTGGTCAACGCGCAGATGCTGGCACACGACTACGAGAAGTTGGTCTAAAGAATACTGGACTATCAGAGTACTGGAGTACTGGGCTTCGAACTCCTGACCGCCCCTAGTATTCCAGTATTCCAGTACTCTAGTATTCCTGTGCATGGACTTAGTTCTCTTCGGTATCCCGGCCTCCGCACGAGGCTACGGCCGGCAAGCAAGGCTCATGCACTTTCTTTTTCAGTACTGACTATGGATCTTGTCTTGTTTGGCATCCAAGGTTCCGGCAAAGGCACACAGGCCAAAAAGCTTGCCGCCGAATTTGGGTATGACATTTTTGAGGCGGGCGGGGAGCTCCGAAAAATCGCCGCGTCGGGTACGGATCTCGGCAAGACCGTGAAGTCGTACATCGATCAGGGTCACCTTGTCCCGTTTGCGATCATCATGGAGGTGGTGAAGACAGCGATCCTCGCGCGCCCGAAGGATCAAAAAATTCTCTTCGACGGCATTCCACGCGATACCGATCAGCAGAAGAGCTTTGATGCAATCATGAGTGATGCGGGTCGTGAGTTCCGCTGCATTCATCTGACACTCGATCCGGAAGAAGGAGTACGGCGCATCCTCGGTCGCGCCAAAACGGAAGGCCGTGCCGATGACGCCAACGAGGAGGTGATCCGCCGCCGCATGAGCACGTTCACGCAGAAGACCCTGCCGGTGATCCGCGCATACGAAAAGAAGGGGATCGTGACGGAGATTGACGGGCAGAAGGATGTCGACAGCGTGTACAAGGCGATGCAGAAGGTCGCGACCACCTGAAATTCCAAAAACCAGAAACCAAAGACCAAGGAAAGACCAGAGAACAAATTCCAGTATCCAAGGACTTCCTGGGACCTGGGAGCTGGAATTTGAAATCTGTTTGGTTTTTGGTCTTTGGCTTTTGGCCTTTTCTCGAGAATCGAGATTGTGGCTTCCGTTATTGAAAGTTCTTCACTAACATACCCTCATCTCTTCCTTCCAGATCTTCTCACAGGCCGAAATCGCCGTGCTCCGGAAAGCGGGGAAAATCCTGCGTGAGTGTCTGGAGGAGACGGCAGCCGCCGTGAAGACCGGTATCACGACCGCGGAGCTCGACCGTATCGCCGAGCAGTTCATCACGGATCACGAAGGCGCGCGCCCGGGGTTCAAAGGATACAAGGGTTACCCGTCCACACTCTGCACCTCGGTGAACGAGGAGTGCGTGCACGGCATTCCGGGTCACCGCGTGCTCAAAGACGGCGATATCGTCTCCATCGATTGCGGGGTTGTGATCGACGGACTCAACACCGATGCGTGCATCACGGTTCCGGTCGGTGTCGTCAGTGATGATGTCGCTGCATTTCTCCGCCACAGCAGCGAGGCGCTCGAGGCTGCGTGCGCCATGGTCAAACCCGGGCGCAAGATCGGCGATCTCTCGCACGCGATCCAGAAGTACGTCGAACGCGGCGGGTACAAATGCGTCGACGGTCTCACCGGTCACGGCCTCGGCTACGACCTCCATCAGTTTCCGGACATCCCCAACACCGGCCGCGCCGGTTCCGGTCCGGTCCTTCCTCCGCATACACTCATCGCCATTGAGCCCATCACTTCTATGGGCGGTTCCGGTATCCGCGACGGCGACGATGGCTGGACCATTCTGACGCGTGACGGTTCCCTCTCCGCACACTTTGAACACACGGTGCTGGTGACGGAAGGGGGATACGAGATTTTGGCTTAAGAGAGCGGCGGGTTACCTGCCTGCCGGTAGGCAGGCGAGTGACGAGCGGAGAGACAAGCGTAACAACCCGTAAAAATTATCGTTTACAATAATTTGTAAAGTTTGCAAGACATTTTCCGTGTTGAACTGACTTTCCACGGTCTCAAGGCTTGCTCCAGCGGAATGCGCTCTGTAGGATCGTTCGGCTCTCTTCGACCCTTTCCTTTCTCTGTGGCCAAGGACGTTATTGAACTCATCGGTGTTGTGGAAGAAGCCTTTCCCAATGCCACGTTCCAGGTCCGGGTGACGAGTGAGGAGGCGAAAGATCACCAATTGCTCTGTACCCTGGCGGGTCGCATGCGGGTCCACCGCGTGCGCATCCTTCCCGGCGACAGGGTTCGTGTAGAGATGACCCCGTATGATCTCGAGAAGGGGCGCATCGTCTACCGCTTCCCGGCACAGATGCCCGGAAGTCCCGGTCCCCAGATTTCTCCACCCATTCAGCCTTCCCAAGCCGCATGAAAGTCCGCCCGTCCATCAAGCCGCGCTGCGCAAACTGCCGTCGGGTAAGCCGTGGTCGGAAGAAGTTCATTATCTGCAAGAACCCGCGCCATAAGCAGCGTCAGGGCTAAATCCCTATTCCCTCATCCCTAAATGTTCCGTATCTCTGGTGTCGTCCTCCCGGCCAACAAGCGCGTCGAAGTCTCCCTCACGTACGTGAAGGGCATCGGCCGTTCCCTGAGCCGCCGCATCCTCTCCGAGCTCAACGTGGACCTCAACACCAAGACCGAACAGATCCCCGAGGCAGACCAGGCACGCATCCGTGCACGGGTGGAGAAGGAGCTCACGGAGGGTGAACTCGTCCGCAAGGTGTCCCTCGATGTGAAGCGTCTCATGGATATCGGTACCTGGAGAGGCGGCCGTCACCGCAAGAAGCTCCCCGTCCGCGGGCAGACCTCCCGCCGCAACGCGCGCACCAAGCGCGGAAAGAAGAAGACCGGTTCCTCCGGTCGCGCGGTGCTCACCAAGACGTAATCCCCTGTGCGGGAGATTCCTCCCGCGCTCACCATTCCCCCTTCTATGTCCGCAGAGAACCAGACACCGTCCGTGGTCCAGCAGGCGCTCGACGCAGCCGATGCGGCAGATGCCGCCAAGGCCGGCAGCGCCGCCGCTCCCGCCCGTCGCAAGAAAGTGAAGCGCACGCTGCCGAAGGCCCGTGTGTGCATCCATGCCGGCGAGAACAACACTATCGTCACTTTCACGGACTACGACGGCAACGTGCTCGGCTGGAGCTCCGCCGGTGCTTCCGGTTTCAAGGGTGCGCGCAAGTCCACGCCGTACGCCGCCAAGGTGGCTGCGGAGAACGCTGCGCTGAAGGTGAAGCCCTACGGGATCGAATCGGTCACGGTGGAGGTCAAAGGCCTCGGGCCGGGACGCGAACAGGCTCTGCGCGGTCTTCAGGCCGGCGGTCTCAATCTGGACGCCATCATTGATGTCACGCCCATTCCCCACGGCGGTTGCCGTCCCCGCAGTCGCCGCCGCGTGTAATTTTCGCCATTCCCCTTGATGGGCCGCAATGCCCATCCTCATCAATCTTTCCTCTATGAAGTACAACGGACCAAAGGCCAAGCTCTGCCGCCGACAGGGGATGAACCTGTTCGGATCGGCAAAGTACGACAAGATCCTCTCCCGCAAGCCGCACGGCCCGGGCAAGACGCCCAAGGCTCAGACCCCGCGTCTCTCCGAGTTCGGCAGCCAGCTGAAAGAGAAGCAGAAGGCACGCGACATGTACGGCCTTTCCGAGCGCCAGTTCCAGCGTCTGTACCGCGAGGCCAGCGAGTTTGCCGGCCAGACGGGTGATCAGTTCAAGTCTCTCCTCGAGCGTCGCCTCGATAACGTTGTCTACCGTGCCGGTTTTGCCATGACGCGCCTCCAGGCCCGTCAGTTCGTCGGTCACGGTCTCTTCCTCGTCGACGGTCAGCGCGTCACGGTTCCGTCCTTCCGCGTGAAGCCGGGCCAGGTCATCACGGTGCGCACCCAGACCAAGGATTCCCCGACGTTCGCTTCCGTGCTCGCCGAGCACGAAAAATACTCCGCTCCTTCCTGGCTCAAGGTGGACCTAGCCGCCAAGAAGATCGAGGTCTCCACGCTCCCGACTGCGGAGAACGCGGAGCAGGCGATCGACATGCGTCAGATCGTCGAGTTCTACTCCCGCTAATTTGTCCGGAGGCGATCCCTCCCCCCTTTTCCTTACTCTCCTTCCTTCCCATGCACATCATTCAGGAAGAAATAGGACTTCCCAGCTTCACCGTTACCCATGTGAAGAAGGGGGATACCACCCATGCCACCTTCGCCATTGCGCCGCTGCCCCCGGGCTACGGCATGACGCTCGGTAACGCCATGCGCCGCGCGCTGCTCTCCAGTCTCCCTGGAGCCGCCGTGACGTCCGTGCGGATTGCAGGCGTGCAGCACGAGTACACCGCCATCAAAGGCGTGCACGAGTCTGTTGTCGATATCGCGCTCAACATGAAGATGCTTCGCCTGAAGAAGCACTCCAAGGATTCCGAGAATGTGATGATCGAGATGAAGGGTCCCGCCGTCGTCACCGGCAAGGATCTCAAGGTCAGCTCGGACATCGAGGTCTTGAGCCCGGATCTGGAGCTCTTCACCCTCGAGAAGGGCGCAAGCATCGAGATGCAGCTCACCGTCGAGAAGGGCGTGGGCTACGCTCCCGCCGCCGAGCGCAACAAGAAGCACAACGAACCGGGCCTCATCTACATCGATGCCGTTTTCAGCCCCGTGGTCAAAGTCCGCTTCGATGTGGAGGCCGCCCGCGTGGGTCAGCGCACCGATCTCGAGAAGCTCGTCCTCGATGTGGAGACCAACGGTTCCCTCTCCGCAGAGGAGGCCGTGCAGTTCGCCAGCCAGCTTCTGCAGAGCTACTTCGGCTACTTCGCTTCCGAGAAGAAGGTTGTCGAACCCGATTTCGTCGCCGATTTCAGCCGCGCCGCCGTCCAGAACGTCGATGACGCCTCCCACGCTCCGGTCAAGGAGAGCTACACCCCCATCGAAATCCTCAATTTCTCCCCGCGCACCCTCAACGCCCTCATCAACGCCGGCGTCGGTTCCATTGAACAGCTCGTCAAGTGCACGGAGGCCACCCTCAGCAACTTCCGCGGATTCGGTGCCAAAGCCCTCGACGAGGTCAAAAAGACCCTCGGAGAGCGCGGTTTGAAGCTTGCCGATGAGTCGATGGAAGGCTAATATCCTTGCCCTTTATTGGCAGGTCGTAGACCTGCCCCTGAACCTCTCATGCGTCACCGTCATTCCCGCCTCCGGCTCCGTCACCCTTCGACTACGCTCAGGGTGACTCGCCTCTAACATCGCTCTGCATCAACCATGCGTCATCGACATTCTCGTCTCCGGCTCCGTCAGAAACCCGCGCACAGCAGGCTGCTGCAGCGCAACCTGGTGACGTCCGTGCTCCTGTACGAGTCCGTGCGCACCACCAAGAAGCGCGCTCTCGTCGTCCGCCCGACCATCGATAAGCTCATCGTCCTTGCCAAGAAAAAGCAGGATGCCGCCACGATCCGCGCCATCAACGCGTACGTGCTCGACAAGAACGCCTGCCGCAAGCTGATCCAGGTCCTGAGCGTCCGCTACGCCTCCCGCCCGTCCGGTTTCACCCGCATCGTCCCGCTCGGCGCACGCCACGGTGACGGTGCAGAAATGGTGAAGTTCGAGCTCGTGGATGCAGAAACGCAGCCGGTGGAGACGAAGACCCCTTCGACGAGCTCAGGGCAGGCGAAGAGCAAAAAGAAAAAGTCCGCCGAGCCCGTTTCCTCCGCCGCCTGATCATGAAGACCACGACTGTCCCCGTTTCGGCTCCCGCTTGGCTCGTCATCGATGCCACGAATCAGTCCTTCGGCCGTCTGGCTGCAGAGATCTCCATGCTCCTGCGCGGGAAGCACAAGCCGTCGTTCTCCCCGCACCAGCTGTGCGGAGATCAGGTGATCGTGATCAACGCCGCCAAACTTGGCGTCACCCCCGAGAAGAAAGGCCGCAAGACCTACGTGGACCACACCGGTTACTTCGGTCACATCTCGTTCACGTCCCTCGGTAAAATGATGGAGAAGAGCCCGGAGAAGGTCATCGAGAAGGCTGTGTACGGCATGCTCCCGCGCAACCGCCTGCGCCTCCAGATGATGAAGCGCCTGCACGTCTTTGTGGACGACAAGCACCCCTACGCCCCGCAGAAGCCCAAGCCTTACACCCTCTCCGCCTAACCTCAGACTCCCATGGCCACCCAGACCAAGCGTCCGTACATCGCAGCCGTCGGCAAGCGCAAGACCGCCATTGCCCGCGTAAAGGTGTACCAGGATGGTGCCGGTGAGTTCACGGTGAACGGTCTCGAGATCAAGAAGTACTTCCACGGTACGGCCATCGAGAACGCCATGTCCCCGCTCGTCGTGTCCGGACAGGCCAAGTCCGATGTCGATGTCGAAGTCCGTGTGGTCGGTGGTGGCAAGGCCTCCCAGTCCGATGCCGTCCGCCACGGGCTCTCCCGCGTAATGCTTCTCCTCAAGCCGGAGGTCCGCCCCGATCTCAAGCGCGCAGGCTTCCTCCGCCGCGACGCACGCATCAAAGAGCGCAAGAAGCCGGGTCTCAAGAGGGCCCGCAGAGCGCCTCAATTCAGCAAGCGTTAAACATTCGCGGAAGGGCCACCTCCGGTGTCCCTCCCACGGACCCTCCCTTCCGGCAAGGTGGCGCTCCAAACCGGCGGAGCCGGTTTTCGCGCACTCATCTGATTGCTTCGCACAACGTGAGCATCCTTCGTTCAGGACACTGTTTTGCTATACAGAATAGTGTGATCTATGCGAAGCGGAGGGGCCCCGCCGCCGCCCGGGGGTGAAGGGGAAGGCACCGCGCGCACCGCAGTGCGCGTTTCTCTCGACGAGACGGGCCTGAAGCCTTGGAAGGTCCGGCGAGGAGAGTCGGTGCCGGGTGGAGGAGGGTCGGCGGCGGTGCGCTTCTTTTGTTTCTTTTCTTGTCGGGCAGACAAGAAAAGAAAGAAGGAATCTATTCAGAATAGAGGTTTGAGCAGTCCTCTTTTGACATAAAATTTCTCGAGGTGAAAGTTGTTTTCAGTACAGTCTTTTGTAATACTTTCGTCATCGCAAAAGACCGGCCTATTAGGCCGGTCTCAGCGCTTAGGTGTGTGAAGGGCCAAAGCGACGAAGCATTGGCCTCTTCTTTTTGACAACGATCTTAAGAGGATCGATGTCGTCTAGGTTGATGGGCCCCGGCAGGACGAAACCTAGTTCTCGTAATGCTGGTGCCACCCGAGGGTCGGGCAGCAGGGCAATGTCATCCATGATGGATGAAGGGGGAAATGGTGCAGTGGAATCGGGATTTGAGACGGCAATATGAAACACGTCACACGGGATTTTTCGCGTTTCTCGTCGCAGGCTCTCTTCTGGACGCCACTTGATCAGGCTATGTTAATGAGCATCTGCCTGAGTGTCGTTATCAATGTGGGTGTACCACTCCAATACCGATCTATCGGACATTGGATAGCACACTATCACTCGCAGTCAACGAGTGCTGAATATTTTCGGACGCCAGGGAACTATTTTCCCTTTATAGAGCCAAAAAAAGGTTCAAACAACCCTCCTTCGACTTCGCTCAGGATGACAGGTAGTACATCAGGTGGATGCACATTTACGCCATCGTGACGTTCATCTTGATGTAATAGAGGCTGCGGCCGTCTTCGGTATCCAGGATGAATTTGGCGTCCATTTCGGAGAGCTGGACGATGGTCTGGCACATCCTGAGGAGCATGCCCGGGGGGAGGCTCACTCCCGCCTCGAGGCACGTGGCACACAGGCCTGCGGCATCGCGCGAGCGGATGAAGCGCTCACCGCGGTGGGTGATGATGTTGCGCAGCGACTCCTGCACATCCAGCACAAAGCGCTCGACGTACGTCTCGAGCTCCTCCACCGGAAGCTGCTCCACTTCGGGCAGGGCCTCGAGGACATCGAGGTCGGAGTGGATGGCGTGGGCGATGCAGGCTTCGATGGTCATGATGTGTGTTGGGGTGTGTTTGGTAAATCAGGATATGATAGCAGAAATCGGGGGTTTGTTGAAGATGCGAGGACTTGCGGAATAACGAGAAGGTTGAAAAGGGTTAAAAGGGAGAAAAGGGCAAAAAAGAACGCCCACAAAAGGCAGCGTCAGGACACCTTTTACCCATTTTTGCCCTTTTGAACCTTTTCACCCTCTCCTCTACAGTTCATTCCATGGACGAGTCAGCGTCATTACCATCGCTTCCACCGCGCAAGACCCTCCTCTGGATCATCGCGGGCTTCTTTGCAGCCACGTTTGCGCTCTACGGCTGGGGGCTCAATAACCCTTTCGTCCGGTGGGATGACGGCCTGCTTGTGTATGAGAACCTCGCCGTGCGGCAGATCACGCCGCAGACGGTTGCGTACGTGTTCACCCACTACGATCCCGAGCTCTACATCCCGCTCACCTTCCTCACGTATCAGTTCGATTACGCGGTAGGCGGGGGATCGCCGTTCCCGTTCCATCTGGGCAACCTGATCCTCCACACCCTCAATGCGCTCCTGTGCGGCTGGATAGCCTTTCTGCTCTCCAAAAAGGGCTGGATCGGCATCGTGCTCGGGCTCCTGTTTGCCGTGCATCCGCTGCATACGGAAGCCGTCATGTGGGTCTCCGCGCGCAAAGACGTGCTCTCCGCGTTCTTCTTTTTTGCGTCCGTGATCCTCTATCTCTACGGCCGCGAACGCCAGACAACTCTCCTCTACTGGAGCGGGGTGGCCGCCTTCACGCTCGGGCTCCTCGCCAAGGTGATGATCATCCCGCTGCCCGTCATTCTGCTGCTCATCGATGTCCTGCAGCGCCGCAGGTTCGACCGCTCGATGTTCACGGATAAAATCCCGTATTTCGTCGTTGCGATCATCTTCGGCATCATCGCCCTCTACGGAAAAACGGGAGTGCTGGAATCGTCACCACTCACCACCAAAATCACCGTCGCGTTTTTAAGTGCGGTTTTCTATATCAAGCAGACCCTGCTGCCGCTGCATCTTTCGCTCCTCTATCCGTACACAAAGGAGATCACGCTCGCGTCGCCGGATTTTTACGTGCCGCTCATGATCTTGATCACGATCACAGTGGTAACTGTGATGCTATGGAAGCGCACGCGTTGGCCGCTCTTCTGTTTCCTGTTCTTCCTCATCACCACCGGCCCCTCGTTCATCAACTCCTCCAAAGGGGATCTGGATACCTACTTCGCCTCCGACCGCTACGCGTACCTGGGATCGTTTGGCATCTTGCTTGCCGTCATTCTCGTTGTTGCCTGGCTCTGGGACATGCTCAGGCTCAAGCGCGAGGTGGTCTACGGCGGCGCGGCGGTCATTCTGGTCCTTGCGTCCATCAAGGCGTATGCGCAGTCACACGTGTGGACCAATACCGAAACGCTCTTCACAAACGTCATCGTGGAGTACCCCGATGCCTCGCACGTGGCGTACAACAACCTGGGCAACGTCTACCGCATCCAGGGGGATCTGCCCAAAGCAATTGAAGCGTATGAGAAGGGTCTCGCCGTGCGCGTGCACCCCAAAGTGCTGAGTAACCTGGGGGCCACCAAGCGCAAAATGGGTGACCGCAAAGGTGCCCGGAAAGATTTTGAACGTGCACTCGCACTGAGCCCCAATAACCGTGATGCACACTTCGGCATGGGCCTGATCCTCAGTGATGAACTGAAGTACGCCGAGGCGATCGCCGAGTATCAGCTCGCACTCAACGATGATCCTCTCTACGAGGAGGCGTACACCAACATGTGCGTCACCTACATGAAGATGAACGACCTCAAGGCCGCCGCAGAGGCGTGCAGGAAAGGTCTGCTCATCAATCCGTTCTTCCCCGAGGCACGCTACAACCTGGCGCTCGCGCTCTCGCAGGACGGCGATGAGGAAGGTGCCATCCGTGAGTACGAGCAGTTGCTCTCTACCGTGCCGCAGTTCGTTCCCGCGCGCCTGAACCTCGCTCTTCTCTACGCACGTGCGGGCCGCGCGAGTGATGCACGCGCGCAGGCGGAAGCGGTCCTCAGGCTCCAGCCCCAGAACGCCGCGGCACAGCAGATGTTGCGACAGCTGCCGGTGCGGTAATCAGGAAAATTCAGTCTGCGTATCCTTCAAAGCTGCGCATCAGTTCCTGTGCCTTTTCCCAGGATTTGAAGCACAGCGCAGAAACCGGATAGTCGAGAGACCGCTTTTCTTCCAGCGGGTGGACACGTTCAGTGCCTGAGATCGTATTGATCCTATAGTCGAAGCCGTCGATATCGTCGCGGAAGAGCACCATAAGCCAAAAACAGGGCTCGGGCAGTTTACGCCTTTCTCCCGTCCGGTCAACCCCTCGATCATCACAAATCGGCAATAGAGTTGTGTTCTAAGTGCAGAATCGCCGAAGAACCAAAGAAAATGTTCTCGACACAAAAGCAAGAATAAATCGGTAAGAGTCCGCTCTGGATTGCGAAATTTCACTGTGTTAGCGTTCTTCGTACCGTTTCGTTTTCTTCCCGTTTATGCCCCACAGGAAAGTCACCAGAGCGGAATTCCTGCAGGCCTACGATGACCATGCCGACGCGGTGTTCCGGCACTGCTACCTGCGTCTGCTGAACCGTGAGGATGCCAAGACGGCCATGCGTGCATTGTTCGATCGGCGCTGAAGGGGCAGAGCCAGCTGTTCAAGCTCCTCCAATTGCGACAATTCCTGCCGGGTCTCGAGGCGGGTCTCATTTTTCATGACAATAATATTTTTTAAATCCTTTTTCGATTTCTGTAAAGAAAACAGCCGGTTCTTCTCAGGGTTTCTCTTCATCGGCAAGAATGGTCACAGTTTTGAGGTTATAGGTCTTTAGAGACGGTTTTACCCCGTCGGAAAAGCGTACTTTGATGTGCCCGGTGATCGTCACGCCTTCAATAGTCCCTCTCCTCCCGTCGATTTCACAGGCCTTGTGTACCTGTTTCTCCGCATAGGCGATCTGTTCCTGCTTGGTTTCAAAGAACAGCCTTCCCCGGGATCGCACCTGCAACGCATGCAGGTTCGCGTAGACCGTTTTTTCGTTCAGGGTCTTTGACCGTGTGAGCAATACCAGTGCCTCTGTTCTGATCGCCTCCCGCTGATCGTGGACCACAACCCACGTACTTTCCGTTTCCAGAAATCGCTGTACGGACTGGGCCGCAGGAGAGAGGTGTTCGGACATGGGAACCGGCTGCCGAGTATGCCTGTTTTCCCGCAGACCGTATAGGAAAAGTACCGTTTTTCTGCTATAATTCCACGATACCTCTCTTTTGATGCCTCCTTCAGAAACCCCCTCTTCACCGCGCGAGATTCCCCCTGATCCCAATGAGAAGGAGGACGTGTGGCGGGTGATGCCAAGCGAACCGGGTGATGACATCGATTGGGCTGACATCTACGACACAGACAGGCGTGTGTTTCACGATGGCATCCGGTGGCTGGACGAGAAAGATCCGGTTGCCTGGCTTCGGGAGCACGGCGCGGACTCCAATGTCGGTACCTGGGATGTCTGGTACGGATGCAACGAAAACCTGCACAAATTTGTCGCGACAAAAACGCCTGAAGAGGTGAACGCAACGCTCACGGCGCTGAGGCAGTGGCTGTCCCGGTTCCCCGACTGGATGGCGGATCACGATATCGAGTCCGTCATCCGGCAGCAGATCCAGAAAGGTATTGAAGACCTGCTCTGCAATGAGCATATGACCGACCGCGGCCGCTCGTGGAAATATGCCCCTGTTCAGCGCTCGCTTGTTCTGCAGGAGATGTATGGCACCCCGCTTACGGAGAAAATGAAGGAGAGCGCGTCAAAACGTTTTGAGACATTTACGGAAAAATATCCGGAACAGGCTGTCCGCTTTGCACGGGCATTTGCCGTTTCAAAAGAGGCGCTCCACAAGTATGTTGCCGGGCATTTCTTCGATGCTCCGGCGGCCGCTCTCCAGAACGACAAGCTTGTCAGTGTTGCTTTGGAGGACCCTGCCGTACGCGATCATGCAGCATCCCTGATTTTCGTCGCCATGGCTGAAAGCTATAAAAGGGATTTTGCCGAACCCAAAAAAATCAAAGAGCGGTACGCGTTGACCGACGAAGAATTTTCCGGGACGGTCAGAAAAAACATGACACGCATTTTGAGTCTGGGCATGGAGTCGATTGCTGTGATCGATCGTTGGGAGAAGGCGACGGATGTGAAGATGCTCTGGAATGATCCCGAAGTGATTGAAACAGCGAAGAGACAGGCATCGGTTATCTGCGGAAATTTTACTGCGGATCCGGCCCGTACGACCTATGGAATAGACATGATGCAGGAGTTACTCCTATTGAAGGAGCGCGTACCAAAATGTCTGGAGGGACCTGCACGCACTTCCATCGTGGCAAAAATCTTCAATGCCTGTGAATTGGACAATGTTGTGGAGGCCGGGGAGGCGATGCCGGTCATCAGGGTAATTTTTGGAATGTCGGAAGAGGAGATTGCGGAGGCCCTCGAGCCGTTTTTTACGGAAAAAAGGCCTATCAACAACGATCACGATCTCAGTCTGTTGTACGACATGGAGACCCAGCACATCATTCCCGTTTCGCTCGCAAAAAAGGTTGCATTCGAAACTGTGGAACGGTTGACCAAGTCACCCGTGGATAGCCACCTGAGGATTGCTTCAGAACTCGCCACGCGGTACGGCATGGATACAGCGCGCTACCGCGAACTCAGTGTTGAAGGTTTTACAGTCGCGCTTGCCGATGGAAAAAGAGGAGCCGGAACGACCGTGTACCGCGATCTTCCGGAGAACATCCTTCAGGATGCGGAGGTGCGCAAGGCTGCGCGTGCAGGAGTCTTCAAGGCTCTTGGGGAATACGATCTCTTCACGGTCATGGACCTGATCAAGCAGTTTGATTTTGAGGATCTGAAAACCAATCCGGCGATTGTGGATGAGGTACGGGAAAACTGCGTCGAGAACGTGTGGAAATCTGAACAGATGTTTCCTGCAACTGTCGCCAAAGAACGGGCGGAGTTCTTCGGGATCCAGTTCAGTGATCTTCAGGGGAAATATGTAGCCCTCGATAGTCTTATTGACCTGTGGTCTATCCGGAAACTGGATGATCTGTATGATTTTTTGAAAGACAATGAGGCGCTGAGAGACGAGCTTTCGTTCCGAAAGAACGAGCCGCTTGCCCTGACAAAAGAGGACATTCCTCTCCTCAAAAAATTTAAGCTCTCGCTCTACGAATGCGAAATGGCGAAGCGCGGCGGCTTCCGCTTTGATGAGGCAAAGGCACTCGAGGAAGCTCGCCGGGAAGCGGCAAGTCCTCATTACAACTTCGAGGATGAACCTGCACCCGTATCAATCGCGACCGCTCTTTCCTCGGTGCACTGCCGCGGCTGGACCGACGAGGAGAACGTTCTCGGGCCGTTCCGCAGGGGTGCGGAGGTGTTCGGTACAAAAACAATGCTCGCATACGTCGCACGCGAGAATCTCACCAAGCACGATGCCTTGTTTGCCTTTGACCGTATTCGTCATCTGTATGGATGCTCCGGCCTGACCCCGGCGGAATTCGACAGGGTGATCCTGCGCCAGGTATCCGCCGATGGCGCTTCCTATCCCGAGGGAACGGCGCATCATGTCTTCAATCGCATTGCCCGGTCATTGGACACCGATTTCGCCGCCGTCGCCCAGCAGGTTGAGGACTACGGCGAGATTGACGAGCTCAAGGAAATCGTCACGGTCTTTTCGGAACCCAAAAAAATCTTCGCTTCGTGGAAGAATCTGAAGAAATATGCTGAACTCCAGCGTCTTCTTGGGAAGAAGGAAGTGCTCGATCAGCTGGCGCAGCTGAAAAAGAAGAAAGGCAAAGAGAAGCTCTATCGTTTTATCAGCACGCTCGGCTTCCACAAGACCAGCAAGGTGGATATGTCCGCCGTTCTCGATTTTTTGGGAAAGCCGGAACAGTTCCTTGCACGTCTGGACGGACACACGCCGGATGCGATCCAGAACTCCAAGAAGCCATCGAACTATACTGCCATGCCGCTCCTCGATCTCACGGCTGAAGAGCTGCGCGACGCTCTGCCGGAAGGAGACCTGGATGCTATGCAGGCCTTCCCGCCGCTCACGATGCGCATGACGGTGCCGCGCGACGGAAAGTTCGAGACGAGAACTTCCGATCAGGATCTCCGCGTTCTCCTTAACCAGGCGTTGGGATCCCGGAAAGAAAAGCGTGCTCCCAAGGCAAAAAAGCACGAAAAGATTTTCGGGGAAGCGGCGAAACTCCTCAAAGAGCACGGATGCACGGTGCAGGAATACATCGCCGGCAAAACCGTACCGGCCGAGGCAGAAGACAAAATCCGATCACTCGTGAGCCATCCGGAGTACGGCATTCCGCAGCCCGAGACGTACACGCTCATCGTGAAAATGAACCTGAAGAGCGATCCGGAAGCGGTGCTCGCCGGTGACGATACCGTCTGCTGCATGCCCTTCGGTTCGGGCAAAAAGCTCATTTACGACTACAACCTGAATACCTGTCAGTTCACGGTGCAGCTGGAAACCCCTGAGGGCAATCGCACGATCGCGCAGAGCGTGATGACGCGGGACCGCGATATTAAGAAGCTGATTCCCGAGGTAATCAAAGAGCTCCAGAGCGGACAGAAGAATCTCAGTGAGGTCTTGCCGCCGGATATTCTCGCGCAGAGCAAAGCCTATGCCTGTCCGGATAACATTGAAGTGGCACCCACGCACAAATCTGCCGAGTTCGATCAGATTTATGAAGCCGTCTACCGTAAATTCTTTCAGGAATACATGAAGCGTTTTGGTGGGCAGCTCAACTTTGATCCCACCAAACTGCCGATCGGCACAGGATTCGGTGACACACTGACGCAGCTGCCGAAAGTACCCAATACGTATGCTCCCGAGGCTCCGGTGGGGTATACCGACAAAAAAGAAAATGCAGTGTTTATGCTGGACCTGGAGAAGCCGTCTCCGGATTTTCCGTGCAAAATCATCGAAGAGCCCGTGCCCGCTCCGCCAGTACAGACGCCCATCCGTGTCCGTGGAGTCTCGTACGCCGATTACCACGACACGCTCCCGATGTCCTACCTGGAGGGCAAGGCGTACGACAACAAGGAGCTGATGTTCTATCTCCAGAAAATGGAGAACATGCTCATTGCCAAAGACATCAATAACTCCAAGAAGAAGAGACCGAATATGACACTCAAATACGAAAAGGACGGCATCCTGCAGGCATATATCCTTGCCTACGAAGGTGCGGTGACCCAAAGAGATATCGCGGATGCATCGCAGCTCAGGGAATGGAAAGGACAGAAGGTGGTGTACATCGCCGACCTCGCCTCCTTTGCCGCAAAAAAGGAGCAGGCAGCTTCTGCTTCTGAGAGCGCTGCGGCCAAGGAGGGCCAGCTTGCGGGCGGGCGCATCGTGCAGGCGTTTCTGGATCTCTACATGCAGAACTATCTTTCCAAAAAGGAGATGACGCCCCTGTATCTGCAGGCTCGCGAAAAAACATCGTACAAATTCTTCGCGGACGGCCACTTCCAGCGCCACCTGGAAAAAGCGCGTGAGACGCTCAAGAAAGAGCACGGCCTCGATGTAGATTTTGAGATGCGCGAACTCCAGACATATGAGGCAGGCGGTGACCGCATGCACCCGATCATGATCATCCCCACGGTGCGGGATACAGGCGTTCAGCCTGCTGCACCTGAGTCTGTCGTCACAGCCGAGATGTCTGTATCCAAAACAAGTGTGGTCTCCTCGCTTGTCAGTATGGGCAGGGGCGCAGTGCAAAAGGTCTTCGGTAGCCTGCGGAAGTTGGGGAAGTGAGTGTGGAGCCGCTGACCGGGTTTGAACCGGTGACCTACGGTTTACGATACCGTCGCTCTACCAGCTGAGCTACAGCGGCATTTTTTTCCTGAGAGTCGAAAAGAACAAGAGCCGGAAGAGCATGCGGCAAACGGGCGCTTGGGACAAGGGGTTTTGGCAAGGAAGGCCAAGGCGTTCTGCCACCCCACAGAACGCCAGGAGCCCTTCCTGAAGCCAAAAAAACAGAAAGTCCCGAGAAAATGTTTGCAAGGGCCTCCCCGGTCGCAGTCTTCAGAGATAGCGTTCTCTCGTATGCAAGCCACTCTTACCGAATTTCAGGCGGCCCTCCTCTGGTCCACGCTCAACGTGCTTTCCCGCGAGCGGTACGAGGCGGTACTCAAGGTCTTTGGGTCACTTGCCGCCGCCGCACCGCTGGTGGATGAGGAGTTTTTACGCAGGCTCGGTTGTAAGGAGGAGACCGTGCTTGGCGCGCTCAACCGTCTGGAGGAGTTTGATCCCGTGAAAGAGGAAGAGCATCTGAAAAAGCGGGGGATCCGCTTCCTCATGCTCACTGACGAGGAATACCCCGCGATGCTCTACGAGATCGGTGATGCTCCGCCGTTTCTGTATCTCCAGGGGGATATCCGTATTCTGGATCAGACGTGCATCGGGCTCGTGGGCACGCGCGAGATGTCCGCGTACGGTCGCCGGGTGGCCGAAGAGTTTGTGGATCCGCTGGTGCGTGCGGGTGTTGTCACGGTCAGCGGGCTGGCACACGGGATCGATTCGGTCGTGGCCGAACGCACCCTCAAGGCCGGCGGCAGAACGGTGGCCGTGCTCGGGCACGGATTGCAGGGCATCTATCCGCCGGCGAACGCGAAACTTGCCGAGCGCATTGTGAAGGCCGGCGGACTCCTCATCTCCGAATACCCGATGAAACTGGAACCGGGCAAATACACGTTCCCGGCACGCAACCGCATCATCGCGGGGCTCTGTTCCGCCACCGTGGTTCTCGAAGCTCCGGAGGGCAGCGGGGCCATCATCACCGCCGATCTCGCGCTCGAGTACTCACGTGATGTGTTTGCCGTCCCCGGTCCGATCTTCGATGGTCACTACGCGGGCTGCCACGCACTCATCGCCGGTAACCGTGCGCACCTTGCCGCATCGGCGGGTGATGTGCTCAGGCTGCTCAATATCGTCGACCGCGGTGCCGACGCAGTTCCGCTCCCGCTCTTTGCGCCGCAGGGCGAAGATGAGGACATCACGTACCGCATGCTCACCGCCATGCCGCAGCGCATTGATGCACTGGTGGAAAAAACCGGTCTCGATGCCGCGCGAGTCAGCTCCGCCCTCACCATGATGGAACTCGCGGGAGGTGCGCGGAATCTGGGAGGGGGGATGTGGGTGCGGGGATGAATAATCGCGAATGGCGGATGAAGAATGACGAAACTCAAGATGTTCCATCCTCATCGCGTTGTCCCCGTTGCCAGAGCCTGTTCTCAACGGTGCGCTTGAACTCTTCCAGAAGTTCGGGCTCAGACTTGTCCATCATCGTGACGATGGATGCGCAGGATTCCACAATCTGCACTTCGTCGGCGAACAACGACTCCAGGCGTTTCCGGAATGTTTCCAGCTTCAGCGTATTTGTTTCCATAGCGCACAACAGTGCAATACCCGGCAGCATATTCTCGAAGCAGAACCGGACCTGATCACGCGTGAATGTTCTTGCTGTCAGGATTTCTTCCAGCTTCCCGTATTCGGCATTCAGTTTTCCTTCTGCATGCCATCGTTGTACGGCTTCTACCAGGACCATAGCTCCTCAGTATACAAAAAAACTCACTGATCCGAAGGACCAGTGAGGATTTGCGGGGTGGCCTCATGGCCGCCTCTTCTGCTGTTCGCCCCCCTTCGGAAACGAACAGACAAGTAAGAGCGTACATTCTTTCTTCGTTTATGCAAATATGACAAAAAAGAGGAAGAATTATTGGCTTTCCTAGGCCAAAAATCACTTCTTCTTGATCAGTTCACCCAGGCCTTCCAGGGCCTTCAGGGCTTCGATCGGCACCATCCAGACCGTCGTGTTGCTCTGGTCGGAGCTGATGTCATTGATGCTCTGGAGCGTGCGCAGGTGGAGAGCGCCGGGAGTGCTTGCCAGCATCTGTGCCGCCTTGGAGACGTTCTCGGCGGCGGCAAGTTCACCTTCGGAATTGATGATCACGGCCTGCTTCTCACGGTCCGCCTCGGCGACTTTGGCGATGGTGCGCTTGAGGGAATCGGGGAGCACGATGTCTTTGAGTTCCACACTCTGCACGTCGATACCCCACGCATCGGAGACCCTGTCCACATGCAGTTTGATGCTCTCGCTGACCTGCTGCTTGTTGCTGAGGAGCTCATCAAGCTTCACCTCACCCACGGCGTTGCGCATGGTGGTCTGCGCGAGCTGATCCACGGCCACGATGAAGTTCTCCACTTCGATCACCGCTTTGGCCGCATCGGCGATCTTGTAATAGATGACCGCGTTGATGCGGATGGGAATGTTGTCCTTGGTGATGGCTTCCTGGTCCGGCACGTCCACGGCTTTGACGCGTACGTCGACTTTCACGAGACGCTGGAACACGGGGATGATCAGGTGCCAGCCCGGTGCCCAGATCTTGCTGAACTTTCCCATCGTGAAGAGCAGACCTTTTTCGTACTGGTCCACCTGACGGATCAGGGAGAACAGGAGAATAAGGACCGGGATCGCAAACGGAAGAAAGACAAGGAGTTCCATGCCTTCACGCTACACCCTTCACTTCTTTTTTCCAGCCCTTCGACACAAATATTTCCCCGTTTATGCACAATCAAGGCTTGTGGTAGCTAAGAGGTCGCTCAGGGCAGGCCTTAGGACTTCTTCGCTGCGATCTCCACAATTTTCGCGAACTCTTCCGGGCGGAGCGATGCGCCGCCGATGAGCGCACCATCCACATCTTTCTGCCTCAGGATTGCTTCTGCGTTCCCGGCATTCAGTGAACCACCATAGAGGATGCGGGCATTTTTCCACTGGGGAATACTGCGGATGAACGCGTGCATTTCCTCCGCATCGGCGGGTGTGGCGCTCTTCCCGTTGCCGATGGCCCAGAAGGGCTCATAGGCGATGATCAACTTTTCCGCAACGGGTAGAGCAGAAAGGCGTTTCTTTACCGTGTCCTGATGTCTGCCTGCCGTCCGGTCTTCCACGGTCTCCCCCACGCAGGCAATCGGGATCAGCCCTGCCGCAAGCGCCGCTTGTACCTGTGATGCCACGTCCTCGTCCGTCTCGCCGTGCTCACGCCTCCGTTCCGAGTGTCCGCAGAGGACGTACGTGCAGCCTTTGTCCCTGAGCATCTTCATGCTCACGTCTCCGGTAAAGGCACCTTTCTCCTGCGCGCGTCCGTGCTGCGCGCCGGTGGTGAGTGCGGCCGCGATGCATTCATGGAGATCCAGGTACGTGGGAAAGACGACCACATCGACGCTCTTCGTCGCGCGATACACAGAATCACTCCGGTTGAATCCGTCCGGAGCGGGGTTCATTTTCCAGTTTGCCGCTATCAACATGTTCTTTTTCGTCATAGAGCTCTAAACACGGAAAGCGGGTAAAGGCCCCGAGCCCGTCGAGGGGCAATGAAGGGGCGGGGGGTCACGCGGTGAGCATACCCTGTTTTCTCCTTATTCAAGAACAATGGCCCCGGGGATCAGTTCGATTTCGGCTTCGAGGAGCGTATCAACACCGTTGTCCCCCTTTTCCGTGTAAAACGCTTCGCGGACCTCCTTGCAGGATTGGACCGTGAACAATCTGTCTCCGAATGAGTAGGCTTCCTTCGTTGCGAGCCTCTTTCGTAGATTCTGTGCTTCCGGCTGGCGCGCAAGGCAGCGGATACGGATAGTGCGGTGCGCAAACGGATATTCGGTATACAGTCGCTCAAGGTCGCCGGCATCGATTCGCTTTTTAATATTTTCGGTGTAACTGGATTCCAATCTGATCGCGCAGTTGTGAAACAGGATTTCCTCAAGCTCGGTGGCGTTGTCACTCGTGATTCTCCTTTCTCCGGGATACGTGACGTACGGGTCGTGCCAATCGCTGAAGGCAGCACGTTTCGGCGGATTTTCGGCTGGAATGTTTTTTGTGAGCGCCAGAATCTGCAGATTGATGTCTGTGGCGGTTATCGCCATCGAATCCAGTGCGGCTTCTGTCGGTTTGGCATTCACCTCCAGGGCAGTCTTCGCCATATCACCCCTCTCTATGTGTGTGGCATCGGTTCCGGGTGAAACGTCATAGCTGACGATTTCATCGCTTTCCTGATACTGAGAAGAAGAATTCACAATATTAGGGGGGAACGCGGCCAGTATAAAACCGGAGGTATCTGTCGCCTAAGAAACAGCCGGGAAACCTTTGATGAGCCCTTCTGTAAGCCAAAATGTCATCTATCACTGTTTCCTGCTACGCTTTACGTATGTCCACCCCCGCCCGCATCGTCCTTGGTACCGATCACGCCGGATACGCGTTAAAGGAGATCGTGAAAAAGCATCTGCTCTCCAAAAAAATCGATGTCCTCGATGAAGGCACGTTCTCCGAGGAGCCGGTGGATTATCCGGGCATCATCCGCAAGGCGTGCGCACGTGCACTCGAGATCGGGGCACCGGCCATCATCTTCGGTGGCAGCGGCAACGGCGAGGCGATGGCTGCCAACAAGGTCCGCGGCATCCGCGCGGCGCTCTGCTACAGCGAGGAGACGGCGAAGCTCGCGCGCAGTCATAACGATGCGAACGTGCTGAGTATGGGCGGACGTCTCACAAAACCCGAGCTCGCGCTGAAGATCGTCGATATCTTTTTAGAGACGCCGTTTGAGGGTGGCAGGCATGAGCGGAGGATCAAAGATCTCGAGTAATTCGCGGAAGGGCCACCTACGGTGTCCCTCCCACGGGCCCACCCTTCCCTAAAGAGGAGCGCTCATCGACGGGACCCACGAGACCCGTCGCTTCGCGGTCTATCTATATATAGAATTCGGGTACATCTGTTCTCCTCAGTGCGGTATTTGCATTCTTCTTTTAATCCTCCCATAGTTGCCGTGCTGTTTTAGCCGTATCATCCAGCCATGCCATCTCCGAAGATCGCCGTCGTCCCTTCCATCCTCTCCGCCGATCTCGGGCGGCTGCAGGAGGAGATTGAGAGTATCGAAGACTACGCCGACGGCATCCAGGTGGATGTGATGGACGGGCATTTTGTCCCCAATCTCACGTTCGGGGCGCCGGTGCTCAAGTGCATCGAGACCAATCTGCTTCTGGATATTCACCTGATGGTCAGTAACCCCGCCTCGCGCGTCCAGGAGTTCCTGAAGGTGAAGGCCAAGCACATCACGTTCCATGCAGAAGCCGTCACGTCCACTGCGGACCGCAAGGCGTTGATTGCAGAAATCCGGAAAGGGAAGGCCACGGCCGGCATCGCCATCAATCCTTCCACGCCCGTCTCTGCCATCGATGACGTGGTCAACGATGTCGATCTCGTGCTTGTGATGTCCGTCGTTCCCGGGTTCTCCGGCCAGGCGTTCATGGGAGATGTTTTGCAGAAGGTCAGGGAACTGCGTGCGAAACACCCCGCGCTCACAATCCAGATGGATGGCGGCATCGATGCCGATACCGCTCCGCTCTGCCGCGAGGCCGGTGCCAACAGTCTGGTTTCCGCCAGCTTCATTTTCTCCACCCCCGACCGCGCCGGGGCGATCAAAGTTCTGCGTGGCTCATGATGAAGCATCATTCATTTCTCATCGGGTTTGCTCTGCTCCTCACGGCCTGTGGAGCTGCGCCCGTCACGGAACTGCTGCCGTCGGAAACCGGATCCACACCGACGTCTTCCGTTGATGCTGATGTTCAGGCGGACAACACCATCGAACTGCTCTCGCCCGAGAACAAGGCCGCCGTTGTCACCGTGGAACATGCGCGCACACCGGAGGAGCAGATGCGCGGACTCATGGGCCGCACGGTCCTGCCGGAAGGCACGGGCATGCTCTTCACGTTTGAGAGCGAGCAGCAGCTTTCCTTCTGGATGAAAAACACATTGATCCCCCTGGATATCGTCTACTTCGACGCTGAAGGGAACTTTGTCTCCGCAGCGACGATGGAGCCGTGCACGCAGGATCCGTGCCGTACGTATCTTTCCGCAACATTTGCGCTCTACGCGCTGGAACTGCCCGCGGGGACGGTTGCGGACTGGGGGATCAAGACAGGATGGAGGTTAAAACTGTAAAAAGGAAATGCACATATTTTCACAAAAAATTCGAAATCCTAAGCACTAAATCCGAAAGAAATTCGAATTTTCAATTTTGCCATTCCTTCGGATTTCGAAATTCGTGCTTTGAATTTACTTCTTGAGGTACGCACGGATGTTCTTCTCAATCCGGCCTACGACATCTGCATCTGCCGGAATGACAAAGTCCTGGCCGGTCATCTTTTCGTAGAGGCCGATGTACTTGCTGCCAAGCATCACGCGCACCTCGTCGGTGACCTCCGGCTGCGGGCCGTCGTCACCGGTGTAGCCCGCGCTCTTGAGCCACAGACGGAAGAACTCCTTATCCAGGCTCTCCGGCTCTTTGCCCTCGGCCATGCGCTGATCGTAACTCGCAGCCACCCAGTAGCGGGAGGAATCGGGGGTGTGCACCTCGTCTCCCACACACAGGTTTCCCTCCGCGTCGTAGCCCATCTCGTACTTGGTATCCACGAGGATGAGCCCGCGCTTGGCGGCCACTTCCTGTCCGCGCTTGAAGAGCTTGAGCGCAAGCGTCTTGATCTGATCGATCTCCTCCCGCGTCGTATCACCGCGGGCTATCAGCTCCTCCGGGCTCATGGATTCATCATGGCCGGATTCGGGCTTTGTCGACGGGGTAAAGATGGTCTCCGGGAGCTTCTGGTTCTTTTTCATGCCGTCCGGGAGCGGATTTCCGCAGAAATTGCGGCTGCCGTTCTGGTAGTTCACCCAGACCGAGGTGGAAGTCGATCCGGTCAGGTACGCACGCACCACCACCTCCACTTTCACCATCTTGAGCTTCTTTGCAATCGTCACATTCGGGTCCGGGGTCGCGATCACGTGGGTCGGCATCACGTCTTTGACCTGTTCAAACCACCAGTTGCTGAGCTGATTCAATACCTGTCCTTTCAACGGAATCGTGCACCATTGCTTATCAAACGCCGATTGGCGGTCTGTGGCGATCAGGATGATGTTCTCGCCCTGGTCGTACACATCACGCACCTTTCCCCCGTATTTCTTCCCCAGATCCTTGAAATCCGTGCGGTCGAGGGTGGTCGTGAGAAAGGGTTTGAGGGTGTCGGGGGAGTGCATGGGGCGAGGATAGCAGACGCGATGAGGGTGAAAATCGGATCCGTGAGGGAGGCACTTTTCTCATTTTTCAAAAATGATTTTGCGGTTTTGCCGGGAGGGGGCCAGGACCGGAAAAGTGAAGGACTTGAAATTTCTGGAAAGTAGTTTCCTTTATTTTTGATGGTGTTCCGGACGTGAAAAAACAGGGGAAAACGACCGTTGACCTTCACCATCATTTGCTGCGCCGGGACGATGATGTTCACCATCATTTGCCAAAAGCCGAATGATTGCAGAATTTTAGTAGTATATTATAAAATATTTTTTTGAAAATGGAATGGCCTGAGGGGGTTCCAAAAAGGAAAAAATGTTTCATAAATATACTATTTTCAGTGGTTTTGAGGGGGTAGGGGGGTCTCGGTGCATTGAGCTTTTTGCAGCAGATCGCTAAAATCATGAGATTTCGCGCGCGGGTGCGGAATCGCGGAAACACAACAAACACACAGACTCACGTGCACACCAACATTCCGACACTGGCCCACATGCGTTCCGTCCTGGACAACCAGGCGGCGGCGCAGGACATGTCGGCGTTGACGGGTGCGGAGAAGCTCCGGTGGATTTCCCGTGTTCTCTCACAGCTGCACTACGAGTCACTCTCCCGCGAGGAGAAAGGCACGGTACGCCAGTATATCGCCAGGGCCACTGCCTACTCGCTCCCGCACATCGAGCGCCAGATCGCGCTCTACCGTCATGCGCAGCAGCACCCGGTCGCGTCGACCGTGCTCTCCGCTCCGATGCCGCGCCACACCACACCGGTGCTCGCTGGTGTCGCCGTGCTCATTGCCCTGTTCTTCCTGCCGTACGGCAGGGACCTCACGTCGTCGCTCATTGCCACGTTCACGCAAACGAACACCGTCGCTGTCCGCTCGTCTTCGTCTTCCGCTGGCCGCGTTGCCGCAGCACAGAGTTCGTCTTCCCGCATTGTTGTTGCCCAGGTGGCTGCGTCGTCTTCGTCCCGCTCGTCCGTCGTCTCGTCTGCCGCCTCTTCCCGTTCGTCGGCAGCATCGTCCCGTTCGTCGTCCTCCGTCTCGTCCCGCAGGCTTGTGCAGGCCGCTTCTTCCGTGCCGTTCATCCCCGAGCCCACGTGGTTCGGGTGGCCGGTGCTCAAGTCCGCCACGTCCACCGCCCAGACGCAGAACGAGTTCAATCTCCGCATTGCCGCACTCAAACTCCCCAACGGCGGCAAGAACGGTCAGATTCTCATGATCGAGAACGGCAAAGCGGTATGGAAGGATTTCCCGGGTGTGTACCAGCCGGGCCGCGGTATTGCACCGCTTCCATCCGGCGGTGGCGTGGCTGAACGTCCGTCACGCGGAGGCGGGGGAGGCGGTGGCGGCTCCACCGAAACCACCCTCGTGCAGAGCGGCCTCGATCAGAACGGGGCCGATGCGCGTTTTGTGAACGTGACTGGCGACACCATGACCGGCCTCCTGAACATCCTCGTCGACGGGCTTGCACTCAACGTGTCCGGCACGATCTCCGGTTCCACGATCCACGCCTCCTCTCTTCTCTCGACAAGCGGCAACCTGCTTGTGGCCGGTTCTGCGGTTGTACGCGGCAACCTCTCCGGCGCAACGCTCACGGTTTCCGCACTCAAGAACTGCAATAGCATCGATACCGATGCTTCCGGCAATTTTGTCTGCGGCACGGATGAAGGGGGAGTGGGCTCCACCTATAAGGCGGGCCAGGGTCTGACGCTCAACACCATTACCTCCACCTTCTCTCTCAACTCCACGATTACCGGTGCGCTCGCCTCGTATCAGACGCTCTCGGGACGGACGGTCACCGCCGGCACCCGCCTGACTTCCTCCGGCATCCTCTCTATAGAGGGGAACGCGTACTTCCAGAGCGGCGTGCGCCTCACGGCTCTTACCAACTGTGATTCGCTCGATACCGACGCCAACGGAGACCTGGTCTGCGGAACCGATGCCGATACCAACACCACGTACACCGCCGGTCAGGGAATCGTCCTGAACGGCACCACCTTCCGCCTGGGTTCCACACTCACGGGTTCTGTCCTCTCCTTCCAGACGGTTTCTGGTTCCACACTGTTTGCGAACAGTGTGCTCCGCTCGTCCGGCTCGCTCGCGGTGGAAGGCAACACCTTCCTGCAGGGCGGCCTGAAGCTCGCGAGTGGCGGCTTTAACGGTTGCGGCATGCTGACTACCGACCCCGATGGCGACCTGGTGTGCTCCTCCGCTCCGGTTGATACAAACACCCGCTACGCCGCCGGTCAGGGCATCACCCTCACGGGCACGGGTTTCAGTCTGAACACAAACATCACCGGTGCCACACTCGAATTCGGTTCCGTATCCGGAACCACGGTCTTCGCCAATAACCGTCTCAGTTCTTCCGGAGTCCTGGCGGTTGATGGTGCCACTTTCCTCCAGGGGTCTGTCCGTATCACCTCGCTCACCAATTGCAACACGCTCGATACCAACTCTAACGGAGATCTGGTGTGCGGGACCGATGAAGGAACCACGTATACGGCCGGTCAGGGAATTGTGCTCAACTCCACGACGTTCAGACTCAGCACCACGCTCACAGGTTCACTCGCAAGTTTCCAGACAGTCTCCGGTTCGACACTGTTTGCCCAGAACTCGCTCCGTTCGTCTGGAAGTCTTGTCATTCAGGGCAACGGCCTCGTGAAAGGCAACCTCACCACGCGTGGCAACCTCTCCGGTGCAACGCTTACTGTCTCCTCTCTCAAAAACTGTGACACGCTCGATACCGACGGCAACGGCAACTTGATCTGCGGCACGGATGGCGGTTCGGCGTATGTCGCAGGCCAGGGTGTCACGCTCAACGGCAATGTCTTCCGCCTCAACGGCATTCTCACGGGTTCGCTCGTGAGCTTCCAGACCATCTCCGGTTCCACGATCGCTGCGGCAAACCGTTTGAGCTCCTCTGGTGTCCTCGCAGTTGAAGGGAACTCCTTCCTGCAGGGAACTGTCGCGGTCACCGGCAACACGACTCTCTCTTCCGGCCTCAAGCTTGCCTCCGGTGGATTCAACAACTGCACGGCTCTCTCCACTGATTCTGACGGAGACGTGGTCTGCGACACCGATGACAACACCACGTACACCGCAGCACAAGGCCTGACCCTGAACGGCACGTCGTTCAGACTGAACGCGACGATCACCGGTTCCCTCCTTGAGTTCACCACTGTTTCCGGTGCAACCGTCCATGCCCAAGATACTCTGCAGTCCTCGGGTGCTTTGGCCATCGATGGCACGGCATACTTCAACTCCGGTTTGAGATTGGCGAGCGGCGGATTCAATTCCTGCGGTGCTCTGACAACGGACTCTTCCGGGAACCTTGTCTGTTCCTCTGCAGTCGTCGACACAAACACGAGATACGCTGCCGGTCAGGGCCTCACGCTCACGGGTACAGGTTTCAGTCTGAACACCAACATCACCGGTTCCACACTTGAGTTCGCCAGTGTCTCCGGTGCGTCTGTCTCTGCCACGAACCGTTTGAGCTCCTCCGGAGTCCTGGCTGTTGATGGCAACACGTACCTCAACTCCGGTCTGAAGCTCGCGAGCGGCGGCTTTAACGGCTGCACAGCGCTCGAGACCGATGCCGACGGCGATGTGGTGTGCGGTACGGATGACGACACCAACACCACGTACTCCGCCGGTCAGGGTCTTTCGCTCAACGGCACCACGTTCCGCCTGAATGCCACCGTCACGGGCTCGCTCCTCAAATTTGAGACCATTTCCGGTTCCACACTCTTCGCCAAAACGTCACTCGCTTCCTCCGGCACCCTCGTCGTCCAGAGCACCGGTCTCGTGAAGGGCAACCTGACAACGCGGGGCAACCTCTCCGGTGCCACCATCACCGTCTCGAGCCTGCGTAACTGCAACACGATCGATACCGATGCTTCCGGCAACTTTGTCTGCGGCGTGGATGAGACAGCCGCAAGCGGCCTCGATATCGGCACTGCCGATACCCGCTATGTGAATATTTCCGGCGACACGATGACCGGCGCGTTGGCTATCCGTAACGGCAACGGCACGGTCGTTGTGGATAACGGTGTGCTGCTCGAAGTTCTCGGTACCGCTTCCGGCCGCGTGTTCCATGCACAGGATGAACTTCGTTCCAGCGGCACGCTGCTTGTGGAAGGCAATTCTGTCCTTCAGTCCGGTCTCAAGCTCGCCTCGGGCGGCTTTAACGGCTGCACAGCGCTCGCAACGGATGCGGATGGTGATGTCATCTGTGACACGGACGACAACACCACGTATTCCGTCGGCCGCGGGCTCACGCTCAACGGCACGGTCATCACGCTCAACACAACTCTCACCGGTTCTCTCCTCAACTTCCAGACCGTCTCCGGCTCCACAATCGCCGCTGCCAACCGCCTGACTTCCTCCGGTGTTCTCGCCGTTGAAGGGAACTCGTTCCTGCAGGGGACTGTCGCAGTCACCGGCAACACGACTCTCTCTTCCGGCCTCAAGCTCGCCTCCGGTGGATTCAACAACTGCACAGCACTCTCCACGGATGCCGATGGTGACGTGGTCTGTGATACCGACGATAACACCACATACACCGCAGCCCAGGGTCTGACTTTGAACGGTACGTCATTCAGACTGAACGCCACGATCACGGGTTCACTCCTTGAGTTCACCACCGTCTCCGGTGCAACCGTCCACGCACAGGATCAGCTGCGCTCCAGCGGTACACTTCTCGTCGAAGGTAATTCGATTCTTCAGTCGGGCCTGCGCCTCGCTTCTGGCGGCTTTAACTCCTGCACGTCTCTGGAGACAGATTCGTCCGGAAACATCACGTGCGGTACTGACGCAGACACGACATACAACGTCGGTCGCGGCCTCACGCTCAACGGCACCACGATTACACTCAACACGACCATCACGGGTTCTCTCGTGAACTTTACCACGGTCTCGGGCTCTACTGTGGCCGCTGCAAATCGCCTCACCTCCTCCGGAGTCCTCGCCGTCGACGGCAATACTTTCCTTCAGGGTGGCCTCAAGCTCGCCTCCGGCGGATTCAACGCTTGTGGAATGCTTACGACGGACGCCGATGGCGATCTTGTCTGTTCCACGGCTGTGGTCGATACCAACACAAGGTACGCAGCTGGTCAGGGCATCACCCTCACGGGTACAGGCTTCAGTCTCTCGCTCAACATCACAGGTTCGACCCTTGAATTTGCATCTGTCTCCGGCGCAACGGTTTCCGCCACCAATCGTCTGACTTCCTCCGGAGTGCTCGCTGTCGACGGCAATACTTTCCTTCAGGGTGGCCTCAAGCTCGCCTCCGGCGGCTTTAACGGTTGTACGGCTCTGGAGACCGATGCTGATGGTGACCTGGTTTGCGGTTCGGACTCCGACACCACGTACGTCGCCGGTCAGGGTGTCACGCTCAATGGCAACGTCTTCCGTCTCAACGGCATTCTCACCGGTTCCCTCGTGTCGTTCCAGACCGTTTCCGGTACCACGATCGCTGCTGCCAACCGCCTGAGCTCCTCTGGTGTCCTCGCGGTTGAAGGGAACTCGTTCCTGCAGGGGACTGTCGCAGTCACCGGCAACACGACTCTCTCTTCCGGCCTCAAGCTTGCCTCCGGCGGCTTCAACAACTGCACGGCACTCTCCACCGATGCCGATGGTGACGTGGTCTGTGATACCGACGATAACACCACGTATACCGCCGCTCAGGGTCTGACCTTGAACGGTACGAGCTTCAGGCTGAATGCCACGATCACGGGATCGCTTGTGGAATTCATTACGGTCAGTGGTGCAACAGTGTCAGCTACCGATCGTCTGACGTCTTCCGGAGTCCTCGCAGTCGACGGCAATGCGTTCCTGCAGGGCACGGTACGTCTGACCGCTCTCACCAACTGCAACACGCTCGATACCAACTCTAACGGTGACCTCGTGTGCGGTACGGATGCAGATACAAATACGCAGTACTCCGCTGCGCAGGGCCTCACCCTCACGGGCACCGGCTTCCGTCTCTCCGCAAACATCACCGGTTCCACCCTCGAATTCGCTCTCGTCTCCGGCGCTACCGTCCATGCCCAGAACACGCTCCAGTCCAGCGGCGCTCTGGCCATCGACGGCACCGCCTATCTGAACTCTGGTCTGCGCCTCGCTTCCGGCGGCTTCAACGGTTGCACCGCTCTTGCCACGGATTCCTCCGGCAACGTGACGTGTGACACCGATGACAACACCACGTACTCCGTCGGTCGCGGCCTCACACTCAACGGCACAGTCATCACTCTCAACACAACCCTCACCGGTTCCGTCGTGAATTTCCAGACGGTCTCGGGTTCTCTCGTCAGTGCAGCAAACCGTCTCACTTCCTCCGGCGTTCTCGCCGTCGATGGCAACGCCTTCCTCCAGGGCGGCCTCAGGCTCGCGTCCGGCGGCTTCAACTCCTGCACAGCTCTCTCCACCAACTCGTCCGGTGACATCGTCTGTGACACGGATGACAACACGACGTACACCGCTGCACAGGGCCTGACTCTGAACGGCACGAGCTTCCGTCTCAACGCGACGATCACCGGCTCCCTCCTCGAATTTGTCACGGTCTCTGGCGCGACTGTGCACGCGCAGGATCAGTTGCGCAGCTCCGGCACGCTCCTCGTCGAGGGCAATTCGATTCTGCAGTCTGGTCTGCGTCTCGCTTCCGGCGGATTCAATTCCTGCACGGCACTCTCCACGGATTCCTCTGGAAACATCACGTGTGACACCGACGACAACACAACCTATACCGCAGCCCAGGGCCTGACCCTCAACGGCACCAGCTTCCGTCTCAATGCCACGATCACCGGCTCCCTTGTCCGTTTCCAGACCGTCTCCGGTTCCCAGGTCTTCGCTGCCAACTATCTGCGTTCCTCCGGCGCTCTCGTCGTGGAGAACAACTCTATCCTGAAGGGCAACCTCTCCGTCTCCGGCACGCTTGCCGTCATGCAGAACACCTACCTGCAGAACGGCCTCAAGCTTTCCTCTGGTGGCTTTAACAACTGCTCCACCCTCGAGACCGATGCTGATGGTGATGTGGTCTGTGGCACTGATGACAACACCACGTACGCCGCAGGTCGCGGTCTTGGACTCACGGGCAACGTCTTCACGCTGAACACCACCATCACCGGCTCTCTCCTCGAATTTTCCACTGTCTCCGGTGCAACGGTTTCCGCAACGAACCGTCTGACCTCCTCCGGCATCCTCGCAGTGGAAGGCAATTCCTTCCTGCAGGGGACTGTCGCGGTCACCGGCAACACGACTCTCTCTTCCGGCCTCAAGCTCGCCTCCGGTGGATTCAACAACTGCACGGCACTTTCCACCGATGCCGATGGAGACGTGGTCTGTGACACCGACGATAACACCACGTATACCGCCGCTCAGGGTCTGACCTTGAACGGTACGTCATTCAGACTGAACGCCACGATCACGGGTTCCCTCCTTGAGTTCACAACCGTCTCCGGTGCGACGGTCTCTGCTACGAACCGTCTGACCTCCTCCGGCGTCCTCGCCGTCGACGGCAACACCTTCCTCCAGGGCGGCCTCCGTCTCGCTTCGGGCGGCTTCAACAACTGCGGCGTCCTCACCACCGACTCTTCCGGCAACCTCGTCTGCTCCGCTGCCACGAGCGTCGGCAAGAGCTACTCCGCCGGCCAGGGTCTTACTCTCACCGGCACGGGCTTCAAGCTGAACTCCACCATCACCGGCTCGCTCGTTCGCTTCCAGACGGTTTCCGGTTCAACAGTGACCGCGAAGAGCAGACTGACCTCCAGTGGAACCTTGTCCGTGGAGGGGGAAACCTATCTGCAAGGTCAGGTAAGTGTTGTCTCAGACAACGATGTTGCGATGACCATTTACAATTCGGATGCCACGACAGCACTCGTGCTCGATATGGCTGCTGATGATCCAGCTACGTATGTTCTTGATGTTCGCTACGACGGCATAACTGAACTGGGAGTCGATGGCGACGGGCGCATCTACGGCGACGGCTTCTTTGCTGGCGACGACATGCTGCAGGCCAATTCGGGTATTCGCATCGTTTCGGGTTTCAACAACTGCGGCGTCCTCACCACCGACTCTTCCGGCAACCTCGTCTGCTCCGCTGCCACGAGCGTCGGCAAGAGCTACTCCGCCGGCCAGGGTCTTACTCTCACCGGCACGGGCTTCCGCCTCAGCTCCACCATCAGCGGCTCCCTGCTTAAGTTCACGACGGTCTCGGGCTCCACGCTCTTCGCCCGCAGCCAGCTGCTCTCATCCGGCTCACTCTCCGTCGAAGGACAGACATATCTGCAGTCCGGCCTCCGCCTCACCTCCGGCGGCTTCAACAACTGCGGCCGCCTGACCACCGACAGCTCCGGCAACCTCGTCTGTTCCAGCAACACCGCAGGTACCCAGTATGCCGCAGGTCAGGGTCTTACTCTCACCGCACGGGCTTCCGTCTCAGCTCCACCATCACCGGTTCACTCCTTGAGTTCACGACTGTCAGCGGTGCAACGGTCCACGCTCAGGACCAGCTGAGATCTTCGGGTTCCCTCATCGTGGAGGGTTCCGCGAACATCGATGGCACAACGCTCATCGTCGACAGTACAAATGACGTGGTGGGTATCGGGGCTACCAACAGCAATTTTGCCATGAGTATCACCGCTCCCACCAATAAGAGCGGTCTTGAGATCATTACTACCACCGCCGGATACCTGGGTCTCGATGTCTATTCCACGCTCGGTTCCGGTGTGCGCATCTACGGAGGAACCAATGCTTCCGATTACGGCCTGATTGTGATGAACGGCGCTGGCACCAGCCCCATGCTCCGTGTTGGCGGTGACGGCAACATCTCCATGGGCGCATTCAGTGCGGACACCAAACTTGAGGTGATCGGCACCGCCTCCGGTCGCATTCTCCACGCGCAGGACATCCTCCGTTCCAGTGGCTCCCTCCTCGTCGACGGTGCTGTGTACCTAAACAACTACGCCAACTGCACCGCTCTGGAAACCTCCAACGGTCAGATTGTCTGTGGTACGGATGACACGGGTTCCATCTCCGTCGGCCAGGGTCTCAGGACCCTCAACGGCGCTCTCGCCCTCAACACCACCATCTCCGGTTCTCTCCTCGAGTTCACCACCGTTTCCGGTGCCACCGTCTTTGCCAGAAACTCTCTCCTTTCCTCCGGTGCCCTTGTAGTCAAGAAATATGCAGGGACTTCCACAGGAAACATTCTTGTTATAGATACAGCGGGCTTCGTGTACGACGCTTCCAATAAGCGTGTTGGCGTGGGTATTGCAGAGCCCGCCGCCCCAGTACAAATTCACTCTTCATCTATCACCACTCCCGCGCGTCTCCTCTTGACCAACGCCTGGACGGGAACGGCGTCCACAGACGGTTCGTTCCTGGAAGTCAATGGCACATCACTTTCCATTGGCAATCAGGAGGCCGCCCCGATCTACTTTTACAGGGGAAGTGAGATCAAAATGCAGGTGGACTCCAGCGGCAATATCACTATGGGAGACAACCTGTTCGGCGATGTCGCAAATGCAAAGCTTGAAGTCATCGGCACCGCCTCCGGCCGCATCCTCCACGCCCAGGACATCCTCCGCTCCTCCGGCACCCTCCTTGTGGAAGGGGATACGTACCTCGATGGTTCCACTCTGTACGTCGACAGCGCCGATAACTACGTGGGTATCGGCACCACCAATCCCTTCGCCCAGCTCCATCTGTACAACGGTTCCGCCTCTACCGACATAGTCGTGGAATCCGATACAAGCAATGCATTTGTCTATTTGGATTCTGGCGCAAACGGCTATGCCGGATTCACGCTCAAGGAAGCGGGCACGAACAAGTGGACCATCGCGAACCACGGTAGCGCCTCGGACACGCTCGTGATCTCCGCCGATGGCGGCATCGGTTCCGAGGATTTCTTCTCCATCGCCCAGACAGGCAATGTGGCCATCGGTGCGGCACTGGCAGGGGACGCGAAGCTCGAAATCATCGGTACCGCTTCCGGTCGCATCCTCCACGCCCAGGACATCCTCCGTTCCTCCGGTTCCCTCATCGTCGACGGCAACGCGTACTTCAACGGCCTCATCAACACCAGCTTCGTTCCCTCACAGAATGCCACATACGACCTTGGCAACTCCAGTAACCGCTGGAACAACCTTTTCGCCAACGTGGGTAACTTCTCGGGCAACATCACTGCCGCCTCCGGAAACTTCTCCGGCCACGTCACTCCCAGCTTGAACGTCACGTATGACCTTGGCGCCAGCTCCCTCCGTTGGAATGTTCTGTACGCCAACACCGGCAACTTCTCCGGCAACCTCTTTGCCAACGGCAACGTCGCCCTCGGTGACGGAGCAGCCGACAACGTCTCCTTCAACGGTCTCGTGAACACGAGCATCCTCCTCGCTGCCAACAACTCATACAACCTCGCCAACACCAGTAACCGTTTGGCAGACATCTTCTCCGTCAACGGCAACTTCTCCCAGAACGTCACTGCCGGCTTCGTGAATATCGGCAACACCAGCATCGACAGTAACGTCCGTCTCGAGATCATCGGCATGGCCTCCGGCCGTGTCCTCCACGCCCAGGACCGCCTCGCTTCTTCGGGAACCCTCGTGGTCCAGAGCGGCGTCACCTTCAAGTCCCTCACCAACTGCTCCGCTCTCCAGACCGATTCCGCCGGTGCCCTCTCCTGCGGCTCGGCCGGCGGCCTCTCCCAGACCACCGCAGACAGCAGGTACGTGAACGTCTCCGGTGACACCATGACCGGCGGTCTCATCATCCGCTCCGGCAACGGCACCGCCTTCCTCGATTCCGGCATCCTCTTTGAAGTCCTCGGCGTCGCCTCCGGCCGCATCCTCCACGCCCAGGACATCCTCCGTTCCTCCGGCTCCCTCATCGTCGACGGCAGCGCATACTTCAACGGCAACGTGAGCACCAACTTCATCCCCGCCTCCAATGCCACGTATGACCTGGGTAACACGTCTCTCCGCTGGAACAACCTCTACGCCAACACCGGCAACTTCTCCGGCAACGTGAACATGAACGGCAACGTGGGTCTCGGTGACGCCACCTCCGATAACATTGCCGCCAACGGTCTGTTCAACACGAGCCTCCTGCCCGCCGCCAACGTCACCTACGACCTGGGCAACACCTCCAACCGCTGGAACGGCCTCTATGCCGGTACCGGCAACTTCTCCGGCAACCTCTTTGCCAACGGCAACGTCTCCCTCGGTGACGCCGCCGGTGACAACATCTCCTTCAACGGTTCGGCCAATACCAGCATCCTCGCCGCCGCCAACAACAGCTACGCACTCGGCAACTCCACCAACCGCTGGTCGAACATCTTTAGCGTCGACGGCAACTTCTCCAATAACATCTCCGTCAACAACCTGTACGCCAATACCAACGTCTCCGCCCGCAACACGCTCTCCGGCGGTGCGCTCACCATCATGAGCGGCAACAGCTCCTTCCTGGGTCCCCTCAACCTCGGGTCCACCGCCATCGACACCAACGTCAAACTCGAGATCATCGGCATGGCCTCCGGCCGTGTCCTCCACGCCCAGGACATCCTTCGCTCCTCGGGCTCGCTCATTGCCGACGGTCTTGTGTACTTCAACAACTACGCCAACTGTACCGCCCTTGAAACCGTCAACGGTCTGCTCACTTGTGGCACGGACGCCGAAGGAAGCGGCGGCGGTTCGGCTTCCGGCAACGTGGTGCCCAGCCGCGCCACGATGTGGCATGACGAGAGCAAGGTTATCACCGGAGGATCACTCAGTCAGGATTCCAGCAACGTCGGTTCGCAAGCCTATCAACAGGCTATGTTCCAGAGCACATGTACGAACTCCGACTCGTTCACCAACGGGTTCCTCCTCAAGGCGGGAACGTACACCTTCTCCGTGCTTGGCATTCCCAGTTCCAATCGCGGTATCATCGATTGGTACATCGACGGAGTGCTCGCCGTGTCGCAGCAGGACTGGTACGCCGCAGCGGCAAACTTCAATACGCCGAAGACTGCCTCCGTCACGGTCAGCAGCAGCGGTTACCACGTGCTCAAGGGTGTGGTGAACGGCAAGAACGCGAGCGCCTCATCGTACTGCATGGTTCTCACAAAAATGTGGTTCTCGCCTGCAACCGATCAAAGCTTCCTCGGCGGTGCCGCCACTGGTACCACGCTCCGCGACGCATATCTCAACGACCTTGACGGCGGCGATGCCATGATCCAGCTCACGTCCTCCGACAACTCGTTCAAGATCGTGAACCCGTCCAGCAACGGCACGGGCTCCGGTGCGCTGTTCTTCATCCGCGATCTCTCCAGTCAGAAGAGCGGGCTCGATATCAGCATCAGGGCCGGCATCCTCAATAACAGCAGCGGCGCACTCCGTCTTGCCACCAAGGGCGCGGCACACATCCTGTTCGGCACGGGAAGCACCTATAACGTGTCCCTGTCCCGCACGGGCTCCAACGTCCTTTCCCTGAGCGGTGCGCTGCAGATCCGTCAGGCTCCCAATTCCAGCTTCCTGACACTCAAGGACTCCACGAACAACACTACCGTCGGCTTCTTCAGCGGCACCGGCGACCCGAACGGGGTGATCCGCGGCGGCAGGGCCTCTCTCTACTTCGCCACCGATACCGGCAAGATCTGGAAGAACAACAACAACGGTACGCAGTGGGTGGAACTCATGTCGGGATCGGGAGTACTGATGGCAAAGATGACTCGTTCCACTGCCCAAAGTATTGGGGCTGCGGCGCATACAAAAATCAGCCTTAACACTACAGAAATTGATGTGGGTGGCATGGCAAATACCACCAACAGCCGTATTGATATTAAGAAAGCCGGCAAATATCTCGTGACGGCGTACTGGTACAGTCCGAACCCCGGTGCGACAACCATGACGTCGATTTACAAAAATGGCTCTCGCGTGATGGCTGGCGGCGGAGGATCTTCCACGTTGCCAGTAGCAACCGAAGTCCTTGATCTTGTGGTAGGCGATTATATTGAAATGTACGTCTATAGCTCGAATGCGGTGAACACAGATGCCAGCTCTGATCTTCGTCCGCGACTCTCTGTGGTACAGATGGATGGCGCCGGTGCGTCGCCGTTCATTGATGGTGGTTCCTTCGCTTACCTCAATGATACTTCCGACGGTCTCGCCATCGGCGCCATCACCATCGATACCGGCGTGAAACTGGAAGTGATCGGCACCGCCTCCGGCCGCGTCCTCCACGCCCAGGACATCCTCCGTTCCTCCGGTTCCCTCATTGTCGACGGCAACGCGTACTTCAACAACTACGCCAACTGTACCGCCCTTGAAACCGTCAATGGTCTGCTCACTTGTGGCACGGATGCCGAAGGAAGCGGCGGTTCCGCGTCCGGCAACGTAGTCCCGAGCCGCGCCACGATGTGGCACAGCGAGAG
Source organism: uncultured Candidatus Peribacteria bacterium (assembly GCA_964534205.1). Classification (GTDB taxonomy): domain Bacteria; phylum Patescibacteriota; class Gracilibacteria; order Peribacterales; family Peribacteraceae; genus CAYRGC01. The sequence continues at coordinate 142,324 of CAZHQF010000004.1, read as the reverse complement.
CACGAAGACGGCGGGTACCGCACTCACCAACTTCACCAATGCGAACCAGATCTATTACACGTTTACCCAGCAGGCGACACCCGCCAACGGAGATGCCTTCACGCAAGGATTCATGCTCAAGGCGGGCACATACACATTCTCCGTCCTCGGTATCACCAATACCAACAACGGTATCATCGACTGGACGGTCGACGGTGTCGCAATCGTCACTGGTCAGGACTGGTACACCTCGCTTGGCTATAACACCGTGAAGACAGCGACGGTTACGATTCCTACCAGCGGTTACCACGTGCTTAAGGGCACGGTGAATGGCAAGCACGCCAGTTCCAGCAGCTACGCGATCGCGCTGACAAAGATGTGGTTCTCGCCGACAACCGACCAGAGCTTCCTCGGCGGTGCCGCCACTGGTACCACGCTCCGCGACGCATATCTCAACGACCTTGACGGCGGCGATGCCATGATCCAGCTCACGTCTTCCGATAACTCGTTCAAGATCGTCAACCCGGCTTCCGGGGGTACCGGCTCCGGTGCACTGTTCTTCCTCCGTGATCTCTCGGCGCAGAAGAGCGGTCTGGATATCAGCATCCTCGCCGGACCGAGTACCACGGGCACGGGTGCGCTGCGCCTGGCGACGAAGGGGGCCGCACACATCCTGTTCGGTTCCGGTGGCGTGTACGATACGGCGCTCACACGCGTCTCCCGCGGAATCCTGAACTTGAGCGGCGCGCTCACACTCTCCCGCGGGGTCTCTGCCTCAGGAAACCTCCTCCTCGAAGACAGCGCCAACGGCGGCTCCGTCATGCTCAAAACCGGCACTGGTAATCCGAACGGTAGTGTCTCCGGCAACCGCGCCTCGCTCTACTTCGCCACCGACACCGGAACCATCTGGAAGAATGAAAATGGGGGAACGGTCTGGTCCTCTCTTGCAACGGGCTCAGGCTCAGTGCACATGGCCAGGATGCACAGGGCTGCAGCACAGAGTATTACGACTGCTACCGTCACCAAAATTGCCTTCGATGGCGAGGCGTACGACATCGGCAGCATTGCCGATTACAGTACCAACGATCGCTTCGATATCAAGAAGTCCGGCAAGTACCTCGTGACGGCATCGTGGTCCGATGCCACAGGCCTTGCCAACGGAGCCATCGTCTCGTACATCTACAAGAACGGATCACTCGTACGTTACGACCTCGCTCGCAGTTCCGGCTATCAGGTGACTGCCACAGTGGTCGACACATTCGATCTTGTTGCCGGAGATTACCTGGAAATGTACGTCTACATCGATGGCGGTGCCAGCACGGATACCACCACGGAAGCCCGCCCGACGATGACGGTGATGCAGATCGATAACACGGCGGGAGCTTCGCCCTTCAGCGATGCCGGTGCCTTTGTGCTCCTGAACGACACCAGCGATAACCTCGTTCTCGGCGCCACGTCGATCGATTCCAATGTGAAGCTCGAGGTGGTCGGCACCATGTCCGGCCAGGTGCTCCGCCTCTCCTCCGGCGCCGTCATCAGCCGCGCGAACCGCAGCGAGTTCATCCGTCTGAACGACAACACGTACAACCGCAACGCCGGCATCTACTCCGGTTCCGGCACGCCGTACAACCTTGTGCAGGCCAGCACGGGCTCGCTCTACCTCGATAACAAGCGCGGCTTTGCCTACGTCAATATGGGTAACCTTGTCGGTGACAGTACGGGCAAGAAAGGCTGGAGGATGGTGCAGGTGGGCACCGGAACGGGCACCACGTACCCGGACCGTGCCGTGATGTGGCATCAGGAAAGTATCTCCGTGGCAGGATCGGCAATGACATCACGCACGGACAGCAGCCAGCAGTATGCCAGCTTTAACCGCCATACAACCCCTGCCGACGGCAATGCGTTTACGAACGGTTTCTATCTCCGGGCCGGTAGCTACACGTTCGCCGCTCTCGGAGCGACAACCAACGCCTCCGCCAAAGTGGACTGGTACATCGACGGGGTTCTCGTGGAAACCGGACAAGACTGGTACACGGCGTCCACCACCTACAACGTGGTGAAAACAGATACCGTCACGATCACGGGTGATGGTTACCACATCCTCAAGGGTGTCGTGAACACCAAGAACGCCTCCAGCTCAAACTATCACCTGGAACTCACCAAGTTCTACTTCTACCCGGCTGCCGACACCACGCATGTCGCCCCCGGTGCCGACTACGCCGAGTGGTTCAAAGCCTCGGACAGCGACCTCAAGAGCGGCGAATTGGTCTGTATCGATGCCACCAAGAGCAGCACCGTCCAGCGCTGCCGCGGGTCGGCCGACCCGAATGTGATGGGTATCGTCACCACCAACCCGTCCTTCGTGGGTAACGACGTGACGGGTGGCGGCTGGTTCTCGATGTTCAAGGAAGGTCTGCCGGTGCCGGGATACACGCTCGTCGGTCTCATCGGTCAGATCCCGGCCAAAGTCATTGTGGAATCCGGTGCGGTGATCCGTCCGGGAGATTCGCTCACCCCCGCTCTCACACCGGGCTACGCGCGCCGTGCCGAGGCAGGGGAGCCGACGGTCGGTGTGGCTCTTGAAGGCCTCGATGGTCCCGAGGGAACCACGGGGCTCATCAGTGTCCTTGTGGCGCGCCGCAACGGTTCGCTCACCACGGAAGCCGTCACGGACCGCGTGTTGCAGGCGGTGAAGGATCTGCGCATCGAGGACGAGATTGAACTCTCGCTCAAGGAGGCCGTGGAGAACTTCTCCGCCTCGGGCACGCTGATGCTCCCGATCAGTGAAGAGGTGAACCGCCAGGTCGCCGCACTCAACATTGCAGACCTGTCTTCCAGGCTGACCACGTTGAGCGAGCAGGTAGCCGCGCTCTCGGGGGCTCTTGTGGACAGTCAGGAAACCGCTACAGGAAGCCAAATTATTGCTTCCGATCCGCGGGTAGAAAACCCGCTCTCCGGTTCTGCGGCACGCGTTTCCGATCTCACCGCCTCCACGCTCAACGTGGAGGACACGCTCATGGTCGGCGGGGATGCACGCATCGCCGGTGATCTTGCGCTCGACGGAGTGCTGCAGGTGCAGAGCCTCTTCATCCCGGGCATCGTGACGATCGATGGCGCACTCACCGCGTCGTCCGTTGATACGGATCACCTCTCCGTCTCCTCCGGTGCCACGATCGGCGGCACGCTCCTGATCCAGGGCTCACTCGATCTGGCATCCGGCGCTCTGCTCAACTTCGCCTCCGGTTCCACCGTGGACTTCGGCAACCTGGTCGTCAAAAACGCGCTCCACGTGCTTGGGCCCATCACCATCGATGGTCTCGCACAGTTCCTCGGTGATGTCGAAATTTCCGGTGAACTCCGCGTCAGCAACCGCCACGCGGGCTTCGCCCGCATCGGTACCGGTCAGACCATGGTCACCGTGCGTTTCACGCACGATCTCACGCTCGCGCCGGTCGTGAATGTCACGCCGCTGAGCTTCGTGGAAGGTCCGTGGAGGATCACGCCGGCGACGTCCACGGGCTTCACGATCGAACTCAAAAATCCCGCTGCCGAGAATTATGACTTTGCCTGGACCGCGATCCTCGCCAACGACCCGCAGATGAGTGCCAGCGGATCTGCCGTTACAGATGCGGAAAACTCGATTGCCTTCCCGGTGGATGCCTTCGGTGTGCCGCTCTCGAGCAATAACGTCTGGAATTCCTGTATCAGAAATCTCGTCACGCTCGATACCGACGGAAATCCGCTCTCGTGCAGCCGCTACCACACCGACTATGTGTGGACGCATCCGGATCTTGAGATCACCTTCACGTGGAACACGCAGACCACACCGCCGCTCCTGCTTTTGCCAGACGGCTACGCAGCCACCGTGCAGATTCCTGTGATCACCGACGGGCTGTCCGTTCCGTCTGATGATGCTCCGGCGGATGAGGTTCCCGTGACAACGGAAGAGCCTGCTACGGAGACACCTGTTGAGGAATTGCCGACGGAAGACACTGCGACGACGGACACTCCCGCAGAAGAACCCGAGGAGATATCGGAGGCTCCCGCCGAGCCGGTGACAACCTCCGATGCAGGAGAGGGTTCAGCGCAGCCGGAAGCTGCGCCTGCATCGAGCGAGCCGGTGCCCGAAAGTGGACAGGAATGATTTTTGTGTTAAAAAAATTAATGTGAACTTTGGCTAATGGAAGCCAAGATTTTAGTTGCCAGGGCGATAAAATCGGTTCGAAAATGGTACTTGCGTAACTGCATTTTTATGGTGCTGACCATTGAGGAGGGAGCCTCTTTTCCGGTAAAATAGATAGATTTTGGGGACACACCGAAATCACACAAAAACCCAATGCCGGAGCCACTTTCCAACACCAACACGGCAGGACGGAAACGCAGCGTGCATCGCCGCGTGTTTGCCGCGGGCGTGGTGGCTCTCGCGTTGCTGCTGCTGACCGGTTCGGGACACGCGTCCAGGGCATCGGTGATCGGGGACGTGTTCCTGCGTGCCACGTTCGGCGTGCTTGCGCCGTCTCCGCGTCCCGCACAGACATCCGCAACGAACGCTGTCGTTTCCACGCAGCAGGCATCGGTGTTTTCTTCTACGCGCGTACGCGTGACGCAGGCGAGCCCGCGCACGGAGAGCATTCCCGAGCCCACGTGGTTCGGTTCGCCTTCGCCCCGCACGTCTCCGGCCGCTGCGGCAGTTGCGGTCCCCGCGATTCCCGAGCCCACGTGGTTCGGTGCTCCGGTCCTCCGCACAGCCGTCCCCACCGTGCAGACCCGCAGCGAATTCGGCCAGCGCGTCTCCGCGCTGCGCTTCCCGGATGACGGCAGGGAAGGCCAGATTCTGATGATCGAGAACGGCAAAGCCGTCTGGAAAGATTTCCCCGGAGTCTACAGTCCCGGTCTCGGCCGCCGCCCGTTCCCGGTCGGCGGCAGTTCCGGCGGTGAGTCGGGTCCGGTGCAGCGCAGCTACGGCGGCGGAGGCGGCGGCGGTGACAGCGGCAATTCCGGTGGCACGGGCGGTACGGGCGGTCTCTCCCAGAGTGATGCCGACGGCCGCTATGTGAACGTTCCCGGCGACACGATGACGGGGCTCCTCAACATCCTCGTCGACGGACTCGGCCTCAATGTCACGGGCACGATCTCCGGATCCGTCCTCCACGCCGAGCAGCTCCTCACGAGCAGCGGTGATCTGATCGTCGCCGGCGATGCAGTCGTCCACGGCAACCTCAGCGGTGCCACGCTCACGATCTCCGGACTCAAGAACTGCAACACGATCGATACCGATGCCGACGGCAACTTTGTCTGCGGCACGGACGAGGGCGGTGCCGGCTCCAGCTACCGCGCCGGCCAGGGTCTCACGCTCAACACGATCACGAACACGTTCACGCTCAACTCCACGATCACCGGCTCCCTCCTGGAATTCACGACGGTCTCCGGTTCCGTCGTTCACGCGCAGACGGTTCTCCGGTCCTCGGGTGTGCTCCTCGTGGAAGGCGCCACGTCGCTCTCCGGTTCACTCGCGGTCGAAGGCAACTCCTTCCTCGGCGGCACCCTTGCCGTCACCGGCAACACCACGCTGGCCGCCGGTCTCAAGCTTCTCCATTCCGATTTCTTCGGCTGCACCGCCCTTGAGACCGATGCTGATGGCGACCTCGTCTGCGGTTCAGACTCCGACACCACGTACAGCGTGGGCCGCGGCCTGACCCTCAACGGCACCGTCATCACGCTGAACACGACGCTCACCGGTTCCTCTCTCACCTTCCAGACGATCTCCGGCTCCACGATCACCGCAAACAGCCGCCTCACCTCCTCCGGTGTCCTCGCCGTTGAAGGCAATTCCTTCCTCCAGGGAACCGTCCGCATCACGTCGCTCACCAACTGCAACACACTGGATACCAACTCCAGCGGTGACCTGGTCTGCGGCACGGACGAAGGCACCACGTACACCGCCGCCCAGGGCCTCGTGCTCACGTCCAACAGCTTCCGCCTCGCCTCCTCGATTTCCGGTTCGCTTGTGAATTTCCAGACCGTGTCCGGTACCACGTTGTTTGCAAACAACACCCTGCGCTCTTCCGGTTCGCTCATCGTTCAGACGACCGGTCTCTTCAAGGGCAACCTTACCACCCGCGGCAACCTCTCCGGTGCAACACTCACCGTCTCCACACTCAAGAACTGCAACACGCTCGATACCGATGCCAACGGCAACCTCAGCTGCGGCACGGACGAAGGTTCCACGTACGTTGCGGGCCAGGGGATCGGTCTCACCGGAAACGTCTTCCGCCTCAACGGCACGCTCACGGGTTCTCTCGTCTCGTTCCAGACAGTCTCCGGTTCCACGATCTCCGCCGCCAACCGCCTCACGTCCTCCGGCGTTCTCGCCGTGGAAGGCACCTCGTATCTCCAGGGGACGGTCCGCCTCGCCGCTCTTACGAACTGTAATTCGCTCGATACCGATCCCAGCGGCAATCTGGTCTGCGGCACCGACGAGGGCACCACATACTCGGCGGCTCAGGGCCTCACGCTCAACGGCACGGCATTCCGTCTCAATGGCGCAATCACCGGTTCCCTGGTGAATTTCACGACGGTTTCCGGTTCCAGCGTCTTTGCGCGTACGAATCTTCTGTCGTCCGGATCCCTCACGGTCGAAGGTGCTTTCAATGTCGGCGGCGCCGCCTCGCAGGTCTACAACATCATCAGTGATTCCGGCGCGGCCTCCCACGCGGGCGGCGGCGGCCTCGATTCCGATGATGATCTCTTCATCGCCGGCACCATCGAGGTCGATGGCATCAGTTACTACGACAACTCCGTGAACTTCGCTTCCGGTATCGCAGTCGTTGGTACCTATAATGTGGGAGGTGTCGGAGCCCGGGCCTACAACATCATTTCCGATTCGGGCAGCGCAAGCCACACCGATGTCATCGATTCCGACGACGATCTCTTCATCGAAGGATCACTGGAGGTGGATGGATCCGTGCAGCTCGATGGCGGTCTGAATGTTCTTGGAACGGCTTCCGGACGCGTTCTGCACGCCCAAGACAGTCTCCGCTCGTCGGGCTCGTTGCTTGTGGACGGCGTTGTGTACCTCAATAACTATCAGAACTGTACCGCGCTTGAGACCTCCAACGGCCAGATTGTCTGCGGCACGGATGATACGGGTGCAGGCGGCGCATCGTTCGGTACCGGCTCGCTCACGACCTACTTCGATAACCGTTTCGTGAACGTCTCCGGCGACACGATGACCGGAGCTCTCGCGATCCGCTCCGGTAACGGCACTGTCACAGTCGATGCCGGTGTTCTCCTCGAGGTTCTCGGTACGGCTTCCGGCCGCATCGTTCATGTACAGGATCAGCTCCGTTCCTCCGGCTCTCTCCTCGTGGACGGTGCCGTGTACTTCAACAACTACGCAAACTGCACCGCTCTGGAAACCTCCAACGGTCAGATTGTCTGTGGCACGGACGATGGCGGAACGTCGTACTTCGCCGGCAGGGGACTCACGCTCACCGCCGGTGTCTTTACGCTCAACACGACAATTACCGGTTCGCTCCTGGAATTCACCACTGTCTCCGGCTCCCTCGTCTCTGCCACTGACCGTCTCACCTCCTCCGGAGTTCTTGCGGTCGAAGGCAACTCCTTCTTCGGTGGCACGATCAATGCAGGCAGCAGCGCCCCGATCAAGCTCCTCAACGCCAGTTTCTTCGGCTGCACCGCGCTTGAGACCGACGCGGACGGCGATCTCGTCTGCGGCACCGACGACAACACCACCTACACCGCCGCCCAGGGCCTGACGCTCAACGGAACGTCATTCAGACTCAACGCCACCATCACCGGCTCCTCCCTCACATTCCAGACCATCTCCGGCTCTACAGTCACCGCAAACAACCGCCTTGCTTCCTCCGGTGTCCTCGCCGTTGAAGGCAATTCCTTCCTGCAGGGTACCGTCCGTCTGACCGCTCTCACCAACTGCAACACGCTCGATACCAACTCCAACGGCGACCTCGTCTGCGGCACCGACTCCAATTCGCAGTACGGGGCAGGGCAGGGTCTGACGCTCACCGGCACGGGCTTCCGTCTCAACACCACGATCACCGGTTCGCTCGTCAACTTCCAGACCCTCTCCGGCATGACGGTGTATGCCCGCAGCCAGCTACGGAGCTCCGGCTCACTCGTCGTCGATACCACTGGTCTCATCAAAGGAAACCTCACCACCCGCGGCACCCTCTCCGGTGCAGCACTCACGGTGATGGCCGGCAACAGCTACCTCCTCGGAAACCTCAACCTCGGCTCCAGCACCGTTGATTCCAACCTCAAGCTCGAGATCATCGGCACCGCTTCCGGCCGTGTTCTCCATGCCCAGGATCAGCTCCGCGCCTCCGGCTCCCTCCTCGTCGACGGTGCCGTGTACTTCAACAACTACGCAAACTGCACCTCTCTGGAAACTTCCAACGGTCAGATCGTCTGTGGCACGGATGATGGCGGAACGTCGTACGTCGCCGGCCGCGGCCTCACCCTCACGAGCAACGTCTTCACCCTGAACACCACCATCACCGGCTCCCTCCTCGAATTCACCACCGTCTCCGGTTCCACACTCTTCGCCAACAACAGACTCGCCTCCAGCGGAGTGCTCGCGGTGGACGGTAACGCGTACCTCAACAGCGGGGCTTACATCTACAACCTTGCGATCGAGAACGGATTCCGCCTCCTGGATTCCGTCTTTGTCAGTTGCCCGCTGCTGATCACCGACGATGCCGGAAGCGTGGAATGCGGAGATGTCAGCTCACTGGAGGATTACGGGGTGCTCTTCACTTCCACCGGATCACTGCGCGCATCCTTCGATTCCCGGTACGTCAACGTTTCCGGAGACACCATGACCGGCGCGCTCGCCATCAAGAAGCGCTCCGGCACCAACACCGGCAACACTCTCGTGGTCGATACCAACGGTCTCGTGTACGACGCCACCAACAAGAGGGTCGGCATCGGTACCGCCATGCCGGACGACGGCTTGCTCTACGTCAGCACGCAGAATCAGCTGCCGGGCACCTATGACAGCGGGCTGACGGGGGTGTACATCGATGCGGACATGCCGGAAGAGGTGACGACGACGAATTTCGGCCCCACAGACTACGGCCTGTATGTGAACAGCGATAGCCAGCGTACGCTTTCCGTCGACGAAGGGTCTCTGCATACGATGGTTCAGGCGGGCATCTCCGTGTCCGCCTCTCATGTCGGGGATGCCACGACATCGGGCGTGGGATCGGCCGTGAACCGCAAGGTCTACGGTATCGACGCCACCGCCGTGATGACCATGGCGGGCCGGACCGGCAACGGTATCGATCTCGTCTATGGCGGTTACTTTGGGGCCGCGATGGCCGAAGACCTCAACAGCCCCGGCTCGGCGGCCTACGGCATCTACGCCACCGCCACGGGGGCCGTCGCCTGGTCCGGATACTTCGACGATGCCGATGTCTTCATCCAGGAGGGTCTCGAAGTCATCGGTACCGCTTCCGGCCGCACGATCCATGCGCAGAACCAGCTCCGCTCCTCCGGCTCTCTCCTCGTCGATGGGGTCGTGTACCTCAACAACTACGCAAACTGTACCGCGCTCGAGACCGTCAACGGTCTTGTGACCTGCGGTACGGATAACGGCTCTTCCTACAGCGCCGGCCAAGGCCTCACCCTCACCGGCACGGGCTTCCGTCTCAACACCACGATCACCGGTTCGCTCGTCAACTTCCAGACCCTCTCCGGCATGACGGTGTATGCCCGCAGCCAGCTACGGAGCTCCGGCTCACTCGTCGTCGATACCACTGGTCTCATCAAAGGAAACCTCACCACCCGCGGCACCCTCTCCGGTGCAGCACTCACGGTGATGGCCGGCAACAGCTACCTCCTCGGAAACCTCAACCTCGGCTCCAGCACCGTTGATTCCAACCTCAAGCTCGAGATCATCGGCACCGCCTCCGGCCGCATCCTCCACGCCCAGGACAGGCTGGAAGCCTCCGGTGCGCTCGTCGTGCGCTCTACTACGACAAATCCGGTCCTCTATACCGATGTCACCAATGGGCGCGTCGGTATCGGGACAGCCGCTCCGACGTCGGATCTCACCATCGCATCCACCGGGATTCCCAAGCTCACGTTGCACGGCACCAACGGCCACACTTCGTATATTGATTTCAATCGCAACAATGGCAATAACAGCTGGCGCATTGAGGCAAGCGGGACTTTTGTCCTATACAACTCCACAAACGCGTACAGCACGACAGTCAACCTTATGGACCTAGGTACGTCCGAAATCGTCTTCAATAACGACGCCGGCAACACTGACTTCCGCATCGAGGGTGACACCAAGTCCAACCTGTTCTTCTTGGATGCTTCCACCGACAACATTGGTATCAATACCAATGCACCTGGCAGCAAGCTCGCGCTTTCCGGCGCCATGATCATTAATTCCACCGGCACGACGGGCATGACAGCTGATACAGGTCTTGCCCTGGAAATCATCGGCACCGCCTCCGGCCGCGTCCTCCACGCCCAGGATGTTCTCCGTGCGTCCGGCTCCCTCCTCGTCGACGGTGCCGTGTACTTCAACAACTACGCAAACTGCACCTCTCTCGAGACCGTCAACGGCCTTGTCACGTGTGGCACTGACGACGGTACCACCTACCTTGCAGGCAGGGGGCTCACCGTCAGTTCCAACGTCTTCACTCTGAACACAACGATCACCGGTTCTCTCCTTGAATTTACAACGGTCTCCGGTGCAACCGTTCATGCGCAGGACCTCCTGCGTTCCTCCGGCGCTCTCGCCGTGGAAGGCAACTCCTTCCTCCAGGGCAACATCTCCCTGGGCGACTCCACCTCCGACAACATTGCCGCCAACGGTCTGTTCAACACGAGTCTCCTGCCCGCCGCCAACGTCACGTACGACCTGGGCAACACCTCCAACCGCTGGAACGGCCTCTACGCCAACACCGGCAACTTCTCCGGCAACGTGAACATGAACGGCAACGTGGGTCTCGGTGACGGAGCAGCCGACAACGTTTCCTTCAACGGTCTTGCGAACACCAGCATCCTCCTCGCTGCAAACAACTCATACGACCTCGGCAACAGCTCCAACCGCTGGGCCACCCTGTACGCGGTGAATGGCAACTTCGCCACCAATGTCACGGCGACCAACATCTCCGCCCGCAACACCCTCTCCGGCAGTGCGCTCACCATCATGGCGGGCAACAGCTCGTTTCTGGGCCCCCTCAACCTTGGGTCCACCAACTACGATTCCAACATCAAGCTCGAGATCATCGGCATGGCCTCCGGCCGTGTCCTCCACGCCCAGGACCGCCTTGCCTCCTCCGGCACCCTCGTGGTCCAGAGCGGCGTCACCTTCAAGTCCCTCACCAACTGCTCTGCCCTCCAGACCGATTCCGCCGGTGCCCTCTCCTGCGGCTCGGCCGGCGGCCTCTCCCAGACCACCGCAGACAGCAGGTACGTGAACGTCTCCGGTGACACCATGACCGGCGGTCTCATCATCCGCTCCGGCAACGGCACCGCCTTCCTCGATTCCGGCATCCTCTTTGAAGTCCTCGGCGTCGCCTCCGGCCGCATCCTCCACGCCCAGGACATCCTCCGTTCCTCCGGCTCCCTCATCGTCGACGGCAGCGCATACTTCAACGGCAACGTGAGCACCAACTTCATCCCCGCCTCCAATGCCACGTATGACCTGGGTAACACGTCTCTCCGCTGGAACAACCTCTACGCCAACACCGGCAACTTCTCCGGCAACGTGAACATGAACGGCAACGTGGGTCTCGGTGACGCCACCTCCGATAACATTGCCGCCAACGGTCTGTTCAACACGAGCCTCCTGCCCGCCGCCAACGTCACCTACGACCTGGGCAACACCTCCAACCGCTGGAACGGCCTCTATGCCGGTACCGGCAACTTCTCCGGCAACCTCTTTGCCAACGGCAACGTCTCCCTCGGTGACGCCGCCGGTGACAACATCTCCTTCAACGGTTCGGCCAATACCAGCATCCTCGCCGCCGCCAACAACAGCTACGCACTCGGCAACTCCACCAACCGCTGGTCGAACATCTTTAGCGTCGACGGCAACTTCTCCAATAACATCTCCGTCAACAACCTGTACGCCAATACCAACGTCTCCGCCCGCAACACGCTCTCCGGCGGTGCGCTCACCATCATGAGCGGCAACAGCTCCTTCCTGGGTCCCCTCAACCTCGGGTCCACCGCCATCGACACCAACGTCAAACTCGAGATCATCGGCATGGCCTCCGGCCGTGTCCTCCACGCCCAGGACCGCCTTGCCTCCTCCGGCACCCTCGTGGTCCAGAGCACGGGTCTCGTGAAGGGCAACCTCACCACCCGCGGCACCCTCTCCGGTGCGGCACTCACGGTGATGGCCGGCAACAGTTACCTCTTGGGCTCCGTCAACATCGGTTCCTCCACGGTGGATACCAACCTCAAGCTGGAGGTCATCGGTACCGCTTCCGGCCGTGTGATACACGCGCAGGACAAGCTGGAATCCTCCGGTGCGCTCGTCATCCGTACCACGCGTCCGTATCCGCTCCTCTACACCGACACCACCAACTACCGCCTCGGCCTCGGTACGGCCAGTCCCGGTTCCCGTCTGGCCCTCTCCGGTGCCATGATCATCAATGCAAACGGAAACCTCGGATCGTCCGCCGCGGACACCGGCGTCTCCCTGGAGATCATCGGCATGGCCTCCGGCCGTGTCCTCCACGCCCAGGACCGTCTCGCTTCTTCGGGAACCCTCGTGGTCCAGAGCACCGGTCTCGTGAAGGGCAACCTCACCACCCGCGGCACCCTCTCCGGTGCGGCACTCACGGTGATGGCCGGCAACAGTTACCTGCTCGGATCCGTGAACATCGGTTCCTCCACGGTGGATACCAACCTCAAGCTGGAGATCATCGGCACCGCCTCCGGCCGGGTGATTCACGCGCAGGATCAGCTCCGTGCATCCGGTTCCCTCCTCGTGGACGGTGCCGTGTACTTCAACAACTACGCCAACTGCACTGCGCTTGAGACTGTCAACGGTCTCATCACCTGCGGCACCGACGACGGTTCCTCATACTTCGCCGGCCGCGGCCTGACACTTACGAGCAACGTCTTCACACTGAATACCACGATCACCGGTTCTCTCCTTGAGTTCACCACCGTCTCCGGAGCAATCGTTCATGCTCAGGATCAGCTGCGCAGCTCCGGCACGCTCATCGTCCGCAGCACCACACGCCTGCAGTCCGGTGCATACATCACCGGTCACGTGGTCCCGACCGCGGATGCCACGTATGACCTGGGTTCCAACACCAATCGCTGGAGGGATCTGTACATCAGTGGCACCAGCGTCCATATGGGTACCTCCGTCAGCGAGGGGGTCATGGGCTACAACTCCTCCGATGGCTTCCACTTCACCGGTGCAGGCGGCGCGGAAGTGAGGGGCACCGCGTCCGGACGCACCGTGCACGCACAGGATTCGCTCCGGTCTTCCGGTTCCCTCATCGTCGATGGCCTTGCCTACCTTAACAACTACGCCAACTGTACCGCCCTGGAAACGGCCAACGGTGTGCTCACCTGCGGCACGGACGGTGGCGGTGCCGCCTCGATCGGTGATGCTGTCGGTTCGGGTACGCAAGGCTCCGTTCTCTTCCTCGGCCCCTCCGGCGTTCTCGCTCAAGACAACACCAATTTCTTCTATAACGACTCTCTCAATCTTCTCAAACTTGGCGGCACCTTCGTCGTCGGCGGATCCACCACGAGCAACGCAGGCTATAACCTGATCAGCAACAACGATTCCAGCGTTGCCAGCCACACCGCGTCCGACCAGATCAATACGTCGGATGACCTGTATATCGGCGGTGCGCTGGAAGTCGACGGCTATGCCTTCTTCGATACCGGCGTACGTCTCGGGCACACCTTTATCGTCGGCGGTGCCACTACCTCCGCCTCGTACAACAAGATCACCACCAACGATTCCTCCGTTGCGACCAATCTTGATTCCACCGATGACCTCTACATCTCCGGTTCTCTCGAGGTGGACAGCGCCGCATTCTTTGATAACTCGCTGACGTTCAGCGCGATCACCAGCTGTTCGTTCCTGGCCACCGACGTTTCGGGCAATGTGTACTGCAACACCAGTTCGGCCGGCGGCGATTTCTGGGCGCTGACCGGCAACAGCGGAATCAACGCCTCCGCCCAATTCGTCGGTACCACCGACGGCACGCACCTCGCGTTCCGTACCAACAATACCGAGCGCATGCGCATTCTGGATATGGGAATGGTCGGCATCAACACCAGCGCACCGAACGCCACCCTAGATGTCAACGGCAACCTCCATGTCGGCGGCGTGTCAAACCTGGTGCCCTACAGCTTCTTTGCGACCAATGGCAGCAGCATGGCCGGCCACGGGCTCGACGGTTACAGCGATGTCTTTATCGAGCAATCGCTGGAGGTCGACGGCATCGCCTTCTTCGACAGCACGGTGCAGATCAGCGGGCTCACGAACTGTTCCGTCCTCGCCACCGACAGCTCCGGCAACATTTTCTGCAACACCAGCTCCCTCGGCGGCGGCGGGATCACGGAAGGCAGCCTGGCGTACAGCGGCGGTGATGCCGGCAGCGGCGACAGTTCCGCCGGTTCCTCGGCAAGCACGCTCGCCCTCTCGTATCCGTCGGATGTCTACGTCCAGGGCAATTATGCCTACGTCACCGATCTTTACGCTCATACCCTCAACGCATTTGATGTCAGCGACCCCGCTGATCCGGTGCAGATCTTCAGCATCAGCACCGGTCTCTTTACGCCCGAGGCCGTCTACGTCCAGGGCCGTTACGCGTACGTCACCAACCAGGATACTTCCATCCTCACGATCATGGATGTTTCCAACCCGGCTCGCATAACCAGTGTAGGTTCAGTCACGCTCGCCGGTCTTCTCAGAGACGTGTACGTCCAGGGCCGGTATGCATACGTTGTGTCCAACAATGACACGCTGAATGTCATCGATGTCAGCAACCCCAAAAATCCCATCAGGGTCGGTGTCGTCAGCACCAACCTCGCCGATCCGTACGCGATTTACGTCCAGGGCCGCTACGCCTACGTCGCAGATGTCGAAGCCAACGCCATGTACGTCTTCGATGTCAGCGATCCCGCCGCGCCCACGTATGTTTCGAGCGGTACGAATTTTACCTCTTTGCCGACGGGCATTTACGTCCAGGGCCGCTACGCATACATCGCAGCACAGGGAAATGACGGCGTCAGCATTTACGATATCAGTAACCCGGCGTATCCGGTCCACATCAGCACCACGACGAGCAACATGAGTGATCCCGAGTCCGTGTATGTGCAGGGCGAATACATGTACGTCACCAACCTTGGCGGCACATTGGGAGTATACGACGTCAGCAATCCCGCGTCGGTCAGCTTCGTCGATAGTGAGTCCACGAGTTTGTCCGTACCCCGTGCGCTGTTCGTTCTCGGTCAGCATGCATATCTGACGGATACCTCCAACAGCAAACTGCACGTCCTCAACGCCTTCGGCACGTACATCCATCAGCTCGGCGTGGGCGGTTTTGAGGCAGGCACCGGTCTCTTCCGCGAGAATCTCCAGGTGTTCAACGATACCGATATCCGCGGCGCGCTCACGGTGGGCCAGGGCATGAATGTCGTCGGCGGAGCCTCCATCACCGCGAGCGGCTCGCTCTCCTATGCGCTCAGGGTCAACGCCAACTCCGGAGCCCTGCTGCTCACCACGGGCACCACGGACTCGGCCGTGAACGCCTTCCGCATCATGAGCAACGTCACGTCGGCCAATAATCCCGTCTTCAGTATCCGTGCGGACGGCACTGTGTACTCGGACGGCAGCTACAACGGTACCGGTGCCGACTACGCCGAGTGGTTCCGCACCGCCGACACCGATCTGGTGCCGGGTGATGCGGTGTGTATCGATGTCACGCGTGAGAACAGCGTGCGCAAGTGCCGCGGCGACGGCGATCCGGACGTGATCGGTATCGTCTCCACCAACCCGTCCTTCGTGGGTAACGTGATGTCCGGTGCAGACGGCGTTCCCGTTCCCGGCACCGTCCTTGTCGGTCTTATCGGTCAGGTCCCGGCAAAGGCCGTCATCGCCTCGGGTTCCGTCATCCGTCCGGGTGACAGTCTCACCGCCGCCGCGCTGTCCGGGTACGTCCGCAAGGCGATGGCAGGGGAGTCCACGGTGGGTGTCGCGCTCACGGGTCTCACCGGGAACACGGGCACCACGGGGACCATTCAGGTGCTCATCTCGCGCCGCAACCAGAGCCTCACCACCGAAGCCGTTTCCGAGCGCGTCCTCCAGACCGTCCAGGATCTCAAGATCCAGGATGAGCTCGAGCTTTCGCTCCAGCAGGCCGTGGCGCAGTTCTCCGCGTCCGGCACGCTGATGCAGCCGATCAGCGAGGAAGTGAGCCGCCAGGTATCCGCTCTCAACGTGCAATCCATCGAGGAGCGCCTTGCCGCTCTCAACGCGCGCATCGATTCCCTCTCCGGCGGCACGGTCACCGTTGCCGGCGACAGTGCGCTGAACGCTCTCGCAGCCCGCATCTCGCAGCTCGAAACCTCTCTCGGAGGCTCCTCAGCTGGCACAGGAACAACCAGTGCGGACCTGGTCGCCTCCACGCTCAATGTGGAAGACACGCTGATCGTCGGCAGTAACGCCCGCATCGCCGGAGATCTGGAGCTCGATGGCACGCTCAGGGTTTCGAGCCTCTTCATCCCGGGCATCGTCACGATCGACGGCGCGCTCACCGCGTCCTCCCTCGATGCCGATACGCTCACCGTCTCCTCCGGTGCCACGATCGGCGGAGTGCTCACGATCCAGGGCTCGCTGGAACTCGCCTCCGGCGCGACACTCGGATTCGCTTCGGGTTCCACCGTCGACTTCAGCACCCTCGTCGTCAGGAATGCGCTGCATGTCCTCGGCCCCGTCACCATTGAAGGCCTCGCACAGTTCCTCGGTGACGTGCAGGTGCACGGTGAGCTCCAGGTGAGCGATCGCCAGGCAGGCATGGCGAAGATCCCGATGTCCGGTACCTCTGTCACCATCACCTTCGATCCGCCCACGACCGTACAGCCCATCGTCACCGCCTCGCCGGATGTGCCGGTGCTCTATGCCGTCTCCAACGCCACCATGACGGGCTTCACTATCCGTCTTGCCGCTCCGGCCACGGAGGACATCACCTTCTCCTGGCATGCACTCGGTGCCTTCACCTTCGATCCGTCCGCCCTCACGTCGTCCTCTTCCTCGTCCTCCTCAGTGGGTATCGCCTTCCCGGTCGATGCCTCCGGCGTTCCGCTCTCCAGTAACGCGGTCTGGAACGCGTGTATCAGAAACCAGGTGACGCTGGATGCCGACGGGAACCCGCTCTCCTGCAGCCGGTATCACGAGGACTATGTCTGGACGCATCCGGATCTCTCGATTGAATTCACCTGGAACACCCAGACCACGCCGCCGCTCCTCGTCCTCCCGGACGGGTACTCACGAGTGGAGGAGACAATGAGTGAGGAGATCACGGAGCCGGCTCCTGAGGAGACTCCTTTGGAGGAACCGGTGACGGAACCTCCGAGTGAGACACCGTCGGACACACCTCCTCCGGAGG
Organism: uncultured Candidatus Peribacteria bacterium; assembly: GCA_964534205.1. Lineage (GTDB taxonomy): Bacteria > Patescibacteriota > Gracilibacteria > Peribacterales > Peribacteraceae > CAYRGC01. The sequence continues at coordinate 124,697 of CAZHQF010000004.1, read as the reverse complement.
AGACACCGTCGGATGTTCCTGCCGATCTTCCTCCTGCAGAGGAACCCGTCCTTGAGCCCGAAGCATCCCCCTCCGTTGAACCTTCGGGGGACGAGCCGGTGGAAGAGCCTGCTCTCCCGGAGGAAACACCGTCTGCTACCGATGAGCCGGTCGAGGCTGCACCGCCTGCACCCCAGGAGTCCGTCCCCGTAACTCCCTGAGAGATCGGGAAGGAACACTGAACCTGACGTTTTTTGACAGACATATTTTTTCTGTTGCATTCGTATAAATTGCAACACTGCGAAGATGGCTTGCCTCTGCGGTGGAAAGCAACGTAGGATGAGATCCGAACCTCTTTTCCCCCGTTCTTCATGGAGACCACTTCCACCAAGGCTTCCCGCGCCAAGCCGCTCGGATTCCTCGTCGTCCTCGGACTCGTCGTCCTCGTCCTCGTCCTCGATATGCGCCGCCGCGCCGCCGAGGATCAGCTGGCTCAGCTCTCCGTCCGCCTGGGTCAGGTGACGGATGAGAACCAGCAGCAGAACCAGGAGGAGGCCAAGGCCATCGTGGAGAAGGTCCGCCGCCACATCGATATCCCGTCCGATATCGAGCCCACGGTCGCCACCATCGTGGACGTGGAGAAGCTGCGCGAGCGCAACGCGTTCTACACCAAGGCGCAGAACGGCGATCACCTCATCGTCACCACCGACCGCGCTATCCTCTATAGCCCTTCCCAGGACCGCATCCTGGATGTTGTCCCCGTGCAGATCCAGCAGCCCGCTGCTGCCGAGGGTGCCACCGACGCACAGTAAGTTTCTTTTTGCAATCAACACCGCTGTCATCCCGAGCGTAGTCGAAGGGTGACAGCGGTTTTTTCGTTCAGCGAATACACATCATTTTCCATCGGTCTGCAGCTGCTGAGAAAGCGTCTTGTTCGTCTACACTGTGACGCATGACGTTGCGGTTCCGCCGTATCGGCATCTGCACGGGCATCTTTCTTGCGGCGTTTGCACTCCTGCTGACGCTGTGGTCGCAGGCGGTGCCGGAATTCGGGACCGGCAGTTACCGCATGGACGGTTGGTTCGATGCGCAGCCTTTCACGCTGCCGCTCTCCTTCAGTTCGGAAGGCAACAGCACCGCCGAAGCCACGTTCACGCTCACGGTGGGTTCCCTCATGCCCACGTACTATCAGTTCATCCCCGATGACTGCGTGGAGAGTGTCATCGTGAACAGCGTCCTTGTTACCGAGCAGGGGATTCCCTTCTGCGATTACAGCAAGGGCAGTGTGCTCAATCTGGGCCCCTACCTTCACACCGGAGACAACAGCATCACCGTGAAAATCCGCAACGACGGCGGACCCGGCGGACTGAGTGTGCGCATTGCGGCTCTCGATCCCGTCACTCTCACGTTCAACCTCACGGCGCTCGCGCTCCTGATTGCGTTTGTTTTGCAGCTGTACCCGCTCATCCGCACACGCAAGACGGACGGCCTCTTCGTTGCGCTTCTCTGTGCCGGCATCCTGCTGCGCATCCTCTATGTTACCGGCACGCCGTACTCCCTGCGCGGCCACGATACCGACGGGCACATCCAGTACATCCGCTACATGGCCGACCACGCGGCCATCCCTCCGCCGCACGGCGGCTGGCAGTTCTATCAGCCTCCTCTCTACTACGCCGCCGCCGGCGGCTGGATGGCGGTCGCGGAGTTCTTCGGTCGCAGCAACGAGGCGATTCTCACCGATATCCAGACCGGTGCGCTCATCGCGAGCATTCTCACGCTCTGCTTTGCGTGCGCGTGCGCGCCGCTCCTGTTCCCGCTGAAGCGGCAGCGGATGGAACGGCTGCTCTTCGCTGCGGTCGTCGCCACGTTCCCCGGACTCATCCTCTTTGCCGCGCGCATCAACAACGATGTGCTCCTGCAGCTGTGGATGACCGCCGCCTTCTACTTCCTCCTGCGGTTCTGGCAGAACGCCAAAGACGGGGAGTGGAGCGCCGTTGCCGTCTGCATCGGCCTTGGCATCCTCACCAAAGGCAACGCCCTGCTGCTCGTTCCCGCCGCGTTCCTTGCGCTACTGCTCCGGCCCAGGCTCCCGTGGAAGCGGAAAGCATCCCTCACGGGATCGATGCTCCTTATCCTCTTCCTTCTCTGCGGATGGCTCTATGCCTTCCGTCTGTTCCAGGGAGAGCACGAGATGCTCGTGGGGAACATCGGCAACCTCAACTCCGGGTTGCTCGTGCAAAACACGCTCCAGAATCTAACGGTCTTCAACCCCCAGCGGATCGCCACGATCGTGTACAACAACCCGTGGGGCGACGACGCGGGGCGTCAGTTCTTCTGGGAATACCTCTTCCGGTCCGCGTTCTTCGGGGAGTTCACCTTCAGCCTGCAGCTGCGGCTCCTCAGCAGCGCCATCCTGATCTCGGGTCTGTTCACCGCCTTGTTCTCGGCGCTCGGGATGCTCGTCTCCTTCTTCGGCAACATCCGTAAAACCATGCCGCTGTGGCTCGTTGCCGGTGCGTGTCTCTTCGGTCACCTGTTCTTCCGTATCCGGTACCCGTACTCCTCCTCCCAGGATTTCCGGTATTCCTTCCTGGCCCTGCTGCCGCTCCTGGCCTTTGCCCTCCTCGCCACCGACCGCCTGCACCCGCGGCTCAAGTGGCTGCGCCCTGCCGCTTCCACTCCTTTTGTAGTGCTATCCGCCCTTTCGGCGGTGTTTATCGTGATCATCTCCCTTTTTCCGCTCAGCTGAGCGCTCCCGCCCGCGGAAAGAACCGTTGACCCGGCTCGTCTGCATCCGCAATGATGCCCCGGATGTCCGTGCGTTCCCTCTCCCTGGTCCTCCCGTGTTACAACGAGGAGGACAATGTGCCTGTCACCGTCCGCGCGTGCCTTGCCTGGCTTGCGCGCACAGGGATGGACGGCGAAGTCATCGCCGTGGATGACGGCTCGCGCGACCGCACGGGCGCACTCCTGGATGCCATGGCGAAAGAGGACACGCACCTGCGCGTGATCCACAACACCAAAAACCAGGGCTACGGCGGAGCCATCCGCGCCGGCTGCGATACCGCCACCAAGGAGGTGATCGCCTTCATGGATTCCGACGGACAGTTCAAGCCCGAGGATCTGGAGAAACTCCTCCCGCTCCTCGAAACCCACCGCTTTGCCACCGGCCGCCGCCGCAAGCGCGCGGATTCTTTTATCCGCAACATGTTCGGCAAGGTGCTCGGTCTCATGAACTGGATCGTCCTCGGCCTCTGGGTGCGCGATGTGAACTGCGGCATGAAGTGTTACTTCAGGGACCTCTGGCCTTCCATCCGCCCGACCGTCGGGTATGAAAAACTCTTCAACACCGAGATGTTCCTGCGCCTCAAGATGCAGGGGATCGAGTGGGCGCAGGTGGATGTGCCGCACTACCCGCGCACGGCGGGGAACCCCACCGGTGCCAAGCTCTACGTGATTGTGAACATGTTCAAGGAGCTCTGGGCGCTGAAGAAGTTGCAGAGGAGGTTGGGAGCCCAAAAGTAAAAAGAACTTTCCGTACGTTCTGTGGGGTCACAGAACGCCAAGGAGCTCTTTTGTAAGCCAAAAAGTCGAACACTCATTTTTTCGATGGTTTCCGGGGCCTCCCGGCTGTCTTTGGGAGGGAGTTTGCTGGTGGTGAACTTCCCCCCTCCTCCCATGACGCCCGACCGTCACAGATCCGGCCCCCCCTCTCCGAAGGAACAGCCGTACGAAATCCTCCTGCGTCGCGCCACTGATCCGGCTGTGGAGCAATCGCGTACCTCAACGCGGTCCATGGTCCTGGAATCGCTCGACGACCGCATTACTCCTTCCGTTACGGATCCGACGTTTGAAGCAGGTTCCCGTACCGGTGGTGGCGCGGACACGATGGCGATCGACCAGACGATTCTGGAGAACGGTCAGGCCGCGACCGCACATATCAGTAACGACCGTACAGTGAACATCCGGACCCTCACGTCGCAAGGCGTTCCATCCGCCTATCAGAGTTTTGATCTTCCGGGGTCCGATGCGCGTTCCGTTTCATTTGGTGATCGGGATGGTGACGGGAAGATCGATGTGAATACGGCAATGTACGGTTCCGGTGAGATCGTCACCCTGCGGGGCAACGGGGATGGCACTTTCCAGGAGCCGGAAGTCATCGGAGGAGCGGGTGGTAACCCCCGCAGTGTGTTTTTGGCTCGCACGGCAGGCCAGAGCGGAGCAGACACCATTGTTGTCGATCAATCAGCTGACGCGCTCTATACCGTAACCAAAAACAACCACCAGGAGATGATTCCCGTAGGGGATTTCCCGCTCGACGGTGCGGCCATCGATATCAATCATGATGGCCGCGAGGACCTGGTGATCGTCCACCGCACGGGTCAGGTGATGACACTGCTCTCTACGGGCAACGGTCGCTATCAGCAAGCCGGTTCGGTGAATCTCGGTGCGCTCGGATACACAGTGACTGCGTATGAGGAAAACGGACAGATGTACGTTATTGCCGCCACGCAGAATCACACGCTTGTCACATACACCGTCAATACTAGTGGCGCGCTGCAGCGCATCGGTTCTATCGATAACGTGGGTGGCCAACATATCTACACACTCAAGGCCGTTGATTTCAACGGGGACAACGTACGCGATCTTGTCGCCTCGCTCTTCTGGCAGCGGAGCAATACCCAGGGAGGCGTTTCTGTCCTCACCGGGCTCGGCAATGGTGAGTTCGGCTCGCCACAGATCCTGCAGGACAACCAGCAGGTGATCGGTGTCAGCGTCGGTGCATTCACCCCCGGTGGACAGCCGGGAATCGTGTCTGCATCCATCCAGGGTGGTATCCAGACGTACCGGAATGCCACTCCGCTTCCCGAGCCGCTGCCTCCCACACCCGAGGAGATCGCTGCTGCATCCCAGCCCGACCCCGATCCGGGCCTCCCGCCGGAGGAAGCTCCGCCGTCCAGTGATGCCATTGCCGCTGCCTTTGCGGCAGCGGAATCCAATCCTGTGCTTCAGGAGATTCTCTCCGGTCTTACGGAAGGCAACCGCTTCGCCGCCGCACACGCGATTCCTGTCCTTGAATTTGCGCTTACTGAAGCCGAAAATTCACTATCCACCCTTCAGCAGGAACTACACACGGTCCTCGTTCGGCGTCATCAGAACCAGGCGACGGACTGGGACGTGGAGCAGGCGCAGAACAGGATGAACGGGGCAGCGAATCGGATCACGCGTCTGGAGAACGCTCTCATCGCAGCGCAGGATCTGTTCGCGCGGGAGGAGACGGAGGTGCCACTGCGGAACACCGTTTCCATTCTCGGTGTGAACAGGAACAAGCTTGTCCTGAGAGTTTTTGTCCTTGAGGGTCAGGAAGTGCAGCCGGAGATCATGCTTAACGGTCCTGGCGGCTGGGTGCGCCTCGAACTCGGTGCCACGGTCACCCGTGATGAAGAGCAATCCTTCGTCACGGTCTCTGTGCCCTTCCACGGCACGATGAATGGCACGGTGACCATGGATGGCAACCGCATGTATCGCGTGTCTGTCCTCGTCGACGGTCAGCGTATCGAGGAAGAGTCTCTGTATGCACAGTGGCATCCGGCCTTACGGACGCTGCAGCTTCTGCCGGAGAGCTTCCCGCGTCTCCTAGATGCATCCATTGATGTTGCCGTTGTTCCTGATGCGGAGGATCTCGCCGTTGCGCAGGCGGAGAGTGCCGCGCTCGTCATGTCCGTCGCGCCGCATATCGAGCCTGTCACGGTGGGGGAATATTCCATCGCCCGCAACGTCGCTTCCTCTATCTGGTCTGCAGTCGGCTTGCTGGCCTTCACCAATGAGCTGCTCGCAAGCGCAAAGAACCAGGTGCTGCAGCAGCGTTTTGCCCAGATCTATGCGCTGGGTGGGCATCCGGGCGCGTTCCAGGAGGAGCAGGTCTGGAACGAGGTCTTCGATGCCTCGGAACGCCTTCTGAACGCCGCCTCGGATTACCACACCTGGCTCATGAGACGCGATGCCGGGGAGGAGCCGGGCATCTTCGATTTCTCCCGCTTCCAGTGTTCCTATCCGGGCTTCCCCACCGCAGAGCAGATCCGGGAGTGCCTGGAGTGCAGATGCTCAGATGCGAATGCGGCGGTGGAGATGCGCAAAGCCGAGGAATCCGCCTATTACCAGATGATCCTCAACTGGACGCACAGGGTGAGTGAACATGAGGATCCGGCGGACACGAATGAGGTGTCGGATGCGGCGTTCAATCATACAGTGAATGTGATTCTCCTCAGCCACGCGGCGGCACCCGCTGATGCCATTGTACCGCTCCATAATTATGCAAGGTCTGTTGGACGCGAACTTTCCTGGGGGCAGTTGGCGGCATTCACTGGTACGTCAGAGATACAAGTTAGACAGACATTGGGGTTTACATCTTCACTTGTTGGTTATGCCACTGATACTCAAGCCAGTGAAAATACGATCTCTCTCGTTGATGCACGCGAGGCAGTGAATAATCTTCCTCTTTCACAATTGCAGATTATTGCATTCTCCTGGTTCAGGAATTCTGCTTTAGAATTTGAAGGACAAAAAATGCGTACAGACACCGTTGCAGGAAGGATACTCACAGGATTATTTCAATCTGCAGCGGACACTTCGATTGGGGAATTGCGGCTACGAATAGCTATTGCTGAGCGACTATTGGGAGTGTCAGGTGAATTGCTGCAAGCGAATTTTGCTATCACGACAAGTGATCCTTCGCGTTCCTTTAGAACTTTTTGGACAACTTGTGCAATAGCCGGACTTGATCATCTTTTTGTTCCTTCGACAGCATCATCGTCAATTGCTCCTGAAAAACCTGAGGTTGCTAAAGTCATTCTCGGTGCTTTTGATCACACTGATCCTAATGCGATGATTCCTGTGAAGTTTGATCTCCTTTTGCCGCAAAATTTTAGCACTACAACAAATCTGTATTCAGGTGGAACATTCTATCTCCTCAGCGAATTTGGATTTCAAATTGGCATGAATCATCAAGGGGGAGGCATTGCACTCACACCTCTATTTCAAGGAGGATATACTGCAAAAATTCCAATGCAGTCTCTGGCTTATGCTGGCATCAACGGGAACTTAGCAGGAGCTTTTAGGCTAAAACTTGCCCTTTTGCAATCAACAGGCGAGAATGTGGAGGGTCTTGGTGGTGGCACAAACCGTGAGGCAGAAATATTCGTGAATGTCATGTTTCCACAATCTGTGAGCACTATTACCGCATCGATAAATGACCAAGCTACCGAAGATATCGCCAGACAGTATGTTGCCGATTTTGATGCGCTGGATGCACAGGATAAACAGAGAGTGCTCGAAGCACTTTCATTTACCGGCCTGAGTCCCGATCGCGCAAAAGCAACAGCGACAATCAAGTTCCTTCTTGAACACTTCCTTGGCCAAAATGCATCCGATGAGCACAAAGCGATTTGGGATTCTCAGGCGAACGCATGGGTGGGCACTCCTTATGAAAGCTTTCAAGAGGGTCAATGTAAATATTGGTTACAGCAATTGATTCTAAAAGATCCGGAAGTCGGAATTAATATCGGAAAAAATATGGAAAATGCCCAGTATCAGTGGGTTTCAAACACAGATGTTATTGCTATAGCAACTGGTCATACTGAAAGCGATGAGGGTACTCTGGGAACAGTGCTCAGTGAACTCGCAGAATCCAAGCAATTGCTTACTGGCGATATGGTTCAATATACACTCGATAATTATCAGCACACTTTCCTTATAGGATCTGTTACAGCAGAGGGAATATGGGTTTTTGATTCAAATTTTGGCGAAGGCAGAACACTACCAAATGGTACGGAGACAGATGACCTAACACCGCGTTATCATTTCTTTAGTTGGAATAAGCTTAACCAGACTCTCAACTTTACTCTTTACCGAATTAACGAATGAAATCTCTTTTACTTTTTATCAGTCTAATTTTACTAGGATGCTCATCTGGTATTAAGAAGTCTCCTGCAGAATTAGTTACTGGTACAGGAATGAAAATCCCATTCAGCGAAATTCCTCTTAAGGATGAAAAAATTGTTTTTTCTGCTCCTGAATCAATGAAAGTAATAAAAAATCCTAATGGCTGGTGGCTTTTTTCCATAAATTCAGGAGAAGAAACCGGTCCTCGTGGTGAAGGGGAATTTTCATTCGGGGCATATGTCTTTAGGCAAAAAAATACTGATATTACAAATTATCTAAATGCCGATAATTGCGATCCTCGCAATCAAATATATTATAATGCTCCTAATTCAAGAACTTGGTCAGATATTAATGCTGCATACAAATATACAAATATTGAATCCCTTTATAGATCAGATGAGACTGAGCTTTTTGTGGCACAAAATATATGTAATTTTCCTGGAGGTTTAGCATCACCTCCTGTGGAATCAGTTTATTGTTCTGGAGAAGAGATCGCTCGTTCAAGAAAAGAATTCGGAAAGCTATGCGAAATTTTGTTTGATATGGGCAGCATCGATTTAACCGATAGCTCGGTAATTGAAATGCCAACTTTCTTTGATAACAGAGAGTATATCGTACATTCAGGGAATTCTATCTTTCGAATAAGGACATATTGGTTTTCGGCTAGCGAAAAAGGTGAAAAGATTCTTCAGCAAGTGTTAATGACTGTAAGGCCTCTTACTTATTAAGGGGCAGCTCAACGTAGAACGTGGTGCCCTTGCCTTCGGTGCTCTCAAAGCGGATTTTGCCGCCCTGGGCTTCCACGGCACCCTTGGCCACATAGAGCCCGAAGCCGTTGCCGTCCACCTTGTTACGGACGTTGCTGGCGCGGAAGAGCTTCCCGAAGATCTTTTCCTGTTCAGCCTTGGGGATACCGCAACCGGTGTCCCTTACTGTGCAGTACATCGTGTTATTGCGGATCTCCAGATTGAAGATGACCTCACCACCCTCAGGCGTGTACTTGATAGCGTTGCTGAGGAGGTTCTCGATGGTCATGTGGGTGTAACGCCTATCTAGCTTAGCCACAGGCAAGGACTCAGGCATGTTCTTGATAAACTGCACATTCTTTTCAATAGCCTTGGGCTCAATAATATTCAGAATTTCCTTGAAGAAATCATTGAGATTCAGTTCCTGCTTATCGATCTTCATGCGACCGAGCTGAATGCGGGACACATCGAGAATCATGCCGACAAGATCGGCGAGATTCAGTGCGATCGCTTGCATGGATTTCACATGGTCTTTCTGTTCTTTCTTCAGCTCACCCATGTCACCATTTGCAAGCATTTCCAAGTACCACTTTACGGAAGTAATCGGTGTAGCAAGTTGATGGCTGACAATGCTCAAGAGCTCATCTTTTTGGCGGTCAAGCTCTTGAAGCAATGAAACTCTGCTTTGCCAGATGCGAACAACAAACAGTGTGAGGAAGCTGATAAGAAACAGAAGTGCAACAATGAATAATGAGAAAGGAACAAATGTTGTGTTAACGAGTGCCTGAAATTCGCTGACTTCTACGTCAATTGTAAGTGCCCCTACAACTTCCCCATTTTTTTCCCGAATTGGTGCGTACGCAGACAAAAACGTTCCCCATTCATCGATTGAAAGTTCTTCATCAACTGTTGAATATTCAAAAGCAGGACCCTGCATAGCAGGAACATCTGTTGCATCATATTCCTCTCCCGGAATACTGATGTCATCATCATCAACGAGACCATCGCCCGTATAATCAATTGTTGGCGTCAGTATCATTGCATCTGCGTCAACGATATATTCCACAATAAGAGGATCTTGGGTTTTACCAATTATGTAGGCATAACGAATGTTTTTATTAGCTGCCCTAATTGCCTGTAACTTTAAAACATTCTTACGATAAATATCTGTCTTTTCTGCATTTGTTTTCAGCCTAGTGATCTCACTAATCTCACTGCCATCAAATTGCAGCGAGGCAGTTGAAACTATCGCAATCAACCTTTCGTTTAGACGTCCTCTTAATAACTGAGAAGTGTAATTTTGAAGAAAAAATGTGCAGCCGACTGCAATGGTTATACATAGAAAAAATACCAAAAAAGAAGGATTCAAACCTACCTTCACCGTATGCCTAAGTATTTGTTTTGTGGCTTTCAACATCAGATTATTATAGCATACCGTCGGTTATTTTGTAATCGGAAATTTATCTGGGTTTCCAACTCCTCTAGGTGCATCACTTTTCCTTTCTGTCAAAGAAATGTGCAAAAAAACAATCCATGATTCATAATTATGGTGTTTTTGCAAAAAAAAGAATAAAGCAAGGCGAGCTTATTGCTGCTTGGGGGGGTATGATTTGGCACAAAGATACGCTATCTAGAGCTGCTCAAAAGAAACCTCATATTGTTGCGCATCCAATAGCGATCTATGAAGACTTATTCCTAATTCCTTTAGATTTCAGGTTACTAGAAGCTTCTGAGCATTTTAACCACTCCTGCAACCCTAATGCAGGCATTAAGGGTCAGATACTATTAGTTGCTCGTAGGGATATTAGGGCTGGGGAAGAAATTTGTTTTGATTACGAGACAACAGAAATGACACAAGTCAATGGACTACCATTTAAATGCCATTGCCTTGAGAAAAAGTGTAGAAAAAAAATATCCGGTAATTCTTGGAAAGACAAAAAGTTTCAAAAGAACAATAGAGGCTACTTTTCATGGTATTTGCAGGAAAAAATTGACAAATATAATAATTAGTTTTAATTATGAAATTTCCAATTTTTGTGTTATACTTTAAATGAGTGACTTGGGTTCTACTTGCATTAATGGCTTCGATGCTCTGGGGTCTTACTTATGTAATTCAAGAAGTTTTGTTTGAAAAAATTACTGTTACGAGTTATTTAACAATCGTCTCATTTTTCTCCTTTTTGATATTTGCTGGAATCGGGTATGCACAATCAACATTATTGCCAGATCTTAAAGCAATTAATCTCTCTAAGGAACTAGGCGTTTGGACTGTATTTGCAATAGCAATTTATGTTGCTGCAGAACTTTGTATTGGTTTTTCGATTTTAAACAAGAATGCTGCTCTAGCAGGAATAATTGAAATTTCGTACCCACTTTTTATAGTCCTCTTCACTTTTATAATTTTAAACAAGAATCAAATCACTTGGTTTACCGCCGTGGGGGGGGTACTCATTGGTCTTGGTGCTGCAATTATTTCGATAAGCACTGCGAAACATATTTAATAAGCAATTATAGTTCGTTGGACACTAAATAATAATCGATCTTGGTATAAGTATATCTTGAGCAGTTCAAGACTAATGCTGGATGCAATTGTTGTACATCTTTTTATTGACGGCTTTGTACACTAATCTCAGTAATTCTCCATGTAATGCCGCCATTCTCACCAGAACAAAGAGTAGGAAGAGACCTACGAAACTTAGAAGCAGTGAGAAAGACCGAGTCGTGAGTTGTATGGCTTCTGCATCTTCCGTGTCTGCACCAAGAACGGCAATCGCCTTACCAGACACGTCACGAATTGGAGCATAGGCACTGATCCATGTACCCCATTCGTCTGTGAAGGGCTCAAAATATATCGCCTTTTCTAAAGAGGCAGCACTCTGTGGAAGTGAACCCTTATCGCTATAGAGATTTCCCGGCTCTTGAGTATCAACTGTATCTGCATCGACAACAAACTCCCAACTATCCGGAGAGATATCAAAACGGGGGCGCATGATATAGACGTATTTTGCTCCTGCATTTCGGTTCAGAATTGTTGTAATGGTCTTCAGAAGTTGTGCATACGCCGGCTTATTCGTATCTTCCGACGTATGAATCTGTTCTACAAGAGCCGGATCAATCTCCTGCACACTGTTTTGCACGATCGCTAGTGCGCGTTCCTGGAGTTGGCGGACATGCAGCCGGTAGTTGTTGTAGTAGACCCCGTACGTAATTCCGGCGGCCAGAACGGCCAGTCCGGCCAGAACGGCGATACTTCTCCCGCGGAAGAAGAACTTCTTGAGTTCAGAAAGTGTCTGCGTGCTTAGTGGACCCTCCTCCATACTTTTTTTCTCTGCGGCAATCACCGGAGGCGGTGTAACCGCACTCTCCACAATCTCCGGTTGCTGCTGGGGCTTTGTGGCGCGTCTCCATTGCGATTCAAAGAGGCCGCGTTCCAGAGAAGCCAGTTCCGGATACCGCATCACACAGGCGCGGTTCTCCAGATGGTTAAAGCAGGCGATGTAATCGCCGGCGATAATTTTTTCAAAAGACAGAGGGAATTCTTCCTGGGAGACCAGAACCGTCTGGCGGTGTTCAAAGGGATCTCGGCTCTGGAGGCGTCTGCCGAGTGGCGTATCATGCGTGATGACGCGCTGCAAAATATTTTTACGACGACGGTCACGGAAATATTCCGCATGGAACTCCTGAAGGGGGTCATTCTCTTTCGGTGAATCCACAGGGGAGAAACACAGGAGTTCCTGGCCGGGTTTCAGGAGTTCCCTGTATGCACTGGCGATACCGGTAACGCCATCGTAGTAGCGGACTTCGGGCCGATTCTTGTCTATTTTCAGTGTTGAGATGAATGTCTCAAAATTCTGATGCCTGCGAATCATCAGTTCGTGCTTCTTGCGCATGTCTTCCGCCATCCATTTCGCAACGGCATCAAGCGACGTCAGTGAGTAGCGCGTCGTGTCGTTCACCCACTGCCTTTCCACCACACCTTTCTGTAGCAGTTTCTTCATCGATTGATCCAGGATGCCCGTACTCTTTCCTGTCTTGGATGCGATCTCGCGTACCGTCATTGCTTCACCCTCCAGAAGCCTCCTAAGGATGAGGATTTCCGTGCCTGCGAAGCCGGCTTCTTCCAGCGCGGTTTCGATGCTTTGGGGGAGGGCGTTCATCGACAAACGCTCACTCTACGCAGTCTAGAGCCTGCTGTAAAGATCAGGATATAATTTGGTTTTATGGTCAAGTAACACAGTGCAAGCCCTCTGTTCTTTTTTGGAAGAAGAAAAACGTAAAAATCTCTTCTGTAAGCCAAAAAAGACGTTCTGTGGACCCACAGAACGCCCTCAGGACAACTTCACAATCAACTCATACGTCTCCTGCGTGATGGTGCCTGCTTTGAGCATCTGCTTGGCCGCCTTCTCAAAGGTGATCATGCCCGCGGATTCGCCCGTCTGAAGGACTGAAGTGAGTTCCTGCGCGCGGCTCTCGCGGATGATGTTGCCCACCGCGGGAGTATTGATGAGCACCTCGCGCACGGCTACGCGTCCGCCGCCCACTTTGGGCATCAGGCGCTGGGCCACCACCGCCTTGAGCGAGAGGGAGAGCTGCGAGCGGATCTGGCTCTGCTGGTGGGGCGGGAACACATCGATGATGCGGTCGATGGTCTGGATGGCGTTGGGAGTGTGGAGAGTGGCGAAGATCAGGTGGCCGGTTTCGGCCAGCGTCAGGGCTGCGGCGATGGTCTCCGGGTCGCGCATCTCGCCCACGAGGACGATCTCCGGGTCCTGGCGCAGGACGTGCTTGAGCGCTTCGGGGAAGGAGAGGAAGTCCTGGCCGTACTCGCGCTGGCGCATCACGCCCTGTTCGGGCGGGAAGACGAATTCAATGGGGTCCTCGAGCGTGATGACATTGAGGGCCTTCTGCTTGCGGATGGCCTGGAGGATGGAGGCGAGAGAGGTGGATTTACCGGCACCGGTGGGGCCGGTGAAGAGCACGAGCCCTTGGCGCTCCTGGATAAAGCGCTGGGTGAGGTCACCGAGGCCGAGTTCCTCCGGGGTGGGGATCGCGTTGGGGACGATACGCGCCGCAATACTCACGTTGCCGCGTTCAAAGTGGCAGTTGATACGCAGGCGCGTGCCGTCGCTGAGACCGAGCGAACAATCGGCTTCGCGGGTCTCCTGGAACCGCTTCCACCCGTCACCGAGTACCGCCTGCGCAAACGACTGGGCCTGCGCATCGGTGACCGCCTGTTTGGTCTGGGGGGTGAGCTCTCCGTTGATACGGAAGAGGATCGGGGAACCCACGGCCACATGGACGTCCGATGCCTTGAGCTCGGCGGCCTTTTCGAACACGGTGATTGCTGTGTTTTTGTCCATCTCCCTATTCTAGCAGATTTTGGCTTTGGCTTCAAATTCTCTTTACTCCGCGCTGACGCGGCAGAGCTTGAGGACCAGCTTGCAGATGGCGCTCACCGAACCCACATGCATGCCCTGCTCGTCGGCCATGCCCTCCCATTCATGCACAAATTCGCTCTGGGTGGCATCGTCGAACACGCCCTCGTCCTCTTCCATGGCCTTCTGGCACAGGTTGATCCGCTCAGCGAAGAGATCGATGATCTGCTGGTCGAGTTTGATGAGTTGTTCGCGGAGACTGTGGGAGACGGGCATGGTGTGCATCTTTCCCGAAATAGGACAGATTGCAAGTGACATTTTTGCTGACGCGTGCCGATTCGTTGTGTTTTGTATAGAAGACTTTACTCAATAGTTTTTGGTGAACTGAGAATAAAAAAATGGGCACCCGCTCTGAAACTGGTTCGTCTCCCATCTTCAAATGTTGGAGCGGCTTTTCTAGCCGCGGGCCAGGCAATACCTCCTTCTTTTCTTTGTCTGCCTCACCCTTCGACTCGTCAGCTGCGGCTGACTCACTCAGGGCAAGCCCCCGGGCGGCGACGGGGCCCCTCCGCTTCGCATAGATCTCATCTGGAGGGAGTCAAAGCAGCGTCCTGAGTGCGGGTTTTCTGATATTCTTCCTCCAATGAACCGCGACAAAGCCCAGCAGCGCATCCTCAAGTTGCGTGAGGAGATCAAACGGCTGAACAAGGCCTACTTCATCGAGAACCGCACGGAAGTCTCGGAGGATGTGCGTGATGCGCTCAAGCAGGAGCTGATCGCACTGGAGAAGGAGTTCCCCGATCTCATCACCCCCGATTCGCCAACCCAGCGGGTGGGTGCGCCTTTGGACGGTCGCTTGCCGAAGGTACAGCACCTCACCCCCAAGGAATCGCTCACCGATGCGTTCAGTTTTGAGGAACTGGAGGAGTGGCTCGAATTGATGCGGCGCTTTCTGGGTGATGACAAGCGTGCGTTCCGCTACCTGTGCGAGCTGAAGATCGACGGACTCAATATCTCGCTCATCTACCGTCACGACGACAAAGAGAAGACGTACTCGCTCATCCGTGCCGTCACGCGCGGAAACGGCATAGAAGGGGAAGATGTGACGCACACCGTGCGGACGATTGAGGCGATCCCGCTGCAGTTCTCACTCGCGTCACTCCCCAAAGATGCGCCGCAGTTCATCGAGATCTCCGGCGAGGTGTACATGACGAAGAATGCGCTCAAGCGTGTGAACGAGAAGCTGGAAAAAGGGGATCAGTTTGCCAACCCCCGGAACGCCGCCGCGGGCACCGTGCGGCAACTGGATCCGCGCGCTGCGGCGGAGCGCGATCTCCGTATGTTCTGTTACGGTATGGATATCCCGTCGTCCGATGCGCTCGGGATCACCACGCAGGACGGGCTCATGGTTTTTTTAGAGGAACACGGTTTCCCGGTCGCCGAAGGCAGAGAGCTCTGTGATTCGCTGGAGAAGATCCAGAAAAAGTTCACCGCGGTCGGCACAAAGCGTGATGCACTCCCGTTCGATATCGACGGTCTGGTGATCAAGATCAACGACCGCCGCACGCAGCGTGAACTCGGGTCCACCGCCAAGGCCCCGCGCTGGGCGCGAGCCTACAAGTTCCCGGCCGAAGAGAAGACGGCGGAGATCCTCGATATCGTGCTCCAGGTCGGCCGCACCGGTGCCATCACTCCTGTCGCCCACCTCACGCCCGTGCAGCTTGCCGGGACGACAGTGACGCGCGCGACGCTCCATAACGAAGACGAGATCATCCGCCTCGATGTCCGTCTCGGTGACACGGTGATTGTGCGCAAAGCGGGCGACATCATTCCGGAAGTGGTGCAGGTGATGGAGAAGCTGCGACCCAAAAACAGCAAGCCGTTCCGGTACCCCAACGATTGCCCCAGTTGCGGAACGGCTCTCGTCCGTCCGGAAGGCGAGGCCGTGCACCGTTGTCCCAACCCCGCGTGCACCGCGCAGCAGCAGGAGAAGGTGGAGCATTTTGTCTCGCGCTACGCGTTCAACATCGAGGGCCTGGGCAAGGAGACGATTGCGGACCTGCTCGAAGGCGGCTTCATCGATGATCCTGCGGATCTCTTCACCCTCACCGCCGAAGACTTCCTCCAGCTGCCGCTCTTCAAGGAGCAGAAGACGGGCAACGTGCTGCAGTCACTGGAGCGTGCACGCAAGGTTCCGCTCGAGCGCTTCCTCTTCGGGCTCGGCATCCGTCACGTGGGACGGGAGACGAGCGAGGTATTGGCCCGGCGCATCGCCTGGCCCAAGGAAACGGTCACGGTCGCGGTAAAGACGAACGACGTCCGTGCCCAGACATCACTCTTCGGTGATGAGGAAATCCGCACGGAGCAGGTGCAGGGCGTGCGTCCGCGTGCGATCCTCAAAACCCTGCAGTCACTCACAGTGGACGATATCGCCTCGCTCCACGGCATCGGCGATGTGGTCGGGGAGACGGTCACGGAGTGGATCAGGGAAAAGCGCAGTCAGACGTTACTCGAAAAGCTTGATGATGCGGGAGTCGTCGCGCTGCTGCCCGAAGGCTCGGGTGCGGAGCAGATCTTTGCGGGCAAGACCTTCGTGCTCACGGGAACGCTGCCCACCCTCAGCCGCGAGCAGGCACGGGCGATGATCAAAGAGCGCGGCGGCAATGTGAGTTCCGCGGTCAGCAAAAAGACCACCTACGTGCTCGCCGGTGAAGAGGCGGGAAGCAAGCTGGATGATGCAATGAAACTCGGAGTGACGGTGATTGATGAGGAGACGTTTACGAAGATGATCGAGTGATCAAATATTAAGTATTAAGTATTATGTATTAGGTATTAAGGAAGACATCAGTATCAGACCCTTAATACATAATACTTACTGCGTAATACTTACTTCAGCTCTTCCGCAAGTACCGTCACAAACGCGCAGCGGTACACAATGCCCACCGCGTGGAGGAAAGGGAGCACGAAAGCGATCACCGGCGCGTACGGCGAGATGTCTGAGGCGGCCAGGATGGCGTACCCCGCCCCGATCTCCGCGAGGCGCTCCAGGATGTACACCGTCACCTGCATGCCGATGAGGGCGGTGAGAATTTTGCCGTAGCGGTTTTGCGATTTCTGCCAGCTCAGCTTCAGGCTCCTGAGAATGCCGTGCCCGTCCGTCAGCAGTGCGGGAGCGATGGCGAAACGGGGGAGGAGCAGGAGCGGAATCATCAGTGCGAACACCGAGAGCACCGGGAGCAGGCCCGGGACAATGAACCCGATGCCGAGGAGAATCACCGAGACCCATGTACCCGTGAGGATGGCCATGAGGAGCCACAGAATGAGGAAACGGGGGATCAGTCCGAGGATCGTGAGCGGGCCCGGTGTGTTTTTGCCGGCGATCACATATCCGGCAATGCGGCTGCCCGCTTCCACCGCGAGGATCACAAGGCCGAAGAGCACCATCCATCCGATGAGTGAGGCGAGAGCCGGGCTCATCTTCATGACGGTCGTCGTCCGCTCATTCTCCGGCAGCGCATCACTGGCATTCTGTATCGCCGTCACAATTTCCAGACCCATGCGTTCTGCTTCACCGGTGCCCGGACGCGCGAGAGCCAGATCACTCTCAATCTGTGCGGTCTTCGATTCCCCGAGCAGCGGAGGCAGCGCGGGGACGAGCTGTTCCAACATCATCTTGGGTGCGAACAGCTGCATGCCCGCCATAATCAATCCGACCAAGACGACCGTTACAGCAATCGACGTGCCGCGCGCGTTGCAGCGGTGGAGCGCTTTGCGGAGAAGGACGGGGACGGTCGATTGCATGTGTCAAGAATGCTCTGAGTCCGTCTTTCACTCAAGTCTCACGCGACCCATCCGCCTTCGGTAAAGATCCGGATCATACTCACTTCGATACTGCCCATCCAGAGAGCTGTTGCAGCGACAATCACTCCCAGGATCACATTGGCCCGGAGCGGCGGTCTGTTTTTGGTCCACAGGTGCGCCAGGGCAATCAGTGCGAGGATCACGGGCAGCAGCGCGTACCGCATCATGCTGCGCCACGCCTGCGTGATGAGCGCCGCGGCGGGGAAGTAAAAGAGCATCGCGGAGGCCACCCACAGCGGCACGCGCGTGCGGAAGGAGCCGTCTTTGCGGAGGAACGATACGACGGCATCGAACGCGAATGCGGCGATGAGGAACCACACGGTGATCGGCGTCGCGCCTTTGCTCACCTCCCAGCCGTCGGTCATCTTCTCCGGTGTGTAGGGGAGGAAGAGCGAATCGAGGAACTCGCTGTTCCAGAGGAAATACGTAGGCTGAATGTCCCAGCCCGCGCTCTGACGGAGGAAATACAGATTCCAGCGCCCGAACATCACCTGACAGTACGCAAAGAAGCTGAGCCCGCCGAGGAGTGTGAGGATCGCCGCACCGCTGCTCTTCAGGAATTCTTTCATCGATTGCTTCGATCGTACGTCCGGCCAACGATCGGCAAGGGTGCCCACGAGCGGCAGGACCGCCAGCGGCATGCCGAAGATGCGGGTCAAGGATGCGACAAACCCGTGCACACCCGTCCAGAGCCAGTTCATCTTCGTATCCGTATTCATCCACAGGAGCATGCCGAACACGCCCCAGAGGAAGAGTGATTCCGAGTACCCGGCCACAAAGTAGAATGCCGCGGGGTGGCAGAGGATCAGGACTGTCACGGCGATACCCGCGACCAGATCGATCTTCAACTTTCGGAGTAACAGCAGGAACGTCGTCCACATGCCGATGGCGGTAGCGTGCGCCGCGACCACCGATGCGAACCGCCAGTTGAAGAACGGCAGGAAGAGTTTGATGACGATGGGGTACCCCGGGAAGAACGCCACGTTGGTGTTCTTGATCCACGATGCACGCGTGAGCACGGTGCCCTCGTGGAGCACGGGAGGAATCTCCGAGTAGTAGCCGCGGAAGGCGATCTGCTGATAGTGCTCGCTGTCCCACTGCGCCAGGTTGCGGTACGCACCGATGAACTTGGGTTCCTTCTGCACACCCGTCGCCACAGCGACCTGCAGGAGCGTCAAAAGCACGCCGCCAAGGAGGCAGAGGAGGAGAGTGGAGCGGGAATGATTCGTCCGTTTCATATCGCTTCAGTGCACGCTGAACGGGTTATAGCTCGTGTGTGCCGGTGCATCGACGACATCCACTCCTTCTATCTTCTTCACCCAATTGGCGAATTTCATGCTGAACGGCAGAGCAATGACTTCGTATGCAATCTTGAAAATCCAAATAGTGATGACGGTCGTTACGATGTCCTGCATCGGCAGCACTCCGATGAATCCGACACCCATGAAAACAATGGAATCCAGACCTTCGCCGACGATGGTCGATGCGACAAAACGCCAAGCCTGCTTCCAGCCACGCTGTCCCTTTGCCCAGTATTTCATCTTGGAGAGGATCACGCTGTTGGCGAACTCGCCGCAGAAATAGGCAGACAGACTGGCAAGAACAATGCGGGGAGCCTGACCCAGCACACTCATATATGCCTCCTGATTGGTCCAGAAGGAAGCGGCAGGCCAGATGCCCACCAGCCAGTAGATCAATGCGGCAAAAATCTGACACCCGAGTCCAGTCCAGATGATTCTCCGGGATCTGGCATATCCATAGACCTCCGTGAGCATGTCATTGAAGATGAACGTGATCGGGAAAATCAACGTCGCACCGTTAATATTGAACGGCCCGATTGCGATGAACTTCGATCCTACTGATGGGACCAGAACGAGGACGGCAACAAAGATTCCCGTAAAGATACTGAAGAGCTTCAGGTCCTTTTCTTTGGTTTCCATGCGGGGATCGTATAGTTTTTATGGTTTTTATCAATGGTGTGCATGAGAGTGCGAACCTCCCAGGAGCGTCAAAAGCACGCCGCCAAGGAGGCAGAGGAGGAGGGTGGAGCGGGAAATCGAAGTCATACCATAAGACTAGAGCTGGCCGTCAGGAACTTCCAGCAGCCTTTGCAGCGCTTCGTGAACGATCGTCATTTCTTCCCAGGTCAACGCTTCCACATCTCCTTTAAAAGTTGATGTTCCCAATTCCATATCAATCTCATGTGCGGAGATTGCAGGACGTCCTCCGTCTGCCCGGCGCCCTGTCTGCGCCTCGTCTATAGGCGGATTTTTTCGCAAGAAAATCATTGTCTGCGGATGATCGGGAGCAGTGCCATAGATATTCCTGCGCACTTCCAGACTGCAGTCATCTAACGTGATATCCATTCCTTTGCGGATACGACGAAACTGACTCAGAAGTTTTCCGGTGAGGCCTGACCGCATGCCCTCAGCCGTGATATCGGCATGCAGGTACTGATTCTTCGGCATCTCGGGTTTTTGGACCATGGGAGAGCAGAAAGTATTTCTGGATGGTAGTAACCGGGGTTACCGGATTCTCCATTTTGGCCTCGGGGTTTGGTACGAGAAGCCATCGCAACCGACCAGCCAAACAGCTTTAAGTAGTGCAATGCGAACAGATGCCATAAAACTCAAGCATGTGGCTCTGTACCGTAAAGGTTTTCTCCTTCTGGATCTTCTTTTCGATTGAATCGAGATCATTGTCCATCTGCACATCCTGAATCGTTTCACATCTGGTACAGATAAGATGGTGATGGCGTCCTTCCTCTGCCTGGCAGTAACGCTTCACGCCGTCATTAAACGTTGCCCCCTGCAAAAATCCTTCTGCCTCGAGGAACGCCAATTCTCGATAGACCGTCACATTGCTGACCTCGATCTTCCGTTTTCGCAGTTGCGCATGAACCTCCGACGCGGAGATCGGAGCGTCCTGCCGCAGAAGAAGATGCACGATCGTCCTTCGCGCATGGGTCATCTTGTGACCCCTGGCCTTTAATTTGTCGAGAACATCGTTTTCAGTCGTGCTCATACTGCGGAGAGGAAGCTGCAAAGCATGTCACATGTTCAGGGCGATGAGCCGGTTCTTCGTCTTCAACTTTTTCCAGAGGCCGCTCAAAAGGAAAATGGCTATGGCGATGAGAACGATCGTTCCGCCGCTCGCATAACCGAGATAGTACGACGCATACAGGCCGGTAACGGTTGAGAAAAGAGAGATGCCGACCGCGATCACCATCGTGCGCCTGAAACTCCGCTCGAATTGCATGGCCGCAATGACGGGGATGACCATGAGCGCACCGATGAGAAGAACCCCGACGATCCGCATGGAGAGTGAAACGGTGACGGCTGCCAGAACCACGAAGATCCGATTGATGACCTGGACGGGAAGGCCGCTGGTTGCCGCAAGTTCCTCATCAAAGGAGATCGCTGCAAGTTCCCTGTAGAGAAAGATGACGATGAATATGACCAGTGCGCCGAGGAGAGAGATGATCAGCAGGTCGCTCCGATTGACCGTGGCGATGCTGCCAAAGAGAACGCTGCTGAGGTTCACATTCAGGCCCTGTGCCGCGCTGAGGAGGACGGCTGCCAATGCCAGGCCTCCCGAGAGGAACAGCGCCAACGCCGATTCCCCGAGCACCTTACGGTTATGCCGTAAATGCTCCACCGAGAGGGCTGTCAGCGCCGAGGCGATCATGGCTGTGATAATCGGCTGCAATCCCGTGAGGTAGCCGACGGCAACCCCCGCCAGAGAGACGTGGGCCAGCGTATCGGCCATGAAGGAGTAGCGTCGTGTAACGAGGAATACTCCGATCATGGGGGCGATGACGGCCGTGATGATCCCCGCGGTGAACGCGCGAATCATGAAGTCGTAGTGGAAAATGGTCAGGAGAGTCATGGCATCAGTGGACATGCTGATGAAGGAGTTCAACGTCTCTGCCGTAGAGACGTTTCAGGGTCTCTTCCGACAGAAATTCATGTGAGGAACAATGGCAGATGAGCTTCTGATTGAGGGCGAGCACAAAACTCACCTCGTTCGTGATCATTTCGATATCGTGCGATACCAGGAGGATCGTGAGGCCGAGATCGGCATTGAGCTGTTTCAGAAGGGCGTAGAACTGTTCCCGTGCGGAGACATCGACGCCCGTAGTCGGTTCATCCAGAACAAGCAGCTTCGGCTCCGATGCCAACGCCCTGGCGATAAATACCTTCTGCCGTTCCCCGCCCGAGAGATTACCGACCAAACGATGACGGAAAGAGAGCATCCCCACCGTTTCCAATGCATGTTCGACGGCTTTTCTGTCCTTTTCCCTCATCCACTTTCCGATGCCGATACGGGGAGTCCTGCCGCTTTGCACGATCTCCTCAACGGTGGCGGGGAATTGAAAATCCGTCTGAGACACGCGCTGCGGAACATAGCCGATCTTTCCCGAGAGGCGCGCTTGCAGCGGTGTTTCCCCCAGAACCGTTACCGCCCCTTTCGACGGCTTGAGAATCCCCAGCATGATTTTGAGAAGCGTCGTTTTGCCTCCGCCGTTCGGACCCACAATGCCGACGTAGCTTCCTTCGGGAACGGCAAAACTTACCGCATTCAATATGCTCTGCCCTTCATAGGAAAAGCTGACATGATCGATATCGACGGCGAGGGCGGGAGGCGTTACTGGCATTGCATGGCGGTACGAAGATTTTGAAGATTCTTTTTCATGATCGTGAGATAGGTTTCACCCCCGGCCACGTCATCGGGTGTCAGTCCCTCGATGGGGTTCAGCACCAGAGCCTGCGCTCCGATCTCATCGGCGACGGTCTCAGCGAGCTTGGGGCTGACGAGTGTTTCAAAAAAGATGTACTTGACGCCGTTTGCCCTCGCGAAATCCGCGAGCTCGGAAATTCTCTGGGAAGAAGGCTCTTCATCGGGGGAAATCCCGGAAATAGCCAGCGTCTCAAAGCCGTACTCTTTCGCCATATATCGGAAAGCATTGTGGGAAGTCACGACCTGTTTCAAGTCGCACCGGGCCAATCCCGCGCGGTAATCGGCATCGAGCGCCGACAGTGCAGAAAGAAGACGGTCGGCGTTCTGGCGATAGGTATCCGCATGAGCGGCATCCGCGCCGATGAATGCATCACGGATGAGTTCCACCTGCTTTTTTACAAGAACAGGATTGAGCCAGATATGCGGATCAGATCCACCGTGTTCCTCCTCATGTCCTTCTTCATGCTCATCTTCTTCATGTTCACCTTCTTCATGCTCTTCCGTCTCTTCGAACCCGTCCATGGGGGTGATGCTGTCAGTCATTCTGACGGTGACAACGCCGCTTTGCCTGAGCTCATCGATGATCTTATCCGCCCATCCGTCGACACCTTCTCCGTTCATGAGGAAGACTTTTGCATCATGCACGGAGGCAAGTTCCTGCGGCGAAGGCTCATAGTCATGCGGCTCCACGCCTCCGGGTGTCACCTGCGTCACTGACACCAGATTCCCTCCGATTTCCTCCGAGAGGAAAGCGAGAGGATAGAAGCTCGCCGCCACAGGGAGTTTCCCCTGTTGCTCCGCCTGCGGGGGCGGGTTCGTCTGCGAACATCCTGCGAGAAGCGCAATGGCGACAAACGGAAGAATTGCACGGTAATTCATGGGACTGATTGGAAAGAAATGGAACGGATGAGTGCCTTCCCCCTCTCGCTATGTGTGAACGAGAAGAACGCAGAATTCCTCATCCGTCTCCGTGATGGTAATGACTATGATTTACAAATGCAACTGATTTGCATTATGATGATCCGCTCTCCGGGTGCCGCCGTTCGGCCCGGGAGGGAGAAAAGTCCCACTGTCGCATACATCAACGCCCCTGACGTACCGGGGCGGCGTTATTGTGCCGACGCGTCCGGATACAGATACGGCGTCTCGGGCTGTGCCGTCAGCTTAACGCTGTCCGCGACGAGCGTCAGCACTTCCGTGCCCGAAGCATCGGGAAGGGAGCGGACTGTTCCCTGGACGCGGACCCAGCTGTCCTCCCGCAAAGCGTCTCCGTTGTCCCAGACGGTCGGCATGCCGATGGGAATCGTGTCGAACATGCAGTGACGCATGAAGAAACGCGCCAGCACGAACCTGTCTGCCGTGCTCTCCGGCCCGTGGTACACGAATCCCGTCATGTCGAACGGCATGCCTTCCAGCAGGTTCTTCTTCTCCGGAGGCAGGTCGTAGAAAATGCGGAACCAGTCGAGCAGCGAGAAAGTCAGCGGATCGACATACGCATTATGCCGGTCCGGCATGAAGTCGTTGTAGAGGCTGTAGAGATCGGCGCGGCCGGGGATGGTCTCCGGATAGCGCAGGTATTGCATGCCCACTTGCTCCTTCAGCAGTGCCTGAACGTCGGGTTCGCCGCGGATCACCGACGCATTCAGCGGATTGGACGGAAGCACCAGCCCGAGAATCACGGGCAGCGCCAGCAGCCACCACTTCCATGCCGGGCCGTTCCCGCAACAACCGTGATCATGCTTTTGCACAGGCGGCATAAGCTTTGCGAGCGCGAGGACAAAGAACGCGATCATCCCGAGCCACGCGATCCATGCAAAACGCACATTCACGTAGTTGGCGAGCGTACCCGTGCGGATGAGCTGCAAAAAATAGATGCCGCCGCCCGCCAGAAGCAGCGCATCCATCCATGTCCGCCCGGGCGCGTGTGTGGCATGTTTTCCATCGCACGCATGGTGCCTGTGTTCGTGTGCGAGCCAGTCGTGGGTTGATGCAATCGCCATGAATCAGGAGAGGATACCGAAGAGATTTGCGCCGATGCCGAGGATCGTCGCGAACAACAGGGGCACGATGATCAGCTTGATGACGGTTTTCCTGGAGAAGACCCCGAGGAACATGAGCGTGCTCTTGGTATCGACCATCGGACCGAAGACGAGGAACGACAGCACCGAGCCGCCCGTGAAGGTGGAAGCGAATCCCAGCGCAATGAACGCATCGACGCTCGAACAGATGCTCATGACGAACGCCAGCAGTTCCAGCGCGAGTACGGAGAGAACGGGATGCGAACTGACCGGCAGGAGAACCGACTGCGGGATGAAGACCTGTGCGATGCACGCAAGAACCGAACCGATGACGAGGTAACCGGCGATGCCGAGGAAGTCGTCGGCAGCGTGCAGCAGCGCCGAATGGATGCCGCGATCGGCTGCGGCTCCCCGTGCATCGATCTGTCGCCGCACCGTCTGCCGGGGCGCGATGAGCAGCGCCGCGATGCACGCGATGCTGAGGGTTCCGAGCACACGCCACAGCAGCATCGTGCTGAGGCCGAATGCCTTGTATGTTGCAAAGAGAACGATGGGGTTCATCACCGGGGCGCCAAGCAGGAACGCAATGGCCATCGTCGCCGGCATGCCCTTGCGGATGAGTCTCCGCACCACAGGCACGACCCCGCACTCGCAGACGGGAAAGATCAGGCCCAGGCATGATCCTGCGGCAACCTGACCGATTCTTGTCCGGGGCGTGAAGCGCAGCAGCGTGTCGGGATTCACGAAGGATTCAATGAGTCCGGAGACGATGCTGCCGAAGAGCAGGAACGGCGCAGCCTCGATGAAGAGGCTGAGAAATTGCAGCAAAAACAGGTGCGCATTCCCCGCCGAGAACCAATCTGTCGTAGATCTGCCGAAATACCATGCGGCAACAGGGAATGCCACCAGGAGAACCGTTTTCAGGCTGAGATTGAAGGTGAATGTATGGTGCCGAGCCATCGCATGACTATAGCACAAACGGCTTTCGGAAGCCATAGAAACAGGCGATCCGCTCGAGCGGGTACTCACAGTGAACCAAGGGGGTTACTGAATTCTATGTTATACCTCTGACTTTTTTTGAGGGTTTTGATCGACTTGCTTTGGATTATTGATAAGAAGAATTGCCAAATCTTTCATGTCAGACAAATAAGGCTTATCGATTATCTCGGTAACCAATCCAAGCTTCTTAGCTTCTTCTGAAGAAAGGACGCTTCCCTGCTTAACCTGAGAACGGATTCTTGCTTTGTTCTTTCCTGCCACTTTCGAAATCACCTCTGTGTAATCATCAGTTATTCTTTCGATTAACTTCGACATTTCTCCCAGCTTGGTCGAACCAAATTGGCCATTAATAGTGGCTAGTGCTTCATGTAAGACAAACCGGCAACTAGGTGCTGATAACCGTTTTGAACCACCCGCAAAAATCATGACTGCTGCACTGTCTACGTTTCCCATTCCGATAGTCGTGATGTTGATACTTAGCTGCTTCAAGTAATTGTAAGCAAGTAATCCATGATCAGACGATCCACCAGAACTAGAAATTTGTATTATTAACTCATCAACAATTCTTTGCTCATTTTGCGTAGCCAGTTGCTGTGTCACATAATTAATTAGGTCGTTTACTGACCCTTCTGACACGTTAGCATAAAAATTAACTACAATTTTCATATCTCTTATTATATCAAACTTCTTGTAAACCCTATTTGGTGCCGTGGAGAGGACTCGAACCTCCACACCCTTGCGAGTGCTAGCCCCTCAAGCTAGTGCGTCTACCAATTCCGCCACCACGGCACGGGGCGCGAAAGAAAACCTTGTCGGTTTTCTCTCGCGGGCTCTCTTTCCCTTCAAGGTGTCGCTCAGACGGGCAGAGCCCGTCTTCGCGAGTTTTTTGAATTCCGGAGAGCTCGCATGAAAAAGATCGGTGAGGGACCCGGAGTGTAGCAGCGGGAAAACCCGAAGGAAAGCGTCTTCTGTCTGCAATCGCACCTCTTTTAGCTTATTCGCCACTGTGTGGCGCTGGACCGCTGCGGTGCAGATGGAGAGACTGTGCGTGTGAACAGTCACGGTACGCGCTCCGTGATCGGATCGAACGTGTGGCTTACAAAAAGTGTCGCCCCGGATTCCATCGTGACCATGGAAGAGCCGCAGCTAAAGATCAGAGCGAAGAACTGAGAGTTATTGACAAAACTCATAAAAGTTACTAAATTTAACTGGTGAATCTACCGGAACAATCGCAGGGGCTGCATGAATTATTGCCAAGATTAGACACTGTTTCTGAGCAGGTGAAAGACGACGTGCTGATTGTGCAGTTGTGCACTGCACTGCGAGAAGCAGTAAGACGATACTTGCATCAGCAGAAACCTGCAGCTGAGCAATCTGATCAAGTGGTATCAGAAGCTGTGGCTCAGGATTCCGTTGTAGAAGAAGACCCAAAAACTGCTGAGGAATTTTTTATGCTGTGCACCGGTCGCGCTTCCACAAATGACCTGTATGACCGTGTCCTCCTCGCGTATGCGGAGGCAAAAATTCGTGGCGAGAAATCTGTGTCGCCGGTGGCTATTGCCTCGAGAATTGGAATTGATGCCAGCCTTATTTACCGTCAAGGATGGGGAATAAACTCGGAAGTGCAAAAACTTGCACGACAGTCCGGGAAATATTATTTAGCGTCAGCAAGGGGAAGCGGGTATTTCTTAAAACGAAGTGGAAATCATCGAAAAAGCTAAACGAATTTTCCAGCTGGAAAGTTTTCGGTTTCACATCTTTGCCAGCTTCCAGGGGCAGGGTTCCTTGCACTTGGAGCAGTACTGCTCGCCGTAGTCGTGCACGGGGCCGCTTGTGCAGCTGGCCTCGCAGCAGAGCGAGCGGATGTTCCTGAGCACCTCCTGAGGAAGTACGCGCCGCTGGGCCGCCGTCACGTGCCGGAGGCAGTACGGTTTGCCATGGGAGGGCTTGCCGCAGCCTTTTGCCGGGCAGTTCTCACGTGTTTTTTGGATAGAGGTGTTGGGGAGAAGCCGCAAGCGCGTGGTATGACCGTACGCGCTTCGTGCCCAAACAGCCAGGCGGGCGGGATTTTTCTTTTGGAAAAAGCGGAGATTACTCATGGCTTTCCTGCGGAAAAGAACCTATCCTCCCCTGTCTTCTTTCAGGCGCTTTAGTTTTTCTCCCTCTTTCCATGACGACAGGTGTCATCAAAACGAAAACGGATAAAGGATTCGGGTTTATTTCCGTCGAAGGATCCGACGATGTCTTTTTCCACCACTCCGCCTGCAACGGTCAGTATGACAATCTGCAGATCGGCCAGACCGTGAGCTTCAATCTGGAGAGCGGTGAAAAGGGTCCCAAGGCAACCAACGTCGTCGCAGTCGCAGCAGGTGCTGAGGACGCTCCGGCAGCCGAAGAGGCTCCGACGAACGCGGACGCGATGTAAATCATTCCTCCGTCTTCCCAAGGAACCGGCGCAGTGCCGGTTCTTTTTTATAGGCGGGTGCGTGAACGTGAGTCTCCTGCTCAGAACTGTCCGGCCCGGCTTCTCTCGCAATCAGCCTTCATCCCGGGATCGGAGATGTTCTCGCATACACTGAACATCGAATAGCAGCGATCCCGCATGGATGCCTCTGTCGGGATCAGGTCGCAGACGGCAGGGTCATTTTTGGCGCTTGCGATGTCCTCGTAACATGACCATCGCCAGATCTCGTTGTCACGTGCTTCCCATTTCGGGTTGTTGATCAGGCCGCAGACGGATATGTCACCCGTGCGTGTCGCCAGCCGATCCAGGCATTCGAAATCCTGAAATTCAGGAATGAACTTTTTCAGGGGGTCGGTGCATTCTTCCGCTGTCTGGACCGTGTCGTACAGCGTGTAGGGATTCTGCACCATGTAATTGATGCCCATGAAAACAAGAACCGCCAGCAGCGCAAAGCCGATCCAAAATTGTCTCACCCGGCTGCGTCTTGCACTGAAGCCGTAGACCGCGCCGATAACCGCACCCAGCACAAACGCCTTTCCCAGGAAGATCAGACACATCAGCAGAATGGACGTGAGCGGTGCACCACCCATTGCCATGCTCCATATCAGCACAAAGACCTCGGGGGCGAGGATCGGAATCACCATCTCCCCCTCTTTTCCCAGCAGATAGAGCAGCCCGACGAGCACCGGCAGAGCGACAATACAGACGGGCATTGCGAGTAATCCGCCCTTCACCCAATAGGGAAAGTTCTTCACAGTCATGATATGCATTCTACCTCATTGCCTTGTTGCCGCACGGGAAAGAGATGCAAAGCGTCTGTACGTTCATGAAAAACCGACATTAATATCGTCTTAATCTCGACTGTGATACAGTGCGTTCCGCTTTTGTTTCCTTCCTTCACGTTTTGTCATGCCGTCCGCTCCCAAGAACTTCCGTTCCATCGCTCTGTCCGCAGCCGCTGCGCTGATTGTCGTCGGTTGTGCCTCCACAACCCCGCCCACGGACACCACCCCGACCACCGATACCACGCCCGAGCCCACGACTCCCACCGCCACCGATACCACGCAGGGCTACGAGGACGGCATCTACGCCGCTGCCGGTAATTACACGTCCCCGGCAGGCGCGGAGTCCGTGGACATCACGGTCACGCTCCAAAACGGCATCATCACCGATGCCACGTTCAACGGCCATGCCACGCACCCGGCCAGCATCAAGTGGCAGGGGAACTTTGCCGCAGGCTTCAAAGAGGAGGTGGTGGGCAAGTCCATCGATTCCGTGTCCCTCGGTGTCGTCAACGGTTCGTCCCTGGCTCCCAAGGGCTTCATGGATGCGCTCCAGAAGATCAAGAACGGCGCTGCGTAATATTCATTCTGCGATTGGACCCCGTGCTGCGAGGTGCGGGGTTTTTTTAATTTCAATTGATGGCACCCGCTCTGAAACTGGTTCGTCTCCCATCCGCAAATTGCGCTGTCGCTATTTGCGGCGGGTTTTCTTTCTGCCATTTCTTTTCCCCGCCGAAAAGAAATGGCAAACCCTTTAGCGAGGGCAGTTGGACATTTTGGAAAGCGTCTCCACTTTTCTTTTGTGCGGCAGACAAAAGAAAAGTGGCAAAAGAAAAAAGCCACCCTTCGACTCGCTCCGCTCGCTCAGGGCAGGCCGCTCACACCCCGCTTGCCCGGCGTAGTCCTGAGCGTAGCCGAGGGACGAAGACGGGTGGTGCGCGGGACCGCCCGCTTCGCAAGAACGAACGAAGTTGTCGTTAAAACAGTGTTCAGAATAATTCTGCGACAAACCCCTCCGACCGTCTTATTTTGTATTCATCGTTCAGCAGGCAGTATTCAAACTGCAGTTCTTTCCTCAGCTCTTCCGGATCACAGAGGAACATCGTCGTGGAAAGGCCGTCTGCGAGGGCCGCACTCTCGGCAATCACCCACGCGGCGATGATCGTGCCGGGGGAGCAGAGCGAATCGGGGTCCAGAATGTGGTGATGCGTGCCCCACTTGCGGCGGTTCACCGCCGATGCGCAGAAGGCACCGTCGGAGAGTTCAATCGTGCCGATGACTTTGGTCGGGTCATCGGGGTGCTCAAGGCCCGCGCGGATGGGGTGGCCGTTGCCGCGGTAGCGGATGTCCCCACTGCCATCGACGAGGAAGTGCTTCAGTCCCTGCGCATCGAGAACGTCGGCAATCCTGTCGACAAAGTAGCCTTTGCCCGCCGCGCCCACATCGATCATCACCGGCTCATGCAATTCGATTGTGCGATCATCGATGATCGTCACGGTCTTCCCGAATTCCGGCACGCGTCTGAGTGTCTTCTTCTCCTGCAATGAATACTGCGCGTCGTACCCGAGGTCACTCAGCGCAAAGCCCACGAGCGGGTTGCATTTGCCGCGCGAGAGGCGGTTCAATTGTCCGTACAGACGCAGCATCGACACCAGATCCTCCGGCACAGACTGGCGTCCGGTCTGCGTTGATAGCCGGGTCACCAATGAATCACCGATGAAGCGGGAGTAGGTCTGGTCGAACGCATCGGACTTTTTGATGATCGTCGCACGCAGCGCTTCAAGATCTTCATCACCAATCGCGTCCCAGATGGTCACCTGCCAGTGCGTGCCCATGGATTCCCAGGCGAAGCGCTTCGGATCCGTCGTCTCGTTCACGCGAAGCCGGGGAAGTAATCGGTGACGATGTGGCTCCGGTGCACACCCATGCCGGTGAGCAGATCCTTGTAGGCATCCACCATGCCGCTGGGGCCGGAGAGGTAGAACATGCGCTCCGCGTAATCGGGCACGTGATGCTTTACCGCTTCGGCCGTCACCTCCGGAATGGAATTCGGCGGTGCCGGGAGATTGGGGCTGGGCGAGAGCACGTGGACGGTGCGCATCCCCAGATTCTTCTCCGCTTTGGCGATGAGGTCGCCGTACGCGATATCCTCCGGCGTGCGGTTGCCGTAGAAGAGGATGATGTCGCGGATTTCCCCGATATCGATGAGGTACCTGAGCATGCTGCTGAAGGGCGTCATCCCGATGCCGCCGGCCATGAACACCAGTTTCTGCTGCGGATTTTTTGGGAGCACAAAATCCCCTGCCATCTGGCCTGCGAGCAGCGTGTCTCCCGGCTGCAGGTCCTTGAGTTTCTTTTTATAGCTGCTGATTTTGTCCCCGACGCGCACGCCCAGACGGATCACTTTTTCCGTGGGTGAAGACGCTACCGTAAAGTAACGGCGGTTGCCGCGGTCATCACTCGGTGAGTGCGGGAGCGTCCACTCCAGATACTGTCCCGGGAGGAAATCGACCGGCGGATGGACATCGAACACGTACTCCCACGTTTCACGCGCGATCAGATATTTTTCCTTCAAGGTCAGCGTCAATCTCCGGTGCATGCCCACAGCCGCCGAGTAGAGGTTGCAGAGAACGAGCACCAGTTCGGGTGTGGAGTACACGGGCCCGAGAACGATCGGCCAGCTGGAGAAGACTCCTATCACGGCACCGTAGAGCATCTGCTGGTGCCGGCGCGGCGGCATGGTGATGGGTTCTGTCACCATCACGCTCGCAAAAAAGATGATGGGCCATGAGAACGTGTGCTGCACGAGCGATTCCCAGATGCCCATGCCGTTCACGATGCCGAGGATCACCACCGTGGCGTAGCTGGCGACGATGCAGGAGAGGAAAAGCGCGAACTTGCGGATCTTGCGGACGATGAGGAGCCCCGCGACGAGCGTGAACGGCAGCATCCACACGGTGCCGATCCACCAGATGGCTGCTCCCGCCTGCGTGAGTGCGATCACGACCGCCGCGAACGCCGCGGGATTGAAGAGGTGTTTGCCGCGAACGCCGATGACATACTTGGAACCTATGGCAATCGCCGAAGCCGCTGCGAGCACAACGCCGTCGTTCACCGTCATCACCGGTGAGAACAGGAAGAACAGGATATACGCCGTGATGTACGACGATTCCACGTTCGCCGGCACCTTCCACAGGAACGAGAGCAGCGCGTTGATGCTCCAGCACACCGCAAGGACGATCACGAGTGACAACAGAAGTGAGACGATGCCGTACGAGAGCACTCCGGTGATCGAGAGGGTCAGCGATACGACCGTCAGAAACGTCAGGCAGTACAGCACCAGACGGTACATGGCGGTGCGGTTGAGCAGGGAATCGATGAAGCGCATAAACGGATGATAGAGGGGAATGACGATCAGGGCTCAAAAATGTCTTGGCGTCGCCGAAATCCCGGCATGTCTTCATATTGTAAAAAACACAAAAATATTGTATAATAGTTATGTATAGAAACCGCAAACACCAGCCATAAACCGGATCCCCGATCCCAACTGGAGCGCCGCTACGCGATCCTGGAAATCGCGGCGACCGCGCGGGCGAATCTGGAGAAGCATTTTGAGCCGGGGTTCGGGATCACCCCTTCATCCGAAGCCGACGAGAACTTCACGCACCAGGTGTGGGCGCGCGATTTCGCGCTCGCGTCCATCAACTACTTTGCGGAGGAGCACCCGGAGGCGGTGGTCGCGTCACTCAAGACATTATTCCGTCATCAGCGCAGGGACGGCATGCTGCCGCTCCGGGTCGAGCGCCAGTACGCGCTCCTCAAAATCATTCCGCTCCTCGGTTGGCTGGCAAAGCCTCTGCTGAGAATTCTCCGGAAGATGGGTGAACGTCCCGTGTACGAAGGACAGGATTTTTCCGGTGCGGAAGATACCGTGCCCGCGGTGATCATCGCGGCGGGGGAAGCCTACACCGCCTCCGATGCCGGCAAGGCGTTTGTGCGTGCCCACTTTCCGGAGATGCAGAAGGCCATCGCCTACTTCCGCACCAAAACCGACCCTGCAGACGGCCTGGCCGTGATGACCCGCCAGAATCCGGATTGGGCCGATTCCATCGGACGCAGCGGGAAACTCGGCACCATCAATGTGCTCTGGGCACGGAGTCTGCGCATGATGGAACACCTCGCCCGTTCGCTGGAGCGTACTCGTGAGGCCAAGCTCTACGGCGATGAAGCCGCCTTTGTGGAGGCGGGTATCCGTGCGCGCATCTTTGATGCCGAAAACGCCTATTTCCGTGCCGCGGTGGGGGATGAGCGCATCGATACCGTGGCCACGATCTTCGGTGCGCTCACGCTCCTCAATGCCGAGGAATGCGTGCGTGTGCTCGAGACCCTCTCTCGTCGCGTGAAACATTCGTCGGGCCTCAAGAACTTCGATCCTCCGTACCCCCGCGAAAATATCTTCTGGATCTCGCGGCTCTCCGGCCACGGCGGGTATCACAACGAATATGTGTGGCCGTGGGTGACGTGCGAGTACATCCAGCTGAAAATGAAGGTGGCTCTCTATCACGCCGATGTGTCCACGCGCGAACGCTTCAAACAGGAGGCGCTCGATGACCTTGCCGATACCGCGCGCCTCTTCCGCAAGACCGGCGGCGCGTATGAGATCGTCAAACCCGATGAGCCCGCGCCCGCCACCACGCTCTTCTACCAGCCGCCGAAAAACTTTATGGCGAGCCTTGCGGGCTACCTGGGGACATACCAGCGTATGATGCAGTTGCAGTGGCTGGGAATGTGATCAGAAGCGGCTTGTGAATCGCTTGTAGACAATTGATCTATGTGCAATTGCGATAATTTTCACCGTATTTTCCTGAATGCGAAAAATAACCCGATAATCGCCCACTCGCAGCTTTCGATATCCTTTCAGGGAGCGTCGCAGTGGTTTGCCAAAGACTTCGGGGTCAGTTGCCAACTTATTTTCAATTGCCGATTTTATGTGCAATTTTTCACGTTTTGAAAGAGCAGGAATATCAATCCGCTGCACGTCCTTCAGATATTCGATCTCAAATTTCATCTCCAGGCTTGTTTATGGCTGATAAATTTTGCCCCCTTTTTATCGCGCTTTTCTGCGAATGCATTGAGAACATCGTCTTCCTCGATTTCCAGTGCCAATCTCAGAAGATGCAGAGCCTTCGTTGCCTGCGGAAGATCGTCGCGCTTGGCGAGCTGCTTCAGCAGAACATCCATTTCTCTGGGAAGACTGATATTCAAGCGTTTCTTCAGAGTCGGCATTGGCATAATGTAAGAATAAGGAAAGTGTATCAAAAGTGTATCACTTTGACAATGGCTCATCGGCATTCGTAGTTTGCATCCGCAGTGATTGAATTGCAGTACGCAGATCCTGTCCTTTTGCCAATGCCTCTAAAAGCAAAATTTCCTGTTCGGGATCATCCGGCCACTCACTTTCATGAATGTCCCATGCCTGTTGAAGATTCTGCACCATACGGTCCGTGACAGTTTTCAGTCGTTGTGACATCACTTCCGGCGAGAGCAGCTGTCTAGAACGCTCAATCAATCCTTCTGATGCATCGCAGTAGAAGCATGTGGGAGGTAGATTAAGCTCTGTTCGCCCCGAATCCTGCCCACAGTGCGGGCAGTCATAGATAATCATATACTGCGGCTTTTTCATGGGATAAGTGGGGAATATGCCTCCAGCATAAGATCCACAAAAAATGATCAAAAGGCCTCTCTAAGATTATTTTTATCTGATAGCAAAATTTTGGCTTTTAGTAAATGAAAAAGGCGTTCTGTCTGCACACAGAACGCCGTGGTTTTTTCCTCACGTCAGAACCTTGAAGATGAGGTAGAGAACACCCCAGCCGCCGCCGAAGACGGCACAGATGAGGAGGAATTTGAGAAAGGTACTCATGGTGGGAGAGGGGAACAGTGTTGCTGTAACGAACCGTCAGCCTTTCTCTTACCCGCAGCCGCTTTCTGCGATGTGCCGTCAAGAGTATCCCCGCGATTCCGGAAAGAGTTTGCATGCACCCCCGTCTCCTGCACTGCGACCCTTTTGTTCCCATTTGCGCTATGCAGTTCCCTCTCAAACGTACAACGGCTTCATTGCTGGCGGCAGGATCCGCCCTGTTTGCCTCGGGTGCCTTTATGGGCGTTCTCGCGGCTCCGCTCTTCTCCGATGTGCCGCCCGGTCACTGGGCGTACAACGATATCGTGTGGGCGAGCACCAATAACATCATGAACGGCCCGGATACCATGCCCGGACGCTTTGATGTCGCATCCCCGGCGAACCGTGCGGAGCTGGCGACGGTGCTTGCACGCTACGACCGCTTCATTCGCATCCATATCAATGCGCTCGATTCGCGTCTGGACCGCGTTGAGGCATGGCAGTCCTCTGCCTCGAGCAGCAGCAGGAGTTCCAGTTCCAGCTCTTCCTCTTTGTCATCCAGCAGCTCCAGCTCATCATCGTCGAGCTCGAGCAGTAGTTTGTCTTCTTCCTCGAGCAGCAGCTCATCCAGCATGAGCTCTAGCTCCTCGAGCAGCTCCTCCTGATTCCGACTCCGTGACGAAAACATAGCGGCAAATGCTCATCCTGGGGCGGATGGGCATTTCCTTATGGACGACTATTTCGCTTTCAACTGAGGAAAACATGACAATGCGATCCAATCTTCTCGATCGATCATTGCTGCGACGCAATACTGCCGCGTTGCTCATTCAGCGATCGATCACATCTTTCGACGGAGGAACCGCCCTCGTTCTTCCGTTGTAAGGGTGTGAGGGCGATAAAGGAGTCTCGCAATGTTTCTGATCCGTCGCGTTGGTGGCTGGGTCCGTAAGGTCTTCACCTTGCAGGTTGCCGGTAGCGCTCCGCAGATGTCTTCACATCTGCGAAAACACGAGCGGTACAGCGGATTCGTCCGCGGCCGACGTCGGTCGTGATATCCGTCCCTTTACTGTTCTCGCATCTTTTTCCCTGCCGCGCGGTTTGCACGGCAGGGTCTTTTGAGATGCGCTATCCTGTGTGCCTCATGTGGGTGCCGCGTTTCCTCCGGCGTCGTCCGAGCGTGCAGACGTTTGTACCTTTTCTGTGTGTCGTTCTCCTCTGGAACGTGGCATTCGGCGGGCTCAAATTCCTGATCAAGAATCTCACGGTGAGCCACCTGGATATGGTTCCTGGCGTGCTTTTGGAACACGTCGTTCTGTACCTGAGCATCGGTTGCGTGCTCTCGTTCCTTCTGGGCGGCTGCGTGTGCCACGCCATGCGTAAGCGCACGCTCGTGTTCCTCACGGCGGTTGTCGCCATCGGAGCGCTGCTTGTGGAGTACTTCTTCGGTCTTTCTTCCGAGGCAACGCTCGCGATCACGAGCATGATCATCGGTATCTGCTTCGGGCTCTTCTCTGTGGCGCGCGCCGTCATCAGCTGTTTTGAGATCCGCAGGACACAGTGGAAGGACACGGCCGTCAACGGCACCGTGATGGTCACGGTCATCACGGCAACCATCGTTGGTGCGTTCGTCTCCACGCGCATGTTTGAACTGATCGGCGTGAAGACGCTCTGGGTCTTCCTCGGGTTCTTCGCGCTCATCTGCCTCATCTCCCACTGGATGAAGTACGGCGAGGACGAGCGGATCATCCCCTTCGGCGTGTCCCTGCGCCGCGTGAAGGATGAATTCCTCTACGTATTCAAACACCGCTCCATGATCCTGGTTCCTTCCGCCGCACTCTGGGCCATTTCGCTCATCGTCGGCATCAAGGCCGTGGGGTACGTGGAGCAGGCGTACGGTGTGCGCGAATCGTTCGGTGCGCTCATCCTGCTCTGTAACGCCGCCGGTGCGATTGTCGGGAACGCGCTCACCCTCCAGACCTCGCACCGCCGCCGGTGGTTGTGGTTCCGCATTGCGACCTACGCGTTTGCCGTCCTTGTATTGCTGTTCCCCATCCTGACGGTCACATTCAAGGCGCTCGCGCTCTATTCGTTCGTCCTCGGCATTGCCATGGGTGTGGCCACCAACCTTGCCGACAGCACCTATCTGCAGTTCATCGATCAGCATAACGTCAAAGAGAACGGTGCAGCGCTCAGCGGTCTCATGCTCAATCTCCTGCTCGCGGGCTTACTGGGTATTCTCAGCTTTCTGCCTCCGTGGACACACTTCATCGTGCTTGCGCTAGTCACGGTGGGGATGGGATTCTTTGTGTTGCTCCGCCTGCACGTGCTCGATGGGGAGATACGGGAGTAGAGGCGGGTGACGGGCGGCGAGCGGCGAGAATCCCGCAGCTCGCAGCTCGAAACTCGCAGCTTTTAGTCCTGTTTCAGCAGATCTCTTATCTCGGTGAGCAGCTCCACCTCTTTCGTTGGTGCCGGGGGTGGGGGAGGCGGGGTAGCCTTCCGGAAGCGGTTGGCCTGCTTCACAAAAATGAAAATGCAGAACGCGACGATGACAAAATCGATGATCGACTGGATGAACTTGCCGTATGCCACGGTGGATTCACCGACAGTGAACGCCAGTTTGGTGAAGTCCACCTGGCCGGTGACGATCCCGAAGGCGGGCATGATCACGTCACTTACGAGTGAACTCACGATCTTGCCGAAGGCTCCGCCGATGATGACGCCCACGGCCATGTCGATGACGTTGCCTTTCACCGCGAATTCTTTGAATTCCTTGAGGATGCTCATACGGAGGAGTGGGAAATTTCTTCAGGAGTATCCGCCAAACCCTGCCTCCGCGTCCATCGTGCTTGTTCCGCGCAGACGGAAGCGGATACTGGGAGATATGCCTTGGGCCACAAAGTGCAGAAGCTGGAAAACCGGCGCACGCGGCGTGGAGGAGGAAACATTCTACGATCTCCGCCCGGACGTGAGCTTCAGCTGGCTCAGCATGATGCACACGCTGCCGGAGACATTTCAGCAGCGTACCCTCACGGAAATCCGGGAGCTGCTCCGCAATGACCGCCTCCGTGAACACCGTTCAATCGGCTCCATCACGCTTGGCTGGGGAAATCAGGACACGATCCTGCGGCTCATCACACGGGACCGCCAGCTGATTCATCTGGCGATCGGGGATCGGGCGGATTTTGCCATGTGCGTCCTCTGCCCCAATGTCGATTCACGCTCTTCGCGCGACTGGAAAAATTTCAAAGAAATGGAGGAGGCATTTGCGTACTTCCGTGACCGGGGCTGGACTATCCGTCTCCCGGAGCGCATCACGCCGGAGGCGGCGAAAATCCACCTTATCTCGTAAAAGTATCTTTTGCATCAGGCCTTTTGCGGCAGAAAAACTGATAATTGACTTTATACAGATTATATTTAAAGATGCATAAATATGATGCAGGATCCAGAGCTCGAACGCTTCATGGAACGGCCGATTGATGTGGAGGGCATTCTCGCACGCAACACGCCAAAGAAGATACAGAATCAGATACGGTTGATGGTGCGTGCATTGCTGGAAGACGAGGAAGGAAAAGAGCGGGTACGCACCGTCGTCGATCTCTCCGAAAAGGGCGTAACATTTGACGATGAATGCATCGGGTTCCATGGCACGAGTATCGAGAATGTGATGGATCTCCTCACCACCGGGACCTTGCGCGGCAGAACGCATCTGAATGTACCTGCGGCACAGGCCTTGGGCGATCTGCATCTCTATGTCCGCCGTAACATATGGAAGAAACAACCGCGAAAACATTCGTTTTATCCGGACGCGAAAATCGTCTCCGAGGCCGCCATCTACGCCGAGATTTCCGGGAGCGAGCATCTCCTTCAGACAATGCTCGGCTTTTCCAAACCGGAAACCGCGGCCGAACTGCTGGATTACCTCCGGGAAGAGTTCACGCCGCGCGGATACGAGGAATTCGATGAAACGTTACGCGCACAGGGACGGACAAAGTCGGAGTTTCTGCCTCTCAGAGAACGGGCGCTGCGGCGGAAAGGCGTGGTTCTCGGCATTAGCACGGGTATCACAAAGACGCACCGGCTTGTTCAGGGTGACGATTGGCAAGAGGGTGATTACGCACTGCGTGGTGATCCGGTCACGCTTGCGAAAATCTGTTCGATCGAGGGATGCGGTGACGAGGAAAAAGGCATACTCAAAGTTATCAAACAGGAATGGTCGAAACGAAAGTGAGCATCAGAGCATCTTCTTGAGTGTCGCCTTGTCCCTCTCCGGGATCGGCAGCTCTTCGATGTACGTCATCACGTCTTTCTTGCTGACGTTGTTGCCGCGCGTCAGTTCCTTCAATGTCTCATACGCGCCCTGCATACCGTGACGGCGCAGGACCGTCTGCACGGCTTCCGCGATCACCTGCGGGTTCTGCTCCAGCTCTTTTGCAACAACCGCCTTGTCGACCGTCACTCTGCTGAGTCCCTGGAGAGTCGAACGCACCGCAAGGAGGTGATAGCCGAAGGCCGTGCCGATGGAGCGCTGGACGGTAGAGTCGCTCAGGTCGCGCTGCAGGCGGCTGACGGGGAGTTTTTCGGCAAAGTGCGTAAATAACGCAGTCGAGATTCCAAGGTTGCCTTCCGCATTCTCAAAATCGATGGGGTTCACCTTGTGCGGCATGGCAGAGGAGCCCACCTCACCTGCGACCACCTTCTGCTTGAAGACCCCGCGCGCGATGTAGAGCCACATGTCGCGGGAGAAATCGAGGAGGATGGTGTTGATGCGGCTCATCAGGTGGCTCAGTTCCGCGTAGTCGTCGTGCGGGTTGATCTGCGTGGTCTCGGCGAGCGGTTCCAGGCCCAGGCCTTTCACGAATTTTTCGCGGAAGGCTTCCCACTTCACCTCCGGGTACGCGGCTTTGTGCGCGGAGAAGTTGCCCACCGCTCCGCCGAATTTCCCCTGCATGCGGAAGGTCTTCAACTGCTTGAGTTGCCGTTCGATTCTCAGCGCAAACACCTCCATTTCTTTCCCGAGTGTCGTCGGGGTTGCCGGCTGACCGTGCGTCAGGCTTAAGAGCCTGAGAGACTTCGTCGATTGTGCGAGCGTGCGGATGGCTTTGAGCGTTTCCTCCAGACGCGGGACGATCACGTACTTGAGCGCGTCATGAATCAGCAGTCCGTACGAGAGGTTGTTCACATCCTCGCTCGTGAGCGCAAAGTGCACGAACTCCAGATAGCGGTCGAGCCCGCGCATATCCTTCATCTTCTCCTTGATGAAGTACTCCACGGCTTTCACGTCGTGACGCGTGGTTTTTTCAATCTCCTTGATGCGCTCGGCGTCCGCCACCGAAAAATCCTGTGCGAACCGTACCAGTTCCTCCTTCTGCTTTGCATTCAGCTTCGGCAGTTCGCTCACACCCTTTTCCTCCGAGAGGGCGATGAAGTAGCGGATCTCCACTTCGGTCCTGGCGTGGAAGAGCGCCTCTTCGCTGAAGAAGGCCCGGAGCTCTCCCATCTGGCCGGCGTAGCGGCCGTCGAGCGGGGAAAGCGCGGAGAGGGGAGAGTAGGTGGGATGGAGCATTGGCAGGCAGTATAGACCAAAACGGGTAGTAGAGCACCTTCCCAAGGGATGGGCCTTCGGCCCATCGTTCTTCAGTCAATTTCCAAATCACTCACATCCCATTTTCCTGAGGCAGATGACCAAGGATAGTCTTCAGGAAGTTTAACCAATCCTGCCTTCACCGGATTCCAATGAATATATCGTCTGGCTGCTCCGTAGTTATTCAGAGACTTTGCATCGAATTTTGATTGCCAGATTGCACCCTGTCCGATGTTGTGAGCAGACCCTCCTTTGAAGACCCGGAGAATTTTCTCCAGAGGTATTTCTTCATATGCTCTCATCAGAAAATGACAGTGGTCAGGCATGATTACAAAGGCATAGAGAAAAAACGGATAGAGCTCCTGGGTCCGATACAACGTTTCGATCGCTTCTCGCGCGCAGGCCGGATCTGCAAAGACAGGTACCCGGTTGAGAGTATTTGTTGTGACCAGCACTGTGCTGCCACCAAGCAGATGATGATTCTGGAGCATACATAGATTTTCCCTGCCGACGGGCCGGAAGGCCCGTCCCCCTCATCTCATTCTTTTTTCATGCAATCATTTTTCCTCATCGAATAGAGAAAATTTCTGTTCTGTCACCCAGCAGAACAGGCAGAGACTTTTCAGTGATTTATCAGTCTTACTACTGACTAGGGACGGGCCTTCCGGCCCGTCCCTGACTAAAACAATAATTTTCTTCTTTCACTCCTCTTCCTCCTCAGTCTCCGGAGCCACCTCCATCTTCTCCTTCTTCTTGGCTTCGCGTTCCTTGGCCTTCTCGCCCTCAAAGATCTCCAAGAAGCGGTCCACGCTCATGGTCTCCTCCGAGAGGAGGATCTTGGCCAGTTCATCCAGCTTGCCGTGGTGCTTGTGGAGGAACTCCTTGGCACGCTCGTACTGCTCGTGGAGGGTTTTGCGGACGAAGGCATCGATCTTCACGGCGATCTCCTCGGAGTAGTTGCGGGAGCCCGTCATGTCACCGCCGGCAAAGGAGGTTCCCTGACGTTCACCGTAGGCCACGAGGCCGAGGGCGGTATCACCCATGCCGAAACGCATGGCCATGCTCCGTGCGATGTGCGACGCGCGTTCAATATCATTGCTCGCGCCCGTCGTGATCTCGCTGAAGATGATCTCCTCCGCGGCGCGTCCGCCGAGCAGCCCGCAGATCTCATCCAGGAATTTGTTCCTGCTCGTGGTGTACTGATCCTCTTGCGGCAAAAACCAGGTGAGGCCGAGCGCGGAACCGCGGGAGACGATCGAGATCTTATGGAGCGGATCGCTGTGCACACACAGGTGACCGACGATCGCATGGCCGAGTTCGTGATAGGCCGTGATCTCACGCTCTTTGGGTGTCAGCTTCCTGGATTTCCTCTCCGTGCCCACCGTCACTTTTTCCACCGCGTCCACGATGTCGCGCTGCGAGACCATGGTGTGCTTGCGGCGCGCGGCGAAGATGGCGGCTTCGTTCATGATGTTCTCCAGGTCGGC
The DNA here is from genome assembly GCA_964534205.1 of uncultured Candidatus Peribacteria bacterium. Lineage (GTDB taxonomy): Bacteria > Patescibacteriota > Gracilibacteria > Peribacterales > Peribacteraceae > CAYRGC01. The sequence continues at coordinate 82,822 of CAZHQF010000004.1, read as the reverse complement.
ACCCGTGAGCCCGACCGTCTGCTTGGCGATCTCGCCGAGACGAACGGTTTTGTTGAGCTTCTTGTCCCGTGCGTGCACTTCCAGGATCTGGAGGCGTGCGGGGAGATCGGGCTTATCCACAAACACCCGGCGGTCGAAGCGGCCCGGGCGCAGGAGCGCCACATCGAGCACATCGGGACGGTTGGTTGCGGCCATCACGATCACGTTGGTGTCCTGCTCAAAGCCGTCCATTTCGGTGAGGATCTGGTTGAGGGTCTGCTCGCGTTCGTCATGCCCGCCGCCGAAGCCGGCACCCCCGCGCTGGCGGCCCACGGCGTCGATCTCATCGATGAAGATGATGCACGGCGCGTTGCGCTTGGCTTTGGCAAAGAGATCACGCACGCGGCTCGCACCCACACCCACGAACATTTCCACGAACTCGGAACCCGCAATGGAGAAGAACGGCACGCCCGCCTCACCCGCGACCGCGCGGGCAAGGAGCGTCTTCCCCGTACCCGGTGCACCCACGAGCAGCACGCCGCGCGGGATTTTGGCACCGATGGCCGTGTACTTCTTGGGGTTCTTGAGGAAGTCCACCACCTCCACCAGGTCCTCCTTTGCCTCATCGGACCCTGCCACATCGACGAAGCGCGTCTTCACCTGCCGCGCATCGGCAATGCGCGCCTTGGATTTCCCGAAAGACATCGCGTTGGACTGGCTGCGGGCGATGCCGCGGAAGAGCCACGCCACGAGCCCGAACACGAGCACGAGGAAGAGGATGTCGGGGAGGAAGGCAAAGAGCATGTTGGAGGCCTCACGGTTCTCCACTTTCACGATGGTCGGATTCGCGGGGTCGTTCCAGCCAAGCTCACTCACCGTATCCTGCGATTCCTTGTACGACTGCAGCACCGAACCGCTCTGTGTGACCGCATACACCTTGTTATCGCGGACGAGAATCTCCTTGAATTCCTTTCCGGCGTATCCCTGCGTCATGCGGGAGATGGGCACCTCCGGTGCATCGGCGAATTTCCGCTCGGTGTCCCGGTCGGGATTGAGCAGGAAGGTGAAGGAGAGGAACACGAGCACACCGATCAAAAAGAGGCTCAGGAGCCACTGCTGACGGTTGCGCTGCGGCGGACGGAAGGAGGGTGTCATAGGGAACAGCGGGAACGATACCAATAAACCCAGTTTTGGTGAAACGGAAGCCGGAGTTTGTGACGAACGGGCGACATCCCTCTTTCTGTGTCCTCTGTACTTGCTTCGTCTGTACACTGTGACCCGTATGCCGTCCTTCAATGTTTCCTGGCTCCCCGCGTGGCTCCGTAAGCCGTGGGTGGTCTTTCTGCTCCTCGTCACCTTCCTCAGCTACTTCACGTACTTCCACGCGTACTGGCAGCCGCCGCACGTCTTCTGGGACGAAAACTACCACATCGCCTCCGCACAGAAGTACCTGCACGGCGTGTACTTCATGGAGCAGCACCCGCCGCTCGGCAAAATGCTCGTCGCGGCTGGTGAAGTTCTCCTGAATGCCAGCAAGTCCGATACCGAGAAATGTCTCGCGCAACCGGAGGCAGCTCGTGCCGTTTGTCTCCGCACGCTCCGCGGAGCCACACAGTGCGCCGGACGTCAGGGAGCCGATTTCGAATCCTGCCTCCGCGCAGCCGATCCCGGCGACAATCGCTTCCTTGGAACCGATTACGGCACGCAGTTCGAAGGCATGTCCTTCGCAGGGTACCGCTTCTTCTCGTCCCTCCTCGCGTGGCTCACCGCCCCGCTGCTGTACCTCATCTTCCTGCGCATCACCAAAAATCCGCTGCACGCGTTTCTGCTCTCCTTCCTCTATGTGTTCGATAACGCGCTCATCGTCCACAGCCGCGGCGCGATGCTCGAGGGCATCCTGATGTTCTTCTCGGTGGCGTTCATCCTTCTCTTCTTCCGTCTGCTCGAGGAGCAGCGCGAGAAAACGTTCCGGTGGCTCTCGCTCGGTTTCGGTGCGCTCTTCGGCCTCATCCTCACCACCAAGGTGCTGGGGCTCATCTTCATCCTGCTCTTCCCGGCGCTCTGCCTTGCAAAGCTGGAGACGTGGAAGGACCGTCAACGGTTCATTCTCACCGGGTTCATCGCCTTCGTATCTCTCGTTCTCTACGTCGCGGTTGTGATGCTGATTCCGCCGCAGGCTGCGGGAATTGCCGGATTCTTCCGGTATTTCCTCTCCATGCCGATCATGATCGCGCTGGCCACGCTGGTGCTGGTGTTCGCCCTCACGCGCTCACTCCTCAAACTTCGCACGTGGAACCCGTTGCCCTTCCTCATCCTTGCCGTCGTCGGTTTCGGCATCACTTACGTCGGTGTGTGGCAGACGCACTTCTCCCTGGGCAGCCGCGTCAATCCGCAGCTTTCGGATTACGGCTATTACCAGGCATCACCGGAGTATCAGGCCATCCTGCGCACCGGCCAGAACAGATCACTGTTCTACCGCTATATCGATGAGAAGGGTTTTGAGCATTCCGGTATCACGTTTATTCCCATGATCCGCGATTCGCTCAAGTTCGTGGGTCACTACAACGCCGGTGCGCCCGCGCTGGATCTCTGTAAGAAGGATGAAAACGGCAGTCCGTATTTCTTGTGGCCGCTCGGTGCACGCACCATCAATTACCGCTGGGAGACGCCCGGCGTCCGTGACGGCGAAACAGCAAAAGATCAGGTCTACAGCTATCTCTACCTGGTTCCGAATCCGGCCATCTGGTGGGTCTCTTTTGCGGGCATCCTGCTTGCAACGGCTCTCCTCATTCTTCCGTTCTTCATTCCGTTGCGTCACAAGCTCCGTCATCCCTGGCCGCTCGCGTTTTTCGTCGGTCTGTACTTCAGCTATCTCTTCGCGGTCAGTTTCATCACACGTGTGATGTATCTGTACCACTACTTCATTCCGCTGATGCTCGCCTTCATCGTGCTCGCCTTCCTCACGCAGGAGTGGCGTTCCATCGGCGAGCGCGAGGTGGGGGAAAAGCAGCGCACCTCCGGGTTGCTCGGTTTTGCCGCTGTGGCGTTCCTCTGCTTCCTTTTCTTCAGTCCGCTGACGTACTACCGCCCGATCACGGATGGCCAGATGCAACTGCGCAACTGGTCGCGTCTGTGGGATTTTGCCTGTGTGCGTTGCAATAAGAGCAACGGGCTGGTGATTCCAAATAAGTAAACGAGCGGCGGGCTGCGAGCGGCGAGACTATCCCGCAGCTCGCAGCCCGTAACCCGCCGCCCTTTCTGTCTATTGCATTGGCTTCGGAGATTTCTCCATACTGATATCCTCCCTCCCCATCCTCCGTCCATGTCCACAACCACATTCTCCGCACGACTGTTGGGAGTCACCTTTGCAGCCGGTGCGTTCTTCGGTATCGCCGGTACGGCACTCACCGCCGATGTGCTGGGCTCCGCCGTCTTCCGCGATGTTCCGCGCGGCTCCTACTACGATGCCCCCGCCGGCCGCATGCAGGCCGCCGGTATCATGAAAGGTCTTCCGGACGGCCGCTTTGCGCCCGAGCAGTTTGTCACGCGTGCAGAGCTCGTCACGGTCATCGATCGCGTGATCAACGGCGGCGATTTCAGCTCGCCGAGTCCCAATCCCGATTCCTCCTCTTCCTCCTCCCGCAGCCGCTCCAGCTCTTCCAGGAGTTCGTCCTCCTCCTCCGAACCCGCGCGCTCCGATGCGGGCTCGTTCCACTTCACCACGAGCGCCTTCAACATCAGCAACAAAGTCAGCAACCTTTCCATCAGCGTCATCCGCAGCGGCGGTACCAAGGGAGCTGTGGGTGTCACGTACACGTTCTCGGGCGGCACGGCTGTCGCGGAAAAGGATTACAACCCCGCCACCGGCGTGATCCAGTTCAAAGACGGTGAGAGCAGCAAACTGATCTCACTCAAAATTCTGAACAACGGTCAGGCGGGTCCCGCGGTCACCGTGAATCTTTCGCTCTCCGCGCCCACGGGCGGGTCCGTTCTCGGTTCACCGAGTTCCGCCGTGGTCACCATTCTCAACAGTAATTCCGCAACCACCTCCGGCACCTCCAGTGCATCATACTCGTCCACCAGTTCCGCACCCGGAGGCACGCTCAGTTTCTCCGCGGTGGGATACGCGGTTGAGGAAAAGGCGGGAACAGTCACCATCACCGTCCGTCGTTCCGGTTCCTCTTCCTCCGCCATCACAGTGGACTACGCCACGGCCAACGGCACCGGCACCAGCGGCACCAACTATTCGGCCGCGCAGGGCACGCTCAGCTTTGCCGCGAACGAGGTTACCAAAACCTTTACCGTTCCCGTGACCGATAACCCGAACATCAACGGTAACAAGAGCTTCTCGGTGACGCTCAAGAATGCCACGGGCAACTCCAACATCGGTTACCCGTCCACGGCTACCGTCACGATTGTGGATGACGAAGTGAGTGAGCTCTCCGCCAGCGGCTCGCTCCAGTTCTCCTCCGATGCCTACGTCGTCGGTGAGTCGGACGGATCGGCCACGATCCTCGTCAACCGCATCGGCGGTTCCGCGGGCACGGTCTCCGTGAGTTACTACACCAGTGACAGCAATGCCATCGCCGGTTCGGACTACACCAGCGCGAACGGCACGCTCACCTTCGCACCCGGCGAGACCAGCAAGTACTTCATCATCCCCGTCACCAAGGATTCCACGGTGGAGGACGAAGAGCGTGTGAACCTCACGCTCACCGGTCCCACCGGCGGAGCGACGCTCGGTTCGCAGAGCACGGCTACACTGAAGATCCGGAACTGAAAAACCTTCTCCGATCTCAAAAGGGCACCTCCCGGTGCCTTTTTTTCGGATGTGAGCTTCTCTTCTTGACTCCAATCCATATTCTGACGTCGTAGCGATTGCGCGGCTTCCATCCCGCGTATACTCCACCTGTTTCCCTCCCCCTCTTCTCTATGTGTGGTTCCTGTTCTTCCTGCGGCTGTGCCGGTTGCAAGACCGCGGGCATTCTCTCTCTTATCGTTATCGGTCTTCTCTCCATCGCCGCGCTCGTCGGTGTCTACATGGCGCACATGACGGCCGAGGGCATGCTCTTCGGTACGCTCGAGGGTTCGCTCTCCATCGTCGCCGCCATCTTCGGCGTCAAGGCCACCTCCAAGCTCTGCAAGTCTGTCTGCCCGTGCAACAGCAAGGGCGGCAAGTGCTGCGATTCTTCGGACTGCAACTGCGGAGATTCCTGCAAGTGCTGAGATCCGTTCATTGCTACTCAAAAAGGCATCCGGAAGGGTGCCTTTTTTTGACCGCGGCTATAAAAGCCGCTCCCGGAAATTGTGAAAATTATTTCATTGGAAAGGAGCGCCTTTTCTAGGCGCGGATCAGCAGCAATCGATTGGAACAGTGTCCCATCGGCTACTCGCTGATGACCATGGATATTCTTCCGCTGATTCGACAAGACCGGCTTTGACAGGATTCTGATGGATGTACCTCAGGACTCTTGTCGCATTATTCGGGATTTTCAGATCAAATCTGGTTTGCCAGATCGGTCCGAGTCCTATGTTGAATGCTGTTGCCCGTTTGAAGGCCTGTATCGTCTTTGAAATAGATCCGCCTTCCGGAATGCGTAAAAGTAGATGGCAATGATCTGGCATGAACACGAATCCATACAAGAAGAATGGGTACAGACCCTGAATCGCATACAGAGTTTCCACTGCCGTTCTCGCACAGGCCGGATCTGCAAAAATCTTCCTGCGATTCTTAAGATTCGTCGTGATGAACATATGCTCGTTTGCCTGGATGGGGTGTCGTTGAAACATGGAGGTATTTTTGCTCTATCCGCGGCTAGAAAACCCGCTCTCCGGACTATTTTCTCGGAAGTCCTTTTCTTTTCGGCTTCCGGCAGCTCTTCCGGGCGTTCTGTTTCCCTGCAGAACGCCTTCCACCATCCTGAAAATTCTGTTACTCTACAGCGCTTTTTTGCAGCTCGTCCCTCTTTAGACATGGAAATCCGCAATATTGCCATCATCGCACACGTCGACCACGGCAAGACCACGCTCGTCGATGCTCTGCTCAAGCAGGGCGGTGCATTTGCCGCGCATGAGACGGTGGGCGAGCTCCTCATGGACTCCAATGCCCAGGAGCGCGAGCGCGGCATCACCATTTATGCCAAGAACTGTTCCATCAAGTACAAGGACTGCCGCATCAACATTGTCGATACGCCGGGCCACGCGGATTTCGGTTCGGAGGTGGAGCGCGTGCTCCGCACCGTCGATTGCGTTCTTCTCCTTGTGGATGCGCAGGAGGGTCCCATGCCCCAGACCAAGTTCGTGCTCAAGAAATCGCTCGAGCTCGGCCTGCGTCCCATCGTCGTCATCAACAAAATCGATAAGCCCGCCGCCCGCGCCATGGAAGTGGTCAACGAGGTGTTCGATCTCTTCGGTGCGCTCAGGGCCAACGATCTGCAGCTCGATTTCCCGTACATCTTTGCCATCGCGCGCGAGGGCATCGCCAAGCGCACGCTGGACCAGGATTCCAAAGATCTCACGCCGCTCTTCGATCTCATCATGGAGCACGTGCCGGCCGCCGCGCAGGACACCAGTAAGCCGTTCCGCATGCAGCCGTGTTCGCTCGGATACGATAACTATCTCGGCCGTCTCGCGGTCGGTCGCGTCGTCGAAGGTGTCGCCAAAGTCGGCGACAAGGTCTTCATCAAAACTGTCGACGGCAAGACCCGCACCTCCAAGATCACCAAGATTTTCGCGAACCAAGGTATGAACCGCCGCGAGGTGCCCGAGGCCACGGCCGGCGATATCGTCACCGTTGCCGGTATCCCCGATATCTACGTGGGCGAGACCATCACGACGTCCGAGAGCGCAGAAGTTCTCCCGGCTCTCCAGATCGATCCGCCGACCATTTCCATGGAATTCCGCGTCAACGATTCGCCGTTTGCGGGCAAGGAAGGGAAGCTCGTCACCACGCGTCACATCAAGGCGCGACTGGAGCGCGAGAAGGAGACCAACGTCGGTCTCAAAGTGGAAGAGGTCCCCGGTACCGATGCCTACAAAGTCTCCGGCCGCGGTGAGCTGCACCTGAGCGTGCTCATCGAAGACATGCGCCGCGAAGGGTTTGAGCTGCAGGTCTCCCGTCCGGAAGTCATCTTCCGCGATGGTCCCGGCGGCCGCGAGGAACCCGTTGAGCAGGCCGTCATCGATGTCCCCGAGTCCTGCACGGGAGGCGTCATCGACATGCTTGCCCGCCGCAAGGGCGAGATGGTCAACATGCAGACACACGAGGGTCACACACGTCTGGAGTACAAGGTCCCCACGCGCGGACTCCTCGGTTTCCGCGGCGACTTCATCATCGAGACGCGCGGCGAAGGCATCCTGACGCACGCGTTCATCGCCTACGAGCCGTACAAGGGCGACCTGGCCGGCCGCACCCGCGGTTCCATGATCTCCATGATCACGGGCGAGGCCGTGGCGTTCGCGCTCTTCAATCTGCAGGAGCGCGGCACGCTCTTCGTCACTCCCGGAACCAAGCTGTACGAGGGCATGATCATCGGTGAGAGCGCAAAAGCGGATGATATGTCTGTCAACCCGATCAAGGAGAAAAAACTGACGAACATGCGTGCATCCGGCAGCGATGAGGCTATTGTGTTGACTCCGATCACCCCCATGACCCTTGAACAGGCCCTGGAGTACATCGCCGATGACGAGCTCGTGGAGGTCACTCCCGAGAACATCCGTCTCCGCAAAAAGTTCCTCAAGGAAACTGATCGGAAAAGGGCTGAAAAGTCGGGTTCCTGATGCGGAAATAGGGTCTTTTTTATTAGGACATATTATGATATAATAATCAAGTAACACCCATGATCACACGCCGCCCTCTCCGCATCCTCCTCTATAATGTGGGTTACGCCACGGCGCTGGACGGTTCTATGCGTAACTACGTGCTCAAGTCCTACCGCTACCTGTACACGCCGCGCCGCATCATCCGCAAAGTGCGTCAGGCGCTCTACACCATGCTCACATCCGAGCAGCCGGATATCTGCTGCTTTGTGGAGGTCCACCGCAAGAAGGCGTTTGTGCCGCGCAAGCCCGATTACCAGGGCTTCCACATGGCCAACAAGTACGGCAACCGGAGCATGCTCCGTAAGCTTCCGTTCTTCCGCGACAACTGCAACGGTTTCGTCGCCCGCGAGGATCTCAACTTCGACCGTTTGTACTTGAAGAGCGGCACCAAGAAGCTGGTGTACCGCATCGATCTCCAGAACGACATCAAGCTCTTCCTCGTGCATTTCTCCCTCAACCGCCGCACGCGCGCCAAGCAGTGCCAGGAGCTTTCAGAGATGCTCAGGGGTTACAAGAAGGTTGTGGTCTGCGGAGATTTCAACGTCTTCAAGGGCACCGGAGAACTGGAAACGCTCGCCGAGTGCAGCAGGCTGCAGATCGTGAATGCCAACGCTCTTACCTTTCCGGCGGTGAATCCGCGCCGTTCCCTCGATCTCTTCCTCTGCTCCGAGGACCTGGGCAAGGTCAGCGCCAGGGTGCTCAACGATGTGCAGGTGTCCGATCACCTGCCGGTGATGCTGGAGGTGATGGCGTAAAGCCAAAATCCCTGCCTGCCGGCAGGCAGGTCAAGCACTCGCCCGAACGTGACGCGTTCGGAACGGGCGAACGAAATCCGAAAGAGGATTCAATGAGGGAAAGTGCGAATCTTCGGGAGTTCAGGCTGCCTGCGCATTCACAAAGCCCTCGGCGATTTCGGTGAGCAGATGATCGGCATTGCCCTCTTCGTCCAGCGTCTGCTGCAGGAGGTTCTCCACCTCTGCATATCCGAGGACTTTGGCGAACGTCCGGGAGCAGTCGTAGCCGGCCATTTCGTAGTGTTCCACGCGCTGCGCGGAGGCAATGAGCGCCGCATCACGCACGTCGGGGTCCATCTTCTTCTCCTTCAGGACCTCGTCTCCTTCCTCCAGCAGCCCTTTGATTCCGTGACAGGTTTTGGATTTCAGGGGCATCTCGAGGAGTGTGCATACTTGCTCCAGCCGCTCCAGATGCACTTTTGTCTCATCGAGATGATTCTCAAAAGCGGAACGGAGCTCCGGATTGGAGGCGGCTTTGGCCAGTTTCGGTAGGGCTTTGATGATCCGCTTTTCGGCATCAAGAAGATCCCTGATCTGTTCCTTCAGCAGGTCATCCAGCGTCTGCATTGTCGGCATGGTAAAAAAGGGGAAAAGAAGCGCCTTCACGCGGTCCTCTGCCGGAGGTCGGCATCCTGCTGCTGGTGATACCACCGCAAGGCGGCACCCAGAAATGAGCTGACCGTGGCAATTGTTGCCAGTGTTTTCCAGAACGTGCGCAGGCGCATACCAAACGGAAGGTGAATACCTGGAAGACGCACCGGAGGGTCCGCTTCTTACAGCATGTGCTGAAAACCTCTGGAATCGCCTTTTGCTTGTCAAAATGAGCATTTATGTGGTATTGACAATCAATAAAAATATAGTAAAGTGTCAATCCATGTTCACCTCCCCTCATTTCCGTTCACCGGCCTTCTTCCTGGGTTTTGCCCTGGTCCTGCTCGGTGCCGGAACGGTGTATAACTCCTCGCTCGTCGGTTCCATCGACGTAGCCGATGCGCAGGCGGTGCAGCAGTCATCTTCGTCCTCCAGCCGCTTCCAGTTCCTCCGGGACAAGATCCGTCTTGGGTCTTCCTCCAGTGCCTCCTCCGTCTTTTCGGCTCCGAGTTTCTCGTCGTCCTCTTCCCAGGGCTTTGAGATTCCGTTCGTGACGTCTTCGTCCAGCTCCGTCACTTCCGTTGTGAACCCTGTGGTTCTTGAGCCGTCCCTCTGGATTTCGGAGAGTGAGAAGCTTGCCATCACCGTCACTCCCGACCGCATCGAGGTGTTCCCGGGTGACCTGGTCACCTTCACGGTGCGCATCTGCAACAAGACCGGTCTGAGGATCCAGAACCTGCCGGTCTCCCTTGCCTACGCCGCCCACGAGTTCACGCTCGTCTCAATTTCCGATAACGGCACACACACGCTCGGTACGCCCGTCCGCCGCACGGCTCCGCAGCGCAACTCAGATCAGCCGTCCGGCACCACGCCCATCACGATGAATGCCGACGGTGTCCGTTCCGACCAGAACCACGCCGATTGGACCGTTGCCACGCTCGGTGCACACGAGACCAAGGTGCTTACCGTAACGCTCCGTATGGATAGGAATCTGCGCCGCGGTGATGTGCTCCGCGTGGACGGCCTCGTGCACGTTCCGGGTGAGGGCCTTGCCCGCGCGCTCGGTCAGGTGCGCGTCCTCGCAACGCTCCCGGGTACGGGTGTCGATCTCAGCAATCCGAACGCGGCTACTCCGTTGATCGAAGAGATCTGGAAGAACTAACGGCGCTCTCACTCCTCTCGAAAAGGCGGGTCCGCACGGCCCGCTTTTTCTTTGATATACAAAAATGCCGCGGGCAGAAAACGCGGGCAGAAAACGCGGGCAGAAAGCCCGCTCTGCAGAATGAAAAATTTCCCGCCGCTCGCCGCTCGCAGCCCGAACCCCGCAGCCGTACTATTCGTACGTCGGCAACTGCAGCGGCACGATCACCGGATCACTGAGGAAGGTATCGATGAGCCTGCCGTCGATGCGGATCTCGCTGAAGGACCACGCATACACCTCCACCGGTCCGGGGAGACTGTCGAACGGATACGCGATCACGATCTCTTTCGGCATACCGGCATCGATGCTCTGGGGCGCTGCCTGCTCGCCGATTCTCCGGATCACCTGCGCGAGAATCTCGTACCTGGCATCGTCAGCCGATGGCAGCGAGTACACGTTGATCATCCTGTCACCGCGCTCTGGGTCATGCATCAACGCCGTACCGGGCAGTTGCGGCGGTACCGTAAGTCCGGCGGGAATCGTTATCTCCGGCTGCGCCATTTTGCGCCCTGCCGCGGGCTCTGCCTGCATCATCATGCTTGGTTCATCCATCGCGGGAGCGGTTCCAGCCGCCGCGTCCGGAGAAGCAACCGGTGTATCCGGATCGGAGACCGGGGCCATGGGGACCGGCGGTGCGATTCCGGCGTTGTCGATGCCGCCACCCATGCCGTCCGGTTCATTCGCCGGCACCGATTCCTGGCGGAGCATCATCTCCTGTGCGCCGTCTTCCACATTCACATTCTGATTCTCCGTGCCCGTGGAATACGGCGCGATCATCCGGTCCCGGCCGCTCTCGTCCACCGTCGGGATCTCCGGAGGCTGACCGCTGTTTTTCAGTGCTTCCTGCGCAAACGGCAGCGTGATCAGCAGAACCGCCGTCACCGCCGCGGATGACGTCAGCAGCATCGGCAGGATTCTGGTCCAGCGGCTCATGGGTGTGCTTTTGAGCCCCTCGGCGTGCACACGCAGATCTTCCCGCAGCGTCGCGATAAACGCGGGCGACGGCGTCTCGGCGGGGTCATTGGCAAGCAGTGCGTCAATCACGCGCGTCAGATCCGCCTCACGTCCCTGGAGAGACGCGTCCTGGGCGATGAGGTCGCGCACCAGCCGCTGGAGACGCGGATCGGTCATGAGCGCAGGAGGAGCAGAACGAAGGCCGCGAGCGGCATTTTGTCGCGCAGAGCATCAAGCGCACGGGAGAAGATCACTTTGCAGTGGCCTTCTTTCTTCCCGGTGATCTGAGCGATTTCGGCGTAGCTCAACCCTTCCCACACTCTGAGTGTCATCACTTCCTGCTGGATCGGCGTGAGGGTCTTGATGGCATCGCGCAGGACCGGCGACTGCAGGCGCACGTGGACAGTACCCACCACGTCATCATCACCCTCGATCTCCTCGGCCATCTCAATGGGCTCGGCTCCGTGGCCTCGGCGGTAGTGGTCGGTCAGCAAATTACGTGCGATGGTGTAGAGCCAGGCCCGGAGCGGTCCTTTGTCCGGGTTGTAACTCCGGATGGCTTCCATGGCCCTGAGGAAGGTCTGACTCGTCAGATCTTCCGCAAGGGCACGGTCGGGGGCCCGCCGGGTGAGATAGCCGTAGATGGACTCCACGTGTTGCATGTAGAGGGTGTCGAAGGCCGAGAGGTCGCCGGCTTTACAGGCGGCGATGGCGGAGGCTTCCGGTGAGTCCATTGGCCTCCACAGCATACTACGGATCTGGTCCCCCGGCGTAACAGGGATTAGACTCTTTCCCTTTATGGTCAAACGCCGTCCCTCACTGGATGCCGATGTGCTCGTTCTCGGGGCAGGGGCTGCGGGAACCGCCGCGGCACGGATTCTTGTAGATGCAGGTTTGCGAGTCATTGTTTTAGAGGCACGCAAACGGATTTGTGGCCGTATTTTCACACGGAAAATCCATGGACGTCCTGTGGAATTGGGTGGGGAACTTGTTCATGGGAGGGACGCCGTTACCGTGGGTCTGGCGAAAAAGTACAATCTCACGCTGGATGAATTTCCATCCGAAGGATGCTCATCAGTAGAAGGAGTATTGCGTCAGGACAGCAAGCTCATCACGCCTCCGGTAACTGTTGTCAGCGAGCTGCGGACCGTGGCTGCCAATCTTCGTCGTGAGGGAAAGGGATACATGACAGTCGATACGCTCCTGGAAACTCCCGCCGCTGTTGCTGTGATCGAGCGATACCGCATCGTCACGCAACAGTTTGTGGAGCGCCTCATCAGCAACGATTTCGCCACCGATCCCGCGCAACTGACGCTCGATGCGTTCGTCGCTCCCGATGTCACGGGGTTCGATACCAACTTCCGCATACGTGAGGGGTATAGCGAACTTCTCCATCGGATGGCTGATGGTCTGGATATCCGTCTCGGTACGCCGGTCACTGGTATTGTGTGGGATGACTGGCATGCACGCGCCTTCACCAAAAGAGGACAGTTCGTGGCTCAGCAGGCCATTATTACTGTGCCCGTTGGAGTAATGCAGGCCGGTGGATTGCAGTTCGATCCCGATCTCCCACGACGCACGTGGCATGCGTTTGAGAGCATCGATCCCGGTGCAGCCAGCAAATCCATTCTCTCATTTCGAAGCAATTACCGCGGTTATCCGTTTTGGCCTGCAAATATGAATCTGATGGCAACGGATAGACGCTCTCAGCTCTGGTGGGAGACCCATCCGTTCCAGGGGCCCGCCTCCGCGTTCATGCTCACCAATCTTACTGCAGGTGCGGAATCCCGGCGTATGGCGGCCATGCATCCGGACGAATTGGAGGACAGGCTCTTGAGCCAGCTACAGGTGATCTTTTCCAAAAAGAAGGAGCAGGTGCGAAGGCTTTTTCTTGATCTGGTCGACACGCGCCACTGGTCGGAGGATCGCTGGGCTCGTGGGGCGTACAGCGCCGCCCCCGAAGATGCGTCCATGGAACTGACGCGCAGGGTGGGGCCCCTCAGATTTGCGGGTGAAGCGGTGGGGACACGTGAACGCGGCAACGTGGCCTCGGTGCACGGGGCTATCAGCAGCGGTCAGTATGCGGCGATGAAGGTCCTGAAAAGCCTCTCATAAAAACCCCCGGATTACTCCGGGGGTGTCGTTGCGCCTCCAAGCCCAACGCAGAGAATCGCCACGACGGCCAGGAGCATTCCAACGTACTGGATTGCCGTCGTTGTGCGCCATTCGCCGTACCAGCCGAGCCCGATTGCTGCGGTGATGACGACCACCATCGCGTTGATGAACACGGACGTGTTGGCGAGGCCCATCTTCACTCCGGTCCAGCCGAAGCAGAGATAGGCCAGGGGCGAGAGCACAAAGACCAGCACAAGTTTTACGATTCCTCCCGTTTTCATCCAGGAAGTGCTCAGCGTATCGGTGATACTGAAGAGCGTGGCGGACACAAAAGCTGAGAGCCACTGCATGGGGATCTCCTTTGCGGTTTGGGGTGTCAACGAACAATCCTCTGCCGGAGCAAAGGCAGGAGTGTAGCGGAGAATCCGCCTTCTTCCTACTTAATGCGCATGACCGTGTGTCGCCGCGGATGTCCCGTGTTTCGGCAGCAGTTTCACAGCAATAGCCGTCGAAATCGGCACGGCGAGCAGCAGGGTGGCACTGCCCACGAGCGTGCGGATCAGTTCCTCGGCAATCGCCTCGCCGTTGAGGATGAGCCACAGCGGGTAGGGGTCTTGGGTATGGAAGAGAAGCAGGAGCGGGAGTGAGGCACCGGCGTACGCGAGTGCCAGCGTATTGATGAGCGAGGCGATGTGCTCGCGGCCCACGGACATCGCGGAGGCCATCAGTGCCGTGTCAGTCATCGATGCATTCGCTTTCTTCAGTTCGTCCACCACGGCCGTCTGTGCGGTGGTGATGTCATCGAGCACGCCCAGACAGCCGATGACGATGCTCCCGAGCAGCAGTCCGCGCAGGTTCACGGTCATCATCGTGCCTACCTGCAGGTACAGGCTTTCCTCGCTACCCATGCCGAAGAGTCCGGCCAGGTGCACGGCGAGGAGCGCGAGTGCGACCGAGAGCGTGAGGGTCACGAGTGTGCTCAGGAGGGCTACGGTTGTTCTCCTGGTGAATCCGTGTGCAAGGTACAGGGAGCTGCAGACGATCGCTCCGGAACACAAGAGCGACACAAGAAGCGGGTCATCTCCCTGCGCGATTCTGGGCACGAGCACGAAAGCGATGATGCCGATGCTTACGCAGAGTCCGAGCAGGGACATGGCTCCGGTTTTGCGTCCGAGGAGCAGTGCGAGCAGGACAAAGCCGAGGCAGAGCCACAGCACTTGCGGCAGGCGGTAGCGCTCACGCCATTGAATCTCCATGCTGCCGTCTTCCCCGATGATCTGCTCCACCACAAGCCTGTCACCCGGGCTCAGGATCATATCCGCGCGGTCTCCCACAACGCCGTTCTCGATCACCACCGTTCTTCCCTTGGCCGGTCCGCTTTCGATGACGAGCTGCACTTCCTGCACGCGGCGAGTCATGCCCGCGAACGCGTCATCGTACTCCCGCACGATCGATGTCACTCGTGCCGTACCGAATGCGGATTCGGGCGCAGTTTGTGCGGATACCGGCAGCGCGGAACACAGCAGCACCGCTGCCAGTACAAGCCGCTGCGGAAGCGAATTCATGCGCATCGTCTGCAGTGTCCGTAGAATTCCAGTTCGTGCCGGAGAATCGTGAAGGCGGTTTTGCGGCTGATGCGCTTTTCCACGGTATCCAGATCATGCGGCAGTTCCACCTGCTCCACGCGCCTGCACTCGGTGCAGATGAGGTGATGCCGGTGGCCGTCGGCACGCGAGTAGCGTTTGATGCCGTCTTGGAACTGCACGCTCTCCACGATCCTCTCTTTTTCCAAAAATGAAAGCTCGCGGTACACGGTCACGCGGTTGACGCGTGTACCGGTCTTCTTCAGCCGCTCCAGCACGTCCGCGGCGGAGAGGGGAGTTTTGCTCCTGAGGAGCAGCGTTACGATCGATTCCCTCGCATCCGTGATACGGTGGCCGGCGTCACGCAGGAGTTTGAGCGCCTTTGCGGGAGTGAGGGACGTCATGTGCGAAGAAGTTGCAGGAATGCACTCGGCATGAAGAAGCCGGCAGCGCGGAGCTTCCGGGGGCTCACCTCCCGCTGCATCGCGGCAATGGCCGGGATGCTCATCCATGCGCCGATGAGCAGAGTGCCGTTCATGGCATCAGGGTTTTTCATTCGCATTGCAGTGCGGAACGGAGTGCCTCGAGGTTCTGACGCATGACGGTGAGATAGGTTTCACCGTCGGTGATCTCCTCGTCGCTCAGCCCTTCCAGCGGGTGGAGCACGAGTGTTGCCGCACCCGTCTCGCGGGAGACGGTCTCGGCCAGACGCGTGTCATTGAGCGGTTCCGTGAAGACGTACCGGATGCCGTCGGCTTTCACGAGATCGGTGATAGCCGCAAGTGCCTTCGGTGAGGGCTCCGCCTCCGGGGAAAGCCCTGCAATCGCCACCGTCTCAAAACCGTAGCGCGAGGCGAGGTAGCGGAATGCATCGTGGGAGACCACGATCCTCGTGAGTGCGCACTCCTTCAGGCCGGTGGAGAATTCCCTGTCCAGTTCATGCAGCTCGCGCATCAGTGCGGCTGCGCGCTTGTGGTACGCCTCGGCGCGCACCGGGTCGATTTCTGCAAGCGCATTGGCGATAAGGTCCGCACCCGAGACGAGGATCAGCGGGTTGAGCCACACATGAGGGTCGCCGCGTACCCCATCACGGTCATGCTCATCTGCCAGAGCCCCTCCGCTGCCGCTGCCGGGAACGGGGAGCAGCTCGGGGAACTCCGTGAAGCGCAGAGTGGGCTTTTCTCCGCGTGCCTCGGCCACACCGTCCGCCCAGGGGTCTGCGCCTTCGCCGTTCCAGAGGAAGAGGTCTGCGTCGTTTGCCGCGGCAATGGAGGAAGGCGACGGCTCAAAATCGTGCGGTTCCGTGCCGGGTGGCGTCACTGTCGTCACCTCCACGGCATCACCGCCCACGCGTTCCGCGAGGAACGCCAGCGGGTAGATGCTGACGGCAACCGAAAGCTTCTGCTTCTGTGCGGACTCTGTGGCCGGAGTGCAGGCGCAGAGCATGCCGCCGATGATCAGCAGGGAGCACGCACGTTTCACCGTCGGATAATAATGCAACTCAGTTGCATATAACAAGTGTATTTGATCGTTGATTTCGTCTGTAGAAGCAGTGATGCTGTATTCTCCATGTCCGCCTTTGCAGACGATCTCCGGCTCTACGATTACACGTTCCCGCAGGAACTGATCGCGACCGCACCCGCGCACCCCCGTGAGAGTGCCAGACTCCTTGTCTGCAGGCGTGCGTCAGGGGAGACGGAGGAATCCACGTTCGCGTCGCTCGGGGATTTTCTGCCCGCAAACGCGCTGATCATCTTCAACCGCACCAAAGTGATCCCCGCGCGGCTGTCGCTCACCCGGGCCGACGGTGCCGTCGCCCCCGCTCTGTACCTCGGGACCAAAAACAGCCTCGTGCGCTTCCTCTGCGGCAAGCGTCTTGTCATCGGCGAAACACTCACCGCCGCGCCCGGCAACACGTTCACCGTGGAATCCAAAGAGGGCAGAGAGTGGCTCCTGCGTCCGTCCTTTCCGCTGAGTGACCTTGCCGATGTGCTCGAAAAATACGGTCAGGTCCCCCTGCCGCCGTACATCAAAGAATCCCCGCTCACCGAAGAGGAGCGCCGCCGCGAGTATCAGACCGTGTTTGCCAAGGAGAGCGGATCGATCGCCGCGCCCACGGCGTCGCTCCATTTTTCGGAAGAACTGCTCGCCGATCTCGAGCACCGCGGCATCACCGCCGCATACGTCACCTTGCACGTTCACCTTGGCACTTTCTCTCCGCTCACGGAAGAGCAGTGGGCCACAGGGGCTCTGCACACGGAGGAGTATGTGATCCCGCCGGAGACCGCAGCGCTGATCACCGCAGCGAAAAAAGAGGGCAGGCCGGTGATCGCGGTGGGCACGACTGTTGTGCGCACGCTGGAATCGGCAGCCGATTCTTCAGGATCGCTGACGAAGCTGTCGGGAGAGACGTCGCTCTTCATCCGTGAGGGGTACGCATTCAGGATCGTCGACGGGCTCGTCACGAATTTCCATGTGCCCAGATCGAGCCTGCTCATGCTCGTGTCTGCGTTTGCGGGAAGAGAGAACATTCTGCAGTGGTACGATGAGGCCATCGAAAAAAAGTTCAGACTGTTTTCGTTCGGGGATGGGATGCTCATTCTGTAGCTGCGGGTTACCTGCCTACCGGCAGGCAGGCGAGCAGCGGGCGGCGGGATGGTCTCGCAGCTCGCAGCCCGCCCGCCAGACCGCTGTCGGGCTGGCAACTCGCCGCTTCCTGTTTATTCAACAGGACGGAAACCGCGTGTGATTTTTGTGATCTTCCACCATACCTTTACCCACGGCGTGATCAGCAGATGAATCATCAGATACAGGATCGTTCCGGGCAGCGACGGGAGGAGGTGGTATGCGGCTTTAAGCAGAAAGAGGCGCGCCCGGCCGTACGGAAGGGAGTTCATGTGCAGGATTTTGATGCGGGTTCTGTCGATCAGCAGATACCTCCAGAAGAAGCGTTCCTGAAAATTCAGTGTGCGGTCATTCACGGGCGTGATGCCATGCATCGCCATCCAGAGATTGAGAATGGACTGCTCCGCCCACATCACGTGCGGACCGTAGCGGCGCGTGAGCGAAACCAGCCGCTCATATTCCTCCCGCGTGCGAAGTTGACGGGGCAGCACGTACATCCCGCCGTTCCCCAGCTGTGTCGGTGGGGTCAGACCGTCGGTCTGCATCAATGCGATAACGGCAGGGTCATTGGGCACGCGGAAGATCAGCCGGGGACCGGCGTAGGCATCACGGATCATCAGGAATCGTTCGTGCGACCACAGCTCATCAAGCGATCCGAGCACCAGCATGTCCGCATCGAGCTTGGCCACACGGTCGTATTCCGGAAAACCGTGCTTCCAGAAAAAGCTGCCTGCGTATACCGCTTCAGCGGACGAGACCCGATCATCCTTCAACAGCGGGCCTTTCAGACGCTCTGTCTCTGGGAGCGCGACGAATCGCGTTCTTTCGTATCGCAGGAGCCGCGTCTTCCAGGCCTCGGAAAGATCGATTCCGAGGATGACCGTATCCGGATGGCGGGGATACGCCCGGTCGAGGCTTTTGAGCAGTACCTCCGTGTACGGGGCATAGCGGTCATCGGTGATGACGGAAAGGGCGTGGGCCATCGGCAGCGACTATACCCCTCAGGGTGTCGGTGCGGCTGCGGTACGGGACCCCCGGACGGGAGTCGACCGGGGATCAACCGGATCGAACGTGTGTGCCAGCTCGGGGTACAGCTCATGAGCGCCGATCATGAATTCCCTCCAGATGGGAGCAGCCACATTGAGGCCGTCGGCTTTGTCTTTCAGTGGCGCATAGGTGGCGTTGCCGCCCCACACGCCCACCACGTAGCCGGGCGAGAATCCGAGTGTCCACGTATCCGAGGGCAGGCGCAGTGCGCACTGGCCCGTGCGCAGATCGATCCCCATGCACTGGTTACTGGTGCCCGTCTTGGCTGCGGTCTCAATGGCACCGGTATCCAGCATCCTGCGCCAGCCGCCCGTGGGGCGCAGTCCCGGGTTGCTCAGGATCTCCCGCAATTCCTGTGCCGTCTCCCGATCGAGTCCTTCGAGCGGCGAGGCTTCCGGCAGAGGGATCACATCCGCCTCGTCCTCCGCTTCCACAATCTCCAGGACCGAGCGCAGCTCCTGCATCTGTCCGTCGTTGGCGATGGTGGCGTAGCCCTGCACCATCTCCTTGAGAGGGATCTCCGCACTGCCGATCGCGAGCGGCCACCCGTAGGTGAATTCTCCCCGCTCCTCCTCATATCTCTCGCGGCGCAGCAGCGGGGACGTGATGCCCGCATCCGAGGCCGTTTTGAGGACCACATCTTCGCCGCCGGCCATGAGGAAGGCGCGGATAGCCGGGATGTTGCGCGAGTACGCAAGCGCGTTCTTCACCCGCATCCAGCCCATAAAGCGCCCCTCGTAGTTGCGCGGTTTGGATGTGCCGATGGTGAGCGGACCGTCCAGGATCCGGCTCTCGGGCTTGAGCTTTCCTTCCGAGAACGCCGCCGCGTACACGAATGGCTTAAAGCTGGAACCCGGCTGGCGGGGAACGCTGGCCATGTCAACCTCGCTGCCCGAGCCGGTGGCCGTCGGTGCATTGCCCACGTACGCCACCACCTCGCGGGTCTGCCGGTCAATGGCTACGAGCGAAAGGTTCTCCACGCCAAACCGCACGCGGTACTCCTCCGCGTGCCTGGCGATCAGCTGCTCTGCGAGGTTCTGCAGTTTTCGGTCCAGTGTGGTGCGGATTTTGATGCCCGACCACTGGCGTGATTTGAGTTCATCGGTGCTTTGCAGGAGGGACGGGAGGGAGGTACGGATCTGCCGCACGAAGTACTGTGCATCGGGTTCTGCGGCGATCTGCTCACGGAAACGCAGTCTCCTGAGGTCGGTATCGGCATCCGCACGGTCAAGGTTGCCGATGAACCCGAGGGCATTCATCTGTTCCAGAACCACATCTGTGCGGCCGGGGACCGTGAACCAGGTGCCGTCTGCCTGCTGGATACGCAGAGGAAGCAGGCCCATCTGCCACGAACCTTCCGGCAGATCATCGATCTCCGTCACATATTTCCGGGCGATGAGCATCTCTGCCTGCGGCGAGACAAGCGAGTGTCTGAGCTTTCCGTACGGGCTCAGCGCCGTGGGTCGCTGGGGGAGACTCGCGAGCACCGCGGCCTGGGCCACCGAGAGATCGTGCGCGTGCACACCGAAGAACGTCTGGCTCGCCTGCTCCACGCCGTACACGTTGCCGCCGAAGGGCACACGGTTGAGGTAGAGCGTAAGAATATCCTCCTTGGGCATGGTCCACTCCAGCTTGCACGCGAGCAGCAGCTCATTCACTTTGCGGCGGATGGTGCGCTCATTGCGGTTCTCGAGCAGCAGGCCGACAAGCTGCTGGGTGATGGTGGATGCCCCCTCGATGCGCTTCCCGAAGACCGTCGCAATACTCGCGCGGGTGAGCGCACGCACATCCACGCACGGACGCAGGAAGAACCGGCGGTCCTCAATGGCGATGAACGCTTCCCGCAGGTGTTCGGGCATGTCCTGCGCCGTGATCTCCACCACATCGTGCCCCTCGTGGAAGCGGATGAGCTCCTGCCCGGTACGGTCTGTAACGATCACCGACTGCTGTTGTGCAAACGTCTCCGCCGTGAGGACGGGGATCTCGTTCCAAAAGCGCGCCGCGTAAACCAGGAATGCAATGCCCCACGCCGCCAGCACCGCGATGAGCGCGTGTGTGAGTACCGTACGCCTGCGGACGGGGAGAGAGGGGAACACTCTGCTAAAAAGGGACGTAGTGTACCCCGCAGACGTATCAGCACACCAACGATTACGGTGCCGCCGTTGTTCCCCCTGCTCCTGTCATCGTTTCCGGTGTGTCTGCCGGTGCGGACAGCAGCTCCTGCAGCGTGCGGATACGCGTGAGCATGTCTGCGATGATCCTGTCCAGCTGCGCCGCCGAGGCGGTATCGATCGCCGTCATCTGTTGCCGTATCGCGCTCTGTTGTTCACCCACGGCGGCGAGGAGATCCGCCGGAAGTCCGTCCGTGCCTGTCAGGGTTTTCAGTGCGCCCAGGGTTGATGTGACGGTTTCCGTGAGAATCTTCCTGCGCTGCGTCTCGTACTCCGGCGACAGAAAATCCTGCCGGAGGAGCTCATCAATGCGTTCCCGGGTGGGCGCGGACCCGCCGATCACCGGAATGTCCGTCGGGACATCGTCATCCGACCGTGTCTGTACGGTCAGGCGCAGAAGGAAGGGCCCCTGGTCCGGGGCGCACTTTTTCCGCTCGGTGCTCCAGATCCCCGTCTCTGTGAAGCAGCCGAGAGGCACCGCTGCGGAATGCATCGGGCTCACCCACTCATCCATGGAACCGATGCCGGGTATCAGCGAGGGGATCCGGTCCCAGAGCACGGCATCCATCCCGCTCACGGAGCTGGCGGCGGAGGCGGCGGCAAGGCCCGTGGAACCGAGAAACACGGATGTGGCCGACGAGGAAGATTGAGCCAGACCCGCTGTCTGCGCGGTGAGCGACCCCGCATGCATGATGACGGTCGCGGCAAAGACGGCACCGCAGAACGCGTGAACGCCGGTGAGAATGCGGGTATGGCGGTTCATGGGTGACCGTATCGGGCCATTGTACGCCTTTTTTGCGTCTTTTTCAAGATCTGTATCGGTGATGCTGCGCTTGCAGACGCGGAAAAACCGGTTCTGCCATTCTTGAGGAAAACCCCGGAAACCGCTATACTGTCTGCAATATCCACATGCACACCATGAAACGCACGGTCGTCACCGGCGCGCTTGCCCTGCTGCTTTGCGGTACGGCTCTCCTTCCGGCGGCTTCCACGTTCCTGAGCGATGCTGAGGCACAGGTACAGACCGTCGCAGCCGATGAGTCCCCGGATCCGGTGTCGTTCGATGCAGAGATCGATGCGCTCTCCGGTATCGCGGGTCCCGCGTTCACCGATGTGAACGATGCCGACTGGTTTGCGGAATTCGTCCGCAGCATCGCCTCGTTCCGGATCGTCTCCGGGTATCGCCGCGCCGACGGCTCGCTCACCGGCGAGTACCGCCCGGCCAATCCCGTCACGGTCGCGGAAGCGCTCAAAATGGTCTATGAGGCCGCAGGCCAGGACCCCACACTCTGTCATCGTCCTGCTGTGCATCCGCAGGCCAGGTATCACTGGGCGTCGGCGTATGTGTCCTGTGCCGAGGAGAGACAGATGCGCCTCTTCCAGACAGTGGATCTCGATCTCAACCGCCCGGTGAAGCGCGCGGAGCTGCTCACCATGATCCACGATGCCTTCGGCGACCGGGTGCTGCCGTTCTACTCGCAGTTCAGGGATACGCAGGGGCACAAGTACGAAGCGGACATCGCCTACGCGGTGGGGCGCGGCATTGCGAGCGGAGACCTCGATATCGCCGGCAAGCCCACGGGGTCCTTCCGTCCCGATGCCAACATCAACCGCGCCGAGACCGCAAAAATCCTCTACACGAGGCTCTCTGTCCGCATTGCGGAGCAGAACCGTTATTGATCTCATGATCCGTCACGCACTCCGCTCACTGGCCACCGACTTCCCGCTCTTCACCTTCCTCGGTGCTGCGGCCATCTGTGCGGCCGGCTTGATGTCGCTTGATATGTCTCTCGCGATGCTGAATGGCCATATCGTGCTCAAGGATCACCTCTCCTTCACGGCGCAGCTGATCACGTTCTCGTTCTGAGCGTTAGCGGGAGCTCAGGTACGACGCCACGATAGCCGCTGTTTCCGCGCGCAGTGTCATGTTCCCCAGTGAACACGTCGTCATTTTTTGCGTTTGAGCCCATCGTGCCTCTTCCTCCGACCACCCGCCTTCCGGGCCGATCCAGATGCTGGCGGGATCATCGGTCAACGATTTCTCCCAGTCCGTCTTTCCCCCGAAGTGGAAGAAGAGAGAAGGAGTTCCTTCCGTTTTTGTGAACGCCTCGTCCGGCCTGCACGGCTCATCGATCATTGGGAACGTGCCGCGGCCGGATTGTTCCATGGCCTCGATGGCGATCTTCCTGAGTCGCTCCAGATTGATGCCGGTCTTCACCGTGCGGTCAGTCAGCAAGGGAATGATGCGCGTCACCCCTGTCTCCGTCGCCTTCTGCACAACGAATTCAAAGTTCTCGCGTCTGAGGACCGCGCAGCAGAGGGTCACCGATCGTGCGGGCAGAGTCGAAATCTTTTTGGCAGTACCGATGCGCAGCGTCACGCCCTTCTTGATTACCGAGATGATCGCTGCGTCGGCTTCAGTGTTGTTTCCATCGAGCACGGTCATTCGGTCATTCTCTTTCAGGCGCAGCACGGAGGTCCACTGATGCACGAGCGCCTCGTCGGTGACCGTCACGTCGCTCTCCGCACGGAAAGCCTGGCCGATGAAGAAGCGGTGGAGGCGTATGTGCCTATTGTGCCTTTTCAGGTTGAAGATTTATAGGGATCCTCCCATACTTTGAGTATGAGGTTTACGTCCATGTCTCGTCAGACTGCGGCAGTTATTCTTGTGATAATCGTTGTCTTTGTTTCCGTTGGGCTATGGATTTTTCACAATGAACTGGCGAGAACAGTGAGTACTGCACGTTCACAGGAGGAGCTGACACAGACGGTCATCGCACATCAAGAAGAAGTACAGAAGAATAATGCAAGTGAGGCAGCGGCAAACAGCAGCAAAGCCGCCGCCATGGCTGCGTCGTCAGCATCACGCGTTGCCCTCGCTGCAGCCCAAGTGAGCCGCATCGAGAACATCATGCGCGAGATGACGATGCCGACGGCGTCCCCCGGAGACACGGCATGCATCAACGAAAAACTCGGAATCCGTTTCAATCATCCGGAATCGTGGGGAGCGTGCGCGTGCGACATCAAACTCGATGCAGAAAATAAGGAAGCACTGGCCATCTGCGGTTTTGCCGGTGGTGAGGCGGGTTTTGGCGCCCTGTCCGAAAGCTATGTTGATCCGGAAGGCGGCCGTGGCCTCTCGACCGTGGAATCTGTCGCATGGAGTGAACGTGCTACAGAGCTTCCTGCGCCGATCATCAGCCGTGAACTTCCGACAGGGGAAACCATTCCCATCTGGCACAACTATCCTGTCGGCTGGGACACAGAGGAGTACGTGATGGCGTTCCGTGCCCCCACCAAGCACCGGTACATCACTGTCATCGGATTTGTGGGACCGCGTTCCAGCAGCTCGGGCACCACGCTCCAGGATGTGCACGATTTCCTGCTTGCGGCGTACACGTATCAGCTGCTGCCGTAAGAGCATTTTGTGATGCATTCGCTGTTACTGGTCCGCAATCCGGGCTAGCCTACCCTGGTGCGTCTCGTCATCCGGAAGTTCATCGGGGTGGTGCTTGTGATCTTCGGGCTCTTTGCGCTCGTCACACCGCTGACTCCGGGAGCGTTCTTGGGGTTGATCGGTTTGGAACTCCTCGGGCTCGGCTTCCTTATCCCGCGTCCCGTGCGCGGATTCTGGAACAAGTGGAAAGTGGAGGCGCACGCCTGGTGGCTGCGCCGCGAGCCGCTCATCATCAAAAACATACGAACACGATTTTTTGGTCCGGATCCCAAGCTCTGAGCGGTAGACTCTTCTCCATGCGTCTTCGCCACCTGCTTCCGCTGCTCCTGCTCGCCGCCTGTTCAGTTCCTTCGCAACCGCTGAGCGAAGAATCATCAGGCATTTCATCTGCAGTTGTCCGTTCAGCTCCGGCACAAAAGCCGATTCTCCAGACGGTGCCGACGCTCGCGGAGTTCAGGGACATGCGTCTCTCGGGCACCGGTCTCGATCTGTATCAGGTGCTCGGCGACAATGACGCGTACACGCGTTATGCCATCACGTACCTCAGTAACGGCGTGAAGGTCAGTGGCATCCTTAACGTTCCCAAGGGCGAGGGGCCGTTCCCCTTGCTCATTTTCAATCACGGATACATCGCACCGAGTGTGTACACGCAGGGCAGGGGACTGAAGCGCGAGCAGGATTACCTGGCCCGTCAGGGCTTTGCCGTGCTGCATACCGATTATCGCGGGCACGCCGTGTCCGATGCCAATCCGGATGAATCGAAAGTCTACGATGCGGGCATCGGCTACAGCATCGATAGTGCCAACGCCGTACTCGCTGTCCGCGCTGCAGAGTTACCGTCGGTCGACGCAACACATGTGGGAATGCTCGGACACTCGATGGGCGGTGGCGTCACCCTCAATATCCTCACCGCACATCCCGAGCTCATCGATGCAGCCGTGCTCTACGCACCGGTGCATGCCGATGCGTGGGAGAACTACGCGCGCTGGCGCAACGATCGCTCGGAGCAGGAGGATCAGACCAAAGAGGTGATCGGCACGCGCGCGGAGAATCCGGTTGCCTGGGATGCACGTTCATCACGGACACTGCTTTCTGAGATCGAAGATCCGGTACTGCTCTTCCAGGGCACGAACGACAACGATGTCCCCGCCTCGTGGTCGGACAGTCTCCACGCGGCGCTGACTGCGCTTGGCAAAGAGATCACGTACGTCTCCTATCCCGGCGAGGGGCATGAGTTCGGTCCGCAGTGGAACGACTTCATGCAAAAGTCCGCGGAATTCTTCCGTACGCATCTCCGGGGAGTGTAGAATCCGCAGTCATGACCAAGCTCTGGTTCAAGGCGAAACACTACGGCTACGGCTGGTACCCGGCGAGCATCGAAGGCTGGCTCGTCACACTCGGGTTTGTAGTGCTCATCCTCGCTCCGCAGGCGGTCCTGTGGCTCATCGGTCCCGAAAATATCCAGGGTGAACTCTTCGCCGCTCTGTACGTTCCGTACACGGTGATCCTCACGGGGCTTCTGATCTACATCTGTGCCAAGACCGGAGAAGAGGCGCGGTGGAGGTGGGGAAAGTGATGCGACGAAGGAAGAACAAAGAATAAAAGGAATCCGAAGAATCCGACGAACTTCCTTGGATTCTTCGGATTCCGTCTTTCCTCGGATTCTTTTGCAAAAAGCCCCCGCTCGCGCAGAGGCTTCTTTGTTGAAGTCGATGGTTCAGTGACCGGCCTCCATGGCAGCATCACCCTCGACGTGCACTTCGACCTCGGCACCCGTCTCCGTGGCGGCCTCGGAAGAAGAGGAAACCTCGGCGTCCATGGCCTCGTCGGTGGCCTCCATCGCGGCGGTGTCATCAGTGGTCGGCGTGTCGGTCATCTCGTCACCCGTGACGCTGGCGGTCGTGGAGCAGGCGGCGAGGAAAGCCGTGGCGGCGAGAATAAGAGCGAGCTTCTTGTTCATAAATGTGTTGGGGAAGAAAACAAAGACGCCGCAGTGTAGCGGATGAGTCCGGAAGTCAACAGTCCGGGAAATTTCGCCTGCACTTGCGTCCTGTTTCTTAATGACGTCTTAATCTCTCCCGCCGTAGACTGTCCGCGATGCACATTCTCCTCGTGGAAGACCAGCAAAAGCTGGCGGATAACCTGCGGCAATGTCTGGAACTCGAGCACTATGCGGTGACGGTGGCGCACGATGGCAAAGACGGTTTTGAAAAAGCGATGACGCAGGATTGCGATCTGCTGATCCTCGATGTGAACCTGCCGGGTATGGACGGCTATGTGCTCTGTTCCATGCTGCGCCAGCATAAAAAAACAATGCCGATCCTCATGCTCACGGCCCGGACCAAGCAGGAAGAGATCATCCACGGCCTCAACCTGGGTGCCGATGACTACCTGGCGAAACCGTTCGATCTGGATGAGCTGCTCGCCCGCGTCCGCGCACTCCTGCGTCGCGGAGCACCCGAGCGTCAGCCCAAGCTCACCGCGGGGGAAGTGACGCTCGATACCAACACGCGTGAGGCGTGGAAGGGCAAAAAGAAAGTCGATCTCTCGCCCAAGGAGTACGCGCTCCTGCAGTTCCTCATCAGCAATAAAGGAGAGGTGCAGGACAGACCGCGTATTCTCGAGCACGTGTGGGGCTCGCGCGATGATCTGCTCTTCTCGCAGACCGTGGACGTGCATATCGCCTATCTCCGGCGCAAACTGGGCAAGCAGGTCATCAAGACGGTTCCCGGCCGGGGCTATCTTGTGCCCGCCGAGTAATCACCATGTTCAAGCGCATCAGTTACATCATCGCGCTGCAGTTCACCGCCTTCGTGTTCTGTCTTCTCGTACTCGCGAGCCTCGTGTTCCTCGCAGCCGATTTCGCGGTCTCGCGTCGTCAGCTTGCCAACCGCCTGAAGCAGGATGCCGAATCGGTGCTCACGATGGGGGTGATTTCCCAGGATGGAGTGCTCCGCGGAATTCCCCCGCATATCCGCGAACGCGTGCGCGTGGTGGATAAAGACGGAAAAGTTCTTTACGCGGGCGCGCTCCTGGAGGATCTGGAGTTCCGCGCCGAGCCGATGTTCAGCCGTTTCATGTTCCGCGGTGACGAAGTGAGTCTGCTCACGCGCGGGGTGCAGGATAACGGCGTGCTCGTCGGCTACATCCAGGTGGGGGAAACCGAGCGTCAGCAGTGGGGCGAACTGCCGGACAGGGCGTTCCGCTTTCTGCTCGTCTCCGGCGGCATCTCCGCGCTCACGTTCGGCGTGGGGCTCTTCTTCGCGCGCCGCAGCCTCAAGCCCGCGGAGGAAGCCATGATCAAGCTGGAGCAGTTCACGCAGGATGCCAGCCACGAACTGCGCACCCCGCTCGCGGCACTGCGCTCGTCACTCGATCTAGCGCTCAAGACCGGCAGACATGAAGAGGGAATTCTTTCCGCCAAAGAGGACGTGAAGGACATCTCGCACCTCGTCGATCAGCTCCTGGAACTCGCACGTCTGGAGGAGGCCGCCATCACAATGGAAGATGTCGACCTGACATCGCTCGCGCAGGAATCGCTCGATCGTCATGCCGCTCTGGCTGCGGAAAAATCCGTGAAGCTTGAGGCAAAAATCGCCACTGATATTCACACGACCGGGAATGCCACCCTGCTCCGCCGACTGCTCGGCAACCTTCTCAGCAATGCCATCAAGTTCACACCCAAAGAGGGGACGGTGACACTCACGCTCACGCAGAAAAAACTTTCGGTGAGTGATACCGGCATCGGCATCGCCCCCGAGATGCTTGAACGCATCTTCGACCGCTTCTTCCAGGTGGATGACGCGCGCTCGCAGGAAGGCTTCGGTCTCGGTCTCGCGCTCGTGCAGCGCATTGCCGGTCTGCACGGCTGGTCGGTGGACGTGCGCAGTAAGGAAGGAAAAGGCACGACGTTCACGATCAGTTTCGCCTGAGATCTGGCATCCAACTTTCGATGGTCCATGACGAGAAGGTCTATCTTCGCATTCCTCATTTTATTTTTTCCAGAGCGGGCGTTCCCGCCCGCGGATGGTTGAAGACGGTCTCTTAATATCCTCTTAATATCCTTCGCGTAGAGTTCTGCTCACGGGCGGACCCGCGAAGGATGCGGACTCCTACCCGACATTCCGCGCTCAGCTGAGAGAGAGTGAGAGCGGACCCGGCAGAAAGGGTCGTCCGGGGGGCGGCCCTTTCCTTATTTGGCCCTATTCTAAGCCAAAAGGTGATTAGTGACAGAAATGACAAAAAATGATATAATGATCTGTTGAACATTCATATCCACACCGTCTCAGGCAAGCTCGCCTTTCTCCTGAAAAATCACTCCCGGAGTGCGGTTTTTGTGCTCTTGGGGTTGGGACTCGGGCTCAGCGCCGGTTCCCAGGGGGATCTGCAGTCCATGCTTCTGCATCAGCTGCAGCCGTGGAAACAGTCAGTCGTGGATATCAAAACCGTTCAGAAGCCCAGTCCCCGCAGGGAAAGTCTCCGCGAGGCTCTGCGCCGCCAGCGCCTGGAACGCCGTCAGTCCTCCCGGATGCGGTCGTCTTCCGGCGCCCGGTCTTCCTCTTCCAGCATTCTGCGCAAGGCGTTCATTCCGGCCCCCATCGCCGTCACCCCGCCGGTGCTGCAGCCGATCGCCCAGGAACGCTCGTCCGCCGCCCGCTCGTCGGTCACCTCCTCTCTCTCGTCCCAGGCCAAGTCCCCAGTCCCTGTCTTCGAACCACCGCCTGTTCTGCACGGGGCTGCGGATTTCCCGGCATTCGGTCATGCCGTTTTTCCCTTCTCCTCTGTTCCCAACTGGGGCGATATGCGCACGCCGCAGGAGTGGAACCGCACCTATACGGAGATGAGCCGCGAGGACTTTGTGCCTGTGCCGTCCTATGACATGTCCCGTCTCACGGTGCCCATGAGCGAGCTCACGAACCCTCGCAATGTGGACGAGCTCACCCGCAAGCTCTTCTACTCCACGCACTACTTCGGCGCGTACGATCTGGATGCCGCGGAGTTCACGGCCGTGCACCCGGGTATCGATCTCAAAGTGGCTCTGGGAACCCCTGTCTCCGCCGTCGCCGGCGGCCGTGTCGTCACGGTCAAAACCGATAAGGCGCTCGGGATTCACGTGATCATCGAACACCGCCACCCCACCGATGGCACGTTCTACTCTATCTACGGGCATCTCGGGGCCGCTACCGTCGATGTGGGTGACGATATCGCCCCGGGAGACATCATAGGATCCATCGGCATGACGGGGAACACCAGTGGCCCGCATCTGCACCTGCAAATTGACCGCGGAGAACCGGGGGAGACGAACCACCGTCCGTATCTCCCTGCCGCCGTACCGTCCCTGTCCGAAGCGGATCGCCACGGCATCAACCCCATGACGTTTATCCGGACATACGCACGGTGATCTGAAAAGGCGTTTTGGGTAAGAGAATATGACAATTTGGACTTGCGCCCCCTCTTGGTCTTTCGTCAAAATGGGCGGGTATTTCAATGAATGGGTTTTCCGCCCGCTCATCCTCTCCCCCCGTCGTATGACGTTTCCCGTCTCCTTCCGACGTGCGCTGGCCAAAGGTCAGCTCGTCGCTCTTTCCGCGTCTGTGACGCTCGGTTCGCTTACCGCCGGTCTCCCGGTCTTCACGCCGGTTGCGTCCGCAGCGACAAGCAACTCCGCTGCCACGGGCGGAACGCTCATTTCCTTCACCACTGCCGGTGGTGCCTGGACCACCCTTACGGGTCCCATCATCGCTGAGAACAATGACAGCGAAATCGGCGACGGCACCATCATCCTCAATGCCCCTGCAGGCTTTGAGTTTGATACGACGGGCTCCGCCCCCACTGTCCGTGTGGATTGCACGAGCAGCTGCGGAGGTGGAGGCGATAACGCCAACAACATCAACGGTCTTGCGGACAACGCCACGATCGCCGTGACGCGTTCGGCTTCTGCACTCACGATCACGATCACGGATGACACGGACAACAGCAACGAGAACATGCTCACCTGGCAGAACGTCCGCGTCCGTCCGACGGCCGCGTATCCGCTTGCCACGGGCAACATCACCAAGTCCGGAACATCCGTCATCAACGGTGTGACGGCGGGGTCCACAAACCTCGGAACGCTCACGGAAGTCGGCGGTGTGTGCAACGGCCTCGGCGGCACCATCTATATCGATGGCGCCATCATCCGCGGCGGTCCGATGGATGGCCTCACCTACAACGGCACGCTCATCGGTACCGGCGGCAATGACGTGATCATTGGCGGCAACGGCGCCGTGTACATCGATGGTCTCGGCGGCAACGACACGATCTGCGGAGGCAACGGCGCGGATATCCTCAACGGCGGTCCCGGCAACGATGACATCTTCGGCGGCAACGGTGCCGACAGTATCACCGGAGGCAGTGGTGATGATGACCTCAACGGAGACAGCTCCAATGACGTGATTTTCGCCGGAGACGGCAATGACGACTGTGAGGGCGGCAGCGGCTCCGATGAGATCGATGGTTGCGGTTTCGATGATACGGGAGATGAGGTGGGTCAGATCACCGTGATCAAGGACACCAACCCGGACAATGCCCAGGACTTCGGCTTCACCGGTTCCTGGAGCTTCACGCTCGATGACGATGCCGATGCCACCCTCCAGAACTCCTGGACCATCGCATCCAACGACAGCGCCACACGCACGATCACGGAGTCCGTGGTCGGCGGATGGTCCCTGACGAACCTGGTCTGTACCGGTGCCGGCGGAGACTCCTCCGTGAGCATCCCCTCCCGCACGGCCACCCTGAATGTGGATTCCGGCGAGGAGATCGTCTGCACGTTCACCAACGGTGTGGCGGTGACGGATACGGATGGTGACGGTGTCGAGGATTCTGCCGACAACTGTCAGCTTGCGCCCAACGCCGATCAGCTCAACACCGACGGTCTTGCCGACGGCGGCGACGCCTGCGACACCGATGATGACGAGGACGGAGAGCTTGATGTCGACGATAACTGCGCACTGATCCAGAACGCCGGTCAGGAGGATCTCGATAACGACGGTCAGGGCGACGCCTGCGATCCCGATGACGATGGCGACACAGTGAACGACGATGCCGATAACTGTCCGGTGAACGGCAATGCCGACCAGACGAACACGGACGGCCTCGCCGATGGTGGGGATGCCTGCGACACGGATGATGACGAGGACGGCGATGAGGACGGCGCTGACAACTGCCCGCTCGTTTCCAACGCCGACCAGGCCGACTTCGACGGTGACAGCGAGGGCGACGCCTGCGACACCGATGATGACGGCGACAACATCATCGACACCGGTGACAACTGTCTCCTTCTCAGTAACCCCGATCAGCTCGATTCCGATGAGGATGCCGCCGGCAACGCCTGTGACACGAATTTCGACTACGCCTGCACGCTCCAGGACACGCAGGTGCACCTGGCCATCACCAACGCGGCCGCAACGACGGCCGGCCTGTATTCCGTCAACGACGTCTCCGGCGTTGCGACTCCGGTACAGTCCTACACCGCTCCGGGCAGCTCCAAGTTCAACGCCGCGGTGGCTGCAGGAAGCGACGAAAAGATCTACACGCTCATGATCCGTTCGGGACAGACCCGCGATCTCGCGGTGCTCCAGCCTGACGGTTCCGTGACAGTCACTCCTCTTTCCCTGCCGATCTCCGTCCTCATCCCGACCTTGGGTATGGGTCCGGACGGCAATCTATACGCGCTTGATGGTGGTTTGCTTGCAAACGGCACTCTGTACCGCATCAGCACCGCGGGCACCGTCACCTCTCTTGGGAACATCCCGTCTCTCACCGTTCTCGGTGGTGACGTGGCGATCGACGGCTCCATGAAGCTCGTCTACCTCCGTGCTTCCGGCGACCTGTACTCCATCGATCTCAACAACATCGCAGGCGGTGCCACGTACCTCGGTCAGCTCACCACGGGCGGTTCCGACAAGTACGTCGGTCTCACCCACGAAGCCGGCGTGTTTTACGCCTATGACCGCGATGCCGAGCACTACATCAGCTTCACGGTGACCGGTTCCTCCATGTCCGTCGTGAATGATGTTGTGGGTGGTCCGTTCTATGCCGGTGACGCGGGCTCCTGCCCGGCAACGGTTGTCGTCCCCGAGGACGAAACGCCTCCGGATCTTCCCGCGCACGTTTCCCCGGCTGACGGTTCCACCGTCACGACGGCCGGCATCGGGTTCCTCGACTGGACCGATGTCGCAGATCCCTCCGCTCCTGTCACGTACATCTATCAGTCCGCCACGGACCCGGCCACGAACCCCGACGGTTCCTTCGTGACACCGGCCTACACGTCCGGTCCTCTCTCCGATTCCCAGATCAATGCCGCGGGCACGCCGGAAGGCACGTACTACTGGCACGTGCGCGCGGTGGACAACGAGGGTAACTCCAGTGCCTGGACCGGCTACTGGACGATCATCGTGGATGACACGCCCGTGTCCTCCTCTTCCTCCTCCAGCGAGGGCCCGGCCGCCTGTATCCCGGAGAACGGCTCGCTCGTCGCTCATTGGAGATTCGATGAGGAGTCCGGTACCTCCGCCGCCGATTCCACGTCGTACGCCAACGATGCAGAACTCATCAACGGTGTCGTACATTCCGGCGATGTCCCCGCTGTGAGCTTTGCCGACCCGGCCAGCACCAACTACACCGCTGCCGGCAGTCAGTATTTCTCCGCCGCGGACAGCGCCTCTCTCGATCTCTCGACCGCCGCAACCGTGTCCTTCTGGTTCAAGAGGGGTCTCGGTGACCAGGTGAACGTGAGTAAGTGGGACATTGCAGGCGATCAGCGCAGCTACGTGCTGCAGGTCTACGCCGATAACCTTATCTACTGGAACCTGAGCGGCGACGGGACCGCCCACACGTACTTCGTCTCCGGCGCTCCGGTGACCGATACCGGCTGGAACCACCTAGCCGCCACGTACGACGGCACCACGATGATCGTCTACCTCAACGGTTCCCCGGTTGCCGGCACCCTCGTCGGTACGGTTCCCCCGTCCATCTTCAACTCCAGCTCGCCGGTGACCAACACCTACAACGGCGGCAACTTCAACAACGGCAACCTGGATGATGTCCGCATCTATAACTCCGCCCTCAGTCCGTCCGAGATCGCCGCTCTGGCAGCAGGTCAGTGTGAGGAAAGCGGCTCATCGAGCTCCTCTGAGGAGTCCTCCTCGTCCGAGGAGAGCAGTTCCAGCGAGGAATCGTCTTCCTCCGAGGCTTCCTCTTCCTCCGAAGAGTCTTCCTCCAGCGAGGAGTCGTCCTCGTCTTCCGAGGCCGCTATCACCGCCTGTGTCCCCACGGGTCTTGTCGGCTACTGGCCGCACAATGAAGACGGCGGTGTGACCACCGAGGATCTGGTAAACGGCAACGACGGTGCGGTTACCGGTGCCTCCTGGGTCTCCGGTGCACCGGCCATCACCCCTGCCGCTTCCGCCCTCAATTTTGACGGCGCGAACGACCTTGTGGATGTCCCGCACGACAACGATCTCCAGCTCACGGGTGCCTTTACGGTCTCCGCCTGGGTGAGGAGCACGGGTGACAGCGATTACGCCGTCATCGCCGGTCAGACCGACGCGTTCGATCTCAACGGCTACTACATCACCATCAACCAGTCCACGGGCTACCCGACGGTCTATGTCCTGCAGAGTCCGGGGTACCAGTCCGCCACGTTCCAGACCAACATCCTGAACGACGGTCAGTGGCACCTGCTGACGGGTACCTTTAACGGCACCACGCTCACCATGTACCTCGACGGTCTCGCCGGCATTCCGGTGGCCGCTTCTGCTCCGACCACGGGCAACGACCCGTTCCGGATGGGCGCGTCCCTCTACCCGGGGCGCTTCTTCGCGGGTTCCATCGATGATGTCCGCGTGTACGACCGCGCTCTCTCGAGCGAGGAGGTTTCGTCCCTCTTCGGCAACTGCGATTCCGGCAGCTCCTCCTCCGGCAACAGCAGCGAGGGTAATTCCTCCTCCGAGGGTGGCGAGGGCAGCTCGTCCAGCGAGGGCAATTCCTCCTCCGAGGGCGGCGAGACGCTCTTCCTCGCTGGTTTCAGCACTCCTGAATCCGGCGAGAACAACGACGGCGCACGCCGCGGCAAGGAGACCACCAAGCTCAAGAAGATCATCCAGACCATCGGAGGTTCCGTCGGCCTCGGCGGAGACGTTCCGCCCGCCGGCTTCGGTGGTACGAACGATGTCCCCCTGAGCGACAAGGAGATCAACTACATCTGTTCCGTCCAGCGCGCCATCAACCAGAGTTCCAGCAACACGCTCATCCGTCAGCTTGCACGCTTTATGTCTGACCTGATGGACCGCGATGTGGATTTCCTCATCGAGCAGCTCAGGGATCCGGATCTGTGTGACGCCGTGACGGCCACGCTCATCCCGACGAAGACCGTTGCCAAGGACACGCGCGTTCCGGTCCAGATCAACAGCAAGGGCTTCCCGGTTTCGGGTAACCCCACGTGGAACGCCTGCTTCTCCGCCTTCTACGACAACTACGCCATCACCAAGCAGGACATCCGCAACAACCCGGATAAGGACAAGGATGGCACGCCGCGTGACTGCGCGTACTACCACGAAGGTTCTGCCAACGGCTGGTACTTCCCGGATCTGAGCGTGTACTTCACGTTCGATGCCGATAAGCACCAGGCCATCTTCCCGGAGGGCTTCCGCCTCGTCCCGCAGGCAAGCGTCGCGGGGAAGTAAGTCAAAGGGAACAAAAGGTATAAAAGGAACAAAGGGTACAAGGCTCGCCTTGTACCCTTTTCCAAAAACTCCGGCACTTTCTTGAGCACAAAATCAGATCGCAGTATGGTGCCTGCCTATGCCCCGCAGAGCGAAAAAGGAGGAGACGACGTATGCATTCGTCGACGTGGAGACCACCGGCGGCAGCTTCCTCCATCATCGCATCATCGAGATTGCGATCGTGCTCATGCGGGGCGGTAAGGTCCTGGAGCGCTGGTCGAGTCTCGTGAACCCCGAGCGGTCCCTCCCGCCGCTCATCCGCGATATCACGGGTATCACGGATGAAGAGCTGATGGAAGCTCCCGTCTTCGACAGCATCGCCCACGATGTCCTGAGCCGGCTGGAGAACGCGGTGTTTGTCGCGCACAACGCGCGGTTCGATTACGCGTTCGTCAAAAACGAGCTGCGCCGCTCGGGACACCGTTTCAATGCGAGGACACTCTGCACGGTGCGTCTCTCACGCCTGCTGCACCCGTCACTGAAGCATCATAACCTCGATGCCCTCATCGAACGCTTTGCGCTCCCCTGCGAGAACCGTCACCGTGCGCTGGATGATGCCGAGGCCATGCGCCAGTTCTGGGTGCTCTCACACATCGAAAAGGGAGAAGAAACGTTCCAGTGGGCCGTCGACAAGCTGCTCAAAACCCCGTCCCTGCCGCCCACCCTTCACAAAAAACTCATCGATGATCTGCCGGAGGGTCCCGGGGTGTATGTGTTCATCGGCAAGCAGAAGCGGCCCATCTACATTGGCAAGAGTGTGAATATCCGTAACCGCGTCCTCT
This sequence comes from uncultured Candidatus Peribacteria bacterium, assembly GCA_964534205.1. Lineage (GTDB taxonomy): Bacteria > Patescibacteriota > Gracilibacteria > Peribacterales > Peribacteraceae > CAYRGC01. Next base: position 46,936 of record CAZHQF010000004.1, on the reverse strand, counting down.
CACACTTCTCGGGCGATCACGCCATGCCCAAAGACATGAAGATCGTGCAGGAGATCACGGATATCGAGTGTCACGAGACGGCCGGAGAACTGGGCGCGCTTTTACTGGAATCGAGGATGATCAAGGAACATATGCCCATCTACAACCGCATGCTGCGTCGCGTCTCCAGCCGCTGCACCGTGCTCCTGAGGCAGAACAAGGCGGGGTTCCTTGTTCCGGAGATTCTGCGCGGGGACGGACTGACGGCGGCGGATATCGGCGACTGTTACGGCATGTTCGGCACACGCAAAACTGCCGAGGCCGCGCTCGCTCTTGTGGCGGAGGAAAGCGGGCTTTGTCCCGCTGTTCTCGGCCTTGAAAAAACGTCATCCAAAGGTTCTTCGTGCTTTGCGTATCATCTGAAAAAATGCGAAGGCGCGTGTATCGGCGAGATGGATGCCACTGTCCATAATGTGCGCCTGATGTCGGCGCTTGGAGGGATCCGTCACCAGAGGTGGCCCTATCCGGGGATGATCGGCATCCGCGAGACTTCAGCGGAAACCGGTCACCAGGAAATCCACGTGTTCTCGCACTGGACGCATGTGGGCACGTACCGAGACGAGGAAAGCCTCCGCGAGATTCTCGATGGCAGGGCGAGCGCAGACTTCAATATCGATACGTACAAGATCGTCAAATCCTTCCTTCACAGGGCAGGCCAAAAGAGCCGCCAGTGGGAGTTTTTGGAGCTTCAGAAAGAGCGTGTCGGCGCATGGTAAACCCGCTCGCCGCCGAAGCGTGAACGGGTTTGTGCTGTCATGTGGACAGCGTGGGTTGTTGTTCCGGGTCGAGCGTTCCGTGCTTCGCCCAGATTCGCGAGAGAACACGAATCGTATTTGTCAGTTCTCCGATCAGAACACCGACGGGCAGGTCGTGCGGCAGGCAGTGGCAGCCCGCCACATCCACCTTCCAGCCTTTGTCCGAAGGGAGGAGGAGCTGGCAGGCTAGATGCTGCGCGGCTTCGAACGGTTGCGAGGTGGCCACAAAGACCTTACCTGGCTCCGGTTTTCGCGTCAGCCATTGGCTGAGCCGGTCGGAAAAATCGGGCATGGAACCTCCCGGTTTTCCCTTGCGGATGAACATCCAGTTCTTCAGGTCCGGCAGCGTCGCCGAGGACAACAGGCGGCCGGTCTTGGCTGCGAGCCAGAACATGGCCTGTTCTTCCGTGCGTACGATTACGTCGTTGATCCGGATCGTGTCGAACGATTCCTCCACATCGCGGTGGAAAAGCATGGCTCTGTTCACCGCGGAGGGCGTTTCGCTCGTCGTGAGCTTGCGGGTGCTCGTGAGTACGACGACTTGCTTGGCAGTCCGGTCGGAGAAACAGTCGATAAGCCAGGCAAGACGGTGCGCTGCAAAATCGATGTGGTCCCCGGGCCAGAGCAAATAGTCATACTTTGTACCGGGCGGATGTTGATGACTGAAGTAGCCTAGGCTCTGCATCGCGATGCAGAGTTGCAGTTCTTCGGAGCCAGTCAGCGTTTTCGACGGGTGAGCGATGGAGTGTTCCAACGCCCCGAGCACTGCAGGCAATGTGACAGTGTGGCGGATCCCCAGGAGGCCGAGTGCCTCCTGCAGGTCCCTGGTCGCCTTCAACTCGCTGTTAAAGAGCAACCGGGCAACGGACTGGGTCATGGGAAGCCTTCTTTCCTGAATAGGTGGTGTCAGGGAACGAGACCAGAACCTATCAATAGTAAACATTTTTGCGTTCTTAGCAATATCTAAGGAATGAGTATTTTGAGTTCTTCCTGATGAAAAGTAGAAGTGTAAGAGCGCCACACACAGCACGTCTCCTGCAGTAACGTTCCCTCCTCCTCTATGGTCACCTGCCCCGAGTGTTGCGTGAACCGTTGCGATATCTGCCGCGGTTGCGACTGCAGCGATGAAGCGTGCTTCTGCGTATCGGAGCCGTTTTTGCTCCCCGCACAGGATGCTCCGAGGTTTTTCTTCCTCAGCATGCCCGTAAGGGCAGAGTGACCGGCGCGTCCTCTCTTTTGCACCCGTACTTCTTTCCCCATCCGCTCATGCGTATTCGTTCCTTTTCCCTCGTCGGCTCCGGCGTGGCATTGATGCTCGGCGCAACCACGGCCCTTGCCGCAGAGGCTCCCCTTACCATCAAGGAGCCGATGGTCCAGACCGGCAGTCTCTCCTTTTCCGCTGACTGGTATGCCGATCGCGTCGCCCGTTTCTTCCGTGAAGTAGGTTCCGATATCAATGCCAGCAGCTTCGGCACCGACCGCATCCACCTTTTCGATAGCATCCAGTACTTCTCACATAACTGTTACGGCGTCTCCAGTACGGAACAGCAGGAGTGCACGGCACTCTTCGGTCCGTATGCCGATCTCAAGGTCATCCATCAGAACGGCACATTGATGCGCATCCTCACCGAATCCGGCTACTTCCGTAGCGGCCTCAGCATTCCGTCCGCACTGTCGAATGGCACAGGTACCGGTTCCACTGTCGCTCCGCCGTCCATGGGTGGCGGCGAGATGATGCCGCCGACACTGGTGACACCCGAGCCGCTCTCCACCGAGGCCGAGTATCGTATCCGTGCAAACCGCCTCTGGGAGATCTGCGGCAACATGTTCGCCGATGCCCAGAACTCCTGCTTCCAGCGCAACACCAGGTTGGTGCAGAAGTTCGGTGTCTCACTCGATGAATTCGTTCGCTGACTAAAAATTGTGATCAAATGGGATCGCTAATTGATCCCATTTTTTTTGTATACAAATTTTGTGCGTAACGGGGATTGTTTACAAGGTCGATCAGCTTTTTGATCGCTTTGCTTTCAATCTGGCGTATGCGTTCACGGGTGATTTTATAGAGGCGCGCGACCTGCTCGAGCGTCATGCCCCGTCCGCCGTTGTACTCAGCATCGAGTCCGTAACGCCATCGCAACACTTCCTGCTCGCGCCGTTCCAGTAACGGCAGCAACTCTCTCAATTTTTCACGATGTTCTCTGGTAATCGAACGATGAATCATCTCCGGTTCATCGTCTTCAATGCTCTCTATTCCGAAGGATTCCTCTTCTTTGTCGCCTTCACCGGTGTCGCGGACGGGATGTTGCTGAGCGCATCTTGCCTGTAACAGGAGCCCTGCCTTTTCTTTGGGAAGGCCCATTGTCGCAATGACTTCACGAGGCGTGACCTGGCGGCCCAGGTCGACAGTCAGTTTTTTCTCGGCCTCACGGAACTTCCCCAGAAGTTCAATCATGTACGCCGGAATTTCTACGTTTCTCGATGTTGAGGAGAGTGCGCTGGTAATCGCCTGACGTATCCACCAACTGGCATAGGTATTGAGGCGATACCCTAATTTCCGATCGAATTTCTTGATAGCCCTCATGAGACCTTTGTTGCCTTCCTGAATCAGGTCCTCAAAATCAAGACCCTTGTTACGGTATCTTCGTGCGATATTCACGACAAGCCGGAGATTGGCTCTGATGAGCAGGTCTCGTGCCTCAGCGTTACCGTGTTTTGCGTGTCTCGCCAGGCGGTATTCCTCATCAGGACTCAGGAGATCCGTTTCGGCGATTTCATGGAGATACTGTTCCAACGGCTCACGCAGAGTATCGCCGTTGGTTTCCCGGGAGCGGGGCATCGGCCGCTGAGACTAGCATCTCCGTTCTTCCGATAAAAGGATCTACGCAGCGGAATCCGCTCCCGTGGCGTCCACTTGCCGTGATGTCTCCGCCGTCTCCTTCACCGGTTCCGGCCTGCCTACATCCGACTGCATCGGGTCGGGTGCCTCTTTGCCCTTCTGCTTCCGGTCATCATTGTTCATTGATGTTGTCATACTCGAGAAGACGTGCGCCGATCTTTTCACTTACGAAAAAAAGACGGCCCTCGCGGACCGTCCTTTTTGTACTACGCTGCTCTCTCTCAAAGCTCAGAGCATGGCGTCGACCGCCTGCTTGAAGGTGGCATACGGGACAGCGCCGCTGATCAGCTGCGTCTTGCCGTCCGGACCGAGGACCCAGAAGCCGGGCGTGCCGTTGACGCCGGAGGCCATACCGTCGGCCATGTCCTTCTGGACTTCCTCCTTGTACTTGCCGCTGTTTACGCAATCGTTGAACTTGGTGACATCAAGCTTGAGATCCGTGGCGTACTGGGTGAACGTCGGCTTGGCGTCGGCCAGGTTGGACCAGGATGCCTGTCCGCCGAAGAGCTTGTCGTGCATCTCCCAGAACTTGCCCTGGTCGGCCGCGCACTCGGATGCCTCGGCGGCAACTTCGGCGTGCGGGTGGAAGCTCAGGGGGAAATCGCGCGTGACGTACTTGATCTTGCCCGTGTCGATGTAGTCCTTCTTGATCTGGCCGTACGTGTCCGTGTAGTGACGGCTGCAGAAGGGGCACTGGTAATCCGTGAACTCCACGATGGTGACCTTTGCGGAATCGTCGCCGAGAACGGCATCGTCATCCACGGTGGCAGGGTTGCTCGGGGCGGCCGGCGCATCCGGAACCGTGGGCTGGGCGACCACCTGACCGGCGGGCTGGGCCACAACCGGACCGGCGTTGTAGGTACCGATGGCATACCCGACGATGATGCCCATGAGGCCGAGGGAGATGCCGAACCAGGGGGTGCCTGCGGATTGAACGTTGTTCATGAGAGAAAAGGAAAAAGAGATAGAAGCAAAAGGGGATTGAGAATACACTCTTCTGATTGATGATCAACAACGCAGCACGATCGTGCCGGTGACAGCATCAATCGGCGGGCGCTCGGTGATATCGGCAAGCACCGTCACACGGTCCGGTGGTTCCGCGATCACGGTCGCTGTCTGCAGATCGCCGGGGATGGCCGGGGGCATGGAGATTTTTGCGGCATCGAAGAAGCAGGAAATCGCCGGAGGTGGCGTGGTGAGGCAGTGTCCGTTCGTGCAGGGCGTTTGCCGGCCGTCGTCAGTCGTACCGGCAGGCAAGTTTGGGGCTCGGCTCTGCGGCACAGTCCATGGACACTCGGTGGCGTCCGCGCGGGAGAACGCCTCAAAATCGCTCTTGATCTCCGGTTCGATGGCAAACGTGATCTCCAGCAGGCACACGTTGCCCAAAATCACATTCAGGCAGAACGCGATGCCGACAATACGCTGCAGACGGCGCATGGGGAGGAGGTCAGTATACCGTCATGATCATTCTTGTCATCTCAGTGACAAGAGAGCCTTTTGAACACGAAATTCCCGCCTGGCCCGCGAAGTCCGCCCGGAGGCAGGCGTCGTGGGGTCATCTGGACCTTACTCCTCCTCGTCCGTGACGTACTGCGGGTACTTTTCCTTGATCCTGGCCTCCATTTTCTGCAGGTATTCGTTGGCGTGTGCCTCCCCGTCCTGAGCCTTTTTGGCAAGCGCATTCAGCCCCGCCTCGGTGGCGGTGTCCGGCTTCTCCGCAATCGCCAGAATCCCCCGGATGGCATCACCCAGTTCGGTGATGGATTGCACCAGGAGCGGGTGAATGTCCTTGATATCTTCCGGAACGGTCATGGCCTCGGCCTGCGTCTTCAGGGTGTCCATCGTCTCCACCACGTCGCGTACTTCGCCTTTCTGTTCCTCTGTCCATTGCAGGATGTCCCCCTGGGTATTGATGACGTTTTCAAACCTTTCCGCGGCCGTGCTCATGTCCTGCGCCAGCATCTCGCCCTGTGTGAAGTACTCCTGCATCGGGTCGGCGGAGCAGCCTGCAAGGAAAAGTGTGCCGAGCAGGAGAGTGGTGGCGAGGCGCCTCATCGGGATGTGGGGAAACATGAGGAAACGGTAAAAGAAGTGTAGCGGGAGTTCTCCCTTCACAAAACGGCCCCCGGATGGAGGCCGTTTGCGTACCGGTCAGTTCAGCGCTGGCTGCGGTTGCCGTAGCCGCGGTCACTCTCGGACGTGTCGGATCCCTGCTGGCCCTGCTGCATGCCGCGGTCGGTATCCGTGTCGCTCTGCGACCCCATGCCACGCTGGGTATCGGAACGATGCTGACGGTCTTGCTGACCCTGACCCTGTTGCTGACCTTGCTGTTGACCCTGATGCTGCTTTTCCATAGAAAGAGGGGGAAAAGAGATAAATGGGGAAGTACACAGGAGACGCTTGTTTGCGCGTTGTCTTAAACCGAATCCGTGATTTTTTCCGGATGTGTCCAAAAGTTGCGTTTCCCGCACGCATCGGCACAATCGATCCGTGCTCTGGCCCCCTGTCACGATGGCGACGCAACACCCCGACAACGCGTCGGTGCCGTGGTGGCGGGGAGATGCATTCATTCCCACGCAGGACGAAATCGAAGAACTTCTCCTCCTGTTTAAGGATCTTCCCATTGATGAGTACATGTGGGATTGGGAAGGGAAGTACGTGGATGAAGCCGTGGGCGAAAAACTCTACGCGCGCGCCATGGAGTTTTTACAGGCAAAACCGCTCGGGAACGATCTGCACCTCACGTTCCGTATTCCCGCGTACGAAGAGGGCAGGCTGCACCGCATGGCCCGTTCCATGATGAACGTGCTCTCGCTGGAAGACTTTGCGAAAGATATCGGCATCGCGCGTCCGCCGGTGACCGAGATGTTCGTGCCGCTCACGGTCAGCGCCGCGCAGCTCATCGCCATCCGCAAGGCGTTCCGCGATATCGCGGGTTATCACCGCAGCGTGTTCCACCCCGGCAGCCCCGATGGCGGGCATCCGCTCCGTGGCTATGCCATCACGCCGCTGGTGGAGGATGTCCCGTCGCTCTTCTCCATCCGCGACATCGTGGAGCCGTACTGGCAGTCGCTCAAAACGGAGATCGGCGGCTATCCGGAGAGAGGACTGCGTGTGTTCCTCGCGCGCTCCGATCCCGCGCTCAATGCCGGCCTTGTCCCCGCCGTGCTTGCGCTCAAGTCCGCCCTCAGCGATCTCGCGGCACTTTCTGAAAAGCATCAGGTCGCCGTGCATCCCGTCATCGGTACCGGTTCGCTCCCGTTCCGTGGCTCGGTGAACCCGTCGTATCTCGATACGTTCCTCGATCAGTATGCCGGCGTGCGCACGTACTCCATTCAGTCCGCCTTCCGGTACGATTATCCGCTCGAGGACGTGCGTTCCGCACTCACACGCATGAAGAATGAGGTGCCGCAGAAGCACGCACTGCGCATCACTGCCGACGATCAGCTCAAACTGCGCGAGATCAGCGATCTCTTCACCGCACTGTGGAAGCCAAGCATCGAAGCGCTCGCGCCCATGATCAACCGCGTGTCCAAGTACGTGCCGCCGCGCCGTGAGCGTCTCCAGCATGTGGGGCTCTTCGGGTACAGCCGCGGTATCGGTACGGTCAAACTCCCGCGCGCCATCGGTTTTACCGCCGCTCTCTACTCGCTCGGCGTGCCGCCCGAGTTCATCGCCACCGGGCGCGGACTGCGCGAGGCAAAGAAGAAAGGCCATCTGCCACTCCTCGAAAAAGTGTATCCGGCACTGCGCGCCGATCTCCTGCACGCGGGCAAGTACGTGAACCGCGAAAACCTCGCGCTGCTTGCTTCGCAGGATGCAGCATGGAAGCCGGTGATCGAGGATCTCGCCGGAGTGGAAGAGTGGCTTGGGAGCCCCCTCGGTCCCGAAAAACCGCGTCACCTCATCCACCGCAACCTCACGTCCACCATCGTGCAGCGCCTCACCGACAACATCGAGCAGACCGTCATCGCCGCCGATATCGTGGAAGCGGGGAAGATCAGGCGGAGTCTGGGCTGAACGTCACTGCCTTCCGCTAGACTCGAGATCCAGAACCATCCGATCGAAGGCGTCCAGGGCCTCTTTATCCTCGGACGGATAGTCTTTTGCGCGCAGAGCATTCAATGTCATTTCAGAATCGCCGCTGTAATCCCCCTGTAATTTGTAGACCGCTGCGATGTAGTAGCCGTCAAACGGAAACACGACATGTTTTTCCAACCACGATTCGTCGCCCCGGAGAGTGGTTTCTTTGACGTACGTCACGACGGCAGTCATGCCTGCAGGAACCTGAAGGGTGTTTTCGGCAGTTCCCTCTTTTACCTTTCGGTATGTCTCGTCCGTCGCGAGCGTGCGGTATTCCGATCCCACGGAAAAATCGTACGTGGAGTACTCGAGATAGACATTTCCCCATCCCCCGTACTGCGGATCGTACGTCTTTTCAAAACTGACGACGATTTTCCTGCCGCTATCCGCATTCCCTGTTGCGGCATTCCAGTCCACGTTCACAAACGGTGCACCGAATTGCGAGGGGATGCAGACGGACGTCAATCGCATCTGTTGCCGTATGTCCGTCCACTCTGTTTCGGACAGCGTGTGCGTTTTCCTGCCCGCCTGCCTGATGTCATGAGATGGAAACTCCCGCAGACAGTCTGCAGATGCCTGTTCGCTTGCCGGCACGCACCCGCCGAGCAGGATCGCAAGGCTCAAGAACAACAGGTGTTTCATGTGTCTGATGGTAGAGGAGTATGGGCAAACAGCAACGTGCGGCAGTGAAGAGAATGCAGTGGCATACTTTCGCAAAAAATAAAATTTGTGTTCATGAATTTTATTTTTCATATACTAAAAAATATGAATACATTTTTTAATATTTACTACACGGAAAGAGCGCGTCGAAGGTGATCGTCATCGACTGACATCACCCGCGAACAAAACCCCGCCTCCGAACCGGAGAGCGGGGTTTTGCTGTTCTCCTCCCTTTCGTTGTCAGGGTTGGAGCCGCACGTTCTCGCCGGATTCGTTGGTGCGGTAGATGTACGTCTTTCCTTTGTAATTCAGTGTGACCGAGTATCCGGGGGTGATCATCTGGATGCAGCTCTCCACGGCGGTGCCGAGGCCGAGGCATCCGTCACTCCACTCCTGCGGCGTCACCGCGGAGATCTCGATGTTTTTGGGATCCACATTGAGTTTCACGCCCAGTGACCTGCGGGCAGATTCGGCAGCGGGCATCATCGCATCATCCATCTCCGATTCCTCCGAGGTGCCGTCGGCATCGCTCTCAAGCTCCAGGCTCATCGCAAAGTCCTCGAATGCGTCCGAGTCTGCGGAGTTCTCCTTATACGGGTAGTGACTGATCACGATGAAGTGCGTGTCATCCAGCACGTGGATGTACGTCAGCGTCTGGCCGTCGGCTGCGGATGCATTCATCACCGCGCGTTCGAACGTGAGACCGGAAGGGGACGTGACGGTGTTGAGTTCCGTCAGCCACTCGCTGCCGCGGACAAAGCCGCTGCCGCGCGCCCAGTCCTCGTACGTTTTGCCGCCCGTGATTTCGCCGGCCGAAGCCACCCGTACCGCAAACTGCGGCCCGATGGCGTAGCCTTCCGTTCCCTGCAGGAGCGTGAAGGTCTCGGATTTGGTGAAGATGGTGGTACCACCCTCCAGCTCGTGTGCATACCAGCCCGCGGGGATCGCGAACGCAAACTCACCGGAGGAATGCACGTACGTTTCCTGCGCCGAAGCGGAGGTGGTCTGTGCGGAGGATGAGGATGAAGTTCCGCCTGCGGAACCCGGAACCTGTTCACAGGCCGTGAGCATCAGGAGCATCAGGGCGAGTGCGGAAAGGGAGACAAGCTGCATACAAAAGTGGGGAAAGAAACGCTGCACTGGAGAATACGCAATGACCGACGATCGGTAACAGACATTGTTACCGATTCTCTCCCGGCCCGTATATCCTGTTGTCACTTCCAACCTTTTTCATGTCCACTTTCCGCCGCTCCCTCTCCCTCGCTCCGGTCTTCCTTACGCTGGCCGCGCTCCTGCTTGCAGGGTGCACCACCCGGACGGAAGTCAGCGAACCTGCAGCTGAGCTCCCCGACACTCCGTACCAGGCCACGCTCACGGGCACTTCCATCTGTCTCCCCCACCGCGATACCACCGGTCCGCAGACCAAAGAATGCGCACTCGGCCTGAAAGCCGACGACGGTAACAACTACGCGCTCGATCTCAGCCGCATCACGCTCGAGGCGGGGTTCGATATGCATAACGGTGAGCGCATCACGGTGATGGGGGTTGTCGTCCCCGAGCAGCTGCTCTCCACCGACCAGTGGGACAAGTACGACATGGCCGGCATCATCTCGGTCTCGTCAGTCAAACTCGCGAGCGAAACCTCTTCTTCGTCATCCGTCCCCACGACACTGCGCGAGCGCCGCACGATCACCGGTACCACCGAGTGCCTTCCGCACCGCGATACTACGGGACCCCAGACGATGGAATGCGCCTTCGGTCTCAAGGCCGACGACGGCAAACACTACGCGCTGGACCTGATGCTCCTCGCAACATCTGAGCTCATGAATCAGCCGACCAATGAGCGCGTCACACTCGAAGGTCTCTACACACCGATCGAAGAACTCTCTACGGATCACTGGCAGAGGTACAACGTGGAAGGGATCCTGACGGTCACGTCGGTCTCGCGTCCGTAATTTTCTGCATACAAATTCTCCCCCGCGACAATGGTGTCGCGGGGGAAAAAGAAGTGCCCTGACTGCTTACCCGGGGGTAAACAGTCCCCCGATCACGAAGCCTGTGACGAAGTTTGCCACAAGCCCCGATCCTAACGCGGAAAGTACGACTGCTCCGATGTACAGGCAGGCCATGCCTGCCATTTGGAGCACTTTCGACATTCCGGTTTTGGGCGGACCTTCTGACATCCAGACCGCCCGGCACATTGCCGGAGCGATGATGAACATCGCGATCACGAACGTGATCAAATAGGTTCCACCAGCGATCCAGGGTCTCCATTCGTCCATTTTCTTGGCTCCTTTCAATGAGCAGGGGTTGAGACACTAGTGTTATTATACAATATAAATTGATTTTAGTAAATACTACTCTTTCTCTTACTTAAGCCAAAAAATCGATGTTTTGGGCCTGTTATGATCATACGGTGGAAATCATCGCTTTCCCCACTTCGGCCGCCTTCCGTTCCTGGCTAAAAAAGAACGGAAATAACACCGAAGGCATTCAGATGCGTCTCTACAAGAAGAACTCGGGTGTGAAGACCATCACCTACGATCAGGCGCTGGATGAGGCGCTCTGCTTTGGGTGGATCGATGGCGTCAAAAATTCGTATGATGCTGAGTCCTGGCTCCAGAAGTTCACGCCGCGCCGTAAGCGCAGTGTGTGGTCCAAGCGCAACACCGAGCATGTCTCCCGTCTCATCAAAGAAGGAAAGATGACAGACGCCGGGCAGAAGGAAATTGAGGCCGCCAAAGCCGACGGCCGGTGGGAGCGTGCGTACGATTCAGCGGGGACGATGACCGTGCCGGAGGATTTTCTGACTGCGCTGAAGAAACACAAAAAGGCGTTCGCGTTTTTCCAGACACTCAACAAGGCCAACCTCTACGCCATCGCGTACCGTCTGCAGACCGCCAAAAAACCAGAGACGCGCGAGCGGAGAATGGAAGTGCTTTTGCAGATGATGAAAGAAGGGAAAAAGTTTCACTGAAGCGGTAAAACCTGATCACTTTTTGTGAACACTGCGAAACCCGCTGCCCGAAGACAGCGGGGTGTTTCGCCGGGACAGATCCCATTTTTTAAAGTGGCGGATTCGGGGGGCCGAAGTAGTACTTCCCGAACGTGAAGATGAGCAGTCCGATGAGAACCACGACGAGGCCGACGATCTCATACATCGGTGGCCAGCCTTCCTGTTTCCAGACGGTGTACAGGAATGTCGCGAAAATCGGGACGGCCGAGAAATGCACCGACACGTGTGCGATGCTCGCACCCATGCCGTAGCCGTAGATGGCAAGCAGGCTCCCGCCTGCCCAGAAGATCCCCGCGAAGACGATGGGGATCCACCACCACCAGGGGGTTTCCGGAGGAATCGTTGCCTTACCGACCGAGTACTCGATCAGGAAGAACACCGACCCGACGCAGAACATCGTGAACTGCAGCATGAGTGTCGTCATCGCCCGCGGCACCTGGGAAGGAATTTCTTTCAGACCCAGGTTTGCAAAAGCGTACGACACACACATGAGCAGCATTGCGACATACAGATTCATGTCCGTCTCCAATTGGGTTGTCCGGCTGAAACAAGGATCACCATCTGCCACGAGGCAAACGGTCGGACAGTATCGGTGTTTTTATGGGGAAAAACAATCAGGAGGAGCGCTTTCAGAAAATATCCCACTCTTAATCACCCGTTAACACGCCCTACGTAGGATGTGCAGTGTCGCGACCGGTTTTACTTCTTTTTTCCCACCCGTTCTATGAACAAGACATTCGCACTCGGCGCACTCTCCGGAGTCGCCGCACTCGGGCTCGCCGCACCCATCGCGGTGCACCTCGTCGGAGCCGCCACCCCGGACTCCCCGTCCACACCCGTCTCCATCGTCCGTGACGTGGTGTTCGGTCACCCGCCCTCAAGGGTTGAGGATATCCAGAAGATGATCGACCGTGATCAGGCGATCCTCGAGAACATCGACGAGATCGCTTCCGTCGTCACCTCGGCAACGCAGACGCGCAAAGCGGCACTCACCGCCGCGCTTTCCATTACGGATGACACGCAGCGCGCGGAGGCCGTGAAGGCCGCCAACGACGCGTTCCACGCATCGCTCAAGGCCGCCGTCGAGGCCAACCCGGAACTCAAAGACGCGCTGCCGTTCGGCGGCAAGAGAATGGGCCACGGATTCGGGGTAATGCGCCGCGGCCCGGCTCCGGAGATGCTCGCGGAGAAACTCGGCATGACGGCCGATGAACTCAAAGCGGCGCTGGAGTCCGGCAAGACACTCGAAGAGATCGTGGAGGAGAAAGGTGTTGAACTTCCCCGATTCCAGAAGTTTAAAATCCGTCTCGACGGTTTCCTGGAGGAGAAGCTCGGCATGAGCGCAGAAGAGCTGAAGGCTGAGCTCGATTCCGGAAAGACAATCGAGCAGATCGCCGAAGAGAAAGGCGTCGAGCTTCCCGCTCGTCCGATGATGAAGGTACGCGCCGAGAGCACCACATCAGCACAGTAATCAGTCCCGGCAATCGCAGGAATCAAGGCCGCGGGTGCGGCCTTTTTCCTGTCAGCTGTTCTGCATGGCATCCTGGATAACACGTGCCAGCCTGTTGGGATGCGGCACCATCGGGATAGTGGCGAGCTTGGTCTCGAAGTACAGGGTTCCGTAATTCAGCACATTCTGCACCAAGCCCTGTTTCCGCGCATCCACGGTTTTCATCTTCTCAAAAGAGATTTCCAGAATGTCCTCATGGAGGATCGGCGTGTACTGGATGCGCAGTAGCCGTCTGTCGGTCACAATGATGCAGTCCAGGGAATCACCAAGCAGTGTCATGAAAACCCAGTGGTGTGCCAGCAGCAGCAGAACCGTGCCCCCAAGAAGGGCCAGATCCGAGAGAAGGTCGTTGTGATGCGCGGTGACTCCGGCGAGCAGATACAGCAGCACCGCGGTTCCGGTGAGGACGACGGCCAGGAGGACGGGCCCGACAAAACGGATCCAGTGCTCGGATGTGAGCGCAACGAGCGTCTCGCCGTCGGTGGCGTCGGGCTTTGTCATCAGAGGAGATGAGGCTTCCAGAGCTGCAGGTACAGTGTCACAACGCAGATACCGGTGGTCAGCAGCACATAGAGAGGGATGAGTACGTGCCCCGTTTTCCCCAACGGCCGTTGTGCCTTGAATCCCGAGAGCAGCATCCTGTACCGCTGCACATGCCTGCGGTAGAGGAGGATGTTCAGGCCGAGAAGCAGCAGCGATGCCACCTGCACCAGGCCGATGATGGCGGCAATCCCGTTCATGCGGAGAGGTCCTTTACCGCAGTGTATCACCGGTCACTCCGGCACAAGAACGCCCATACAGACACTTTTTTCGGTTGCATCAAGACGAAGCGCCCACTGTCCCGTTTTCATCACTCATACCCGTTTGGACCAAATCATGATACGCTTCCCTCTTGCATATGCTCCTCCGTTCGCCATCCGTTGAGGCCCGTCTGAAGGAGAAAGTGCGGCGCACCGTGCATGATGCATCGCGCCATCTGCGCTGCCCGGAGTGCCGTTCGCGGTTGCGGCTCCACACGCTTTCGGATGGGAGGAAAAAGTGCGGATCCTGCGGCAAAAAATTTTCGATAAGGCGCATGTCGGATTCCCCGAGAATCAGGCGTTTTGCGGATCTGATTCTCTGTTTCGCTTTCGATTTTCCTGCGCAGCAGGCAGCCGTCGTCACAGGATATCCGTACCGCACCGTCGCGGCTGTTTACCGGCGGCTGCGTGCGTCCATCGCGGAAAAATCGGCGCACACGTCTCCGATCCGCCTGCTGCTTGCCACCGAACCGCGTGACCGCAGTATCCACGACAGCGACTTCTGCCGCCGCTGCCGCCTGCGATACGGTTGTGCGGGCAGAAAGGCGGGGAACGCACCGGTATTCGGCCTCCGTTTCGTCAAAGGCGGGAATGTCCGCCTTGATGCGCTGGAGGACACTGCGGCACCCTTCCGTCCCGACAGTCCGTCACTCCCCGATGACGGGCGGTTCAATGGTTATGCCGGTTTCATCTGCAACGGACACTTCCACCGTTTTTCCGGCGGACACGCCATGCACGACGGTGCGGAACAGGTCTGGTCATGGATGCACGCGCGGTTGAGCCGCCATCACGGCATCCGCTCCGACAATACCGGTTTGTATCTCAAGGAACTGGAGTGGCGGTACAACAATCGCATGCTTGATCCCGAGTCGATCGCCCTCAAAATCGCCGAGGCGCTGCCGGACGATTTTCTGCGTCCTGCACGCGTGCGCTGATGCGGGAATCCGGTCCAAAACCGGTGGAGATCAGCCCCTGCTGGAACAGTCATTTATTCACCATCCTCTTGCCGAAAATCCGCTAAGGCATAGCATTGGTTCATCAGAAGAAAGGGAATCTGTCCGGACATCAGAGCACGCAGTTCTTTCTCAGAACCTCCGGCGGACAAGCCGGAGGGGGCACACGGGGCGGCGGGCGCGCAATGTCACAGCGCAATGGTGGCAGGGACTTTCGTCCGCCGCCCCCTCATCGATTCGTCTTTCCTGCCATTCCATGGATACCAGGTTTTTCCAGCACCGGCATGACAGCCACAGGCATCCGGCCTTCGTTCTCATCCTGCTGGTTTCAATTGTTCTGCTCTTCCTGATTCCCGAGGTCACGTTCGGCGGCTACAACGACCACTGGTACGACGATGATGACAGGTACGAAGATGACGCGTACCGCAACAGCCGGCGTTCCTCGCGGTACGACCGGTCTGATGATCGTGATTTCAGGATGACAGTGGGTGACATCTACACGCGGGTCGGTGACCGGTTCAGGGTGCACTTCATCGGTAACGACACCCAGATCTCCAGGGGCAGAATGCTCTTTGATGACTCCTTCGTCTGGCAGCGCAGATTATGGCGTTACGGCAACCGTCGTGAGTACGAATTCCAGGCCCTTCGGAGCGGCACCATCACGCTCACATTCCGTACCCGCGGGGAGAACGGGCGGGACGAGGATTACTATTATCGTATCCATATTCGTTGATGCTCCGCTGCCGTCGGCTGCATCGGCTCGCTTCCCCGTGTTTTCACCGCTTCACGTAGAGATACACATTGTCCCACGCCTCCACCGGCTCAACCCCGGGTAGTTTGAACATATAGGAGACCACGCGTGTACCGGGCCGCAGCTGCGGCCAGATCTTTTCCTTAAACGTCTTCATGACGGCGATCAGGAGATACGTGAAGATCACGTCGGTCTGGGAAAAATCCTGTGTCCAGAAATTCCGGAACCGGATCGAAGCGCGTGGCGTCGCGAGCGTGAGGAGCCACGCCAGGCAGAATGTCGGCAGCGAGAGTTCATAGCCCGTCGCACTCGCTCCGGCCTCCGCCGCCGCGCGCACCACGCGTCCGTCCCCGCACCCAAGGTCTGCGGCCTTCTCACCTTTTTTGATCTTCGCGAGCCTGATCATGGTGCGCACTGCTTTCTTCGGTGTCGGCACAAACGGCGGCGCATTCATGAAGTACATCCGAAAGAGCGGCACGCAGAGCAGCGCACCGAAGGCGATGAGCGCGATCGCAAGCCCGTGTGCGGGTTCGGCAAAGCGCAGAACCAGCATGATGCCGATGAGGATGAGGGCCTCGAGCACGGAGGTAGAGTACTGGGAACAGGGACTGGGACACTAGGACACTGGGCCTGGGTGAAAGAAAGCCTCAGAAAACTCAGCCCCAGTTCCCAATCCCTAGGCCTATTTTCCCTTCGTCACCCCGATCGCCAGCGGGACTTTTCGCACTGTCTCAGCGCTTTTCGTGGGGATCAGGAGTCGGCCGTCGTGGATCAGCTGCGTGGAGCCGCCGCCATCGAGCATCATGATGCGGTTCCTATCAGCACCAAAGGCCATCATCATGCGTTCGGCGTAGCGCTGGGTTGCGGCGGGCGAGGAAAAGATCAGGAGGTTGCCGTTACGCATCGTGCCCATGAATGTCCGCCCGAGCCTTCTGCTGCCGTTCTTGCTTACACTCGGGTGCAATCCCACGATGATGTCGGGTTCCGAAAATTCGTACAGCGTGCCCGCATCATCCTTGTACGGTTCCACGGTCGCATATCTCTTGCCGATCCTGAGGAGCATCTTCTTCCCCTGATATTCATTCTCATCACCGTATCCCACGTGGACGATGCCGTCGATCTTGGTGGAGAAGGCGAGCGGGGATCCGTTCGGGTTATTCATGTTGAAAAACTGACCGTTGGCGATCGTGAGCGCGTCCGGAGTTTTTTCGCTCCACTCCTCCCACCAGTCGCGCAAGTCTCGGCGTGCAAAGTTCGTACCTTCGCCTTCGGTCGGGAGGATTCCCCCGTGCAGCAGGTCGACGACGGCTCCCCGGTGCGGGGAGATGATCTGCATGTATTCGTTCCTGCGGTTCTTCCAGATCGTCACGCCCTCCTCATGTGCAATTTCCCGGAAACCGGCCGGGGCAATGCGTGGAGTCTGCGCAGCTGCAAGGGGCGTCAGCGTAGTCATCATGACCGTGGCAAGCGTCAGTCTGGTGAGGAGTTTCATGGCAGTCAGTCTCTTCCCACTGCTGCCCTGCCGCAATCAATTGCATGACAAAACGCCTACGGGGAAAACCGTAGGCGCTTCGTACTGACGTTGCCATTCGTTCACTTCTCTTCTTCGATGCAGAAGCTGTCGCCCACACCGATGAAGGCGACCTTTTCTCTGTTTCCGTAGTCCCAGACGGCATTGATCCCGAAGGTCACGCCGACGCCGTCGGAGATACGTGGAGGTCTGTGCTTTGCGAGGAACGCCAGAGGCTGTTTGTCGGCCCTCGGCATTCCCGTTGCCTGGTCGACTTTCGTCACCGCACAACGGACGCAGGGGTCCGCGAAAAGCAGCAGTGTCCTCCCCGATATCTCTATCTGAAGGATGAGGTCTTCCACATTCGGAGGAAGGTCATCAAGAACGATGTTGGGACGGAATGCGTCCATCAACAGGTCCTGATGAGCCGGATTGTTGCTTCTGATCTGTTCATTCATCCACGCGAGCGTGGACGACGAAGCGATCAACAGTTGGCCCCCGTCACTGAAGAGCGTTTGCGACGGAACATGTCCTCCCAGCCGGTCGATGACCGGCCGGTTGAACGTATCCGGGCGCAGGAGGACTTCGATGTCCTCCGGGTTGCACGTGCCCGAGTCGTAGAGGGTCACGAGCCTGCGGACCCATTCCGTGATGGGACCGTTTTCGAGAACGGCGTCGTTGACGTCGTTCTCGTCGCTCGTGATCTTGACCCGCACCGGCCTTCTCATTTTCGGCATGAGTTCTTCGGGCGCAATGATGAGCCGGTCGAGATGATCGGTCTCGTACACGAGATGCCCGCCGTGAAAGAGCGCTCTCGTGTGCGTCAGCCATGACGCTTCGCGCATCGAAAACCGTTCGAACTCATACGGCTTGCCGGTGACGCGGATGCCGATCATGGCACTCCGGTCGAAAAACGCGTTCTCCCAAAGCAGTCCTTCTTTGGTCAGCTGGACGGTGGAGACTTCCACCATCGCCAGGCTTTTGATCGGCGCGATGTGGATCGAACCGATTTTTCCGGCGTGCCCCCGAATCTGCGGGTGCGCGTCGAGTGTTGCTTTGTAGGCCGCAATGTCGGCCGGCTTCCTGCTGGTCACGAGTTTGTCCCGGTACCGCGTGCTCATCTGGATCTCCTTACGATGGAAACAAAGGGCGAAAATAGTCAGTACCTTCCTGTCCGAGGACAGCGGGAAATTCTGGCAGAAAATCATGATTTTATCAATGATTCCGAGCAGCTATGCTGAGGGCCATGCACGGCTACTCCCTCCTCGATTTCGGCTCTGGCAACCGCCTGGAACAGTGGGGTGAATTCCGCCTGATCCGTCCCGATCCCACGGCTCTGGGTACGCCAGCGCGTCCGCAGGAGTGGAAGAATGCCGATGCTGTCTACGAAGGAGAGAAGGGGAAAGGGGAGTGGAAGAAGTACACAGATATCCCCGAGCACTGGTCGGTGACATTGGATGATCTTTCGCTCGTGATCCGTCTTGCGCCCTACAAGCATACGGGAGTGTTCCCCGAACAGCAGGAGAACTGGAATTGGTCTCGCAGTAGAGGAAAAAACCGAACACTTTCTGTGCTCAATCTGTTTGCGTACACGGGCGGTGCAACCGTCGCGCTCGCAAAGGACGGTCACACGGTCACGCATGTGGATTCCTCCAAACCCGCGATCAGTTGGGCCAAGGAAAACGCGGGACAGAACACCATCGGCACCGATCGGATCCGCTGGATCCTGGATGATGCGGCCACGTTCGTCGCGCGTGAACTGAAGCGCGGTAAGAAGTACGACGGCATCATTCTCGATCCGCCCGCGTATGGTCATGGATCCGGCAGCAAGGCATGGAGAGTGGAGCGCGATCTTGCACCGCTGCTGGAGAACTGCGCGCAACTCCTGAGTGACACTCCCGTCTTCCTTATCCTCAACGGGTACGCCAAGAACGATTCCCCGTCGGATTTTCATCGGCTGCTCACCGGAGTGCTTCGCTCCAAAACATCACTCACTGATTTCCAGATTGATGCGCGGGAGTTAAGCCTTCGCACGGCTGATGGACGCACGCTCTCCACAGGCATCGTGGCACGCGCATTCTTTGCAAAAGAATAACTTTGTTGATCAACTTATGACGCTACTGCCTGCCACAAACCCCGTGGTCCAACAGATCTGCAGGCTGTAGCCGCCGGACGGTCTGTCAAAATCCAGGATGTCACCGGCAAAGAAGAGGTTCCGGAATTTTTTGGAGCGCATGGTTTTGAATTCCACCTCTTTCAGGTCCACGCCACCTCCGGTGACAATCGCTTTGTCTGTACCCAGGAGTCCGCTCACGTGCATCGGCACCGCTTTCAGCATCTTCGCAAAGGCGAGACGGTCTTCCCTGGTGAGCTGACGGAGTGTCACATCGCCGTTGATCTTCGCAAGTTTCAGAAGCACTTCCCCGAGTCTCGGTTGTACAAATGCCGCGATGGCGTTCTTGAGCATCTTGTTTGTTTCATTCTCGAATGATTTGAGTATCGAATCATCAAGGGCACCCAGATCCATTTTCGGGAACAGATCGAGGGAGAGATCCACATCGCCGTACTTCAGCAGCTCCCCGATGCCCTTACTCATGTTCAGCACCAACGGTCCGCTGAGGCCCGTGTGCGTGAAGAGCATTTTGCCCACGCGCGAATCCTGCTTTGAACCGTCCTGCGAGGAAGTGAGCCGCACTCCCGTGAGACTGAGTCCGCTGAGATCGCTCACCCACTTGTCCTTGAGTGTAATAGGCACCAGAGCCGGATCAGGTTCGATCACCGTGTGCCCGAGTGCCTTTGCCCACGTGAATCCATCACCGGTCGAGCCGGTTTCCGGCCGCGATTTTCCTCCGGTCGCCAAAATATAGTTTTTGGCTTTTACTTCTCCTTTTTCCAGAACAATTTTTGTGATCAATGCGTCAGCACTTTCCATGCTTTTCACTTTTGTGTCAGTCATCACCGTCACATTGCCGGCCTTCATGTACCGGATCAGGAGCTTCTGTACGTCTTCCGCCTTGTCTGTCACCGGGAAGGCGCGCTTCTCGGCTTCCACTTTGATACGGAGTCCGCGTGACTCAAAGAATTCGCGTGAGCTTTCCGCATCGAACCGGGAAAACACCGAGAGCAGCGCTTTGCCCTTGCTGCCGTACTTTTCCGAGAGTCTGCGCGCGTCGTATTCCGCGTTGAACACGTTGCACCGCCCGCCGCCGGTGATGAGCAGCTTTTTGCCGAGGCCGAGGTTCTTTTCCAGCAGTACGACCTTTGCACCCAGTTCTGCCGCGCGGCCCGCGGCCATCATGCCGGCCGGTCCGCCGCCGATGACGGCGACATCGAAGGAAGGGCTTTCCATTGCCCAAAGCATAACAGAAATCCCTCAGCCCAAACGCACCGGAATGCCCTTTTTTCCGCCCGGAAATGTCGTATACTGCGCCAGCGTTCTTTTCTTATGGCTGCGAAGCCAATGACGTTTTCCTCTCGCGAATCCGATAAGCCGGCGAAGGCGGGCTCTGCCCGCCTGGAGCCGCTCCTTCTCAGGGAAGGGGTGTCCGTGAGGGGAAACCGTTAGGTTTCCCCTCACGAAATCATTCCCCTGTAGCTCAGCGGTAGAGCAGGGCGCTGTTAACGCCAAGGTCGCTGGTTCGAATCCAGCCGGGGGAGCCAAATTTTTCCACTTAAAACTCTTCTCTTCGGTGAATTTGCTTTAAGCGTAACAAAACCTTCATTTATAAGAGCGATGACGGCCTTAGTCGGAACGGCCTGTTCAATACCCCCGTTTTGAATTTTGAAGTAGTCCCAGAAAATCTTCAGATACATGCGTCTCACGTTCGGTTTAGCATCCCTGTATGCGCCTTCCATGTCCTTGGCGAGCTTCACAAAGCTCTCAAATAATTCAGTGCGGTCAATACGTTCTTCTGAAACTTCCGCAATTCGCGCCTCAATGGTTTCAATTTCACCCTCAATAGCCTCGTGGTTGCGATGATAAAACTCGTCCTCCACCTGTTCAGCCAACCATTTACGCTCCAAGGTCTTACGCTGGGTTTCCAGTCCCTTTAGCGTTTCACGCAGCGCGTCTTTTTCAGCATCGCTGTCATTATGGGTTTCATCCAAAATTTCTTCAGCCCGCTGCTTTACCTCCTGCACGATGTCATCACTTAGCTGAAACATGCTGAAAAACGCTTCCACTTCTTGATGCAGTGTTGTGAGGTCAATGCAATTGCCGCCCGCCTTGGAATGATACTTCGGGTCGTGCGTCTGCCTTCCACAGTAGTAATAGTTGAACGTTTGGCTACGCCCCTTCGAGCCGCCGCCCGTGCAACGATACCCACAGATGCCGCATTTCAGTGCGTCTTTAAGGTAGAACAATTTATGGTTTGATGCCTTTTGCTTGCGAGAAGCGTGATGCCGCTGTTCTGCAAGGACACGCTGGCACTTCTTAAACAAAGAGTCGGATATAAGGCGGGGGTGTTTTCCTTTGTACCTCTCACCATTGAGTTTTACTTCACCAATGTAGTAACGGTTGTTTAAATAATTTCCGATGGTACTGGCTGCAAGCGGGTTGCCGTGTTTCGTGTGAAGCCCCATTTTGTTCGTCATGTGCTTTGCCACATCAGCGAGGGAATACGTGCCGAGACTGTACATCTGAAACATCTTCTTTACGAGATGCGCGGTTTTCTCGTCCAATTCCACATACTTCACCCTCTTGCCCTCCTCACCATCCTTCTGACAATTCTTATAACCCAAAGGGGCTTTGTGGAGGGTATGCCCTCTTGGGGCGAGTTGGTTCGCCATGTCTTTCACTTTTTTACTGATAACGCGTGACCAATACGCATTGAAGCCCGCAACCTGTGTGTCCATCAATAAACCTTCGGCTGTTTCATAGTCCAGTTGCATGTTTTTGGAAATGAGCTTCACACCGTGGTCTCTAAGAAAGTCTCGGAAGCGAAGGTGGTCACGTTCATTGCGAGCTAATCTGTCAGTGTGCAAAACAATGAAGGCTTGTACCTTCCTGCGTTTTGGGTCAGCGTTCGCTGCGCGGATAAACTCTTCCGCAGCTTTGAATCCTTCGCGCTTGAGCGTTGATGTCCCTGTTATAGCTTTGTCTTTAAAAACTTTTAGAACGCTGTAGCCCTCCTTCGCTGCAAATTCTCGCAACATAGGTTCCTGTTCTTCGAAGCTGTGGCCGTCGATAATCTGCTTCTTGTCGGAAACTCTGCAGTAGAGGAGGGCGTTTTTGCGTTCCATAATCGGCATTTAACTGAACATTATAAAGCCTTTGCTAGAATTCGCTGTTCTTGTTTCGTGTGTCGTGACTGAAGTAGCATTTGGCAGCGGTCAAATACTTCTCTGCTCACAAGTGCAGGATGCCTGCCTTCGTAGCGCTCACCACGAAAGGCAATCCGACCAACATAAAATGGGTTTGACAGTAGAGACAGAAGCGCAGGTTTGGTAAACGAGTTTCCTTCCGCCGCTCTAATGTTTCGTTCGTTGAGGTACTTTGTAAGTGCGCTCACTGTATAATTACCCGACTGGTACAGCTTGAAAATTTGGGTCACATTTTTTGCAGCTTCTTTGTCCACCTCTACACGTTCACCATTGCGCTTGTAGCCCAACGGCAGGCTGAAAGGAACTTCACCTCCTTCAATTTTTGCACGGATAGCTTCTTTCATTTTTTCGTTAAGCATGCGTCTTTCAAAAGCATTCATTCCTGCCACAATTGAAATCAACAGGTTTTGTTCAGGGGTGTCCTGAATACGCAGCTGCTTCACGGACAACAACCGCACATTTTGGTCTTTCAAAAAACCTCGGATGACCACATAGAATTCTTGTGACCTAGTTAGGCGGTCTACATCGTCAACAATCAATGCTGAAATTTCAGGATGTTCGTTGATGTGGTTCATAGCATCATCAAGGCCTTCTCGTCCGTAGCACTTGTTGCCGGATACTCCATAATCATCAAAAATTTGTGAAATCTCGTAACCGTTTTCTTTTGCAAATTTTTCAACCGATGCAACTTGCTCATGAAATTGGTTTGGGTTTTCCGTGCCGGTACGGACATAGCAGATACAGGACTTGGACATAAAAAAATTGGGAAGAAATAATATGTCAGCATAATTCCAAATCCCGCCTCTAAGCTCACACCATGACTTTTTGCATAAGTCCTGTGCCGCCTAAAACGGCATACCCTGTGCATCCCTGCAATGCCCCTAACACGCGTCCTGCATAGTAGTCAGCAATGTTGGGGTGTTTGAAGAACCGACTACCCGTATAGGGTAAATGCGGGGCTAATTTGGAAATTCGAGCGTTTTTTTGTTATTTTCTCAAAGCAGCCGTCATGCGACTGCTATCTTCTTGCTTGTTACTTTTTCCAATAAATCGCTGTCTGCTTCGCTCAAAGCAATGAAAGCGCGTACAAAATACGCTGAATACACAACTCGCCCCGACTTGTCTTTTATTAATTCCAACTGCGGCACTAGCTTTTTGAAATCAATCGCAAGTCCATCCTGCTGCATCTGCACTCGGATGCGGTGAGGATACACATAGTTTTTGTCCGTTCCATACACCATTGCGTTGTCAAAAAAATAGCTTTCCGTAACCTGCGCGACGCCTTCAATTGTCTTCTTCCCTGAAACATAGAAAAAAACTTTGTCGCCGCGTTTCACGTTTTTAAAGTCTGTTCCAGACCTGTTAATCAACTCGTCATAGTAACCAATCACTCCAGTTTCTTTGGTCACTGCGTAGCTCTGTGGTTTGCACACGACTAAGTAATTCATCAACTTCAATTGTACACCATCACCTGAAATCTTTTGATTGGAAAGGCTGAATACTATAGTCTGCATGCAAAAGTTAATTTTTACTCTATAATCTTTTCCGTTATGACTCATAAAGTAATTGACTTGTTTTGCGGATGCGGTGGCATTTCTTGGGGTTTTAAACAGGAGGGTTTTGAAATCATTCTTGGAGCTGACATTAACAAACCTGCTCTGAAAACCTACAAAAGAAATTTTCCTGACGCTGTGGCTCTTGACGCTGACCTAAGTACGGTGTCACCCATTGAGTTAATGGAAATGGCTAACATACGACCCGGTGAGCTTGATGTGTTGGTTGGAGGGCCGCCCTGCCAAGGCTTTTCTAAAAATGTTCCAGCAGCCTTACGCAGCCATGATGATGTGAGGAATAAACTCATTTTGCGTTACTTAGAATATGTTCGAATTTTAAAACCTAGAGTCGTTCTGATGGAAAACGTGGCTGAAATGGCATCAGCATATGAAGACTCATACACAAACCAAATTTACTCGGCATTGGCTGATTTAGGATATGAGGTTCAGCATAAACGTCTTTTAGCAGCTGAATATGGTGTGCCACAACTTCGTCGTCGAGCATTCTTTTTTGCAAACCGCTTGGATGCTCCAATTACTTTTCCCGAACCACTTTACTACAACCCAAAAACTGAAGACGCTAAGCTACTGAAATGTCGCCCCTTCGTTAGCGTTTGGGATGCACTTAGTGACTTACCCACTCTTGAAAATGGAGAAGGAGAAGAAGCAATTGAATACTCAAAGAACGCTACAACTGACTACCAAAAACTCATGCGAAAAAAAACCCGCACGCTTGTAGACCACGTTGCAAGAAATTTGAAACCCAAACAATATGCTCGTGTTAGAGCTTTGAAGCCGGGTGAGGGAGGGGGGTGTGATGACCTGCCCGCGCACCTGCAACCCAAGAGTGGCTTTAGCGGTGCATATGCACGACTCTTCCCAAATGAGCCAGCAAGAACCATTACACGATGGGTGTTCCATCCAGGCTCTGGCCGCTACTTCCATCCCTACGACTACCGCTTAATCACGATACGTGAAGCTGCTCGCCTACAATCGTTCCCCGATAACTTTGTCTTTGAGGGAACGTACATCCATAAAGCACATCAAATTGGAGAAGCAGTGCCACCACTTCTAGCACAGGCATTTGCGAGAAAGGCAAAAGAGATGTTGAGCTATGAAGTTGCAGTAAGCGCAATGAACTCGTCGAGCGACCTTCTCGTCCAATCTAGCTCGAAGCGATAATCTGCGCCCTGAATCTCGCGCACCTCAAAGAATTGCTTCTGGTTAGCGTACCATTTGAAGAAGACTTTGCCGTCTTTCCATCCCTGCAAACCCACACCAACTTGGTTTTGGCTCCACTTCCATTCGTAATCATCCTCTTTTAGCGGCGGGTATGGAGACTCGACATAGACGAATTCCTTGCGGGAGCGACTTTTAATGAGAATCGCAAAGCGCGGGTCAGTCACGTTTTGCTTCTGCGCGTCATGCAACAGCTTGTCGTTCCAGTGCCTAATGAGGGCTTTCCCTAACTCTGCGGGGTCACTGTTCACGGTTAGTCCTTGGGGGAATCCTAAATCTGTAGCTTTCTTAAATATGTCTGCTCGTTGAATAACAAATTCGTAACGAGTGTCAGCTGTTAAGTTTTGCCAAAGAATAGTTTTTAGCGACCAACCTCGTCCATTCGCAGCGACAGCATCAAACAGGAGTTTTGTTCTTCCCTCGGTAATGGGGTCAGCAAGAGGAATGTTCTTCACATAATGGAACAGAGACTCCCAAATATAATCTTCAACATCATCAATGAGAGGAATCGAGAACCCTGCCAACAATGCTTTTTTCAGTCTGGCCTTCTCCTCATTTGATAACTCAAAAGACTGCTCAGGTTCCTTGGCCGGCAAATGTTGAATTTGCTCAGGCATACTGTTCGGCTTCTTTGATAAGAATGTGAGGCTTAACATCAAGAGCCTTTGCGACTGAATACAGCGCTTTCAAAGAGGCGGCCTTCTGCCCGCGCTCAATGAGGCTTATGTATGTCCGATGTAGGCCACATTTAAGCGCAAATTCTTCTTGCGTAGTCTCCAGCCGCGTTCTGCGTTGGCGCACAACGCTGCCGAATGCCGTCTGAAAATGCTTAACGCTTGAATCGGTCATGGGGCAACTTTACCCCTTTTTGTTCGCACAGACTATAGTCTGATAGGGCATACTTTTTGGCTACACTAGAAGTGCATGGTTACTAAAAATGAAATTACTCGGCTAATAGATAAAACATCTAATGAATTCGTGTGGTGCTGGGAAACACTTGTAATGATGAAGCACGCAAAAGCTACTGATGACTTCCGTGAACGCATTGTTAATTTTCAAGCCCGCCTAGCCACGCCTCTTGCTCGCATAGATGAAATGCACAGGTCGTTGCAGAGTGAGAAACGGAAAACAGTTGCTCGCAAAGCAAAACTTTCTGAAAAGGCGTTTGTTAAACGGATGAAAAATCTAGAAGTTTATGAAAAGAACCTAGGAGAAAGTCGCGCTATAGGTAAGGCTCTAGGCGATACATTTGCATGGTTTTTTTACATCAATGACCGCAGTCATTTAACGAAACATTTTAAACACCCCTCGACTGGCAATATGCCTGGGGGCGTCGGCGGGCGTGGAGAACTGGAATTCATTCGGAATGTGAAAGTCTGGAATGGTCACTTGGTCATTTACCACGAGACAACAAACATGCTGAAAATTGGGGATGTCAGTTTAATCGACCTGAAAACACTTAAGTTGGCTGGAATCGGGGAATTAAAAAGTGTCTCAACTGCTTCCAATCAAATTGAAATACAAGTGCGGATTGTAGGCGGAGAGCATCTGAAAAAATCATTTCTCCCCACATTGTCCAAGCCCGCAAAAAACCCAAAGGCTCCCACTCCATTGCCCCAGCCAATGCTTGATAGGCTTAACCGACAAATAAAAAAGATGAGTGAGTCATTCGAAAAAAAATCTCCAGATGCAAACATTCAATTTCATCAAGAAACCACCATAGATGGCTTAGAATTGCTCATAAAAAAACTGAAAAAGCGTTCTGTCGCATATGCAAAATGTGGCGATGGTCTGCTGCTCATGGGAATAAAAATTGGCCGTTTTAAATCGCTTTCAGGGCGAATAATTGGAGGGCGCACTGACTACAAAAAGAAGTTTCGCCATCTCACTTCAAATGTCATGAGCATCATAGACGAGCAACAGGCGAAGACTGCTGAAAATCACAATAGCCTCATTTGCGATGAATTAAATTTTGATGTGCAATTGGGAGGCGTTCCACTTTTTTGGAAACCAGTTCCTCTGGCATTCGTCCGGCAACTCCTTTTCCGAGAGGTGCGGGTGCAGACTATATACAACCCCGCACATTTAATTCGTAAGCTCAAAAAGGAAGGCTTTGAAGTAGAAATTGTAAACGGTGACTACAGGAACATCATCACAACAAAAATGTACGGCACCGCAAAAATGGAAATGAATGGATGGAGTTACTACAGGCAACTGGTCACACATGGCTTCATGCGAGAAGAAACTCTCATCGAGATGGTAAACAATATAATTACCAAGATGTTTGAAAAGAACATACAGCCTAATTCAAGAGTGGACTTAGAAATTTACCAATCATTTAGATAAAATCTCCTACTTGCCGCATTTTCATTGTCAAAACGAGTAATTGCATTCAATCAAAATCACACGTGACATCGCTGCACCTGTCGTCTGAAAGCACAACGTCACAGGAGTAATACGCCCGAATTACCGCGCCGTAGGCATTCTCTGCATCCACATAGCTTCTTGCGCGATACTTTCCCTCTGAAACCTTTGTAACAATGTCACTAGCCAGCACCCACGGGTGGTCGGCAGTGTTTGGAGACTTTAGCATTCCTTCCACATACAACTGCGTACACGACTGGACTTCAATTCTCCTGCTGTACTCTGGGTCGCGTGCAGGGGCAGCTTGCACGGGCGCGGCTGGAGTGGGTTTGGGGTCTTCTCCCCACAACACATCGGGTATATAGGGCGCACTAATAGCAAAAAGAAAGATGAACACTCCTAGAACGGGCAGCGCCATAAGCGCGGACTGGGTGAGCTTTCCGCAGTTCGAGCATTTTATGCCGATGGTGCTTTTGTTTTCTTTACCGCAATGGTCACAAATGTTTTGCATGGGAAAAGAGGGAGTAGGGGGTAAAAAACCGCCAAATCCCTAAAGGGACGACCCAGGCGGGCAACCCGTACTCGATGCCTGACGGCATGTCCTACGGCCGCGCAAGGTCGCCCCTTACGAGGTAGGAATGCCGTAAATGACAGGCACGAGTTAATACGAGAACGGGTTGCGAGCGCATTATAGCGCCACCCTTCTTGCATAAACAGAAAACTTTGGTACGTTTGTCTGCTTTATGAGAAAGTCATTTTCAATCGTCGGCGCTCTGGTAACCATTTTGCTACTTGGA
Source organism: uncultured Candidatus Peribacteria bacterium (assembly GCA_964534205.1). Classification (GTDB taxonomy): domain Bacteria; phylum Patescibacteriota; class Gracilibacteria; order Peribacterales; family Peribacteraceae; genus CAYRGC01. The sequence continues at coordinate 18,688 of CAZHQF010000004.1, read as the reverse complement.
CTGTTTGCAGGAATTCACAGCGTTTGGTCTACATTCTTCTCCGATGCTTTTACCTTGTTCATCGGGGCAATTCTTTGGCTTGTCAGTCTTGCTATGAGCTTTGGCGCTTGGATAGGAGGACTGCTTCAATAACTTCAAAAGCTAACTGCCTCGACTCGCTCTGCAAGCTGCGCTTCACTGTGCTGGCAGTAAATTTGGGTCGTTTGAATGGACGCATGGCCGAGCAGCTTTGCCAGTCCCACGATGTCGCCCGCGTTCTGTTCGAGGTAGTAGTAGGAATAAGTATGCCGCAGCGTGTGTGGTGTTGCTGAAACACCCGCGAGCGCGGCGTACTTTCCGACGATGCCGTTAAGGGCAAGCTGTTGAATCGCCCCACGCTCGCCGAGAAGTAACTTGTCTTTGGGTTTGTACTGTTCGATGTAACGGGTTAGCAGTTCCCGTAATTGCTGGTTCGCAGGTGTTCTGCGGGTTTTGTTGCCCTTCGAGTGACGGATGAGCAAAGTCCCTTTGCGCTCTGAAATCTCAATGTCTGAAACGGTCAGGTTGACGACCTCGCTAGCACGTAGTCCTGCCAGTAGAAGCAAATTCACGGCCAACAAGTCCCGTAGGTTCCCCCGAATCTCAACTTCTTTTAATAGCTTCCGCGCTTCCTGCCGTGTAAGCCCCTTTGGAGCCAAGCCCTGTGTAGGAAGCTGCTTTACCCCCTGCGCGGGGCTTTTTTGCAGCACACCCAGCTCGACTGCTTCTTTCAGAAACACTTTTACGCTCGCCAGCCGACGGTTGACGGACGCGGGAGCCAACGTTCTACTCATCTCTGCGCGGTAGTCCGCAATGTCGCGGGGCATCACGCGGAGAAAGCTAAACGCTTCGCCGTTTTTGTTCTCGTACCATGCCAAGAAGTGCTTCAGGTCAGAAGCAATGGCTACAAACGAGTTGCGGGAGTAATCACGTTGCAAGAGCGCTGCCATGACGCGCTCGATGTCCCCTGAAACGACGACTGAAACATTATTTAGCGAGTAATTAGGTGTTTGTTCGACGGTTACAAGCGCATTTCGCATATAAATGAGGGGTGAACTAACATAATAATTTTAGTTATATGTCCAGTACCCACGTAAATCAACCTTAACCTATAGAGACTATAGGTCAGCGTTGCTTACGCTCTGCGCGCCAAAGTGCTTTGTGTTCTTTGTTTAGCTTTTCAAAGTAGCGCTTCGCTTCCTGCACGGCTCGTGTTTTTCTGAAGCTCGCCTCTTGCTTCCCCTGAAGGGAAAGTACACGCGCATCGTGTTGAAGCTGTTGCATAGTCTGGTGGATACGGCGCATCTGCTCTCGGAGCAGCTTCATTTTTTCAGCGCGGGGTGCGCGGGGAGTCATTGTCTACATTCAAACCGCCGCCAAGGAGCGGCTGTTGCTGCGTTTACGGTATAGCCATAAGAAATCGCGTCAATGTCGAAGGGGGGAGATGAGGACCACTGGACGACTTTTTGTTACATCAAGAAACTTTTAGACTGCTAAGTCCACCCCCGTATAGGGCAAATGGACAATAAATTATAGTTCCTGAAAACAGCCTGTGCTTTCCGTCAAGATACCCACGACGTATAGGGCACATAGCCCTATAGTCTTACTAGTTGTAGATAGTAGTAATACGTTCGATGCGGGGTTATTCAGTACAGGAACCGACGTTCTTTGCAGTGAACTCAAAATAAGTCAGAAATGTTTCTCATGCCGCCGTTGCGTTCGATGTAGTGCATCATGCGAGTATGAACATCGGATGCTTCTTGTGCAGCGTGTTTCAGGAGTTTGCGTACAAATTCTTCCACTGGCTGGCCGTTGCTGTGGTCTTCAAATACCCAACTCTCCTGAAGCGGAAAACGCTTCTCGATGCGTTCTTTAAACTCGCGCATAGCACGGAGCTTATGGTGCGGGTTGGGATGCCCTACGATGCGACGACTTCCTTCCTTGTGCTCATCCAAGAACGTAATTTCGAGCTTTAACACTCCATTGGGTAGTGATGTGAGTTCATACACCCGCACCAAGTACGGCTGCTCACGGTGCAGCATGACGCGGGAAAAATGCGTCCTGTAAAAATGCTCCCCGAACGGACGCGGCGGTTTCCCTTTGCCGTTATGCTCGGTACCCTCCAACGCTTTCAGGATGCTGAAAACGCGGGGATAGCGCGTCGCGTCCTCCGTCCACTGGAACTGTTGGGACTGAAGGAATTTTAACAGCGCGGGACGAAGCCCGACTGGAAGCAAAATGTACTGTTCGAGCTTGTTCAGGCGCTTCGACTTCGCATGATGCGCGTGCTTGTGAAAGTGCCAGCCATGCACGCGCTTTCCCGGCTTGCAGGGTAAGTTCATCAGCAATTGAAAAGTTTCTTCATCGTTCATGTTTCTTCTTGGGAAGTGCCAATGCTGGCAGTTCAAAAGACTCTAACTTCGGTTCCTCGATGGCGTCGAGCGTCATCAGCAGAGCCTTGGCGAGCCGGTCAATGAAGTCCTTATGGTCAGATGGTCGCATGATGCGAGCATAGAAAAAAGCCAACGAAGCTACACACCATGAGTTTTTTAAAAACCTTTGTTCAGAGCAGGCCGAACGCCATACGCGCCTGCGCCAGCCTTTGCTCAAAGTTCTTTGCACGAATCACCTTCCGAATTTCATCAAACGATAATTGCATGAAATCGGGGCAGTGTTTCTCGCATGTTTCCTGAAATGAAAGGTCATCGTTTACATTCTCGGCCTTCGTAGCCTTCAACCACTCAATGAGCTTGCAACGGTAGTACTCCAGCTCCGCGTCTTTGCCGTAATCCCGTGACAATCGCAGAATAAAAACGTCCTCATCCAGTTGTTGTTTCTGACTCTCTTTAAAAATGTCGCGTGTCATCAGTTTCCAAAATATAGCTACCAGTTCGCCACGTTCACTTTCTGATAATCCTTTGATACCTTTTTGCTTTTTCTTCAGTTCTGCGAGCCTTTTTACATCTGGTGAACCCATCCTTTTCGCAATTTTTAGAGAATCAGTAGGAGCACCACTCTGCAAAAAATTCCTTTGCTCGTTTGCAATGCGCCACCAGTGCTTTAGCAGTTCTGCTTTGGTGGTCGGGGCTTTAATCTCAATCACAACTACCTGCTCCGCTGCGTCGTAGTGTAAATCCACCTTGGGCGAATAGTGCGCGTCGTTACTCCGATAGTTATGGGTTCCGTACAGTTTCAAATTTGAGCCAATATGAGTCCCCAGTTCAAACAGCACATCTTCTCGCACCTGCGCGTCGTCTATGCCTTCAAACAGACAAAATTCATCTGCCAATCCTCCAACCAATTCTTCCTCATTCTTTTCATCCATCTTCTCATGCATCTCACGCATTCTTTCAGCGAATTTTGGTGAATGCCTGAGGAGCAGTTCGAGGCGATGGTAGACGGTGGGTCTTTGCTTTAGTTTCATGCACCCATTCTACTAAAACTTTTGAACTTTTGGGATATACTCCTTCACTATGCCCATCCCAGAACTCATCACATTTTTTGCGCCATTTGCCTCCGATACTGAAAAACTGGTAGCCGAGGCAGATGCGCTAGAAGACAAAACCGCCCTGCGAATGCTGTATGACATTTTCAAATTTTCCAAATATGCAGACAAAATCAGCGAATTCCCGCGCAGCACGGAGCAAATTCAAATGTTCTTCCTTGTTACCTTATGTGAAGCTCTTTATAACCTTCTTGAGCCTGAAAATACATTAGGCTCAAAGGGGCGTGTAAAAGCATTTTTTGGTGCTTTCCTAGAAGAGGACGCTGAATTTTTTAAATACAAATTTCAGCGGAGCATTATGGATGAGGAATGTTTAGGGGATAAAGGATGCCACCTTACACCTGATGAACTAGTTACGGTTCTGTATGACCTACGCTGTGGCTTCACACATGAGGGTGTAAGTACTGAGCTACAATTTTCGGACGGTGAGTATGACACGATGTGCCACATCACTCACCAGGATGGAAAAGAGAGCATCTATGAACTGAAAGCAACCTATGAGGACTTTCGCGCTGCGTTCGTCCGTATGGGCTTGAGGTGCGTTCGCACGGAACTAGCGAAGCATGGCATCAGCTCATAAGGGCTGCACCGTTGCTGCAGCTTTCTTGCCACGCTCCGTCAGGACATAATCATGGCCTACGTCATGAGTAATAAGCCCTGAAGCGCGGAGTTTCTTGAAAGCATCGAGATAGTGCTGCCCGTCAAGGTTATGTCCACCAGCCTGAATCCATTCTTTTTCTACGTCACCAGCATCCCATTTCTGAATGAGACCATCGGGATGCTTGCCAGCGTAGTACAGAATTTCGTCAGATGCCCCTGCGAACAAAAGAGTAGTCATGGCTCCATTTTAACTTCAGAGCAATTTTTTGTCCCGAAAATGCACTTGGCATTAGAACTTTGCCCGGATTGCGCTTAGTTTTGCTGAAAGTTCCTTCAATCTGTTCAATGCAGCATCTCGCCGTTCGAGCACATCCAACCATCCACCCTGCTTAGCGACATACCGCAGCACTCTGTTCATGTCCTCATCAAACTGTCTTAGTTTTTCAGGGTCATCCTCGTAGTGTACGTACATGTGAATCTCACTTTTGCAGGTTCTTATAATTGTATCGGGTTTCCCCTTTGGTTTGGCATGTTTCATGCACAATAATTTACCCTACCAATGACAAATTCGAGCGAGACTCCGTTTCTGAAACTTCCCATTGCTCGCGCACCAGAGACAGAGCACAAACCCTGTCATTCAAGACAGTGCAGTAATCCACATCGGCCAGAACCATTTTAAGGTCATAGTCCGCTGGGAGCCATTTTGTACGCTAGGTCGATTAAGCAGTATTTCAAACTCTGGTTTCGCTTCATAGGAAGCCAATTTGCCGTCTTTGAAAGTGAGTTCTAGAAACACCAAGTGAGCTAGCTTCCGCTTTTCAGCATCAGTTGCGTATTTGTAGAGGCTGGAAGCCGATTTCATGAGTTCTGAAAAGTTAAGCACGTAGGCCAGCATTTCTTCCTCGGTCTCGACTTGGGCATTTAGGCGCACCTCTACATCTTTTAGAGCATCCATAAGCTTATCCGCCTCTAGCTTCCATTCAGCAGGATTCATGGCTTCTTCCCGCAGGAGCGTGATCTTATTCTCTTTCATGTAGTCCAAATCTTTGAGGATTTTCTTCTTCCGATCATTGAGATCATCCAGTTCGGCATTTCGTTTCGTAGCGATCTGCGAAAGTCCTTTCTTTGCACCTGACTCGATTTGAGAGAGTTCTTCATCGGTAAAGTGAATGCGGTCCAAAGTCTTCTGAATTTCCTCCACAATGATGCTTTCACCAATATTGGTGACTGTATTGCTGCAATCCTCACGACAGCTACAGGAGTAGTACGGAATACCCTTCTTGCGATAAGGGCTATAGCTACGTCTGCAATCAATGCACTTAACAAGGCCTCGATATGTGAAGAATGGCTTATCTATATAATGCACAGTGACATTATTCTGCTTTAGTCGATTCTGAACCCTCCAGAACAAAGCTTCATCGATAAGAGGCGCATGTCCTCCATCCTGCCACTTACCATTGGCACGTATGCGCCCGATGTAGAACTGATTCGTAAGCATGTAGTGCAAGGTTGATTTGCCAATAGGCTGAGAACACTTTTCGGTAAATTCTTCGCCGCTCATTATTTCCTTTTTGTTACGTTTGCGACGACGGGGCTTTGTTGTAAGCCCTTGCTGTTTTGCCCACTTCATCAAATCGTTTACTGACCATTCTCCTGTATCGTATTGTTCAAAAACTCGCTTAATAAGAGGGGCACGTTCAGGATCGAACGGCTTATTGTCGGACCCACTATCGAGATAGCCTATAGGAGCAAAGTACGTGCATCGCTTCTCTGCTCGCAACTTCTTGAAGGTGCTACGAACTTTTTCTGAGGTTACACGGCTATGGTGACGAGCAAACATCCCATCAATATCCATGTGCAATTCTCCTGAACTTGTCGTGACATCATAATCAGCCTGCACAAAATATATTTTGATACCGTGCTTTTTCAGTAATTCTTTTACAATAAGATCAGATTGTTCGTTGCGAGAGATCCGATCCCAACAAAGAACAATTACACCCGCATATTTGCCTTCTAGAAGCCATGAAATCATTTGCATGAATTTTGGACGCTCAATCTGATACTCCACTAAACCTGCACCACTCACGGATAGTGCTGACGATTTAAATGCAGAATGTCTTTCTTTGATCACTCCGTTTTCGATCATTCCGGCGGTTGTATCCTGAGCAATCTCTATTCCGTTGTTTTCTGCATATCGCAAACATTCTGCCTCTTGGTATTCGAGAGAGTTCTTCTGGTTATCTGCATCATCCGTTGAGCGGCGAGCGTAGACGAGGAACATATTAGGAAATGGAAGAAATAACTCGAAGTAAATCGTCTCGTAATGCCAAAATCTTATCTGGCCGCCCCTCCAAGGATTTCACAAATTTGATGGTGCTTTCTAGAGCCATCTTTTGTTCGGATTTCCTCTTTTTATAAACGCTTTGCAAGCCCTGCGTTATTAACTCCAAGTCCCTCTTGCGCAAGATAATAGACTTCTCGCCTTTCACTCCTTCAAAATAGTTCCTCGCAAAGAAGGTAAATAACTCATGTTCATTAAGTCTCTTACGTATACAGGAGAACAATGCGTCAGGATGACGAAAGTATCTCATGGAGAACTCTTGAATTTTTTTACCCGCTAGCTTGCCTTCGTATACCTGCGGCTTATTAGCTGATAAATTAGGAAATCCATAATCGTAAAATTCAATCCTTTTTTCGTTAAGAAAAATAAGATACAACTCACCTTTTTTGCTATCTCTAAATTTAATCTCCATGTGCAAACCAAAATCCCCCTTCATCAATTCCGTCGTTATTTTAGCTTTTGGATGCGAAGGCAATGAAAAGTTATGCATCGTGTTATAGACAACTTGAATGTTGGAAATACATTTATTGGATGCAAGAGTGACCGCCTTTCTTAAATCACGGCGACTGTGGATTTCTTGTTTATTCTTAGCCACGTATTTCACGACTTTCTTCAGTAATTCCTCAGCCTTCTTTGCGGGAAAGAGTGCTTTCAAAAGAATTTCTAACTTGTCTGTTGAAGAAAAAAAGTCGTTGTTCTCGTAACGCGCAATGTGACGACGGCTCACGTTGCCAGCAAGTTTGTGCACAAGATCACGCAGCGATAATCCCAGAGCTTCGCGCCGTCTTTTGATTTCGGAACCAACACTCATAGCTGTCATGCGCAGGACATTACACCTGCGCCATGTGGCGCACAAGTATTTTTTTGCGCCATTTTGAGCAATCTGTTTTCATGCTTCTGCAATTTCTTCTTCATTTCACGCATTTATGTCCACCACTTTGCAAGCAGCACGGGTTGAGAAGGGTGTCAGTCAGAAATGGATGGCTAACCAACTCCGTATCAGTAGGAGGACGTACCACAACTATGAGCATGGCATCTCTCGTATTCCCCGTTCGGTCCTGTTTCATGCCGCTCATCTTTTAAATATTTCTCTAGAACATCTCACCGATGAAGTTAGCGCCTGAACATATCGGCGCGTACCAGGAGTTCTTTTTCATTCTTGCGAACATCCGTAAACGGCAGGTCATGGAAATGACAGCCCAGAAACAATCTCGTTCCACTCCCAATCATGAATATGCAGATGAACCCTCAAAATCACTTTGAATCGGCAGACCTCTACCTGTGCGCCTTCTTGGTCTCCCAGGGCGTGCGCTTAGACGGCATTACTAGGGACCCCCGCGGACGGGTCTTCTTTTCCTTGAGGCGCGAAGAAGGAATGGATGAGCTTTTGCAGCAGTACTGGTCTAACCAGCCTCTTTTGCTCATCCCATCTCAGCTTTTCTCTGCGCTCAAGCATTTAAAGAGCCTTATTCACTCTCAGCACTGATGTCCCCCTTCAACCCCTCAACGGCCAAACTGAAGATTTTGGTGCTGGATGAAGAGCCATCCTGGACCGAAGCGTATTGCCGCTGGCAAGGCGGGAGCAACGCACTTATTCGTAAAAAATGGCGAGCTATAACTCTTTCCGAATTGAAACAATGGCTGGAGAACGCATAAACACCGACGGCAACGACGCACACAAGCCGCGCAAATCGCAGGCTGATAAGCTCATTGATATTGTCCAGGAGTCAGGAGCAATCCTTTTCCAGGATCAGTTCAGTGAGCCCTATGCCCATGTGATGATCAAAGATCATTGGGAGACGCTGAAGCTGAAGAGCAAATACTTTCGAAGGTGGCTCTGCGCCTCAATGTGGCAGAAGGAAGGCAAGGCTCCTCACAGCAATGCGCTTGCATCAGCATTGAACATTCTTGAAAGCAAAGCGTGCTTCGAAGGCCCGCGGCACGAACTGCAAAACCGTGTGGCATGGCGCGATGGCGCTTTGTGGTGTGATCTCTCCAATGAAAAATGGGAAGCTGTGAAAATCACGGCAACGGGCTGGAGCATCGAGAAAAACCCACCGATCCTCTTCCGTAGGTATGCGCACCAAAAAGCCCAAGTCACACCAGTCGCTAATGGCGATATTTTTGCCCTTCTACCCTTTGTGAATCTTGCCAACAGCGAGGCAGGCAATCTTCTGCTCATTTACATTGTCACCTGCTTCATACCCGATATCCCGCATCCGATCCCCATCCTCTACGGACCCCAGGGCGCATCGAAGACGACACTCGCACGAGCTCTTTGCCGCTTGATCGATCCGTCTGAAGTTGAAGTTTTATCGACTCCTAACACGCCTACCGATCTTATTCAGCAGCTCTCTCATCACTGGTTTGCGTTTTACGACAATGTGAGCGGCCTACCGCTGTGGGCATCGGATGCTCTCTGTCGTTCGGTCACGGGCGAAGGTTTTTCAAAGCGTGAGCTGTATTCAGACGATGAAGATGTCATTTATTCCTTCCGTCGTTGCATCGGTCTCAACGGCATCAATATCGCGGCGAAGAAGCCTGACCTTCTTGATCGCAGCATCCTGCTCAAGCTCGAACGCATCTCGAAAGAGAAACGCGAAGGTGAGCAGGGATTGTGGGAGCGGTTTGAAGCTGTACGTCCTGCGATTATGGGTGGAATCTTTGATGCGTTATCCAAAGCCATAGCCACACGCCCTAGCATCACACTGAAACAGGTTCCTCGAATGGCAGACTTTACCTTGTGGGGCTGTGCAACGGCGATGGCATTAGGAACTACCGCGGAGGATTTCATTGCAGTGTATTTCAAAAACATCGGCGAACAGCATGAAGAGGCTATACAAGAAAATTCGGTTGGTACTGCAATGATTGTATTGATGGCTGATCGAACCGATTGGGAAGGGTCCTCGTCATCTTTGCTCCGCGAACTGGAAACGATTGCCGAAGAACAGAAGATCGGTATGCGGTCTTCTGACTGGCCTAAAGCTGCGAACTCCTTGTCTCGCAAGCTCAATGAAATAAAAACAAACCTGGCAGAGGTAGGTATTCACATTGATCACTTCAAGGGCAGCAACGGCACTCGCACTATCCGCATCCACAAAGAGGGAAAAAATACCGCCGACACTGCCACTTACCCGACTGATCTTTTTTCTTTGCCATCGCCATCTACATCGCCACAAGAAAATACGCTTGAGGATGAGACATCTGCTACCAGTGGCGATAGTGGCGATATTTCTGACCAAGCCGATTACCCATTCTAATCATGACTTCCGATAAGCAAATTGAGGCAAACCAGGAGAATGCGAAGAAGGGCGGTGTTAAAACAGACCAAGGAAAAGAAAAATCGAAATACAATGCTCTTCAGCATGGCATCCTCTCGAAGGAAACAATCATTCGACGAGGGGACCTGAAAGAAAGTGAAGAAGAATATGTAATGCTACGCGATCAATTTCTCTCTGATGTGCACCCCGTAGGCACAGTGGAGCTCATGCTCGCGGATAAGTTATTCACTCTCTACTGGAGGGAAAGGCGCATGGTAAAGGCTGAACGCGCTCTCGTAGAAATAGCCACTATCGGCCATCGCCTGGATCGCATACCGAAGTATCAGGATGACAATGCCACTCGCAAATTGCTTGGTGGCAAGCCGCGGCTCACTCCTGAGGAATGGCGACAGGTGGATGATGTGGCAATGACAATACTCGGATATGCCGAAGAGAAGGATTACCCGCTTCCCACCTCCTTGCTTGAGCAGTTGGCTCATATGACAAAAATCCCTCATGTTGCAGAACTTGCTACTCAAATCTATCTTCAAAGCGATGTTGTGAGGCAGCGAATTGAAAAAAGCGGAAAAGAATGGATACAGCAAAACCCTCTGTATTTTATGCCGATGCTGGGGACAGCTAAGAAACTTGCTGAATTAACAGAAAAACTCGCAACGGAAACAGAGCAAAATATCCATGATGAAGAGGATGCTTCGGTAGATATGAACGCTATGCCTTGGCAGCACGAAATGATCGAGCGGATGCAGCGCTACGAATCGCACCTTCATCGAACGTTCATGAACACGCTTCACGAACTTCAGCGCATACAGAGCGCGCGGTTAGATAAACCATCACCAACTGCTGCGCTGGATGTGACCATAAATGGGAATGAAAATGGGTTCGTTTCGTAAAAACCATCATTTAAGTCGGTTCATTTTTAGAAGTTGCCCATTCAGTCCCATGTTCGCAATATTTCTTGGCCAACTCATCTTGTGATAGAGATTGAAGCTCCTCATAGTCTGGCCAATCCTTCATAAGCCTTAACAAATTTTCTTTAGTAGAATTTTTATAGCAGTCGTAAAGCCAGTCATAAAATTCCAATGAATTGTCGCTCTTTTGTTTTGGCTCTACCTTTCCAAAATAAGTTTCAGGATGCCTTTTATAGGCAGCCAATTCTTTATCAGAAATAGGGCAGGTTACTATTCTTGAACCTTTACCTTCTACATCATAAACACCCATTACCTTCTTTCGATCTTCATGAACAATTGCTTGGGTTAATATGCCAATTTCATCCTTACCATCACAAGGAATTAAATACTTGTTTCCAATAATTAGCGGCGCATTTTCTGTATCAGGATTGAAGGCAATTTCAGGATTTTCACCATCAAAAGTTGTTGGTATTTCCCGATGTTCATCAATTGATTTTGTTAAATCTAGTATCTCTCTGTGCTTCTCTCTTTCCATAATCAAATTATGAATCGTGTCCTTATAACCCGTCTTCATAAACGGAATTTTGAAACCTTCTACCGTTGCAACAAAGTGTGATTTTGTGCCTTCTGGGTCGTACCAAAATGAATGATTCGTGAAGAATACATAAGCGGGTGGAAGTTCGCCTCCATCTAAATTTGGTAAAGTCTCTAATTCATTTAATCGTTCTACAGCATCTGTTAGCCATCTCTTTGAATCATCAGCGGTTTCTGAAGGTTTTCCAAGATCTATGAAAACAATTCTCTCATGGTTAGCTTCTTTCAATAAGGCATCCCTTAATTTGGAAATAACTGCTGGCTTACCTTTTGCCTTAAACTGAAGAGTTTTTGCTTCTACCGAAAATTTTCTTCCTGTCTTCTGATTAGTAGCTGTAAATTCACAGTGGGTTGTATCCCCATCTCGCTCATTCTCAAACTCTAAATCGTAACCGGCTCCAAGAAAATACGAGGCAACGCACGTCTCTAGCAATGCTCCATGAAAATTGCTTCTATCTTCTAATTTTAATCTCCGAATTAATTCAGTCTGAACACCGACATTATGTTTAATACGATAAAGATTATTTGCTAATCCATAGAACGACTGACTTACGCCTATGTGAGGTCTAGAAATTATTTCCCCGCTTGCAGTTGCATCTGTTGATTTGGCTCGAAGCCAAATGTCATACCATTGAAGTATGGGATGCTTATTTTCAAATTCCTTTTGAGCTTCAGCCTTAAACCATTCTCTTCCTAGAACTCCCTTAATATAGTCATCGAGGAAATCAATGAACGTTTTCCAGTTTGGTGAAGCATACAATTCATCACCCACAGCAACAATTCTTCTGCCCTGAAACTCCATGGAGATAATTGGTTTGCCTAAGCCTTGTTGTTTTATTCTTTGATACTCTTTCGCCTCCCGTAATTGGGCTGCCTGCGAAACATCTTGCCCATGATCTTCTTTTTTTACTGGCTCCATAAGATAGTGACATCTTTTATACTTCTTGCCGCTTCCACAAGGACATGATTGATTTCTGCCAATCTTCGCTGCCATTATTCAATTATAGGCTATAATGCGGCTGAAATGATTATAAAAAAGCTCGTAGCACTGGCTTTTGGACTGCATACTGTCATCGGCAGCTTCTGCATGATGCCGATGGCGAATGCGATGCCCGTAGACGATCATACGGAGATGCAGAATATGAGCATGATGTCGCACGAAGATTGTGATAACTGCCCACATGATGAACACGAATCTCAAAAGAAGATGCCTTGTGATTCAGGTCATTGTTTGTCTGCACATAAATCCGAAGCATCGGTTTCATCGAGCGTGATGATTGAAATGCGAGTGCCAGTAGCTTCGAATGTATTGCACGTTACAGTGCCTGAACCCATTCTCGATCAACCCTCTTGGCATTTCATTGCAGAGGGACCGCCGCCTGAAACAGGAATAAACACTATCGTTCTTAGACAGTAAGAAAGTACTTCGTGTGTGCGGGTTCCGTCACACTTTTACTTTCTTCCTTATGTACCATGCCAGAAAACAATCCAAAAGAACGCTTTGCCACTGTCTGCATTGGAGGAATGACGTGTGCGAGCTGTGAACTGCTTCTTGAAAGAAAGCTCAAAGCCGTACCCGGAGTCAAAGAGGTAGATATCAGCCATAGAACGGGCATTGCTCGTATCACTGCGAAGGCTGACCAATTACCCAGTGCCGAACGTATAAGCGCTGCTATCGAGAAGGCGGGTTATACGGTTATCGATGAGAATGCGCCCTCCATTTCGAGCATGTCTCCCGATAAGAGAAAGTGGATGGAGATTGGCGTAGCTCTTCTTGTTATCTTTGCGGGCTACAAACTGCTCCAAGCATTTGATCTCGTTTCGCTTGCACCATCCACCTCTGGTGCTCTCTCACTCGGTGGAGTCCTTATCATTGGTCTTGTTGCAGGCACTAGTAGCTGTCTTGCAGTGACTGGCGGCCTTTTGCTCGCACTCGCAGCAAAGCACAACGAGCTTCATCAGGCAGAGACGCCCTGGCAGAAATTCAAACCACTTCTGCACTTCAATATTGGCCGTCTGGCTTCGTATTTCATCCTTGGCGGTCTCGTAGGAGTACTTGGGCAATCTATCACGCTCAGCACCCGTATGACGGGGTACATGAATATAGCCGTGGCTCTGATTATGCTCTTTCTTGCGCTTTCCATTCTCGAAATTGTGCCCAAAGGGAGCTTTCCGATCAGACCACCAAAGAAACTCTCACGTTGGATCGCGAATCTATCTGAGAGCGATCATCCCGCAGCACCCTTGGCACTTGGAGCGTTCACGTTTTTCCTGCCCTGCGGTTTCACCCAGTCATTGCAGCTTGTTGCTCTGGCATCAGGAAGCTTCATGACAGGTGCGATGGTGATGTTTGCATTTGCACTCGGCACATTGCCATCCCTCATCGGCATCAGTGCAATATCTTCGACAGCAACAGGAAACTTCTCGCGCATTTTCCTGAGATTTTCAGGTGCGCTCGTACTGCTTTTAGCTCTGTTCAATCTCAATAGCGGCTTCGCCCTGACGGGTATTGATCTGTCCCGTGTCTTCGCAACAGGTAATCAGCAGCAAGGAAATTCACCTGCACCTGTCATCAATGGAGATACACAGGAAGTATCGATGGCCGTGACTTCCTACGGCTATGAGCCTAGCAATCTCACAATTAAAGCCGGTGTACCTGTCCGCTGGAAGATCAACGGGGACGAGGCATACGGTTGCACGAGCGTCATGACGATTCCTTCACTGAATATTTCTCAGCCGCTGCGACAGGGTGAGAACATCATTGAATTTACCGCCACGCAGAAGGGCCAGCTGGCCTTCATGTGCTCAATGGGCATGGTGCGCGGTTCCTTTACTGTGATTTAACCACCCACTCTTATGACTCAACTCAAATGGCAAGACTCGCCCGACGAAGCTCCTATGCAGAAGCACTCCGCCTCCAGTGCTTCTGTAAATAACCCCTGGTTTGCAGTCACGATGGGACTCGTTGGCGTGATCGTCGGTTACCTCATCGGCAGGTTCTAAGAATCTCTTTTGACATTGAAGGTGGTAGGGATATTATACCCCTACCCCCTACCCCTTCAATTATGAGAAATGATGCAAAGAAAAAGACGCTCGCTGCCATTAAGAGACTGGAAGGCCTCATGGCGAAGCTGCATAAAGACGTCGAAGAAGACGCCTATTGTGCTCAGATCCTTGAACTCGCGCTCGCAATGCAGGGACATCTGAAGCACATCCAGGCCGCCGTTCTTGAAAGCCACCTCCACACATGCGCGGAGAAGAAGCTCTCCTCTCCGAACGATAAAGAAGCCTTCATTGATGAAGTCATTAAGATCGTCGGACTCTCCCGCCGCTAATTCTTTTCCCCTCCATAATCATGCAAACCCAAGTATCCATCCCCGGTATCCACTGCGCTTCTTGCGCTGCGCTCATCAAAGACGTCAGCAGTGAATTCCCATCTATCAAAAGTGTCGATGTAGATGTTGAGACAAAGAAAGTCACGGTCGAACACGACGAGAGCTTCGACAAACAGAAGTGGACGGAGGAAATAGAAGCGCTTGATGAGAAGTACAAAATCCAACCCGTTTCCTGACTCCCCATCCCATGTCTTCCCAAGCCACGCTTTCCATCACTGGCATGCACTGCGCCAGCTGCAGTGCGCTCATCACCCGCAAACTCAAGAAGACTGCCGGAGTGGAGGAAGCAAATGTGAATTACGGGGCGAATAAGGCGCGTATCCGGTTTGATCCCACGCAAGTAAATGAGCAGGGACTCATCGCTGCTGTACAGGCTGCTGGATACGGAGCGAGTATTGCTGATGAAAAGGATCGGGATGCAGAAAAGAAGCGACGTGCTGCCGAAATAGCGGCATACCGCAGCAAGTTTTGGATAGGCCTCATCCTGAGCCTTCCGATGCTCGGTTTCATGGTGCTCACCTTCGTGCCACATACGCCGGTTCACGAAGTCGTTATGCCCTACATGGGCATCATATCCCTGATCCTCGCCACTCCCGTTCAGTTTTGGTTGGGAGCGGGTTTCTACAGGGGCTTTTGGAGCAGCCTGAAAATGGGCACGTTCAGCATGGACAGCCTCATCGCGATTGGAACGTCCACCGCCTACTTCTATAGCCTCTGGAATTTCGTCGATCACTTCGTGACGGAAGGAACTGTTATCGGAGAGATGCATGACCTCTACTTTGAGGTTGCCGCGTTCCTCATCACTTTCGTACTCCTTGGCAAATGGTTGGAGACGCGGGCGAAAGGACAAACAGGTGAAGCGATACAAAAACTCATGGGACTACAGGCGAAGACCGCGCGGGTACTCCGCGATGGGCAGCAGATCGATATTCCCGTGGAAGAAGTGCAAGCGGGAGATACGGTGATTGTGCGCCCCGGTGAGAAGATTCCTGTCGATGGCATGGTCATTCGCGGTCTCACATCGGTCGACGAGTCGATGCTTACAGGCGAGAGCATTCCTGTGGAGAAAAAAGAAGGAGATCGTGTGTTCGGGGCGACCATGAATGGACACGGCAGTATCGAATTCAGAGCGGAGAAAGTAGGTAGCGAAACCGCACTCGCGCAGATCATCCGCTTCGTGGAAGACGCACAAGGCTCGAAGGCACCTATCCAGGCATTCGCCGATTGGGTTTCTTCATGGTTTGTGCCCGTCGTGATTGGCATCGCTATCCTGACCCTCGTTATTTGGCTCTTGCTCGGCGCATCACTCACGTTCGCAGTTCTCGCGTTTGTGTCAGTCATCGTTATTGCCTGCCCCTGCGCGATGGGGCTGGCGACCCCAACGAGCATCATGGTCGCAACGGGAAAGGGAGCCGAACAGGGCATCCTCATTCGTGGTGGCGAGCCGCTCGAAGCCGCGAACAAGATTCAGGCGATGGTGTTTGATAAGACGGGAACCCTCACGAAGGGAAAGCCGGAGGTGACAGACATCATTGCTTTGAAAGGAAAGGAGCAGGACATACTTAGGATCGCCGCAAGTCTGGAACAAGGCTCCGAGCATCCGCTTGCCGAGAGCATCGTGAAACATGCGAGAGACACAGGAGTGACCTTAGAGAGTAGCGACGGCTTCAAAGCGATCCCCGGACACGGCGTGGAAGGGTCTATCGACGGACAAACGTATTTCCTTGGGAATCGCAAACTCATGGAACGGGAGAAAGTCGTGATCGGGGATGCTGAGACGCGGCTGCAGGAACTGGAAAATGGCGGGAAGACAGCCATGCTGCTTGCTACAAAGAAGACGGTGATCGGCATCATCGCCGTGGCGGATACCGTCAAGGAAACCTCCAAAGAGGCTGTAGAACAGCTGCAGCGGATGGGTATCGAGGTCTATATGATCACGGGCGACAACGCACGTACAGCGCATGCGATTGCGGCGAGCGTGGGCATCAAGAATGTCCTCGCGGAAGTCTTGCCTGCGGAGAAAGCGAACGAGGTGAAAAAGTTACAAGAACAGGGCAAGAGAGTGGCCATGGTCGGCGATGGCATCAACGACAGCCCTGCGCTTGCCCAAGCCGATCTTGGCATTGCCATGGGTAGCGGCACGGATATCGCAATGGAAACAGGCGGCATCGTGCTCGTGAAGAATGATCTGCGCGATGTCGTGACGGCGATCAAGCTCAGCAAAGCGACTGTCGGGAAGATCAAACAAAACATGTTCTTCGCTCTCTTCTTCAACGTGATTGGCATTCCCATCGCAGCCAGAGCATTCCAGCATTGGGGCATTATCCTGCGACCGGAGCTTGCAGGACTCGCGATGGCGTTCAGTTCCGTCTCTGTCGTCACGAATTCACTCCTCCTCAAAGGGTTCCATCCACTCAAAAAGAACTGGCTCTCGGATCTCGCGCCAGTCTTCATGGCCATCGGCTTCACAGCACTCTTCCTTGGCTTCGCCAAGCTCAGCAGCGCGGAAACCGAAGACATGTCATCTGTGGGAAATCCCTCCGACATCAGCCGCCATGCCTCTGATCTCTCCTCTCCTCTCACACGCACAGCCGATGGGACGGTCGTGATCAAGCTGGAAACGCGGGAAGTGGTGTCGGAAATTGCCCCCGGCACGACGTATCAGTACTGGACGTATAACGGCACGGTGCCGGGACCGCTCCTGCGCGTGCGAGAGGGTGACACAGTGGAGGTGCAACTGACACATGCGACGGAAGAAGAAGCAACGCAAGACATTAGTTTTGATCTTATTCCCACTGCTCTTGCAGATGGCGGCGAAACGGAAGATGCGCATACAGACAGCGGCGGGGAACATGCCGAGGAAGGCCACGCAACACACTCCATCGATCTCCACGCAGTCACGGGACCAGGCGGCGGCTCGGTACTGACGCAGGTAAAAGACGGTGAGACGAAGATCTTCCGTTTTAAAGCGAACCGCCCCGGCGTGTACGTCTACCATTGCGCGAGTCCCCATGTACCGACTCATATTGCCAATGGCATGTACGGACTCATCATCGTGGAACCAAAGGAAGGCTTGGAGCCGGTCGATAAGGAGTTTTATGTCATGCAGGGCGAACTCTATACGAAAGGCACTCTTGGCAGGAAGGGGCATCAGGAATTCTCCAAAGCGAAGCTGCTTGCCGAGAATCCCGAATACTTCATCTTCAACGGGCGCACGGGCGCTCTCGCCGGAAGCGGTGCGCTCAGGGCAAATGTCGGCGAGCGTATCCGGCTCTACGTTGGTGTTGGTGGATTTGTCCCCTCGAATTTTCACGTCATCGGGGCGGTATTCGATAAGGTCTATCCCGAGGGCGATATCACCTCCCCACCGCTCCGTAATGTTCAAACCACCATCATTCCCGCCGGAGGGTCTGCCGTCGTGGAATTCACGGTCGATGTGCCCGGCAAATACCTTCTCGTCGATCACAGCTTGACGCGCTCCGTGGATCGCGGTGCGCTTGGAGAACTCATCGTCGAAGGGCCGCGTAATCCGGAAATGTTCTCGGCTGTGAATCCTGATCCGAATCACACGCATGCGGATCTGGCCATCTGGATGGAAGGACAACCCATCGATCTCTCTGCGGAGAAATACATGCTAAACGAAGAATTGAACGATCCTGAAAAGGAAACAAAGCCACACCTCCATGACGGCAATGCTCTGGTCGTCCATCGGCACAAGCCGGGGCAATCCATCGGGGAATTCTTGGAAGCAATCGATATCACCTCCACAAACCAGTGCCTCACGCTCGATGACGGCACATCCATGTGCAATGAGAGTGGCAAGCGGTGGCAGATGTTCGTGAATGGGACGGAGCAACCCTTCGATCTTTCGTATGTCTTTGCTGATCTCGATCAGATTCTGCTGACCTACGGCGCAACGGAGGGGCAAGTGCCAGAGCAGCTGCAGACACTTTCGGATGAGGCATGCCTGTACTCACAGACATGTCCGGAGCGCGTCACACCGCTGTGGATAAATCCTACGCCGATGCGGAAGTCGCGTGTGCCGA
>CAZHQF010000003.1:0-209223 GCA_964534205.1 uncultured Candidatus Peribacteria bacterium | reverse complement strand
CATCCCCCTTCCGGGGTGCTTTTCACCTTTCCCTCACGGTACTATCCGCTATTGATCTCTGCATCTGTTTAGCCTTGGATGGTGGTCCACCCGGATTCGGGCCGGATTTCACGTGTCCGACCTTACTCAGGAAACCTCTAGTGCCTGTTCCAGTTTCGCGTACGGGGCTATCACCCTCTATGGCCGCCCTTTCCAGGGACGTTCTTCTACGGAAACAGATCACATGTTGAGGTCCTACAACCCCGGGTACAAGTACCCGGTTTGGGCTATTCCCTGTTCGCTCGCCACTACTGAGGGAATCTCGTATTTGATTTCTTTTCCCCTGGTACTGAGATGGTTCAGTTCCCAGAGTATGCCTCCCGGCCTTGCTTCTGACTTCGGGTGAGCAGGATGATGTTTTCTTCATCCCTGAGAAATGAATAATTGATAATTGATAATGGATAATCCGGCAGACACTCAAGATTCTTGAATGCTTCCAAAATTATCAATTAGCAATTTTCAATTATCAATTCCCTCGATTCACCTGAAACCAAAAGTAAGGCCGGGTCATGGAACATGACTTCCATGGGGTTTCCCCATTCGGAGATCTTCGGCTGGTAGCGCCTGCCTAGCGGCTGACCGAAGCTTATCGCAGCTGGCCACGTCCTTCATCGGAGTACAGAGTCGAGGCATCCGTGTGATGCGATGAGTAACATTTTTCATGCCCTGTACCGGAGCGCCGAAGCGCAACTGGTACACGGGCGTACTGTTCATGTGCTACGAGCTGGATACAGCGCGTACACACGATTTCTATTCATGATGTGAACTACTTTGATTCTTCTTTTGTCACGCAGTGAGGAAGAAGTTTTTTCACTGCGGACACCGATGATGCCAAGGGACACGCGCCGCCCCTCCGTCACCGCAATCACTGAAGTCGCGGCTGTACAGGGGCAAAAAAAAGCGGGTGGCTCACGCACACCCGCAGAGATAGGCTCCAAACAAGAGCTACTCCTGCGGGTGATCGCGAAGTGTCATAGACGTGGGGGCATTTTACGGAGGAATTCCGCAGGGTCAAGGAGAAAGACGGCGAATTTTAGTGCTCAGGGGGGATTCTCGAAATCCGAGGTTTTTGACGTTGATTTTTGGACCAAAAACGGCGGCGGGTAACGAGCGGCGAGCGGCGGTATTCCCGCAGCCCGCAGCCCGAAACCCGTATTTCATCAGGCCGTGACGGCCTCCTGCGGCTCGGCTTCCGCCTCCGCTGCCGGTGCCTCCGCCTCGTCGCGGGGACCGAGAAGGGTGACCTCGTCGAGCATCACTTCGGTACGGAAGTGTTTGACGCCCTCGGGCTTCTCCCACGAGTGGGTCTTCAGGCGGCCCTCCACGTACAGGGGCTTGCCCTTTTTGACGTACTGGCCGCAGAACTCGGCCACTGCGCCCCAGGCCACCACGTTGTGGAATTCCGGGACGGACTGACGCTCACCCTCGGCGTTCTTCCACACGCGGTTGGTGGCAAGCCCGAAGGAGCAGACGGTTTTCCCGCCGATGACCTTCACCTCGGCGTCGCGGGTGACGTTGCCGAGAAGGATGACCTTGTTCACGCTCTTCATAGAAATAGGGGGTAAAAAATAAGAGCGCATTCAGCGTAGGAACGGGTCGACGGGAGAAATAGATGTTAGAAATGAGTTAATTTTGCTTTCCATTACTTTTCATGATCCCCAAGCCGTAAAATCCGTTCTGCGGGGTGACAGAACGCCAAGAAAAAAGGCGGTCAGGATTGCTCCGTTCCACCTTTTTTCCCTTTTCAACCTTTTGACCCTTTTCACCTTTTCGTTCAGGCGTCGTCCATGGATTCTTCGCTCACCGCCTCTTTCATCTCGTCCTTCTGCGTGACACCAGAGGCTTCCACTTCGGCGCCTTCCTCGATGCCGGCGGCAACTTCCGTATCGGACTCAGCGGCGATCTCGTCCATCTCGGCGATGTGACCGATCTCCGCCTCGGACTCGGCGGCCACTTCGGCCTCCACGCGGGACTTGAGCTCGACGGATTCCACCTCACCCTCATCGACCGTGACGCGTTCCTCCGGCGGTACCTCCTCCTTGAATTTGAGGAGTTCCACCTTGAGACCGAGCGCCTGGAGCTCCTTGACGAGAACGTTGAAGGACTCGGGGATGGAGGGGCGGCGGATGGCTTCACCCTTCACGATGGACTCGTAGGCCTTAGAGCGGCCGATGACGTCATCGGACTTGATGGTGAGCATTTCCTGCAGCGTGTAGGCGGCGCCGTAGGCCTCGAGCGCCCACACTTCCATTTCTCCGAAGCGCTGACCGCCGTGCTGCGCCTTGCCTCCGAGCGGCTGCTGGGTGACAAGCGAGTACGGTCCCACGGAACGTGCGTGGATCTTGTCTTCGACGAGGTGGAGAAGCTTGAGCATGTACACCATGCCCACCGTGGTCTTGTGCGCAAACGGCATACCCGTGCGGCCGTCGGTGAGCTGCACCTTGCCGGTCTCCGGCAGGTTGGCGGCGCGGAGGAATTCCAGGATCGTATCGGGAGCGATACCGTTGAGCGCCGGAGTGGCGATCTTGATACCGAGCGCCTGGCAGGCCCACCCGAGGTGCGTCTCCAGGATCTGACCGATGTTCATGCGGGAGGTGACGCCGAGCGGGTTCAGGATGATATCCACCGGCGTGCCGTCCGCGAGGAACGGCATGTCCTCGCGCGGGACGATGCGGGCGACCACACCCTTGTTTCCGTGGCGACCGGCCATCTTGTCACCCACCTGGATCTTGCGGGTCTGGGCAACGAATACTTTGATCTGCTTGATGACGCCCGTCGGGAGTTCATCACCCTCCGCACGGTCGAAGATGTGTACGTCGACCACCTTTCCGCCTGCTCCGCCGGGGAGACGCAAAGAGCTGTCTTTCACGTCCTTGGCCTTGTCACCGAAGATGGCCTGCAGGAGGCGCTCTTCCGGCGTCAGTTCCGTCTCGCCCTTGGGCGTGATTTTCCCGACGAGGATATCGCCTTCGTGGACCGTGGCACCGATGCGCACGATACCGTCCGCGGCGAGGTCCTTGAGCTTGGCCTCACCGACATTGGGGATATCGCGGGTGACGATCTCCGGTCCGAGCTTGGTGTCGCGGACATCCGTGACGTAGGACTCGATGTGAATGGAATCGAAGTACCCCTGCTGCACCACGCGGTCGGAGATGATGACGGCGTCCTCGAAGTTGTAGCCCTCCCAGGCCATATAGGCCACGAGGAGGTTCTGGCCGAGCGCGAGCTCACCGCCTTCGGTGGCGGCCCCGTCCGCCAGCGGCTGTCCGCGGCGCACGCGGTCACCGCGCTTCACGCGCGGGCGCATGTGGAAGCACGTGCCCTGGTTACTGCGCACAAACGTGTGGAGCTTGTAGGTCTGCTTGCGGCCGGACTCGTACACCACCGTGATCTCCTGGGAATCGGCTGCGGTCACCTCTCCTTCCTCTTCCGCAAGAACTGCGTGGCCGGAGGCGCGGGCGGCAAGACCCTCGATACCGGTACCCACGAGCGGTGCCTGCGGCTTGATGAGCGGAACGGACTGACGTTGCATGTTCGTACCCATGGACGCGCGGGTGTTGTCGTCGTGCTCCAGGAACGGGATGAGTGACGTGGAGATGGAAAGGATCTGGCGAGGGGAGACATCCACGTGCGTCACGTCTCGAACGTGCGCGAGAATCGGCTCACCGGCCTTGCGCGCGGACGCGCGCGTGGAGAGGAATTCGCCGAACTCGGACATGCCCTTCTGGAACTGGGCGATGGTCATGTGGCGCTCCATATCGGCATCGGTGTAGATCACTTTGTTGGTGATATACGCACGCACCGGCACCTCCTCCATCTTCTCCTGTTTCAGCGTGGAAATGACCTTCCGGGCCATTTCCTTGGTATCGACGACACTGCCTTCGGCGAGCACCGTTTTGCGGCCATCCTTGATCGCCACGTCGATGATGCGGCCGAGGAGACGATCCGGGTCCATCGGCACCGTGTGCTTCACCTCCTTATAGGGGGTCTCCAGGAAACCGTACTCGTTGACGCGGGAGAACCCGGACAGGTGCACCACGAGACCGATGTTCGGTCCTTCCGGCGTGGCAATCGGACAGATGCGGCCGTAGTGGGACGTGTGCACGTCGCGGACATCGAAGCTCGCGCGCTCGCGGGAGAGACCTCCCGGACCCATCGCGGACAGACGGCGCTTGTGAGCGAGCTCACTGAGCGGGTTGGTCTGATCCATGAACTGCGAGAGCTGGGACGATGCGAAGAACTCGCGCATGGCGGCCGTGATCGGGCGGCAGTTGATGAGCTGGGTGGGGGTGACGGTTTCGAGATCCATCACGGTCATACGGTCTTTGACGATGCGCTCGGTGCGCACGAGACCCACGCGGTACTTGTTCTGCACCAGTTCACCGACGGAACGGATGCGGCGGTTCGAGAGGTGATCGATATCATCGGCCACACCCTCGCCATTATTGAGACGGATGAGTTCGCGCAGGATGCCGACGAAATCGGACACCTGGAACACGCGGTGCGCCTCATCGGACGGGGTCTTGAGGTCGAAGCGGCGGTTCATCTTGTAACGGGCGATACTGCCCATGTCGTACTTCTTGAAGTCGAAGAAAAGCCCGTCGATCAGCTGCTTGGCGTTCTCCGGGGTGGCCAGATCGCCGGGACGGATCTTGCGGTACACGCTCTGGTAGGCCTCCTCCACCGTGCGCGCAGTGTCGCGCTCAAGAGTATTGAGGATGTAATCATGATCGGCCTTGGAGACATCCTTGAAGGCATCGAGGATCTTGCTGTCCGTGTCGTAGCCGAAGACGCGCAGCAGCTGCGTGACCGGAATCTTGCGCTTGCGGTCGATTTTGCAGGAGATATTGCCACGGCGGTCGGTCTCGATTTCGAGCCACACACCGCGCTTGGGGATGATCTTGGCAGCGTGGTACTTGGGGTGATCGGCCATGCGGCTGAAGAACACGCCCGGGGAGCGCACGAGCTGGTGGACAACCACGCGCTCGATACCGTCAACGACGAACGTGCCGTTAGAGGTCATCAGCGGGATGGAACCGAGGAACACGTCCTGCTCCTTGATTTCACCGGTCTCCTTGTTGATGAGCTGGACATAGCCCTTCATCGCGGCCTCAAAGCTGAGGTTGCGGCGCTTGCAGGTGTCGGGGTCGTACTTGGGGGAATCGAAGGTGTGGCCGAGGATCCGGAGCTCCATCTTCTTGCCCGAGAAATCGGAGATCGGGCTGATTTCCTCCAAGAGCTCCTTGAGACCTTCGGTCAGGAACCACTTGTAGCTCTGGATCTGCATCTCGATGAGCGAGGGCACGAGCGGTGCCACATCGTCATCGCGCAGCGTGACACGGCCGTTCTCCACGCGCTGGGGCTTGAGGTGCTCGGGAAGATTCTGGAACACGGAAGGGATGCGACCGGCCACCGGCACGATGTGCGGGTAGAGCGGCGGGAGGACGGAGTCGTCCACGTGCATCTGGTACGCCTTCTTCGGCGGCATCTTCACCGGAGCACGCAGGATGTCCTTGGGAAGATCGGCCAGCTTTGCAGCCGCAGACTTCTGCTGGACCTTGGGTGCGGGCTTTGCAGAAACCTTCGGCGCAACTTTCTTGGGAGCCGGGGCGGGCTTTTTGGCTACGACTTTTTTAGCCGGAGCTCGCCCTGAGCTCGACGAATGGGCCTTCTTGGCTACGACTTTCTTTTTCGGTGCTGCCTTCTTGGCAACGACCTTCTTCTTCGGGGCTGCTTTCTTGGCAGCCTTCTTCTTGCTCGCCATAAGAGAGGAGGAGGGAGAATCGGCACGCAGGAAACTGCTGCCGACAGAAAAACCAATCCACGGGTCTCAAAACACAGTCGAAAACCTCCGTGGGAACGGGGAAATTGTACGGAATTTGAGAGGTGTGGCAAAAGGAAAACTCGAGAAATGCAAAGAAGTATTGACATAATTCTATTTTATTTCGCAGGACGGGCTTTATGCCCGTTCGGCACTGACGTTCCGCGGAGAGGAAGAACGCCGTTCACCGCTTGAGGACGCTGATTATTCATCATACCGGTATTGGCATAGTTGCCGCATGCTCCCATGCCGTTGATGAGCAATGCACTATGCGCTCATGGCTCAAGCGCACCCTGTCAAAAACGGCACTGTCATGCATGTGACTACCAATCTCCGAAATCGGAGACAGGATTTTGGAGATCCCGCATGTGCAAGAGTTGCGACGGAAACATTGTTCTCAATTCAGGATTTCTATCCGGTCTTTCTCTATGGATTTGTGATTATGCCGGATCACGTTCACTTGCTTTTGCGGGTGGCAGAGGGAAACACGGTCTCAAAATTCATTGGTGTCTATAAACGCGCGGTGAGCTTCAATATAGGAAGAGGGCCACTATGGCAGCCGCGGTTTTTCTTGCAGAGCGGAATAGAAAATCCGGCAAACGTTTTGCGGTACATTCACTGGAATCCAGTGAAAGCAGGGCTCTGCGATATACCGGAACATTACCCCTGGTCATCTGCATCAGGCCGCTGGGACATCACTGCATTGGAATGCTGGTAATACTATCTATCGGACGGGCAGAAAGCCCGTCCTAGATGATATTTCTGACTAGGACGGGGTTTCTCCCCGTCCGGAACACAAAATTCATGCCGGCAACTGCTGTGTCACACAATGGAATGAGCCGAACCCCCAGGTCAAAATCCGGCTGTCGATGGGCACGATGCGCCGGGTAGGAAAACACTTCTGGAGGGTATCGATCGCTTTCTGGTCATTGGGGTCATTCCAGACCGGCAGCAGCACGCACTCGTTGCCGATGTAGAAGTTGGCGTAGCTGGCCGGGATGCGGAAAGGTTCACCCTCAACATGCGCCGCCTTGGTGGGTGAGTGCTCGGTGACGTACACGGGCTTCGGCTGCGTGATGGTGATGATCTCCAGCGGCTGATCATCCTGATCGGTCATCGCGTTGAGGCGCCTGAGATTTTCCTGCAGGGGTGCGTAGTCAGGATCGGAGGGATCGTCACTCACGATCGTGACCACAGTTTTCGGGCCGACGAAGCGGGTGAGGTCGTCCACGTGTCCGCTCGTGTCATCACCCTGGATCCCCTCTCCCAGCCACAGGATTTTTGTGATGCCAAGCTCGCGCTTGAGGTTCTCCTCGATCTGCTCCTTTGTCAGATCCGGATTACGGTTGGGATTGAGGAGACAGTTCTCGGTCGTGATGAGCGTACCGAGGCCGTTGACGTCGATGGAGCCGCCCTCCAGCACCATCGGCACGTGCCGACTCTGGATGTTCAGTTCTTTTGCGAGTGCCGTCGGAATGAAATCATCTTTGTCATGCTGCCACTGGTTGCCGTGCGCGTTGAACGTCCAGTCGAGAAACAGGCGTTCGCCCTCCGTGTTCTTCACGATGATCGGGCCGTGATCGCGCACCCACGGAAAATTGCTCGGGATGCGATGCAGATGCACCCGCTCGCCCTTCACTCCCGCCTTCTTCATTTCGGCTTTTGCGGAGTTCTCCGTCTCCTCTGTGTGGGTGATGATGTGCACGTCCTCGCCCACCTCGAGCTCCTTGACCATCCGCGCCCAGATCTGCGGCACCTGCTCAAAGAACCCGGGCCAATGACGCTCGTCATGCGGCCAGGTGAGAATGGTGCCCGCATGGGGTTCCCATTCGGCGGGCATCCGAAATCCTGAGATTTTCGAGGAAGAGGAAGTCATGAAAAGTACTGGAATACTAGAGTACTGGAATACTGGGGCAAGCAAACTACTGGCCTGTTTCTCCCTTCTTCTTCATCCGAGTATTCCAGTTCCCAGTACTCCAGTATTCCTCATCGCGCCTTTGTGATTCCCCCATACTGATCGGGCCTGCGGTTCTGGAAGAATCTCCAGCTGTTTTGGATGGGCTTCACGCGATCGAGGTCGATCTTTGCCGTGATGATCTCCTCTCCCTTGCCTGCGAGTGCGACCACTTTGCTTGAAGGATCGGCAATGAACGAGCCGCCCCAGAAGGTGATGGCATCCTCTTTACCGCCGCGGTTGATGGCTGCGACGAAGACATTATTGACCGCAGCGTGCCCGAGCATCGCGTTGCGCCACATCGATTCCCAGTCACCGGTGATGTTTTCCTCCACATTGTCATCAATCACGCCGATGGCCGTGGGGTAGACGATGAGCTCAGCTCCCTGCAGTGCTGCGAGACGCGCGGCCTCCGGGTACCACTGGTCGTAGCAGATGAGCGGTGCAATTTTGCCAAACGGCGTCTCAAAGACCTTGATGCCCGTGTCTCCGGGCGCGAAGTAGTGTTGCTCGTGGTAGAGGATGTCCTCCGGGATATGCGTCTTCCTGTAGACCCCGAGCGTCTTGCCATCGGGACCGAAGACCACGGACGTGTTGTAGAACTTCACCGCGGCGGAGTCCGCAGACGAAGCCGGGTTCCCATCACTTGCCTTTTCGAAGATCGAACCACCCAGCAGGACAACGCCGTGCTCGGCCGCAGCCTGCGAGAGCGCCTTTGTGGTGGGGCCGGGGATCGGCTCTGTGGCATCGAATGCTTTCTTGTCGTCCGGGCGCTGGCAGAAGTAGGGGGAGAGGAAGAGTTCCGGGAGACAGATGATCTGCGCACCCTGTGCAGCCGCCTCCTCGATCTTGAGGAGCGCATTCTCCAGATTCTTCTTCGCATCGTTGGTGGGATGCGTCTGGATCAGGCCGAGGGTGACGATGCGGGACATAAATGAAGGCGAATCGCGAATCATGAATCGCGAATAATGAATGATGGCAGAGAGCACGGATACTTCCGTGCGGTTCATGAATACCAAAACACTATCAAAAAAACAGTGGAGACCGTAGGGAAATTCTGTACGATTCGTTTCAGATTTTCCCAGCAACCCCATGAAGAAATTCCAGAAGCTCTCCGCCGGTCTCAAAAAGCACATCGTTCCGGAAGGCGCGATCCCCGTCACGGGCACGGTGGTGACCGATGTGAAGAAGAGCAAATCCCCCGTCTCCACGTACGCCGAGCGCGTACTCCGGCACTGCAACGGAGGATCGACGCTCCAGAGCGCGCTGTGGCTCAAGGAACATCTGGCGAACGGCGGCAAGCTGGTGGTGACGCTTGCGGGCGCCCTGAGCTCGTTCCAGGTGGGAATCACGCTCGCCGAACTCATCCGCAAAGGAAAAGTGCACCTGGTGTCCGCCACCGGTGCCAACCACGAGGAGAGCTACTACCGCTACGTGGCCCATTCGCACTACGCGTACATCCCCCGCTACACGGAACTAACACCCGAACAGGAGGCGGAACTGCGCGACGCGGGGCTGCGCCGCATCACCGATACCTTCCTCCCGGAGGACGAGAGCGTGCGCATCATGGAGCCGCACCTCTTGAAGATGTGGAAGAAGGCGGAGAAGGAGGGCAAGAGCTACTTCCCGCATGAGTACTTCCGCCGTCTCTACGCGCAGAAGCTCATCAAGCCCGATCCCAAGGCCAACCCGAACGACTCCTGGACCTACGCCGCGTACGAGAAAAACATTCCGATCGTGGTCCCGGGCTTTGAGGATTCCACCATGGGCAACGTGTTTGCCAGCTACACCTACACCGGCAAGTACCGGAACAAGCAGAGCCCGACCGTGGACCCGCGCGTGATGAAGACGGGCCTCGATTACATGACCATGCTCTACGACTGGTACATGGAGGAGAGCAAGAACGCGCCCATCGCCTTCCTGCAGCTGGGCGGAGGCATCGCCGCCGATTTCCCCATCTGCGTCGTCCCCTCCCTCAAGCACGACCTGCAGCACCACAACGTGCGCGACTGGGCGGGCTTCATCGAGATCGGTTCCTCGCCCATGAGCTACGGCTCGTACTCGGGTGCGGGCGGCAAGGAGAAGATCACCTGGGACAAGCTCTCGACGAAGAGTTATTTCCAGATTATCCAGAGTGATGTGACTGTTGCGTTTCCCTGGATTGCAGCGGTGCTGCTGGATCTGTAAAAAAGAATCCAACGAATCCGACGAATCCCGGGAACTCACTCCTCGGATTCTTTGGATTCCTCGGGTTCCTCGGATTCCTAAAAATCTGATTCCGGTCTCCTTCGCGTCTTTGCGAAAAAACCTTTGACATCAGCGCAGCACGCCCTACTATTCGCACTTGTTTTCCCTCTTTCAAAAAGTTGACGACGAAGCCCACGAAAAAGGATCGTCCTCCCGAAGGCGAACATCGGTTCACGCAGGTCTCCGGCCAGCCCGTCTCACCGCGCTACATGCGCGAGCGCTGGTCCCCGTTTTTGAGCCAGACAAAAAACGGCATGCTCCTCATCGAAGGCGTGCCCGTGGACCAGCTGGTCCAGAAGTACGGAACGCCTCTCTACGTCTACGTGGAGAACGAAATCCGCACCCGCTGCCGCCGCTTCAAGAAGGTATTCGGGAAAGACATCGATCTGCAGTACGCGGTGAAGTGCAACTCGAACCTGGAGATTTTACGCATCATGCGCGAGGAAGGGTTCGATCTCGACTGCAGCTCTGTCGGCGAACTGATCCTCGGGCTGCTCGCGGACTTCAAGCCGCGCCAGCTCACGTTCACGAACCTCTATAAGAGCGAACAGGACCTGCTCTTCGCCGCAAAAATGGGCATCCAGGCCATCACGGCAGACTCGATCGAAGAAATCGAGCACATCGCGGCCACAGCCAAGAAACTGAAGAAGCACATCGATACCGTCATCCGTGTGAACCCGATGCTGGAAGTGGGCACCTACTCCACCAAGGGCAACAAGTACGGCATCCCCATCCGCTACATCGACCGTGCCATCGACCTGGCGCGCAGGAGTCCGTATGTGGACTTCCAGGGGTTCCACTTCATGGGAGGCTACGTCTACAACCAGAAGGTCTTCAAGGCCGCAGCGCGGACGTTTGTGAAGCTCATCAAGCGTTGCTCTGACCGCGGTATCCGCATCAACCGCCTCTCGCTCGGCGGAGGGTTCCCCGCCGCCATCGGTGACCAGGAAGCCTTCCCCATCGAGGACATGCGCGATTTCCCGCGCTACTTCCAGAGCCTGCTGGACCGCGCAGGTCTGCCGCCAATGAAGCTGATCTTCGAGCCGGGCAAGAGCCTGGTCCTCAACTCCGGTATCGGACTCATGAAAGTGATCGCGCGCAAGCGCCTGGGTATGAACAGCCGCATGGTGATCGCCGACGGTTCCACCTACAACTTTATCCCCGACGCGCTCGTGCAGACGGAGGTGAACTACGACATCCTCCCCGCCTCCAAGCTCAATTCCCCACGCATCCACTCGGTGACGCTGGCCGGCAACACCTGCGACTGCTGGGATCTGATCGTGAAGGACATCGTGATGCCCAAGCTGCGCGCAGGGGACCTGGTGGCGTGCATGGATGTGGGCGCATACGCACAGGTGCTGGCAAATAACTTCAACACCATCCGCCGGGCTTCGATCATCATGATCCGCGCGGACGGCTCCACCAAGCTTGTGCGCCGCCGTGACCGCTTCTCGGAAATGTTCGCGCCCGAGCTGGACGTGCTCAAAATCGCCGGTCCCAACGAGCTGGAGGCCTACAACAACCTCCACCGCGTCAACATCGACAAGATCTGGAAGGGCGGGGGCATCGGAAAACTGGAACGCGAGAACTCCCGTGCCGTACAGGCCTTCGAAGCTGCGGAAAAAGTGCTCCGCAGCGGCGGCAACAGGAAGGGAAACGGAGAAACGAAGAACGGAAACGGCAAGAAATGATTCTGTGCAGCAAACGCTTTCCGGGCTAGAATAAGCCCTTTATGAAAAGCCATGCACTGACGCTGGCCGGCTGCACACGGGAATTGGCAAACGCCCGGAAATTTCCTGATCACAACGCATACAAAGTAAACGAGATGATCGTTGATCTCGTAACGAACTATCAAACTATTTTTTCAGAATTAAACGCGAACGCCAGGAAAAGATTGGACAGCAAAAAAAGATTCAGCCATGACATTGCGCTCGGATGCCTGAAGGACACGGCGGCTACTGCCGCGATCATGAAAGAGTTGATTTTCACACACGTGAACCTCAACGACGACGGATCCTATGAAGCTGCGGATCTTGGCAGTGGTACCGGCATCTTGTGTCTGGGGGCAGCCATCGCGGGCATGCGGGCAGGAGCACGATCCATCGTTGTCCATGGCGTGGATCACAACGAAGAGCATTTCATCAGTGCCTATCAAACACTCAAGCGCGCAGGAAACCACCTTGAGTTCTCGATGCTGAAAGAAAATCTTTTTCATCCAAGCGCATTCGATTTGATCGAGGGCGAACTGGAAAACATTCGCTTTTGGATTAGCGAAACCATTAACAGTGCCACGCCGTCGGTCACTATCGACGATGACGAAACTGTTTCCATTGCAAGCCCTTACGTACGCGACGTGGATCCGTATCCGGATGTAGTAAAACTGCTGCTTCAACATGTTCCAGACTTCGTGAAAGACGTGCGCGGAGGAAAGACCGCATTTTTCCCGGATGTGATCAACGGTCTCTACAAACCCGCAGAAAGTGGCGGCACTCTGCAGCTGCTCACATCCAAAAGTCATGCACAGCACGGACCCCTGAACAGGATCGGCAGAGATTTTTTGAAACTCTGTGATGTCGGCCTGCGATGGCTCTAATCGAACCTCCTGCCTGCCTGCCGGCCGTTCCTTCGGCTTCGCTCAGGATAAAAAGGCCCGCCCTGGAGAATCAATAATAAATCACTTCGCCTCCCCAAAGCGCTTCTCGACCTCTTTCCAATTGACCACGTTCCAGAAGGCCTTGATGTAGTCCGGGCGCTTGTTCTGGTACTTGAGGTAATACGCATGCTCCCACACATCGAGCCCGAGGATCGGCGTCTGGCCGTTACTGATCGGTGAGTCCTGGTTGGGGAGGTTCACCACCTTGAGCTTGCCCCCATCGACCACAAGCCATGCCCAGCCGGAGCCGAACTGGTTGGTGGCTGCGGCATTGAAGCTTTCGACAAACTTATCCCAACCCTCAAGGTCACTTTCAATTGCCTTCAGCAGATCACCAGAGGGCTTGCCGCCCGCGTTCGGTCCGATCACCGTCCAGAAGAGCGAGTGGTTGAAGTGCCCGCCGCCGTGGTTACGCACCGCTCCCCTCTTGGCCTCTGGCACTTTGCCGAGATTCTTGAGGAGCTCTTCCACCGGCTTACCTTCCCACTCGGTACCGGCGATGGCCGCATTGAGCTTATCAATGTATGTCTGGTGATGCTTGGTGTGATGGATCTCCATCGTCTTGGCATCGATGTGCGGCTCAAGCGCATCGTAGGCGAAGGGAAGGGCGGGGAGGGTGTGGGACATGGGGAGGATGGGGAACGGAACGAGTATAGCGGAGGAGACGAGAGCATCTGATGAGTATTACGTATCTCGTATTACGTATTATGGGAAATAACTCCTTAATACTTGATACCTAATACGTAATACTACGTCCGTGCCCATCCGCCAGCTCTCATCGACAGCAGATCTGGAACGCTACCACGCGTGGGTCTCCTCACACCCCCACGGCTCGCTCTGGCAAAGTCCCGGCTGGAAAACGTACCAGGAAGCTCTGGGGAGAACCGTGAAGATCTACGTCGATGAAGAAGCCGGCCAGATCCGTGCTTCAGCATTGGTGGTGGTTGATCGGACGACAGGCGGGCTGAGTACGTGGGAAATACCCCGCGGACCAGTGTTCAGTGGTCAGCAGTCAGTAATCAGCCTGATGGAGGCCATTAAGCGAGACGCCAAAACAGAGAAGGCAATGACGCTGCTCCTGTCCCCGATGACGGAACTGACTACTAATCTCTGGCCACTGACCGCTTCCCGCCGCCATGTCCACCCCGAAGCCACCCGCATCATCGATCTGACCGGATCCGAAGAGCAGATACTGGCCCAAATGAAACAGAAGGGCCGGTACAATATCCGTCTTTCCGAAAAGAACGGGGTGACAGTGGAACAATCGGCGTATGTAGCTGCTTTTGCGCGTCTGATGGACGATACAGCCAAGCGCGACGGGTTCAGGCCATCAGGGGAGAAAACGTACGCGGCGTTCCTCAAGAACGTCCCAGGAAGCTTCCTGTTGCTCGCCTACGGCCCCGCCGGTTCTCAACAGCCAAAGGGAGCCCCCCGTCCTGTTGCGGGCCTTATCGGGGCAATGTGGGGCACCACAGGCATTTATTACTACGGTGCCTCGGATCACGAACACCGGGAGCTGATGGCTCCGTACCTGCTCCAGTGGCGCGCCATGCAGTTCTGTAAGGCCCAAGGCGCAACGCAATACGATCTCTTCGGCGTGGCTCCCGAAGGCGCGATTGAACACCCGTGGTCAGGCGTAAGCGAATTTAAAGCAAAATTCGGCGGGACGGTGATGAACTATCCACCCGAGCAGGAAATTGTTCTCAAACCGATGACAAAGATGTTATTAGGACTGAAGAGGAAAATACTCGGATAATCCGATAGGTATTCGATCAACTTGCGAAGCCGGGCTTTGCCCGGCTGGAGCACCACCTTGCCGGAAGGGTGGGCCCGCGGGAGGGACACCGGAGGTGGCCCTTCCACGAACTACGCAAAAAGCCCCCTCCTTGCGGAGAGGGCTTTGTTGCTTTTTCGCTCGTAGCGAGAAGATCGCGATCAGTCTTAGCTCTGGTAGCTCGTGGACTTGACCGTGGTCTCCGGGTACTCAACCCAGCGGAAGACGGACTGAGTCGTGAGACCCGTGCCCGTGGTGTCGGAGTCGTCGTCAATCCACTCAAGGTGAGACTGCGTAGCACCAGGACCGAAGACCGTGAGGGACCTCTGGTCGAAGTTCTGCAGGCTGACCTGGACAGTGGAAGTCGAGGAGCCGGATACCTGGGAGTTCGTGATGTTCGCCTGGAGGACGAACGTCTGGTCGCTACCCTGGTCGATCGTCGTGTTGACCGTGCTCACAGCGGAGTTAGCCAGCTGCGTGCAGGAGACAACGAAGGAACCGGAAGCGCTGCCGACGATGGCCGTACCGCCCGTCGTGAACGGCGTGCAGCTGCGGGTCACCGTGGAGTCAGACTTGTTGTAGAACTTGAAGGTGGTCGTGTCGATGGCAACGTTCGTGGCGACGAGGTTAAACACGACGCCGGAGAGCGTGACCTTGTTCAGACCATTCTTCGAGTTGCTGTGCGTGGCAGCGGAGAACTTGAACTGACCGATGTTGGACACGCCCGTCGGGACGTTCGTGCCGTTGGAATCGGGGTTCGCGTTCGCGATCGTGGAGATCTTCGAGAGAACCGTCACGTTGGGGTTACCAACGATGTCGGAGCTCGCGTCGATACCACCCTGGGAGCGGACGATCACCTCACCCTCGGCAACGGTGTCGTTGTCGGAGGCAGCGAGGTTGTTGGAGGACTGATCGCCGCGGGCGCGGACTGCACCGGAACCAGTGGCGTTGTTGGAAACGCGCTGGCTCGTGATGAAGAGCTGGACGCCGGAGCCGGACGTGGCACCGTCGACGTCGGACTTCATGCGCGGGCGCACAGAGACCTTCAGGTCGCTACCCTTGGGAACGACGAGCTGGCGGCTCTGCATCTTGGCGCAGAACGTGGCGACGGTCATGTCACCGTTGCGGGTGAGCACATCGTCGGAGCCACAACCACCGATGGTGGCGGAGGCAAACGGAGTCGTCGCACCGTCCTTGTACAGCTCGAGGCGGTCAACGGACGTGGCGCGGGAACCGGAGGACGTGATCTGGAGATCAGTGACGTCGATGTCCTCGTACTCCGAGTGGAACTGGAGGCGGAGGATCGGATCGGCGAGCGTGCCACCGAGGAGCTGGCGGTTGCGCAGCGGGGTGGTGTCCTTGGACACGACGAGCGTGCCCTGGCTCACGAGAGCGTAGCGGATCGAAGGCGTCGTGGTGACGATGATGTCACACGTGCCGGAGCAGGCAGCAGTGTCCGTCTTGATGCCGGACAGAGCGGAGCCGCGGTCGACCTGCTCAGCCTCGATGTACGAGGTGTCAGCAGTGCTGAACGCGATCTGGAGATCGTCGTTGGTGAGGGACGCCGAGATGTCGGAGTGAACCTCGAAGACGACGGTCTTCTCCTTCGGGATGACGAAGCCGCCACCCGTCAGCTGGTTGAAGGTCACCTTCGAGCTCTGAGCGGCAACGCCGGACTCGAGGATGGTGTCAACCTTGCCGTCGGAGTCGGTGTCGACCCAGAGAGCGTAGTTCTGACCGTTGTTCAGGGAACCCGAGGCGCTCGCGAAGATCGCCTTGGTGAACAGGATGTCCTTTGCTTCACCGGCGCGAGCCTCGAAGCGGAGGAGATTCACGTTCTTGCTGTTCTTCACAGCGGTGTCGGTGTTACCGAGGGACTTCACGGCAACCGTGAGGTTGGCGTTGGCAATGCGGTGAGCATTACCCGTGATCGTACCGCGGGGGCGGATGTCGTTGACCGTGTCGCCCGTGGACAGACCCTCGATCTCCATCTGGTAAGCAGTGGAGGCGGAGATGATACCGCCGAAGGTGCAGCCCGTGGTGTTGGTACCGGTGCTGACCTGGGTGGGCTCACCACAGATGTGGATCTTGAACGTGTCACCGTTGTCCGGAGACTTGCCGGTGCCGTTGTCCTTGAAGTCGACGCGGAATTCGAAGGTCTCCTTGCCGAGGACGGTGAAGTCATCGAAGCGGTAGACCTGGTACGTCTGGCTGTTACCCGTACCGGCAGCCGACGTCTCGCGGACGCCGGAGATGGTGCGGCCCGTGGTCTTGTTGCGGATCACGACGTTCTCGAGAACCTCGTTGATCTCATCAGACGTGGACGGGTTGTGGTTGGCGAGGACGAGACCGGAAGAGGTCTGACCTGCAACAGCCACGTAGAGCTTCTTGACGTCGATGCGCTCGCCACCAGTCGTGAAGATGATGTTGGCAAGAACTGCATCGTTCTGATCGCGGGTGTAGGTCTGCTGGACAGGACCGTCAACCTCGATCGTGAACTCACCAGCATCGATCGTGAGCGTGGTGAGACCGGCATCGCCGGTCGGCAGGGCAACACGGGAGCCGTAGAGCTGACCGTTGACGCCGTAGCCGTAGAGGGAACCCACACCGAAGAGATCGGAAGACTCCTCGAAGTGCAGGGCGACCGTGTCGCCGGCACCGCCGACAACGTCACCGATGACCTCGAAGGTCATGCGGTCACCCTCCAGGATCGTGAAGGGAGGATCAAAGACGAAGGTCACGAAGTCACCGACGGTGGAAGCAGCAGTGTTGCTGATAACCGTGCCATCGGAACGACGGATCTTCAGGTTAGCGATGTCGCCATCGCCAGCCGTACCGTTCTGCTCAAGCGTGACGGAGTAGAGGGTCTGATCCTCAACGGAGTCAGCGGAGAGCTCGAACTTACCGAGAACAACGCCCTTGTCACCGACCTCCACCTCGTTCGGGGAGACGGTGCGGTAGCCGACGGAGAGGCGACCGCTGCGGACAGCGGCAACCTTGAACGTAGCACCACGGAGCGGGAAGTTACCGGTCACCTGCTTGGCGTTCGACACGAGGTCGGACGGGAGCTCAACAGCGAAGTTGTGCTCACCAGCGGTGGTGGCGGTGGAGAGGAAGTCAGCAAGGAGATCAACGGTGATCGTCTTGCAGGCCGCGATCGTGAGCGGCTGGGACAGGTGGATGTCTGCAGTCTGGTCCTTGGAGTCGATCGTGCGCTTGCGGGACAGGCGCATACCGTCCATGGAGAGGTAGACACCATCGACGTCGGTCTCAGAACCGAAGCCCTCGTGGAGGATGGTCATATCCTCAAGCATCACGGCCTCATCGCAAGAAGCGGTGAGATCCATGGAGAGCATCGTGACGCCGACAGCACCCTGGGGAACGGTGTCCCCTACCGGGTTCTCGGAAGCGACGGAAACCTCAAGGCTGCCCTTGCTCGTCGGGAGCGAGGAGTAACCCTTGAAGGAAACGGAGTCGGAGAACTCCTCACCGTCAGCGGACATGATGTCCGTGGCGGTGACGGTGTAATCGGAACCAGCCGTGAGGCCGCTGGAGAGCGTGAGCTCAACAGTGTTGTCAGAGGTCATCGTAGCGGACGTGACAGTCACGGACGGGGAAGCACCGGAGATCGCGTAGTTTGCAGCGGTCTCAGCGGAAGCCTCATCGACGTCGACGGTGAAGACGACTTCGATCATGTTGCCGGAGAGAGCGCGAGCGGAGCGGATGCCAGCATCGAGAACCGGACCGCCGCCACAGTCATCGCCGTAGACGAGACCCTGGTCGACGCGGTAGAGCATGACAGCCATTTCAGCACGGTTCATGTTGTCGTTCGGACGAACACGGCCCGTGGAGTCGTCACCCTGGAGGACGCAGTGATCAGCAGCAGTCTGGATAGACTCCGTGTACCACTGGCCGGACGGGTTATCGACAAACTGGGGAGCATCGCCGGTAGCCTCCAGGTTGAAGGCGCGGACGATGAGCGCTGCAGCCTCAGCGCGGTTGATGTTGGCTGCCGGGCGGGCGTAGCAGGGATGGCTGCCGTAGCAGTTACCATCACCCTTGACCCAGCCCTCTTTGCCGGCCTCCTCCATGTAGGAGTAGTACCAAGCAGAAGCCTTGACGTCGTCAAAGCTCGCCACAGCGGGCGGGGTGGAGAGGAGTCCACCGTTCATCATGACGATCATCTTGACAAACTCCGCGCGGTTGGCGAGATCGCCGCCGCGGAAGCGTGCCTGACTTTCGTCGAGAATACCGTCGTCCAAAAGCTGGTCGACAGCATCCTCATACCAGACACCCGAGGGAACGTCCGAGTAAGCTGCGAACGCCGTCTTCACGCCGATTTGCGTGAGGGAGATCGCTGCAACGGACAAACCCGCGAGGACTTTCTTCAAACGAGAAAGATCCATATAGGGTAGTAAGAAGAGAGAAATAAAACAAAGTTGAAAGCAGATGCCGCCATCCGGGAAACGGACGGGACACCTACGGGGAACGTCAACAGGTTGGGGAGAGGTTTCAGATCAACACCACCGGTATTCACGGACTTGCGTCGCGGAACGAGCGCGGATTCAAAAAGTGAACGCGCGCCCTCCTCCTTAAATATAAAGAGACCACACAAGTGTGAGACCAAATGTTCTGAGGCGGGTGATCAGTACCAAGAGACACGATGCAACCGCCCTGGAGCAGACATTCTTGTCTGCGAGGGACGGAAGGATGTGAGAAATCGTCCTCGAGTCGAGGGCGATGGCCGAGATGTCAAAGATCGTGAACGTGAACCGCTCACCTACTCCTGGAGCGGATACGCGATATCCTACAGAACCCGTTTCGTAGGTATCAAGCGTCCGGACACAAGGAACAGGCACTCAGAGAAACGCAAAACCCCCTGCTGTGTTACACCGAAGGCCGAAAAGATTAGCGGTTTTGACTGGAAAGAATTGTGCCAATTGCCAATTCTCTTATGAATTTCCGGCCGCAACTGCATCAATCAGTCCCCTCCCCCCTACAGAAAAACCCCTTGCGGATGCTGTTTTTTGCTTTGTAAATATGAGGTTTTGGTCAAGTGAACTTTCCACTCGGTACAGCAAAATCGACGAAAAAGAGCCACAAAAACCTCAATCAACAATCCTCTGGAGAATTCTTCTGTGAAACACACCCTGCTACTCCCCTCTTCCGCTCAATCGTGCAAAGCGCAAAGTGATACGCGACAAAAACGGCTGTCGAGAATTGTTGCCGGACAGTGAAACAGACAAAAACAGGAAGGAAGCGCATGAAAACACAGACATTTGCAAAGTTTTCTTTCCATTTCTTGCAGAATCGGCCTATAACGCACGGATGATTTTGGGACGATCCAAGTCACGCATCGATGTGGAAAAACCTGTGGAAGACCCCTCCAAACGCGATGCAAATCGATCTGCGTGTAAAAAAATCCTGACATTTCGACGGGAGGGCCGCCCGCTCCATCATGTCACTCCGGCTGTGCATGTGTGCGAAAAAAAATTCAGATCTTCCGTACATGCTGA
Source organism: uncultured Candidatus Peribacteria bacterium (assembly GCA_964534205.1). Classification (GTDB taxonomy): domain Bacteria; phylum Patescibacteriota; class Gracilibacteria; order Peribacterales; family Peribacteraceae; genus CAYRGC01. Next base: position 189,219 of record CAZHQF010000003.1, on the reverse strand, counting down.
CCCCGCGGTGTGTCTTTCACTTCGTAACCCAGGGCAGTGATCTCTTTTCGCAGACGATCGGACTCGGAAAAATTCTTGCCTGCACGTGCGCGCTCGCGTTCATCAACCAGTGACTGCACATCGGGAGGAATCGCCTCCGATTCCGCCTCGAAACAGCCGAACGTGTCGCGGATTTTTTGCGTGAATCGCTGGAGAGATTTTTTCGCATCCGCATCGGGAAGGGGAGCCGCGTTTGCCGCATGCAGACAGGCAAAAACGGCAGCCAGTGCGCCGGGCGTATTGAGGTCCATGTTCATCGCATCATCGAATTCCTTCTCATGCGTTTCCACGATTGCCGCAGTGATCTTCTTGGCGGATTTTTTTGGTGCATTCTGCTCCGCGTTTTCTCCCGTTCCGCCGCGCGCGATCCAATCGGTGATGGAACGCCGCGCCTGCTTTGCATCGTCCATCCCTTTCCACGCGAACTTCAGATTGGTGCGGTAGTGAACGGACAAAAAGTAATACCGGAGATCGAGAGGGGAATACCCCTTGGAAACCATGTCCGGAATGCTTAACACATTGCCAAGGCTCTTGCTCATTTTTTCGCCCGCCAGGTCGATCCGGCGCTTGTGGAGCCACAATCTGACAAAGGGATTGGACCCGGAACACTCACTCTGCGCGATCTCGCACTCGTGATGCGGGAAGATATTGTCTTCGCCGCCCGTGTGGAGATCGAGCGTGTCACCAAGGAGTGCGCGCGACATGGCCGAGCACTCGATGTGCCAGCCGGGGAACCCTTTGCCCCACGGCGAATCCCACTGCAGCACGTGTCTGGCATTTTCTCCGGTGAGTTTTTTCCAGAGCGCGAAATCGGCGGGATGTTTCTTCCGCTCGTTGATGTGCACGCGCGCACCGGCGTTCAACTTATCCAGCGTGTTGCCGGACAGTTTTCCGTACTTCTTGAACGACTCGACGGAAAAATAGACGCCGTCCTCCGTCTCGTACGCGTTCCCGTTCCTGATCAATTCTTCGATGATCTTGATCATCTGCGGAACCATTTCCGTGGCTTTGGGACGCGCAAAAGGCTCAATCATGTTCAGCGCCTTTTCATCCTCCAGATACTGCGCGGTGTACATCTCCGCCACACCGAGCACATCACTCATCGTAACCTCGGCGGAGTCGCCGCGCTTCTCTTTCGCAATCACTCTCGCCTGCTTCTCGATCTTGTCCTCGCCCGTGTCCGCATCGGCAACCAGGTGACCGACATCGGTGATGTTCTTCACCTGCTTCACCGTCCATCCGTGACCCGTTGTCATCCAACGGACAAGGAGATCGGCCATCAGGAACGCTGAATAATTTCCGATGTGCGGACGTCCGTAGACCGTGGGGCCGCAGGTGTACATCTTCACGTTCTTCGGATCGAGGGGAACGAAGTCCTCTTCGCGTTTGGTGAAGGTGTTGTAGAGACGGAAGGGCACGGAAAAATCATACAGAAGAATCCAAAGAATCCGAGGATTCCGAGGAAAACCTTTGTTCAAAAAAGCCGGCTCCCGCGTGGGGAGACCGGCGTTTGCAGCGTGAGGCTGCAGTTGATTGGTACACAGCCTGAGAGTCAGTGATGCCTTCTGCCGTGACGTCCCAGATCTCGGTATGAAGGTTCCGGGATTTTCAGTGCAGTGACATGTTTCTGAGCCTGTTTCTGACTCCAGGCCCGCAGGCAAACGTTCGCCGGATGCATTGCATCCAGCAATTCTGCGCGGAGAATTGGGTAATCTCGCGGAGCAACAATTCCCAAACGGATTTTGCCCCGATCGATATCGGTGACGGTGATTGTGATGTCGGTACCGATATGGATCGTTTCGCCCAACTGCCGGGAAAGAACAAGCATGGGTGGTACTCCTTTCATGAAGAACCCATGGAACCACAGCTCTCGACCATCGAAAGCCGTAGGCTGGCGGGAGTGTAGGCGGGAAACGATTAGATGCAAGAAAATGCCAGCCCCGAGCAGAGGGGGCTGGCTATGTTGCGGAAACCCTACTGGGGCTTCTCATCGATCGGAGCTTCCGTAGCTCCGGGAGCTTCCCCATGGATGGCCTCGAATACCTCTTGCCTGTGTACCGGGACCTCCTTGGGGGCGACGATGCCGAGGCGAACCTTGTCGCCCCGGATCTCGACGACCGTGATCACAATGTCATTGTTGATCACGATCGATTCGTTCTTTTTTCTCGAAAGAACGAGCATGGGTCACTTCCTTTCTTGCGTTGTTACCCATTGCCTGCAGCTCTCGGACATCGAAAGCTCGCAGAGCCGGGGAAGTGTAGTGGGGGAGTAGAGAAGTGCAACAAAAAAGAGGCCGTCCCGGGTGAGGGGACGGCCGGTTGGGAAGCTCACGCGATGGTGAGCTTACGAAGCGTGGCGTGCGTATCCACAAGCTTCGGGAGCGTGTCTGTCAGGTATCTGACAGCCAGATCCTGACGTTGTCGCAGCTTCAGGAGCTTCACAATATGCGAAACCCTGCGCAGCTGGCGTGCGAGGCACGCCTGAAGAACGTCTTCGTTCTTCATTTTCTGACCCCTTTTGTGAAAGGACGCTTCAGTGGCCGGACCCTCCAGGGTCCCTTCCGTGCCACAGAAGTGCGCAGAATATAGCGGAAATGATGATATAGTATCAAGTACTATTTTATTTTTGTGTCAAATACCGATTCCGCAGCAAGGCTGTGTCATTCTCTTCTTGAACCCACTGTTCAACGTGTTCAGGATAGAGCACGCGGTGCGACTGCAGTTGTACGGTCTTCCATGTCACATACAGACGTATGAGCATGGGGACCGTCTCATCCCACTGTCGCAGGAGATGCAGCGCAACAGACTGGGCAACTGGCTTAGAAAGCTTTTCTGTGTAGGGCACCAGTTCGGTGCGAACTTTTTCGAGCTCCTGGATATAGACCAGCGCAAGACGCATGTCGCCACGACAGGTGTTCTCTACATGACGAAGAAAAAATTGATAGGCATTCGCGAGATCTTTGAGAGTATCCGGGCTTTTTTTCTCTCCGTTTTCCATAAGTACAGTTTACATTACATCTCAAGAATTGACCAGCTGAAGCGCTTTTCTGCCCTCTCAGGTACTCATACAGCGCTTTCTTTTACGCGATCGTCACCTCCTTGCAGAGGTACACGTCCTGGATGGCGTTGAGGATGGCGATACCCTCGTCCATCGGCTTCTGGAACGCCTTGCGGCCGGAGATGAGGCCGGCACCGCCCGCACGCTTGTTGATGACCGCGGTCATCACCGCCTGCGCCAGGTCGTTCTCGCCGGAGGCACCGCCGGAGTTGATGAGCCCGATGCGGCCCATGTAGCAGTTGGCCACCTGGTAGCGCGTGAGATCGATGGGGTTGTCGCTCGTAAGCTTCTCGTACACGCGCTTGTCGGTCTTGCCGTAGCTGGATTCCTGACCGAGCGCGAGGAAGCCGCCGTTATTCTCCGGGAGCTTCTGCTTGATGATGTCGGCTTCGATCGTGACACCCAGGTGGTTGGCCTGGCCGGTGAGATCGGCGGAGACGTGGTAGTCTTTTCCATCTTTTTTGAACGACGAGCTGCGCAGGTAACACCAGAGCACGGTGAACATCCCGAGCTCGTGCGCGCGGGCGAACTCGCGGCTCACTTCCGTGATCTGGCGCGTGGCTTCCGGCGAACCAAAGTAGATGGTAGCACCGATGCCGGCGGCCCCCATGTTCTTGGCCATATCGGCGGTGCCGAACAGCACCTGATCGAACTTGTTGGGGTAGGTGAGCAGCTCGTTGTGGTTGATCTTCACGATGAAGGGAATCTTGGCCGCGTACTTCTTGCTCATCATCCCGAGCACGCCGATAGTGGAGGCTACCGCGTTGCAGCCGCCGTCGATGGCGAGCTTCACGATGTTCTCGGGATCGAAGTACGCAGGGTTCTTGGCAAACGACGCGCCGGCGGAATGCTCGATACCCTGATCCACCGGAAGGATGCTCAGATACCCCGTATTCTTGAGCCTGCCGTGGCCGTAGAGGGCCTTGAGGCTATTGATGACGTCCTTGGAGCGGTCGGAGGCGGCAAACACATCCTCGATCGTTTTCATGCTCGGCAGGTGCAGGAGCGACTTATCGATCGTCTTGCTCTCGTGCTTGAGGAGCTTGTCGGCGTCGGCTCCGAGGTGTTTGGCGATGTCTGCGTACGTAAGCATGTGTGCGGAGGAAGGTGTGATTTACGATACCAAGGATTCCGAAGAATCCAAAGAATCCGAGGGACCTCCACCTGATCAGTATTCCTCGGATTCCTTGGATTCCTCGGTTTCTTTTGATTCCTTTACACCCGCAGGTGTTCCCTGTTGACGATCATCTGCTGCCCGATACCAAACAGTGTGGAGACCCCCCAGTAGATGGAAACCGCGGCCGGGAACTGCACCGCGAAGACGCCGATCAGCAGCGGCAGGCCGTAGAGCATGAACTTCTGCTGCGTGTCCTGGATGGCGGCCATATCGTCTTTTTTCTTCTCGCCGACATCCACCACATCTTTCTTCGTCTTGCGCTTCTGGATCGCAAACGTCAGCTTCATCTGCAGGAACTGCAGCACGACGAGCGCGATGGGGAAGAAGATCACCTCGGGCTTGAGGAGATCGAGGCCAAGCAGATGCGTGTCCCAGTGCCAGGAGAGATTCTCGAACGGGCCGTACATCAGGTGCTGTGAGAGTGCGAGATCGGAGGCATCACGCACGGTGTAGAAGAGCCCGATGAGAATGGGGAATTGCAGGAGCATGGGGAGACAACTGCTGAACGGATTGATCTTGTGCTCCTTCCAGAGCTTCATCGTCTCCTCCTGGATGCGCTTCTGATCGCCTTCATACTTTTTCTGGAGCTCTTTGAGACGAGGCTGGAGCATCTGCATCTTCTTCTGCCCTTCCATGGCGTGCTGGTTGGGGAGGAAGAGGAGCAGCTTGATCGCGATGGTCACGAGAATGATCGCGATGCCGAGATTGTGACCCGGCGTGAACGAGGCGACGAGAATGAGAAAGTTGAGAAGAGGGGCCGTGACGAACGTACGGAACATCTTGGTAAACACTCCCGGTTCACCGATGGAAAACCGGACGGTGGTCGCTGACGCGACGACGGCACCCGATCCGTTGGCGGACGGTGCCACCGTGCCGCTTCCGGACCCTGGGAGACGCGCCTCGTAGACGCCTTCTTTTTCAAACAGCGAGTACTTCCAGGGTGCCAGGCTCACTTTGACGGTGTCTCCGGGCTGCAAGGAGGGCACGGGATGACATTCTGTGACCGTTTCCGAGGAGTTGAGGCGCACCAGGCGCTCTGAGGCCTCTCCGGCGTTCTCGACGCTGTAGAGGTCCACCGGAGGCCCGGGGCACCTGTCCGGGATGGACAAGGTTTCCCCTCGTTCTGTGACGGAGAGCGCGCGACACTCGTGTTCTGTGGAATCGATGCCGAACGCACGGCCGATATCGCAGAACTTCCACTGCACCCACCCCCACGGTCCGAGCGACTCGCTGGACGCGGGCACATTGGTGAGGGTGAGCTCGGGGTGATGGCCGAGCGTAAAATTGGAGGCCGTGGTGTGGAGCTCAAGCCCCGGCTGACGGACGGGCTGAGTGGACTGATCATTCCCAAAGAACACCTGCGAGCCGAAGTAGACGAGCAGGAAGATGAGGGCGAACTGGACCAGGTTATTCTGTTTTTTCGGAGCGGATGCCATGGAGTCGGAGGAAGGCCTGAATATCGGCCTGGAGGTCGGGGAACTGGATCCACAGACTAGAGGACCGGGGTGCCACTAACAACTGAACTGCCCCGAAAGTTGCAGGAACGGCTGCGATGTCTTTGAGCGTGAGCCTGAGCGCCTCGCGGCAGCGCCGCCTCATCCGGTTGCGTTTGACGGCGGACTTATCGAGCTTGGCCGAGGCGATGGTCCCGGCATAGATCGCCTGCTTCGTGACATCGACACCCGGATGCCGCGGATGACCCTGCATCCAGCGGATGACCATATGCCTGCCCTTCCACACCTTCCCCTGGCGGAGGAGGCGCTCGTTCACTTTACGCCCATGAAGACGCAAAAGTTGCATAGCTATAGCCTAGTTGTTTTCCAGGAAAGCTGCGAGCGGCGAGCTGCGGGCTGCGTGATTTCCCGCCGCTCGCCGCCCGTAACCCGCAGCCGTCTTCCATTGATCGGAATCGACTTTCCCCGTGCGTTCTATAGACTACAATCGTCGTCCCGTATGCCTTCTCTTAGCCACGATCAGGTCCGGCACATCGCCAAGCTCGCCAGGCTCACCCTGAGCGACGCCGAGGTGGAGACGTTCAGCCGCGAGCTGACCTCCATTTTGGGATACGTGGACATGCTCAGCGAAGTGGATACCAAGAATGTGGAGGCGACTGCGCAGGTCACCGGCAAAGTGAATGCCTTGCGTGAAGATGTTCCGCGCACTGGCGGCACCGACCCCGATGCACTCCTTGGAACGAGCCCGTTACCGATCGCCGATCATCAGATTGTCACGCCCTCCGCTCACGGTTGAGCCCAGACTGAAGCCTATCTTCCATGACCAACCTCTCCGCCCTCACCATCGCGCAAGCGCACGACCTGCTGCGCCAGAAAAAGACGACGGCAGAGGAGCTCATGCGTGCGTGCATCGAGAGGATCGAGACTGTGGACGGAAAACTGAATGCAGTCGTCTTCAAAAATTTTGAAAGAGCCCTGGAGCAAGCCAAGAAAATTGATGCGGAAGGGACGTTCGATTCGCCGCTCAAGGGCATCCCGTACCTTACCAAAGACGTGTACTGCGAGGCGGGGGTGCAGACCACCGCGTGCTCCAATGTGCTGCGGGAAAAGAACTATGTCCCGCCCTTCGATTCCACGACGACGGCACGCCTCAAGAAAGCCGGTGCGATCAGCCTGGGCAAAGTGAACACCGATGAATTCACGATGGGGGCCTCCACCGAAACCTCGTGCTACGGCGTGACGCGCAACCCCTGGGACACCACGCGCGTTGCCGGCGGCTCCTCGGGCGGCTCCGCTGCCGCTGTTGCTGCCGATGAGGCGATCTTTGCTTTGGGAACGGACACGGGCGGCTCGATCCGCCAGCCCGCGGGCTTCTGCAACATCACGGGCATCCGCCCCACGTACGGCCGCACCAGCCGCTTTGGCGTAATGAGTATGGCCAGTTCGCTCGATACCATCGGCCCGATGTGCAAAACGGTGGAAGACCTGGCGATCGTGCTGCAGGCCATTGCGGGGTTCGACCCCAAAGACGGAACGACCGGCGACGTGAAAGTTCCGGATTATCGATCGCTGCTGAAGAAAGACGTGAAAGGGCTGAAGATCGGTCTGCCCAAAGAGTACTTCCTCAAAGGCATGAACCAGGAGGTGGAAGGTGCCGTGCGCGAGGCGGCAAAGACGCTCGAAAAACTCGGCGCGACACTGCACGATATTTCGCTGCCGCACACCAAATATGCAACGGCGACCTATTACGTGATCTGCCCCTGCGAGGTGAGCTCCAACATGGCCCGCTACGACGGCATCCGCTTCGGCCATACGGTGAAGGATCCGCAAAACCTGGTGGAGTACTACCACGCCACACGCAGCTCCGGCTTCGGTGCGGAGGTGAAGCGCCGCATCATGATCGGCACCTACGCGCTCTCGGCCGGGTACTTCGATCAGTATTACCGTCAGGCACAGAAGGTGCGGACACTGATCCGCAAAGATTTTGAAGATGCATTCAAGACCGTGGACATCATCCTCTCGCCCGTGTCACCGACCCCGGCATTCACGGTCGGACAGAACACAAGCGACCCGATCGCGATGTATCTGGAAGACGTGTTCCTGTCAGGACAGGTGATGGCCGGCATCCCCGCGCTCTCGGTGCCGTGCGGGTTCAGTAAAGACGGGCTCCCGATCGGCCTCCAGATGATGGGCCCGCAGTGGGAAGAGGGGAGGATTCTCAGCGCTGCACATGCATACGAGCAGGCAACCGATTGGCACAAGAAGAAGCCGACGATGTGAGAAGCGGTGACCGGAACCGGTCATGACGCTACACTGGATCGCATGCCGATACTGATTGCCGCCGGAAGCCTGATTCTCGGGCTGTGTCTGCTCGTGAAAGGCGCGGACTGGCTTGTGGATGGTGCCGCAGCACTCGCCCGGAAAGTGGGTGTTTCGGATCTGACGATCGGACTGACGATCGTCGCATTCGGCACCTCCATGCCGGAGCTCGTCGTGAACGTTATGAGCAGCGTCACCGGTGCCAACGACATCGCCATCGGCAACGTGATCGGCAGCAACATCGCCAACATTCTTCTCATCCTCGGCATCGCCGCAACGATCACAAACATCGCCGTTCAGCGCTCGACGGTGTGGAACGAGATCCCGCTGGCTCTGCTGGCCGTACTCCTGGTCGTGATCATGGCCAATGACCGCATCGTCGACGGATATGCGGTATCGGAACTGAGCCGCTCGGACGGACTGGCGCTCATCGCGTTCTTCCTCATTTTTCTCTGGTATATCTCAAAAATGCAAAAGGCGGAGAAAGACGATGATCAGGAAAAAACGGCGAAGAGGAGCGTACCGGCCTCCGCTGGGCTCATTCTTGCAGGTCTCCTGCTCCTGATCACCGGAGGAAAGCTGACCGTGGACGGCGCGGTGACCATCGCCTCCTCACTGGGACTGTCCCAGGCATTTATCGGACTCACCGTCGTCGCGGTGGGCACCTCGCTCCCCGAGCTTGCGACATCCGTGATAGCGGCGAGGAAAGGCAAGGCGGACATCGCCGTGGGCAATGTGGTCGGCAGCAACATCTTCAACGTCTTCTGGATTCTCGGCGTCAGTGCGATTATCAAGCCCCTCACCTTTGCCCCGGCACTGAACCTGGACGTGCTGGTGGCGATTCTTGCCACGGTCGTCCTGTTCTTCGCGGTGCATACGGGCTACGTGCATCACCGCCTGATCTTCTGGAAGCAACGCCAGAATCACGTGGTGGAGCGCGCGGACGGCATTGTCATGCTTCTCCTGTACGCCGCGTACATCGGGTATCTGGCGTGGAGAGGGTGAAAATGCGCAGGAGCGGGAACCCCGCGTGCCGCGAACGTCTGCAGGCAGGCGACCGATCGGCACAAGAAGAAGCCGAAGATCTGAGCACGGGACACAGGAAAATTGACGTCCTTTTTTTTGGACGCATGATTAGTGTTCATTGAAGCTGCATCCCCTTACGCCCGCCGGTACCGATGTGCAGGTTCTCAACCTGTGGGACGACTACTTCTCGAAGAAACAGCTTGTGAAACAGCTGAACATCGGCCTGCAGGAAAAGCGCGACGCGCGGCGGGACGTGGAGTACCACGAACTGCAATCGATACAGACGATCAAGAAGGAAATTGCGGAGCGGGAGAAGAGTATCCGCTACGCCATCGAGCTGCTGTTGCAGGTGACGACGGACATCGATGAAGTATGGACGGCACCGAGCGAAAAAGAAGAGACCATCGATGATCTCTTTGAAGAGCAGGAGGAAGACGTCAGCAATTTTTTCGGGGACTTGAACGCGATCGATGACGCAGTGGGATTCTTGCGCCAACCGCTCATGGAACGGTTCGGACGCGGCCTCTGCGGTTTGCCAAACATGCGCCTTCCTGAGCATCTTGCAGCACTGATGCCACACCCTCGTTTTCAGATTCACCTGGAACACAGCATGCTGTGGTTTCATTACTCAAACATGCGCCGCACCCGGAAAAAGAACGGACTGAAGCCGGAGGAGGACAAAGCGATGATCAAAAAAATGAATGCTCACATCGGGGCGATGCAGCGCAGAGACGAGTATTCCTACTACAGCCGCTCATTGGAAGTGCGGATGAAGCCGGAGAGCGAGCGCGTACAGAGCGACATCGCATTCGAGAGAAAGAATGTGGTCGAGTGGCTGCTGCAGGAACCGGACATGGGGAAATTCTGGAAGAACATCTGGTACCGGATGACGTTGCGCAAACACAGACTTCTTCCGGAATTGCTTCAGTAGACAAGCCCTGACGTTTTCTTTTTCACAGAACGAAGAATACCATGTGCGGTGACCCTCCCCCCGCAATCCATGGAGCTCCTTGTGCTCATCCTGTTCCTCCTGGCCGGCTTCTACCTCATCGGCATGCCGATCTGGATGTTTCTCCTGCAGGACAGGATCAATGCGCTGCAGCGACGGCTGCAGGATGCGGGGATCAACCCCAAGATGACTCCCATGATGCCGCCGGCGCCCAAGGCGGCACCCGCTCCCGCGCGCATCACTACACCGGTTGCTCAAGTGCAAAGCAGAAGCTCTTCGATGAAAGACCAATCCTTCGAGCAGCAGGTGGGTGGGCACCTCTTCCAGTGGATCGGCATCGCGGCGCTCGTGTTAGCGTTACTGTTCTTCCTGAAATGGTCCTTTGACAACGGGCTGATCGGCCCCTGGGGCAGGACGCTCATCGGCTATGTGCTGTGCATCGCTGCCGGTGTGGCAGGACATGTGCTGCAAAAGAAGCACGGACCGTGGGCGCTCACCTTCACCGGCGGCGGTGTGCTCGGCATCTTCATTGTCACGTGGATCGCTCAGCATGTGTACGGAATCCTCCCGATCCCCGCGGCGTTCTCCGTGTACGCACTGACGACGCTGGCGACGTGTGTGCTTGCGGCCCGGTACAACGCGGTGGGGCTCGCTGCTTTCGGCATCATCGGCGCGTTCCTCGTACCCATGCTCACCGGCAGCTGGGATCTGCTCTCGCTGCGCCTCGTGTTCGTCCTGATTCTTGATGCCGGCGTGCTGTACCTCGCGCACGTGCGCCAGTGGCGCTGGCTTAATTTGCTCGCACTCCTTGGTACTCTGCTCCACGAGATCATCGCAGTGGGTGCGTGGGAGGTTTCCCGCACGGCGGGGCTCTGCTTCATGGCCGTGTTCCTGGCGATCTATCTGCTGGTGCCGTTTGTGTATAACCTGCAGAAGAAGGTGGCCTCCAGCGGCGACGATGTGGCGCTCCTGATCGTCAACGGACTCGGGCACTTCGCTTTAACGCTCCTCTGGCTCGGGCAGACCGCGAACACGCGCGAGGCGCTCGATGGCCCGGCGGCGGCGATCTTCGGGCTCCTCTTCCTCGCGTTCTCCGCAGAGGCGTACAGGCTCAACAAGAATGACACGCCGATGGTGATGGGCGGCCTTTCCCTCACCGTCCTCTTTGCCGCACTCACCGTGCCGCTGCAGTTTGGGCGTGAGTGGGTCTCGCTGGCATGGAGCCTGGAAGGCGCGTTCCTCATGGCCGCCGCCCTCCTGCTGAAAGACACGCGCATACAGCGGTTTGCGTGGTTTGTGATGATCCCGGCGTACCTGCATTACCTGCTCCTCCCGGTGATGGGCAACGGCCTGCTGCCGCTCTCGGTACATCCGGATGGCATTCTGCACTTCCTCGCGTGGACGGTGATGCTGTGCATCCTCGCAGGCGCGGGCCTCTCGCGCTCTGACCGCGGCAACCAGCACGTGGTGCCGTTTATCCTCGTGGGCTTTGCGGTGCTCGCACTCACGTTCTGCATGAACCTGGGGATCAACGGTCGCAGCACACTCAACGGTATCGAGCGCTTTGTACAGGCAGCCGGCCTCATCGGTGGCGGATACCTGGCGCTCTGGCTCGCGTCACGCGAGTGGACCAAACTCAGTGATGACGAACGCAAAGCGTTCTCGGCACTCGGCATCGGTGTGCAGATCGTGACGCTCGTGTACCTCACGGCGGAATTCACACGCGCCGTGCGCGAGGGCTACGCCATGACGGAGATCGGCAATCGCGACGCATTCATGCGCGTGGGCGTCTCCATCCTCTGGGCGCTCTACGGCACCGCCACGCTCGTCACGGGCCTTATGCGCAAGTGGAAGGTGCTGCGCCTCTTTGGCATCTACCTGCTGCTGCTCACTACCGCCAAGCTGACCCTCTTCGATTTCTTCAGCCTCGGCACGGGAGCCAGGATCATCGGGTTCTTCACCCTGGGTATCCTGCTCGTGGGAGCCTCTTTCCTCTACCAGTACAAGAAAGACGCCCTGAAGTCGCTGTGGAAGGACTGAGTCACGCCAAAATGGCGGACCCGACGGGACTCGAACCCGCGACCTCCACAGTGACAGTGTGGCGCTCTAACCAGCTGAGCTACGGATCCACTCGCAGTGGATTCACGGTGATGTGAACCGACCGGTTGGACAAAGCCCTTCCGGAGCCCGGAAACGGTATCAGGTCAGCTCTTCGCTGACAATGCGCAAATGTGGCCTTTTAGACAGTCTCCCACGCCTTTGAGGCCTCCGAAGGGGACTTCTGTATGCTTTGCTCATGCGGAAAGTGAAATTTATCATCAAGGCTCTCACGATCCTCGCAGCGATTCTCATCGTCGCGTATCTCACCCTCCTCCTGCTCTTCCGCCCCAGCAACGACCGCGTGTGGGCGCAGGACCACGCACGGTTCCCGGAGGTGACACCTGCCGGAGAGATGCTGACGGTCAAAGACCTACGGGATTTCCGCTACGCGGGGAGCGGTGCGATTACGGAGAACTGGAAGACAGAAACATACGACCTCAAGATACTCAAAGACGTGTGGTTCCTCTCGGCTCCGTTCAAGACGATGCCGGATGCGTCTCACACATTCCTCAGTTTCCGCTTTCGTGACGGAAAGACACTGACGGTCACCGTGGAGGCACGACGGGAGGCAGACGAAACGTACAACATCTGGAAGGGGATGCTGCGCCAGTACGAGATGCTCTACGTGTGGGCCAACGAACGCGACCCGCTGACGCTCAGAGTGATTGAGCGCAACGACCGCGTGGAGATCTATCCGCTGACACTGACGCCTGAACAGGGGAGGGAGGTGCTGAAAGCGCTCGCTGTGCGTAGTGAAGAGATGCGTACGCACCCCACGTTCTACAACACCCTCACCCGCAACTGCACACTGGAGATCTTCGGTGCGTTTAAGCGCGCACTGGGCACCTCACCGATACTGTTTGATATCCGCACGCTGCTCTCGGCAACGAGCGCGGAGATGCTGATGGAATTGGGACTGATCGAGACTGACCTGACGATCGATGCATTGCGCTCCGGGAGTGACGCGACGGACCTGATCCGCACACGTGCAAACGATCCGGCGTTCTCGGACAGAATCCGGGAAGGACGCTGATTACGCGATCAACCCGTTTGCGAGCAGCACACAGATACCGCCCACGGCGATCCACGCAAGTGCCCCACGCCAGAAGCGGTAATCCTGCAGGATTTCCTTGAGAGCAGCGACCGAGAGGGTGTGGAGGACTGTGCGCATGGTGTGGGTGTACAATAGTTATTATATCATATTTTTTATTCATGTGCAAACACCTATAAGAAAGGCTTTGAGCTTTTAGCTATGAGTTATGAACCTCCGGCGCGAAAACAAAAACAGGCCGACATTCTGCTTCCACAGAGAATGCTCAAAGCTCATTGCTCATAGCTCACAGCTATTCGAGATACAACAGCGGATTCTTCTTCACGCCGTTCACTCTTACCTCAAAGTGCACGTGGATACCCGTGGGGCCGTGCACGAGACCGGAGTTGCCCATGAAGGCGATGTTCTGCCCGCGCGCCACCTCGTCACCCACCTTCACGTAGAGCTCCTTGTTGTGCGCATAGAGCGTGACAAGCCCGTTGCCGTGGTCGATCTCAATCACGTTGCCGTAGCCGCCGTTCCAGCCGTTGTCCGCACGGATGACGGTACCCGCCTCCGCCGCGTAGATGGGTCCGCCGCCGCGCGTCTGGATATCGAGCGCGTAGTGGCCGGGGTGGAAACGCTGCGTGATCTGGCAGTTGGCGCACGGCATCTGGAACGTGGTGGCGGTGATGACCGCGCCGACCGTGGGCGCGCTGCCGGGCGTACTGGGGCGGGCCGCCTGCGGGAGGTTGAGACGGAGCTTGATATCGCGCTGCGGGAGACGGTCGGCAAAGCGCAGCGCCTCGGTGGTGGCGATCTCCGGAGAGAACGTGCCGACGGGTTTGCCGTTGGGGATGATCAGCTGCTCGCCCGCGACGATGAAGCCGCCACGGATGTGATTCTGGGCCACGATGGCCTCCTGCGGGATCTCGTAGAGCTCGGAGATCTTGGCAAGTGTCTGTCCGCGGCGCACGGTGTGCAGCACGCCGTTGACGGGAAGGATGACCAGATCCTGTCCGGGGTTGATGGTGGCATCGGCGGCGAGGCCGTTGGCCCAGCGCACCGTGTCGGCACTGATGCCGTAACGCGTGGCTATTTTCTCCACGCTCTCGCCCACCTGCACCGAGTGCACGAGCCCTTCGCTGTACGCGAGGCGCGAACCCTGCTCACCGAGCGAGGAGCTCTTCATGAGGAAGCCGTCTTCCACAAACAGGAACTGACGCGAGGCCACCGTGAGCTCTTCCTCCGCCCCGAGCGCGCTTGTGGGCACGTACGGCGGAAGCAGGGCGCTGACCAGGAGCAGCACCCCCAGCAGTAACTTGAGGCGCAGCGAGATCCAGTGGAGAACGGGAGATCGCATGGGGTTTAGACACGGAGATCACTAAGGGCGCGCAGCACCACCTGCATATCGGCGTAGCGCGCGGCGGAATGAAGGAGTACCACCAGGTACTCGCGGTTGCCTTCTTTCACGATCGAGACCAGGCACTCCCCGGCGCCCTTGGTGGTACCGGTCTTGCCGGCGACGACGGCGGAATCCTCTTTGCGCAACAGCTCGTGGGTGTTTTGGAGAGCAACGGTTTTTCCCTCCAGGCTCGTGATGGACGATTCCGGTGTGGACATGCGGGTGCGGATCACCGGGAAGCGCACGGCGAACGTGGCCAGCCACGCGATGTCCCGCGGGGTGGACCACTGGTCGGGGTCATCGAAACCCACGGGGTTATCAAACGACGTGTCTTTGAGCCCGAGAGACCGCGCGCGGGCATTCATGGCCTCCGCGAATGCATCGATGGAGCCGCTGTGGAAGACAGCCAGACTGTACGCAGCGTCGTTGGAGGAGGAAATGAGGAGCGCCGAGAGGAGATCGCCCACCGTGAAGCGGTTGCCCGCAGTGAGATAGTGCTGACCATCCAGCTGCGTGGCGGCCTTGGGAACGGTGACCACTTCGTCCAGGTCATGGTTTTCAACGATCAACACAGCCGTCATCAGCTTGGCCAGGCTCGCCATCCCGGCCTGACGGCCGATGTTCCGTCCGTAGAGCGGCTGGGCGGTCTGGAGATCAACAATCAGCACCCCCGACGCCGTCACCCGGCGGCCGACGGTCGAGAGCTTTTGCACGTCTCCGTCGGGCACAGGCACGGCAACGGAAAGGTGAGCCGACGGAGAGCTGAACTGTGGCGCAGGATCCCACGCGGGAACGAGGCCCATCAGCAGCACAGACAGGACAGAGGCGTACATCCGGCGAAGTGTAGCGCGGGGGAGGGGGTGCAGGAAGCATTCTCTGTGTTTTTCTGCATCAGAAATGCAATTTGTCAAAAGAGACGAGAGCCCTCCGTGGAGCGGAAAATCAGCGGTACACCACACGTCCGTTGAGACGCAGATCCACGTAGCGCGTTGCCTGCGGAAGGCCGATGGTCCGGAGGAAGATTTTGTATCGGTCCAGTTGCTCCGCAAGTGGAGACCGAAGATCGAACCAGAGAGCGACGTTGTTGGCGATGGTGAGGTGATACTCCTGACCTCGGACATACACCGTGCGGTCACGCGTCTGCTGCCCGAACTGCTCCTCCAGTGCGGTCTCGGTATCTTTGAGACGTTCCAGGAACTCGGGGGAAAGCAGGCGGGTGTTGGGGACGGGACGCGCGGCCCAGTCGACGATGCGCAGTGTGATCAGCGTTCCGGACTGCACGCTCGGGAGTGACACATACACGCCGTTGGCCGTGAGGTAGTCATACTGCTTGACCTCCTGCAAGGCGAGAGCGGGATCGAAGAAACCTGCTCCGGACGTGGCGGCAGCGGAGGATGACGACCCTGCGGCCGCGTCCACACGCGCGCCCTCGATGGAGAGCCTGGCAACCACCGGCTTGAGCGTGACGCGCACGGCCAGGCTGTACGGGTAGCGCTTGGAGACAATCGCGCTATCCAAATCGGGGATCACACCCTGGAGACGTTCCGTGACCTCGTGCGTGGTGATGAAGAGCAGATGACGCCCGTAGAGCTCTTTGAGCGCGAGCACGGCCTGACGCTTGTCCACACGCGCCTGTGTGCGTTCAATCTCGATGTTCTTGATCTGGAAGAGCGGGGAGAAGAGCCCCACGCCGATCAACGCGACGAAGAGGACCAGCACGCTCAAGAGCGCCCACCGGCGGAGGAAGAGCGCCCACCCGCGGGTGACGGCGGTGATGCGGCGCAGGTTGCGCTTGAGCCGTTCGGTCTTCCGCTTTTTCACACGTGCATGCCGACGGCGCACGAAGGTGCGCGTCTGGGGGGAGACCCGACGCCGGAACTGTCGCGGCAGCGGTCGCCGCGGGCGTTGCAACATCGGGGGACATGCTACCAGAGACAGGGCGGCGGGGCGGCGGTATCCTGCAGATAGTGAAGATCGCGATTGTCGCAGACTGGCTCACCACGTTCGGGGGTGCCGAACACACCATTGCAGACTTCCGTCTGCTGTGGCCGCAAGCACCGCTCTTTACGACCGTGGCACGCCGGGAAGCACTGGGCCCGCTCAAGGATGCCGATATCCGTACGACAAAGCTCCAATGGCTCTACCGGCTCATCGGCCGTCATCAGCCGCTGCTGCCACTGATGCCCAGAGCGATCGAGAGTATCGACCTCACGGGCTTCGATGTGATCATCAGCTCCTCACACGCCGTGGCCAAGGGCGTGATCCCCCCGCAGGACAGTGTGCACGTCTGCTACTGCCACACCCCCATGCGCTACGCCTGGGAGATGGAAAGCGAATACCTGGAAGATTCTCCGATCCCCAAAATCCTCTGGAAGCGCGTGCGCCGCATGCTGAAAAAACTGCGACGCTGGGATCTCTCGACCGCCAAGCGCGTGGACGTGTTCATTGCGAACTCCAGGGAGACGCAGGCACGCATCGAGCGCATCTACGGACGCACGGCGGAGGTGGTGAACCCGCCCGTGGATGACCGCTTCCTGGAAACGCCGTTGCCGAAGGGCAAACGATCGGGATACCTGGCAATCGGCAGACTCGTACCCTACAAGCGGTTTGACGTACTGATCGAGTGGGCAAACGCGACCAAGTGCGAACTCCGGATCGCCGGCCGCGGACAGGAGGAAGCGAGGCTCAGGCAGATGGCCGGTCCGACGGTGACATTCCTCGGCTTTGTGCCGGACACAGAACTCCCGGCTCTCTACGCCTCGGCGAAAGCGCTCCTCTCGCCGCAGTACGAGGACGCCGGCATCGTGCCGCTGGAGGCACAGGCCTGCGGCACGCCGGTGATCGCGTACGGCCGCGGCGGCGTTCTCGATACGGTGAAAGACGGCGAGACGGGCATCCTGTTTGCCGAGCAGACGATCGATTCACTGACCGAAGCGGTGAAGAAGTTTGAAGCGCTGACGTTTGAGGAGGAGAAGATTCGAAGGCATGCGCGGCAGTTCTCGGGGAGGATGTTTCGGGAGAGGATTTTGCAGATTGTTGAGAAGGCTCAAAAGGGTAAAAAGGGGTAAAAGGGCGAAAAGGTATCCTGGAAATTTCCTTTTGAACCTTTTAACCCTTTTGTCCCTTTTCACCCTCGTGACATACACTTTAGTCATGGATCGCCGCCCCGACTCACACAAGGGAGAAAATGGAAAGCTCGCCATCATCGGCGGCTCCCGGTTCCAGCACGGTGCCCCGCTCTTCTCGGCACTCGCGGCCGAAGCCGGAGGGAGTGATCTTTTGTACGTGTGCCTGCCTCAGCTGCATGCACACGTGGCACGCGGGACCTCGCTCAACTTCCAGGTGCATCCGTTTGCCGGTGATGAACTGGAGCAGAGAGATATCCCCGGGATGCTGGAACTGTTGGCCACGGTGGACTGCGCGGTGATCGGTCCGGGCCTCGCGCGGGATGCAGATACGCTGAATGCTGCCCGCGCGCTTATTGAAAGCGCACCCTGTCCGCTCGTGCTGGATGCCACCGCCCTGCAGCCGTGGACGCTCGAGAGCATCAAGGGCCGCAACTGCATCATCACCCCCCACCTGGGCGAACTGGAGCGCATGGGGATCACCTCAAAAGAGATCGGCGACAAGGCGCAGGAGTACAAGACGGTGATCCTCGCCAAGGGCATCAGTGACCGTGTGGCGGCAGTGGACGGCAGGGTGACCGAAATCGGCGGCGGCAACGCGGGCCTCACCGTGGGCGGCACGGGCGATGCTCTGGCTGGCCTCACGGCCTCGCTGCTGGCCCAGGGCATGCCTGCGGAAGAGGCATGCAAGGCAGCATCACGGACCATCAAGAAAGCCGGAGCGGCACTTGCCGAAACACACCGGTTTGCGTACACCGCCAGAGACGTGATCGCACGTATTCCCGAGACGCTCTTCAGCCTCTTACACACAGGCGGCTGACGGCCTACACTCGGAGACATGCGTTCCCGCGGATTCCTCTGGCTCCTCCCCGGCCTCGTGGGAGGATTCTGTATCAGCACCGCCCTGCAGCCGGCGGATACCGGCCCCAGGCCGGGCTCGCTTGCCGCGGCCATCGACCAGCGGATTGCGGCGCAGAAGACCGTACCCATCCGGTGCGGGATCGAAGTGGATACCGAAGACTGGACAACACTGCGCGATCAGGTGCTCGGTATCGAGATGTCCTATCCGCCTTCGTACGTTCTGGAGAAGACTGCCACCTCGGTGACGCTCAAACGTGCAGACGGATCTCCGCAGGGCGTCATCCGTATGCAGAAGGTGCGCGGGAGCATCAGCAGGGAAATTGACCGGGATTGGCAGCTGGCAAACTGGAAGATGGCCGACCGCCGCACGTTTGCGCTCACCACACCGTATTACACCGATGAAGCCGGCAATATCTGGATGCGCTACCTGCTCGTGCGAGAGTTCCCATTCTCGTCGGAAGACACGTTCACCCTCTTCCGCGTGACCATCGAGTCGCCACTCAGCACGGAAGACTACGCCAAGGCGCAGCAGGCGGGATTGATAGACTACGAGACGATTTTGACACTCCCCGAACAGATTCTCTCCACATTCCGCTTCCTGCGGAACGAGGAATATCTCGACAAACTGTACTGACACCATGACGTCTCAACCGTTCTCGCTTCTCAAGCCCTACGCCTCACGCCTGCGCGTGGTGCTGACGGAAAAGAATGATGACGTGATGCAGGACGCAGCGGGGGCGGCGCTCGTTGGTTGTACGAACGCGGCAGGTCTGTGGCAGGTACACGGGGGCACGGCTGTCACGGTGCGTGAACCGACCGCACGGACGATCAAGGCGGATGGCATGGCCACAGACCGGAAGAATCTCGCTCTCTGCCTGCGTGCCGCTGACTGTCAGACGTTCCTCGTGTACGCACCGGAGAGGCACGTTGTCGGACTCCTGCACGCGGGGTGGAAGGGCCTCCTCGCGGGGATGATCCCGACGTTCTTTGCACACCTGAAATCGGAGTGGGGAATCGGGGGGAAAGATGTCCTGGTCGGAGCTGGTCCGAGCCTGTGCAAACAGTGCTCACAATTCACCGACCCGGCACGCGAGTTACCGGGGTTTCCGGGTGACCTGATCGACGGCCGGCTCGCCGATCTCCGGAGTGCCGCGGAGAGACAGCTCCAGTCGTGTGGAGTTGCGATGACATCGTTCGAGCGTCATCCGGATTGCACACGGTGTTCGCCGGAAACCTGGTGGAGCTACCGCGGAGGACACAAGAATGAGGTATTGAACGGGCATACGAACATGCTCATCGCCGCACTCGTGTAAAAACCCGACAGAAAGATATCGTCCGCTGATGCGCAGAAGTGTGAAGATGCCTTTTCTCTGGAGAGAACGAAGTCTGAACCGTGAATTCTTTCATGACAGGTTCTTTGCACGTCGTGTCAGATATCGTTGACCATCGAACGACGATACTCATCGATACAAGAGCCGCCACGCGATGATTCTTTCATCTGACACCTCACCCACCCAACAAGGCCTCTCTCCCCAAGGAAGGACCGTCCTTCGCGGAGCGGAGGACGGGGAAAAGGTGCACACAAAAAGGCCTCTCAATCATTCGGAAACAGATCGATGCGGGGTATCATGCGGGGCAGTCTCAACGGCACGTCAGGACTGGTACGTTTCTTCCTATCGCTTGCTCAGGGAGGCCTACTCTCCGGGGACTGTGGTCCCAGGATCCGGCCACCCACCTGGTTTCCAGGGACAAGCGTCCCCGTCCAACGGCCGTTTGGACATATTCGTGGAAGGGCCACCTCCGGCTCCCAGCAACAAGCTCTTGAGCGCTAGCGAAAGGCTTGGTGCGCAGTCCCTGTGGGATGTCCCTCCCACGGACCCACCCTTCCGGCAAAGTGGTGCCTCCAGGCAGGCAGAGCCTGCCTTCGGCACGTCTGTTTTATCTCCTGAAAAATTCGCAGTGCGCGGAATCAGATCTGAAAGTACGAAGTGTACTGCGGGCTGCGAGTTACGAGCTGCGGGATGGCCCCGCCGCTCGCCACCCGACGCTCGCAGCCTGGTGTATAATCACCCATCCACATGAATCACCTTCCGGATACTTCGCTGGCCCCCTACGCCATCCCGCACGCAGGGCAGCTCGGGCGGCCGGTACCGGAGCCTGACGATCATTCCCGGACGCCATTCCAGCGGGACCGTGACCGCATCATCCACTCCCAGGCGTTCCGGAGACTGCAGGGCAAGACCCAGGTGTTTTTGGCGGGGGAGGGGGACCACTTCCGTACCCGCCTGACGCACACCATGGAGGTGGCGCAGATCGCCCGTGACCTTGCCCGCCGGCTGCACCTCAATGAAGACGTCACCGAAGCGATCGCACTTGCCCACGACCTGGGGCATCCGCCTTTCGGGCACCGCGGCGAGGAGGCACTGAACGCCTGGATGCAGACGCACGGCAGACACTTTGAGCACAACGAGCAGTCGCTCAGGATCGTCTCGGTCCTCGAAGTCCACGCACCCGCCGTTCCAGGGTTGAACCTGAGCAGGGAGATTCTGGAAGGACTGCAGAAGCATGCAACCGAAGACCGTCCGGGCGGACGCGCCTTGAGCCTGGAGGCGCAGGTGGTGAACATGGCCGACCAGATCGCCTACAGCGCCCACGACTGCGATGACGGCCTGCGCGCGGAGGTATTCACGATGAATGATCTCCTGGAAGTCACGATCATCCGCGAAGCGGCTCAACTGAGGAGCTCACGCGGCACCGCACTGCGTGGGGCGCTCATTCACCTGCTCACCGATGATCTGTCGCGGGAGACTGACACGAGCCTCACTGCCGGCGGCATCAAGACACTCGCCGACGTCTATGCATCCACCGGTGACACGGTCGTGTTTTCGGCGCAGCGGAACGCGCAGCTGAAGGAACTGCGCGCGTTTCTCTTCTCCCGCATGTACGAGCATCCGCGCGTGATGCAGGCCAACGAGGAAGGCCAGGCGATCGTCACGGCGCTGTGTGACCGGCTATCGAAGAACCCATCAGAAAAAGTGACAGCGCTGCAGGAACGCACGGGGAGCGACCTGATCGAGACAGTGAAAGACTACGTTGCCGGAATGACCGATAACTTCGCGAAAACAACTGCTCAGGAACAATGATTGAGCAAAGTGTCTTCACGAAAGGGCTGGGAACTGGGAACAAGGGCAAGAAAAATCTTCGAATGCCGTTTCAACTCCAAAATCCCAGTGCCCCAGTTCCTTGTTCCTAGTCCCCAGTGTCCTAGTTCCTAGTCCCCAACCCCGTCTCAGTTCAAAGAGGGCAGATACGGACTCGGATCCACCGCCTTCCCGCCGACGTACAGGCCGAAGTGCACGTGAGGACCGGTGGAGAACCCCGCGCCCGGTGTGCCCGGCATACCGCCGGAGAGGCCGATCGTGTCTCCGGCAGCCACAAACTGGCCCGGCTGCACCGAGAGCGAGGAGAGGTGACCGTAGAGCGTGGCGTAGCCGCCCGGGTGTTCTAGGGTGACGTAGCTGAACCCGAGTCCGTGATCGACGACGTCTTTGACGACCCCGCTTGCTGCGGCGTGTACGGGCGAGCCCTGGAGGACCGGGATATCCACGCCGTAGTGCTTGAACTTGAACCGTTTCTCGTAGCCGTCATCCAGGAACCCTGCGGAGACGCCTTCGAGCGGGTCCACCGGCCAGGCGAGGACGATCTGGAGCCCGTCGGTGAGCGTTTCCTTCCCGAGCGCGCTGCCGCGGCCGTCCGCCTCCCAGATCTGGTGCAGTGACGTGAGCAGGAACTGTTCGGCTTTCTTCTGATCCTGGAGGAGGGTGAGAAGTAAGCGCGTGGAGCGGCGGAACTCCTCCTCGAGCGCTTCATCCACCGTATCGCCAAGCCTGGCGCGCTGCTCTTTGAGCACATCCAGCTGGTAGCGGATCACTTCCTCGCGGGCGCGCAGGAGCTGCTGCGCTGCTCTTGCCTCGAGCGCTCTGCGCTCGGCAGCGGAGATCTTGGCCGCGAGCACCGGGTCTGCGGGAGCGCGGCTGGAACTGGACGATGACACCGGCTCCTGTTCCTGATGATCGATCTCCTGGACGGGGAGCGCCGTCGGAAGACCGCCCATGGCATACAGGTTGGCGTAGGGATTCCCGACGAGCGATCCTTGCAGCTGCTGCATCACCGGCACCGGAATCATCTGCACGGCGGCAGCGGACGACTGCGTCTGCTGCGTGACTGCAGCGGTGTTCGCATCGCTTGAGCCAAGCAGCATCATTCCCCAGCCCGAGACAGCCGCAAGCGCAAGCAGTGTGGTGCCGGGACGGGGGATATGGATATCGATGTGCATGTTTCGCATCAGTATACCAAAAAAACCGCTCCCAGACTATGCTCCGGGGGAACGATATCTCGGACATGTCAAGGGAGCTCATTTAGCCCATGTTCCGTGTTGGCAAGCCATTGTTTGTTCTCGCGGAAACCCCGTACTCTCCTGTTGAACGAGCTTCCTTGTTGATCATGCAAAAAACAGCGATCCGCCGCGCGCCCATGCCTGCATCGACGTTCTGGAACATCCAGTCGCTGGAATGGCTGCTGCTAAGCATTGTGGTGTTCGGCAGGATTCTCCTGCTGATCCGCTACTTCAATGCGGGTATCGGCTATGACGTTGCAGCGCACATCGATGTCGTGTCTATGATCCGCTGGACCGATATGGATGTCGATTTTTGGAAATATTACTACGCGTATCATCCCCCGCTCGGGTTCCTGTTGGCCCACTCACTCACGCTCGCGGGATGGCCGGTCATCGGCAGTACACAGGTCGTGGCCTGCATCTCCGGCATCATCGGCTTCTGGTTTCTGCGCCTGATTGTCCGAGACGTAGGCCACCTCCATTCAGCGCGGGGCCTGCTCTTCCTGTACGGATGTGCCGCCCTGCCGTTATCGGTGTATCTCAGTGTAACGGTGAACCTGGATGTCATTGTATTCGCTGCGGCCTGTGGAGCGATATGGACATGCATGCAGTTGTTCAAAACACATCACACTCTGTGGTCGTATCTTTTTTGGATGTACTGTGTCGTGAGCATCCTGGTCATCGGCATCTTCACGAAGCACTCGGGCATCGTGCTGTTGTGCGTGCCATTCCTGACGGCACTCCTCGGAAAGAAATCCTCACGCAAGAACAATCTGCTCTTCGCTCTGGCGGCTGTCGTTTCTGCATGCGTTATCTGCCTTCCGTATTACTACAACAGAAACTATGTCAAAACAGGGGAGTGGCTCTTCAACACCGCAGATCATTATTTCATGATCAATGAGACACGGTACGCACGGATGTTTCGTGACATGCGCCCCCTGCGCACGGCGGTCAACACGCTGCTTCCCGTATACAACTGGACAGACGGAAAATGGGACAAGCCGATGATCCGTGGCGCATGGAATTCGCTCTTCTGGATGGAGGACAGGGGACCGCAAACCCGTGTTGGCCCCATTTTCGGCACTATCTACCGGTTCTGGACCCCGCTCTTTCTTTTCTTCGGCATCATCGGCATCATCCGCGGCAGAAAGAATGATCCATGGCGGCGTTTCGGGCTGCTGGTCATCTCGCTGGCGTCGATCTACATCCTGCTGCTGGCAACGTTCATGTACCGGTTCCCGCTGGCACCCTATTTTTCCGGGAAAGGCATCTACATCGCCCCGGCTCTGCTGGCCGTCTGTTACCTGATCTCCGAAGGCCTGTATTTCTGCGCCACGCTGCTGCCGAAATCCTGGAAGAATCCGCTGCAATGGTGCGGCCTAGGCCTGCTGACCCTCATCCTTCTTGTGAATACATTGCTCCCCGTCTTCTGAACACACGTGGTCTTCTTTTTCCGACAGGCTATAGTATCGCCCGTCAATGACTCCAACGTCCGCGGTTCCACACTGGGTTTCCCACCCGCATCAGGATTCACTCATCGATTCCCATTGCGCCATCTGTTGCCACGCACGACATGAGCAGCGTTTCCGGGAGACACCGTACAGCGTCGTAGAATGCTCCGACTGCGGACTGGTGTACGTCACACCGCAACGCAAAGCGGAGAATCTCCTCGCCGAACTGTACGAGGACCGCCTGTGGTCCAGCCCAGCACCGCGGTACTTCGGATACGGTGCGTACCGCGAGGAGGCACAAAACTATTTGCGTACATTTGAACGACGCGTGCGGGCGATTTCCCGTTTTCTTCCGTCATCGGGGACAGTGCTCGATGTGGGATGCGCTGCAGGGTATTTCCTGGCGGTCATGCGGGAAAAAGGATGGACAGTGACCGGTGTTGAACCCTCGGAAACTATTGCATCGTTCGGGATGAGAAAATTCGATATCCCCATCCTCGTGGGACGTGTCGAACAGATGAGCCTGAAAGCCGCCAGCTTTGATCTCATCACGCTGTGGGATGTGATCGAGCATGTGCCTAACCCCAGGGAATTTCTTCTGCATCTGCGCAAGCTCCTGAAGCCCGGGGGCAAAATTCTGCTGGAGACGCAGGACGTCCAAAGCCCGGTAGCCAGGCTTCTCGGCAAACGATGGCATCACTACAAGCATGCAGAGCATCTGTGGCACTTCTCGCCGGCAACAATACGTCAGCTGCTTTCAGGAACGGGATTGGCAGTCGAGAGAATCACTCACCGCGGAGCCGGCAAGTACATCCCTCTTTCGTTTGTGGCGGAACGGGCATCACGGTTGCCCCGCTTCATGGCGGCCATCATCCAGACACTCCTGCTGCCCTTGAAACGACGGGTGCTGTACGTGAATCTCTATGATGAAATGGTCGTCATTGCCTCCGCCGAAACGACATACTGAAAGTGACACGGAAAGAGGAGCCCCTGCACCCGCAGCACACACCCGTTTGACCACAGGTGCACACCCGGAGGAAAAGAGTCACGGGAGCGAGCAGAGTGGTGCCAAGACGGGGGATAGGGATGTCGATGCGCATGTTTCGCATCAGTATGCCAAAAATCAGGTCCCAGACTATGCTTGGAGGCAGTATTCTTTGTCTGTCTCAAGGAACGGCGTTCAGTACACCGGAAGCAGCGTATGCAGGAGAATGAGGATTCCAAGCGGGATTCCCACCAGGTAGAGCGCTCCTGTGCGGTCTTCCCGTGCGCCTCTCCAATACTGCGAGAGCAAAAAGCCCACGAGCCACGTGACCGGCGCAATGTAGATGACCTTGTTGGAGATACTCGGACCCCACGGATACCGGTAGACGTTGGCGATGAGTGCGAGGAGTAAAAAGCAGCTGTAACTGAAGAGCGCGAGGCCGAACGGCTTCCAGAGTTTGATAGCGCGTTCTCGCAGGAACAGGAGCACTCCGCCGAAGACCAGAAACGGCATGACCCACACGTAGAGCATGCTCAGCGTGTCTGTGAGACCGGTTGTTTTCGCCCGCTGACGGGCAGAGACGTACGAATCTTTGATCCACAGATCCTGCCAGGTATCGACGAGACGGGGGATGGCCATATCGCGCGACTGCGCATCGGGAATGTACCTCCTCGCAGGTTTGAACATCTCTGCAATGAAGCCCACGGGGTTCTGGTCTCGCATGGCGCGCGTGCGCATCTGATCGTCGCGGTCAAAGCGGTCGGTGTTGCTCGGCAGCCACTGACCGGTGGGTTCGTAGTAACGGGTGTAGTAGTACGGGAGGGAAAAACTCAGCGCCCAGAGAGCGGCCACGCTCATGGCGATCACCACCGCTTTGCGCCTGCCGGGCACAGAGAGGAATACGAGCAACAGGAACGGAAGCGGGAAGAGCACGACCCCGCTCATCTTGGAATACATCCCGAAGATCAGCGCACATCCCAATCCCGCGACGATGCCGATGGAGACGCGCTTGTCCTGCACAAGACGCACGCTGAAGTAGAGCACCGCCGAG
Organism: uncultured Candidatus Peribacteria bacterium; assembly: GCA_964534205.1. Taxonomy (GTDB): domain Bacteria; phylum Patescibacteriota; class Gracilibacteria; order Peribacterales; family Peribacteraceae; genus CAYRGC01. Next base: position 162,794 of record CAZHQF010000003.1, on the reverse strand, counting down.
GCTGCCGCCAGGATGAACACATCGATGTTCATCGCATACGAGAGGAACACCGTCACCGGAAGCACGGAGGTGAGGTAGAGGAACGCCACGCCCTGCGGCGTGCGGAGGAAGCCGAGCCTGCGGAGTGTTGCACGGAAGAACAGGAACGCGGTAATGCCCATGGACGTGGATGCCACCTGCGCACCGGCAACCGCGGGGATGAAGAAAGCCGTGGAGAAGCCCTTGGCCGCCAGGAACGCGATTGGCGGGTGGTAATCGTAGAAGTACGTGAAAATCGGCAACACAAACAGCTGCCGCAGGCTCACGGCATTCAGTAACTCCAGGTGACTGTCCCAATCAAAGCCCGTCGCCAGATTCCAGGTGCGCAGCAGCAGCACGAGCCGGCAGACGATGAGTAGGCACGCAAGCGTGAGCTCGATTCTTTCCAGGGGCCGGCGGACACGAATCTTCTTTTTCTGTTTCATCGCCGGCGATCATCATAGGGACAGCACTGTCTCTCATGCATGGCAACGCCGCATTTTGATTGTGTGATAGGCGTGTGTCACTGTTTCTTTGCGGGAGGCTTGGGCAGGACAAATCCGTGCACGCGCAGTTCATAGCCGTTGCGGCGGTAGGTGCGCACCCACAGGAAGCGATAGTTGGAATACGCCAGACGCAGGTTGTCGCGGTTATCGAGATTGGGATACTCCAGGTACAGGCCGATTTTCGCATCACGGAAGTACTGCAGCTGGCCATCGGGAATGGGGGCCCATTCAAAGTACCGTAGCGGCGTGGCCGCTTTTCCGCGGACGAGCGTGTGGGTGGCCGCATCGATGCCCGGAAGCCCGAAAAGGCCGTTTCTGCCAATGAGGAGCGGCATTTTTTCCGTGATACCGAGATCGCGGAAAGCATCCTGCGTCAGGTAGTGCAGCTGCAGAAACTCCAGATTGTAGACGTTCTGATCCCGGAGCATGGGGCCGTAGAGCGAATTGCGGTCGAGCCAGGCATGCGTGCCAAACCGCAACGTGCCGTACATCCGGAGAGACAGCGGATCGATGGTGCGGACATTGGAAACGAGGAAGAGCGCGAGGATGCCGCCGAAGAGCACCCGCAGCACGCGATCGGAAAACAGGCGCCTGCCGGCAACGATCGCGCACAAGATGAGCGGCACCGCCGCGTGCATCACGTACCGCGCGTTGTTCCAGTTGCGCATGCGCGTGACGATGTACACCGTGCCGATGGTGAGCAGGATGAGGAAGAAAAGACGCGATACGGGCAGCGAGCGCGGCGTGCGCCTGGCGCGCGTGAGCACCCAGTGAATGACGCCGGTGATGATTAGCGCCGTAAGAAGCCACTGAAAATTCAGGAAAAATGTATCGAACAGGAAGGCCTTCATGTCCGGTTTGCCCAGGTTGAAATCCAGCGCGAGATTGAAGAGCTCTCCTCTGGTGGATGTCTGACCCTGCACGCTCCAGTAAAGAAGCTTTTTTGCCGTGATATGCACGATGAACAGGAATGCACCGAAGCACAGGAGCGGAATGAAGAGCGAAGGTTCCGCACTGCGCAGAAGGGCGATATTGCGTTTGCGGCTGCGCTTGGGGTCCCACAGCTCAAAGTAGGCAAAGAGCACACAGGTAAGCAGCAGCAGCGGGATCCCCGTCTCTTTGGAGAACACCATACACACGAACGCGATGGCGGCCTTCCAGAAGCGGCGACGTACGAGAAAATCGAGACCGATCACCCAGAAGAAGAGCATCGGCGTATCCGGATTGAGATGGAACACGTGCGCCACGGACGCCGGCAAAAACAGGAAGAGGGCGGTGGCGAGCGGCGCAAGCCAGACATCATCCGCAACGACGAGCATGCGCGTGAGGCGGAAAAAGGCGACTCCCGCCCAGAGTGCGAGCGCGATATTCAACAGATAGATGGATGCCATGTTCCCCGGCAGCAGTGCCTGGGCGGATGCCACAATGGCAATGTGCGTGAGAGTCGGGTGGTTGAAGCAGTGGAGATTGGCTATCGCAAACGGCTTACGGAAGATCTCCGTGACGCATTGGTAATACACGCCGCCGTCCCAGAAGGGGACGAAATCAAGCCACGGAAGCGTGAGAGCCAGATACACGGCAAAAATTGCGAGCAGTCTCCACTCTTTTTTGGCTATGGCCATACTGCGTCGCCGCCACTGAAGGAGGCGCTCGCGTAAGCGCACGTGCAGCATGGAACACATCGTACCAAAACAGAGTGCGACCGGATCTTGACGCAGAAAACGAGTGGGGCCTGATCTCTACCGTGCGAGCTGATTGCCTGAAACAGGAAACGGCCTCCGTACAACGACGGCACCGGAAGTGTTGACTGTCAAAAAAGTGATATCCTTGAACCGCTGCTCCAGATCACTTTATGAACATGCAGGACATGCAGGCCGCACCGACCGCTCCAGTGCTTTCCATCGCCGTAGCCCTGTTTCAGGCAGAACACGTCGTGGAGGAACTCATTCGCAGGATCGATACGGCAGCCGCACAGACAAAACTCTCATACGAAATTGTCACGCTCGATGACGGAAGCAGGGATGCGACTGCGGAGAAAGCCCGTCTATTGCGACGCACGTTCCCTGCCCTGCGCACATACAGGCTGCGCAGAAACTTTGGGCAGATGTCAGCGATAGCCGCCGCACTCTCTCTCACCCGTGGTGATGCGGTCATCGTATTGGATGACGACCTGCAGGACCCGCCCGAACTGATCCCGGAACTCGTCGCAGAATGGAAAAAAGGCGCCAACGTGGTGAACGCCAGACGCATCTCCACCGATGACGGCCCGGTGAAAACGCTGGGGACATCTCTCTTCTATCTGCTCATGGAGCGCTTCGCGGGCGCCGCGTTCCCCCGCAACATCAGCACGTTCTGCCTCATCGACCGGCCCACCGTACGCCTGATTCTCGCCATGCCCGAAGTACGGAATTTCTTTACCGGGCAGCGGATGTGGGTGGGGGGCAAACATGCGGAAATCACCTATGCGCGACAACGACGCCGGGTGGGAAGAAGCGGTCTGGGACTATCCGGACACATACGCCTTGCCCGCACGGCCATCTACGGTTTCTCCAGCAAACCGCTGATCGGTGCTGCGCTTTTTTCGCTGATCAGCGCTTGTCTGATGCTCGTCATCGGACTCACGGCGATCGGTATCCGTCTCTTCACCGATCTGGCGATTCCCGGCTGGGCCACGTTCACCACACTGATCGGCTTCCTGGGGTTCACGCAGTCGCTCGTGCTCATGATGCTCAGCGAATACATCGCCATCATCTACGACGAAACCAAGCGCCGCCCGCTCTATCTGCTGGAGGAGGACAACGGCCATCCCGCTCCGTGATGCGCGTCCGCGCCATTGTTTTCACACTGCGTGACCCGTAGCGTTGCGGGGTTCCATGCCCCGCAAGAAGCAACCCCGACGCAGGCGTCTTCCCACGCATCCGTGGATGCTGTGGAGCGTGATCATCGTGGGAATGATCCTGCGGATCGCCTACACCATCGCAACGCCGTACGTCACGCGCGCGTACGACGCAGCGGGACACATGCAGTACATCGAGTGGGTGATGCAGCACTGGTCCGTGCCGCCGGCATCGCTCGGAATGCTCACGTATCACCAGCCACTCTTTTACTTTGTGGCAGCCGCGTGGGGGAAGCTGAGCCTCATCATTGGCGTTCCTCAGCAGATGCTCACAGAAAGCCTGCAAACGCTCTCGATCCTCATCAGTGCCGGCATCCTGCTCACCTGCACCTGGATCGGCCTGCAGCTATTCCCAAAGCCCAAAGAACGCCTCCTCGCCGTGCTCTTTGCAGCGACAGCCGCCGCTCTCCCGGCATTCGTGTACTTCTCAAGCCGCATCGGGAACGATGCGCCGTTCACCCTCTGCGCGTTCCTGTGCTTCGGGTTCCTGCTGCGCTGGTGGAAGGCGGAGAACGGCTGGCGCGACTGGTATCTGAGCGTGATGTTCGCGGGGCTTGCGGTGCTCTGCAAGATGAACGGCCTTGTCCTCACAGTGCTCCCGTTCCTCTGCCTCCTCGCGTCCGCGCGGCGGGGGAAAGAGCTTGCGATTGCCGCCGTGATGGGTGCCCTGATGACTACGCTCTTTGTCGGTTCCGTGCCCGTGCTCAGGCACCTCGCACATCATGAGCCGCTTTTCGGGAAAATCGTCGCCAACACCGCCATGCTCGGCACGCACATGGACATCGGTACGCCGGATACCGAGCACCTCATCGCCCTGCGCCCCCAGTATCTGGTGATGCACCCGTTCAACGATAACTTCACCGATGCACAGGGCAGGAAGTACCAATGGGAATACCTGATGCGCTCGGCGTTCTTCGGCGAGTGGAATTTTCCCAAGCTCCTGCCGCTCGCGATCTTCCTGATTTCCTCCGCGTGGCTGTTTTTCCTGCTGATGATCGGCGGAGCGGCCTCACGACTGCGGACGCTCGATGATGACTGTCCCGTCATCATGCTCCTGCTCCTGTTCCTTGCGGCTGCCGTACTCATGCGCACGGAGTACGCCTTCAGCTGCTCGCAGGAATTCCGCTACGTCACGCCGCTGTTCATCCCCGTCACCTACTACACGCTGCGGGGATTGAGCCTCCTCAAAGGCATATCAAAAACGGTCTTCACGGCATTGTACTGGGTGTTTCTCCTGGGATGCCTCACCCTCGTGACGGGAGTGATGATCACGGGATAACGACCGTGATTCACAGCGGCATTACCCATTCCCCTTGCCGAAGCAGCGATGAAGCTCCGTGCGCTCGGTTGCCAGCGCCACCCTATCGATCTCATGCGCGAAATTGCTCACTGGTACTCGGAAATGGAGCATTCAGAGTGAACAGGAATGACAAGAGCAGGGCCTCCTTGCTGCGAAAAACACACCGGAATCTCCCTTTTCCTCCACCCCTCCTGCCAGTACTATTTCCCTGCCTTTTGACCTAGGCGCGTAGCTCAGCTGGTAGAGCATCGGTCTCCAAAACCGAGGGTCGCAGGTTCGAGCCCTGCCGCGCCTGCCATTCACATCTTATTTTTCTTAAAATACGTCGTATACTTCAAATTTGCAATAAATATTTAAATATTGTATAATGCAATAATGCACACCAAAAAACAGCAACCCCTAGAGGGAGAGAATTCTAGTCCTCTCCGTATCACTTTGAATCAAGAACAGATTCAGGAGATGAGGAATCTTTCTGTATCCGATGCCATGAAAAAATATGGCATTTCGCGAACTACCTTGTGGAGAGTGAGGTCTGGAAAACAAAATTGGATTTGTCCAAACTATCAAGAAAGAATCTCTTCTACTGCAGAAATTCTTGATCCTAAAGAAATACAGGCCGCTCGCGAAGAAAGAAGTATTGTGAAAAAACAGCGTTACTATCTCAACGAACAGGAGCTGACATGGAACAGCAAAAAAATTGCAGCAGTGTTTGATGTTAGCGAAGCCACCGCAAGCCAGGCAAAAAGACGAGATGGGCACTTCCTTATACCGGGTGCGCGTGAACAGGTACACAATCTCAATCCTGATGTCGCAAATGCAAACACGGAAAATATTACTGAGGCAGCGAAAATAGGAGTAAAAAATATGGTATCCCGCTTACTAGGCAGAAAAGTTGATCCGTCAGTGTTGGATGATTTGGTACAGGATGCGACAGTGAAATTGCTACTGTTAAGTGGCGATGAAAATTTCTCTAACCGATCATGGAGAATACAAGTCGCACAGAATGCAGCAGTACATTCAATCCGAAAACTTATCGGTTTTTCAAAACGCCATAAGACACTTTTGCCAGAAGATTAAAAAGGCTTTTTGGATGAGCGGCGGAATGGTACGGCGGATGGATACCGGTGGAAAGCGAGTTTATGCCATACTAGAGAGGTGTTTTGGTCCGGAAAAACCAACTGGCTCTGGCTCCTCGGCCTCCTTCTCGGCATCCCCGCGCTTGTCTTTTTCACCTTCGGGCGGGCCCTCATCCAGGGCTGGGCACCGATTGATGACATTCTGCTTGTGACCCAAAACCTGGCGGCGCACGGGCTCACGTGGGAGCACATCAGGCTGGCATTCACCACCTACGACCCGGAGCTCTACATCCCGCTGACACTGCTGAGTTTCCAGATCGATTACTCGATTGGCGGACTCATGCCGCAGGTCTTTCATCTCACGAACCTGATTCTGCATTCACTGAATGCGATGCTCGTCGTGCTGCTCCTCCACAAACTGACCAGTTCGCGCTGGGGTGCGCTGCTCGCAGGCCTGCTTTTTGCCGTGCATCCGCTGCACACGGAAGCCGTTGTCTGGATCACGGGCCGCAAAGATCTGCTGTTCGGATTTTTCACACTGCTCTCGCTCTTCTTCTGGACCGACCGCGAGAAGGGAACGTGGCGGACGGTGCTGGCGATTCTTTTCCTGGCACTCGCGCTGCTCTCCAAAGTGACGGCCGTGATCGTATTCCCGCTCTGGATCCTCATCGATTGGCACAGAGGAAACCTTCAAACCTTCAAACGTGCCAACCTCCAAACCTCCTCGCCGTTCCTCATCGGCCTCCTCCTCTGCCTCACCCTCGGCCTCGTCTCCTTCGGCGGCAAAGAACGCGTGCTCGGCTCGCAGCCGCTCATCGAAATGCTCTTCACCGGTTTCCGGAGCATCTGGTTCTACGCAACGCAGATGTTTGTCCCGGGGAGCCTCGCCATCTCACACGAGTGGATCGGCACGTTTTCACTCTTCCACCCGGAACTCCTGCTCGGCCTCGCGCTCACGGTGGCGATGACATACTGGTCCTGGCTGCAACGTCGGCGACACCCATGGATCGCCTTCGGCTGGCTCTTTTTCCTGCTCGCCGTGATCCCCACGTTTTTGGGCTCACGTAAGGGCGGAACTCTGCTCTTCGCGGTCGATCGCTACGGATACATTCCTTCCATCGGCATCCTCTTTTTGGGATTGATGACCGCGCGCGCAATGAACATACCGCGCGCCACGGCCCCCGTGGCACTCGTGCTGATTCTGATCGCCGCTTCTGTGTCGACGGTGCAGACGCGCACGTGGGATTCGCCGGAGGCACTGTTTGAACACTCGCTCAAAGTGACTCCCGATTCCATCGGCTCGCGCGTGAGCCTTGCGGAAGTGATGCTGCAGGGCGGGGATATCGAAGGAAGTTTTGCGGTGCTGAAAGAAGGCCTGAAGTACGGCGAAGACCGGCTGCTCTCACTCGCCGCGGCCAACGCCTACGCCAAAGCCGGCGACACCGCCGGTGCGCGGGAACAGTTCTCGAAGATTCTTCTGAGCAATCCCAAAGACCCGGACGCTCTCTTCGGCAACGCGTCACTGGATGAACAGGCAGGGCTCACCGATGCCGCACTGACGGGCTATCAGAAGGCCGTGGACGCCGATCCTTCGTTTGTCGCCGCACGCAACGGCATCGCCCGTATCAGCCTTTCTACAGGCGACAAAGCGACCGCGGTGACGCAGCTGAACGAAGCACTCCGCTGGAACCCGAGCGCCCCAGAATCGCACCGGTTGATGGCCGGAATTCTGGAGAACGACAAAAACTTTGCGGGTGCGGAGGATCACCTGGAAAAACTCCTGAGCGTGGACGGCGAATCTGCAGAGACGCTCCTCTCACTTGCACGCGTACTGATGGCTCAGAGAAAAACTGAAGAAGCGCGCGTACACATCGAGCGGGTATTGGACGTAGAGCCGAGGAACAGGGAAGCGCAGGAGATGATCGTGAATCTGGAATGACGAATGGCGAATAATTCGCCATTCGCGATTCGTCATCGGAATTTCCGGCGTTTTTCAGAAACTGCAGTGATAACTTTCGCTGCGAAGCTTCCGGAGAATCCACTGCTGTCCGTTACTTGTTCTTCCGGACCACTCGGTACCATCAGCGGCTCTTTCAACCGCTGTCTGCGTCGGCAGAGAAGATGATCCCGCCTTGCGGAGATCGCCGAGAGCCCTCACGAGAGCTTTATCCATAAGAATGGGGAGAAGAATACGGCTACAGTATCCCCTGATTCTTCGCCGGAAAAAGGGAGATCCTCTATCCAGATTTTTTGGCTTATAAAAGGGCTGAGTGACGATTGCAACAGTTAATCACCCCCTTTTCTTCCACTTCGCCGGTCCGCGGGCACGCTTTTTGACGAGGATTTCCTCGGCCTGCTCCTGCGTGATCGACGTAGGATCGGTGCCTTTGGGGAGGCTCGCGTTGGTTTTGCCGTCGGTGACGTACGGACCGAAGCGGCCGTCTTTCACAAAGATATCACCGCCGGAGACGGGGTCTTTCCCGAGCACCTTGAGCGGCTCTGCGGCCTTCTTGCGCTGCTCTTTCACTTCCGAGAGGAGTTTCACCGCCGTATCGAAATCGATCGTGGCGGGGTCATGCAGACCGTCACGCAGGCTCACGGAACCTTCACCGCTTTTGATGTACGGACCGAAGCGCCCGATGGCCACCATCAGGGGCTCGCCCTTGTACTCACCGAGATTGCGCGGGAACGAGAGCTGCGCGAGAGCGACCTGGAGCGTGAGCTCATCGATGGAGACGCCCTTCGGGATACTCGCACTCTTCGGCTTGTCCTCTTTTTTGACCTTCTTGCCCTTGGGCACCTCGGGCATGCGTCCCAGCTGCACAAACGGCCCAAAGCGCCCGAGCTTGGCGATCACTTCGAGTCCCGTCTGCGGATCGATACCCACAATGCGCTCCTTCATCACGTCCTTCTTCTGGATGTCTTTCGTCTTCTCATCCACAAGCCCCTTGAACGGCCAGTAGAAGGCCTTGAGGAAATCTTTGCCTTTCTCCGCACCCTCGGCGATGTCATCGAGCTGCTGCTCCATTTTTGCCGTGAAGTGCAGGTCCACGATATCCGTGAAGTGCTCAGCAAGGAGATCGGTGACCGTGTAAGCCACGTCTTCCGGCATCAGCTGCTTGCCCTCTTTTTTGATGTACCCGCGCTGCTGGATGGTGGAGATGGTGGGGGCGTACGTACTCGGTCGACCGATGCCTTCCTCTTCCAGTTTTTTGACAAGGCTCGCTTCCGTGTAGCGCGGAGGGGGTTTGGTGAAGTGCTGCTCGGGCTTGAGCGGCTCACTCAGCGCCAGGGCTTCGCCCTGCGACAGCGGTGGCAGGATTTTTTCACCATCCTCGCCTTCGGCGTTGTCGCCCTCATCGCGGCCCTCCTGGTACACGCGGAGAAAACCGTCGAACGTGACCGTCTGACCCGTGGCACGGAAGGTGTAGGCGTTCGCCTTGATGTCTGCACCGACGCGCTTGAGCTCGGCCGCGGCCATCTGGGTCGCCATCGTGCGGTTCCACACGAGCGTGTAGAGCTTGAGCTGCTGATGATCGAGTACATTCGCGAGTGATTGCGGCGTGCGGGAGATCTCCGTGGGGCGGATGGCTTCGTGTGCCTCCTGCGCCCCCTTGGCCTTGCTTTTGTACTTGCGGGGCTCCGAGAGCACGTACTCGCGACCGTAGAGTTTTTCGATCGTCTGCTTGGAATCGGTGAGCGCCTTGTCGCTGAGGTTGACCGAATCGGTACGCATGTAGGTGATCAGACCCACGTGACCCTCGTCGCCGATATCAATGCCTTCGTACAATTGCTGGGCCACGACCATTGTCTGCTTTACGGAAAACCCCAGTTTGCGCGAAGCCTCCTGCTGCAATGTGGACGTGGTGAAGGGCGCGGGCGGCGTGCGCTTGAGCTCCTTTTCTTCAATGTCCGAAACGGAGTATGTGGCGTTCTCGAGATCTTTCAGGATGCCGTCCACCTGCTCCTTGCTGCCCATCTCCAGCTTTTCATCATTTTTCTTCTGGAGGAGCGCGCTGAACTCCGTGCCGTCGCTCTTTTTGAGCAGCGCTTCCATGGACCAGTACTCCACAGGCTTGAATGCTTTGATCTCGCGCTCACGGTCCACGATGATCTTCACCGCGACCGACTGCACGCGTCCGGCGGAAAGCCCGCGGTACACCTTCTTCCACAGAAACGGCGAGAGCGTGTACCCCACGAGACGGTCGAGAACGCGGCGTGCCTGCTGCGCATCCACGAGCTTGGTATCAAGCGTACGGGGATTCTCGACAGCCGCCTTGATCGCCGTCTCCGTGATCTCGTGGAATGCGATGCGCTTACAGGTCTTCGGGTCCTGTTTCAGCACCTGCGTTAAGTGCCAGCCGATAGCCTCTCCTTCGCGGTCTTCATCAGTTGCGATCCACAGGTCTTCGACTTTCTTCAGCGCCTCTTTCAATTTTTTCACGGTCGCCTGTTTCTCCTTGGGCACCTCGTACTCGGGTTCAAAATCATGATCGACATCCACCGCGAGCGTGCTCCCGGGGAGATCGCGCACGTGGCCCATGCTGGCCTCCACGATGAAATCTTTTCCCAGGAAGCGCTTGATGGTTTTTGCTTTGGCGGGAGACTCGACAATGACAAGGTGTTTGCTCATGAACGTAGTAGAGAATGGAAAAGTCCGAGCGACGTTCCGGCTCGGCGTAGCGAGCGGGAGAGTAGTGATGAGGGGAGTGCGTTGTCAAAAATGTTCCAAAAAAGATGCGTGTACACGGTCAAATTGGAGGCGGGTGACCCTGAGTGAAGAGGCAGATTCAAAGCCTTGACGGAGCAGAAATCTGCAACAGGAGAGAAGAATTGAGCAATTTTACGCGTTCTTCGTTCATTTTTCGTACTCATGATTTTCAGCTGACAGAAGCCATTGTAAACAAAACATGCCTTACGCAAGCCAAAAACTCAATTGCAGTGGCTTGCACAAGCGGAAAAGCGGACTAGACTCCTCATTGTCCTACTCATTTACCCCCTCCTCTCATGTCCAAGCAGGACCTTATCGCCGCCATCGCGGATGCCTCCGGCATCACGAAGCGCGCCGCCGCGGATTCGCTCCAGGCGATCATCAACATCGTCATCAAGAACCTGAAGAAGGGTCAGCCGGTGACCATCACGGGCTTCGGCACCTTCAAGCTTTCCCACCGCGCCGCTCGCACGGGTGTGAACCCCCGCAACCCGAGCCAGAAGATCTCCATCCCCGCGATGAAGGTCCCGTCCTTTAAGGCCGGCAAGACGCTCAAGGACGCTGTCCGCTAAATCTGACGAATCATTGTCATCAAAAAGCCTCCGTAACAGGGGGCTTTTTTATTTCGCGGAAGGGCCACCTCCGGTGTCCCTCCCACGGGCCCACCCTTCCGGCAGGGTGGCGCTCCAGGACGGCAAAGCCGTCCTTCGCGCATTTATTAGATTACTTCACCCGGAACACTGCTTGAGCAATATCCAGATATGTTCTTACGAAGCGGAGGGGCCCCGCCGCCGCCCGGGGGTGAAGGGGAAGGCACCGCGCGCACCGCAGTGCGCGTCTCTCGACGAGACAAGTCCGAAACCTTGCAGGGCTTGGTGAGGAGAGACGGTGCCGGGTGGAGGAGGGTCGGCGGCGGTGCGCTTTCTTTTGCTTCTTTTCTTTGTCGGGCAGACAAAGAAAAGAAGGATGCCTTTTGCGACGAGGGAAGCAACTGCTATCCTCACAACCGAACTCTTCTCTTTATGAACGACGCAACGCTCAAGGACATCCTCGGTCAACTGCTCACGCTCCTCTCTCTTCCGTTCACGGATCTCACCGTGAGCAAGGAAGGGGACATCACGAGAGTGGATATCGTGTCCCCGGAGGCAAGCCGCATCATCGGCTGGCACGGCGAGACGCTCAACTCCGTGCAGCACCTGCTCAAGGCGATCGTCCGCAGCAAGGAGAAGCTGGAGCGCAGCCCGTTCATCGTGCTCGATGTGGACGGCTACCGCCGCATGCAGGAGGACAAAGTACGCAGGATCGCGGAACAGAAGGCCGACTTCGTGCGCCGCACCGGCAACCGCATCGCACTCGCACCCATGAGCCCGTACTTCCGCAGAATCGTTCACCTGCACGTGGCCAATACCCCGGCACTCTCTGACCTCATGACTGAAAGCGCAGGTGAGGGTGAGTACCGTCAGGTAGTGATGCGCCTCAAAGAGGAAGACAAGGGCAAGACGGGCGAGGAACTGAAGCCGGTGATCAGTAAGGATGATGGATTGGAAAATTTGGATATTTGATTGTCCCTGCCGCGGCTAGAAAAGCCGCTCCGCGGGTGAGATGAAGAAAAAAATATATTTTGTGGAGCGGGCTTTCTGCCTGCGGGTCTCACTGCATCGTCCTCCACTCCTCAATGAGTTTCTTTTCGGCTCTGCTCAGCTTCCCCGGGATTTCCACGGTGACGGTGACGTAGTGATCGCCGACGCGCGTGGTCTGCAGGACCGGCATGCCTTTGCCTTTGATGCGTAAGACCGTGCCCGACTGCGTGCCGGCGGGGACTTTGAGCGTAACCGGGCCGTGCACGGTCTGCACGCTCATCTCGGCACCGAGGATCGCATCCGGCACCGATACGACGAGCGTGGAATGGATATCGTTTCCTTCGCGCACAAAGCGGGGATCGGGAACCACGGTGACGTGCACGTACAGATCACCGATGCCGCTCTGCCGCTCGCCGGCGTTGCCTTGCCCGCGCACGCGCAATGTCTGGCCGTCACTGATGCCGGCGGGGACATCGACCGTGACGGTGAAGCGCTCGCGTTTGATCCCCCTGCCGTGACAACGGGGACACGGTTTTTCAGGCACTTTCCCGGCTCCGCGGCACTTCTGGCAGATGGTGCGCTGCTGCACCGCGCCGAAGAAGGACTGCGCCATACGTGTGACCTGCCCCGTACCGCCGCACTCGTTACAGGTGGTGAGCGCGGAACCCGGTGAGGTGCCTGCGCCGTTGCAGTCGGTACACGGCCGGTCGACATCGTAGGTGACGGGCCTGGTGGTACCCTTCACGGCATCGGCGAATTCAATCTGGATTGCAGCCTCCGAATCCGCACCCCGCTCCGGCCCGCGCGGTCTCCCTCCGCCTCCGCCTCCACCGAAAAAGCCTTCGAAGAGGTCCCCGAAATCGAATGTCTGTCCGCCACCGCTGAAAGAGGAGAAATCGAATCCGCCAAACCCCCCTCCCGGACCCGCGCGACCCCCGTTGACGCCTGCCGCCCCGAACTGGTCGTACGCTTGCTTTTTCTGAGGATTATTGAGGACTTCGTATGCTTCATTCACCTCTTTAAAGCGGTTTTCCGCAGCCTTATCCCCCTTGTGCTTGTCCGGATGCAGCTCCTTGCTGAGGGTGCGGTACGCCTTTTTCACCTCCTCGGCGGAGGCACCGCGTTTCAGGCCGAGAATATCGTAATAATCGCGGGGCATGGGCTGTTTTTGCACTTCAAAGGATACGCAAAAAGTGCTATACTGTCACGATGTCTCTGAGAAAAAACACCCTCTCCGTCACCTTCTCCCTGCTCTCCCTGAGCTACGCCTGGATGCTGGTCTCGGCGTATGCGCCGAACGTGCTCAACAGCGAGAAACAGATTCCGCTGCAGGCACTGATCCTGTCGCAGCAGCTGAACCTGGAAAGCATTCCGTGGAAGACGTTCGATCCCGAGGAACTGGATGAGGGCGTCTCCGCCCCTCCGGGAACCAACGTGATTTTGACTATTCCGCCCGATGCCCCGGCGATCCGCCGCGAGACGCTGTTTGGGAACCGCGGCAAGGACACGCGCTACTGGGGCTACTGTTTCGATAACGATTACGCGTATCAGCGCAACATCACGGTCGCCGAAAGCGGCTTCCCCGGAAAGATGTTCCTCTCTGAAGCTGAGCGCGAGTGGAGGGCTGAGCGCGTGCGCCTGAAGAAACCGCTGTTCACGATCTACAACGTCCCCACCAAGCGGGACCTGGAATCGGAGGTGAACGGCCCCATCCGTCATCAGATAGAGCTCTTTCAGCCAGGCACCACGTGCTACCTGATGACGTCCAAGCTCCTGCCCACGGGCACGGACCGCGATGACGACGGCCTCAACGCACGGCGCGAGCGTGACGGGGGCACGGAACCGCTGAGCCCCGACAGCGACGGTGACGGCATCTTCGACGGCGTGGAGAAGGATCTCCTGAAGACCGATCCTCTGCGCCGCGATACCGACGGTGACGGACTCATCGACGGTCTCGAAGACAAAAACCACAACGGTCTGCCCGAGACAGGGGAGACCAACGCACTCAGGAAAGATACGGACAACGACGGCCTGTGCGACGGCTACTGCCGCCAGTTCACGGAGAACTCCATCTGCCCGGACAACACCGGAAACAACTGCAAGGCGCTCCTCTACGGCCGCTGGATGGGCGAAGACAAAAACCTCAACGGCAAGGTGGATACGGGTGAGACGGATCCGCGCCTCTGGTCCACCACCGCCGACGGCATCAGCGACATGCAGACCTACTACAAGTGCATTCTCGCCGGCGGCAAGAGCTGCTGACACCCCTTCCTCTCCACGACGATGCGTACATACACACTCCTCACCGCCTCTCTCGCCCTCTGGCTCTGCGTGATGCCGGCCCTGGCGGGAGCGCAGATCTACCTGGGCCCGGAGGACGTGCTGTACCTCAATACGCAGGAGCCGCAGCGCATCAACCGGCGCAGCGCCCCCAAGCTCGTGGAGGAGCGCGAGAAAGCCATCGGTGAAACCAAGAAGGACGACCGCCCCACCCTCGTGGAATGGTGGACCGTCTCTTCCTCTTCTGCTTCTTCCGTGGCACCGGCTGCGGGGGGTTCGGTCTCATCCGCGCCCACGCACAGCGCCGCACCGGAGAATGATGACGATCTTGAGAATCTCGACGCGGTGACCCTGCGCCTGCTGCGCCGCCTGAACCAAAAGGAGAGCGGGAACGTCACGCCCCCGGCAACCGTACTGCACGGCGGCGCACCGCTCAGTCACACGGGCCCGGAGAGCATCCTGACGCTTCTGGCGATGGCTCCCGCCGCCGCGTATGTGATCCGCCGCGCGCGCGGCATGCAGAAGTTCGTGCGGTTCTGAATTGTCTGCTGCTGCGTCGGCCCGGCCGGCGTGACTGTAGGGGCACGATATATCGTGCCTCTACATCAGACACATGGCGACGTTCTGCGCGCCCACAGAACGCCGGCCGGGCCTTCCTGATGCGGAAAACCGTGATGCAGCAAAACAATCTGCACGAATGCCGCGTGACCCCGGGGACACGTCTGTTATCGTGGTCTCCCGATGTCAGACGCTCTCTCCTTCACCGGCCGCCGCTGGATGAGTCGCATCGATAGTGATGCGGCACCCACGAACACGGTCTCATTGATTGAGGCACTCATGCAAAGCCGCGGACTTCTGAAGAAACCGACCGATGTTTTCTTTTCGATTCACCGGCTGCCAGGATTACTGACAGCGATTGAACGCATCAACGGAGCGATCACATCCGGGGAGAAGATCGCCATCTTCGGCGATTATGACTGCGACGGCGTGACATCAACGGCATTGATCGCCCGCATGCTCCACCGCCGCGGGGCAACGCCGCTCCTGCGCCTCCCGCACCGCCTGCACGAGGGCTACGGACTGCGCTTGCCCGTGATTGATGAACTCGCCACAGCGGGCATCACACTGCTCATCACCACCGATACCGGAGTGAGCGCCGTGAAGGAAATTACCCGCGCAAAAGAACTCAGGATCGATGTGATCGTGGTGGATCACCATCACCTTCCGCAGGGCGATCTGCCGCCGGCGTACGCCATCCTGCATCCGTCACTCATGAACCCGGTGCCGGCCTCTCCACCCTCCGCCGCCGGTGTGGCCTGGGAGCTGGTGCAGGCGTTTGAAGAGTGCTCCGGGAATGCCGACTGGGAAGACAGTGATACCGATCGCGCGCTTGCTGCCATCGGCACGGTCGCCGATCTTGTGGAACTCAGGGGTGAGAACAGGAGAGTGGTGCACGAAGGACTCGGTGCACTGGGACGGCTGACGAAAGGCCCGCTTGCACTCCTCAAGATGCACGCGGGAATCGAGAGCGCGCCCAGGAGCAGCGACATCGCCTTCCGCATTGCGCCGCGTATCAACGCCGCCGGACGCATGGCCGACCCCTCTGTCGCTCTCGATGCCGTGCTCGGCAACCCGGAAGCGGTGTTGCAGTTGGACCTCTGGAACAAGGACCGCCAGGAACTCGTGCGGTCGCTCACCGATGAAGCATTGGAGAGAGCACAATTCGAAGGCCCGATGATCTGCCTGAGTGACGCGCGTTATCTGCCCGGCATCTGCGGACTCATCGCCGGGAGGGTGACGGAGAAGCTCGGTCGTCCGTCCCTTGTGGCCTACATCGACCCGCAAGGCCGCTCCACGGCGTCACTGAGGAGTGTTACGGGATTTAACGTAACGGAAGCGCTGGCAGGCTGTAGCGACCTCCTGACGTCGTTTGGCGGCCATGCCATGGCAGCAGGCTGTTCGTTTGCGCACAGCAACATGGATACGCTGCGCATACGTCTCAACAGTGACGTTGCATCACGGCTGGACCCCTCGCTGCTTGTGCCGACATTGCAGATCGATCTGCCGGTTGTTCCAAAGCTGCTCACACTGGAGCTCTGCAACGCACTGCAGTCGCTTGAACCGTTCGGTCAGGGCAACCCCGAACCGTGTTTTGTTCTCCCGCGTGTGCAGCTGACTGATGCGCGGCGCGTCGGGAAAGATTCCACACACCTGCAGGCCAGAGTGGGTACCAGCAAACTGATCGGCTTCGGCCTGGGGCACCTTGCCGATCGATCAACGGAAGCGATGGATCTGGCCGTGCATCTGGGGATCGATACCTGGCAGGGGACAGCCCGCCCGCAGCTCTATCTGCAGGATGCGCGCACGGCGAATGTGCGTGTGAAGAGTCAGTGATAAGCAAAAGGCGGGTCAGCCCATTCGACTTCGCTCAGGGTAAAAAAGCCCGCCCTCGCGCTGACCCTTATTTTTAAACTGGGGCCAGTTTTCCGTCCATCGCGAACACCTCCGTGACGGAGACGTTGAGCGCGGAGGAGATTTTGAGTGCGAGGAGAATCGAAGGATTGGTGCGGCCGCGCTCAATGGACATGATCGTCTGGCGGCTGACGCCCACGCGCAATGCCAGTTCTTCCTGAGTCATGTTTCGTTCGAAGCGGAGGCGGCGGATGGCGTTGCGGAGGGAGGCGGTGGACATGGCGGGAGTGGATGGTGGAAATCATTCTTGCTGAACGTCACGACGCGGGCAAGGGTGAGTTGGAAAAATTTGTTCGCCACGCATCAGCTGCGAAAAAAATTCCATCGCGTTACGTCCGCGGCAGGGTGAATGTGATGCACGGTCACGGAATTCTGGTATGGCAACACCTCACAACTCGCGAGTCCGCGCCAGACGGACTTTTTGCGGAGGAGAAGCGATGCTTGATACGATCTCGCACTGATGGGGCAATCTCCGTTCCACGGGATCTTCTCGGCACTCTCGCAATCGCAAGAGATGCCTGAACGTGCTGAGGCAAAACCAAGCGCAGATCCGCTCCCCGAGCCGCAGGAAGCCAGCTTCACGCAGCCCACCTTCACCCTGCCGTCGTCACAACAGAACGCGTCGCAGGTGGGTAGGGTGGCCGTGGATATCTTTGAACAGGACGGCTACTACATCATCAAGGCTCCCATTGCCGGAGTCCGCATGAGCGACCTGGATATCGAGATCAAGGACAATGTCATCACCATCCGCGGCACGCGCAAGCAGACCGACACCGCGGAAGAAGGTCAGTACTACCTGCGCGAATGTTACTGGGGTCCGTTCGCGCGCAGTGTGACTCTCCCCATCCAGATCGACCCGCGCAAAGTGAAGGCCACGTTCAACAAGGAATGCATTCTCAAAATCCTGATTCCGAAAGAGGACCAGGTGAAGGTGGTGAAGATCAATGAAGGATAAAAACGACGAGAAAGAATCCGAAGAATCCAAGGATTCCGAAGAAGACTCTTGATCATGTTCTTCGGATTCTTTGGATTCCTTTTCTTCCTCGGATTCTTTTTACCGGCGGCTCTTCTTCTTGCCCGCCTTCACTGTGGAAACACGGGACTTGATGGCGGGCTTCTTTGCAGGCTTGGCCTTCACCGGCTTCTTGGACGCCTTGGCCTTGAGGCTGCGCACGGAGACCGGCGAGCGGCGGAGCAACGACATGACGTCGGACGGGAGGGACATGAGCGAGGCCCATACCTCCTCACCGCCCATGTAGCGCTGGTCCACACGGTTGAGGAGCGCCTGGAACTCCTTGAGCGACGCATGCGTCTGGCGACGGATGACAGGATCGCTCAGGTCGCTCTCGAGCAACTTGATGAGGCGCGTCTGAACAACGTACAGGTCCTGCACGCGCTCAAGTGCACGGTCGACGGAAGAAGTAGAAGGCGTCATTGGTATTTGTGTGGAAGAACGCCCCTTATTCTAGCGAAAAACTCGGAAAAAGAAAAGCCTTCGGCGGGAAAGCGGCGAGAAACGGACGGCGGGCGGCGGGATTCCCGCAGCTCGTAACCCGCAGCCCGAAGCCAAATTTTGGGGCAGTAGACAGCTTCGATTTCTGATATTCTTTCCGCATGAACCTCTCCCAAGCCATTCTCCCCGTCGCGGGTCTCGGAACACGCTTCCTGCCGTGGACCAAGGTAGTACCCAAAGAACTCCTGCCGATCGGCAACCAGCCGATCATCGCGCTGCTTGTGGATGAGTGTCTGAGTGTGGGCATCACCGATATCTGCTTCGTGATCAACCGCGGAAAGGAATCGATCCCGCAGTACTTCTACGAGATGCCGGAACTGGAGGCGCAGCTCCAGAAGAAAGGGAAGAGTCACCTGCTGGAAGAACTCGCTCGCTACGACTCGGTGAACTTCCACGTGGTCTACCAGGAGGAAATGCACGGCGACGGCCATGCGCTCCTGCAGGCGCGCAGCTGGGTGAAGGCCCCGGAGGTGGCTGTGCTCTTTGGTGACGACCTGATCGTGGGGAAACAGAACGGCCTCCAGCAGCTCACCAAAGCGATGACGGACATCAAGCACGAACGGGATACCGTCATGCTCTGTCTGCAGAATGTGCCCAAAGAGAGCACGGCCAAGTACGGCATCGTGGCCGTGGACAACGACTGGATGAAAGCCGCGGGGGAGAAGACACCGCACCTGCGGAAAATCGACGGACTCGTGGAGAAGCCCCGTCCGGAAGTGGCCCCGAGTACGCTTGCCATCGTGGGGAAGTACATTGTGCCCAAGATGATCTTTGACCGGCTCCATGAGGTGGAGCAGGGCTCGCACGGGGGAGAGATCCGTTTGATCGATGCGCTGATCCAGAACCGCGATCACCTGGATATCTACGGCTGCGTGTTTGAAGGCAAGCGATACGACACGGGGACGCCTGAAGGATACAAAGAGGCGGTGATGGATTTGGGGTAAGAAAAAACCCCCAGGGGGCAGGCATTCCTGCCTGCCGGCGGGTCAGAAGACCCGCCCCTGGGGGATTTTTTTCACTTCGTCGTCAGCTCTCTCCTGAGCAGCTCAATCTCATCGCGCAAGTCCGCAGCTTTCTCAAACTCGAGGTTCTGCGCGGCGATCTCCATCTGCTGCTCCAGCTCCTCCATGAGGCGCTTGCGCTCATCCAGCGGGATCTTGGTGTGATCGCGCTTGGGGCGGCGGAGTTCCAGCTTGCGACTCTCCTCCGCGATGTCGTGCACCGCCTTGATGATGGTCTGGGGCGTGATGCCGTGTTTCTTGTTGTACGCCTGCTGGATGCCCCTGCGGCGCTCGGTCTCCTTCATGGCGGCATCCATTGCGGCGCTGATGCGCGGTTCCTTGGTGACGGGATCGGGCGACGCATAGAGCGTGACGTGGCCGTTGACGTTGCGTGCCGCACGGCCGATGGTCTGGATGAGCGCGTCGCGGGAACGGAGGAAGCCCTGCTTATCGGCATCGAGGATCGCGATAAAGCTCACTTCCGGCAGGTCCAGGCCTTCGCGCAGCAGGTTGATACCCACGAGGATATCGATCTCTCCCGTGCGCAGCTGGCGGAGGATTTCGATGCGCTCCAGTGTCTCGACATCGCTGTGCAGGTAGCGCACTTTGCGGCCCTGCTCGTTGAGATACTTGGTGAGGTCTTCCGCGGATTTTTTGGTGAGCGTCGTGATGAGGACGCGCTCTCCGCGCTTGATCGTCGCCTCCACCTCGGTGGAGATGTCATCGATCTGGTTTTTGGACGGCTTCACGATCACCACCGGATCGACGAGGCCGGTGGGGCGGATGATCTGCTCCGCCAGGAACGCCTTGGGCGTGTGCTTGAACTCGTACGGGCCGGGCGTGGCGGACACGTAAATGCGCTGGTCGCAGCGGTCCTCGAATTCATCGAACCTCAGAGGGCGGTTATCGTGCGAAGACGGCAAACGGAAGCCGAAATCGATGAGGGTCTGCTTGCGGCTCTTGTTGCCCTCGTGCATACCTCCCACCTGCGGGATACTGATGTGTGATTCATCGACGACGAGCAGGAAATCCTTGGGGAAGTAGTCGAGCAGGGTAGAAGGCGACTGGCCCGGGACACCGTTGTTGTTGAGGTAACGGATGTAGTTCTCGATACCCGTGGTGTAGCCGGTCTCGCGGAGCATCTCCATGTCGTACTCGGTACGCATGCGGATGCGTTCGGCCTTGGCGAACTCCTTCTGATCCAAAAATTCCTTCTCGCGCATCACCATCTCGGCCTTGATGCCGTCGATGGCCTGCTCGATCTTCTCCTTGGTGGTCACGTTGTGCGCGGCAGGGAAAATCGTGACTTCCTGGAGTTCCTGCAAGAGCTCTCCCGTGAAGCAATCAACCTCCTGGATGGTCTCGATTTCATCGAATGGCATCTCCATGCGGATCACCGTGTCTCCCGCCGGGGGGAACACTTCCACCGTATCGCCGAGCACATGCACCATGCCCTGTTTGAAATCCGATCCCGAGCGGCGGTACTGGATATCGGTGAGGCGGCGTAAAAGCGTATCGCGCTTCACCGGCATGCCGCGCTTGAGCGTGATGGCCAGCGCCTCGTAATCGGACACGTTACCGAGACCGTAAATGCAGGAGACGGACGCGACGATGAGCACGTCTTTGCGCGTGAGCAGGTTAAACGTGGCGGCGTGGCGGAACTTCTCGATCTCCTCGTTGATGCTCGCGTCCTTCTCGATGTACGTATCGGTCGTCGGCATGTAGGCCTCCGGCTGGTAGTAGTCGTAGTAGGACACAAAGTACGAGACCGCGTTCTCCGGGAAGAACTGCTGGAACTCATTGCACAGCTGTGCGGCGAGCGTCTTGTTGTGGGCAAGCACGAGGGTCGGGCGCTGCACCTGCTGCACAATATTGGCGATCGTGAACGTCTTGCCCGTACCCGTGGCACCGAGCAGTGTTTGATGCTTTTCACCTTTGTTGACGCCTTTCACCAGCTGCTCGATGGCCTGCGGCTGATCGCCCGTGGGCTGGAAGGGCGATACCAGCTTAAAGGGCTTGTTCTGGATGGTGCGGGTGACGTTGTCAGACATAAGACGCGGATTGTACCACACGGGGAGCCCCGTGGGCAGGGGAAAACGCGGGAATACCCACTAAAAAACCCGGCGGTGAGGCCGGGCTTTCTTTGGATGCGAAAGAGAAATTTACGCGTGACCCGTCATGATGCGGAACTTATGACTGAGAACAATCATGGCAAAGCTGACATCGTCATCATCCGCATTATTCAAAGGATCAAGTTTTGCCTCCGCTGCGTCAGCGATCTCTTCCACCGTTGCATCGTCACCGAGATGAACCTCGTTCACGAGACCGTCGATGATCGCATCGGCAAGTCCTGCATCGTGCGACTCCAGCATGGCCGAGAGCAGCGCGGACGTTTCAACAGAAAGATTGAGATCCAGGACGCGACCATCAATGATGCCCTGCTCTTTGATATCCTCAATTCTCTCCTGAAGCCTGCGGTGCGCATTTTCCTTCTTTTTCTTCTCCCAGTTGAAGACCGGCTCGGGCTCAGACACAGCCGGGGCCGATTCGGTCTTTTCCGAATTAAAATAATTCCACACCGCACCAAAGTAGCAACGAGCCGGATTGCCAAGATATTCCGGGAGAAGAATGCTGACATAATCACTCTTCGGACCATTCTTCAGTGCCTCGGAGATTTCATCGCAAAGACCGGAGAGCTGGATTTCCTGTCCCATTTTATGAACAGAACGGGGACTGATCTCTTCCTTCGCAGTCTCCAGCGCATCACTAATAATACGAGCCGCTGCCGCAGCGATATCGGCATTATCTGAAGTTGCGATAGCTTCAGTAAGCAGAAGCTTCGCACGCGGACTAAGGGCATGGATGGATTCAAGACGGGCATCCGGCTTCTGGACTTCGATTGTGGCAAGCGCACCGGACTCAGTAGAGGCCAGAATGGCATCAACCTGAGCACTGCTCCTCGTCACGTTGGCCGCGGCCGGAGCATCTAAAACGATCTCTTTGGACTGACGGGAACCTTCGACGCTGGACATAGAATTGGACGGGGAAATAGTGCTGACACTATACACTATTTTTATATTGTGTCAATTATAGGATTTTGGCTTCCTTCTGCTTAAAAAGTCATCCCTTTCCACCCTGATTATTGCTAAATCTACTATATTGTTTTATAATACTATATAGTCTTTGTCAGCACCGCCTAGTCCCTCTCTCCCGGGAGAAGCCTCCCGTAAGAGGGGAACTTTCACACTACCCACCCTCACCGTTCTGCCCGGTAGGCAGCAAGGAACAGAGACATGTGGATCATCTTTGTGCCGATCACCTTCGTCATCTGCTGTATCGTCGGAATACTCGCGTGCTCTGATGAAACGGACAATAGTCCGGCGTCAGCTGCCGAACGGCGACTGTTTTTTATCCAGAACGCGTCGCAGTGGGGAATCTCTCCCCATGACCACGCGAAGATCACCCTCTTGGTGAACGACAAATCTATTGTCGTTACCAGAGACATGGTTGCCGGTGCATACAGGCAAATGACGATGGACATGTAGTGCGTTCTCCTCATCGACCCCCCCCCGCGTCCTTTACTGGGCGCGGGCGGGTTTTTTGACGTGCGGGCAAAATGGCTTCCCGCTAGGCTAGAGCCATGATCGACATGAATGACCTCCGCACGCGGCCCGATGCCTACAAGGCGGCCGCCAAAAAGAAGCGCATAGGAGTAGATATCGATGCGCTCCTGCAGATCGACAGCAGGCGCCTGACGGTGCTCAAGGCCGCGCAGGAGATGCGCGAGAAAAAGAACGCCGTGAGCAAGGAGGTCCCGAAGATGAAAGGTGAGGAGAAGACGAAAGCGATTGCGGACATGAAAGTGGTCTCCGAAAAGCTGAAGGAGAAAGAGGAAGAGCTGACCGCACTTGAGAATGAATGGATGACGCTCCAGCTGCTTGTGCCGAGCATCCCGCTCGACAAAGTCCCGGAGGGCAAAGACGACACGGAGAACGTGGAGATCCGCAAGCACGGCGATCTCCCAACATTCGATTTTGAGCCCCTTGATCACATCACCCTCGGCGAAAGGCTCGATATCGTCGATATCGAACGCGGCGTCAAGATCGCCGGTTCCCGCAGCTACTTTTTGAAAGGTGACGGCGCGCGTCTGGAGTTTGCCGTGCTGCAGTTCACACTCGATCTCCTCCACAAGCGCGGCTACACCGCGTTCACGCCGCCCTTGATGGTCCATTACCCTGCGATGATGGGTACGAGCTACTTCCCTGGGGGAGAGGAGCAGGCGTACGCCGTGGGCGTGAAGAAAGCGGACGGAGCACTGGAGAGCGACGACAAGTGGCTCATCGGCACCTCGGAAGTCTCGGTGACGAGCTACCACCAGAATGAAACGCTGAAGCTGGAGGAACTCCCCAAGCGCTACTGTGGCATTTCCCCGTGCTTCCGCCGCGAGGCCGGCACGTACGGCAAGGATACGAAAGGCCTCTACCGCATCCATCAGTTCCAGAAAGTGGAACAGGTGATCCTGTGTGAGAACAATGCCGAAGAGAGCGCCAAGATGCACAAGGAGATCCTTGGGAATGCCGAAGCGGTGCTGCAGGCGCTCAAGCTCCCGTACCGTGTTGTGGACGTGTGTACCGGCGATATGGGCCGCGGACAGGTGTACAAGAATGACATTGAGACCTGGATGCCCAGCCGCAAGAGTTACGGCGAAACGCACAGCTGCTCCACGTTCCACGATTTCCAGGCCCGCCGCCTCAACATCAAGTACGAGGACAACGGCAAGCGCGAGTTTGTGCACACGCTCAATAACACATGCATCGCCTCCCCGCGCATCCTCATCCCGATCCTGGAGATCTACCAGAACAAGGACGGCTCCGTGACGATCCCGGAGGTACTGAGACCGTACATGGGAGGGCAGGAGAAGATCGTGGCCAAGTAAGGACGTTCTGCAAGGGAACAGAACGGATTTTTTGGCCTCTGGAAAAGGAATCCGAGGAATCCAAAGAATCCAATGAACTTCACGGTCTTTGCATGCCTAAAGCGTCGCTGCAGATTGATGGCATGCACGAAAGACCCTATGAAAAACTCATCGTATGGAAAGAAGCGCACCAGCTGTGCCTGGAAGCGTATGCATTGACTGTGGATTTCCCTCTACATGAGCGATTTTGCCTGGGGCAGCAAATCAGAAAATCGGCTTATAGCGTTCCAATGAATATTGCAGAAGGAAATAGCCGCAGAACAGCCAAAGATAAAGCAAAGTTTATGGATATCGCTCAAGCCTCACTTGAAGAGCTCCACTATCAATTGCTTCTCGCGCGAGACCTGAAATATCTCTCCCCAGGAAAGTTTGTGGAAATGGATGGCAGGATCCAAAAAGTGAGCTATCTGCTGATTCGTTTTCGTCAGGGAATTCTCAAAACTTTCTGATCCTTGGATTCCTCGGATTCTTTGGATTCCTTCCACTCGCCACTTCCTGTTACCTTAGAGGTACACTTCCCCCGTGCCCCCTTCTGACGATCAGCAGCGCAAAAGCGACCTCAGGAAGAAATTCCTGCGGAAGTTCGATGCCGATGCCGCGGCAGGGCGTGAAGAGCAGCTGCAATCCGAGCAATCGCGCCGTGCAAAGAAGGCGGTGGAGGATGCGGAATTTCAGAAGCGCCAGGCCGAAGGTGTTACCGAGGGGCTCCGTCATGAAGAGGAGCGCAAGGAGCACGATGCTGAGTGGCGCAGGGAGCAGGAGCGCAGGCAGCGGGAGCTGGAGCTCTGGAAACAGCGGAAAGCCGATGACGAGCGTGCGTTCAAGGAGGCCCGTGAGAAAGAGCGTGTGTTTGAGGAGAAGAAGCAGAAATACTTCAAGTCGCTGCACGAAGCCGCTTCCCGCAAGGCCCAGCAGGACAAAGCGGATTTTGATGCCAACCGTCAGCTGGAAAGGGATCTCGATGCCGTTGATCGCGAGGCGCGCGAAGCCAAGCATTCCGCGGAGCGCGAGTGTTCGCTCCTGAAGGAGCAGATCGAAAGCCGCAGGCTCTCCGAGCGAGAGCGGCTGGAGCATGAGCGTTCGGACAGCATCACGCGTCTGCAGGGGGAAAAACTGCGGAAGAAAGACAGTATCGAATCGGAATACCGCAGCACGCTTTCTGCCATCCAGAGCCTTCCGCCCGCGCAGCAGACAAAGCGGAAGAGTGATGCGGAGGCGCAGTACCGTACAAGGCTGTCATCACTGGAGCGTGAGGCAGAGAAGCTGCGCCAGCAGGCCGAGGCGCAGTGTTCGATGCGAAAGGAGGGTATCAATCACGATGCGCTCAGGGACCGCACCAATGCCGAGCATCAGCTGGCCGTGCGCATACAGGAAATCGAAGCGGAAAAAGTGCGCCGCAAAGCGGAGTTCATCAACGCGCGGGAGAAACTCAAAAAACGTCCCCGTTAGGAGGAGAATTCGGTTTCGAGCGATTGCAGAGTCGCCCGGTCGCGCGTGCGGTCTTCCGCCTCCGCGCTTTGCAGGGCCGTGCGCTTGTAGGTCGTTACCTGACGCTGCATGCCGCTCATGTACGCGGCCAGCTGCTTCTCGTACTCGGCAAATGCCTTGTCGTACTTGGCTGCACGGGCTTTAGCATCCTCCGGCGACTCGTTTTTGTATTTCTCCTCCAGGGTCGGCAGGTTTTGCGTCAGCAACTCTGGCTCAATGCCGGCCATCAGCTTGTTATAGAGCTCCTCTCCGGACGGAATGGAGGCGGCGGAGAACGTGGATTGGGTCATCGGGAAAGTATAGCAGTTTTTGTAACTGATCGCCATCTACTCAGCATCTCCCGGCAGCGAATGTGCGGAACAAGACCCTCCTTCCGGCCTGCTTATGCTGAATTACAATTCACTGACCGCTGCGCCCGTGTAGTAGTACCGCAGAATCTCTTCGCCGGTTTTGCCTTCGTTGGCCTGGCCTTTGGCACCGCAGCCGGACATGCCCACCCCGTGGCCGCGCAGGGTCTCACCTTTGCACCACGGGTCATCTTTCGCTGCAAATACCTCCGCGTCCGGGAAGTTCTTCCAGCCCGCCTCTTCGGGCGAGCGCGTGCGGCCGTCATTGGCGGAGAAGTACGGCGTGCGTAGCACCCGACCGTCCACTGTCAGCACCAGGTTTTTCGTGCTCTGTACCGCCTGCAGCCAGCGCGGGTTGCGGCCTTCAAAATCCACGCCGCCGTACAGCTGGAACTCCGCGGGGCTATCCGATCCGTCGTACGGCTTGCCCGGGAATTTGCGGTAGGCGGGATTGAGGTAGTAAGCGGCGTAGGTGCGTGCGGCCACTGCGAACGCGCGCTGCTTTTCGTAGGGCTCGGTATCCGGTTCCTCGGCCAGGCCCCTCATGTACTCCTCCAGCGGCAGCTCGTTGATGAGCACAAGCTGGCCATCGATCACTCGGCACTCAAGCACCCCGCGGTAGCGCTGGCGGCCGGCCTTGAAGGTGTTCACTTTGAGGACGCCGTCGCTCGCGTCCAAGCGTTCTATCGGACCGGAATCGATCACTTTCCCCAAGGCACTGACGCGGCAGTTGCTGCCGTCGCGGTTGAGGGTCACGGGTCCCGAGACCACCGTTTCATTCAGCCTGAGTGAGCCTGCGGCCTCTATCACCGCGCTTCCCTGCAAAAGGCCCGTATCGGTCAGCCGGATGCGGATCGTCGGGCTCCCTGATGCGGCAGCGTGCAGCACGGAAGATGCGCGCGACGAAGAACTGCGGCGGGTCGTGACTGTCGGACGCGTCACGGTTGTCGCTCGCGGTTGGGGAACGCCGGAGGGGGTGTAGGTCTGGCGCGTCGGTTCGGTGATCGGTGTGCGGATACGTCTGCCGGAGACGGAGAGCGTGTAGGCGATGTCTTCCACATAGAGCGTGTAACTCGTGGAGGTATCGGTCGGGATCTTCACTTTGAGGCGGATCGGATACGCGTCTTCATCGGCGAGCGATTGCTGCAGGATCACCGCGGCGCGGATGGGCTCGTACACGCCGTTCTGCTCCTGCTCCACGCGCAGGCGCGGGTTGCTGCGCTTGATTCTGGCGATAGTCGCACCGCGCCTCTTGGGGCCGTCCGGTGCATACAGGAGCGAAATCAGTACGTCTCCGCCGGGGCGCGCTTCAATCGTCGTCGGTCCGAGCGGCGAGAGTCCGCTCTTTCTTGCGGGGGCCGCCGCGTGCGTTGCGGACGCGGATGAGGAAGACCTCCTGTTCCGCGATGACGAAGAGCCCGCCAGCGTGGGGTAGCGCACCGTTGCCGCCGTGTCGCCGCTCCGCACATTCTTGCGGATGAGATCCAGCGCCCCCCAGAGCGTTGTGCCCGGGCAGTCCGTGGGTACCAGCTGGCGGTGTCCCACGATCGGCGGCAGTTCTTTTCCGTGAAACATCACGTTGCGGTTCAGGTCGATACGGTACTTGTCCGCAAGCGTCTTCATGAGCCACTGGAGGCTCTGTGTCTGCACCTGGCTCGGCTGCTCCTCATCAAAGTTGCCCATCAGCGCGATGCCGATCGAGCCGATGTTGTTGCAGTATGCGTGGCCGCCCACGACGTAATCGCCACCCTGGCGGCCTTCGTAGATTTTGCCGTCTTCATCGATGATGTAGTGGTAGCCCACGTCTCCCCAACCGCGGTTGAGCGCGTGGTACTGGTAGATGGCACGCATGCGCTCGGGGCCGGTACGCGTCTCGCTGTGCACGGCTCCGGCCGTGTGGTGCACAACGAGCAGCTTGATACTCGGGGAGTACTGGACCGGCCAGCGGAGCCGGTCACCATCGGCATTCGTCGTCACCGGTGTGGAGGCGCGGAACTCCTCGGGATAATTGGTGACCGCCTGCTGGCAATCCGATTCTCGAGGCGTCTCGTCCGATGACACGTGATTTTGCCCGGCTGATGAGGAAGACGAGGAACTGTTTGTCGCTGTGGACAGGAGCAACGATTCATCCGCCCCCCAGTCGCGACGGGTGAGGATCCGTGGCGTCGAGAGTGCCACGAGGGACGCCACCTGATAGTGCACCGCATCGTCGGAAACGGTGATGGGGTGCGGAGTCACTGCTCCATCCGCGCGGATCGCGATGCGTGTCACCCCTTTCGGGAACATCACCAGGTTCGATTCCAGGAGGTCCGGATCCTGCTCGTCATCCACTGTCAGTGTTTCCCACGGGCTCCAGCCGTCTGCCGTCTCAAACCGAACGGCCGCGACGGTCTCCTTGGACGAGAGTTCCGCGCTCAGCGCATCGATCCCATTGGGGTATGCGTACTCCGTCACTCCGGATTCCGGCAGCGCAGGGGCAAAGATTCCAAGTGTCAGCGAAAGCAGGAGGGGCAAAACGATCATTGGATAGCTACCATATCAGAATGTTTTCGGAATCTGATGCCAGATTGATCACTTTCTCAAATTGCTAATTGCTCATGAGTAATTGATAATTAGCAAGATTCAGCACTGTGTAATTTGTACTCAGCAATTTGCAATTTCTTGTGTCTATTGTCTCCATCCTCCTCCCGACGTACGAACCCGATCCCGCGCACCTGCGCGAGGCGGTCGGGAGTGTGCTCAGACAGACAGAAGCTGATTGGGATCTCCTGATCCATGATGATGCGTCGCAGGCAGATGTTCGGTCGATCGTTCAGGAGTATCTCAGTGATCCGCGCATCACATTCATCAGAAGTGAAAAACGTCTCGGCATCGGTGGCAACTGGAACGCGTGCCTGCGCTCTGCGGCATCGCCCGTCATCCAGTTTCTCTTTCAGGACGATGCGTGGGAACCGGATTATCTCGCATCCGGTCTCAAGGCGCTTAATGATCATCCTTCCGCCGGTATGGTGTCTGTTGGCTATCACTATCAGGTCGAAGGGGATGATGTGGCGCGTCAGGCATACGATGCTGTCGTCTCCGCAAAGCTGCCGTTCCTCATGCCCGGTCTTCACGGCGGTACGGAGTTTTTGGGCTTGTGGCTGAAAAGAGGTCTGCATCCGTGCATTCCCGGCGAGCCGAGTTTTGTGATGCTGCGTCGATCAATCACGGAGAAGGCCGGTGCATTCCTGGAAGACATGCCGCAGCTCCTCGATTGCGAGTACTGGGCACGCATGCTGTTGCACGGTGACTGGTGCGTTGTTCCCGGTGATCACGGGTTCTTCCGTGTGCACGGCAACTCCGCGAGTGCGCGGAACCAGCGCGAGGGTATCGGCCTCTTTGACCGTCTGCGCTGCCTGGAGCGTCTGCGGTCACTCCTGCCCGACGATCTCCGCCGGGAGGTGAATACGAGTCTGATCGATGCCCTCACGGGGATGATCCGCAAGTTCCTCTACCGCACAAAAGAAGGGAAGAGCGTGAGCGGTCAGGGCAGCTCCTCGGTGATCGGATTTGCGGTCAGGCATCCGATTCTGCTGCTCAGAGCCGTTTTCCGTGCACTGACTTTGTCGTGAAGGGATGAGAATCCTGAGAGTCATTCCGGAAATTTATTCCGTTCACGTCAGGCCGGGTTCACACTCTTCGCATGTCCTCCGAGACCCCGTTCGAGAGTGAGCCTGTCCGTACGTTCGCAGACGCGACGGGGATAGTGTGGAGGATCGGAAAATCAACATCGTGTGTGACGCTTGCCATCGCCGGACTCCTGGATGCCGCTGCCAAGCCCGTCGTCGCGCAATCATCCGATCCCGTACCGGTTGCGGCAGTGCCTTCGGCTATCCGCGTGCCGCTACGTACGGTGATTGAGGATTTCGCATTTGCGTTTCAGCGCAATGCCGATCTGGAATCCGCCCTTTCGGCGCTCGAAGCCCATGAGCCCGCATCGACGGTGGAGGCATATCGAAAAGCTGCCGGCAGCTCTTTTTCCGGTGCGGGGAAAAAAACGACGGAATGGCTGAAAGAGCGCGCCGCAAAGAGTAAAACCGCACGCACGGCACTGTTGGCAATTTGTTCGGAACGTGATCTGGATAGTGCATTGGCACAATGCATTCTTCGCGAGGCAGGTTCCGAGGCAGAGGAAGCCATGTTCGAGGCACTCAAGAATATTCCGTCTAAACCTCAGGGGAAATTCTGGGTCGATGAGGAGCACAGGGCAAGGTACGCGGGATTCGGTGCTGCCAAGGTTCTCAGTCAGGTGCTGATGGGCAATACGGCATCAGCAGGGACTTCTGCATCTTTGGCAGAACTGGTCTCAGCCAAGGAAACACAAGATCTACCCAAGCGCCTGTCCGCACTCACGCTCGTCAAAGGCGGTCAGTACAAGACGGTCACTGATCTGGTGGAGAAGGATAAGAATCTCGCGCCTACCTTCGCCCGTGCTTTTATGCACGCGCTCAAGAGTGGTGAAAAATTCCTTCCCGCCGATCCGCTGGAAGCAGAGAAGAAGTTCAATGAACTTGGCTTTGCTCTGCAAAAAACAATCGTCGCACTCGGTTACTATAATCCGGATGTCGTGCGTGACTTATGGGATGGATACAGAGAAATGAGCGAGGTTGTGAGAGCCAATGCGAACCTGGCAAGGAAGGAGAAGGCTCAGTCCGCCAAGACCTTGAGGTAACGCTTCACCATTCTCTCCAATCCAAAACGCTCACGTGCGGTCTTCAGTCCGGCTTCCGCAATTCTCTTCCGTTGCAGTTCATCATCGGCGAGTTCGGTGATCACGGTTCGCAGTGAACGCGCGTCACCGGCCTTCACGATCACCGCGTCCACACCGCTGGTGAGTTCGCGGGCAATGCCGCAGGCATCCGTCACCACTGTCGCCACACCCGAGGCCATCGCCTCTGCCGCCACGAGTCCGAACGGATCGTGATCGCGGGAAGGCAGCACGAAGATATCAATGCCTTTATAAAACTCCGCGACGTCGGTCTTCGGCAAGAGTGCGACACGGTCACGGCACTTGTGTGAGGCAATAATGCCTTTCAGATAAGCTTCCTGCGGTCCTGATCCTACAATGGTGGTGATGACGCCAAGGAGCGGCGCAACAGCGTCTACAAGCACGTCTACGCCCTTTTCGGGGCTCAGGCGCGCAATGCACCCCACGCGTGGCACGGCATTCTTCTTTTCCGGCCCGGAAGTGAAGCGTGCGAGATCGATGCCGTTGGGGATTGAGACCGTCCTCTTCTCCGGCCAGCCGAGTGCGAGATAGATCCCCCGGCTGAGTTCAGAGACGCACACCGTCGTTGCGCTGTGCGCGAGTGTCTTCAATCGACCGAGCCACGGATTACCTGTGAGCCACCGACCTACGCGGTCATGCTCCACCCACAGCACTTTGCTGCCTCGCTTCGCCGCCCAGTTGGTGATGAGAAGCTTCTCCGAGAGGCTCAGCATCACGAGTGTCATCGATGGGTGATGATTTGTCAGTTCCACAATCTTCTCCTGCAGCAGTTTCTTCATTTTCCGCTGCCGCCAGAGGAAACTCACGGCTCCCCACTTGGTCACGGGCGGGGATCCGATGTGCAGTTCTGTGACCATCATGTCACGCTTTCTGCACTCGGAAAGGAGTACCTGACAACTCCCGAGGAAGCTCACTTCATGCCCGGCCCTCCGGAGGCCTTCCATCAGGCTCAGCGTCTGGATCTCGGCACCGCCGAATGATGACTCCAGCGGGAAACGGGTGAAGAGGATGCGCACGACGACTAGGATACCGAAGAATCCAAAGAATCCGAGGAATCCAAGGATTAGAAACTTTTGATGATTCCTTGCCTGAAACGAATCAGCAGGTAGCTCACTTTTTGGATTCGAACATCCATGTCATTGAATTTTTCCTGAGAGAGATATTTCAAATCCCGCGCCAGTACTAATTGATAGTGGAGCTCTTCCAATGAAGCCTGGGCTATATCCATAAATTTCGCTTTATCTCTAGCCGTTCTCCGGCTGTTTCCTTCGGCGATATTCATTGGAACGCTATAAGCCGATTTTCTGATTTGCTGAGCCAGGCAAAATCGCTCATGTAGAGGGAAATCCACAGTCAATGCATACGCTTCCAGGCACAGCTGGTGCGCTTCTTTCCATACGATGAGTTTTTCATAGGGTCTTTCGTGCATACCATCAATCTGCTGGGGCTTTGTACCCGTGCATAGACCGTGCAGTTCATCGGATTCTTTGGATTCCTCGGATTCCTTTTTCAGAGGCCAAAAAATCCGTTCTGTTCTCCTGCAGAACGCCCCCCCCCAAGATCGGCGTTCAGTCGACAATCTTGATATGCAACTCCTTCAGCTGTTTTTCAGATACCGGAGAAGGTGCATTCATCATCGCATCCTGGGCGCGGCCGTTCTTGGGGAAGGCGTAGATGTCGCGGATGCTCGGGCACTCCCAGAGCACCATCATCAGGCGGTCCACACCCGGGGCGATGCCGCCGTGCGGGGGAGCGCCGTACTGGAAGGCGCGGATCATGCCGCCGAATTTGGCGTCCACATCCTCCTTGGTGTAGCCGGCGATCGCAAACGCCTTGTACATGATGTCCGGGCGGTGGTTACGGATGGCACCGGAGCTGATCTCAAAGCCGTTGCACACCAGGTCGTACTGGTAGGCGAGGATATCGATGGGGTTCTGCTTCTCCAGTGCTTCCATCCCGCCCTGCGGCATGGAGAACGGGTTATGCGAGAAGTCGATCTTCCCTTCCTGCTCATTGAATTCGTACATCGGGAAATCCTTCACCCACAGCCACACGGCCTTCTTGGGGTCGGCCAGGTTCTGACGCCTGGCGATCTCAATGCGCACCTGTCCGAGCCCCTTGCACGCGGTGAGCCATTTGTCGGCGGCGAAGAACACAGCATCACCGGCCTTGGCACCCACGGTCTCGATGATCTTCTTGGCGAGGTCTTCCCCGAGGAACTTGATGATGGGGGAGGAGAGACCGTCGGGTTTGACCAGGATGTACGCAAGTCCCTTGAGTCCGTAGATCTTGGCGACTTCGGTGAGACCATCGATGTCCCCGCGGCTGAACGCAGCACCGCCGGGGACGGCGAGCGCTTTGACCACACCCTTCTTGGCCACGGCATCGGCAAAGACGGAGAACCCCGAGCCTTTCACCATCTCCGAAACGTCCGCGAGCTCGAGTGCGTAGCGCAGGTCGGGCTTATCGGAACCGAAGCGGTCAAGCGTTTCCTTCCAGGTGAGCTGCGGGAACGGCGTCTGTGCCACCTTCTTGTCCGAGAACGTGTGCGTGAGTTCGATCATCAGCGGTTCCACCACTCCCCACACATCTTCCTGTTTCACAAAGCTCATCTCCAAGTCGAGCTGGTAGAACTCTCCCGGGTGGCGGTCGGCGCGCGGATCTTCATCACGGAAGCACGGAGCGATCTGGAAGTAGCGGTCCAGGCCCGCGACCATCAGGAGCTGCTTGAACTGCTGCGGAGCCTGCGGGAGCGCGTAGAACGTGCCCGGGTGGATGCGCGAGGGCACCAGGTAATCGCGTGCGCCCTCGGGCGAGGAGTTGGCCAGAATCGGCGTCTGCACCTCCGTAAAGTTCTTGCCGTGCATGTAGGACCGGATGTGCGAGAGAAACTTGTCGCGTTTGACGAGCATGTCCTGAAGGCGCGGGCGGCGCAGATCGAGGAAACGATACTGGAGACGCAGCTCCTCGTTCACATCCTTGTCGACGTCAATTTCGAACGGAGGCGTCTTGGCCTCAGAGAGGACTTCCAGCGACTTCACCATGACTTCGGTCGCTCCGGTGGGGTTATCCTCACGTGCCGCACCTTCGCGGCGCTTGCTCACGGTGCCCGTGACCGCGATGACCCACTCTGCGCGCGTCTTTTCCGCGGCGCTGAAGACGTCCTTCTGTTCCGGAGCAATCACCACCTGC
The DNA here is from genome assembly GCA_964534205.1 of uncultured Candidatus Peribacteria bacterium. Classification (GTDB taxonomy): domain Bacteria; phylum Patescibacteriota; class Gracilibacteria; order Peribacterales; family Peribacteraceae; genus CAYRGC01. Next base: position 128,671 of record CAZHQF010000003.1, on the reverse strand, counting down.
GTGATGCCGTAGTGGTCACGCAGATCGATGAAGATGAGTCCGCCATGATCACGGCGGCGGTGCACCCAGCCACAGAGCGTGACGGTATCAACGGTGCCGACGTGCTCGGCGCGGAGTTCTCCGCAGGTGTGTGTCCTAATCATGCAAGGAGTATAAGCGCGTATATCGTCAAGTGCCAGACAAGAACGGTTGCGGGTTACGAGTTACGGGTTACGGGATCTTCCCGCCGCTCGAAACCCGCAGCTCGTAACTTTATTTGAAGAGACGGCCAAGTTCTTCTTTAAACTCCTCCACATCCTTGAACTCGCGGTGCACGGAGGCAAAGCGGATATAGGCGACCTGGTCGAGTTTTTTGAGTTCCTTCATCACATCGGTACCGATGGTGGATGAGCTGACTTCTTTTTTGTTGCCGCCCCATTTTTCCTCCAGCTTCCCGAGGATGTTATCAATCTGATCCTGCGTGATGGGCCGCTTGATGCACGAGAGCCAGATGCCGCGCTCCAGTTTGGTGCGGCTGTACGGCTCGCGTGTGCCGTCGCGTTTGACCACGATGAGGTTGCTCATCTCCTGACGCTCAAACGTGGTGAAGCGGTGGTCGCACTTGGGGCATTCGCGGCGCCGGCGCACGGCACGGCCATCCTCCGCGAGGCGGGAATCCACCACGTTCGTATCCTCTGATTTGCAGCGGGGGCAATGCATCTACCTGTGCAGTGTAGCAGCTCAGACCGCCATTTTGGTGATAATTTCACGGATCTGGCGCTCCGCTTCCTTCAGCTTCTCCTCAAAGCGCTTTTCCCAGGAATCCAGCAGACGGTCGATCTGCGTCTGGCGGCGGCCCGCGTAGGAAAAATCCAGATCTTCCCGGACGCGGTCCGCAGCATTCGCTACCTGAGACTGGGCGGCACGGACCAGCTGAACGGCCCCCTTGGAGGACTCCATCATGATGAAGTCGATACGTTCATACGCCGTCTGCTCCGGGCGTCGCTCGAGGAGTGACGGCATATCCGCTCCACGCACCGACACGGCACCAAGAAGCTCTTGCTTGAAGTTCTTCGACTGATCGGGAAAGGAGAAGCGGGAAGGCATACAGCGCGAGTGGGGGAGTCCGCTGCTTCTAGGGAAAAGCCTGCGCCGAGACAAGGGTCCCTGCACGAAAAAGTGTCACCCCGATGCAACTTGCTCAGAGCGAAACGGAAAGATTGGGACTACGACCGTAAAATGCGCTCGTTTCCTTCTGTGGTGAGGTCTACCACTTTCGAGGGTGATGCCCTAGGGAGCACGCCGCTATCCAGAATCAGGTCCGGCACCGCGCTGTGCCCGGAGAATTGCGTGATCATATCCTCGGCGCTGTAGGGATTCGGCTGACCGTGCACGTTGGCGGACGTGGTGCTGATGGGTGTGCCGAACCCTTTTGCGAGTGCGAGCGCAACGGGGTGAGGGGAGACGCGGACGCCGATCGATCGCGAATCGCGAATCACGGATGGCGAATTGTTTCGCGATTCGCCATTCACCATTCGCCCTTCATTTGTCGGGAACAATTGATGAGGCGCGTCCTGCCGAAGGAAGAGAACTAATGTCAGCGGGCCTGGGAGTCCCGCTGCGAGCTCCTCCGCCCGCGCGTTCCACACCACATACTCTTTCGCCTGATCGACGGACTGGAAGAGTGCGCTCACGGGCTGTCCGGCCGGGCGTTCTTTGATGGCAAACAGTTTTTGAACGGCAGAAGGATCGGAAAGATCGCAGGCCAGTCCATAACAGGTTTCCGTGGCATGAGCGACCACTCCGCCGCTCTTGAGCACAGCGAGTGCGGCGGCGATGCCGGCCTCATCGGGTGGGACGATTTTCATGGACGGGGGGATCGTACACGGAATTCGCGGCAGTGGAACGGCGTCTGGCCTCCTCGCGCAGCTCCATGATCCAGCGGTGCGTGCGGGCGATATTCGGGGTGAAGTGGATCTTCATGATGCTGTGCTGCGCCTTGAGCACGATCGTTCCGTACCCCAGCATGTTCTGGAGCACGCCGTTTTGGACCTTCTGCACATCCTGCAGCGACGCCAGATCGATCACCTCGTGATCATCGAACGCCACGAGCGTTTTACGGATCCGGTGGATGCTCTGGTCGCTGATGATCACGAGCCGCAGGAAATGCCCGTAGAACCGCAGCAGAAAATCGAGCTGCAGAATACAGAGGCATCCGATGAGGATGAGCAGCAGCGGATGCCAGGTTCCCGTACGCGCTTCCGGCGCGAGGGGAAACAGCGCCCAGCCGCCGAGCAGAATGAGTACAGTGAAAATGACGGTGCGCAGGAGCATCATGACACTGCGGATCCAGTGGTGCCGGAAGTAAAACTGCAGATGCTCCCCCGCGTTGCGGCCCGGGAAATCGATGAACGTCGCCGTGCGTGGCCAGGAATTCATACGGCTTCGCGGGAAAAGAAGAGAACGATAGGCATAGCAGTGATCATCGATCCGACCGCAGCTACGCCGCTATGATGGCGGCGAAGCTGAATTTCGAGTGCAGAACGCCTTCCGCCTAATCGAATCTGCCTCTGGCGACGGAGCCGCATCACCATGTGAACCAGAGGGAACCGACGACCGCGAGCAGCATGAACACCGTGTGCAAAAGCACGCAGACCCGCAGGCGCATCAATGTGAAAAACCGCAGCGGAGACATATCGATCTCGCGCGGGAAGATGAATCCTTTCACACGTTTGCAAAACAGTTCCCAGAGAAGGAATTCCATGAGCACCACGCAACTCCCGGCGATGACGATGGTGAGCGTGAGGGTGTTCATAGGGATCCTCTATTCTCCTCCCGACCACTACCGGCGGTCAAAGACTCTTTCTGCGCAATGCATCCCGTCTGCAGAGTAGGGTAGACTGCGCCGAAAGAGCCATGCCCTCGCGCAAGCGCACACCCTCCAGGCTGATCACGCTCGTTGCCCTACTCACGGTAGGGGTGACGGCATCGTTTGTCGGAAGTTCACTCCTGCGCGGGCAGGTTCCTGCAGCTGGTCCGGTGATCGTCAAGGACACACAAGCCGTTCCCGTGGGCACGTGGACAACGGTACGTCCGCCGCCGAACCCCGATGGCACGCAGCGGGACACCGAACAGGTGTACGCGTACTGGATGACACAGACCGTACCGAAGCCCTCGATGACCTACCGCTTCCCGGGCCTGGTCTCCGGCGCGCGTTACACCTTTTCCATCACCGAGACCGTCTTCAATCCCTCGCTGACCTCCAGAGACACGCTGTACCGCGTGATGAACGGCGATATCGAGCTCCTGCGGAAAAAACGCAGCGATCTCGACGCGTCGATCTCCCACGACGGACGCGAGTGGCTGACGCTCGGCGCGGTCACCGCTACGCCGAACATCAGCGTGGTGATCGAACCGAGCGACCCGGCCGCGCGCCTCTACACCCTTGCCGATGACGTGCTGGCCCAGCCGGTGAGCGCGTCGGTCACATCACCCGTTGCTCCGATCCAGCAACAACCGGTACGACCCGTGTCGTTCGATGGCTTCTGCGGCGACGGCACTGAGCAGGCCAGCGAGGAATGCGATGACGGCAACCCCATCCACGGCGACGGCTGCACCGCGCGCTGCGAGCTGGAACAGTGCGGAAACGGCATCATCAACTACGAAAGGGGAGAAACGTGCGATGACGGCAATACCAGGAACAGCGACGGGTGTTCCAGTGTGTGCAGAGTGCAGACAATGGGGGTGCCGCCGGTCGCGGGCACGGACGTTGATGCCGGAATCACTGTCTCTCTTCCCGTAACGGTAAACCGCTCGGGCACGCTGCCTGTCTCCGTCACTGTCAATACTGCGCAAGCAGCAACGGATCTGATGCTCGATATCCCTTTTGGAGATCCAGGTCTCTCGTTTGAACCTCTGGGTTCGGACAGTGCGTGTGCAACGCAGCCGGGAGGCGTTGCCTGTTCCGTTGGCACAGTAAACCCCGGGCAATCGAGGATGCTCACCGTCAATCTGCGGATGGACGGGAGCATCAGCTGCGACAGCATGCTCCGGCAATGGGCGATGCTCTCATCGACAACGACAAATGATACGAATGCATCAAACAATCTGTATTCAGCCACAACAACCGTCACCTGTACGCCACCCGTTCCCTCCTGCGAGAACGGTCTCGCTCCATGTGCTCAGACCTGCACACCCCCGGACTGCTCCAACCCGCCTCCCGGTTGCCGGTACGACGGTATTTACGAATCTGACCGCTACGGCTGCCCGCTTGGCTGCGGCGCTGTCGTCTGCGGAGAATGAGACCCTCACCGGCTACGGACAGTAGGACGTCCACCTGTACGTGGGGGCGAGATTATTGCTGTTCGACTGCCGGCAGCACTCACTCCAGGGAAGTGGCCTGCCGAGGTGCGGAGCATTCGGGCCGGTGTCCGTCATATGTTGATAGCGGGAGCCGGCATCGCATGCAGTCGCCCGACGATTGAGAATCGATTGTGTAGACGAGCACTCGGCATCATGCCGATGACAGTACGGGAGACGTGCTTCCGGACAGGACGAGCCGACCACCCACCCCCGCTCCTCCGGCGAATCCTCGCCCGCAGTTCTGGCAAGACAACACCTCTGCGTCAGCGGTTGTGCACCTATATCACGTATGCACTGCTGGGTCCGTCCCACTGTCTCACAGGTGCCCCCGCAGAAGGGGTAGATCATCGCCGGGCAGTTTCCGGCTGCATCAATGATGCTAATCGCAAATTCGCCCTCAGCAATCTCACAGCACCGCTCGGAGAGACGCCTGGTACCGAGGCGGCAATCCACAGGGGCTCCTCCCACACCCGCCGAAGAGCATGATGCGCCCCACTGGGCACGGCAGACCGGCAGCGCGGCCGTACACACACCCTGCTGCCAGGTACGGGTACCGTTTGGCCCCTCACAGCAGGAATCAAAATTGGGTGCGGGTGAGGTGGCCGGCCTGCAGGCCCGCGTACGATCCGTCGCAGTGCATGCTGCTCCGTTTCCGCACGGAGGAATAACGACAGCCGGGCAGGTCTCCACTCTGGGTATCCAGCGCGAACCCGCTGAGCCATCGGGGGCGGGGCAGCACATTTGCACGCGTTCATACCGAAAGCCGTCATTGACGACCGCACCGGGAGGATCCTGACAAAACTGTCTTGTTCCCTGCTGCGTGCAAGGCCCACCGCAGTTGGGAAGGACAGGGCACTGGCCCTGGTACCACCTGCGACTGAACTGCGTGGCAGGATCCCGGCAACATCGCTCCGTCACATCGGGCCCGAACGTCCTAGGCGTGCAGGTGCGAGGTTCCTGATTCTCTTCATAGCAAAAGTTGCTCTGAAGTGAATCGAATCCGCATGGACGCGATCGGCTGGCAGGACACGCCTCCCCCGCCCGGCTGATGTAGACCCACCGCGCACCATTGTCTCTTATATCGGAAAAACGAATCGGCGTGAAATCCGTGTACGCACTACAGCATTTTCGCAGCTCTCTTGCAGGGTTGGAGCCTGCAGGCATCTGGCACTCTACTTCTCTGTTGAGCAAACTATTGGTCCCGTCAGGATTATCGCGCGTTGCGCACACATCGAGCGACGCACAAGCCGGCAGCTGCGTGACCACTTCCCCACAGGTAATACAGGTGGTTGACCGTGGCTGGCATGACTGCGTGGTAGTGACAGGGCTGGCCTCAACGTACGTCCGGACATTCTGCAGCCTTCGACTGACGAGCCACCGCTGCAGGGAAGACTGTGCGGCTGCTGTTGCTGTAGCGTTCTGCGCAACGTTGCAGCCGGTATCCACCACGTGAACCATCGTCAGGCGTGGATTCTGCGTAAGCAGATCAATCACGCGGCTATACGGCACATCGGCATCACCCTGAGGTACTACGGCATTGGGGGTGGTGCCGTGCCCGACGTACATCTCTTGGATGGATGTGCATTGGGCAATGAATGCAGGCGACTGGTATGCCGAGAGAGCCACTTTACGGTTGGCTTCCTGCGGGGCATTGAGCACCTCGGAATTGCACCACTCCTCGAAACGGTTCTTGCAGCGTCCCGGAACAGCCGGAGTAGCTCCCTGTGCGGGTACCGGAGCTTGCCATTGACAGTCTCGCACACTGGTAAAGCGGTGGTTTCTGGCCGTTCTCTGCCACGCTGAGAGCGGCAGTGACGGTGCCTCATGACCACAGCCACGTGATCCGGGCGGCGCAGTTGGATTAGGCGCACCAAGCGCACTGCAATTCGATGGCTGATATGCACACACAAAACAATCCGCCTGCGGGATACCGGAACTCACCGAAGCGCTTGTTGCCGAACCCGTTGTCACACTCGCCTCCAAACCCCTCCCGTAGTGCACGGCAAGCACGATGCCCCCGACCACCGCCGTCAGGAGCGCCGCGCTCAGGAGAGCGCCGGAGGAGCGCTTTTTGGCAGAACGCTTCGCGGACATTGCCAGCGACTGTAACAGCAGAATTCCGCAGGAACAATGACGCGTTTACGCGTATCTGGTGAGCACATCTTTCACGCGTGCATCAAAATCAGGCGACACCGTGATACTCAGGGGCACCGGAATCATCTGTGTCCCGATCTTCAGCTGCACTTTCTGCCCGCCGGGGAACGCCTGGAAGACCTCTTTGAGATCCAGGAGCATCTGGCGCGGAGCGCGGGCGGGGAGGGTGATGGTATGGACGAAGGAATCCGAAGAAACCGAAGATTCCGAGGAATCCGAGGATGACTGGTTTTTCTTGTCTTTGGATTCCTTGGATTCGTCGGATTCCTGTCGGTGCATGGCATCCCCCAATCCCAACTGTGCAATCACCTCTTCCACCCCCATCCCCCCTACAATCCAGCGCCCCAGCGGCCCGAAGCCGTCGAGCGCTGCCGCGGATGACTCTTCCTTCTTCTCTTCCGAGACCTTCACGCTCTCGCCGGCAATCACGTTGCCCTCCTCATCCACCATGTCCACCGTGTCCTCTGCATCTTCGCGCGGACGCAGGCGGATACCCTGCGCCGCCTCCTCTTCATCGAAGAAACCTTCCTCTTTGGCCTTCTTGATCATCGTCACGAGCGAAGCCTTCTTGGCCGAGTCTGCACGCAGCTGCAGCTGACCTGCCCGCATGTCCAGGACGCCTTTGACAACGAGAACGACGTCCGGGAGCTCGAGCATGGGAGCCATTTCGGTGAAGACGCGCGGGAAGAGCGTGATCTCGATTTTGCCGGTTGGATCTTCAATGGTCAGGATGCCCATGGTCTCACCCTTCTTGGTGGTGATGCGCTTCACGCCTTCCGGCAGACCGGCGAGTGTGACGGATTTTCCCACAAGCTTGGGGGTGAGGTTCGCGATCAGCTGGGCCTTCTTCCCGATGTATTTCCTGAGTCCCGCGAGCGGATGGTTGCTGACGTACATGCCGAGTGTCTCTTTTTCCCACTTCAGTTTTTCGAGTGTCGTTGCGGGTTCCACGGGCGGGAACTCGATTTTGCTCTCTTCCTCCGTGCCGAGGGAGGAGAACAGGTCCCCCTGCGCCGCTCCCACATCACCCGCGGCCTTGCTGAAGTCCGCGATTTTCTCATAGTGATCGATGATCGTGCGGCGCTCCCCGAGCGCATCCAGCGCTCCGCTCTTGGCCAAGGCCTCCAGCGTCTTTTTGTTGAGCAGCTTGCTCGGCATGCGGCGGGCGAAGTCTTCGAGTGACGTGAACGGACCGCCGGATTCCCGCGCGGCGATGATCTGCTGAACGGTACTGTCGCCGATGCCTTTGACGGCCGAGAGGCCGAAGCGGATGGAGCCCACCGGCGCGCTCTCGCCGTCGAACGTTTTGCCTTCCGGCGGAATGGCTGTGAAATGCCGGAGCGACTGGTTGATATCCGGCGGCAATACCGCGATGCCCATGCTCCGGCACTCCTCGATCTCGATCATGATGCGGTCGGTTTTTTCCGCGTCTCCCGAGAGGAGAGCGGCCATGAACTCGGTCGGGTAGTGCGCCTTAAGGTAGGCGGTCTGGTAGGCGATGAGCGCGTAACCGGCAGCGTGCGATTTGTTGAAGCCGTAGCCGGCGAACGGCATGATGACATCATCGAAAATCTCCTTGGCGAGTGACTCCTTGTAGCCCTTGGCCGCCGCACCGGCGATAAACTTTTCGCGCTGTGCCACGAGCTCTTTCTTGATCTTCTTGCCGATCGCGCGGCGAAGGAGATCGGCCTCACCGAGCGTGTACCCGGCGAACACCTGCGCGATGAGGAGGATCTGCTCCTGATACACGCCGATGCCGTACGTCGGCTCCAGAATCGCCTTGAGGTCGTCGTGCTGGTACTGCACTTTTTCGGTGCCGTGCTTGCGCTTGATGAAGCTCGGGATCCACTCCATCGGACCCGGACGGTACAAAGAGACCATCGCCGTGATGTCATCAAACTGCGTGGGCTTGAGCTGCTTGAGGTAGCGGCGCATGCCCGGGGATTCCAGCTGGAAGACTCCGGTGGTATCGCCGCGCTGCAGGAGTTTGTACGCATCGGCGTCATCGAGCCCCAGGGTCGCAATGCTGATCTTGCGCTGGTACAGGCGTTCGATGATCTCGAGCGTCGTCTGGATCACGGTGAGGTTTGTCAGGCCCAGGAAGTCCATTTTGAGGAGGCCCAGAGACTCCAGAGGCTTGGCTCCGTACTGCGTGATGATGATGTTCTCGTCTTTCGGCGCACGCTGCAGCGCCGTGTACTCTCCCGTCGGCTTTTCGGAAATGATGACGCCGCACGCGTGGATGGAGACGTGCCGCGCCTTTCCCTCCAGCTTGAGGGCGATATCCATAATGCGTCTGTACGTCTCGTTGCCGTCGTACACGGTCTTGAGCTCGTCTGTGGCGAGAGCCTCCGCCAGCTTGGTGCCCGGCTTTTCGGGGATGAGTTTGACCAGGCTGTTCATTTCCAGGAACGGCACGCCGTACGCGCGGCCGACATCCTTGACTGCGGCGCGGGCAGCGAGTGTTCCGAACGTACAAATCTGAACGACTTTGTCCTGGCCGTACTTGCCGCGCACGTACTCCAGCACTTCGTCACGGCGGGTATCCGCAAAGTCCAGATCGATATCCGGCATGGAGATGCGTTCGGGGTTGAGGAAGCGCTCGAACAGGAGCCCGTGCTGCAGAGGATCGATGCCGGTGATCCCGAGCGAGTAACTGACGATGGACCCGGCGGCTGAACCGCGTCCGGGCCCGACGGTGATGCCGCGCCTCTTCGCCTCGTTCACGAAATCGGCGACGATGAGGAAGTACCCGGCAAAGCCCACCTGCTTGATGACGGAGAGCTCGTAGTCCAGGCGCTTGCGCTCCTCCTCCGTGCCGTTGGGATACTTTTCGGCGAAGCCGATTTTGCAGAGATCCGTGAGGTACTCCTCTTCGGAACGCGTATCGGGGACCGGGAAACGCGGAATTTTGTACTTGCCGAATTCAAACGTCACGTTGCAGCGGTCGGCGATGACGCGCGTGTTCTCCAGTGCTTCCGGAATGTGCGCGAACGCCTTCTCCATCTCCTCGTACGGACGCATGGAGTAGTCGCTGTCACGCATGGAGAAGCGCCCGGGATCGGCCACCTGCTCGTTGCGCTGGATACACAGGAGCACGTCGTGCGCTTCACTGTCTTCCGGCCGGCAGTAATGACTGTTGCAGGTGGCGACGCACGGCACGCCAAGCTCCTTGCCCATGGCAATCAGCTGCTGGTTCACCTCCGCCTGTCCGGCCACACCAGGCAGATCCATGAGCTCAAAGTAGAGGTTATTGTCGCCGAAGTATCCGCGGTACTCCTTCACGAGTTTCTGGAGCATTTCTTTGTCCTCCGCGAGTGCCGCCTGCGGGATCGCTCCGCTGATGGGGCCGCTGAGCGCGATCAACCCTTTGCCGTACTTGGACAATAATTCTTTATCCACACGCGGCTTGTAGTACATGCCCTCCAGCGCCGCGAGCGAGGCCAGCTGCAGCAGGTTCTGATACCCCTCGTTGTTCTCGCACAGGAGCGTGAGCGGGTAGCGCTTGGTATCCGTTCCTGTCTCCTTGTCCTTGCGCGTGCGCGCGGCGATGTACACCTCCATGCCGATGAGCGGCTTGATGCCTTTTTTCTGCGCCTCGAGCACGAATTCAATGAGCCCATACGTGTACCCCTTATCGGCAAGGCCGACGGCTGTCTGACCGAGTTCCGCGGCGCGGGCGATGATCTCGGCCGGGCTCGGCAAACCCTCCAGCAGCGAGTAGGTGGAGTGGCAGTGCAGATGGACGAAATCGGAGGCCTTCACAGGAAGATCAGTGTGACAGAAATAACGTAATAATTGCTATGCATTTTAAGCAGACTTCTGTGGCTCATTTGCCCATGGAATAGAGTTCTCTAAACATAACGGAGACCGAATCTCGAACATGGGAAAAATCACTTGTTTCCCAGGTTCTCCTGTCGCCCACTGCAATCGCAAGATTATAGAGAAATAGTGAATGCGGCACAGTCGTCGGAAGATCTGATTCCCATATATGTAGTGGAAAATACTTTGCCAATAATCTGCGTAATTCATCTTCTGTTTTATCCGTAACCTCTGCCTCGTTTCTAATTAAAAACATAAGTAAAACAGTAATTCCCAGCCTTTTGTTTCCATTCGTAAAATATTGCGATCCTGCAATACTGCAAATGATATATGCGCATTTATCGGCAAATGTAGGATAAAAATCGTACTGCACAAATGTAAGAACTTTTTCTAGCTCGGCCAGACCCACAGGTTCAGATTCATAAATCGGTGCCTGTTCAGCAGAAGTCAGTTCATTATAAATATACGGAAAACCATATGATTTACACGCTTCAATCCCAAAATAACGGATACCAATCATCGCTTACCAAGCTCACGAATAATAATGCGATAACTATGATCTAGCTCGCGCAATGTGCGCGGCATCTTTGTCGATTCCTTCTTCAATTTTCCAGAAGAATTACGACTGCTTCGCCGGAAAATTGAGAGGAGCTTTTTCATGAGACAAATGATGCTCCTATGCAAAATGATCTTGCAATCATTTTTACTGGATTTACTGATGCTTTATCCGTGAATCTCTGATTAAAATAGGATTTTGAAGAAAATAATCATCACCGGCTGATGGAGCAGATAGATGATCAGCGAATGACGGCCGGGATAGGATGCGGCTTTGAGCACCGGATGACTCTCCTCGAGTGATGGCGACTTGGCGATCCACGGCATCAGTGCAATCCCGAGTCCGTACCCGCCGATGATCGCCCCGGCCCACGGCAGGAGCGGGTAGTAATCGACACTGATGAACCCCGGCTGCGGTGCACCGAGCGGGATCCCGAGCCATGCGGGCAGAGCGGGGAGTGCAACCAGACCGAGTAAGGCAATGATCATTCCGATGACAATGTTCCAACCTTTAAGAGGATTCAGGAGGGGAAGCGCGAGGACAGTGACACCGATGAGGTGCAGCACGCCAAAGCGTACGTAGGTTCCCGGATCGATCACGTACGTCACAACTGTGACCGCGAGTGCTGCGAATAGGATGCGAGCAGCTCTCTTCAGTGTTTTCTTCCACGGGGTGAACGCCCGGTTGAGCGAGAGCGCACTGCTAACACCGGCGAGACCGAGGAAGAGCAGCGCCGCAATGCGCCCCATCACGAGCCAGCCGCCTTCGAACACCCGGATGTCGTACCCGTAGTAGACCGAAAGATCGTACGCACCGTGAAACACGATCATCATCGCAATGGCGAGAGACCGGAGCAGATCGGGGTAGAGGAGACGCTTCACAGCCGAAGAATACGCCTTTTTGGGCTTAAGGAAGAGCAATTCTCTCCCGTACCACTTCCCGAAGAGCACTGATCGACCACTTCGCCCGACCCACAGATAAATATTCGGATCTGCTCTTCATGAAGCCAAGAATCCGTGTTATAATGAACCTCTATGGACCTCTCCAAGGTCTCCGCCGGCAATCTCCCCGAGGAGATGAACGTGGTGGTGGAAATTCCGCAGGGATCCTCCATCAAATACGAGCTGGATAAAGCCTCCGGCATGATGGTCGTGGATCGCTTCATCCACACGGCGATGGTGTACCCGTTCAACTACGGATTCATCCCGCACACCCTCGCCGATGACGGCGACCCGATGGACGTGCTGCTCCTCTCCCCGCAACCGGTCATGCCCGGGTGCATTGTTCCTGCGCGCCCGGTGGGGATGCTGGAAATGGAAGACGAATCGGGTATCGATACCAAGATCATCGCCGTGCCGGTGAGGAAGATCGATCCTTCCTACGGTGAAATTGAAGATATCGGTGATGTGGACAAGCACACACGCAGCCTGATCGCGCACTTCTTTGAGCGCTACAAGGATCTGGAGCCCGGCAAGTGGGTGAAGATCAACCGCTTCCTCGGACGCACGCAGGCCATGAAGGCCATCAAGAAGAGCATGAAAGAAGGTAGGTGACCCACGAATCAGAACCGCTTTGAAGGCGGCCTCTTTCCCTTTACCGTGTGACTGCTGCTGCCAGGATTCCGTTCTTTAAAAGCCATCGCGAAGCCGGGCTCTGCCCGGCTGGAGCGATACCTCTCAGGGAAAAAGAGAGCCCATGAGAGAAAAAACCGCAGGTTTTGTCTCTCATGAAATGGTCCTGTAGTTCAACGGATAGAACGACCCTCTCCTAAGGGGTAAATATAGGTTCAATTCCTATCAGGACCACCAAAACAATCTCTGTATGGGTCGACTTGTCCCGCATCGGAGCGAAGCGACTGGTGCGGGCTTCCCGCCGTGGTCACCATACGATGAATGTATGATAGTTGTTATGGAAGTGAACACACTTGTTCCGGTGCTCTACTGCGCGGACTTCAATACGTCATTCGATTTCTACTGCAACCTCTTGGGATTTTCTGTCGTATACGATCGACCCGAGGCAAAGTTTGCTTTTCTTCAGAGGGAAGATATCCAGCTTATGATCGAAGAAGCGACAAGTAACGATAGGAAATGGCTCAGCGGACCGCTTGAGTATCCTTTTGGGAGAGGGATCAACATACAGATGTTTATAGAAAACATTGATGTGCTGCATGAAAAGCTGCGCTCGCATGGCGTTCCGTTTTTTATGGATATGGAAGAAAAATGGTACCGGAGAAACACAGATTCGGTCGGGCAAAAACAGTTCGTACTGCAGGACCCGAGCGGCTATCTGTTACGTTTTGCGCAAATGATAGGAACGAGACCCAATACATAATCTTGAATCCCCCTGCATCAGGACCGCATTGTTTTTTGCACGACCGTTCCAACAATCGCCCCTGCGATGAGACCGAAAGGGAGCGTGACGACCGCGAGACTGAGCAGAACCACAGAGAGCATCATTCCATACTCACCGTCGCTGAGGACTTGAGTTGCGGTGATCGCTGTCCTGAGGAAATCGATGTCAACGAGGGCGAGGGGCGTGAATGCGCCGATCAGGCCACCCATCCATAGACCTTCTTTCAAAGATCCGCGCCAGCCACGTCGCAGAAAGGCGATAGCCACAATCATCACAACAAATGCGTATGCCAGAGCCAAGATGAATTCCGTATCGATGAGTGTTTGCAGTAACTGTCCGGAAGAGACCGTGGTGTCTGCATACGATGACCACCAGAGACAGGTGTGTACGCACACGGCGATCAGATAGATGAGTACTGCCAAGACTGCGGTATAGCCGACTATCGGGCGGAGAGTGGCAAATCCTTTGAGGCGCATTGCCTCAGCATAGCAGATCCGTTTGTTTCACACCCTCACCATCCCCCTGAACCCTCTCGCCGCGTAGTAGGATTCCGCGCCGTTGTGATAGGTGAAGACGGTATCGAACCGGCGGTCACAGAAAATCGCGCCGCCGAGCCTGCGGATATTCACCGGCGTATCGATCCAGCTGGAAGTTTTCATATCGAATTCGCCAAGTTCTTGGAGTGCTCTGTACTGCTCTTCGTTCAAGAGTTCGATGCCCATGTCCTTGGCCATCCCCACCGCGCTGTTTTTCGGCTTATGCTCCTTGCGCGATTCCAGAGCCAGATGGTCGTAACAGATACTCCGGCGGCCCTTGGGGCTCTCCTCTGCGCAATCAACAAACGTGATGTCGCTGTCTTTGCCGAGAACCACCACGTCCGGCTCGCCACCCGTCTCTTCCATCTGCTGTAGTGAGGAAAGCGCGCGCGGGTTCGCCTTCAGTTTTGCTTCCACCTTCTCCCACGCAACGCCTGTATGGCGGTTCATGTGCTTCTCAAAGCGGGTCTTCAATACTTTGAGGAGTGCCTCCTGGTCTTTGGCTGCGATTGGCTTTTGCATGGGCAGAGTATACATCCCCGCTCTGTGCCTGATGATGTTTCCGGGATTTTTTCTGTAACGATTTTCGTGCACCTGCGTTACCCCGTGTGAGAGCGTCTCACTGCTCATAAAAAAGCGCCGTCCGGTCGATCACTTCCGCTTTTTCCCTTCCGCTTTCCGTTCCCCTATACTCCTCCTCATATGCGCACATCCCTCATCCGTTCCGCAGTCGCCGCGGGCCTGTTGATCCCCATCAGCACACTCGCACTCACGTATACCAATCAGGCATCCCGATACCAGGACGCCCCGTTCACAACCCGTGAACGTGCGGGCATTTCCGTCCTCACGGAAATCGGTGCCATAGAAGGGTATCCCGACGGGACGTTCCGCCCCGACCGCACGGTCAACCGCGCGGAATTTTTGAAGATCGTCTTCCTCAGTCACCCTGAAGTAGTGGCGACTGCATCGGATGCCGATAACTGCTTCCCCGATGTCCGCGCGAGCGATTGGTTCAGCCGCTACGTCTGTCTCGCACAGCGCCGTGGCATTGTGAGCGGATACCCCGACGGCAGATTCCGCCCCGCAAATGACGTGAATTACGTGGAAGCGCTGAAAATGCTGGAAACGCTGTTCGGCTATGACCCGTACCCCGTGACAGGATCCCCCTGGTACGCACAATACGTGGAAGAGGCGAACCAGCGTGGCCTGCTCCTCTCTCCGTCCGTTGCCTTCGATCACAAGCTCACCCGCGGTGAGATGGCCCGGCTCGCTGCGGCGTTCGTGGCATACAGCAAGGATGAGCTGGATGAATACAGGGCCTTTGAACGCGGAGAAGCCGTGCGCTCCAGTTCCAGTGCACGCAGTTCTTCTTCATCGTCGGCAATCAGCAGCTCCTCATCGTCGGTCTCTTCGGCCTCTTCGGTCACGTCGTCGTCTTCCTCCTCGACCGGTCTCCGTGCCGATTTCCCGGCCCGCAGCCGCTTTTTGATCCTCGGTGAGCGCTCCGGCCCCATCGCCAGCGCCAAGTTCTTCTCCTCGCTCGAGCCGGTGCTCGTGCGCGGTGCCGAGGTGGTGCTTGAGCAATCGGTAGACGGCATCGATGCCATGTTCCTCGTGGACTCTTCCGGCACGGAGATCGCCCAGCTCAGCCTGGACGAAGTGGAGGATCAGACCGAAAAGACATGGACCGCCTCCTTCTCCAACAGCACCTACCGCATCCCCAAGAGCGAGGAACGCACGCTCGGCATCGAAGTGCGCATGAAGGCGCGCGATGCCGGCGGATCCTCCGACCACCCGGTACAGGTGGATACCTTCCGCATCGATGTGCAGGGCGAGTGGAGCTCCAACACCTACAACTCCGCACCCCCGGATTTCAGTTTCCCGTTGCACCAGACCGCACAGGGGCACATCACGACGGTGACCAACGCGCTCAGCACCGACGGCGCTCTGCCGCTCGGCACCAATCAGCTTGTGGCCGCGTTCACCATCGGCGGCACGCGCGTGAGCGGAGCCAAACTGCTCGTCAACGAACTGACGTTCGATATCTCCAAGTCATCGACGGTCACGACGACGAACTGGAAACTCGGCATCCCCGAGAGCTCCGATCGCTGGTCCTGCACGGTGAACGGTTCGCAGGTGAGCTGCTCGGGCATCCCTGAGAGCTTCGGCACCCTCACCGACGGCCCGCGCACGTTCAGGCTCTTTGCCGACGTGTCGCTCGATGCCGGTGCAAGCGATCCGTTCCTGCAGGTCTCGCTCAACCAGCCGGGCAACACCGGTGAACTCGGTGCCATCCGCTGGTCCGACGGATCGGCCACCTTCAACTGGGTGGAACTCCAGAGCCCGATGGCGAGGAGCACACGCTTTGACTGACGAAGGGCAAAAAGGGTTAATAGGGTAAAAATGGTGAAAAGGCCGGACGGGATCGCCCCCTCCGGCTTTTCCTTTTATCCGTTTTTCCCCTTTTCGCCCTTTTACCCCTTTCCCGTTCCGTGGTGACAGCGACCACCCGCTTCGCGATACTGTCCCCGCACATGCGCACCCGTTTCCCGCCCTCTCCCACCGGCTTCCTGCACATCGGCGCTCTGCGCACGGCCCTCTACAACGAGCTCCTTGCCCGCCAGACCAACGGAACGTTCGCCCTGCGTATCGAGGACACCGATCAGGCCCGCAGCGTCCCCGGGGCCGTGGAACAGTTTTTACGTGCCATGCACTGGGCGGGCATCGATCCAGATGAAGGGGTGGTGCTGAAGGACGGCGAGATTGCACAGACGGGCACGCGCGGTCCGTACTTCCAGTCCGAGCGTCTCCCGATCTACAAAAAATACGCCGATGAACTGGTGGCCAAGGGTCACGCGTACCCGTGCTTCTGTACGCCCGAACGCCTCGATGAGATGCGCAAAAAGCAGGAGCAGCTCAAGCAGGCTCCCATGTACGACCGTCACTGTCTGCGTTTGCCGAAGGACGAAGTGCAGAAGCGAATCGCGGCCGGGGAGAAGCACGTCTACCGCCTCAAGATCCCGCACGAGCGGACGATCACCTTTGTGGATGATATCCGCGGCAAGGTCAGCTTCCAGGGTCATACGATCGATGACCAGGTGCTCCTCAAGAGCGACGGCTTCCCCACGTATCATTTGGCGCACGTGGTGGATGATCACCTGATGGAGATGGACCTGATCCTGCGCGGAGAGGAGTGGCTGAGCTCGCTGCCCAAGCATCTGCTCCTGTTCGAATTCCTGGGCTGGCCCGTTCCGCGCTACGCACACCTGCCGCTACTGCTCAATAAAGACCGATCGAAGCTCAGCAAGCGCCAGAACGCGGTCTCGGTGGACGACTACATCGAGAAGGGCTACCTGCCCGAAGCACTGATCAACTTCCTCGCGCTCCTCGGCTGGAACCCGGGCACGGAGCAGGAACTGTTCTCGCACAAGGAATTGATCGAAGCCTTCAGCCTGGACCGTGTGCAGAAGGCCGGCGCGGTGTTCGATCCCGAGAAGCTCGACTGGCTCCAGGGCCAGTGGATGCGAAAAATCGAACCGAAGGAGTTTGCCGAACGCATCCGTCCGCTCGTCACAGAAAAGTTCCCGGCCGCGGCATCGGACAAGGACTTCGCGAAGAAATCGGCACTGGTGCAGGAGCGCATCACTTTCTTCAAGGACGCGCCGGAGATGCTGGGTTTCTTCTACGTGGATCCCAAGCCGACAATCGATGTGCTCGTGAACGAGAAGCAGAAAGTGACGAAAGAACTTCTTGCGGATGCAATGAAGACCGTTCGCAGCATTCTGGAATCGATCAGCGAAAGTGACTGGTCAGCAGAAAGAATTCTCGTCGACGTGAAAGCGGAGGTAGGGAAGGGCACATGGAAACTCGGTCAGCTCCTCTGGCCGCTGCGCGCGGCATTGACGGGATTGCCGTTCAGTCCCGGGGCGGTGGAGGTAGCAGCGGTACTTGGAAAGAAGAAAACGCTGGAGAGGCTGGAACGGGCGATGAAAATGACTACTTGACCTCATCAAGATTTTTTCTTGGCAGTCCTTTTCCGTGGCAGTTTTGGCAGGCCGGTACCGCCATTCAGGCCATTTCCCCCGCGTGCGTTGTAGGCATGAATAACTTCCCAGGCACGATAGTGCAGTTCTTTTTGGCGATCCGTGAGTTCCTTTTTCATAATCGGAGCACCATTGAGCTTTCCGTTCTTGAGCAGTTTTTGCAGTAAACTCACGCGCAGTTTCAATTCATCAAAGATGAATCCCATCGGGCGCACAATCTCCGGAGCCTTGTAGCGTGCTTTTTCCGGTTTCAGTTCGGAGGCAAGCTCTTTGATGCGCTCCCGGTATTCTTCAATCTTCAATTGCAGGCGCTTCTGACGGCTTTCAATACCTGTGAGCATCATTACTTCCGGCTCTAAAACTAGAGGCTGTGATTCCTGTGCCTGTTTTTCGGGTGCTTTGACCTTGCTCATTCGCTCATCCTGCACACACAGAAGAGGAAAAGCGAAGAAATTGGTGATCGGAGAGAATATACGCTTTGCTGAAGCAAAAATATCGCAGATCAACTATTATGAAACAGCTCTTCTATGCCTCTCCAGGAACTCGTCTCCGTCGGCTCCAAAACCACGATGAAAATCGGCGGACAGGCGCGCCTGTACGCGGAGGTGAAGACCAAGGAAGAACTGCAGGAAGCCCTGACCGAAGCCAAAAACCGCAACCTCCCGGCGATCCTCCTCGGCGGCGGTGCCAACACGATTTTTGCCGAAGGCATCATTGAAGCGTGTGTCATCCGCCTGAAGAACGACACTCTGGTTATCGAAGGAAATAGGGTAACAATCGGGGCCGGGAAAATCATGGGCAGCCTCATCAATGAACTCGCAGCGAAGGACCTCGATCTCTCCGCGCTCACCGGAATTCCGGGGACTCTCGGCGGCTCGATCTTCGGGAATGCGGGTCAGGGACCCAAAGGCATCTGGATTGATGCGTTCGTAGAGTCCGTCACTGCATTCATCGATGATGAATGGAAAACGCTCACGAAGGCGGAGTGTGATTTCCGCTACCGTGAGAGCAGATTTAAAGATCTCAATCACGAAGGAAAAACTGTGGTGATCTGGGAAGCGGTGCTGAATGTGCCTTCGCGCCCCGCCGCGGACGTGAAGGCGGAAGTGGGAGCATTACTGAAGAAGCGCATCGAGACACAGCCGCACCTCAAGACCGCAGGCTCCTGCTTTAAGGCGCTCCCTGACGGGACGCCTGCATGGAAACTCATTGATGCGGCGGGGCTCCGTGGCACACGCGTCGGTGGCATCGAGATCAGTCAGAAGCACGCGAACTTCCTCCTGAACGTGGACAAGGGCACGTTCGAGGACGCGCTGAACGCGACGAAGCTCATCCGTGACAAGATCCCGCAGATCGCCGGCATCGAGATGCGGTTCTACGGGAATGACGGGAAGCTGGCCGCGTAACTGTTATACTGCCATTCAATCCGCCCTTCCTCCCGCTCTATGTCCCGCACACTGCTCACCGGAATCGCCCTCGCGTTCGTCGCGGTTCCCGTGTCCGTGTTCGCTCTCTACTCCACTCCAAGCTCGCTCCTCAAAGCGATGCAGAAGGGCGTGCGCCAGGATGTGAGCTACGAAGCACACATGCGCGCGGAAGATGTGTACATGTCTCTCTGGGCCAAAGGATCCGTGGAGGGAAAGACGCGTCTGGGTGCCAAGGCTGACCTGCGTATTACCTTTGGCATGGCTCAAAACGACCGATCGTCTCAGGTGAAAACAGCCCTGCGCATGGTCGACGGCGTCATCTATGTGCGCATCACGGGCGTGGAAGGCAGCCTGTTTGAGGAAGAATTCATGGATGTCCGCCAGTACGTGGGGAAATGGTACTCGCTGACCATTCCCGATGAGGAGGAGGAAGTGCTTGGCGTGGACCAGAAGAAAATGGAGCAACTCGGCTGGGATGTGATCGATACCGTCTTCTCCCTCACGCGCGTGCCGGACGGCACCGGTTCGCTGTATTCGCTCAAACTGAAGCGCTCGGCGTGGAAGGACATCGTCCCGCTGATTGAGCGTGCGGCCAAAGAGCAGGGCGAGGTGATCGAGAAACCGTCCGCCTCGGAACTCGCACAGATGCGCAAGGCATTCAACAAGCTCAACATCCACATCAAAGTGACGACTGATGCGATGGACAACATCACGGGAACCAAGTCGTACGCCGCGTACACGGACCGCGGATTCTCACTGGTCTTCACCGGACTCAGCACGCTGCGTTCCGCACCGATCGCCGTGAAGGCACCCGCAAACGCCGAAAGTCTGGATGATGCGCTCAACCCGGAAAAACAGCTCAGCGACGCACGGAACGCCCAGCGCCGCAGTGATGTGAACACCATCCTGAATGCCGTGTATCAGTACGCCATTGATAACGAAGCTGATTTACCCGGCAACATCACCACAACGCCCACGGAGATCTGCCGGTCCAAAGACTCCTGGGGTGCCTCGGATGAGGTGCTCAACTGCACAGGATATGTTGACCTCAACATCCTTACAGGCGTGTATCTTGTACACATTCCCCGCGATCCTCTCGTGAGCGAAGGGAACGGCACCGGCTACCGCATCTTCAAGCGGACAGACGGCAGAATCACCGTGGAAGCGACGGGCGAGGGGGATTCGCCGGTGATCAGCGTGACGCGGTAATCAACAGATGCATGTTTACGCGACTGAGCTTTCCAGTTTGGTAATGCGTCTCTCGTGATTCTCGATCTTGCCGCCCAATCTCTTATCCATATTGATAAGCACAGTCAGCACCTGATCGATGCCTTCGTTCACTCTGCGTAGATCATCCTTTGTCACAAACTTCTCAAGATCTTCCTTTGTCGCGAACTTGCGCAGATCATCTTTGGTCGCAAAATTCTTAAGATCACCCTTTGTTGCTGGAGCATTGTCATCCATAAAAATGCACTGTAAAGAATAGGGAAATGAAAGGCAAAGAAACAGGAATCAAAACGGAAGGTCTTCCGGCTTGATCTCCGAGGCGTACTGCACCTGCGGCACTTCTTGTGACTGGGAAGACACGTCTGAAGGGTCAACACCGCGTGATGAAGCGCCCATGTCACCCGGTGTCATCTGGATATTCTGGGCAACGGCCGGATTTTTGACGCCAAGAAGACTGATGCTGTCGGCGATGATTTCGGTGGTGGTGCGCTTGCTGCCTTCCTTGGTCTCCCAGCTGCGCGTCTGTACGCGGCCGGAGACAAAGACGCGGTTCCCTTTGCGCGCGGCGCGGCTCACCTGGGTGGCGAGCTCACCCCACACGACGACGTTGTGGAATTCGGTGCGCTCGCGGTCCTCGTTGGTCTGACGGTCGCGCCACTTCTCGTTGGTGGCGACACCGAGAGTCAGCACCTGCTGGCCGCTGGTGGTGGTGCGCATCTCCGGATCGCGGGTGACGTTGCCGACGATATCGGCACGGTTCACTCCCTGGCCCAGGGAAGCCGCGCCCTCGGGCATGGCCATCTGGCCGTCGCGCGGGTCGAGCATGATCATGTCGAGCGCGACGATCTTGGTTTTGCTGCGCTTCTCACCGGTTTTCTCATCGTCCCAGCTCTCGGTCTGGAGACGTCCGGAAATAAAGAGCTGACTGCCGGGCCGCACGAACTTGCCGGCGACTTCGGCCATCGGTCCCCACAGCGTGATGGAGTGAAACCCTTTGCCATCGAGCATGCCGCCCGACTCGGAACGGAAACTGTACGGCACGACAAGATTGAGATCGGTGACAGAGGTGCCGCCGGGAGTCTGACGGACGGTGACGGGTTGTGTCTGGTACCCGATGATGTGCACGCGGTTGAAGGAGAACATACGGAGGTGGGGAAGTGGGAGGAAAGGATGCAGCGGAGAAAATACCGCGTGTATCGACGTGGACGACCGTACACCTCTCCTCTGACCGGTGCAAAGTTTTCCTCCTTGATTGGGTGGGAAAAGTGATGCGTGATGATCTCATTTTTTGTGAATAGACCACAGGATAAAAATCGATCAAGTGTACCCTGTGTTTTTGGCTCTGTGCCGCTGTGAAACCCTCAAATTTTGCGGTATACTCAGAGGAATATCTCACACCAACACCAAGTATCGGCTTTTGCCGCTTGCGGCTGCACTGATCGGAGCGCTCATGCCCCCCTCCGCACATGCCGAACTCTATACGGTGCCGACGGGAGATGCCGTGACGGTGGAAAGCATCCGGCGCGCGATTGAAGATGAGATCCCCATCGTGATGCAGGACGCCACGTGCGGTTGGGTGAATACCGAGGAGGAAGTGGGCGAAACTTTGGGCGAGGGGAAAATTGCAAAAGTGTACGGACTCCCCGGGCGCGAGGGCGAGCCGCTCGGCCTCCCATGGTCGGGCATGGCCAAGCGGTCGGAGGAATTTTTGTACCCCGAGAACGCCACCGGATTTTCCACCGTGTGTTCCGTGACCGGTGACGGCCCGACGCCGAACTACACGTGGATCGTGTGGCAGGACGGCAATGAGGGCGAATCGGGATTCTTTGTGCCGCGCGAACTCCCGGATGCCGACGCAGATGTTCCGGTACTGGATGACCCGCTCTGTAACGGCACGGAGCATGCGAGCAGGGAAGCGGGGGGCGAGCCGGGAACGATGACGCCGGAAAGCTGCCAAAACAGCTGCGACTGGCTCAACGAATTCACGTTCCTGGACTGCAAAGCGTTTGAAGATATTCCGCTGGAGCCCGACACGCCCGCGCCTCTTCCGAGCGAGAACCCGGAACCGGAGCCTGAACTCCAAAACCCGCAGCCGAATCCTGAGCCCGAACCGGTGCTGGAGAACCCGCTCCCAAATCCGGGGCCGGACATCATTCTGGAAATCCCGCTGCAAAACCCGGAACCCGAGCCGCTGCCTGTGCTGCAGGTACCGGTTCAGGGCGAACCGAGTCAGCCGATCCGCCTGGAACAAACGATCCGGGACGAGCAATCGTTCCTGCCGTCCGCCTCGCGCTTCCTGAGCCAGCTGATCGGCAAGGCCGATGCGCAGAATGTGACGGTCAGCAATCCGGAAAGTCCCGTTCCCGACGGGTTCATCCGTAAGTGTGCCGAGTGGGCGCGTCGCTACACCTGCAGCGGACAGTGGGTGAAAGAAGACGTGCCCGAAGTCACCAACGAGTATCCCAACTGCCGCGTCTGCACCGGCGAGGAATGCCGCTGTCCGGGACCGGGATGCATCTCCAACCCCGAGTTCCGCCGCGACACGTTTGAGACCTCCGAGCCGTCGGGACAGGAGGATGACGGACTGACCAAGTACACCTCGTTCTTCCGCAAGTACTTTGGATCCACCGAGCGCCAGACGCTCCCGGAGACTCCCGATGATCAGCTCGCGACGGTGGGGGATCGTGATGTGTGCGAGAGCGATGACCCGAGCCGTGAGAGCAGCTGCATTGTCTCCGCCTGCTACGGCATCTACGCCACGGAGACCGACTGGCGCGACGAGAAGCTGACGGATGATGACCGCCGCTGCGTGATCCGCTTCCCGCTCGCGATGACCAGAGAGAACCTGGCGTCCACGCAGGAGAACCGGAACGCCTACTCGCCCGTGTTGCTCGAGGACGACGTGCCGGTGAACCGTCCGCCCTCGGTGGTATCGGATGAGAATCCGTGGGAACCGGTGATGGGCACGATGTCGTTCCTCAAGCCGGAGACGGAAGACGACCTGACGACCGCGATTCTCACCCGTGAGCAATCGACACTGACCGCTCTCCCCGCGTTCACGGAGGAAACTCCGCTCCCCGCCGGCAACTACGAACGCGCAACGGATCCGACAGTCGATGACCTCAGGGATGGCGGGCGCTTCTTCACGCGCTGGAGCCAGCGCCTCCTCACCGATATTCAGGCAGTACTCCGTCCGCCCACGCTCCACGTACGTCTCCCCTCGCTCTGGAACCGCTTTGCGCCCACGACGGAGACGGGCCGTGAAGATCTGCCCCCGGTCGGTTCGGCCGAGAACAGAACTGAGCCGGTCGATATCCAGATGCGTGTGGGCGAAGGATTGATCGATGACGTGGCGGGCCTCGTGACCGACGTGTTCACGCTGCGCGAGGAGGAAATCCCGGTCACGGTCCCCCTCAACGCCGATGAACTCCTCATGCAGTGGGAAAGGTACCGCGGCGAACGCAAGTCGCGCGGTCTCCCTGTTCCGTCGCAGGTGGATACACTCATCGAACGCCTGAAGACCTACCGCTTACAGAACGATCAGGTGCGCAGTCTGCGTGCGCAACTGCCTCTCTACCTCACCCTCGTCGTTGCCCGTCAGTCGGAGACCATCACGGAGGTCATCAACGGCTGGGTACTCGAGAATGCCGACCGCTACGAGGCAATCCTGGCGGCGCAGGATGAACGCCTGCAGCTGGCACCGCTCGCACAGGAAATTGCCGCCGAGATGCTCAGGTTTTCCGATGACGTGAACACCCCCTGGTGCCGTTCCACACGCTGGGTGGTCCCCAACTATGCAGAGCTTGACCCCTGGTACCCGGGACGCCCGGCACTCGATGGCGGCCTGTGGTCCTGCGAGCCGACGGAAGACACGCTCCCGCTCGTGTGCCTCACCGAGAAGCAGCGCGACATGGTCTACGACCTGAGCACCTTCACGGTGCAGCCGGGTTCCCTCACGGTCCCCACGTTCACGGTGAGCACGGTGCTTTTGAACCTCCCGTCTCCGCCCTCGGAGGCGCGTCAGGACATTGCCGACACCGCAAGCCTTCTCATCGACCCCGCGTGGGACAGTGCGGTGATCTCCTGGAACGAAAGGTTCGCCCCGACATTCGAGGTGCTGGGTGACGCTCCGCCGCTCCCGCCGCTCCCGGAGTTCGATCCGCTGACCGTGCGCCCCTCGATGGAACGCGCACTCGAGATTCTGCAGGGACGCAACAAGGAACGCGAAGACCACTGGGAGAGCCTGCGCCCGAGCAATGACGTCCAGAGCCTGGCCTGCCCGGAATACGGCAGCCAGCCGTGCATGCACCCGGAGTTCAACCAGCTCGAGAGCGTGATGAACGCGGTGGCCCGCCCGAATGCCGTCCTCAGGGAAGACCTGGAAGCCACCCAGGACCGCCGCTTTGCGGATCAGGACAGCGAGGGCGCTCAGACCACCTGGGCCATCGGCTGCGACCCGGCCGATCATGCGTGTCAGCCCTTGTGGGGAGAGCGCATCGAACCCAAAGACGGCTGGCAGGTGGTGCGCGGAGAGCAGACGCCGGGCGCAAGTCCGTTCGACCAGCTGCGCGATAACCTGCGCGAAGAGGCATTCGGTAACGACGGCACCGCCGATCACCCGTACCGCCCGGACGAGGAAGACCAGTACCGCGCGTTTGACCGCGATCCGGATACGCCCCTCACCCCCGAACTATGAAGCGCCTGACATTCCTCCTCATCGGCCTCCTGCTCCTTCCCGGAACGCTCCGCGCGCAGACCGCACTGCCTGCCGCGACACAGCAGTGCCTGGCGCAGATCACCTCCCGCGTGCTGCAGCAGCACCGCGTGTACCGCAGTCAGCTCTACGGCGTGACCGAGGCGTCGCTGGAACCCGAGGGTGCCGTGCGCTACGACGTGGATGGCCGCGCATGGATGAAGACCGCACAGAACCGCTGGGTCTCCGATGACACGACGGATGTGCTCAGTAACGCGCGCATCAACGAGACCACCGAGTGGGCGGGGATGAATGAACTGCAGCCGGATGAAAGCAGACGCCAGAGCCTGCAGGGCATCTTCCAGACGCCCAGGGTACTGACGACGGATCTGCTCCCGGATGTGATCGATTCCTACCGCGCGCTCCATTGTCGCCTCGCGATGGTGTGCCAAAGCGTGTACGCGGGCGCACAGGGACAGACAACCATCGAGATTGTCACCGACGGTTGCACGCCGCTCAAGACCGCACCGCTGAGTGCCTGCGGCTTCGGCAACACCACGTCGGCAACAGAAGGCACCGTTGTGGACGCGAGCGCCGACGCGCTCGTGCGCACGCACTGCATTCCGCTCACGGAGCAACTGCTCGCCGACGAAGCACAGACTCTCAAAGTGGCAGTGGCGTACGACGCCGCCACGCGTTCCCTGCTGCAGTTTGCCGGCACATTCGACGCCTTTACTGAAAGCTGGAAGGACGATGTGGTGTCGCCATTGCGTCAGACCGTCTCGCTCCTGCATCAGCTCTCCCGCATTCCCTGCTTCCTCGCCCAGTGCACCAATGAGTAAGCGTCTTGCCCTCATCGGCCTGCTGATGCTCGGGAGCCTCGCCGTGCCCTCCGCAGAGCGTCTGAATGCGGCGCTGGCTCCGGTCGGGGCATCGACGGCCCTGCCTTCCTGCGAGTGGAACAAGACGCTCTTCCCGCAGCCGGCACTGGAGACGCTCACGGAGAACCTGACGGTCTCGGAGATCTGGGCCAAGACGTATCACGACCGTGTGCGCGCGATCATCGATGCGCATCAGGCTCCTGCCGGCGAAAGCCTCTCCTGCGAGAACGCACCCGTGCGCGCCGCCTCGGCTCCGCTGACAGCGCTCGCGGGTGAGCTCTCCCCGTGGAAAGGCGGAGCAGTAGCCACAGAGAGTGATATGGGATCCGTGCTCCTCGAACACCTGCGCGTGTACGAGTGCTCGCTCAGGCAGCGCTCGTTCCTGCTGCCGTCGCTCATCAGCCAGGAGGTTGCCGCCATCAACGCGGTTTCCAACGCGGCCTTCGGTCCAATAGTCGGTCCGCAGGTGAGCCTTGTGAGCCTGCCTGCCGCTTATACCCGCCTGGCACGGGAGGAAACGTTTATCCGCAGCGAACTGGAGCTCGCCGGTAACGCACTGCGCCGCACCCTGAACGTGCGTGCCGGTGAAGACCGCCTGGCACCGCTCTCCTGGATCATGGAATGCCTGGCGCGCGCCTCCACCGATATCGCCAACGAGCTGGGCCTGATGGCCGAAGCGTCCGCCTGCATGCCGCGCACGTGGGACGTGAACGGTTCGCTCTTCACTCCCGCCACGCTATGACGCTGATGACCCGCCGGTCACCGGCCTCTCTTCTGCTCCTCACGGGAGCACTCCTGCTGCTGCCGTTCACGGTAAGCGCACAGACGAGCCTGTATGACCGCATGATGGAGGTCTCGAAGAAAGAACTCATGCAGCGTTCCGCATTTGAGAAGCACGCCGAACTCCCGGTGAGCGCGTTCACCGCCAAGGCGGTACGTGCGCCGCAGGGGGTGGCCGTCACGCGTGAAGATATCGATCCGGTGCTCAATGATGACGCGCGTTTCTGTACCGACCGGGGCCTCAGCCCGGGATTCTGCGATTCCATCCGCGGCTCGCTGCAGAGTATCGCCAAGCGCGAGACGGCCATCCGCGCCCTCAACCGGGACCTCCTCATCGCCGCAGGATACGAACGCGCGCTGCCGGTCTCCAGCCTCGATACCGACGCCTTTCTCATGCAGATGGCCGCAGTGACAGCGCTGTGGCGCGTGAGCGGACAGACCGATGCCCCCGCGCCCATCTCCGCAAAGCGCGTGTCCGATGACAATGCGTCTGCTCTCCGCAGTGACGTGCAGACCCTTACCGCAGCGCTCAACGCACTCAAAGAGACCGCTGGCAGCGAGACCGATGACCGTGAATTCGTAGCCGCGGTCTGGGGTACGCGGTACGGTTCGTTGTTTGCAGAAAATGAAAGCCGCGACCTGTGGCCTGATGTCTGGAGCGCACTCGATGCCATCGCTAATGATGTCGCGTCACTCCCGGTCACGCCCCCCGGTGAAGGGGAGACGATCTTCCTGGTCCTGCCGGAGGACCTCCAGAGCCTGCTCCCCGAGAACGTCCGCCTGTGGGCGTACGCGGAGAACCCCGAAGAGGGAGCCATCGTCACCAATGCCGGATTGGAATGGGCGGAGCCGGTGGAACCCGTGCAGCCGGACCTGTGCGACTGGCAGAACGGCGAGTGCACAGCCAAGCCTGCCGGTGCGTACCCCACGAAGCCAAAGGAGACCGCTCTGTGTGAGCATCCGCTCGGCCGCCTCGGGTACCTCTGCCGCACGATTCCGGAAACCGAAGAGACGGAGTGTCTGGAGACACCGGATATCCCCTCCGACGTGGTCGCCCTCGCGCGCTGCCAGGCTCCGGGTGTTCCGCTGGAAACGCAGGCGGGACCCGCACTGTGTGAGAACTGGGCGGAAGGGAAATCCGCGATGCTTGCAGAGACCCCTGCCTGCACCGTGGACCTCCGTTGCGGCGGCGATGATCTGGACTTCGATGTGGCGACCAGCACCAAGGCGCAGGACGGCACGATCCAGATTCTCGTGAAGGAAACGCCGTCCATCCCCGCCAAGTATCTGGCGCTCTCGCAGATGGTGCATGCCAAACGCATGTGCGCCGGCCCGGCGAACACCGGCATCCTGGACGGCATCACCGATCCCGATGAACAGCGCGCCGCCTGCTGCCGCGTGGAACTGGATTCCACTATGGCCGCCTGCAACGCCATGGCCGAAGACGGCGCGTTCCCGCCTGGGCTGGTGAGTGAAGACGGTTTCGCGATCAACGCCGAAACCTGCGCGCAGCTGATGGCCGAGGATATCTGCCGCTACCTCCTCACCGAGGACCGCGGCGAAGGTAGCTCTGATGATGAGAATGACGAAGGCTCGTCTTCTTCCCGCACAATCCCCGGTGTGTGCCGGTCCTTCCCGGCGGCGATACTTGAGGATGATGAACTCTCTAATGCCGTGGGCACGATCGCCGAAGCGGCTGTGAATGCCCTGCCGGAAGGCGAATCGCCGCAATGCAGCAAAACGCCGTTCGATCCGCGCATCGAGGCCGCACGCAACGCCGTCAACGACTGGCGCACCAACGTGTGCACGCCGGGGAACACCGTGACCTTCCAGGGCACGATCGGTGACGCGCAGTGCTATCTGGGCCTGTGTCTCAGCCAATCGCTCCGTGAGCATCGCCTCACCCCCGGGCAGAACGCAGGCCTCGCCGGAGGAACGGCTCAGCCGTACGACCTGTGCGTACCGCCCTCTACCGACCGCGGATCTATCCGTACCGTACCTATTGCGGGGCTCTGGACGCCGCCGGTGTATAACCCCGGATTCATCCTCAAACAGGTACAGACCGCCCTGTGCGTGGGTGGCGCGCCCTCGGTGCTGTGCAGCCAGAACCTGGAACGCATTTTGCAGGGCTCCGCCGGTGATCCCACCGCATTCGGGGAAGCAACGCTGTCCGATGAAAGCGCGCGTCTGAGCGGGAACGCGGATATCACGGCCATGACCGAAGCGCTCGGGCAGCGGCTCGGCCACGGCATGTACGCCGATTTCCTGGAATCGCGCATCGGCATCATCAACGGCGTTCTTGACGAAGCCGCGGACGGATTGGAAGAGATGACCCGCGTGCGCTTCCCGTCCACGCTCTGCCCCGTGACCGCCGAAGACCGCTCCGCCTTCATCAGTTCCGATCTCTGTAGCCCGCTGCCCCGTACCCCGTGAAGCGCCTCCTCATCCTCATCGGCATGGTGACGGTGATCCCGCTGGCCTCCGCGGCGAGCTCGCCCGGGAACAACATCCGTGGCCTCGAGACTGCTGCCGTCTCCCCGGCAGTGAAGCAGACGCTCATTCGCGCCGCCGACGGCCTGGATGCCTCCTGGACAGGAAGTGACGCCGAGCTGCTCAAGGCCCCCGAAGGCGGTGAGCCGGAGCTGTGGAACCTGGCGATGGGCAACGTGCTGCGGACCAATCCGCAGATCACGGCGCTCGGCAGGAGCCTTGGAACCATGACCTCCTGCCAGTACACCGATGTGTTCCTGCTCAGGGCCGCTCTGGAAGAGGTGCAGCGACACATGATCGAGGCGATCCGCCAACGCGAGCTCACGGTGCTTCTGCGCTTAAACGACCTCTACCGCTTCCTGGATGACCGCCTGGTCTACCTCACACAACGCGGCGCGGAGCCGCTCGCGGTGGACACCAACTGGGGCGACACACGGATGTTTGAACCGGAGAGCAGGCCGGATACCACCACACCCGTCTGCGCCTTTACGACCGATTACGTGCCGCCGGTGATCGCCGCCGCACGCTACGGCTGCGACTCCACGGTGCTGGAACGCACGCTCGGCGCGCTGCAATCGATCCCGGTGCCCGAACGCGCGGAGAAGCTCCGTGCCACGCTGGAACTGGAGCTGCAGGGCACGCGCCAGATGGAAGAACTTCTCAGGAGTTCGCAGGTCACCACAAACGAACTGCTCCTCACCGAGCAGCGCATCGAGGCGATGGAAAACGGCACCGTGACAACGATACTGCCGACGGAATCTCCCGCCCCTCCAACGGATCACGCTCCCGCAGAAACCGGCTGCCAGTACACGCTCCCGCAGGGGGTGTGGCTGCGGGGCAAGACCGGTCCGTTTTCCCTCAGTCCCAATGACCTGAGCACGCTCACCGCGTTCCGTGCCGCCCGTCGCGCGGAAGGCAGCGTACGCGTCCTGCCGCAGTTCCTTACGGGTGTGGTGGATACGGTCGGGAACCTGCTTTTGAACCTGGGAGGCAACCAGTGGATCGAATCGTTCTCGCAGGGGCAGGGCGAACAGGAAGCGGAGATCTTCGGTGCGGGCATCGATCCCGTTCTCTCAATGGAACGCACACTGGAGCCCCTGAAGATCAATACCGGCCGCCTGGCATCGCTTGCCCAGGACAGCAACGGTATCAAAGGTGCTGTGGAGAAATTTGTCTTCTGGCTGCGCCGCACGTGTCTGGAGCGCCCGTGCAACAACCGGCTCGATGCCATCCTCAAGATTCTGGAATCCGATGAGTGTTTCCCGTACACGAGCGGCGAGTATCTCACGGATACCGCCGATGACCCGCGTGCAAAGAAGTGCCTGCAGGACGCGGGGCTCAATGAACTGGTTCCCTGAGGGAACTGAGCCGATTGCGGACCACCCGGGAACCCCTAGAATGAGGATGTCCTTCCACCTGCCCCGTGCATTTTGCAGAAGCTCTCACTCAACGGATCGCTACAACCTCGCCCGTGTGCGTGGGGCTTGATCCTATGATGAATAAGCTCCCCGAGGGAATCAGCAAGGATGCCGATGGCGTGCTGACGTTCGGGAAGGGGATCATCGATGCCGTGTATGACGTGGCATCCTGCATCAAGCCGCAGATGGCGTACTTTGAGGTGCTCGGCTGGGAGGGAATGAAAGTGTTCTGGGAACTCTGCACCTACGCGCGCCAGAAGAACCTGCTCGTGATCGCCGACGGCAAACGCAACGACATCGGCTCCACCTGCGAGGCCTACGCCGATGCGTACCTGGGGATGCTCAGCCCCATCGATGCCCTCACTGTGACGCCGTACCTGGGTTCCGATGGCATCACGCCCTTCATCAAGCGCTGCGATGCCGGGGGCAAAGGGATCTTTGTGCTCGTGAAGACGAGCAACGAAAGCTCCGGGGAGATTCAGGATCTGCCGTCAGGGGATTCCATGGTCCACGAACACGTCGCAGAGATGGTCAACGCCTGGGGCCGCGAGCACCTGGATGCATCTGGCCGTTTCTCCAATGTGGGTGCGGTGGTGGGCGCAACGTACCCCGAAGAGATGAAGTACCTGCGCACGCTCATGCCCACGACGCCCTTCCTCATCCCCGGCTACGGCGCGCAGGGCGGCACGGCGGCAGACGTGAAAGCAGGCTTCTTCGGTGACGGCACGGGTGCGATCGTGAACTCCTCCCGCGGTATTCTGTATGCGTCCTCCGGCAATGACTGGCAGGACGCCGCGCGCAAAGCTGCCAAGGACATGGCAGCGGAATTGAAGAAGGTGCTGAAGGGGTGAAGGTTTGCAGGTCTAGAGGTTTGTATGTTTGAACGTTCAGCAAAAGTGAATGTCAAACCTCCAAACGTTCCAACCTCCAAACCTCATGACATTCAAGCCTCGCGTATTTCAACGTAACGGTCATCGTAGGTATATGATGTGCAGCCCATGACCCCTCTCTACTTCAGCGACGAACTGCGCATCGTGTTCCGCGTCCGAAAGTACGATCAGGCGCGCGAATTTTACGAGCAGACACTCGGGCTTTCGGTGCTCAATGAATGGAACCGATCTGATTCTGACCGTGGTGTTGTCTACGCACTCGGTAGGGCACAGCTGGAGATCCTTAAAGCGGATACCGATCCCATCGCCGAGGGGACATATACCTACATCGAAGTGACCGATGTGGATGCGCTCTGGGAGAGCCTTGCGGGAAAGGTAGAGGTGATCGACCCCATTGCGACGCAGGAGTGGCGGCACCGGAATTTCTCGATACGGGATCCGAATGGGTTCAAGCTGAAGTTCTTCACGAAGCTAAATAGTTAGGGCAGATTTTGGATGCCAAATTGTATTAATCCAAACAATGTATTCCACGCCTCTGGTAGTAATTTCCCTGATTTTTCAAAATCAGGAGACTCTCCACCTGCTTCGACAAATATTTCCTTCAATTTATAAAGTATAGGAGAAACTTCTACTTTCGCGTCGCTTGGCCTTTTTTTATCCCAGTGAGCAATGACCTTATCGCGCATCTGAAAAACTTTTTCCATTTCGGGCGATAGTCTTAACTGCTCGAGCTCTTTCTGAAGTTTTTTGGCTATTTCAACATCGATAATACTCATTTCTAATGACGCATTAAGAAATTTTTTCAAAGAAACTGCGCTGTCTGTATCAAAAAAATTTGCCAACCTTAAAAATAACATCCCCCAAACCGCTTCAAAAATGTGCGCCTTTATCTGCGCTATTTGAGGAGGTAAACCATCTTCGGATATATTTTTTAAAGCAAAATGTGACAACCCAAATTGATGAGTGAATCTCAGCTCTGTAAATATTTCTTGTTTGAGGGAGTTATATCTAAGAATGAGATTGTCTTTATTATTCATAGGAAAATTCTTATCACCGATAAACATCAAAAGCCACTATTCTTCGACTATATCAACAAAACACTCACTTCACCTCAACAGTCATCGTGATGGGAGTGGTCGGCTTATCGTTCACATCGCGCTCGGCTGCGGCGATGGCATCGACCACATCAAGACCCGATGTGACCTGGCCGAACACCGTGTGGCGGCCTTCCAGCCACGGCGTCTCCGGTGCCTGGATGATGAAGAACTGGCTGCCGTTCGTGTTGGGGCCGCGGTTGGCCATGGCGATGGCACCGCGCTTCATCGGGAGGGATGTGAGCGCGCTGTTGTACTGGTAGCCCTGCTGCTCGTAGAGGGCCTTCACCGTCAGATCGGCGATCTCCGGCGGAATCTCCTGGCCCTGGGCCACATCCTTCACCTTCTTTTTGTCGAGACCGTAGCTGTCGGCGTTGATCTCATCCTCAAAGTTCTCACCATAGAGGCTTTCTCCGCCGCCGCCCGTGCCGTCCGGATCGCCACCCTGGATCATGAAGTTGGGGATCACGCGGTGGAAGCTCAGGTTGTC
The DNA here is from genome assembly GCA_964534205.1 of uncultured Candidatus Peribacteria bacterium. Lineage (GTDB taxonomy): Bacteria > Patescibacteriota > Gracilibacteria > Peribacterales > Peribacteraceae > CAYRGC01. Next base: position 95,477 of record CAZHQF010000003.1, on the reverse strand, counting down.
GTAGTAGCCGGCCTTGGCGAGCGTCACGAAGTTCGTGACGGTCTTGGGTGCGGCATCGGCATTGAGCTCCAGGACGATATCGCCCTTGGTAGTCTTGAGCGTGACCTGCACTTTGCCCTTGAGCGTCGCATCATCGAACGATGAACGGGCTTCGTTGAGGGCGCGGGTGGACTCGGTATTGGTCACGGGAGCGGAGGGAGTGGCGGGGGCCTGCTTGCCGCAGCTCACAAGGAGGAAGGCAAGCGCAAACAGAGGGACGATGAACTTGACCATAGCGGTACGCAGCGTACTGAGTGCGGTGACCCGCGCGCAAGAAAGCAGGCGACTTTTGTGGAAAGATGACAAGAGGATTCTTCGTCGCAAGCGTAACGGAAAAAGTTCTTGTCGTTTTCTTTAAACCCCTCGTACGGACTGCAAGATGACCTCTGCCAGAACATCGGCGGCATCGGTACGGGCAAGTGACCGGATCTTTGCGCTCATCTCCAGACGGTGCTGCGCATCCAGTGCCAGCGACTCCACCGCGGTACGGAGCATTGTCGGGAGCTCCGCCTGCTGCACCACCACACACCCCCCACTCTCTGCCGCACGCAGAGCGTTTGCCTGCTGATGATCGTGGGCAACACCGCGGAGAGGGACCAGAATCGTGGGGATGCCGTTGGCGGCAAGCTCGGTGATCGCTCCGGCACCGGACCGGCTCACTGCAAGATCGGAGAGCGCGTACAGATGCTTCAGTTCCTCGTACGCAAACGGCTTGGACCAGTAGCCGGGCTTGGCGATGCCGGTACCTTTGCCCATGCCCGTGAGGTGGATGATCTGCACCACGTTGAGCAGCGGATCGATCTGGGAAACGACAGCCTCGTTGAGCGCCTGCGCACCCTGGCTCCCGCCGATGACGAGGAGGACAGGCTTGGAACCGTCGAGTCCCGTGATCTTTCTGCCTTCCTCTTTGTGACCTTGAGTGACGTCGGGGCGGACAGGATTGCCTGTAAACAGGAATCGCGCATCGCGAATCTCGGATCGCGAATTTTTGCCATTCGCCATTCGCGATTCGCCATTGGCAACGGGGAATCCCTTGCAGATCGTCTTCGCCCACAGTGCAACGATCACGTTTGCCTTGCCGCTGACCGCATCCGATTCATGAAGGATGACCGGCACGCCCCGCAGCTTTGCGATGATCGCCACAGGCACGCTGATGCCACCGCCCTTGCTGAAGACCACATCGGGCTGAAAGGTTTTGAAGACACGGGAGGCAGTTATCAGTGACTGAATGAAGCCGATGACTCTGAGTGGATGTGGGTTACGGACCGGAAGTGCCGTGAAGGGGATGCCGGCATTCTGCAAAAACTCCGCCTCCTCCGGACGCGGGGAACAGACGTGATGCACCTCTGCCGTCTGATCCTTCGTTTTCAACGCGCGCCACACGGCCACACACGGTGCAATGTGCCCGATGGATCCGCCGCCGGCGAAGAGGATGCGCAGGGGAATACTGGAGACTGGAATACTGGAATACTAGAGAGGAAATCGACCGAGAAACAGGCCTGGAGCTCTCTTTCCCCAGTATTCCAGTACTCCGATAGTCCAGTATTCGGTCGTCACGTCGTCGGCCTCAGCCAGCTCTTTTTCATGCGCGAGGAGCGCCGCGCGAGCGTGGCTTCGGAGGTGGAGTGCATGGAGATGTTCAAAAGAATGCCGACACCCATGAGCAGTGTGATGAGCGAGGATCCGCCGTAACTGATGAAGGGCAGCGTGAGCCCCGTGAGCGGGAAGATGCCCAGGTTCACTCCGATGTTGACGAGCGCCTGCACGGCGATCCACGTGGTGATGCCGGTGGCGAGGAGGAACCCGAAGCGGTCCGGTGCGTTCTCGGCGATCTTGTACCCGCGGTACACGAGGATCGCGTACATGCCGAGCACAATAAGAAGACGGAAGAACCCCAGCTCCTCGGCCATCGCGGCAAAGATCATGTCTCCCTGCACTTCCGGCAGGTACCCGAACTTCTGGATCGATTTGCCATACCCGACGCCAAACAGTTTTCCGCTGCCGATGGAGATGAGCGCCTGGCAGATCTGGTACCCGGACCTGCCTTCGCAGATTGCGCTCAATTGATCCGGCTGGAAGAGCACGGCGAGGAACGCGGTAAAGCGACGGCGGACGTACTCCTGCTGGAGAATGATCGGCAGACCCATCACACCCGCGACGGCGCCGCCGAGGACCAGGTGCGTGAAGCGTCCGCCCGCAACGAAGAACATCACGGTCGCAATGGAGGAAAGCACGAAAAACGACCCCAGGTCCGGCTGGATGGCAACGAGGAAGGTGCTGACGAGCAGGAGAATGCAGAAGGGCAGGAAGCCCTCCTTAAACGTGCTGATGAGCTGCTCGCGTTTCTGCAGCCACACCGAAAGATAGAACACGAGCGTGAGCTTGAGGAGCTCTGCGGGCTGGAACGAGAGCGGCCCGAGACGCAGCCAGCTGCGCGAGGTGCCCCAGCCGGAGTTGAACCACGGGATCAGGACCATCACGAGCAGGACGCTGGTGAGCAGGAACATCGGACGCGCCCACTTTTCCCAGACGCGGTAGGGGATGGAGGCCGTGAGCGCCATGGCCCCCATACCGATGATCACGTGCAGGAAGGTGCGCCACAGGTAAAACGAGTTGCTTCCCTCTCCCGCCAGCCTTTGGGTCAGCTGATAGCTCTGGAACACACTCACACTCGCAATCATCGCAAGACCGAAAAAGGTCAAACCGACCGTGACGCCCAGGAGCAATAAATCAATGCGGCGGAACACGGAGGGGCAGGATAGCTGCACACCCTTGAATATGAAAAGAAATTGAGCGCGGATTGTAGGGGCAGGGCATGCCCTGCCCGCCCCTCCGCTTTCCGCCATTCTCACCAAGCATTCTGATGTTGTAGATTCGTCTTTCTTTCGGATTTCGAATTTCGGATTTCGTGCTTCACACTGTCTGCGTGCCCATCCTCCTCCTCACCATCATCACCGCCCTCGGCACCAGCCTCCTCACCAAGGTGCTGGCTGATCAGTTTTTGAAGGAACGGATCGCGGTCATCGGAGAGTTCGCGGGCTTGAGATACGCACTGAACCCCGGCGTGGCCTTCAGTCTGGATCTGGGCCAGTTTCAGACCGTGATCATCCTGGGGGCATTGATCGCGATCAGTGTTGTGGCCTTCCGGACAGCAAAGACCCGCTGGTCACAGATCGGGTATGGACTCATCGTGGGCGGGGCACTGGGGAACGTGATCGACCGACTGTTCGATGGCTACGTGACAGACTTTTTCCAGGTGGGGACGTTTCCCATCTTCAACCTTGCCGATAGCTGGATCACGGTGGGGGTGGGAATACTCTTAATAGAAACATTGTTTTTTGCGCGAAAAAAGAGCCATTGACGGCTTTCTGCTGCGACAATTCTAGTAATTGACTTTATAGATATTTAGTTTATATTTTCTTTATGAAACTCCCTTATCTATTCACGTCCACGGGAAGAGAAGAGGTGCGCCGTGCCAGGGAAACACAGGCGGAGCTTTTGGCAAAAAAGAAACTTGGATCCGCACAGAAGGCGCGTCTTGATCAGGCAATAACAATCACCCGCCGTGCGTTTATGCAAAACACCGCACTGTCCCTGGGGGCACTGGCTGTGGCAGGGGGAACCGCCCTGAAGCTGATGGAAGAGACGGACGATCCTGTGGAGAACTGCGAGGGGCCCGAACGGTTCGTGCGCTTTGCCAACGAAATCAATCAGTCACGACTGGGGACCGCCCGGTGGACACACCCTGCCGGGGCTTCGGATGAGCATCCTGTGAATCCGGTGATGTTCGTCGGTTTTGACCATGGCAGCCCCTCTCCGGTGGTTCCCGAAGCGCGCCTGCAGATGCTGCATCGTACGTATCAGATTGTGGTGATGGGAAGGCGCTTCAACCTGAAGAAATTCAATCTGGAAGGAACGGCCAACATTCCACATCCCCTGGAGGAACTCCGGACCGGTGACCGACCGATGACGGCGCGCGAGGCACGGATCTTCCTGAGGAATTATGCGAATTTCCGGGATGACATGCGGCAGAACTACCCGAACTTTCCGCAGATTCAGGCCCACATCGCCCTGGCACTCAGCGACGGCGATCTGGATTGCCGGGGGCTCGATGATCCTGCCAAAGAGCAAGAGCGCTTGCAGTACATGCATGAGACCTACCAGCCGGCGCTGCAGCGTGCTTCCGGGTTTTTCCATGCCTGCGACCAGCGCGGCGAGCCTGTCTTTGAGCGAAACGCGCAGGGGAGAATCGTGCGCATGACCATGGGCGGCGAAGAGATGGATATGCAGGGACTGGAAGAGGTTCTTCGCGACTTTCTGGAAGTGACTCAGCACGACATCATCGTCGGCAGACGCGACAGATATATGGCGCAACATCTGCACAACAGGGATCTGCTTCTGTGCGGCCCGTTCCATATCCGCAACGTGCGTCAGATGATGGTCGAGCAGGGAAAATCCTTCTGCACCGTCCATGTGACGGGCAATTCCCTGGAGAGCATGGAAGACGCTTCTGAAACTATTGATTTCCGCCGTGCACAACACATTTTGAATGAACTGCGGAGATAATTGCGCTCTCCTTTCCACCCGTTTTTCCCTTTAGCCACTCCCTGATACGGGCTATCATTGTCGTCCCCTATGGATGTCACCTACCGCATTCGCGGCGGCATTCCGCTCGTCGGCGACGTGAACGTCGGCGGCTCCAAAAATGCCGCGCTGCCCCTCCTGGCCGGGAGTGTCCTTGCGACCGGCGAAACGGTCCTCCGGAACGTCCCCAAGCTGCGCGACACGCTCGCAATGATCGAGATCCTCAAGTATCTGGGCGCAGAGGTGAGCTTTGAAGAAGGCACCGTGCGCATCCGCGCGGAAAAGATGAAGAGCCAGCCCGTCCCCGCGGAACTTGTGTCCAAGCTGCGCGGTGCGATCGTGCTCTTGGGCCCGCTCCTCGCCCGCTTCGGCGTCGCCGAGATGTCCTACCCGGGCGGCTGCGTACTCGGCAAGCGCCCGGTCGGCGCGCACGTGGAAGGCCTCAAGCAGATGGGCGTTGAGGATATGAGCACTGATGAAGTACTGCACCTCCAGGGTAAGCCCAAACCTTCACATGTCATTCTCCCGGAATTCTCCGTGACGGCGACAGAGAGCGTCATGCTCGCGGGCGCACTGCTCGAGGGCGAAACCCGCATTGACCTGGCCGCATGCGAACCGCACGTGCAGGACGTCCAGGCCTTCATGCAGAAGATGGGCGCAACGGTGGAGGGAGTGGGCACGCACACGGTCACCGTACGCGGCGCAAAGGAGATGAAAGGCGTGGATCATGCGGTCACCTCCGATTACCTGGAAGCCGGCGTCCTGGCCCTCGCAGCCCTGGTGACGCGCGGGAAGCTCCGGATCCACAACGTGGAGCGCGAGCACCTGCTCACGTTCTTCGAGACGCTGCGCCGCCACGGGGCGATCATGAAATTTGATGACGCCACCAAGACGGTCTTCGTGGATGGCGAGCTCTCCTCCATGCGCGCCATGAACGTGCGTACGAATATTCACCCCGGCTTCCCCACCGATCTGCAGGCCCCCATGGGCGTACTCATGAGCCAGGCCCACGGCGTCAGCCGCATGTTTGAGCGCTTGTTCGAGGGCCGCATGGCCTACCTCTACGAGCTGGAGAAGATGGGCGCACACGTGGAGATCCTCAATGCCCACCAAGCTCTCATCATCGGTCCCAGCGCTCTCAAAGGCCGTACGGTGGCCAGTAACGATATCCGCGCCGGTGCCGCCATGGTCCTTGCCGCCCTCTGCGCCGAAGGGGAGACGACGATCACCGACGTCCGCTACATCGAACGCGGGTACGACCGCCTCGACGAGAAGCTCCGGGCGCTCGGAGCAAAGATAGAACGCGTCGGAACCTGAACGCCTAGCGGCGCAAAGTCCAAAGACCAGAAGCCAAAAGCCAGAGAGAGGCCAATCTTCAAAATCCAATAAGCAGGAACTGGCATTTGAAACCTGATTTTTATTTGGAATCTGGTTTTTGGCATTTGGAATTTTCACCCTCAACTCGAGAAATTTCATGATATGATCCACTTGATGATTACTCTCACCTCCCTCGGCTCCGGCTCGTTCTCTGTAGCCGGGCTCAACAAGACCCTTATCGTCTTCCCAGCGGACGCCGCAAAGGCCGCAAAGGACAACCTGACCGTGCTGGCCTCTACGCCGCAGGAAGAAGAGACCGAAGGCGTGCTTTCCTGGCCGGGCGAGTACCACGTGGGCGGCACGGCGGTGAAGGGCATCGGCCACCTTGAGGGTCAGCAGGTCTCGTACGTGGTGGATTGCGATGGCGTGCGCGCCGCGTTCCTTTCGAGCCCCCTGCAGGACTGGACCGATAAGCAGCTGGAGTTCGTCGGTGATATCGATGTGCTCGTGATCCCGACGACAGACGCCAAGCTCGTGCAGAAGATTGTCGACGAGCTCGACCCGCGCGTGCTGATCCTCATCCCCGGCAAGGACAAAACCGCCCACGCCGCGGTGATGAAGAACATCGGTGCCAAGGAGACGGTCACCGAGTACAAACTGAAGAGCTCACTGCCGCAGGAGGGCCGCGAGGTCGTCGTATTGGCTGGAGAGTAACTATTTTGTGGAAGAGCTACCTCTGGTGTCCTGAACGCTGTTTTTCTGTAACTAGATTTGGACTATGCGAAGCGGGCGGTCCGCCGCCACGGGGGGTGAAGGGGAAGGCACCGCGCGCACCGCAGTGCGCGCTTCTCTCGACGAGACGGGCCTGAAGCCTTGGAAGGTCCGGCGAGGAGAGTCGGTGCCGGGTGGAGTGTGGACTGGCGGCGGTGCGCTTTCTTTTGCCTCTTTTCTTTGTCGGGGAGACAAAGAAAAGAGGGAGAGATTGTATGACCCGCGGGTCGAAGACCCGCTCTGGGGAATGAGAGGGGCAGACAAAAGAAAGGCGGGAAGAAATTTCTTAACGTCAGCAAACACACAGATAACTCTTCACCCCGGTCTTCTGCAGCAGCCACTGATCCCCGGCAGCCTTTCTCCCTGTCCATTCCGTGCCATCCTCCGCGGACTGGACATCCTCGGCGGAGGGGAGGCCCACGGCACCGCTGGCGCGGAGTTCGTGCAGGGCGATGGCGAGCTGATTGTTCATCGCGAGGCAGGGAAAGGAGAATCAAGCCTATGCCTCCGGCGGAAAAGCGCACGGGGTTTCGTCGTGCCTTTTTGTTTGGCAAAGCCGGAACACGGGCACGTGCTTGACGGACTTCGGACGCCTCTCATCGAAGATTTTTCTTTCAGGAACTGGCGCGGTGATTCACATTTTCAACTGACAGATGACTGTTCGCCGTGATCCTGATGTCCGCTCCGGATCGTCAAAGATATCAATGACGGTAAATCCGCATTTTTCCATCATCCGGGCTGATGGTGCATTTTCTTCATGCCGCTTTGCATACACAGTTCTCATCCCCTGGCGCTTTAGCTCCGCAATCGCCCCGCGAAGCAGATCAGTACCGATTCCCTGTCTGGCATAAGCGCCATCGACCACAATTTCTGCAATATAGGCATGCTCTTTTTGATCCGAAGCTGACTGATATCGGCTGAACTCCTGGCCACGATCAAAAATAGCCGCCCCGATAATTTTCTGATCATCGCAGGCAACAATCGCCTGAGCTTTGCCAGCATTGATCGCTCCAAAATAGTGAGCCATCCATGCATCCGTGGGATAGCTCCATGGGTTACGGGCATGGTCGACGATCAGCGCTTTCAGCAAAGGAATACCTTCAGCCGTTGCAGCGCGGAGCATCACCATGCAGCCACAGTATAAGTCATCCTATGATCTATGACTCTCATGAACTCATGTCCTGCAGGCATTGCCACGCCTCCGCCACGCGCTTGACGGACTTCGCCGGTATCCATGCCTATGCCTAGCCGTGACTAGAAAAACGCAGCTAGAAAAGCTGCTCTGCTGAACCGGACACCCCGTCGAGTTCGATGAAGTGGTCACTCACGCGCCCGCCGGCGATGCAGATCAGGTCCATCCTGTACCCGCCCTCATACCCGTTGCGGTTCACCCAGCGCGCGGCAGCGAGCGTCATCGCGCGGCGCTTGCGGCGGGTGAGGTTGAGCTCGGGGCGGTAGAGGCCGTCACGCGAGCGCGTCTTCACTTCGGCGAACACGAGCACGTTATCCCTAGGGTCGTGCCCCAGGATGTCCACCTCACCACGCCCGACACGCAGATTGCGATGAAGGACACGGTATCCGAGTGCTTCCAGATGACGCGCGGCGATGTCTTCACCGGTGACGCCCGTCAGCCGGGTCGCATTCCGCAGACGCGATGACGCATCGTCTTTCCGTTGCGCGGCCGGGAGAGGAGAGATGTCGGGTTTCATACACGGCACCAGGATCCGGTGCTCCATAGGTATTTCATAAAGGTGTACGTTTGTCTACCCTATTCACTTGCAGAACAGATGGTGTACGTGTGTACACTCATATGCTGATTCCTCCTCTCCCATGCTCACGCAGCTCCAATCCTTCGCTCCCATCGGTCTCCATTCGGAAAAAGTCATCGTCGAGGTGGGTTCCACGCTCGGCGGCGAAGAAACGAGGTTCTTCATCGTCGGACTCGGAGACACCGCCGTTCAAGAGAGCAAGCAACGCGTCCGTATGGCCATCCGGAGCTCGGGGTACCGCTTCCCCACCGGACGGGTCATCACGGTCAACCTGGCCCCCGCCGATGTGCGCAAAGCCGGCCCCCGGTACGATCTCCCGATCGCCCTCGGGCTCCTCGCCGCACACGAGCTCATCGACCTGCCGCCCGAGAGCCTCAAGGACACGGCCTTCCTCGGGGAACTCGCGCTCGATGGCAGCCTGCGCCATGTCACGGGCGTGCTCCCCGCGGCCGTCGCGTGCAGCAGGCTCGGGGTCCGCAGGCTTGTGGTACCCGCAGTCAACGGCCCGGAAGCGGCGCTCATTCCCGGGATCGAAGTGATCGCACCGGAAACACTCACCGAGCTTGTGGAGATCCTCCAGGGTGAACGTCTCGCGCCGATTGTGCTGCCACCGGCATCGAGCCCTGCGGCGACACCGAACGCCGACACCGTGGACTTTGCCGACGTGCGCGGACAGGAGCATGCCAAGCGCGCCCTCATCATCGCCGCGGCGGGCGGGCACAACGTGCTCCTCTCGGGCGCGCCCGGTGCGGGCAAAACACTCCTTGCGCGAGCACTGCGCGGCATTCTGCCACCGCTGAGCCAGGAGGAATCGATTGAAGTGACGCAGATCTACTCGGTGGCAAACCTGCTCCCCAAAGATTCTCCGCTCCTGCATAAGAGGCCCTTCCGCCTCGTGCACCACACCGCGAGCGGCGTTTCCATCGTGGGCGGCGGGCAGGTGCCCGGCCCGGGGGAAATCAGCCTCGCACACCGCGGGGTGCTCTTCCTCGATGAACTCGCCGAGTTCCCGAGCCAGGTCCTGGAAGTGCTGCGTCAGCCTTTAGAGGACCGGTCGATCACCATCACCCGCGCACAAGGCTCGGTGACGTTCCCGGCGGATGTCATTCTCGTCGCAGCCATGAACCCGGCCCGGTACGGAGCCGCGTCCGCACAGAAGATCCAGCGGCGCATCTCGGCACCGCTTCTGGACCGCATCGATCTCACGATCGATGTGCAGCCCGTGCCCATCGAAGATATCCAAAAGCCGCCTTCCGCATCTGCGGAAACCAGTGAACAGATCCGCGGGAAAATCCTCAGCGCGCGGGAGCGGCAGGCCAGGCGTTTTACAGGACGCGGCATTTCCACCAACAAGGAAATGGGCGTGCGGGAGATTGATCTGCTCTGCCGCCTGGATGAGCCATCGGAAAAACTTCTGCTCTCCGCCGTCGAGAAACTCAACCTCTCCGCACGCGGGTACCACCGCACCATCAAGGTGGCGCGGACAATCGCCGACCTTGCGGGAAGTGATGGCATTGACCGCACGCACATCGCCGAAGCACTGCAGTACAGACAAAATATTGGAGCATGACAATCGGCAGGTCGGAGACCTGCCCCCGGGCATATTTAACAGTCATTTTCTTCCGATCAGAAATTCAGAGTTCATTTTTTTCTGACTTGGGGCAGGTCTCCGACCTGCCTTATGCGACCCATAAGGTCTGTGTCGGTGCCCCTCTGTTCAGAATGGCTTTCATCGGCCAGCGACTGGGACCCTCCTTGGCAGCCATCATCTCGTCATAGACTTTCTTTTTCGCGTCACCCTTGAGAAGAAGAAGTGCTTCACGCGCCTGCATCAACATCGGAAGTGACACACTGATACGGTCCCGCACATCAAAGCGGTCAGTTGTGGTGTGGACCGCCGCCTCCGTCCCGAATGCCTCATCGCTCAGGGGAGGAAAGAGGGAGGCGATATGACCGTCGTCACCCATGCCAAGGACAAGCACATCAATGCCGTGCTTGCGGACAAGGGCACTCAGCTGCTGACCGTACTGCCCTGCGGCATCGGCAGGCGCAAGCGTCATATCCGGAACGATGATCTGGGACTCGGGCACCGGGGCGTCTTTCAGGATCGTGGACCGCAGGAGGAACTGGTTGCTCTTGGGATCGTCCTTGCGGATACAGCGGTCATCAACCAAAAAGAGCCAGGCCTTGGACCAGTCGATGCCCTGCTCCTTGGCGAGCGCCGTGTAGACCGGACCCGGTGTGGAGCCTCCGGAGAGGCCAAGAACCGCCATTCCGCGTTCAGATTGCGCAGTGCGGACGACATTCGCAAGGAACGTTACTGCCGCATTCGTTAGTTCGTCTGCCGAACCAAATGTCTGGAAGTCCGGAGCCATGGCTCGATGCTCGCAGAGTGAGAGCCTAGCGTCCAGCGTCATCTTTCCTACGAGACTTGCCCATGAACAGCCGGAAGAATGCACTGCCGGTGGAATGGATAAGTGCGCCGATGAGTCCGATCGGCTTTGAGAACATGTACTCCACGGGCTTCAGCACCACTGCACGCGTCACATCCATGATGCTTTCCGGGATGCCCGATGGCGGCTTGGAGGTTCCAGTTACCATACTTTCATGATATTTGATTTTAAAATTCTGATACAAATAGCCACTTATTCCTTGGAATTACAGAGATAAAATAATGCGCGACGGCAGGCTTTGCCTGCCCGGAGCGCCACCTTGCCGGAGGGGATAGTCCATGAAAGGGGAACCGGAGGTTCCTCTTTCATGCCTAGCACCACTCAATGCCGTCTTTTGCGATCCAGCCTCGCGCTTCTTCGGGACCATTCGATCCTGCCGTGTAGGCGTACAGCGGCGTGGATGACTGATCGAGGTGTGCCTGCAGCGGATCGATGAGCCTCCAGGCGGCACGCACTTCATCGAAACTGAGGAACCAATTGCGGCGTCCGGCCACGGCTTCGAGGATGAGGAGCCCGTGCTCAGGCAGACAATCGCCCACGCACACGAGCGGGTCTTCCATGATGAGCGGACGGAACTTGGGTTCAGCTCCGCCAAGCTTTGTCTGCAGGTGCAGGCGCATGCCGGCCTCCCCTTGGAGGATGATATCGAGGCGGTTGGGGGCACTGCCCTCTCCCACTCTGCGCGGCTCCTGGAAGCGGATGGTGATGCGCGTCTCCTTTTTGCCCAGGCGCTTGCCGGACCTGAGGTAAAACGGCACACCCTGCCAGCGTGACTCGCGGCTCAAAAGCTTGCAGGCGGCAAAGGTGTTCGTGCGTGATTGCGGGCCCACACCCTCTTCATCCCGGTACCCCGGGACCGATTCCCCGCGCACGTTTCCTGCGGTGTACTGCCCCTGCATCACGAGATCATTGAGATCGGAAGCGGGCGGCAGATAGAGCTGCCTGAGAGCGTTCAGACGGCTTTCGGGCAGGCCGTCATCACTGTCTTTGATATGCATGGTGAGGAGGCTGACCATCATCAGGAGGTGGCTCTGGAACATATCCCTGAGCGCGCCCGTGTGGTCGTAATAGCCGGCACGGCCCTCAAGACCCATCGGCTCCGCCGCGGTGACCTCCACGTGATGAATCAGAGAATTCTTGAGCAGGCGTTCGACGATCGGGTTGGCGTAGCGCAGGTAATACACGTTGCGCACGGCATCTTTCCCCAGGTAGTGATCGAGCAGCAGAACTTCATCCATTCCAAAGCACTGCTGCAGTTCGGCGGTGATCTGCTCAAAACTCTTCAGATCGTGGCCCACGGGCTTTTCGATAATGCAGCGGAACCCTGTCGGGCCTGACGAAGCGCCCTCTTTGCGTACGCCGCCCTCGCGGATGTTACGGAGAACCGATGCGAAGATCGTAGGCGGAACGGAGAGATAGGCCACACGCACGGAAGGTCCGGCCTTCTTCTCCAGCTCCGTCAGTCGCGCATCGAGTTGTTTGAAATCCGCGGCCGAGTCGTACTGACCCTGGACGTAGTGCACGTGATTCAGAAAATCCGCGAGTACCGTCTTATTCACCTCCGGAATCTGCGCGCGCACCGATTGCTCCACGAGCGAGCGGAATTCCGCGTCCGTCATGGGGGAACGGGCGTACCCGGCGATCACGTACTGTTCCGGCAGACGCTTTTTGAGCGCGAGCACATACAGATCCGGATAGATCTTGAGCTTCGCCAGGTTCCCGGAGGCACCGAACAGAATGAACGTGAAGGGTTTGGTGAGGGCGAGAGAGGACATGGAAGTGCATTGTAGTCCGAAGGGCCGGATGAGGTACAAGCGATCCCTTGGAAGGGCACTGGGGGCTAGGGCTGGGACACTACGTGAAATCTCCTAGCCCAGTTCCCAGTGCCCAACCCCCAGTCCCCACACCTCAAAACTCCATTTGCAGACGAAAACGCCCGTGCTACGATCACTGCACATCACCGTCCTATCCAGAGTGGCATCAAGGGAACTGGCCCGATCGAGATGCCCCCCAACCTTCCGGAGCCCCGGAGACGGTGGGAATTCCAGCCCCTCACGGGGAAGATAGCCAACTCACGCTCTTCCTCTCACGGAAGACGTTTTTGTATCTAAACCTTCTCACCTCTCTACCTTCGTACTTTCCAACTTCTTTATGTCTCACTTCTTTACATCCGAATCCGTGACCGAGGGTCACCCCGACAAGATCTGCGATCAGATCAGCGACGCCGTGCTGGATTACGCGCTCGGCAAAGATCCGCAAAGTCACGTGGCCTGCGAGTGCCTGGCGACGACCGGACTCGTGGTTGTGGCAGGCGAGATCCGCACGAACACCTACATCCCCATGGCCGAGGTGGCCAGGAAGACGATCCAGGAGATCGGCTACGACGACGGCATCTACGGCTTCGATCACAAGGCCTGCGCCGTCATGGTCTGCGTGGGCGAACAGAGCAACGATATCGCCCAGGGCGTGGATGTGGAGCAGAACAAGGACAAGGAACAGGGTGCCGGCGATCAGGGATTGATGTTCGGCTTTGCATGTGACGAAACACCGGAGCTGATGCCGCTACCGATCTCCCTGGCACACGGGCTGACGAAAAAGCTCAGTGAAGTCCGGAAGAAAGGTGGGCTGAAGTACCTGCGCCCCGACGGCAAGAGTCAGGTGACGGTGCAGTACAGTGACGATGGCAGGCCCGAGCGCATCGACTGCGTGGTCATCTCCACCCAGCATGCAGAGAATGTGACCCACGAGCAGATCTGCACGGATATCAAAAAGCACATCATCGAACCCGTGTGCGGCAAGTACCTCGATGCCAAGACCGTGTTCCACATCAACCCCACGGGACGCTTTGTCATCGGGGGCCCTCCCGGCGATTGCGGACTGACCGGCCGCAAGATCATCGTGGATACCTACGGCGGCTACAGCCGTCACGGGGGCGGCGCCTTCTCCGGGAAAGACCCGAGCAAGGTGGACCGCTCCGCCGCGTACGCCGCACGCTGGGTGGCCAAGCACGTGGTGAAGGCCGGCCTCGCCAGGAAGTGCGAGGTGCAGGTGGCCTACGCCATCGGCGTTGCCGCTCCGGTGTCCATCCGCGTCGATACCTTCGGCACAGGCACGGTGAGTGACCGCAAGATCGAAGAGGCCGTCAAAAAGACATTTGACCTCCGCCCGGCAGCGATCATCAGGGACCTCAACCTCCTCAAGCCGCAATACCGCCAGCTTGCCGCATACGGACACATGGGCCGCGAGGACCTGGGCGTCGCCTGGGAAACGTGCGACCGCGTGGACGCGCTGAAGAAGGCGATCGCCTGAGTTTTCTGCAGCCTGACTTGCAACGTAGCGCTGCACACACGAAAAAATGGATGAGGAAAGGGAAGCGGGGGATCATTGCTCCGCCTCCCTTCTTCCTCATGGCGACTGACAATTTGCGTGAGCATTACGACGAGTCCGCGAGAAATATGCGCGGTAACACGGCACCATTTGAACGCTTTCAGGAGTTCATGAATGGCATTCCCGATGATGATCGATCCCATTGGATCGGAGAGATACGGCAGGGCACAATGGCGGGCCTCCACTGGGCACTCACGGAAGGACCTGCTTTTATGGAGCATTTCTTTGAAGACGAACCTTCTCCTCCGGCAAAAGAGATGAGACAGGTACCTGCACGTCCGCATTCACCCGAAACAGACCGGGCATGGGAGTACGGGGACTGACGCACGCCTTCCGGAAAGCTACACTGCAGGCATGCCGGGGTGGCGAAATGGCAGACCTGCCTGCCGGCAGGCAGGCGCACCTCCGCATCCTTCACAGCCATGGTGGCGAAATTGGCAGACGCGCCAGCCTTAGGAGCTGGTGGGAGCAATCCCGTAGAGGTTCAAGTCCTCTCCATGGCACCATTCGTCGCCCCGCTCTGCGGGGCTCCTCATGGCAAGCCATCATGTTTCAAGTATATGTTCTCGAATTGATAGACGGCTCCTACTATGTGGGCTTTACGGCAGATCTCGCTCGCAGACTGTCTGAGCATTCTTCAGGAATTGCCTGCGATCACACAAAGAGGATTCCCATGAAGCAATTGCTATGGTCAGAACCACAAGAAAATCGCTTGGCCGCACGTGCCAGAGAAAAAGAGATCAAAGGTTGGCGTCGTGAAAAGAAAGAGCGGCTGTGGAAGAAAGGAGGTTCACGCTCGCCCTGACGAGCGTCGCGAGGAAGGGTCCTCTCCATGGACCCATATACATCCAATATTTTGCCTTTACATAGCGAAGATTCTAAAAATGGACTGATGATATTTTACATGTTAAAGCAATACTTGTAGCATGATTCTATGCAGCAGATGGCATCAGCTCACTACGAAATGTACCGGGCGAGACTGGAGTTTGAATCGGAACGGGACGAGGCGCTTGCGCCGGTGTCTCCTGAGCAGTTTGAGAGATTCTTCGACAGCCTCGATGCCGAGGCGCACGGCTATTGGGTGGACATTCTGAAGGGCAAGGCGATCAGCAACCTTCACTTTATTCTGACGCATCCGGAGCAACATGGTACCGGAGAGAGCATGCGAGAAACCAAGCTCGATCTGTAAAAACCTGAGACCCCGGGGGATAGAAACAACGAGTGAAGAGTGAACCCGGGGTCTCTACCAGAAAAAGACGTGATTTTACCCTTTCTCTTGCAGAGAAAATCGGTAAAATATTCCGGTCCTTTTTGTTTGCCGCCCCATGAACACCAAGAACTGTCCGTACAACTCCACCGATGAAATCAAGGCGTCCACTGATCCTGCCGTTCTCGATAAGCTGACGCGGATGGCCGCAAGAGAACTTGCAAGAGAGGTGCGTCACGAACCCGGTGGCCAAGCCGTCATCAGGCAGCTCCGTGCCGAATTCGGCACAGACAAATTGCTGCGGACGATATTCCCTCCAAAACCAAATACTCAGGGGCGATAAGGGAGCAACTCCACGGTTTTCCCTCTCATGATTACGCCCGCTGATAGAAACAGATCGTCGCGTCGCCCCAGGCCATGCGGAACGGCGTGGTGCCGAGCGCGATGAACTCCGGGCCCACGAGCCCCTTGGTGACGGTCACGATGCGTGCGCCGCTCTTGAGCGTGCGGCACTGGTCGGAGAGCTTGCCCATCAGCTCATCATCGAAGCACGTGCAGTGACTGAAGACCACATCGGCATCGGAGATGTCCTGCACGAAGATATCGCCGTTACGGAACTCGATCTGTTGACCGTGTTTGTGGGGCGGGAGCTGCGGCTTCACTTCCAGTTCGTAGCGGGTGGCGGTATCGCTTGCCGCAGCCCAGAGCTCCGGCAGCAGCTCAATGCCGATGGAGCGGCTGAACGGACCGAAGAACGACGCGAACACCACCCCCTTGCCGGTACCGGCACCGAGATCGTAGAACACCTCGTGCTCCTTGGGCTGCACCTGCGTGACGATGTACTCAATGGCCTCGGGAGTGACTTCACCGTAGGTAAACGCCGGGTCGGCCTCCCTGGCAATGCGCGTGCGCCCCTGGGACGAGAGGGAATAGCCCTGCACGTCTCCGTAGAGGGTGTCCAGGATGTGCTGTGCGGTAATCGGGGTGACGGTGCTCATGGATGTGGATATGAGAAGGATTCGCATCAGTATACCAAAATTTGACCCTTTCCTGAAGGGTGTCCTACTGGACTGATTCAGAGAATCAGTACGTTATGCTCTTCCTTCGCTGCGCACGTCCGGACGTTCGATTCCCGCATTTCCACCTTCGGGGGCGGCGGCCTCTTTCGCTGTCTTCTGTGCCTGCTCAGTCTTGGTGCGCACCTGGGTATCGACCGATGACGCGGGAGCCTGTGCTAGAGTGACGGGCGAAGTCGTTTCGGTGCGCGTCTCTTCGACGAACGGCGCGACGGGCGCAGCCATGGCCACTTCACCCACGTACGCGGCCGTATCGGCATCGCGGGCACCTTTGACGTTCTGCTGACGGCGCGTCTCAGCGCGCTTCCGTGCGCCCTCGATGTCCTGCCTCATCTGCGTGGTACGTTCAGCAGCAGCCTCTACTCGCTCATCGACCTGCTTGCGAACGTCGGCATCAAGACCCTCGGGTGCCGATGCCTTCTCGGCGGCCTCTTTTGCCTGCTTCTGCTTCACCTGTTCCTGGTTCTCCACCTTGATCTTTTCCTCTGTGGGATCAGGAAGCCTGAAAGCCTCGCTGAACGCAAAAGAGAGCAGGCGTCGCTCGGCCGATGCGGACGTAAAACCAAACATCACGCGGAGGGGAGGAACGCCTGGGCAATCGACCCGAGAAGATTTTCATCGCGGGCGCGGTCTTCCACTTCCGCCTCGGCAAGCGACTGCTTTTTGTAGCGCGTCACCTGGGTCTGGAGTGTCTCAATGTATTCAGAGTACGCGCGATCGTACTGATCGAGCGCCAGCTGATACCGCTGCATGCGGCGTTGCTTCTGGTCGGGAGTTTCGCCCTGATACTTCTTCTCAAGGTTCGCGGACTCCGCACTCGTCAGCTCCGGCTCGATGTTGCGCATAATCGCGTCATAGAGCTCCTGGCCGGTGGGGATGCTTGGAGGAGTGACGGGCATGGATATGCGTGTTTCGTTGTAGTATAGCAGAAAAGACGCCATTTTGGAATTGCAGTCTTTGCCCTTTAGGCCGCCTCTTCCTCCTTCTCCTTCTCTTTCTTCGGCTTCTCCTCTTTTTTCTTGTGCAGGAGCTTCACCTCGCGCGTGAGTTCATTGAGCCAGTCACCGCTCTTTGATTTGGATTTGAGGCCTTCTTCCGAAATACGCAGGCTCGATCCGCTGATTTTCCACTGCGGGTTCTCGGCAATGAGCTGCATGATCTCCTTCGCAGTCACGCGGGAAGAAAGCTGCAGCACGATGTCGTGTCCTTTGCGGCCGGCATCTTCCGCCTTCACGCGGGCAACGCCCGAGCGGCGGCAGGCCATCTTGAGGCGCAGGATTTCGATGAGGTGACGCACCTGGACGGGGATCGGGCCGTATTCTTCTTCCAGGTCGCGCTCGAATTCGGAGAGAATCGCCTCGTCCTCCGATGCCGCGAGCTTCTGGTACACGGAGATCTTGTCGTCGCTCTCGGTGATGTAGAAGGACGGAATGAGCGCCTCCACAGGGAGCTGGATCTCCACCTGCAGATCCTCTTCGATCTCTTCTTTCTTACCGCTCCTGAGCTCCTCGACCGCCTGCTTGAGGAGGCGTAGGTAGTGGCTGACACCCACCGTCTGCATGGTGCCGCTCTGGCTCGCACCGAGGATTTCGCCGGCACCGCGGATCTCCAGGTCACGCATGGCCACCTGGAACCCGGAGCCGAGTTCGCATGCTTCGACGATCGCGCGTAGGCGCTTCTTGGCGTCTTCTTTCAGCTTCTGGCTGTGGTACAGGAAGTACGCGAACGCCTGCACCTTGCCGCGTCCCACGCGTCCGCGGAGCTGGTAGAGCTGTGAGAGACCGAAGTGCTCGGCCTCGTTGACCACGAGCGTGTTGGCACGAGGGAGGTCGATACCGTTCTCGATGATGGTGGAGCTCACGAGCACCGTGGCACGGCCCTCCTTGAACTTGAGGATGCGGTCCTCGAGCACCTCCGGAGCGAGCTGGCCGTGACCGACGACGAACGTCGCCTTGGGCACGAGCACCCTGAGCTTCTGGGCGAAGGCATCGATGGTCTCGACCCTGTTATGCAGCACAAAGCACTGACCCGTGCGCTTGAGCTCCGCCATGATAGCGTTCCGCACGAGCTCATCGGAATACTTGCGCACCTCGGTGATGATCGGCAGGCGGCCGGGCGGAGGGGTGGTGATCGTCGTGATGTCGCGGAGTTTATGCAGACCAAGATTGAGCGTACGGGGGATGGGAGTGGCCGTGAGGGTGAGGATGTCCACGGATGCGCGCATCTCCTTGAATTTCTCCTTCTGCTTCACGCCGAAGCGCTGCTCTTCATCGATAATCACCATTCCCAGATTCAAAAACTCCACATCGTCCTGCAGGAGTCTGTGCGTGCCGATGATCACATGGATATCGCCTTTCCGCAGCTGCTCCAGGATTTTCTTCTGTTCCTGGGGGGAACGGAAACGGGAGAGCATTTCCACATTGATGCCGAACGGCTTCATGCGCTCCTGGAAGTTGCGGAAGTGCTGGTCGGCAAGAATGGTGATGGGCGCGATGACCGCGACCTGCTTGCCGGAATCAGCCGCCTTGAATGCGGCGCGCATCGCCACCTCGGTTTTGCCGAAGCCCACATCTCCGCAGACGAGACGATCCATGGGGTGATCGCCTTCCATGTCCTCCTTGATGTCCTGGATGGCCTTGCGCTGGCCGGGCGTCTCCTCATAGGGGAACGCGGCCTCGAACTTGCGCATCTTTTCGGAGTCCTCCGGATACCGGTGGCCTTTGGCTTTGGCGCGTTTGGCGTAGAGCTGCAGGAGTTCCTTGGCGATTTCTTTGGTTTCCGAACGAAGTTTCTCGGTCGTGCGCTTCCACTCGGCGGTGCCAAGGCGTGTGAGCACGGGCTCCGCACCCTCTTCGTGGACGTATTTGCTGAGCTTGTCGGCCTGATCGACCGGGACGAAGAGTCTGTCGCCCTCGGCGTACGTGAGTTCCAGGTATTCGCGGGCCACGCCATCGATCTCTTTCTGGGTCATGCCCTCAAAGTGGCCGATGCCGTGCTCCATGTGCACCACGTAGTCCCCGGGCTGGAGACTGGTGATGAAATCGAGCGCCAGCTTCTGGATACTGCGCTGCTTGCCCGCCTTCTTGAGCGAGAAGATCTCGCGGTCGGTGAGCAGCGCGCACTGTAAATCCGGATTCTGGAGCGAGTGGGGGAGCAGATCCTCCTCGTCGGCGTGAATGACGGTGACCGCGCCCTCGCGCCATTCGTGACCCACCTCGTGGGCAATACGTTCCTCCTTGAAGATCTCGACCAGTTCCTCGCTGCGCTTGCTCACGATGAGAAGACGCCACTCCTGCTGTAATTTATCGCGGATATCGTTCAAGAAGTCTGTCAGCGTGTAGAACTTGAGAACGGAGAGGTAGCGGACGTGCGCGTGGTTCTTGGTGGCCTCCGGAAAGGCGGTGAAGGTGATGGACGGATTCTTTTCCGGGAGTTCCAACGCCTCCTGATCGTCATTCACCACGAGCAGTTCTTTGGGAAGCTGACGCAGGAGCGGAATCTCCTCTTCAAAGATCGCAGGAAAGATGGTCAGTGATGACCCGGCGTCCTGCGTCTCGGAGAGATTGTGCACATCCACCGAGAGCACCTTCTCCACCGTCTCAAAATCGAACTGGATGCGGTACCCGTGCGTGCTTTGGATGGGATAGATATCGAGCGTCTCACCGATGCGGCGGTACTCGCCGGGAACGAGATACGGATCGACACCATGGCGGTATCCACGGTCGATGAGCGACTCGAAGAGCTCGGTGAAGTTCACCTTCTGGCCTTTTTTGAGTGTGATCTTTTTGGCGTTCAGTTCTGTAAATGACGGAAACGGCACCTCCCACGTCTCGCGGGAGAGAATAGCGATGGTACCTGAACCATTCCCACCTTCTTCCGCACCCTGGAGAAATGCGAGGAGACGATGAAGTTCAGCGGGCTTGATGGCCCCCGATTCATCTTTGACGGCATGCAGAATCTCGCCCTGCTTCCCGAAGAACTGCAACCAGTGGCGCAGCCCCTCCGCAGCCTCCTGATCGGTGGTGATGACGACTGCGGGCTGATCGCGGAAGGAGAGCAGATGACGCAGGAGCATGGCCCTCGCGGTCTCGTTGCTGGCTCCGGAGAGCACGAGAGAACCCTCCTTTTTGAGGAGGTCGGATAATTCCCGATGCGTATCCTCCCCGATTAAAAGGGAGGGCGAAATGGTCATACTCGCGAAAATGTCCTCGCGGATACAGAAAAGTGTTGCACTCGCTTTTGGCGGTTGAACCACATAAATAATAGCAATTTTCCCGTATAACACAAGGAAAAATACCAACCATCATCTGCTTGTCTTTTACAATAATTGCGTCCCCCCACCCCCTATTTTATGAAGATGCCCGATCACCCAGTTGTTCTCGGTATCATTCTTTTTATTATCAATATCGCAATTGCTATCTTCATTCAATCCATCTGGATGTCAGCAATTGCTGCGGGGATCCTGGGCTTCAGCTACTCAAGGGAAAAAGGCAGGGCACTGCCAATGAGCACGCAAATCCAGACCGCAGTCATTACTGGTGTATTGAACATTGTTGCAGCTGTTCTCCTGCTCTCGAGAGATGGCGATTTCCTTACAGTATTACAGGAAACATTCTCAGGTTATCAGCTCGCCTTCATCTTCATTATTCTTTCATTAGTTGTCCCCATTCTCCTTACTCTTCTGGGACTAAGCGTGGGATCAAGGATCGGGCTGCCCAAGAAGGCGTAAAGGGAATACTTAATGAGCACTTTCTACATCAAACACCTTTTCTTTCCCTCGAAAAGTAATAATTAAATGCTCGAGACAGCCCTTATGCCCCAAGAGAATCGTAGGCTGTTGAAGTGTAAAATAGACAAATCCACTCCATCGAATACTCGGAAATCCTCTTTGATCTATCGCAAATTGAATTGGCTCTGGTGATGGAAAAACCCTGAACGTCCCTCCACCCGCCCCGTGCCACTCTTCTCCATCTTTTGTCAGATCAAATTTCCAACCAAAGTGAATGGCGAAGTCCAGCGGCAACAGGGTTTGATCGGCCCCCGTATCAACAAGTGCGTTTTGAACCGGGATACTCTTTTGCTTGTATCGAAAATTGATCGGCAAATCCGGCCTGCTCACCACTGATCCATTTGGTAATTCGTATTGTGTGTATGCGAATTTCATAAAGAACCAGTGATCATTCCACTTGGAATAAGGGAAAACCGGATACTCTCTACGTCCCTTCTTGTGGAAATTTTCTTCTGCAGGGAGGAGAAGCTTTTGGAAGAAGCGATGACCTTACTTTTTTTTACAGCCACCCATTTTCCTGCAAATTTCTTTTCGTAACGCATAATTGAATTCTACTCTTAGACACAAAAAATAATAGTATTTTCTTCCGCATATCTTCTTACTGCGGCAACCTGAGCGGCATAATAAGGTGCAGGAAGTTTTTCTCTTCCGGCAGTGTGAAAATGGCAGGGTGTTGCGGGTCGGTGACAGTCATGATCACGCCGTCGGCATTGATGTGTCCCAGGAAATCCAGGAGGTAGCTGGAACTGAGCGCAATCTTGTTCTCTTCACCCGTCAGTTCCACCTGGACCGTCGCCTCGTCCTGACCAGCCTGTGTCTGCGGCGTGGTGATCTGCGTCTCCGCCGCACAATGGAAGGTGAGAGTGTTGTTCACCTCTTTGGCGAAGTAATGAAGGCGCTTCACCGCAGTGAGAAAATCATGTTGCGGGAAGTACACTTTGGTCTTGGTCTCTTTGGGAATGATCTGCTCGTAATTCGGGAATTTGCCATCGATCAGCCGGGACACCAGACGCGTGTTGCCGACGGTCAATTCGATTTGCTGACGACTGAGGGACACGCCGACGGAGTACCCCTGCTCACCCTCGGCCTTCCCTTTCTTTTCGGCCTTATAAGCACCAAGGACGGACTTCAATTCTTCTAGGATCTTTGCCGGGATAATGCACGACACCTCCACGCCGCCGCCTTCCGCCGGCAATCTGCACTCCGAAAGACGGTAGCTATCGGTCGCTACCAAAATGAGCTGCTCCGGACCGCTGCGCAGAAACACACCGGAGAGCACGGGGCGTAATGTGGTCTTTGCCGCGGCGAAGGTGACAAGATGTAGTGCTTGGAGGAGGGGATCGGCCTTGAGGGTGAAATTAGTCTGCTTCTCCACCTGGGAAATCGTCGGGTAATCCGATGCTGGCGCACCGGCGATCATGGACTTTGCGTGTTTGGAGCTGCAGCGGACCTGTGTTCCCTCTTTTACTTCCAGCTGCATCTCCGCATCACTGTTGTATTGGGCAAAGTTTAAAATGGCTTTTGCTGGAACCGTGATCGATCCCTCTGTTTCAATTTTCGCCGGAAAGCTGGTGACGATACTGATTTCCAAATCCGTCGCGCTGGCGATACATCTGTCCCCCTTGGCTTCCAATAAAATATTCCCGAGAATCGGGAGTGCCTGCTGTCCGCCGATTGCACGACTGACCAATTGTATCGCCTGGAGGAATTCTGAGGTGGAGCAGAGAAGTTTCATGAGGTCTTAGATAGAGAGGAGAAAAAGAATATCACGAATTCACCATCATCATAGTCTCTTCACACCGATCTTTTTTCAGGACGAAATACTATGGAGAAGAGAGGGGAAAGAAAGCGAGTTGGTGAAGCAGAAGCCATTTCACTCTGTGGATGTCGAAATCTTGTGTGTGGGCGGGGTGTGGAAAACTCGTGGAATACCCAGGGGGTGGAGCATAAGAGATTAACAAAGGCATTTTTTGGCTGAGGTATGCTAAAAAATCAAAATGGATGTGGATAACTCCCGCTCACCCCAGGTGGACGATCGGACTCCAATATCCACAGTGGGTGTGGATAACTTTTGTGATCGATTTCCATCATCCACAGATGTCCACAGGGGTGTGGAAAGCCTTGCAACAAAAAAGAATCAGCATCACAGACAGTATCTTCTTCTTAGAATTTTCCTTCCTTCCTGAATTTCTCGCGCGCCTCCACGCCCGGCACCTCGGTGCGGTTCTCCTTCACGACGGCCTTTCCGTCCTTCATCACCACAAAACTTTTTTCGGGCACGTCTTCCGTGAGGTACACACCGCCGGCGATAAAGCTGCCGCTGCCGATCTTGAGTCCGGGATTCGAGCCCACCTGGATCCCGATGCGGCAGTCATCACCCACGATCAATCCGAACTTGCTGAGTCCCGTGGGCAGCATCTTCTTCTCTTTCGCTTGCACATCCGCGGAGAGGATCTCGCCTTCGTCCAGGCGCAGGTTGCCGGTCATGCAGCCGCCGCCGAAGGAGACGTTCTCGCCCACCACGCTGTCCCCTAGGTACGTCATATGCGTCCACACGCGACCGGCGAGGATCGAGCCTTTCACTTCCGTACCGAAGCCGATCACGCAGTCCGGGCCGATGGAAGAGCCCCGCACGAGCGCGTTATTCGCGATGATCGTCCTGTCCCCGATGATGCACGGGCCTTTGATGGTGGCGTGCGGGAACACGCGGACATCTTTGCCGATGATCACGTTGCCTTCGATCACGGCGGTCTTGTGGATCTGCGCGGTTTTATCAATCTTCCCTTTGCCGATGCCATCCAGCAGGTGCGGCAGCAGGTGCAGCAGGTGCCACGGGTACTTCACCGCTTTCCACACACCGTCGTACGGCACGGCACGATAGTGATGGGCACTGAAGAGCGACTGCAGTGCCACCTCGTATCCATCATCACGATCGGTCTTCGCCTGCTTCAGTGCCTTCAGCAGCGCCTGCGGGTCGTTGTGCACATGCGCGACGATATTCACGAGGTCACTTGGCTCCCTGCCCTCGCCCGGCTTTTCCACGATGCCCATGACTCGATCACTCTTCACTGTGAGGTATCCCCCCGGGAAATACCGTGACACACGCTGGGCGAGGATCGCTCCGGCCACCCCCTTCTGCTTCGCGACCTTTGTGAGTGCGGCAAATGCCGAGGGATCGAACACGTCGTTCCCGGATACGAGCACGACCGGCTCTTTGAACGACGGCAATGCGGAGAGCAGTGCGCCGCGCATCCCGAGCTCCAGATCCTCCTGCTCAATCTGCGGAATCTTCGGAAATCGCTTGTTGATCTCTTCCTTGTTATGCGCACCGGTCACGAGTGTGACCTCCTTGATGCCGCCTGCCTTGAGACACGCAAGTTGATGCTCCAAAAGCGTCTTTCCGGCGACGGGGAAGAGGCCCTTTTCCGTAAGCGGCCAAAAGCGCTTGCTGCGGCCTGCGAGGATCAAAAGGGCGTGCACGGTCGGATTATAGGCGAACTGCAGCGAAAAGGGCAGGGGTAGGGGCACGATATATCGTGCCCCTACCCCCCGTGCACGCCCGTTTTACCAGGAAAGCTCAATCGTCCCCTCCGTCGCCGTCGTCCGCACCGGGACGCCAAAGTGCCTGAGGCGTTCCATCACCACAGGGTGGGGGTGCCCGTAGTGGTTCACCAGTCCCACCGAGATCACGGCAAGGTCGGGATCAACCGCGAGCAGGAAGCCGGTCGCAGTGGAGGTCTTGCTTCCGTGATGCGCCACCTTAAGAACATCGGCCTTCAGATTCTGTTTCGTCTCCAGCAGCGCCTTCTCCGCGGGCAATTCAATGTCCCCTGTGAAGAGCACGGTCTTCCCGCGGCTTTCCAGACGGAACACGATCGCCGTGTCGTTCACCTCTTTGACGCTCTTGCCCACAAGCCCCGGAGGAGGCCAAAGGATATCCAGGCGCGTGCCGTCGGCAAATTCGATGTCCTGCTTGGGATCGGCGATCAGTACCCTGGCATCTTCCTTCTCGAGCAGCTCCAGGAATTCCCCGTAGCGCGGCAGGTCGTAGGCAACGCCGGTCATCAGCACGGCCTCCACGTCGTACCGGCGCAGGATCTCCGGGAACGAGGCCATGTGGTCCATCTGCGGGTGTGTCATCACCAGCAGATCGATCGACCGGTCAAAGAACGGTATTGTCTGTCCGAGGCGCGTGAGGAGCGACGCATCCGGCCCGCCATCGACGATGATCTGCCTCCCCGAGGGTGTCACAATCAGAATGCTGTCGCCCTGGCCGATATCAAAAAAGTATACGTGCATTCTCCCGTGCGGGTACTTGTGCCATTCAAGCGCGCCAAACACCGCGAGCACCACGAGGACACCTGAACCGAGCCGGAGGAGGGACGCGCGTGACGGCACCACCACAGTTCATACTCCGGCGCTGATCACGGCAAACACGCTGTGCGACACGGCATCGATTCTGCGCCGTAGTCAGCCCACAATGCCGTTCTGCTCCCCCGCAGAACGCCTGCGGTAGAAGCGCAGTCCGGCCAGGGCACCGCTCGCCGCAAGGAGCAGAGTCGCGCCTGCACCGCTGTTGCTCAGACGGCTATTCACGACCGGTGTTCCGAGCGTGATGGAATGCGTGACGCCCTCCAGAATTCCCTCTGTGGTCTGGATACGGATCGAGACCGTGAAGGTGCCCGGCGCGACGCCGGTAAAGAGCATGCTTGTGCGGCCGTACGGCACCACCGTTTCGCGGTTCTCGCGCTCGGCGCGCAGGATGTAGCCCGTCACGTCGTCCCGTCCCGCACTATCCCAGGAAACGGTCACCGACCAGGTGCCGTCGCGGGCGGGCTCGGCGATGAACCGCACGTTATCCACCGTGTCGGCGGAGGTGTCCGCGGCGGCAGGATGATCAGGTTCGATCACCGGAGCGTCAGTCACGGCAGGGGCACCTGCGATGAATTCCTTGGTGCTGCGCCCTTCATCCAGCGGGAGCGTCACGCCTTCCGCGGGAGAGCCCGTCACCACGGCCGAGACGGAAACGCGGTAGATCATGCCTGCTTCCTGAGGCTTGGTCAGAATGCGCACAGTACGGTCCTCAATCACAAGGCGCGTCAGCTCAAGCGCCTTGCCTGCGGCATCCTCAATGCGGAAGGCGTCCTTTGCACGGGTCCGGTCAATGCGTACCGGCTGGCTGAACTGGAGCACGAGCTCGGTCGCGGATGGCTGTTCCACGCTCAGGAGCCCCTGCGTGCTCGCCTCGCGCTCGCGGCGGGAAGGCGAGGGGGCCATGCCCTGAGACGGATCGACCGTACCGACGGTGTCACCGTTGCTGATATCGATGCGTACTTCCTCCGTAAAAGAATCACTCTCCTCCGAGCCCGTGTTCACGGCGCTCAGCGTCACATAGAGCACATCGGTCACCGGGGGGTTTTTGATGATGTACCCGGAGAGCTTGCCGCCGACGGACTCAAAATCGTCATACTGGCCGCCGGTCTCGAGGATCGAGCGGCGCGCGTAGAAGATGCGGTAGAGCGAGATATCATCACCCTCCACCGGGTTCCAGCGCACGTGCACCTGGCCGTCTTTGTACTCCGCGCCGATGCCGGTCACGGGGGCCGGCAGTGCGTGCGTGAGGAGCGGAAAGAGGAGCCCGAGAGTGATGCCGGCGAGGCGGAAGCTCATACGCATAAATCAGGACAGTATACCAAAAAACGCACCGTTCCGGAAGCGGCTTCGTGCCATTTATCCTCTGCGGATGACCCTGTTGAGACCTGTCGCCCATGCCGAGAAGCCCATCCACAGCATGCTTCCCGCACCCGCAACCATGGTCGGTAACGGTGACGAGAGCACCGGACGCATCAGCAGAAGGTAGAGGGCAAGCAGCGCGCAGAAGGCCGCAGACCGGAGAATGCTTCCAAGCGGTAACCGAGGCGGAAGCCCGCGCAATGCAATCGGCAGCAGCACAATGCCGATGAAGGCGTGCAGGATGGCCGACGTGCGCGCGGCACCCATGTACCCGAGCTCCGGGATCCAGAGGAAGTTGAGCGAGAGCGAAAGGACAACGCCGCAGAGGAGAGTGGCGATGAGCGGCTGCCAGCGGTGCTTGGCCAGGAGCAGGTAGAACGAGAAGCTGCCGAGACATCCGAACAGCATGGAGATGGAGAGCATCTGCAGGGCGGTATCCGAACCCGGGTTACCGGCCGTGCTCAGGTAGTCATCAGCGGTGAGCAGCTGCATGATGGGTCTCGCCCAGATGGCGGAGAACAGGGCGGAGGTGATGCCGAGCAGCAACACCCCGAGCAGCATGCCTCCCACAAGCCCCCGCGTGTCCTCACCCTTGGCATCCCGCTCGGAGAGGAGCGGCATCGCGGAATTCAGCAGGAAGCTCGGGAGGAGGTAGGCCATGTCCATCACGCGCTGCACAAACCCGTACTCCGCATTCTGGATCTCAAAGTCCGGGCGCAGGAGTCCGATGAGCGTCACGTCCATCTGGCGTGAGACGGTCGTGCAGAGGAAGCAGAGGCCGTACGGGAGCGAGAGACGGAAGAGATGCCTGAGCAGCGCGCGGTCCGTATTCGGCCGCACGCGCATGAGCTTCCGTGAGAAGACGATCGAGAGGAAAAACAGTGCCGCCGCTCCGATGCCGCCGAATCCCAAAAACGCGTACAGGAAGCGCACATCTTCCGAACTGCGCACCCCGAGCGCGATCACCGTTCCCGTGAGCAGCACCGTGAGAATGCGCTGCGTCACTTCCGCGATGAACACGTACTGCAGCTTGTACTCGATCTGGAACACGGTGCGGATCACGCCGGCCAGGAGCGTGAACCCGGGCACGAGTGCGGCGATGGAGATAGCCAGCGGCAGCGGCGTGCCGTACCACTGCGGGATGATCCACGCGAACAGGAGCGCCATCCCGAGCGAGATGGTCATGATGCCGATCCTCAGCACCAAAAATGCTCCGAGCAGCTCCGCACGTTTCTCTTTGGTCACCCGACTCACCTCGCGCATGCTCACGGCGTACAGGCCGAAGTCCGCAAGGATCCCGAAGATCTGCAGGTACCCGTACGCGGTGTTGTAGTGGCCGGCCAGTTCCTTCTCCAGGCCCACCGCCACGAACTTGGCGGTCACCACCGAGAGCACGGCCATGGTCACCTGGCTCGCGGTCTGCCACAGCGCCGATGAAGCGATCTTCCTCGTGGACACCGCGACAGTGTAGCCGATGCGTTCCCGGCACCGTCTTTTCCCTTAGATCAAACGCTTGCGCACCCCGGCGATCATCTGAGCAAGATCATGCCGCACTTTCCCCAACCCGTATTGATGTGGTTCCAGTACCTGCAGCTCCGGCACCTCGCTCAACGGGAGGCTGCCGCGCGTGACATGTCTGCCGTTACCATGATCAATCATGTACGCCGCGTAGGTCACGCCGTCCTTGACGAACGTCCCGGTCAGAACCGCGTCGATCATGCTCTGGCTCTCGGGATGCGCAATCCGAATCGTCGTCGGCTTCGTCTTGTCCAACGGGAGAGACATGCCCGTACCGAGCGGCTGCGTCATTTTCACAGTGTTTCTGTATGGTGTCATACTAGTATTATACTATATATTAAAAATATATGCAATAAAGAGATTGTGGACTTCTTATCATCAGATTTCCAGAAAAATAAAAGAACAGATGCCATTTTCTTGTCAGAATCATTCATCTGAGAGGCCCAGGTCCTTCCGTATCGAGGTGATGTTCATCTGCACAGTCGCTTCGTCGATATCGTCATTCTTCTCCGGCTCAAACTGGAAATCGATCCACTTGTTCAGATCCTTGATTATCGCGAATGTATCCGTTTTCATTGCGCCTCTTTCATCAAAAAGCTTTGCCATCCACTTTTCGTCAGCAGCTTTGGAGACTTCCATTCTGACGCATTCAAAGGTCCTCGTGCCGGATGGTGTTTTATTCGTGCGTGTCTTCAGTGGCAGTGGTGATTTTGCAAAGAAGATGAAGTGGCCCTTCGTTTGCTCTTTGAGAACGAGGGGATAGTGCTGAGGTGTGTTCGGGTTTCTCATGGAAGAAAAATGGGAATGATTACTTGTTCGGTCTCAGGAACGGAATCCGTGCCCGAAGACCGTCCACGATACTGGCTACCGCAGCACGCACGCCTGTTTCCGGCTCGAGCTGAAAGCGGAAATGCCCGCTGTTAAACATCTCCAGGTCCGCGAGAAAGATTTTTTTCCGGAATGCTCCATCGAAGTACACGGTTGCGTAGGGCGTCCCCGGATGCTCCTCATCATCAACGGTGATCATGTCGCACAGCACGACGCGATTGCGCTCAATCTTGAGGGCGATATTTTTACCCGCTCCATTGAAGGTATACACAGGCCGAGGCCCGTTCGTGAGTTTTTCGAACTGGAGCGTCTTCGGTGGCTGGATTTTCTCTTTGTTCTGCGGATAGTGCATTGTAAATATTATAACATTTTCAAATAAATTGGTCAATTTCTGTACAGAAGGCTTTTTGCCCGCTACATTCGCCCCGTGCTTTCCTTCAGGCATCTCACCTCCACCAAGCAGCTCTCCCGGACGGAGACGGATGTGATTCTTTCCCGTGCGGAGGAGATGGAGAAGGTTCTGAGGAAGGGGGGAGACGAACGCCTGAAAGGGAAGATTCTCGCGGCGCTCTTTTACGAGCCATCCACCCGCACGCGCCTGAGTTTTGAAACCGCCATGCAGCGCCTCGGAGGCTCGGTCATCTCAGCAGAAGGCATCCAGTTCAGCTCTCTGTATAAAGGCGAAACACTGGAAGACACCATCCGCATGATCGGCGGATATGCGGACATCATCGCGATGCGTCACCCGGAAGTCGGTTCCGCGGACCGTGCCGCCGCGGTGAGCCCCATCCCGTTCATCAACGCGGGAGACGGTCCCGGCCAGCATCCCACCCAGGCACTGCTCGATCTCTTCACGATCAAGAAGGAGATCGGCAAGGTGGATGGCGTGCACATCGCCATGGTGGGCGACCTCCGCTACGGCCGCACGGTGCACTCTCTCAGCTTCCTGCTCGGTCTCTATGCGAACGTGCGCTTCACGCTCGTCGCCCCCGCAGAGCTCACGATGCCCGAGAAAGTCACCTCGTTCTTCGCCGAGAAGGGGATCGCGTTCGATTCCACCGATGATATCCGCAACGCCCTCGATGCCGATGTGGTCTATATGACGCGCGTGCAGCAGGAGCGGTTCACGGACAAATCCGAGTATGAGCGACTCAAGCTCAAGTACATTCTCACGGCAGACCTGCTCAAGGGCAAAAAGAGCATGATCCTGCACCCGCTCCCGAGAGTCGGCGAAATTGCCGAGGACGTCGATGTTCTCCCCAATGCCGCCTACTTCCGCCAGGCGCATAACGGCGTCCCGGTGCGCATGGCTCTCCTCGATCTGCTGCTCTCATGACGAACCTGCTGCTCATCCTCCTTCCTGCACTGTTCGCAGGAGGGATAGTTTCCACGGTGTCCGGCGGAGGACTGGGGATCCTCCTCACTCTCATCTTCGGCCTCTTCTACGACATCCGCACAGCCATCGTCCTCTCCTCGCTCCTCGGTCTTGTCATCCAGGTGTCCAAGATCATCACGTTCCATAGGAGTATCCACTGGCGCATCGTCCTCTGGTATTCACTCGGTGCGGTGCCTGCCGCGTTTCTGGCGGGCTTCGTTCTCTTCCTGCTCCCGATTCGTGTCGTGGAAGGATTCGTTGCCGTGCTTTGCCTCGTGTTCGTGGTCCGCGATCTCCTGTTCGCGCGGGCAACATTCTCCCCCACGCGCACAACGCTCGTCTCCACGGGCGTGATCAACGGCGTCATCAGCGGCATTATCGGACAGGGCGCACTCATCCGGCTGCCCGCACTTTTGGCCTTCGGGCTGAGTAAAGAGCAGCTTGTGGGCACAGCCGCGGTCGTCGCTTTTCTGCCGAATATCTCCAAGTCCGTCGCGTACTTCCAGTCGTTTGTCTGGACTCCCGACATGACTGCGATCGTCCTTGCCGCTGCGCCCGTGATCGTCATCAGCACGTGGGTCGGCAGGCGTATCCTCAAACATATCCCCGTCGATCTTTTTGAGAAGATCATCCTCTGCTTTGTAGCGCTCAGCGCCGGACGCCTGTTGCTTTCCGCCTTCGGTCTCTGGTGAACTGCGTATACTCATACTGACTCATGACCTCTCTCTTCATCTCCGGCGGCACGATCATCTCTTCTTCGGGACAATCCAAAACAGATCTCCTGATCGAAAATGGTGTCGTCACAGAAATCGGATCCGCCATTCGCCATTCGCAATCCGCCATTCTTGATGCGTCGGGGCTGCTGATCTTCCCGGGGCTCATCGATTGTCACGTGCACTTCCGCGAGCCGGGACTCACGCACAAGGCGACAATGAAAAGCGAGTCGGCATCAGCGCTCGCTGGGGGAGTGACGACGGTCTGTGAGATGCCCAACACCGTTCCTCCGACGGTCACCGTGGACGCCTTCGCAGAGAAAGTTAGGTTGGCAAACAGTATCAAGGGCATCGACCTACGATTCTTTTTTGGCATCACGGAGCGCAAACATATCGAAGAGCTCCGGGCGCTCATGGCCGACAAAACACTCGGATCCCGTTGCTGCGGCGTGAAGCTCTATCTCGATCACTCCACCGGAAACCAGAAGATCGATGGCGGCATTGTGGACGAAGTCTTCGCCGTGTGCGCGGAGCTCGATCTCACGCTCGTTGCGCATTGCGAAGATGCGGAGATGAATGCGGCTGCGAGCGACGGGCTGCGAGATTCGAGTGACATTCATGACCACTCGCGCATGCGTCCACCGGAATCCGAAGCGAAGGCGGTGGAGTATGCGATCGGTAAGGCCAAGAAGCACGGCACGCGGTTCCACGTGGCGCACCTCTCCACCAGGGGCGGGCTCGATCACGTGTGTGCCGCAAAAAAAGCGGGGCTCTCCGTGACTTGCGAAGTCGCGCCGCATCACCTGTTCCTCTCCACCGAAGACTACGACCACCTCGGCGCGCTCGGGAAAATGAACCCGCCGCTCCGTGACCGCGAGCACGTCGATGCCCTCTGGGAAGGCGTGCGCGACGGCTCGGTGGACTGCATCTCCACCGATCATGCACCGCATACCCTTGAGGAAAAGTCGGTACAAAACCCGCTGAAGGCACCGAGCGGGGTCCCGGGCGTGGAGACCATGCTGCCGCTCCTCCTCACCGCCCTTCCCCCGGAAGATGTTCTGCGTCTCTGTTTCATGAATCCCAACAACATCTTCCGTCTCGGGAAGACGGAAATTGCGCAGGGGGAAGCAGTAAACCTTATTGTGGTAGACCCCAAAGCACAGTGGACGATCAGGGCTGCAGACCTGCATTCAGCCTGCGGATGGACGCCATATGAAGGGCTTCCTGTTCAGGGAAAAGTAGTGCGTACGATCAGCTAATCCGACACATTCCTCCCTCCCACACAATGAGTCCGGAACGGCTGTTTATGCTATAATTGACCGAAATTCACCCTTTCTCCACCCATGTCCACCACGCTCTACCTGACAGCCGACGAGAAGAAGGCGTTCGACAAGCTCCCCGAGTCCGTCCGCAAGGGTGTGAAGGTGGAGGTGGAAAAGCTGACGTTTGAAGACAGCGATGAAAAGCGCGCCGTGCGTTTCCGTAACATGAAGCTCACCGATGAGCGTCTCCTCAAGCTCCAGCGCGAGACGAAAGTGATGCAGTCTCCGGATGCGATCAAGAAGGCGATGGAGTCGCTTGATATCACGACGCTCCCGAAGAAGGACCTCATTGAACTTTATTTCGTGCTCGGTCCCACCGCACTGTCGCACTTCGTGGCTGTCGCACTTGAGGGTCTGATAAAAGGCGATACAGATCTTGGTGGTCTCGAATCGTTCAGTGCCATCCGCCACGGACTTTTGCAGGCTATGAATCAGAAATAATCTCTCCCCATTTTTTCCATGTCCCGCCCTATGAGCCGCCGCCGAAACAACGACGCCGTTCCCGAGAATCCCCGTGGCCGCCGCGAGTCTGCGTCGGAGAATCCTGCAGAGGTGCAGGACAAGCAGAATGAGCAGCAGAAGGGCATGTTCGGACGCATTATGGACACCATCGATGCTCCAGGCCGTTATCTTGTGGAGAAGCCGGTGAGCTGGATCACAGGCAGCAAGTCCGCAGGAAAGGTTGCTAAGTATCTTGTGTACGCCGGCCTTCTTGGTGCTGCGGGATATTACTTTATGGATGTACTGAGGGCTGGCGCAGTGGGTGCCTTTCAGGGTGGCAATACACTCCTTGATCGCATTGGCCGTGGAGCTGGCAGGCTTTTCCCGGCCATGGAAATGGCTCCCGCTTCCCCGTACAACCAACTTCCGCCTGTCAGTGGAAACCCGATGATGGGAACCTAAAAAACTACGTCTTTATACAAATACACAAACGTCCATGCCTGAGAACATTGATGTTGCACCACAGGGTCGCCGGGAAATCCCGGTAACAGAGTTGCGACAGACCATCGACCGTCTACGCACCGTATCGGGTTTGCCCGGTCTCTCAAATGATCCGCGGAGACCCGGACTTGCGACTGATCGCAGGCCGATCGCGCGTTTATTCAGGCTTGAGGCAATGGCACCCGTGATCAACGGCGACCACAGTCAAAACTTGGCAGAGGTCGGAGGGAAGGAATTTCGTGCTCTGTATGAAGAGGTAAATAAGGCCGCAGCAACCGAGGGGGCGAATTGGGATACGCAGCTTACGGCCGTCACACTTGATTACTACGCGATGCGTACGCGTCTCCCCCAGAACCTGGAGGATCGCGCTAATCTGGAGTTCGGAGCGAACTACGGCATGTCGAGAATGCTGACGAACCTCTACGCATGCGATGAATTTATTTCGACGTTTAGTGCGTATGTAGCATTTCTGGAGAGCCATCCTGGAGCAGGATCTTTGCGTAACCGTGAAGTGGAGAATAGTCTTTTGAATGACGCCCGAATGCTACAAGTGATGATGCCCTACTGGGGCAGGGCAATTCAGATTTACTACACCGAAAGAATGGCGACAGAAGGCAGGGCGACTCCGCAGCAAAGAGAGGCGGCGCGCTCAGCCTTGCAGCAGGCTCGTGATAGGATCCGTCTTGAAGTTCAGGTGTCGTACCTGGAGTCCAATGGAAGAGCATCGGATGCTCAGGTCATTCAGCTTCGGTCCATTCTGAATCAGGCAAATTCTACGGTTACTAATGTGCATCTGCAGCAGGCGTTAAAGTTACTTCCTGCAAATGCGCCGCAGGAGATTCGCAATGGACTGGTGCCGAATACTGATGTAGATACTTTTCCCCCGAATGTACGCAATCTCACAATGGAGCATTTGCAGCGCAGCCTTGTTCCTATTGAAGGCAATTTGCAGCAACTGGTGTTCACACAATCGGAGCCCATTGAACAGCCTCGTCACAGTCCGGCTCTTATTGAGCGGATGCTGGCAACGGCGCGCCCGCAGGATGCGGAGGCAATCCGCAATGGCCTTGCAGGCATAGGGCTCTCGGAGCCTGCGATGAAAAACATGCGTGCTCGTCGAGTGCACGCTGCATACATCAACTTACTCGCAGGCTATCGCTTGCAGGAAGCAGACCGTATCGTTGCTCGTACGCCTCCCGGTCAGCCAGTGGCTGGCCGCGATGTGGAGACTGCATTCCGCACCCATCGTCAGGTTGGAGATCTGATTCTCAATGAACACGTCTTTGGCCTGCAGACCACCACCAATCATTTGTTTGCCGGAACGCTGGGTGTCGGCCGTGCACTGAGGCCGAGTCCTACCGACAGATTGCCGAATCTCACAAATGCGAATGTGGCAGGGCCGCTTTCTGCTTGGGTGCAACACCTGCGTGAAATTTCGAGTGATCCGGGTATTAATCAGAATTTGGAAAAACAGAGAAAAGACAGTGCAGAGGCTGTCCGCGGATACGTGATTTACATGCGTCAGGAAGGATTGGTCCTCCGTCAGACTCTGCAGGTTCTCGACGAGGCATATCTGTCCACCTTCATGCAGAGACTTACGCAGGCTATCGATGCGGCGAACAGGTATTTTGAGGGTGAAACCGCCAGGGGGGCGAATATCGTCATGTGGGGCGCGCTGGCATATCAGTTCCCGCAGCTGAGAGACATGCCGTTCGACACGTCGCCGATCACGCGCCGTGAAACACTGATGAAGTTGCGCGCAGAAGCTGAAGTTCAATTGAAGCAGGCGCAGTCTTTGAGAAATACTATTAACCAGACACAGAAGCGTCTTGCTGATATTCAGGCCCGGATGGAGCCACATCTGAAGGCTATTGAGGCAATTCAAAATGAGGATCTCCGGAATCCCGCAACCGTTGAGCGTGCCGAAAAAACCGTAAAGGCAATCGCTGCACTTGATGAGGAATTGGCGAAAACTATTACCGACGCCTGGAATGCGATCGAGTTCAACATGCAGCATCACGCCGAAACAGTCTTCACGATTGATTCTGCGCAGGAGGCGTATTGGAACACGCTCAGAAATATTGGAGCAATGGCTGGAATCATTCTTGCTCATGTAGTTCATACGCGCTACATCATGGGCTTCCGTGGATTTGCAGGGTTGGCGCATACGACTGCCAGCATTGTTTCTGGGCCCGTATTGCCGACAGCAGAATTGATGTACAAAGCCGCAAGG
The DNA here is from genome assembly GCA_964534205.1 of uncultured Candidatus Peribacteria bacterium. GTDB lineage: Bacteria > Patescibacteriota > Gracilibacteria > Peribacterales > Peribacteraceae > CAYRGC01. The sequence continues at coordinate 59,421 of CAZHQF010000003.1, read as the reverse complement.
CGGATGACTGGTGGAGCAGCTGCCGCTCCCGAGGCACCTCCCGTAAATACTCCAAATCCCAATGCTACCCGCATCCTCACTCCTGCCGAACAGCTCGCTCGTACGGAGCTGCTTCGTCGGGTGGAAACGCTGACCCAGGGTTTCCGTCAGAACCAGATTTTCATTGAGCAGGTCGAGGCATGTCTGACGCCGCAGGGAAAGGCAGCCATGCGTTTGCGGTACCCCAACACGCCCGCATTACAGCAGGCCAATCCCATTCTGCATGAGGTGCTGTACGGAAACCGCAGTGCTGCACAGGCTCTGGAAAACCTCGTACAGGCGCGTCGTGGTCTCCAGACCAATCTCCTGAGCATTTTGAATGGTGCTGAAGGAACGATCGGTGTGGAAGCCAGAGGCCTGATTGCACAGGCGCTGCTTGGCCGCCCGTTGAGCAATGGGGCACTGGGAGAGGCCGGTATGGCAGGGCTTATCAATGCCATCCGTCCAACGGGTCCGCTCACGCGCGAAAGTGCACTGCGCATTCTGGATCAGGCCGCCAGAGCCGGTATCGGTGAGCGTGAGGTGATCCAGCTGATGCATGCAGCCGGCGAAGACGGGTTTGCGGCCTTCTGTCGCACCTGTGGTGTTACGGATACAAATACGATCCGACAGCTTGCAAGCCTGGATGGTGCCGATCTTGAGCGACTGGTGAACAGTCTGCCGCAGCCGCAGAGAGCGGCTATGCGCCTTGGTCAGGGGACAGGCAGGACTGCGCTCCAGACCGCACGCATTGCCCGTATTCAAGACAAACGTGCCATTCTCGATGCTGCAGTCTCCCGTGGTATCTGGGGTCGCTCCGCGGGCCCTTCGGGCACGGCATCGGAATTCGTACGTAGAGAAATGCGCCTGCTCTTCACGTCCGGTGTTACCGGAGAAATCATGCCTGCTGCTTCTGTGCGTGCCTCCGGGCGCTTCGGACTGTCGCGCCTTCCCTCTGGCCTGCGCGGTGCCGCCGGTATCGGTATGCGCAGTCTCGGTACGGGGCTTGCCGTTTTGGGAGTTGCGGCAGAAAGCATGAATATCATGGAAGAAATGGAGACGCAGGAAACCCTCAAGCAGGCTAGGAGTCAGTTGGAAACGGATATCGAGTCCGCGTTCCCGCTTTCGCGCTACACACGTAACGGTAACATCTATACCTACATCGATAACCCGGATATCCGCGTTGATGTCACGCGTCTGCGCGCCATCAATGATGATCTCCTGCTCCATAGCGTAAACAATGCACGTATTTCTGGTGCGTCGATTCTCTCCATGCTTGTGGCTCCCGCAGCCTTCGCGGCATCGACAGGAGCAGGAGTCGCTCTCGTGGTGATCACGCTTCCTCTTGTCATAGCAAATGACGTTAGACAAGGCGCACGGCGCAACGCACTGCGCAGATTCTTCCGCGAGACTCCGCGTGAGATCATTGCGCTCAGTGACCCCTCAACGCTCACGGGCATGCCGATCGATCAGTTGATGGGTGATCTTGGTAACCAGTACATGGATACGTGGTTCGATCCCTCGAATCCTGCCGAGGCACGGGATGCCATGCAGGTCATGGCATACTCATTGTTCCTCCGAGAAATCCTTCGTATTAGTCCGGTTGATGAGCGGTACCTCAGTCGTTCCGAACCGCTTGCAGATCGTCTCTGGAGGGAGCGCGCAACGCTGCTTGCCAATGCGCGCATTGGAGGGGGTGGATATTCCGAAGCGGAATCCCGCTCCCGTATCCAGAGTGCTGCTATCGATATGGTCAGGCGTCTCATGTTCATGGAATATCAGTCCCTCCGCTCCATGATTCAGACACAAAATGGGGACCGCCTGAGTGATTCCGAGTACGTTGAGGCGATGCGGCGCATGAATGTTCTTGGTGTGCAGGATGCTGGGGGAGGCCGTACGATTTCTGAAGTATCTGATTCCGCGTATCGGACCGCGGATGAGCTTCAGCGCGATCGGCAGCTTCCAAGAGCGTCGGCGGATGCAGAGGCCGCGAGACTGCGCAATCCTTCCTCGCTCTCAAGCGCCGATCATTCCTTCTGGCAGTCGGAGGCATTGCGTCCGCCTTATAGCAATCCAGAGCGTCTGAGCGCTTCCATTGAATCCTTGCTTGCTTCCTACGGTGCGACGCCGGTTGTCACGCGCTTGGATGGTCAGGGACATCGTGTGTCAGTTTCGGCAGATCAGGCTACGGCGGTTGGCGGTACCCCCGCCTATCAGCTGGAGCGTGACGGTGTACGTGTGTATTTCGCTATGGTCGGAGGACGTCCGCACTGGAGTTCCTACGGCAGCCCTGCTTGGACACCTATCGAGCGTGGCCGCTATGCCGATGCTCGTCCGGGAAGCATGCAGGCTCTCGCCAACACTCTTGCCGATAGTATCGTTCGCATGAGTACAGTGATCGAGAGCCGCGAGAACAATGCTGACGCAGTCGAGAAAGCGGGCAGAGAGATCCTCAATGCGGCTACGGAAAGTGGCACGGACCAGCGCGTCTTTACGCTCACACTGGGCGATCGCACACGGCAATTTGCCTGCATAGGCGGTATCTGGCTTTCGCGCTTAACTGATAATCAGCCTTGGACAGCGCTTGCAGTGGGGCCTGAGGAGTCGGCCAACGAATGGCTGATGAACCGCTACATTCAGTTCCTGGCTGCCTTGAACACCCATGCTATTTCCACTGATTGGCGGGAATTCTCCCGCAGTCGTGCTGATCTCCTTGCGGCTGGCGCAACTCTGGAGCGCCGCTCAGATGGGTTGATCTTCGTGTTAGCCGGCGGAGCCGAATTCCGCCATGCGGGCGGCGCGCGCAATCTGTGGCAGTGGAGACGTGGTACGGGTGAATGGCAAAACGTTAGGAGTATGGTCGATACACTTGCTCAAAACAGGGACATTGCTCGTACGGAGGACCGTCAGGGCGAAACGGTGCGCAGTCCGGAGCGTGTGGAGCAATTGCGCAAGTCCGGTGACGAACTCATTCGCCAAATCGTTGCGGATGCACGCCTTGGTGCCAATGCATCCATCAGCGTCGAGAATGGCGTGCTGCGCATCACATGGTACGAAGCATATGTCACCGAATACAGTGTCCAGAACGGTGTCTGGAACTGGCGCATCCCGCGGCTTCTCCAGCGCGGAGTCGCACAGCGTTATCCCATCCCCGGCAGCGAAACATGGGTATTGCCCGTCGGCCGCAACATGCCGGCCGGTGCTCCTGGCGGAAGTCAGGAAGTGATCTCAGGGGTGCATAACAGCATTCTGCGCACGTTGAACGAACTCAACCGTGGCGATCTATAAGCTAAGCATCCCCTCGAGCAGCGTCTTCAGCTCCGCGTGCGTCTTCACCTGCGGCTGATAGGGGAGGTTCTTCGGGGACCACTCTGTCTCGATGAAGATGCCCTGCATGCCGGCACGTTTTGCAGCTTCCATATCGAACGACTGGTCGCCGATGTACAGACAGTCTTTGGGGTCTGCTCCCAGGCGGTCGGCTGCAAGCAGGAGCCCGTGCGGATGCGGCTTCATGAGGCTGTGGATCTCATCCGCGGTGATGATCGGCCCGAAGTATTTTTTGACATCCAGATGCGAATCGATGGCATCCACGTAGCTCATCCAGGAACCCGTAATCACACCCATCGGGATCTTCTTGTTTGTGAGGATACCTAACAATTCCTCTGCTCCGGGCAGCCACTCGGACTTGGTGCGCAACAACTCGATGTAGATCTCGTCGCGCCTCAGGCGCAGCTCCGGCACCCGGGATTCGTTCTCGCCGTAGAGCCCCAGAATCTGTCCCAGGTGCAGCGGACGTACGTACCAGTCACGGAAGTCTGCCGGTGTGGCTTTGATGCCAATCTCTTTCAGCGACGTCAGCACGGCTTCTTTGTAGAGCGTGATGGTATCGATGAGCGTGCCGTCGAGATCGAAGAGGATGGTAGGAAGAGGAGCCATGAGTGAGCGGCAGTATAGGGAGGGGCGGAAGGGCGAAAAGGGGAAAAACGGATAAAAGGGTCAAAAGGTTTTCGTACCCTTTCACCCTTTTGACCCTTTGCACCCTTTTAGCCCTTTAGACTTCCACAATAATCGGCACCACCATGGGTTCGCGATCGAGCTTGCGGTCGAAGTAGCGGTACAGGGCACCGGTGACTGCGCGCTTGAGATCCTTGCGGTCATGGACGCCGCGGGCCACTTCTTCCTCATAGGCTTTGCGGCTGGCCTGCACGATCTCTTTGGTGATGCCCTGGTACTCGGATCCGTAGAGGAGTCCGCGGGAGAGTACGTCGGGGTCGCCGACGAGGCGCTTGCTTTCGGCGTAGGCGCGGAGCACCACGACGATGACGCCGGAGCCGCTCATGATCTTGCGTTCGTCCAGGATGCGCTGGCCTTCGCCGGCAGCCCCGCGACCGTCGATGATCACGTCTTTGTAACTGAGCTTCTGCTTGCTCTTGCGGGCGTTGCCCTGGTTATCGAATTCCAGGATTTCGCCGTTTGAGAGCAGGTGGATGCGGTTCTCTTCATACCCGATGCTCTTGGCAAGGCCGGCATGCGCGGAACGCATGTGCGGTTCGCCGTGCTCGGGGATGATGTGCTGCGGGCGCACCAGGCGGTGCATGAGGAGCAGGTCGCTCTGGTAGCCGTGACCGGTGGTGTGCAGCGCGAGTTCCTGGTTGGTCTTCACAATCGCGCCCTGGAGCAGGAGGTTATTGACCACCTTTGCCACCGCGCGCTCGTTGCCGATGATCGGGTTAGAGCTCAGGACGACGGTGTCGCCCTTTTTCACGGTGATGTGGCGGTGGGTCCCCAGGCCCATGCGGGCAAGGCCGGCCACCTCTTCGCCCTGGCTGCCCGTCGTGAGGATGAGCACCTCGTTATCGGGGAGCTTGTCCATGGCGGGGTTCACCTTGCGGATGAGGCCGCGCGGAGCCTTGATGTAGCCAAGCTGCTGCGCGATTTCCAGGTTGTTCTCCATGCTGCGTCCGGACACGAACACCTTCCTGTTGAAGGTCTTGGCGTGTTCCACCACCTGTGCGAGACGGTTGAGGAGCGAGCTGAAGGTGGAGATCACCACCCTGCCTTTGGCGTCACGGATGAGGCCGTAGAGGGTTTCACTGATCTCGCGTTCGCTCTTGCTCTGACCGGGCTTGGTGGCGTTGGTGGAGTCGGCGACAATCGCCAGTACTCCCTTGTCACCGAGTTCGGCGAGCCTGCTGAAGTCAGCGGGCGGCTCGTTCATGGGCGTTAAGTCGAACTTAAAGTCGCCCGTGTGCACGATCGTCCCGTTGGGCGTGTGCACGGCGATGGCTGCGGAATCGGGGATGGAGTGCGTGACGCGCAGGAACTCCACTTCCACTTTGCCGATGCGCACCTTCTGGCGGAAATCGACGGTGTGGAGCTGGGCCTTGCTTGTCAGATGATCCTCATCCAGGCGCTTTTTGATGAAGGCCATGGTGAGGCGCGTGCCGTAGCACGGCGGGAAGTGCAGCTGCGGGAGCAGGTGCTGTACCGCGCCGATGTGGTCTAAGTGCGCGTGGGTGAAGAGAATCGCTTTGATGCGGTTCTCGCGTCCACGGAGGGAGGAGAGATCGGGGATGAGGTAATCGATACCGAGCATGTCCTCGTCGGGGAACTGGAGTCCCAGATCGATGATGTAGAGATCTCCGTCCACATCGATCACAAAGCAGTTGCGTCCCACCTGGTCAAACCCGCCGAGCGGATAGACCTTAAGAGAACCTTTGCCGGACGGCTGCGGGTTACGGGTTACGGGCTTGTCCTGAGTCCGGTCGAAGGACTGCGGGTGCGGTCCGCGCTGCCGTTGGTTATTTTGCCTGCCGCGGCCAGGAAGCCATCGGCGCAAACCCTTCGCGTTGGCGTCGGGGGAGGAGGGTGTAGCGGGGGAGGGGCTCTGCGGAGTCTGCTCGCCCTCGGGTAAGAAGTTCGCGGGGGCGGGCGGGAAGAGTCCTTCTCCGGTCTCACCGGTGATGTTGTTCATCGTGTTCGTAGGAAAAAATTGAAACTGCGGTCAGTGTACTCCGGTCAAAGCAGTTTGGCAATACCCTCCAGGACAGATACCCTGTTTTTTGGCTTCAGATCAATGTTTTTTTACTTTGATTTTCTGCTTTTCGGTGTCAGTTCGATCCGTCGGACCGCCGCTTCGGATCCACGCCGGTGATCTCCCGCTGTCTTATAAGCTGGGCCATTATCTTTAAGCAGGCATGACAATATTTCCGGTAGACCATGATGCTCGTCGCCACATCGTGCGTCACATTTTTCGAGAGTCTTCCCAGAAGCCATGCGCGTATTTTTGCCGGATCAGGATCCGGCACGTCCGAATCATCCATGAAGCCTTTCGGATCAATGCCCAGCATGCGCATGAGCATGTCTCACTGGCCCTCATCTTCCTGGTCATCCGCGTCATCCAGACGGTTGCGTGGAGTGTCCATACGGTCACTCTGCATCGCAGGGGCGGTATACGCAAGATTTTTCGCAATCCGCGCGATGCCCGTACTTGCTTCCGGTCACTGCGCTCTGTAGCCTTTCTGCCTGATGGACATTGCCGTTCATACAGGGACGACAAAGCACGCTCCGGGGACCATCCTCGCGTCGCTCTCCTTCTCCGCGGGGGACGAGCATGCATGCCTTTTACTGCAGATCGACGGCGAATCGCGCCCGGCAAAAACACTGGAGCAGGAAGCGGCCGGTATCCTCCAGCATTCCCTCCTCGGGAGTGAGGGAGAGGCCTGGAACCGTCTGGACGGTGCGCTCAAAGAATTGAACGGTCTCTTTAAGGGGATGATGCTCAGCAAGTCGCTCGATGATGTCCACGCGGTTGTTGCATTGATCGATCGTGACGGCGGCCTGCACGTGTCGCACTGCGGCCGCGGGGAGGCCTATCTGGTCCGCGGCGGTCAGGCGAGTCAGATCACCGAATTTGTGAAAGGAAAGCCGGTTCCGGCGTTTATCCACATCAGCAGCGGTCAGCTGGAGGAGCACGATGCGGTGATCATGGCGACCCAGCGCCTGCTCCGTGCCGTCACCCCCGCACAGCTCACCGAACTGGCACGCCGTCACGAGGGTCTGCTCGACGAAGTGAAGCAGGCACTCGAGATGGAACAGGAAGAGTCCGCGCTCGTGGCGATCACCGTCGGTGCGCCGGACGGGAAGAGCGTGCACGCTCCGAAGATCGTAGAGGCCAGGACACGGTCCACGCCTCCGTCCCGTTCTTCACGTTTGCGCAACCGCGGGATGAGCCTGACAGCCGGGCTGTCGCTCGAGGGGATGAGCACGATGTCCACGAAGTACGCCAAGCAGGCGGGTTCCACCATTCTGAATCTCTCCGGCAAAGTCGTCCCGGCACTCTCGTCGCTCGCCGGCAGCATGGAGAAGCTGCGCAAAGGATTCGACAAATTTTTGAGCGACCTCCGTCACCCGCAGCGCAAACGCAGGGCGCAGCTGCTGCTGATCGCGGGCGTTGTCGCCGCATTCCTCGTTATCTGGCTTGTGGTGAGCCTCTTCACCAACAGTCAGCGCAGCCGCACGCGCGCGGAACTCAGCGAACTTGTCACACAGATCGAGCAGGACATCGCCACGGCCGATAACCGCCGCATCGCCGGTGATGCCGAGGCCGCCAACACCATCCTCGCCCGCGCGGAGGAGTACGCCAAGCAGGTGCTCAATAACGAGAGCAGGCTCTTTACCTCGGAAGCACGCGATCTTCTGGAGCAGATCCGCCAGAAGCGCGAGGCCATCACGAACGTCACGCGCCTCTCCCCGCGCGTTGTCGTCAATCTCTCCTCCGAGGGGACGGCAGCCACCGGCATGGTGGGGCTGGGGGACGGCGAATTCGTGATCTACGACCGTCAGGATACGTACCGGGTGCTCCTCAATGAGCTCGATGCCCCCAAGCGCATTGTGGAGGACGAGTTCATCCTGCAGGGCGTCAACTTCCCGCGCTACAACTCGCAGGTGTTCTTCACCACCGGCAACAGCGTGCTGGAATCCAGCACCAACCAGCTGACGTCCATGAAGACGGAAGATCCGGCCGGGTGGATCACGGGGAAGGACATTGAGACGTATCTCCGCAACCTCTACGTGCTCGTGCCGGACCGCAAGCAGATCTACAAGTACGAGCGCCTCACCAACCGCTACTCGGCTCCGGTGCCGTACAACGTCAACGGCGATCTGACCGGTGCCATCGACATGGCCATCGACGGTTCGGTCTACGTACTCAAGGAGGGCGGCAACGTGGTCAAACTGTTCCGCGGCGAATCGCAACCGTTCACGCTTCGTAACGCCCCGGAGGGCTTGCTTGAGAACGCCACCAAGCTCTACAAGGTCACGGACCGCAACTTCTACTTCCTCGATCCTTCGGAAAACCGCGTGATCGTGACGGCAGCCGAAGGGACGACCGGTGAATCGGCCTACCTGCGCCAGTACATCCTGGAGGGTGAGCAGCTGGGGACGCTCGTCGATCTCTACGTCGATCCCGAGGAAACACGGCTGTATGTGCTCGATGAGAAGCGGTTGTATGTGATTGATCTGGGCCCACGATAAGGGGAAAAAGGGCAAAAAGGGGCAAAAGGTTTAAAAGGTGAGGTTAAAGGAGCCCAGAGTTTTCCTATGTTTTTTCCTTTTACCCCTTTTTACCCTCTTTACCCTTTTCACCCTTCACGTCATCCTCTTTCTACTCATGACTGCTCCTCGCGTTCTCGTCTTCGGCACGTTTGACGGCTTCCATCCGGGGCACAGGTTTGTGCTGGAGGAGGCAGAGAAGCGCGGTGAGCTCTTTGTCGTCGTGGCACGCGATAGGAACGTCAAGCGCATCAAAGGACGAGTCACTGAGCAATCGGAAGAGAAGCGTGTGGCGGCCATCAGGGAGGCATTCCCAGAGGCACATGTGTCGCTTGGCAACGCGACGGATTTCCGCGCGCCGCTCAAGGAACTCAAGCCCGACCTCATCCTCCTCGGGTACGACCAGAATCTCCCGCCCGGCGTCACGGAGGCGGATTTTCCGTGTCCGGTGGAACGGCTTCCCGCGTTCTATCCGGAGAAGTACAAATCCAGCATTCTGCGGAAAGAAACCAGAAACCAGATACCAGAAACCAGATAGGTTTCAAATCCCAGAATTCAACATTCAGGAAACAGGACCTTGTCTGCTGAAACTTGATTCCTGGAACCTCTTTGGTCTCTGTTTTTTGGACTTTGGAATCTCGTGTGTCGACACGCGTTTCAGCCTTTCATTATCGCATGATTTCTGCTAGAATGACCCGATGTCCACACAAACAGCAACTCCCCTCTGGAAGCAGTTTCTCGGTGCGTGCGCCGGTGCTGTTGCTGCGGTGATGATTTACGAAGCGTTTTTGATTATTCCGTCCACACTCAGTGCATGGACTTCCATCCCCACTGCTCCCGGTGTGGAACAGGACCGCGTGGTCGTCAGTGACCCCACGGATACGGAAGCAGAGAAGCGTCTGTCGCTTCGTGCCAAGGAGGCACTGGCACGTCTGAACGTTTCCTCCTCGTCTGCTCCGGCTGTGCAGGCTGCAGTATCGTCTGTGATGTCCTCTGCCGCTTCGTCTGTCGTGTCTTCGGTATCGTCCTCCGCCGCAGCGCCACTGAAGCCGGCAGCCACGGGCTTTGCCGGAGTTGCTGCGTCCACCAAGTCCATCCTCACCGCCTCCAGTGCGTCTTCCTCATCCGTCACCTGGGCGGCGGTCAGGCCGTCGGTCACAGCGACCGTCACCAAAGGGAACATGCCCAGCCACCTGCCGGATTCCGGCGTCGGTATCTGGGTAGCGTTTGCCGGTGCACTGGGTGCCGCAGCGGCTCGCGTCCGCGAACACCGCAGGAGCGCTTTGCGCCGGGAGGAGACTCTGCCAAGCTAAGAGCCGTGGATCAGACACCTCTGCTCGTCTTTGTCGCCCTGTTCGGTGCCGTGCTCGGGAGTTTCGGGAACGTGCTGATCTTCCGCGTGCCTGCCGGCAAGAGCATCAACGGCCGCTCGCACTGCCGCCAGTGCGGACGCACACTGACGTGGTTTGAACTCATCCCGGTCTTCAGTTACCTGTTCCTGCTGGGGCGCTGCCGTACGTGCCGTACGCGCATCTCCCCGCAGTACCCGCTCGTGGAAGGGGTATCGGCGATGCTTTTTGTGAGCGCCTTCCTCTCCGCTCCCGATCTCCTGTGTGCGTTCTTCCTCGGTATTGCGCTGTGGCTCCTGCTGCTGCTTGCGGTCATCGATGGCAAAACGGGAACGGTACCCGATGCACTCAGCATTCCGTTCATCCTCGCTTCTGCGGGGTGGGCGCTCTTCCGCGCGCCCATGACGGAAACGCTGCTCGTCGACCTCCTGCTTGCGATGGTGATCGGCGCGGGGTTCTTTGGGCTCCAGTGGATTCTTAGCCGCGGCAAGTGGGTGGGGAGCGGAGACATCTTCCTCGCGGCCGGTATCGGCGCGCTTCTGGGGTCACCCGCATTGATCATCCTGGCGGTCGCGCTCTCGTACATCATCGGCTCTGTCATCGCTCTTCTGATGCTGTCACTCCGCAGGACAACGCTCGCCTCCGATCTGGCATTCGGCCCCTTCCTCGCATTGGCCGGCATCATTGTGCTCTTCCAGGGGGAGTGGCTCCTGATGATGCTGGGGGTGAGGTGATGGTGCCGGCAGGTCAGTAGACCTGCCCCTGGAGTCATTTTTTGTGATGTCCTCCTATCGAAATCAAGGCCGCCTCAGAAGAGACGGCCCGGATAATTGGGTGCCAGCGCACGATACTCACACGGAGCGATTCGCTGGCGATAACTCTACTGACCCATGGTCCCCAGGGTTATCGCCAGAAATCTGTGCATCTGACCTAGACATTGTATGGTTTTTTTGACATTTGTCAACTATAGTCTTTCGGCTTCTGTACTGGCAAAACCATGGGTTTTACCCGTATCCTTCTGGCGTGAAGACCGTCGCGGTCAACCGCCGGGCGCGCTATGACTATGAGCTCCTTGACCGTTACGAGGCGGGGTTGATGCTCACGGGCAGCGAGGCAAAATCGTGCCGGAGCGGACACGTCAACCTGGCCGGTTCGTACGTGTCTTTCACGAACGGAAAACCGGTTCTGAAAAACGCGAGTATCGCACCGTACGCGTTCAGCGGGCCGGAGGTGATCCATGCGGAGAAGCGCGACCGCGATCTGCTCCTGAAAAAGAACGAGGTCGAAAAACTGATTCGCGCCTCGGAGGAGAAGGGCATGACAATTGTTCCGCTGGAAGTGAAGGCCGGAAAATTCATCAAGCTCGTCATCGGCATCGCCCGCGGACGCAAGAAGCTGGATAAGCGCCAGGCCATCAAGGAAAGAGAAACGTCGCGTCGAATTCGTGAGGGGACAGAGGAGTGAAAAACATCGGGAGTACTGGAATACTGGAGTACTGGGACGAAAACGTCCGAAGTTCCTATCGATACCCCAGTATTCCAGTACTCTAGTATTCCGTTATTCATCTCTATGGCTCTCCTGCCACCGCAAATTCAAAGACTGATCGAAGAGTTCTCGAAGCTTCCCGGCATCGGCCCCAAGAGCGCGGAACGCCTGACGTTTCATCTCCTGCGCAGTTCCAAGGCCTCTCCCGAGCGGTTGGGGCAGGCACTCACGGACCTCAAGAAAGAGATCCGCTACTGTCGCATCTGCCAGATGGTCACAACCGAAGAGCAGTGTTCCATCTGCAGAGATCCTGCGCGCGAGCGGGGATCGGTTTTGGTGGTGGAAGACCCGCTTGAGGTCGTCGCGTTTGAGAAGGCAGGCTACAAGGGCCTCTACCACGTGCTGCACGGCGTGCTCTCGCCCATCGACGGCATGGGCCCCGAGCAGCTCAAGATGCGCGAGCTGATCGACCGCTGCAAAGCGGGCGGCATCAACGAGGTGATCGTCGCCACGAACCCGGATGTGGAGGGTGAGGCCACAGCCAGCTACATCCGCATGCAGGTGCAGTCGTTCGTTCCCACGGTCACACGCCTCGCTCACGGTCTCCCCATGGGCGCGGATATCGAGTTTGCGGATCAGGTCACGCTCAGAGAATCATTGGCTGGGAGGAGAGCTCTGTGATTCCTTGTATCTGCGAGTGATCCTGAGCCCCGTCGAAGGATCACGCTGCGCGAGGCACTCTCCGGGCGGCGCTCCCTCTGACGGGGCGATTGGGTTTGGCCGGACGCGCGTCACGGTTATCAACCGTGCGCTCGCTTGGATGATGCAGCACGATTGCGGTCATGAGATCGGCTGCAAGCAGTTGGAGCTGTTCATCATCAGAGTTTTCCAGCTTCTTGATGGCTGCAAGAAAAGCCCTCTCGAAGATTTTCGACAGAGACAGGATCCGGATTTCCTCTCCCGGCTTTCCCTGGATCACGCGCTGCTTTCCCACAATATACGGCGAGAGCGTCTTTTCCATCGGCGCTCCGTTACGGAGCTTTTTGACGTAGGGAATAAACTCCGGTGCACCCTGGCGTCTGGTTTCCAGTAACTCATTCCAGAAGCGGGTCATACGCTGTTTTACACCGTTGTCGTACGCGTCTATCACACGCAAAAGCGCGCTCAGGACTGCATTGTTTGGCAGGCGCTGCGCCTGCTGCTCTATTTCCGTGCGCAGATGCTTCATGTACTTCACCGATTCCAGTTCCCGGAACTTTGTATCGAACTCCCACTTCCGCACGGCGTACTTTTTCTCATCCTGAATGCCTTCCAGCGCCACGTGATCGCTGGAGCGGAAGGAATCGCCGAAGAGCGTGTCGGAGAGTTTGTGCCAGGTGTGCTTCATGATCCACGAGACAGCCTGAGATCCCAGAGACGGACGCAGGAGGTTTCGCATGTGCTCGCGTGTCTCAGTTGCCGTCAGCAGGATCGCCGGCACTGCCGGAGCCTCCCCGGGTGCGGACGGGGGAGCGAGCTTTGCGACGGGGATGTGGGGTGTGTGTGGCATGGACCTTATATATTACTATATCATAAAATCTGAATTTAGAAAAGGAAAGGGCAGGGCATGCCCTGCCCCTACAGCACCCTCATCAATGCCTAAACGCTCTTACGCCTGTGGTGACCATCACCAACCCTAGTTCATCAGCCTTTGCGAACACCTCGGCATCCCGTATGGATCCACCCGGCTGGATGATGGCGGCGATGCCGTGCTTGGCGGCCTCTTCCACGGAATCGGGGAAGGGGAAGAAGGCATCGGAGGCCATCACGGCCCCCTTGGCACGTTCACCTGCGCGCCTGGCGGCAATCCAGGTGGAGTCCACTCTGCTCGTCTGACCGGTACCGAGTCCCACCGTCACGCGGTCTTTGGCGAACGCGATGGCGTTGCTTTTACAGAACTTCACCGCGCTCCAGGCGAACAGCAGATCCTTGATCTGTTCCGGCGTTGGCTTCTTCTTCGACACGACGGTCAGGTCCTTCTCGGTCACGATGCGGTCGTCGGTGTTCTGCACGAGCATGCCGCCCAGGACTGAACGGTACTGAATCGCGGATTGCGGATCGCGAATGGCGGATTGGGAAATCACACGGATATTGGGCTTCTGCGCGAGGATCTCCAGAGCCCTGGGTTCGTACTCCGGAGCCACGATGACCTCCACGAACATTTTCTGATCAATGATGCGTTGCGCGATATCGGCGCTGCACGGACGGTTGAGCGCGATGATCACGCCGAAGGCGGAGAGACGGTCGGCGTCGTACGCGCGCTGGAAGGCTTCTTCGATCGTGCCGTTACTCGCGATACCGGACGGGTTTGCGTGCTTCACGAACACGGCGGTGGGGTCCGTGAATTCACACACGGCGGCCCACGCACCGTCGGCATCTAAAATATTGAGGTAACTGAGAGCTTTTCCCTGGTGAAGAACTCCCCATGAGTTTTGAGTTTTCAGTTTTGAGTTTTCAGCACTGCTTACTGAGTAGTACCAGCCTTTCTGATGCGGATTCTCTCCATAACGGAGTTCTTGGCCCTCGGTAAGGAAAATCGCCTGGTTCATTCGGAAGTACTGCGCAATGGCAGCATCATATTTTGCAGTGTGCAGGAATACTTTCGCTGCGAGGTCGTCACGCGTTTCCAGTGACGTCGTGCCGCTCGACTTCAGTTCCGCTGTCACACGATCATAGTCAGCTGGATCGCAAAGGACCGTCACGTCACGGAAATTTTTTGCGGCACTTCTCAGAAGCGTCGGCCCCCCAATATCAATTTGTTCAATGACATCGGCATCTCGGCGAATATCTTTTCCGATCTTCTTCACTGTCTCCGCAAACGGATACAGGTTCACGCACACGAGATCGATAGGTTCGATGCCGTGCTTTTTCGCCTCTTTCACATCATCGGGATTGTCACGGCGGAAGAGCACGCCACCCATGATCAGCGGGTGCATCGTCTTCACGCGTCCGCCGAAGCACTCGGGAAAACCCGTCACTTCCTCCACGCTGCGGACAGCGATGCCTGCATCTTTGAGGGCCTTCTGCGTGCCACCTGTGGAAATCAGCTCAAAACCGCTCTCGATCAGTTGGCGCGCAAGCGGGAGGAGACCCGTTTTGTCGGAGACGGAGAGGAGAGCTCGTCGTGCCATGGGGCTTGTGGAGTGTACCCGGGAAAAAGAGGCCCGGAAAGCTCTTTCTGCTGCGAAATTTGGGGATCCCCGGACCCTTCTCCGGAGGGCGTTTTGGCCTCTTCCGGAAACGGGGTTTTTCTGATACAATAGAGAGATTCTTCGAATCACATACCCACCCCAATGCCCAACAAGCCCATCCTCATCGTCGAGGACGAGAAGCCTCTCGCCCACGCGCTTGAGCTGAAGCTGGTCCACGAAGGCTACGAGGTCCATGTGGAGATGACCGGAGCCGCGGGTCTCAAGGAAGCCGTGACCGGCAAGTACGGGTTGATCCTGCTCGATCTCATCATGCCGGAGACCGACGGTTTTGCCGTGCTGCAGGGAATGAAAGACGCGGGGGTGAAAACCCCGGTGATCGTGCTCAGTAACCTGGGTCAGGAAGAGGACAAAAAGCGCGCGCTGGAGCTTGGAGCCAAGAACTACTTTGTGAAAGCAAACACTCCCATCGTGGACATTGTGAAGGCCGTCAAAGAGGCTTTCTGATTCTCCTCCCCCTTCCATGCCCATCAAAGACGCTGATCTCGGTAAGCTCCTCCTGGAAGGCAGCTACGTGAGCAAGGAGGAAATGGAAACAGCGGAGAAGCAGGCGGCCGACCGCCAGGTACCGCTGAAGTCCGTGCTCATCGAACAGGGTCTCCTCACACAGGAACTCTTCGAGAGCGCGGTGGCCGAGCACTACAAGCTGCCGTTTCTGGATGTGCACCAGACGCCTCCGGTGGCGGAGGCGGTCTGTTCGCTTCCGGAGGATATTGCGAGAGCCTACGGCATCGCCGTTGTGACCAACGACGGCAAGACGGTCCTCGTCGCCACCTCCGATCCGGGCGACCCGTTTGCCGAGGAAGCCGTGCGCACGAACCTCGGCCAGACCACGGCCGTGTTCCCCGAGAAAGACGAGCGCAATCACTTCCGCAACTCCGCCGCCCCCAAGACCGCGGGCGCCTTCTCGTTCATGGGGAAGGCCAAGCAGGAGGTGCGTGCACAGTTTGCGGGCACGGTCAGCTGGATCTACGCGCCGGCGTCGCTCATCGAAAGTTACTACGTCCATTACCGCAAGCCGCTCGCCACGCGCTTCCAGTCGATCATCGACCGTCAGCGCAAAGTGGCCCCGGAGATCATCACGGAAATCTTCAACGACGCCATCGAGCTGCGCGCGTCCGATATCCACTTTGAACCGCAGGACGGCATCGTGATCGTCCGCTTCCGCGTGGACGGCGTGATGCATGAGGCCGGCCGCATCCCCAAAGAGCACTACGAGGGGGTGGTGAACCGCATCAAGATCGAGGCCAACATGCGCCTAGATGAGCACTTTGCCGCGCAGGACGGCGCCATCCGCTACAAGACCCGCAAGGGGAGCGTGATCGACCTGCGCGTCTCCATCGTCCCCGTCGTCGACGGCGAGAAGATCGTGCTGCGTATCCTCTCCGAGTACCTCCGCACGCTCACGCTGCAGGATCTCGGCTTCTCCGACGCGTACCAGAAAATCCTGGAAGTGGCGGCCCACAAGCCGTTCGGCATGATCCTCACCACCGGTCCGACCGGTTCGGGTAAGTCCACCACGCTCTACGCGCTTCTGAAAATGCGTAACCGCCCGGACGTGAACATCTCCACCATCGAGGATCCGGTCGAGTACAAGCTGCCGGGTATCAACCACATCCAGGTGAACACCGAGACCAACCTCACGTTCGCCAACGGTCTGCGCGCTCTCGTGCGTCAGGACCCCAACATCATTCTCGTGGGTGAGATCCGTGACGGTGAAACCGCGAGCATCGCCGTGAACGCCGCTCTCACGGGTCACCTGCTCTTCTCCACGCTCCACGCCAACGATGCCGCCACCGCTGTGCCCCGTCTCCTGGATATGGGAGTGGAGCCGTTCCTTCTTGCGTCCACGCTCGAGGTGATCATCGCCCAGCGTCTTGTTCGCCGCATCTGCCCCCAGTGCCGCTACAGCTACTCGCTTCCACTGGAAGGTGCGCAAAAGCTCTTCCCCGGGGCAGCCAAGTACTTCACCCGCAAGGAGGACGTGCGTCTCTATAAAGGAAAGGGATGCGAGGCCTGCGGTCAGACCGGCTACCGCGGACGCGTGGGTATCTACGAGCTGCTCGTCATCACCCCGGAAATCCAGGAGCTCATCATCCGCAGAGCGTCTTCCTCCGAGCTCAACCAGAAGGCGTACGAGCAGGGGTTCAAACTGCTCTTTGATGACGGCTTCGAGAAGGTCCGCAGCGGTGCCACCACCATCGAGGAACTGATGCGCGTCGCCGCGCCTCCCGAGCTCTTATTCTCCAATGCCAAGCCCGCAAAGAAATCCTGAGCGGCCTGCCCACACTCCTTCTGCCGCTCACGCCGAGCCGGGTCGCACCGCTGAATCCGCTTTCGGGAAATTCCTCCGACAGGTCTTTCCGTTCCTGCATTCTTCGCGTCCCGTCCGTCGCAAGAGGACGCGGCGAATGAGGATCATTCACCGTCGTAAAAAGCGCACTGCCGTCAGCCGCCGCATGACGCGTCCTCTCGATGTGGACGAGACCAGGCTTCACCGCATGTTCGAGAACGAGAAATCAGATGAGCTGAAATTCCTGGATCAGACGCTGGAGCAGGGGACACCGTCCGCTCCCGTCTCAACACCGGCGACTCCTGTTGTCTCCGTTCCTGGAAATCAGTCACCCGCAGAGCCTGCTGGCGAATTCGTGCACGAGACCAAGGAGCAGCCCAAGGCTCCCACGGAGACCACGGTGCCCGATGACGAGCGCATCTTCCTGCCGAAGGAGGAAAAGAAGGCAGCGCCGGTCGGTGACAATACAGACTACGGTCGCACCAAGAACCTTGCTGGACAGACTGCCGCCACTTCCGCAAAGCGTTCGTGGACGGACTTCTTCGCCATGGATGTGTCCTCGCTCTTCCGCCGGACGCCCAGGGAGACGGTCACCGCACCTGTCGGAACTGTGACTCCGGGGCCGCAGTCCGCAGCACCGGCGTCTCCGGCGGCACCGACCGAAGCAGCCAAAGACACTTCTCTGGATGATCTCCTCTCCACTGTCGATCAGGAGCACGAGAGGGAACTGCAGCGCCGCGAACAAGAACTCGCTGCCAGCGGCCATGCAGCCACAGTCGTTTCCCCGAAGAAGGAAATGCACGTGATGGAGGAGGCGCCCGTAGAGGGAGAAAAGGGGGAAAAGGATCACAAGGGAGAAAAGCCGGAAAAGAAATCCGATGAGCTGGTGCTCGATGCTCCGAAGGCTGAGGAGAAAAAGCCGGATGCTCCTGCCACTCCCGCTCCCGCCGCGGCACCCGCCAAGCCCACACCCAAACCCAGGAAAAAGCTCGGAGGATCACTCGCGGATTTCCTGGGAGCGATCAAGTACATCGGTCTCGGGAAAGAGAAGAACAACATTGTCCAAAACCTGGCGACGATGCTCAACGCGGGTCTCCCGCTCATCGATTCGCTCAAGGCGCTGCAGATGGAATCGCGGTACAAGCCCATCAAAAAGCTCCTCGGCGGCATCATCACCTCCGTGGAGAGCGGCTTCCCGCTCTGGCGCTCCATGGAGAACGAACACTTCTTCTCTCCGCATGCAATCGCGCTCGTGCGCATCGGTGAAGAGGCCGGAAATCTGGCCGAGAACATGGAGTACCTCGCCGCCCAGCAGGAGAAGGACCAGGCGCTCAAATCCAAGGTGACCATGGCCATGATCTACCCGTCCATCGTGATGGTGCTCATGTTCGTGGTGGTCATGGTGCTCGGTATCTTCGTGCTCCCCAACCTCATCGGCGTGCTCACCTCCCTCAACGTGGAGCTGCCGCTGGTCACGAGGATTGTCATCGCGTTCACCAACTTCATGTCCGCAAACGGCACGATCATCGTGCCGGCCAGCATCGGAGGTATCGTCCTGCTCATCATTCTCGCAAAGTTCACGCCGCTCCGGGGCGTGGCCCAGTGGATCATGTTCCACATCCCGGGAATCGGCTCACTTGCGCGTCAGGCGACCATCGCACGCTTCGGCGTGATTATGGGCGGTCTCATGCAGGCGGGAGTCCCGCTTGTGGAAGCGCTCAGGTCACTCGTCGACGTGACACCGATCGTTGCCTACAAGAAGTTCTACGCCCAAATGCTTGAGCGCATTCTGCTCGGTGACTCGTTTGCCAAGGGCTTCACGCAGATCAAAAACAGCCAGAAGATCCTGCCGATCTCCGTCCAGCAGCTGGTGATGACCGGTGAGAAGGCCGGATCACTCAGCAAGATCCTCATGAAAATCGCCGACATCTACGAAAAGAAGGCCAATGACACGGCCCAGCGTCTGCCGGTGATCCTGGAGCCGATGATTCTGCTTTTCATCGGCGCGCTCGTGGCGACGATCGCGATGGCGATCATCGTGCCGATTTACTCGATCGTAGGAAATGTAGGTCACTAAGGGCGAAAAGGTTCAAAAGGGCGAAAAGGGGAAAAAGGACAAGTGCTAGTTTTGCCTTTTGACCCTTTTAAACATTTTGGCCCTTTTTACCCTCGTTGTTCCGTGACAATTTTCCATCCGCGCAAGTCTTTCCCGACGCGTGTATCCGATTCGGTGACAGAATGGCGGGGATTCCGCGGGCCCGAGCGGTCCGTCTCCCTTCCCTCTATCCCTCCCATGAACCGTCGCGCTTTCGGACTCATCGAGGTCCTCATCGTGATCGGCGTCCTCGGTGCCGTCACCACGCTTTCCATCCCGCTCTACAACGAGTACCAGATACGCAGCGATCTGGAGCTCGCCACGCAGCAGACCACGCAGGGTCTGGACCGCGCGCGCCTGCTCTCGCAGTCCGCGGAGCGCGATTCCTCCTGGGGCTTCTACGTCCCGTCCGGCACGCTCTACAAGGGCGATTCCTACGCCGAGCGCGACACGGCTTTTGATGAGGTCTTCGCGATGCCCTCCACCATCGCCGTCTCCGGCCTCTTCGACGTTGCGTTCTCCAAGGTGGAAGGCTTGCCGAGCGAAACGGGTGACATCGTGCTGCGCGCTCTCAACAACGACGAGCGTGTGATCCAGGTGTCCATCGCCGTGGAGCCGGAACAGCTCGCCACCAACCAGACCGATACGCTTACCATCTGCCACTACGACGGTCTTGGAAACGCCACCACCATTACCGTGCCGGATTCCACATGGCCCAGCCATCAGGCGAACGGTGACACCATCGGTGCCTGTCCGGGTGCCTCATCATCCAGTTCGGTCGCATCATCGGTCGCCAGCAGTTCGTCCTCCTCTGCGGCATCATCCGTTGCCAGCAGCTCTTCCTCTTCGTCAGCCGGAGGCGGAGGCGGCGGCGGTTCGTCTTCCTCCACATGTGCCAAGTTCACGTACACCCCCTCCACCGGCAAAATCGACATGCAGGCCAGTGCGACCATGACCATCACCAACAAGCTTTCCCAGATCACCTTCGGCGCAGGCGGCCCCACTGTTCCCGTGCACGTGTGCTACAGCACCAACGACGGTTCCTCCTGGTCAGGAGCGTTTGGCGGCAACGGTAACTGCTCGGGCAACGGCAATGCGTACGGCAACGCCGTGAAGCCGGGTGGAACGGATACCAAGACGGTTTCGCTCACCTCCAGCCACAACGTCGCACTCAAGATCACCGGCCGCTACAAGCAGGGAGGCTGGCTTGCGTTCTTTGCGTCCTACACCACGCGCGACAACAGCGGTCACGCCCTCCTGATGAAGAACGGGGACACTATCTCCAACTACCCGCAGTTCGGCAACCAGACGAACCTGAAAAACTATCTGGTGGGCCAGGGTCTGGCCAACAGCTCCGGCCAGATCACCATCGGCAGCTGCCAGCTCCTTTCCGTCACAGAGCTCGGTGATCTCGGCGTATCGGCCGCGGATTTCCAGGACAACGTCGCGCTCCTGAATTTCCAGTAAATCCTGTCATCGGGAAGAGGGGTCCTCCGCGGCCCCTCTTTTTTTGTCCGGGTGCTGTACGATAGCAACCGCAGTGCGGGTTCCGAGGATTCATCGCCGGCGCGGGTTCTTGCTCATCGAGGTGCTCCTGGGCATCACGGTGTTCGCACTGTTCCTCACGGCCACCGGCATGGTGCTGATGCAGGGGCAGGAGAGCAGCGTGCAGGCCGGTGACCGCATCCGCGGGACGTTTGCGGCGCTGCGGGGGCTGGAGGCGGCACGCAGTATCCGCGACGGGTCTTTTGCCGGACTCACGGCCGGGGCGCACGGCACAGCTCTCAACGCATCAGACACGTGGGTCTTCAGCGGCACCAGCACCACGCTCAGCGGCACGTACGTCAACTCCGTGACGGTCACCGCCAACGCAGCTGACTGGGTCTCGGTGCTCTCGAGCACCACCTGGAAGCACGGCAGGTACGCCACGGGCAGCGTGCTTCTGCGGTCCGAGCTCACCAACTGGCGCGCCGCCGCCGGCATCGGCACGTGGACGTCTGCCTCGCTTGAAGGCAGCTACACCAACGCAGGCAACCCGCTCTTTGCCCGCATGGCGATCGCCGGAAACTACGCGTACATCGCGGGTGATACCTCCAGCGGCGGCACGGGCCTCTACGTTGTCAGTATCTCCAGCACCACCTCGCCCTCGCTCACGACGGCGTTTGCGCTCGGTGCCACGGCCTACGACGTGGCGGTGAAAGGCAATGTTCTCTACGTGCTCACCAACAGCTCGACGCAGGAGATCCGTGTGTATGACATCACCACCCCCGCGAGTCCTTCACTCAAAACGTCCTATAACCTTTCCGGCTCCAGCCTGGCCACTTCGTTGGCTCTCGATGGTCAGTATCTCTACGTGGGCGCAACGCAGAACGCCTCCTATGATGAGTTCTACTCCTTTGATGTGAGCAACACGGGTGCGGTGCTGTATGTGGATTCGCTCAATATGACGCAGACGGTCAACAGCGTCTCGCTCGATGGCACCGGTGCGTACCTCGCCATGAATGATTCTGCATCGGAGATGCGGGTGGTGGATATCGCCGATCCCTCCAGCATGGTCTCTCAGGCCGATTACAACATCAGCGGTTCCGATGTGGGGCGTGACGTCATCGCAACGGGGACATCGGCGCTGCTGGGTCGTCAGCGCAACGCCGCCACCGAGGAGATGGCCTACGTGCAGGTGAACAACGCAGCGGGACCCTGGTACAAGGAGGGGAGCGGCAGCCTGCTGGGCATCGATACCGATCCGCTGACGTGTTACGGATTCCTCGCCGCCGATTCGAGCGGAAAAGCATTTCAAATCGTCGATCTTCGCAACAAAACAAGCAGTATCAGCGAACTCTGGACCTATAACTCCACCACCGGTCAGGGTCGTGATGTCTACTATGATCCTGTGCGCGACCGTGTGTTTGTCCTCACCCGCCGCTCACTCCTCATCTTCCAGCCGTCTTCCACCACTGTTTCGTGTTCCTAACAAACCGTCAGCGACCGGCGTACGTGTTCCTGCTCACGGTGCTCGTCATCGGGGCCATCGCCTCGGCGGCGGCAACGTCACTCGTGCTCCTCGGCATTGCGCGTCAGCAGA
Source organism: uncultured Candidatus Peribacteria bacterium (assembly GCA_964534205.1). Taxonomy (GTDB): domain Bacteria; phylum Patescibacteriota; class Gracilibacteria; order Peribacterales; family Peribacteraceae; genus CAYRGC01. The sequence goes on along the minus strand of CAZHQF010000003.1, from coordinate 37,298 downwards.
GCAGTCTGACGAGCTCTCAATCGGCACAGGCGATGGAGATGGCGCGGGTCTGCATCGAACGAGGGCTCAGGTCCCTGCGCGCGGACCTGGCATACGACGGAGGGATGAAGGTCACGCTTTCGGAAGGGACATGCATCCTGCATCACCTTGGCGGGGGAGGGAACACCGACCGGGTGCTCTGTGCTGAGGGCACGAGCACCAACGCCGTGCGTCGTCTGGAAGTGAACGTCCGCCGCGTGCTCCCTTCCACGCTCATCGCCTCCTGGGAGGAGGTAAGTGACTTCACCGCAGCCTGCCCATGATTCCTTTACATCGTCATCGGCGGCCGGGCACCACGCTTATAGAGCTGCTCATTTTCATGGGCGTGCTCGCGGCCATCGGCACCGCCGTGTTTCCGCTGCTGTTCTCCTCCACGGAAGACCGCCTGCTTCAGCAGACCATCGCCCTTGTTGAACAAAACGGCATCCAGACGCTGCAATCCATCGGTACACGTATTACGCAGGCGGAGCGCATCTACACGCCGTCACTTGCCACCAGCGGCTCCGTGCTGGCACTGCGGATGGGGTCGGGCACCCTCAATCCCACCATCATCGGGCTCAACAGCGGGACGCTCATTCTGGTGGAGGGTATCGACCGACAGGAACTCAGTTCCTCCCAGGTCGCCATCAGTAATCTCGTGTTCCGGAACACGTCCGTGTCCTCCAGGCGTCAGAGCATCGAAGTCACGTTCACGGTCTCCCGTGCCATCCGCCTGCAGGCACCACGCTCGTACCGGCAGTCGTTCCAGGCGGTGTTCACGCTGCCGCCGGATGATGTGTTGCAGCCAAGCAACTGCAGCTGCTCACTGCCCGGCTGCGCGCCGAACAATATCTTTGTGTGGGAAGTGTGTCAGGCATCCACTTGCATGGAAGCGGAGACGGCACTCACTTGTCCGTAAGAGTGATTGCATGTGAAGCGCACTATTCCGAGTGCAGGAATCTGTCTTTCGCAGGTGAACGTCAAGAAGATCCGGCAGAGAGATGGCTTCCGCTTGCTATACTTTCCTCCAATTCCGGAGGTGAATCTCCGGCTCTCTCTTCCCTCTTTCCTGTTATGACATCCCTTTCTCTCCGTGCACGCCGGGGGTTCACGCTCATCGAGCTGCTCCTCGTGATCGGTATCATCGCCATCCTGGCTTCCATCGTCATTGTGGCCATCAACCCCACCAAGCAGTTGGGTGACGCCCGCAACGCGCAGCGCCGCAGCGACGTGAACACGATCCTGAGCGCCGTGTACCAGTACGCCATCGACAACAACGGCAACCTGCCCTCCGGCATCCCGACGGGCACGTCCACGGCCGCCCAGCCCATCTGTATGGTTGATGTGGGTGCCACCGCCTGCACCACGCTCGGTGGTGTGAACCTGCGCATCCTCACCGGTTCCTACCTGGTGAGCATCCCGCGCGATCCGAGCCTCTCGTCCACACTCACCGGTACCGGCACGCGCTACTTCATCGTCAAGGACAGTAACGGCCGCGTCACGGTGTCCGCCCCGGGTGCGGAGCAGGGTGCCACGATCAGCGTGACCCGCTAAAACCGCTTAAAAACGTCTTTAAAACCCCCTCCCTCGACACGCTCGAGATGACGAGGGGGTTTTTCGTAGCTGGTAAAAGTGGACTTTTTGTGATATACTAGAGAGAAACCCGCACTATGCCCGGCAACGGCACCACTCCACGGGCTCCCGATCCGCTGCTCACCATGAGCTTCCGTCCGCGGACGTCCATCCGCGCCCGGATCTTCCGCCAGACGGTGCTTATCGAGACCTTTTCCATCCTCCTGCTCGGTGGCCTTTCCTTCTTTGTCAGCACCACGGTTCTCACGGCAATGCAGCTCGACCCGGGGCGTCTGCTCATCGATCCGCAGAACGTCGGCTTCACGATCCTCGGTCTCACGGGACTGCTCGTTCTTTTCGGGTTCCTTCTGAGCGTACTGCTCTCGCGCCAGATCAGTGCCGGTATCCATGAGCTTGCACGCAAGGCGCATGCCATCCGCACCGATCAGTGGGCGTTCCCCGAGACCATCAAGAGCGGTGATGAGATTGAATCTCTCGATCATATCGTTGCACATCTTGCCGAGCGGCTCCGTCTTGCCTATCGCAGCCTGGAGCACCGCATGCTTGTCACGGCGGAGGGTCTGAGACGCGAGACCGCGATTGATGCCACGATTCTCGAGAGCATCGAATACGGCGTGCTGGTGGTGGATACGCAGGGCACAATCTCCGAGTCCAACCCCTCTGCCGCGCGCCTGCTCGGCATTGCCCGCGAGCAGCTCATGGGTGCCCCGCTTGTCCACACGCTGCCGCTCCTGGCACGTCACGCGGAGCTGAAAGACGACGAGCACCCCGTCACTCACGCGCTGCGCGGGGAGCACTACCATTCGCATCCCATCGATCACCTGCGTCTCGTCCGCAAGGATCAGACCTTCCTGCCGATCAGCCTTGTTGCCGCACCGCTCACAAGCAATGGCGAGCGTTTCGGGGCCATCATCGTGTTCCAGGACATGACCGAAGAGCGCCAGATCGATTACATGAAATCCGAATTCATCTCGCTTGCGTCACACCAGCTGCGCACCCCGCTCTCCTCCATCCGCTGGTATGCCGAACTGCTCTCCTCCGCGGACAGTAAAACGATGTCGGATGACCAGAAGGCCTATATCACCGAGATTGCCGCTTCGTCGCAGCGTATGGCCAATCTTATCGAAGCATTGCTCCACGTTGCCCGCATTGAAAGCGGCGTGCTGGTACCGGAAAAACAGACCGTGGATCTGGCCGATTTTGTCCGCAATATGAGCAAGGAGTGGGGTCTGATGGCACAGGAGAAAGGCATCGCGCTCGAGACGCATATCGGTGACGGCGGCTTCTCTCTCAGTACCGATCCCGTGCTCCTGCAGATCGCCGTCCAGAACGTGCTCAGTAACGCACTCAAATACTCGCTCAAGGGCGGTTCGGTGACGCTCTCGCTCGCGCGCCGCAACCAGTCTGTCGAGTTCACGGTGACCGATACCGGTATCGGTATTCAGGAGAAGGATGCCGAACGTCTGTTTCAGAAATTCTTCCGCGGACACAACGCGCGCACGATGGATACCGATGGCAACGGTCTCGGTCTCTACATCTCCCGTGCAGTGATGACGGCGCTTGGGGGCAGCATCACGTTCTCGAGCGAAGCCGGAAAGGGGACCACCTTCTGTATCACACTGACAGCCTGAGTCCGGGGAATTCCCGGGCTGCTCGGTTGCTCTTTTTCATCACCGTGAAACAAAAAAGAGACCACCAGGGTCTCTCCTTTGTTCCTGCTCTCTCATACGCCGGGTTCTGTCGTCACCGTCTTGCGACGGCGCGGATGATCATCTCTCTAGGACGCCCCTTGCGGGGAATCTCAAGCGGAGGGGTGAAGGGTCCGACGGAACCATCGGGAATCCCCGACACCCAAATCCTCCTTGCATCACCTAGAGTTTACCGCCCTGAACCATTCGTCCGCCTGAGGCGGGCTCAGATTCAGGGGCTCGGTTCCCGAGCCGTTTCACACCCATCCTCAGCGTTAGCCGAAGGACGGGCTCGTCTCTGTGGCACTGGTCCTCGCGTGCATTTACCTGATATGGAGCACGCGGGTGGGCGTTACCCACTAAGCGTTCCGTGACTTGTCATGAGACTCGTCGAATGATGCCCGGACGTTCCTCTCAGGCTTCGTGCGGCTTCGCTTGCGCTACGCCGACACTACGCCGAAGCGATCATCGAAAGAGCAGGAAGCCCTATTATGCCCGATATCCGACTTTTTTTCAACAATTCCCGAAGCTTATTGAGCTTTTAGCTTCAAGCTTATAGCTTGTGCACCACGCCGCCTTAGCTCAGTGGTAGAGCAACGCACTTGTAATGCGTAGGTCCGGGGTTCAAGTCCCCGAGGCGGCTCCACTCATTCGTGAAAGAGAACCTTCCAGGTTCTCTCTCACGGACTCTCTTTCCGGCAAGGAGGTCGCTCCAGGCAGGCAGAGCCTGCCTTCGCGACGCTCATCAATTGGCCTGTTCCCGAACGACATCCAGCGAATAACGTTCCGTCACCAACAAGTGCATTCGTGGTGAGGCTAGTAGTTCATCGCCAGCATCCATCCCGCAGTATAGACAAACAACAGAATCATGCCGGTCGTGCGGATTTTGCTTGTGATAGAACGATGAGGGATCGAACAGAGAACGAAAATCAGATCGAGGAGAAGAGCGAGCGAGACCAGGATGAAAATTGCCTTTGTATACAATTCACTGTATCCATAGGCGTCGCACATATCCCATTCATGAGGTCCTCTCATATTGCAGAATCCCAGAGCATAGTGCAGATAAGAAAGGCCCCAGATTATTGCCAGGAACAAGAGGTCAATAGCGGCGGGCAAAAACTTTTTCATGCACCGGACTCTAGCAGTTCATCAGCTTTTCCAGAAGAAGCGCCTGATAACACCCTGAACATCAGCTCAGAAACCGTATCGAGCGAATAGTGGTCACGAGCGAGTGATAAAGCGTTGCCGGTCATCGCATCAGCAAGGTTCTTCGACGTGATCATCAGTAACGCCTTGTCTGCCAGCCCCTGGTCGTCATCCGCAATGAGCACGTGCTCGCCGTCTTGTGCATGGATGCCTTCCACTGCTTTGTGCGTCGCGATCACGGGAATGCGTGCCGCAAACGATTCCAGCACCTTGAGGCGCGTGCCTCCGCCCTGACGGATGGGCAGCACGGTCACTGTTGCCTGCGTCAGCCAGTGGCGCACATCATCCACAAAGCCGGTGACGGTGATACGCGGGTCCCTGTGTGCCGCCTCCTGCATCAGGCGAGTGGGGTGATTGCCCACGAGTGTCAAACGGACGGAAGGGTTCACCGCCCAGATGACGGGCAGAATGCGGGTGATGAGCCGCTCGGCCGCTTCCGCGTTCGGGTAGTAGGTAAAATTGCCGCAGTAGAGGATCATCGGCGCTTCGCTCTGCAGTCTGTTTGCACGAACATCCGCATAATGATCGATATCGATCGCATTCGGGATCACGTGTATGGGCAGTCCCGTGTCGTACGTGGCGCGTGTCAGGAGCTCATCCTGGGTGCTGCAGACCCACGCGGCATCCACGCCGCGGATCATCCGGGGTTCAATCGTCCTGCTCGTCCGGAGGAGGAGAGTGGCGTGGATCCGGCGCATGCCCCGGGCGGAGGGGGCGATGGAACGGTAGAGCGGGAGTTCCACGTTATGCATATCAAAAATCACGCGTGCGCCGCTTTGCCGGATCACGGGCAGGTAGTGTGCGAGCCATGCCTCGGAAATAATGACGGTATCCGGCTTGAACTCCCGCAGAGTGTTCCTGAGGTGCCGCCCGGCATCGTTGGTCCAAAAGAGATCGGCACACGGCGTGGACGTCAGAAATCCCTTCAGCATTCTCAGGACGCCTCCCGGTACGAGGGGAAGGGAAAGATGTTTCCAATAGCTGATGCCGTCGGGCCGCGCCGGCGGCGGGGTATTATCAATCGATACCCAGAACACGCCGACCTCGCCCTGTCGACTCAGTGTGCGTATATGCTGATACAGGCGCATGGATGAACCGCCGATGCCCGGAGAGGGCGGTTTGCGTGATACCAGCAGGAAGCGTCGGGGGGTCATGGATCAACTGCACTGTATCCGACAACGGATTTATGAAAAAATCCCTCTCCGTGAGAGGTACCGTTGCCGTTTTCCGCTCATGGCTTGTTTCCCGCAGTGAGATCCTGTGGCCCGTGGTCTTTGGTGCGGCCATCCGTTTTGTGTACGTGTGGTATACGCCCTACAACCTGCGCACGCACGATGTGGCCGGGCATATCGAGTACGTGAAATACGTGGCCCAGACCTTTACGATCCCGCATACCGGGCAGAACTGGGAGGCGCATCAGGGGCCGGTGTACTACTTCCTGGCCGGCATCTGGGTGCGGCTCGGTAATATGTTCGACCGCTCCTCGCTGGATCTGGCGCGCGATCTGCAGTGGGGTTCCATGATCCTCTCGGTGGCCTTGCTCTGGATCGCCGGGCTCATTGCACTCGAGCTCTTCCCGGGAATCCGCCGCCGCGCGCATCGGACACTCTTTGTGCTCCTCCACGCGGTCATCCCCGCACTCGTATACGGATCGGCGCGCATTTCCAACGATGCACTCGCATGGCCCCTGCTCTGGCTTTTCGCGCTCCTGCTCTTGCGCTGGTGGCGGAGCGGCACCCTGCGTGACTGGACATGGCTGTGCGTGCTCTCGGCCGTCATCATCCTCACCAAACATAACGGCTATATCCTCCCGCCCATCGCGTTTGCCTGCCTCCTTCTGCGTCCGCATCTCTCCACGGGGATCAAGATCCGCAAAACCGCCCTGCTTGCCGCATCAGTCATTGTGATCGCCGGCTGGTTCCTGGCCTACCGCTTCATTGACGGCTTCTTCAGCTACGGGCTGCTTGCGCCGAGTCTCTGGGGCATGGAGAACCTCAGGATCCCCAACGATCCTGAGGCCTTCCTTACCTTCAATCCGCTGCGCATGATCGTGACGCCGTTCAATTCGCCCTCCACCAATGCGTTCGGGCGGCAGTTCTTCTGGGAGTACCTGCTCAAATCCGTATTCCTTGGCGAATTTATCCCTACGTCCACGCTGCTGCTCACAGTGCGTGCAGCGGTGGGGCTGGGTATGGCGTTTGCACTGACGGGACTCGTAGGAATATGGCGTGCCTGGAAAACGCGTGCACCTTTTTTCCTTCCCATGCTCATTGTCGCCGCGGCGCACGTGGGCGGGCTCATTGCGTACCGCATCCTGCATCCGTGCGCATGCAACCAGGATTTCCGCTTCATCACGCTTGCGCTCGTGCCGTGGTCATTCTTCGCGCTCCTCCTGATTCCCCTGCGTGAAGGCTGGATACGCACGCTCCTGATCGGATTCTTCGCCGTCCTCTCCGTCGTCTGTACGGTGCTTCTGCTTGCGCTGACACTGCCGCTGGAACTCGTCTGAGAGTACACTCAGGGGGTGAAGCGTATCGAAGTCCTCTTTGGTGTCCTGCGCGTGCCTTTGGATGCGCTGGCGGTGATGGCCTCGCTGCTTTTGAGTTACTTCCTGCGTGAGTCGGGCATCGATCTCTTCCCGGTGCGTGTGCTCAGCGAAACGGCGAACCTTCCGCCGCCCCACGATTTCTTCGTGTCGTTTGTCCTGCCGAGCATCGCCATCACGGCCGTGCTGGCGGCATTCCTCGGGCTCTACACGCTGCGGTCCACCGTCAGCGCCTGGGGGGAGATCGGCTGGGTGTGCGTGCTCTCCGCGCTGTGGCTCACCATCGTCATCGGCTGGTACTCTCTCGTTCTCCGCGAGTTCTTCCCGTCCCGCGCACTCCTGGCGTACGGCGCGGTGTTCAATGTGCTCTTCATCACACTCGGGCGCGCGAGCCTCACCGTGCTGCAGCGCGCATTGCTCCGGTCAGGGGTCGGCGTACGCGCCGTCGTCTCCATCGGTTCACGGCAGCTTGCCGCACCTGCGCGGGATTCCCTCGAACACGACATCAACTACCGTTACCTTGGTCACCTGAACGATCCTGAGGCGCTCAAGCGCATCGGCAAGCAGGTAGACCTGGTATTGCAGACGGATCCCAATCCCAGCAGCGAACAGACGATGGCACTGATCAACTACTGCCGCAGTCACCACATCGGCTACGGGTTCCTGCCGCCCGTGCTCGCCGATGTGCCGCATCAGCTGCGCGTGGAACGTCTCGGTCTTTTGCCGCTTGTCCGCTTCCAGCCCACTCCGCTCGACGGCTGGGGGAGAGTGGCCAAGAGAGCGTTCGATATCGTTGCGAGTATCGCACTGCTGATAGTGCTTTCTCCGGTTTTTCTGCTGACCGCGCTCGCCATCCTCATCGATTCGGGAACCCCGATCTTCTACACATCCATCCGTGTGGGGGAACAGGCCCGGAAAAAGCTTCGGATGCCGAAGTTCCGGTCGATGATCCAGGATGCAGACAAGCAGAAAGAGCTTCTGCGGAAGCACAATCACCGCAAAGACGGTCCGCTCTTCAAGATGAAGAACGATCCGCGCGTCACCCGTGTGGGCGCGCTCCTGCGCCGCTGGACCATCGATGAATTCCCGCAGCTTTGGTGCGTGCTCAAGGGCACGATGTCCCTGGTGGGGCCGCGACCTCACCTGCCGGAGGAAGTGGAGCGTTACTCGCCCGAGCAGCGCCGCGTCTTTGCCGTCAAACCGGGCATGACGGGCCTCGCACAGATCTCCGGCCGTTCCGATCTGAGCTTTGAGGAGGAGGTGCGCCTGGACCTGCGGTACATCGAAGAGTGGTCGATTTTCCTGGACCTGTGGATCCTCTGGAGGACGGCGTTTGTGATTCTTGGGAGAAAGGGGGCGGATTAAATTGCTGATTCCAAATTACTAATTCCTCATTTGCAATGAGCAATTTGGAATTTGTAATTAAAACATGGTCATCTGCGCCCCGGTCGACGTCGGCTTCTCATTCGGTTCCCGGTGAAAGCGGCTTAAGTACGTCAGAATTTTTTTGCCGTAGCTCTTGGTCTGCAGACGCGTATCGAGGAGCAGCACCTCGCCGTTCTCTTTGCGCACCCTGCAGAAGGTCCGTAGCAGCCGGAAAAGGCGGTGGAGCAGACGGGGCAGGGAGTAGTCGTTAAAGGCGTCGCGGTACAGTTGCGCACGGCGGCTCAACACCGCGTGGCTCGGGTGATCGAACGGGAGCGAGGCCAGGATCAGCCTGTCTGTCGTACCCGGCGGAAGATCGATGCCTTCAAACATCCATGGAGTGAGAAGCCAGAGTGCCGTGCCCGGTGCCGCCGTGAATTCGGACTGCATGCGCCCCTGCCCGCCGCTGGAGCCCTGGCAGATGAGCGTCACGCCTTTGGATTCCAGTATTTCCGTATGCTTCACGAACACGTCATCAATCTGGCTGCGGCTGGAGAGCAGTACGATGCTCTTGCCCATGGGCGGCTGCTCAAACAGATCGGCGATCTCCAGATCTTCCGGGCAGAAGACGGGCAGGCCGCCCGCATCTTTCACTTCCGTCACCGTCCTGCGGCCCGCGTGGTCCTCGGGCAGGATTTCGGGGAGCATGGATCCAGAGCCTGCGGGGATCAGGAGCGTCGTTGGCACGCGGCTGAAGAGGTGTTCCTGCAGGAACAGGCCGATGCGCTCCGGTACCGATTGCAGGAACTGGCTGCCCTGCCTGTTCTGTTCGATCCAGGTGATGCGGTGGTTCAGGTTTTTGGGCTCCAGAATCTTTCCCAGAGCCTCAAACTGTTTCTGGATCTGCAGTGTCCACTTCTTCCCTTTCATCACGCTCGTCAGCAGGTCGCGCAGGCCGGCTGCCTCCGGTGCGTTCAGGTCATGCGGAGTCAGATACCGCAGATCCTGGAACTGGCGCACGCGCTCAATCCACATCTGGAACGTATCGAGGAAGCGGGTCAGCAGCTCCTCACCCTCCGCAGCCGCGCGCAGAGTATCCAGGCTCACGTTCCAGCCGTAGGCCTTGGTGGCGGTATCCTCAAGCATCGAGGCGTCATCGATGATCACGTGCGCAGGCTCCTTGAGCAGGCACGCGTGACCCGAGTGATTCTCGTTCTCCACCATCTGCAGGAGGTCCTGATGTTCCAGGAGGACGACCGAAGGCAGATCATCGCACTGTTTGGTGAAGACGCCCGATTCAGCGGTCGCCGCCAGCTTGCCTTTCCATACCGCCTCTTCACCCCCGTGGATCGGCAGCGGCATGCGCACCTTGGCCGGGAACCATGTCAGTTTGAGCGCGAGCGTGGCTTCGTCATTCGTAAACGTGTCCTGTGCAAGAAGGCGCTTCTTCGCCGCAGGGTCGAGCAGCAGGTGCGGCGGGTAGAACACACGCACGCCGCGTTCCTCTAGGTCTTCGGGCAGGCGTTCGAGGGCGATCCTCAGATTCTTCACCGCGATCCACGTGCGCGGGCCTTTGGATTGCAACGCCCCTTCCAGCACGCGCCTGAGCTCACCGGTATCCAGTGATTCTTCACGGATGGCAATGCCGCCTGCGGGTGCATCAATTGTGGTGCTGCCTTCCACATGCTGTGCGTACGTGGTGACCACGGGCTTGAACCATTTTGGGGCTTTCTTCGCTGTCGCTTCGGGAAGCGCTTCCAGGAGCATCTTGAGCCCGGCAGGTGCCTTGGCCCCGATCTCCTGCATCTGTGCACGCTGTTTCTCCGGGAGCTCGCAGAGGCGTTCCCAGCACTTACTGAGGAGTTCCATCGTCGCACGGACGTCGCCGAGCGCGCGGTGCGGGGGATTGTGGTTCAGGTTCAGGACGCGGCTCAGATAGCCGAGCGAGTAACTCTCCAGTTCCGGGAACACGAGTGAAGCCAGCATGGACGTATCCAGCATCGGACGGCCGGTGAGATCGATCTCTTCCCCCTTGAGCATCCCGATATCAAAATTCGTGTTCTGCCCGACGACAATCGCATCTTCGGGGATGTGCTTCAGGATTTCCTCCCTCTTCTCCGCGAACGTCGGTTTGCCCTTGAGATGCTCGGGTTTGATACGCGTGATCACCTGCACCACGGGCGGAATCTCCTCGGTCGTGAGTAGCTGCTCGTATTCCTTCACCATTTTGCCGCCGCGGATCTCCATGCTCGCGAACTCAATCACCCGGTGCACACGCGGCACAAAACCCGTTGTCTCGGTATCGAGAACAATGAGCGGGAGGGGCGGGAGGGGGAGGGACTTCGGGGACACGGAGAGAGGATAGCGGGAACTCTGAGTATTACGTATCAAGTATTGGGTATTAAGGGGAAAATTCCTTAATACCTCATACGTAATACTTGATACTCAGCTCATGCTGCAGCCTTCTCTTCAGCCGGTGCGTCAGGCTCCTCAGCCTTCGGCTCGTCGGCGGGCTTGTCCTCCGCAGCTTCAGCGGAGGTGGAAGCTTCCTCAGGGGCAGCTTCGCCTTCGGCAGGTGCCTCAGCGGTTGCCTCCGGTTGCGGTTCGCCGCGCAGCTCAGCGAGCTTGGCCTTGAAGGCCGGGAGCTCCTCGTAGTTGTACATATCGAGCTCGAAACCGGAGAGATCGGTGGCGAGACGGATGTTCTGGCCTTTCTTGCCGATGGCCATGGGGCGCTGTGCCTCCTCCACGAACACGGCTGCGCGCTTCTTGATGCGGCGTCCTGCCTCATCGAAGTGCTCCTTGTCATTCACGATGATCACGGCGGAAATGGACGCAGGCTGGAGCGCGAGCGAGATCAGTTTGATCGGATCATCCGACCACTCGATCATGTCGACTCTTTCACCGTTGATCTCCTCCATGACGGCCTGGATGCGAACGCCTTTCTGGCCCACGCAGGCTCCGATGGGATCGATGCGCGGGTCGTTGCTCTTGACTGCCACCTTGCTGCGGAAACCGGCATCACGGGCGATGCCTTTGATTTCCACATCACCGTTGCGGACCTCGGGGATCTCGAGCTCGAGGAGCTTCTTGACGAGGTTCGAGTGTGTACGGGAGATACGGAGCTGCGGGCCTTTGCCGGTGAGTTCCACGCGGTCGAGGTACACGCGGATGCGCTTACCGGTGTAGTAGTGCTCGCCGGGGATCTGCTCTCTCCAGGGGAGGGAGACGGTCATACCGTCGATCTCGAGCGTGACCCAGTTGGGGTCCACCTTCGTCACCGTCGCGGTGAGGAGTTCCTCTTCGCGGTCCTTAAACTTCTCGTAGAGGCTCTGCTTCTCCGCTTCCTGGAGCTTCTGCAAAATCACCTGCTTGGCGGCCTGGGTGGCGATACGGCCGTACTCCACGGGCGTCACGTCGATGGTGATTTCATCGCCCACATCGGCATCGCTCTTCACCTTGCGGGCGTCTTTGATGCTGATCTCGAAGTTGTCGTTCTCCACCTCCTCCACCACCTCCTTCACGAGGAGGATGGTCGGCAGGTCGCGGCCTTCCTGCAGGTCCACGCGGATTTCCTGCTCCTTGTTGCCGTAATCCTTGCGGTACGCGGTGGCGATGGCCTGTTTGACGGCCTCGATCACCTGCTCTGCGGAGACGTTCTTCTCCGAGCAGATCTGGTTGATGGCGGCGAGGAATGATGCGCGCATGGTCTAAGAATGAAAAATGTAGAATGTAAAATGCAAAATGAATCGCAGATGACACCGGAGAAAGGACCATTCCAGTACAAATGGAATAGTTGAATGATCAATCCGATGACTGCGTCAGTATACACCCTCTCAGAACCGCTGAAAAGGCGTTTTCAGACGTTTTTTGCAGCAAGATTCTCCGTATTGTCGAAGAGTTGCCGCAGCTCGCGCAGGTTGGCTTTGCTCCAGCAGTCCAGCGTCCATTCCGCGCAGGTGTCGCATGACACGGTGTGGTCGGGGGTATTGTGCGGATGCTGGTCGCCCAGAATCTCGCGCCGGTACTGTTCGCAGTCACGAGGCAGTGCGTCTCTCATAGGCATGGTAAAAAGGCGACAGTATTGCCGGTCACTCGACCGGACGGAAGGTCACGTTCTCCAGATTCTCCGGATCCACGACCATGAGGAGCTTCCCGCCTTGCGCGTACTTCGGCTTCTCGTCCGGGCGGATGACGGTCGTCAGTTCGGCTTCGTACGGCTCGCCATCGTCGGGTTCCAGGCGCAGATCCAGACGCGCGGGTAGCCGCCCGTCCGGCCCGGGTTCCAGGAGTTCGCACTTGAGAATCACGGCATACTGCGCCCCTTTTGCAGCCTTCTTGCCGGAGGACTCCGTCACAGCACTTGCAGGGCGCTCTGTCGCACTGCGTTCGCGCTTGAGCATAGGACCCACACACGCAGGATGCTCAGGATCGATGAGCACGCTGATGGTCTTGCCGGGCTGAACGTTCGGGATATCGATGAACTGCACAACCATCGTCATCTCCGCGTTGTACGGGGGCTGACCTCCTGCTCGCTGGATACTCAGTGACACGCGTACCTGCGGCTCCTCGTTGATGTAGACCCCGGTCTGCGCCACGGCCGTGATCGTGCCCATGGCGGGCTCGCCGCGCGCACGGAGAACCTCGCTCAGGCTCTCCTCCGCCTTCTCACCCCTGCGGAACGCACGCAGGGCGGCGTACTGATCACGGAAGGTCCACCAGATGAAGACGAACAGGAGGAGAGGAATGCCGATGCCCAGGAGAATCTCCAGTGTTTCAGTGGATACGGGGGCCATAGAATTATGCGGTCTTGCGCTTGAGCACCTTCTCCGAACCGAACACGATGCCCATCCATACCAGGAAGATGAGGGTGAAGATGAACGGCAGATGCAGAACGAGAGCCATGCCGGCGATGGTGCTGTAGATCAGCGGCAGCGTGAGTGCAAAGCAGCCCAGCTTGTAGATTTCCGCGTACGTGTGCCTGCGGCCCATGATGGCGGCCAGCAGCCACGCCACGAGCGAGAAGACCGCGAGGTACCCCAGGTACCACAGCCATCCGAAGCCCGCGATGATGAACGGCAGGATGAAGAAGAGCAGGATCACGCCGGCAGTGGCCAGTGCGGGCAGTGAGCCCAGGAACGGCAGGAAGGTATCGAGAATCTCGTTGTACGTTTCCGGCGTGAACTCTACATCCTTCTCTGGATCCAACGGCACCACCCGGTAGCCGATCTGGTCATCGGGCACGACGATGGATTTTTCCGTGAAGAGCACCATCGTGCGGTACTCGTCAAAATCGTCTGAGGAGGCAGTGGTGTCGATCACCGCCAGGTGCTCAACCGGACGGTCCTCCTTTTCCGCCTTCTCGGAGAAGTATTCCTTCCACGAGGGCGGCACATCGATGATCACCGGAGTGGCGGAGTTGGTGGAGAGGATGCCGTCTTCAATCGTCACTTCCAGGTTCGCGGGGTAGAGGCCACGGAGTTCATCTGCCGAGGCGTTCACGAACGGCTGGATGAGCGGGATGAGGATCAGGAGGTTCACACAGATCCACACCGTCATGACGACTGATGCGGAAAACAGGAACCAGAAGAGGTACCGCAGCGCGCTCGAGAGACGCTTTTTGTGGAAGCCCGCGAGCTTGGCCGGGTCGGATGCGCTGATGACGATTTCGTTCCAGAAGGATTGGAGTGCGGATTTCATTCCTGCATTCTACTGCGCACTGCAAAAAATCCCCAGCAGATCTTTCATCAAAGTGACGGTAATGCCTCCTCCAGCGCCTGTAGCAGCAGCTCGCCGGTCATCCTGCCTTCCGGCTGGTCATAGCCGAATTCATCACGGAAGGAGGGCGAATCCCACCACACGTCGCTGCCCTCGATCTTTCCGCCGCCTACCTGGATCATTCCCCCGTGATCATTCAAAAGAAGCTTGACCGTGTCGGCGTGGAAGTACTCTCCGCTGAAAATATGGCACGTCACTTCTTCCTGCTCCGGTGACCGCGATGGGCCGATCATCACGAACTTCACGCGTGTGCCCTGCGAGAGGTGTTCTTTTGCCTCGGGGGTGATGGTGACGATCATGCGGAAATCCTAAACTCAAAATCCTAAAGACTAAAACGAATCGTTTAGAGGTTAGAATTTAGATTGTAGTTTTTATTCCTCTCAGGAATGCTTTCTTGTGCTTTCCTGCCATTGTCGGTAGAAGGCTTTCAATCTCCCGGACAAACAACTTGAAGCCCTTGGGGACGATATTCAGCCGCGGTTCCAGGGACTCAAACATCACCGCGGATTTCCCGAGCGTCTCCATCCGCGCGAGTGACTGTTCCAGCATCAGTGCATGGTGATGCAGAGCCTTGGCGCGCGGTTCGTAGATCAAGGGCACGCCGGCGTCCTTGAGCCTCAGACCCCACTCGATATCCTCCCAGCCGTACATCGTCAGGTTCTGGCGGAAAGGGATAGAGCGCGCAACTTTGAGCGGCACGCTCACGTGGCTTGTGTACGTGAACTTGTGCTGGATCTCGGGCGGTAACGCTTTGCCCGCGTACTCAGCAATTTTTGGATACCCGAACTGCCAGCCGCTTTCCTCCAGCCATTTCATCACCGGTGTAATAATCAGGTCCGGGTCCCAGGTGGTGAAGCCGAGAACGGCCGATGGGTTACGGGTTACGGGCTGCCTGTCCTGAGTGGAGTCGAAGGACGGGTTACGGGAATTCTCGCCACTCGCCGCTCGCCACTCGCCACTGTTTGCGTGATACGCACACGCATCTTTCTCCAAAAAAATATCATCACCGATAAAGAGCACACGGTCGCCTGTCGCCATTCTCACGCCCGCGTTGCGTGCTGCCCCCTGCTGGCTTTTCGGGATAGAAAGGTAACGGGTGACGGGTGAAGGGTGACGAGAGGTGAATCGTCGAATAGTTTCTTCGGCCTCCACATCCGGGCCGTCGCTCACCACGATCACTTCGATATCTTTCGCAATTGTCTGCGCGGCCAGACAGTCGAGCGTCTTTGCGAGGATCTTTGCCCGCCGGTACGTGGGGATGACGACGGAAAGGGAAGGCACGGGGACAGTGTAACCGTTTTTCGCAGGTTAGCTGTGCTTGCCGGTTTCCTCTGCCGGCTTCAGGGTCACCGCATATCCCTTCCCTGCAAAACTCTCAACAAAGCGAGAGGCAATTTTCAGAGGTTCAGCATCGTTGAAACTGGAAATTTCGGTACCCGTGGTCTCGTCACCTGCGGCCCGTATGATGAGCACGGCTCTCCCATGCACATCATCCATGGTTGTGCACAACGCGCGCGTCACGTCATCGCTTTCATCTCCATCCCGCATCTCGCGCAGGACCTCGTCTGTGATGTGCCTCGCAGCGGCAGGAGCGCTGAAGTGACGGGCATCACCGGTGTAGCCCATTTTTTCTGCGGTGATACCGTGAATCTCAATAGTGTTCATGTGAGTATTTTTCGATACTTTCCTATATAAGTCAATACCTGTCTTTTCCTCTTTCCTTGCTCAAAATACTGTTTATGCGCACTCTTATCCTGTGAAGATCCTCTTCCTCGATCTGGCTTCCCACATGGGCACGCTCGCGTGCGTCACGGAGAACGATGTGCCTGCAATCGCATCGATCGATCACCGTGTGAACGATGCCGAGCTGCCCGGGCTCATCAACGGGTCACTGCGCAAGGCAGGCTGGGAGCTGAAAGATCTCACGCACCTTGTGTGCGTCACCGGTCCGGGAGGGTTTACGAGCCTGAGGGTCGCTGTCGCATCGATCAATGCTTTGTCGTTTGCGCTCAAAATTCCGGCTGCCGGTATTCATCTCAGCGATCTGTACGCGTCTCGCAGCTCGCAGCTCGAAACCCGCAGCTCCTTGTGGCTCCATTCTACTAAAAAGACGCAGCTCTTCGTCCGCGGATTTGGAGAGGCTAAAGAGGAATTTCCGGAGTCCACGCTCTTCTCGATTGATGACCTCAAGCCGCGCCTGCAGAAGAGTTTCTCCTGGATGGGCGAGCTTATTCCCGAACAGCGCGCGGTCATCGATGCGGCAGGGGTACTGCCCGCTGAACTGAAGCCTCTCCTAGGCGTGCTGCCGTCCGTGCTCAAGGGTCTCTCCTATTCTTCGCAGCAGCTGGAGCCGTGGTACGGAAGGGGGTGGTAAATTCTTGCCGAACATTCCATTTTACCTTTTGATGTTTTCATGAAGCTCTATCAAGAAGATCCGACTGTGTCCGGGGAGCCTGTGGCTCCAGTGAAGCCCGAATGCCCGGTTCCTGCCCATCAACGGGAGTTGCCAGAACATGCTTCGGCAATGGCCGATTGGCAGCTGGATGAATTCGAGCGCCATATCGGTTCTCCCATGAAGCCGCAGTATCAGACGGATGCCCTCTGGCGCATCATGCAGGCTGAAAAACTTGCGAATATGGGTCACAAATTGCCTCCTCTCCGTCAGCGTTTTCAGGAAATTCTTGCCCTGGCTGATACACATCAGTGCGTACAGGATCTCGCCAGCGAAAGTACTCCTGAGGCAGGACAGGTAAAACTTGCAAGCTGAGGAAAGCGATAGAAGCTTTTTGCGCCGTGGTCTGCTATCCTGTCATCCCCGTTTTTGCGATTTTCCCCCTGTTCTGGGGTGCAAAATGGGATCATCATCTCCGTGCATGTCTACCGTCTTCGATGTCCTCAACAAGATTCTCGGCGATCCCAACAAGAAGGAGCTCAAAAAGCTCTGGCCTGTAGTCAAACAGGTGCGCGAAAAAGGGAAGGACCCTGCCATCGAGTCACTGACGCTTGAGCAGCTCCCTGGTAAAAGTCAGGAATTCCGCACTCGCATCCAGGAACGGCTCGCCAAAGGGGAGAAGGAACAGGCGATTTTGAACGATATGCTCCCGGAGGTGTTTGCGGTGGGCATCCGTGCCTGCGAACTGTTGCAGGGCCACAGCATGCAGATCGGCAACCAGACGCTCACATGGAACATGGTGCCGTTTGATGTGCAGATCCTCGGTGGTGCCGCGCTCCACAAGGGCAGCATCGCCGAAATGCGCACAGGTGAGGGTAAGACGCTCGTGTGTACGCTCCCGGTGTACCTCAATGCTCTCGTGGGCAAGGGCGTGCACGTCATCACCGTCAACGATTATCTCGCCAAGCGTGATGCCACCTGGATGGGCGTGTTCTACAAGGCCGTCGGCCTCTCGGTCGGCGTCATCCTCCACGGCATTTCCACCACGCAGCGCCGTGAGGCCTACGCGTGCGACGTGACGTACGGCACCAACAGCGAGTTTGGCTTCGATTACCTGCGCGACAACATGGCCTCGTCCCTGCGCCGTCAGGTGCAGCGCGGTCTCCATTATGCCATCGTGGACGAAGTCGACTCCATCCTCATCGACGAAGCCCGCACCCCGCTCATCATCTCCGCGCCTGCGGAAGAGAGCACCGCCAAGTACGTGCAGTACGCACAGCTCGTTTCCCAGCTGCAGGAGAACGTGCACTTCAACAAAGACGAAAAGCAGCGCACCGCCGTGCTCACGGAGGAAGGTATCAAGAAGATGGAGGAAATGCTCGGTATCGAGAACATCTACACGGAGAAGGGCTTCGGCGAGGTGCACCACATCGAGCAGGCGCTCAAGGCGCACGCCATCTTCAAGCGTGATGTGGACTACGTCGCCAAGAACAACGAGATCGTCATCGTGGACGAATTCACCGGCCGCCTGATGCCCGGCCGCCGCTACAGCCACGGTCTGCACCAGGCGATCGAGGCCAAAGAGCGCGTCACCGTGCAGCGCGAAAGCAGGACGCTGGCCACCATCACCTTCCAGAACTACTTCCGCCTGTTCAACAAGCTCGCCGGTATGACGGGTACGGCCAAGACGGAAGAGGAGGAATTCGAGTCCATCTACAAGCTCAGGACCATCGTCATCCCCACGCACAGGGCGATGATCCGCTCGGATCGTCCGGATGCCATCTACCGCACCGTTGCGGGCAAGTTCCGCGCCGTGGCCAAAATCGCCAAGGAGCGGTACGACAAGGGCCAGCCCGTGCTCATCGGTACCACGAGTATCGAGAAATCGGAGGCGATGAGTCTCCTTCTCGATGAACTGCGTGTGCCGCACCAGGTGCTCAACGCCAAGCAGCACGAGAAGGAAGCCGAGATCGTCTCCAATGCCGGTCAAAAGGGAACGATCACGATCGCCACCAACATGGCCGGTCGCGGTACCGATATCAAGCTGGGCGAAGGTGTCGCCGAGCTCGGGGGTCTGGTGATCCTCGGCACCGAGCGTCACGAATCCCGCCGCATCGATAACCAGCTCCGCGGCCGCGCCGGACGCCAGGGCGACCCGGGCGAGAGTCAGTTCTTCGTTTCCATGGAGGATGACCTGATGCGCCTCTTCGGCGGAGACCGCCTCAAAAATATGATGACCCGCTGGAACATCCCGGAGGATGTGCCGCTGGAGAACGGCATGGTGAGCCGCTCGATCGAGGGTGCGCAGAAGAGGGTGGAGGGCCGCAACTTTGATATCCGCCGTCACGTGCTGCAGTACGACGACGTGATGAACAGACACCGCGATATTATCTATAAGCGCAGACAGAAGATTCTTGCGAGGATTGCGGAGGCTGAAGGCGGATCCAATGACGAATCGCGGATCGCGAATGGCGAAAACAGCGCATCCGCAATGCGCGATTCGACATCCGCGATTCAGTGGCCCCTGCACGACGATGTCCTCGCGTCTCTCAAGAGGGAAGCGGAGGGCATGGTCGCCGTGCACGCGCAGGGCGATGACCACGACCAGTGGAACGCCAGGGAGATCATCGAGAATCTCACGGCGCTGCACGAGTCATTCGGTGGTGCATTCACGGAAGAGAAGATCCGCGGCTACGCCGATGCAGAGGCACTCGCTGGAGCCATCACCACGCTCTTTACTGATACGTATCAGAAGAAGTGCGAGGCTGCCGATGCCGCGTCCGTTGCCCGTGGCGAGGCTGTGATCACGCTCCGTTCCGTGGACACCCACTGGATGGACCACATTGATGACATGTCCCACCTCCGCGAGCAGGTGGCCTTCTCCGGCTACGCCCAGCGCGACCCGGTGATCGAGTACCAGGACCAGGGTTTCCGCCGCTTCCAGTCATTGCTTGCCCGCATTGACAGCACGATTGTCCGCACGCTCCTGCAGGCCGACTTCAGTCAGTTTGTCTCCACCGCGGTGATGCTCGAGAGCAATGAGGAAGAGGCTGCAGCACTCCAGACCAACGAGGCGCAGATCGAAGGTCAGCTGACCGGTGACGCGCCCGCGCAGACACCATCCGCTGCATCCGATTCGCCCATGAATGTCCTGGCCTCGGGTGCCCCTGTACCGCCGCAGCTGATGCCGCGCCGCGTGCAGGCTCCAATGCAACGCTCCGAGGAGAAAGTGGGCCGCAATGATCCATGTCCGTGCGGCTCCGGCAAGAAATACAAGAAGTGCCACGGGAAAGATTCATGAAAAAGTTAGTTCTCCTCACTGGTTTTCTGCTCCTCTGCGGCTGCATGCAGCCCGTCATCGAGGATGACGCTGTTCCCGCCAAGCCCGAAGCATCCTCTGCCGCTTCATCCATCCCGGCAAATTGGGAGACATTCACACGCGAGGCCGGAGGCACCTCGCTCATCGATTTCCAGGTGTCGTATCCCAAGGACTGGGAAACATTCGATGACGAGGGTGATGGCATATTCACCGTCCGCCCCTATCAGTTCGAGAGCGTGCAGGTGGATTACTGTGCCGACCGTTGTGGCACGACTATCGATGAATCGTGTGTCCTTGAATCCCTTCCGGGATCGGATGATCTCTATGGGGCATGTCGTACTGAACAGGTGGCAGGAGAGCCAGTGTGGACTGTGCCGATCGAGCTGATGGACGTCATCGTGCTCGTAAATATCGATGATGCGTTGTTGCAAAAAGATCCACAGACCGTGATGCGCATCATCGGGTCCATCCAGCCACGCTAAAAACCCCTCCAGCGCAACGCGCGCCAGGGGGTCATGGGGATGACGCAGTCGGGGTTTATTCCTGCACTTCTTCCAGTGTCACAGACAACCTGAGCTTTTTCCCCTCGCCGTTGGCGAGGATGATGTTGTCGGTGCGCGGTTTGTCTTCAGCGATGATGTCGTCGCCGTACACGATCCCCGTAGGGATTCCGAACGATTTAGGCAAAGGGATGCTGAATTTGGGATCAATGAAGTCTCTATCGCCCCAGTGACCCTTGTGGAACCTGGCGAGGACGAGAACGCCGTTACTGGCGTACGCGACCCGCTCCCGATCATTGTTTATGCCGATGGCGACGACGTTGTCGAGCGAGGCGTTGAACTTTATTTCAGGCGAAAATTGTACGTCCCACACGCGAACATTGTTTGCATCGGCGCTGACAACTACTTTCCCGTTGGGCGAAAGTGCTGCCAGTCGGATTGGATAGTAATGTGCCGGCATGTCCTGGCCGCTGGACCACATGGTGATTTCTCTGCCACCGAAGAACAGGCGGTTTGCGTCGAACCGAAGCTGGGTCATGATCTTGCTCCAAAAATTGACTGCGTCTTTTCCCCGCGGAAGGTCTGCAGAGGCACTCTGCGGGAAAGAGAGTTCGGTGATGTCAAAAGACGGCCGCACAGCGTAGCTTCAAACCAGGACATCAACAAAGGGGAATACTCCGAGAAAAGCACCGCATACTCACCT
This sequence comes from uncultured Candidatus Peribacteria bacterium, assembly GCA_964534205.1. Lineage (GTDB taxonomy): Bacteria > Patescibacteriota > Gracilibacteria > Peribacterales > Peribacteraceae > CAYRGC01. The sequence continues at coordinate 16,191 of CAZHQF010000003.1, read as the reverse complement.
TTTCAACCCTTTACACCTTTTCTCCCTTTTGCCCCTTCGTCCGTGCTAGCGTAGCTTCCTCCCGTTCCCCTTGTCCGCGCCATTCTCCATCATCGGCCACGAGGAGCAGAGAACGAGCCTGCAGCGGGATCTGGACTCCGGCAACGTGGGCCACGCGTACCTGTTCTCGGGGCCCAGGCATGTGGGTAAATTAACCGTCGCCAAGTGGTTTGCCTTGCAGCTCCTGAGCCGGGACGGGGGAGAGAGTGACCACACGGCTGAGCAGATGCAGAAGCTCTTGCACCCGGATCTCCTGGTGCTCGATCAGCTGTGGATCGAGGACCTATGTGAGGATGCAGACGAGATCGCGAAGACCACCAATGTCTCCCAGGAGCACCGGCGGAAGGCCAAAGCCAAGACCGATACCATCGGTATCGATGACGTGCGCCTGCTCCAGGACAGGCTCATCGAAACCGGCACCGGCACGTACCGCTGCTGCCTGATCCGTTCGGTGGAACGCATGCAGACGGAAGCCGTGAACGCGCTCCTCAAAATCCTGGAGGAACCGCCTGCCGGAGTGGTCTTCCTGCTCACCACCGAATCCCAGGCGTCCCTCCTGCCCACCCTCGTCTCCCGTACACGCGTGCTCCTGTTCCCGCGGCTCTCCGCCAAGGCGCTCCAGCCGCTCACGCAGGGCATGGACGACGAAGACGCGCATTTCCTCCTCCGTCTCGCGCAGGGTGCGCCGGGAGTGGTCACACGCTTCCGCACCGATCACGAGGCGTTCCGGGTGGAGCAGACCGCCTACGCCGCCGCACGTTCCTTCTGGTCGAGCAGGTCACTCAGCGAGCGTCTCAAAATTCTCTCGCCGCTTTCCAAGCGCGACCGCAATGCCGACCGTCTGCTCCTCCACCTCGCACTGGCACTCCGGGATTCACCGTACACTGCCGAGTCGGTGGCGTCGCTCGGGAGGCTTACAGAGGGGCTGCAGACCAATGTCTCGGGGCAGCTCCTCGCCCAGCGGTTTGTGTACGAGCTTTCCGCGTAAGACGACCAGATTCAGTTCCTGCCGCAAGACCTTCTTTTTTGGCTTGTAAAAGCCATTTCTGTTCTGGAATATTCCGGATTCCTCCAGAGTATTGCCTTGAGGGTTCGGCCCCGGCGTGATACTCTTTTTCGCCACCGTATGCTGTACGTCGCCGTCCTCACGTTGTCGGTTCTCGGTATCGTTCTGCTCTTCGGAGCCAGGGCGCTCCTGCGCAACCGTGCGGTGCGCCGCTTTGTGCGGAGCATCAAGCAGCGCTTCCAGTTTGCCGAGCAGCGCGGAGCGGTTCTTGTGGAAGAGACGGTGATCGAACGTCCGCGCAAGAGTCCGCGCACGTCCGCCATCGAACTCCAGCAGGTCCGTTCCCTCGTCCGTCTCGCCGAAAAGGCTCTCGCCCAGGAGAAGACCGAGGAGGCAGAGCGCCTGTTCATCCAGGCTCTCACCGTGCACCCGCACGCCCACGATGTGCAGGCCATGCTCGCACGCCTCTACCTCACCACCGGCCGCGAGAACAAGGCCGAGGCCATGTACCGCGAACTCCTCCAGACCCACGACGACGTGACGTACTGGAGCAACCTGGGCCTCTCGTACTACCGCCAGGGCAAGTACATCGAGGCGTGTCAGGCGTATCAGGAAGCTCTCAACCGCGATCCGCAGTCACCCGAGCGTTGCGCCGCTCTTGGCCGCGCCTGCATTGCCGCCCGCAGGTTCCAGGAAGCAGCCCCGCTTCTGGAAAAAGCCACCGCCCGCCTCGCCCGCGATACGGAGCTCCTGCACCTCCTTGCCGAGTGCTACCTGCAGTTGGGAGACACACCCAAGGCCGAGGAGAGCTACCGTCGCATCAACAAACTGGAACCGTACGACGAAGAGGTGAAGAAGAAGCTGATGAACCTGGCGCAGGCGTAAGCGGGACTGGGAACTAGGCCTGGGATACTGGGGACTTTGAGGAAAGTTTTTCCTAGTGCCCAGTCCCCAGTTCCTCGTCAGCTTTCGAGTACCTCAATCGTCACATCCCCCTCCACCACACTCTGGCAACTCAGCCGGTCCGGATCCTCCGTCACGCCCATATTCTCCTCGCGGTCATTTCTTGGGCTCAGATTCGGCATGCCCTCCTTCACCTTGCACATGCAGGTGGTGCAGAAGCCGTTGCCGCCACAGGCGTGCTCCAGAGGGATATCGTTATCGAGAGCGATCTGGAGCAGCGTTTTGCCCGGCTCCGTCTCAATGACGCGCGTCTGGCCGTTGAGGATATAGGTCACTTTGGGCACAGCAGAATAATAGGGATTAGAATAACAGAATAATAGGGGTTTTTGCAGCAGGAAGCCGTTTCCTAATATTCCAATACTCCATTATTCTATAGAGCAGTTCACCTCATTCTCTCTCGCAATGACCCCTCAGAAACCTTTGCTTTCGATCAACAATCTCCGCATTGCCGTGGAAGGCACCGAAGTGGTGCGCGGTATCAGTCTCGATGTCCCCGAGGGCGAAGTGCATGCGATCATGGGCCCCAACGGCTCGGGCAAGTCCACACTCGTTTCCACCCTGATGGGTCACCCAAAATACGAAGTGCTCGGAGGGTCGGCGTCATTCGCGGGGGAAGATCTGCTTGCACTCGCTCCCACGGATCGCGCGCTCAAGGGGCTGTTCCTCGCGTTCCAGTATCCCAAGGAAATCGCAGGGGTCACGCTCCGCAGCTTCCTCTTTGCCGCCTACCGCGCGCAGATGTCTGCCCGCGATCCCGAGCGCAAAACGGCTTCACCGGTGAAGTTCAAAAAGTACCTGGAAGACAAGATGCAGGAGCTGCATATGGATCCCGCGTTCGCCGACCGCTCGCTCAATCAGGGCTTCTCGGGAGGGGAGAAGAAGAAGGCCGAGGTCCTGCAGCTCTCCATCCTGGAGCCGCGCCTTGCGCTCCTCGATGAGACCGATTCGGGCCTGGATATCGATGCGCTCAAAGTTGTCGCCGAAGGCGTCAATCGCATGCGGAGCAAAGACGGAAAGAAGTCGAACTTCTCCGCAATCGTCGTCACGCACTACGCGCGCCTGCTCGATCACCTCACCCCCGACCGCGTGCACGTCATGGTCAACGGCGTTCTCCGCGACAGCGGCGGGCCGGAACTCGCTAAACAACTCGAGAAAGAGGGCTATCGCAAGTACGGAATTAGGGAATAGGGAATAGTGATTCGGGAATAGGGCCCAGGCGAGAATCAGGCTCTTATGATGCTTCACCACTTTTCCGATTCCCTAATAACGATTCCCTATTCCCGAGAGTGTTACCATTCCCGCTGATCTCCGTAATACATTGTGTAACTGATTACTTCTCTCTTCCCTCTCTCCTATGGATCTCACTCCTTCCGAGCGTGGCTCACTGCTCCTCAGCGGCGGCATGCTCGTCGCCGTCATTGTTGGCGGCCTCTTTTTCCTTCGCGGCAAGAACCTGGAAGCAGGTCGCATTGCCGACCCGAACCTTGCCACCATCTCCGTTTCCGGAGAGGGCAAGGTGGCGGGTGCTCCCGACGTGGCGCTCCTGAGCCTTGGCGTCCAGACCGGTCGCCAGAGCACGTCCAAGGCCGCCAATGACCTTTTGGCCAAGAACATGAATGCGGTCCTTGATGCCATCAAGAAGGCCGGTGTCGCCGAGAAGGATATCTCCACCCAGTACGTCTCGCTCGACCCCGTGTACAACTACACCACGGGTACCCAGACCATCACCGGGTACCAGGCCGCGCAGAGCCTGCAGGTGAAGGTGCGCGATCTCGATAAAGCCAGCGACGTCCTCTCCGCAGCCACCGCCGCCGGTGCCAACCAGGCGGGCGGCGTGCAGTTTGTCATCGATGAACCGGAAGAGCTCCGTGCCCAGGCGCGTGCCGAGGCTATCGCCCAGGCCAAAGAGAAGGCGCAGGCCCTCGCCGATCAGCTCGGTATGCGTCTCGGGAAGATCCGCGGCTTTAATGAAGAAGGTAACGGCTACTACCCCCCGATGCCCTACGGCCGCGGGGTCGGCGGAGCCATGGCCATGGATGCCGCAGAGTCCTCCATTCCGCTCCCCAGCGGCGAGCAGGACGTGACGGTGATGGTGAACATCACCTACGAGCTCCTGTGATTCTCCGTCAATCAAAGGCCGCGGGGCACGTCCCTGCGGCTTTTTGTTATCTGAAAGGGCTGCTATTCTCCGGTGCATGAAGTTCCTCGGCACGTTGCTTTCGTGGACGACGCACACGGTCATTATTACATTGATCGCTTTCGGAATTTTGTCCGGTATTTGGGGTTTTACTTCTGCCATGTGGTCGATCTTCACTCTTGGTGACGGCACCATAACGGAGCAGGCGCAATCACTCGTTGATACCGGCGTGCGCGCCTCCGCGACCGTGCTGTCCATCCGGGAGACGGGATCGTGGTTCAACAACCGGCCGGAAGTGCATGTGGAACTTGAGGTGAAGCCCGCCGGACAGCCGTCGTACACGGCTGTGAGCACGTTTTACATCGCGCTTGTGGCTATCCCGCGCGTGCAGCCCGGCCTGACCATTGAAGTGCTTGTGGATGCCGCTGATTCCGCGCGCGTGATCCCGGCAGATCAATCCCTCATCTTCTCTCTGTAAAGAATGGAAACGGACAATATCTTCATACAGGCCGTCGTCATTCTCTTCTTCGTCTTCCTGGCAGTGATGTTCCTGGGGATGTTCAAAGATCTCTTCGGGCTGGCGAAAATGCTCCTGGGTTTCGGCGCACGTTCGGCCGTCAAAAAAGATCTCCTCACCCGCGGCCGGCGCGTGAAGGCCGAGGTGCTCTCCGTCCGTCAGACGCAGACCTTCGTGAATGAGAATCCGGAGGTGCAGGTTCGTCTCAGGCTGAACGACACGGGCACCGAGATCGATCACACCTTTGTCCTTCCCATGGTCCGGATCCCGCAGGTGCAGCCGGGAAAGGAGATCGACGTGCTCGTGGACCCGCAGGATACAGCGCGGATAGCCATTCCCGATTGAGCTCGTCAGCAAGCCCAAAATCCGCTATACTGGAGTGAATGAAACGCAAACCACGCGCCCACCTCCTCTCACCCGTCCGGTTCATCGAGCGCATCACGCGTCTCCCGTACCGCGATCTCTTCGGTGCGTGGCTGCTGATCGTCTTTGCGTTCTCGCAGATGTATTTCGCGCTCAGCCTGGCCTTCCCGGGTCACGGCGTCGCGGGGATCGAAGGCATGGAGAACCGCTGGTACCAGTTCGGGGACAGCCTGTACTTCAGCATCGTCACTGCAACAACCGTCGGCTACGGCGACTTTGCCCCGCTCGGTCTCTCCAAGGCGCTGGCCGGAACGGAGGCCATGCTGGGGTTTGCCGTTCTTGCCGTGTTCGTGAGCAAGCTCGTCAGCCACAAGCAGGACCTGGCGCTCACCAATGTCCACCGTCTGGCCTTCCAGAACGCTTTTTCCGCCACGCGCGAAGGGTTCTTTATCCTTCGCCGCGACTGTGACGAAATCATCCGCGACGCCACCGACGGCACGCCTCTGGAAGACCGTTCGTGGGATAACCTGCTCATCGCGTTCCAGAAAGGGCAGATCCTCCTCGAGGGAATCCTCGACTTCTACGAGGACCGCGAACTCTTTCTGCTCGATACCCGCCGCGAGAACCTACTCCTGGAATCCACGTACCGCACGCTCCTGCGGGTCACATTCATGCTCCGTGCGCTCGATAAGGCCAAGGTGCCGTGGAGACAGCGTGAGGAGACCATGAAGGAGTTTGCCGAGTTCCTGGAGCTGACCGACGCCGTGCTCGCCCAGTGGCAGAAACATGTGAAGGACGGCAGGCAGTGGTTCGACCGTCTCGGCCACGCCGTCGGGGAGATGACGGAGCTGGGGGAAGGGAAGCGCGCGTGATCACTTCCGCTTCTTCAGCAGGAAGGTGAGGACCGGGGGCGTCAACAGGGTCGTGAGGATGACCATAATGACGATCACGGAGAAGATTTCGTCATTGACCACGCCAAGTCCCCGTCCGATGGAAGCGAAGATCAGGCCCACCTCCCCGCGCGGCACCATGCCCCAGCCGATGACGGACTTCCGCACGCCTCCGCCCGCCACCAGGCCGGCGATGATCTTGCCGACGAACGCCGCCGCGGTGATGCCGAGGGCGACGAGCATCACGGAGGGGTCGAACATCGTGTCCAGACGCACACCCATGCCCGTCATCACGAAGAAGATGGGCACCAGGAAGTGGCCGATGGGCTCCACCAGCTCCTCGATGTGACGGTCCGCGTGGCTCTCAATGGAATGCAACACCTTCTTGCGCGTGTCCGCTGAGGCACCTTCCAGCGCATGCTTCACGTCGGTGACGATGTGATGATCCTTGAAATAGCGGAAATGCACTGGGTCCAGCACGAGACCGGCGGCAAAGGCACCCACGATCGGTGCGAGACCGATGAACTGCGCGGCCGAAGCGAACGCCAGGCCGAAGCTGATGGCGAGCGTGAACTTCATCCCCACGCCGGCGTGGATCTTGGAGAAGATGCGGCCGAGCCACGGAGCGGAGAAGTGTCCCAGCACGATGGCACCCACCAGGAAACCGATGGCCTTGCCGGTGATGAGCCCGATGCTGGCGGCGGAAATGGCACCCGTGGTGGCGATGGCCGAGACGACCGCAAGAATGATGAGGCCCATCACGTCATCGATGACGGCAGCCCCGAGGACGATCTGCGCCTCCGCAGTCTGCAGTTTGCCCAGGTCGCGGAAGACGCGGGCCGTGATACCCACGGATGTGGCCGTGAGTGCCGCACCGAGGAAGAGATACGTGACGGATTCCTGGTTCGGCAGCAGCCACGGGCCCACGAGATAGGTCCCGAGGACGAACGGCAGTACCACGCCCACGGTGGCCACGAGGAAGGCCCGTGCGCCCACCTTCATCATTTTCTTGATGTTCGATTCCAGTCCGATCTGGAAGAGCAGGATCACCACTCCGAGCTCCGCGAGGAAGGAGATGATGCTATCGGTCTTGGGATACTCAAAGTACGGAATACCGAGCAGAAACAGGTTGCCCAGAATCACGCCGATCACCAGCTCGCCCAAGACGGACGGCTGTCCAAAGCGCTCCACCAGGCTTGCCACCTTGGCGGCCACGAGGAGCACGGCCATCCACAGAAACGTGTATGCGTACGTGACGTGTCCTCCCGAGGACGCATCGCCACCGCTGCCAAAAACAAGCGTGGGCAGCAGTGCGGCCAGAACGGCTGCGATCTGTATCCAGTCAAACGAGCGGCGGCCCTGGGCGACAAGCGGGTTCTTCAGCGAAAACATGGATGGGTGGAGAAGAGAGAGTTTCATCACAATTACCGGAAAAGCGTCAGTCAATCAAGGCTCCCGCGCGTATGTCAGTCATGACATCGCACGATTCTTGCGGATACTCTGGACGATATACGGCCACGGGGGTCTGCGTTGCCCGCGTACCACCCGTACCGTGGGGCTCTGGTTACAGACTTCTTCGAAGAGGCCGTGGATCTCATTGAAGATCGCAAGGATGATCATTCCCCCGTCCTCCACGGAGTCCACCACACTCTTCATGAGCTCCACCCGTCGTTTTCTCGGGAGAGGGACCATGGGCGTGGACATGGTCACGAGCTGCAGTTTTTTGTCTCCGTGTACCTGCCGCGTGAGGGCAGGCAGATCTTCGCCATACGCCTCAAAGACCTGCACCCGGTCATCGCGGATCGTGTTGGCTGTAAATGTACCAAACGGCAGATACGGCTCCACCGCTGTGGCTATGTCGTATTTATTCTGACGTAGCATCGCACGCAGAAACGGACCCGTTCCTGTGCCGATATCCGCGTACCTCTCAACCTTGCCCGGCACCATATCGATAATCTCATCGCAGACTTTGTCACACGTCGGGGCCATTGCCCCGGTCTGGAAACTCCACTGACGCAGGTTCTGCATGAACGTTCTCCAGTGCAGTTTCTGTTCCTCTTTGCGTTCGGCTTCCGTAAGTGTGCCGGGCGGCATGGCAAACGGTGCGCGCTGCTGCTTCAGCGGCACAAAGGTCTCAGCCGAACCGATACGAAGGCTCTGCATAGCTCTGGAGTATACGCGCTTATTCTTTCACTTCGACGTCGATCACGCCTTTGCGCGCCTTTTCCCGCACGTCTGTAGGTGCGGCCTGGATGGCGGTCCAGATCAAGAGCGGGATCATGAGGATGTCATCGATCTGCCCGAGAACGGGTGCAAAGTCCGGGAGGATATCCAGCGGCCAGAGCACATAGATGAGCGAAAGCCACGGCAGCCACTTCACAAACGGGGACGTGCGCGGATCTTTGGCAATGGCCCGGTACAGCCGGACCATGCTGAGGAAACGGGAGAAGATGTTGGGGCTAGCCATGAGGGTGGTGACGAATAAGCTGCAAGTTTCTTTTGCGAGAGATAGTTAGGGGAACGAAGAAATTTATTTTATAGGATATTCTTTGCCCATTATTTTTTTCCAGTTGTCTTTTGCGTATTGGGTGTTTATGAGACTATGACTCAATTTGTAATTGCTGTCTGCTAACGTCTTTAGAAAAAGATCCTGCAGATCCCGCATTTTCTTTATCCAATCTTTGCCTTCTTCTTGTCTTGTATCCAAAAGACCTTTTTCTGAAAAATTTCTTATGGTGCCATGAAGTTCGATCATGGCAGTTACTAAAATGTATCTCTTATTGCCCAAGTCATTCTCATTGGCATTGGGGCTGACTACAATGAAATATTTTTCCTCATTCCCTAATGAACGTGCTTCATGGCTTACTGTAATTAACGAGGGATGTTTCAGTTTACAAAGCCATTTATAAAGTGGATAAGGAGAAGATCCTCGCCTTTTCTCTACCTGCTCAAAGAGCTCCATTGGATTTCCGTAATTTGATAATTCCGTAGAGGAGATTTTTGCTCGTATATCTTTCTCTAATTCTGGATCTTCTAATATTAAATGAACGTACGCACATTGTTCTAGTAGTGAGCATTCAATTGATGCAGCTTGAGAAGTGAAACCTGAGCGTATTAATTTTTTAATAACCCATAAATCATTCATTGCGCGCTTCAAAAAGAAGCCAGAAAAACTAAGAGCCTTATTTTGCTTTACTAAGAAAGGAAGCTGATTTGCGCACTCAAGGCATTGGTCTGTTCCTTTGAATAGCTCAGACAATTCTATATCCATAGCTCTTTCAAGTGCAGATTCTAGCTTTTTTGCTTGTTCTAAAAATGAGTGATTACTCATTCATTTATCGTAACAAATTCAATACTATTGTCATCCATGTCCCAGCCCATCTTCGCAGGCTTATCTCGCGAGATCTTCGATGCCGCGAACCCGGCTCCCTATGCGGAGAAGGCTAAGCGTGGCGTGGATGAGGAGCTGGTGCGTCAGATCAGCGCGGATAAAGGTGAGCCTGAGTGGATGCTGAAGCACCGATTAGAATCCTTGAAGATCTTCAGGGAAAAGCCGATGCCGGGGTGGGGGGCGGACCTGAGCAAGCTCGATCTCGATAACATCATCTATTACGCCTCCGCCGGTTCAGCGAACACGGATAACTGGGGCGAGGTGCCCGAGGAGATCCGCAAGGTCTACGATCGTCTGGGCATTCCTGAAGCTGAACGGAAAGTTCTCGCCGGAGTTGGTGCGCAGTACGAATCGGAGGTGGTGTACCACTCGCTCAAAAAAGAGTGGGATGCCCTGGGCGTGATCTTCCTCGATATGGATGACGCCGTGCGCGATCATCCGGAGCTGGTGAAGCAGTACTTCATGAAGTGCGTGCCCGCATCGGATCATAAATTTGCGGCGCTCCACGGGGCGGTGTGGTCCGGAGGGACGTTCCTGTACGTGCCCAAGGGCGTAAAAGTCCGTGATCCGCTCCAGGCCTACTTCCGCATGAATGCGCGCAACATGGGCCAGTTTGAGCACACACTCATCATCGTGGAAGACGAGGCGGATGTGCACTACATCGAGGGCTGCAGTGCTCCCAAGTACGGCTCGCAGGGTCTGCATGCAGGCTTGGTCGAGGTCTTCGTGAAACCCGGAGCAAAGGCCCGTTACAGCTCCGTCGAAAACTGGAGCCGCGATACGTATAACCTCAACACCAAGCGTGCGATTGTGGAGAAGGACGCCGTGATGGAGTGGATCGGCGGCAATATGGGATCGGGCGTCACCATGCTTTACCCATGTTCCATGCTGGTGGGGGAGGGAGCACGGTGTGACCACATGGCGATCGCGTTTGCCAACAAAGGCCAGTGGCAGGACACGGGCGCAAGGGTGTTCCACATGGCCCCGCACACGAGCAGCAAAGTAGTGAGCAAATCCATCAGCAAAGACGGCGGCGCGGCTATCTATCGCGGAAAACTCTACGTGGCTCCCCGTGCGCACGACTGCATCGCCAACGTGGAGTGCGATGCACTGCTGCTCGATGAAATCAGCCGTACAGACACGATCCCCGATATCCAGATCCGCAACAACGATGTGACCATCGCCCACGAGGCGACGGTGGGAAAGCTCTCGGAAGAAGATATCTTCTACCTCACCACGCGCGGCATCGGCGAAGACGAAGCGCGGGCGATGATCGTCAACGGGTTCATCGAACCGATCGTCAGACAGCTGCCGCTGGAGTACGCGGTCGAGATGAATCGTCTAATCGAGCTTGAAATGGAGGGAAGCGTCGGTTGATCAATAATCTGCGAATTCACCTCGGCGAAGTCCCTGCCTGCCGGCAGGCAGGCGCAGACGAAGCCGGGTGAACCGCTTGATCGAGCTTGAAATGGAAGGGAGTGTTGGATGAAAAGAGAGCAGATTCTGGAATTGGTCAGTAACAGTGGTAATATTCCAAACCTTTATGGATGTGGCAAGCAGTCATTCATCGGCTGACAAAAGGGACACGCGGCGTATCTGCGAGGATGCCGACAGGAAGCATGCGGCTGAGCAGATCATCACATGCGATATCCTTGTTGCTGAAATTAACGATGCGATCAGGACCCGTTCGCGTATTGTCCGGACACTTACGGAAAAATTGTTAGAACAGATAGAGATCACTACAGAGCGTCAACGACAGGATGTTGTTCGTGAATGGGTTGAAGGTTGGTTAGGTGATATGTTCTCCGCCGCCAGTTTTGAGGCCAATGTCACAAAGGAGAGGATGCTGCGGGGTGTTCTTGCGGATCTCCGCGCATCGGAACGATAGGTCATCCCTGCCGTTGCCCACCTTCGTTGAAACTTTGGTGGGCGGTCTGTGCGAAGGCTGGAGGGATCAGCCGGATAATGGTCATCATGCCGCGTCTTCCTCCGGCTGGTGCAAAGATGGTCCTTGCAGGATTTCTTGCACTTTCTCCGTGACGTTCTTCGTCAAGGTTCTGGTTATTTCGGCAAAAGCCGGCAGCAGATCAATTTTTGCATAGACATCGGGGATTGTCTCGCGTGTCTGGAGCTCTGGTTTCATCAGCCAGTTCATCACGAATTTTGTAGCCTCTTCCTGGCTTTCTGGGCGTACCGGCGGACCATCATGATCGCGTCCGTAGGATAGGGGCGGGGGGCGCTGCATGCGTCCATCATAAAATTTGTTGGTGGATGCACAATTATCTCCTAGTCACTCCCTGAGATCTTGGCTTCGCTCAGAGGTCATTTTATCGACCCACGTGCGGGCGGCTGACAGTATCGTCAATTTCCCATTCCTCCAGATCCCTGCGCGGCATATCGATTGCCCTGAGGATATTGTCGTGCGCAGTGTTCACTTCAGTCTTCACGACAGGGGCAACGATGACCGGGGTTTGCACGCATGGTTCCGCTTCCTCAAAGAGGAGCTCGGGGGTGCCGGTCGGGTGTGAGTTCTTTACCATGACAAAGAAAGTATACCGTATGATTTTGGCCTGCTGAATGCTATTCTTTGCGCATGTCCGAGAGGAAAATCCCCGCAGGCGTTACCGTCGATGAGACGAAAAGCGGCTTCCTGCTGATCGATGTTCCGGCAGGGGCCGTCATCACGGAGCCTGTATTGCTTCCGGGTGATCACAGTTGGGAATTGATCGTCGGGAATGGAGCGTCGGTGACGGTCGTCGAAGAGCTCACCGGGAAGATGGAGAAACACCGTGTCTCGCTCAAGCTCGGTGATGATGCCAAGGCTGAAGTGATTTCTCTTCAGTCACTGGATGCCGATGTCACGTGTGTCATTGAACAGGAAGGAGAGCTCCGCGACCGCGCGATGTGCCAGTGGCGCAACGTGACGATCGGCGGAGCGGACATCACACAGTCACTCATCAGCAGGCTCACAGGCAATGCGGCTATCAGCGGCATCGACTGGATCTTCTACGGCAAAGGTGCGGAAAAGCACCGGCTCTCGGCTCGGAACGTCTTTTTAGGTCAGCATGGGGGAGGGGAAATCCTCATGAAAGGTGTGTCCGAGGACAAAGCCCAGCTCAAGGCCGACGGCATGATCGAGATCGGGCCCAAGGGCACGGGCACGCAAACCTTCCTTACGCAGCAGGTCCTGATGCTCGATGCGACATCGAAGATCGATGCGGTCCCGGGACTCGAGATCCATACCAACGACGTAAAGGCCAGCCACAGCGCCACGGTCGCGCGTCTCACGCCGGAGGATCTCTTCACCTTTGCCGCCCGCGGCATCCCGGAAACGGAGGCCAGGCGCATGTTTGTGCAGGGATTTTTGGGCGATCTGGCTGCCAAAATGCCCGCCATCGCCGCCGGAAAGTGCCTGCAGATGATCGCGCGGAAGTATGATGGGCAGTGACTCTCTATCTCCCTGCCTATGCCACTCGATGACACCTTTCCCTTCGTTCCACTCTCTCAGGAGAATGTACGCATTGCGATGGGATTTGAATTGAAAGAGGAATCATCTGTTGTTCGGGAGATGGATGAGCTGACCGAGCGATTCCGTGAACAGATGAAGGGACTTGCGGCGCGCCCAAGATCCTCAGACGGCACCGCGACATCTATTCCTGCAGGTTTTACCCCTGCCGAGTATGCAGAAATAGAGCAAATGGCGATTGATGAGGAAGAAACAAAACGCCGCGATGTTCGAGGAGGAATGCGGAAAGAGACTGCTCGTCGCGATAAAAAGAGGAGATTAAAACACGGGCTCTGATTCGCTTTTCTTTGCACTCAGGAAAATAAGGGTAAAGTTGGTGGAAATTTCCCTGTCATCCAGCATGACACTTCGCATTCCCGGGGCATTCGATCCGCACGAGTTCGACGGAGAAGACCTTGGTCCCGTCCAGGGGCAAACACCAAAAACTCCAACAGAATCTCATGAGGTCGGTCACGTGTTGCATGTTGGCCCCCTGGAGATGCAGAAACTTTTTTCGAACCTCACCGAGCAGCAACAACAACAGCTGCAGCAGGAGCGAGACGAACCCGTGCAGCGATGATTTCTTGACGTGCGCCCCAAACGCGCGATACTTGCGTCCTTCCATGAGACTCTCCTCCTTCCCGCGCCGTCGTCGTCCCTCTCTCCGGAGGGCCGCGGTCTGCTGAGGAAGAATTCTGATTCCAGCACTGCAGCCTCCCGGAAGGAGCTGCGGGCTTTTGCCCTATGAAAGAGCCAGAGATCGACCCGTCGCCGTACCGCATCCTCTACGAAAAATCGCAGCTCGCCGCGCTGGATTACACGCAGGACGGTGCCACGGATGTGCTCACTGCAACGCAGGCCGAGCTGATCCGGCACGGGATCCGGCTGCGTCATGCCCCTGCCGGTCCGGCGGCTTTGCGGCAGGTCATCGAAACCGCACGGCAGCTGCGCGAAGTGTTTCTGGTGACGAACGACGGAATGCTCAAGGACAGGAATGATGAACCGGTGAGCGTGTACTCACAGGCTCAGCTGAACCAGATTCTCTCGGGGGAGCGACAGATCCAGAAAACCTCATCCACTGATGCCGTACTTGCGGCGGCAAACGTGTTGCTGCCACACGTGGGCCGCGTCGTCATCACGTCCAATATCATCAGGGAAATCGATGACTGGCGCGGTTCGGGAACATTGCTCATCGACGAATCACAGATCACGAGCGGCAAAGCGGAAGCAAAAGAGCAGGCGATTTTCTCCCAGCTTGTTGCGCCTGACCTCGTTGGGCAGGGCTACTTTAAGCCCCGTGATGATCGCGAAATGGAGCAGCTTCTCAGGCACCACTACGCATTGCGTCTCAAAGGCATTCTCGGCGGCCTCTCTCTGGTTCCCGAGGAAGGGGATGACTACCAGCTGGCAGGAGTGTGGACGCCGCACCCGGGCAACGGTCTCGGGGCCAGGCTGATGGAGATGGGCCTCGGGATTTTTGCCAAAATCAAAAAGGCAAAGCGCCTCTATGCACTGACGAGCAACGCCGCGATGGCGGCCTTGTTTCAGCGTTTCAAATTCGTCCATACGGGGAATGTGCAGACGTTACGCTCCGATCCTGCATCGCCTCTTGCCGTGCAGAAATACCCGGTCGGCAGGAGTACGGAGATGTATGTCTATCATCCCTAATATTTGGCTAATGTAGGCCATTTATTGAATATTGCTATTTTTTAAATATATTTTATAATAATCAATAGGTTTCCCATCCCTTTTCACTGTTCTTTGGAGGTTCGGCTATGACTCCTGTGATTCTTACCGCGGTGGTTGTGTTTGTGAGCTCCTGTATTGGTTTCTTGATCTGGATGGACATTCCTATCCAGAGACATCCTCGTCGCCTGCTCCGGTATCTCAAGACCCATCCGTGGGTCTTGCAGCCACCCCACAAACTCGAGAGGGACCCCAGCAATCCTGTATGGGTTTGCTGGCAGGTCACCCCACGGGTGACCGTGAGCTACCGGGGACCCGGGCACGAGGGCCCGCTCCATTTCGTGTCCGTCTCCTCGACGGACAACAATGACCACACACCGCTGGAGTTCGACGACTCCGGCACGCTGCAGGGGAGTTGCTCTCCCCAGAACCGTTCTCGTCTGGAAGAAGTCTTCCGTCTTGTTCAGGCCGAGTTGAAAAAGCTCGGAGAGATCACGGAAGACAGGCGATAAGGGGACAGGAAACCTTGAGAGCTCAGGCATTCGTGCCTGGGCTCTTCGCCACGCCATAATTATTGCCATATTTATTATTTATTGTAAGAATTACTTCAGTTTCCTATTCACCTCGTTCTTTTAAGGAGTCTGACCATGTTGCTGTTTGCTGAGTTTGAGCTGACGCGATCTCAATGGGGCTACACCATTGTTGGTATCGTCGGCTTTCTGGGGTTCCTCTGCTGGGCTCTGTACCAAAAGCCTGCCATCCACTGGCAGCCGGTGGCCCTCTTGCATCACCTACAGGAGAAGGAGTGGATATCGGCCGGTCTCAACAGCTGGAGCATCGGGGACGACGTTATGCTGCACTATTCAATGCATAACGACGGACCCGAAACCACGTATGAACTCTGCATCTGGTCCGGTCAGGACAAGGACTGTCTGGACCTGGAGTACGGAGCGAAGGGTGAGTTGCTCAGGCCGGACGATTGCTCCGGCATGGACAAGCACACCTACGAGGCCATTCTCATCATCGCACGGCGCCACTTGGCAGCAATGCAATCATGAAGGCGAAGACGGGGACAGGAAACCCAGAGCTCAGGCATTCGTGCCTGGGCTCTTCGTCTCAATGCCCATCGTCAAATGAAAAATTGACTAAGAATACAAATATTTTATAATGGTAATGCTCCTTCAATGTATCCTACTTACGCAAGAATGAAGAAGGGAGGTGATGCGTATGGAATTGATCATCTTCGTGATGATTGCATTCCCGCTGTGCGCGGGTCTGCTCTGGCTCGCGGATCGGTATCTGATCCGCGGTAACCCCAACTGGGAGCCGTAAGGTTCCCGCCGACCCGGCTTTGAAGGAGTGCCGGGTCCTTTTCAGTCGTCTATCGCAAAAGAAAAAACGACCTTTGGGGTCGTTTCTCTCGGAGGCTGCGCGGAAGGTTCACCTCATTGTGCAGTAGAGAAGTATTCCGGGCCCGCAATCCTCTGAACCGCCGAGAGCGGCGGGGCAGGGGACTGCGGGGAAGATCCCCGGTCAATAAGAAATACGTGATGACAGTGAGCTTCGGTCAGAGCACGTAACAGAGAATCCGTTGAAGTGACGAATGTCACGACTTGGATTGTTCCCTGGTAAGGAAATATTCCATGCGCAGGTTCTCCTACACATACCTTGTTACGACTTACTCCCAGTCAGCA
>CAZHQF010000002.1:0-276609 GCA_964534205.1 uncultured Candidatus Peribacteria bacterium | reverse complement strand
GCCGCCAGGATAACGATGAGTTCAACCAGAGCTCTTCTTCTTCCAGCTCCGCCAACGGTGCTGATATCGGCCTCACGGTGGTGTCGGCTCCGTCTTCCGTGGTCCAGGGCGGCACCGCCTCGTACACCTTTAACGTCTTCAACAACGGTCCGCAGACTGCACAGAACGTGCGCATGACGCTCACGGTACCTTCCGGTTTCACGTTGGCTGCCAGCTCCAGCTGCAATTTGAACGGCAACACGCTCACCTGCCAGCTCGGGAACATGAACAACGGCACTTCCCAGCAGGTGGTTGCGATCTTCCACACCTCCGGTGCCGGCTGTAACACCACGTACTACCTGAGCGGGTCGGTGACGTCTGACACGATGGACCCGAACACCGGCAACAATCAGCTCAGCCAGACACTCTCCACCTTTGTCAGTTGTCAGAGTTCGTCGAGCTCATCATCTTCCTCCTCCGTTCCGCAGTGCCGCGACAATATCGATAACGATGGCGACGGTGCGACAGACATGAACGACTTCTCCTGCTCCACTCCCGATGACAACGACGAGACGAACCCCAAGTCCCAGTGCCAGGATGGCATCGATAACGACGGTGACGGCTACACCGACTTCCCGAACGATCCGGGTTGCTCCTCTCGCCAGGACAACGACGAGTTCAATCAGGTCACCTTCACCGAGCAGTGCCGCGACGGTATCGACAACGACGGCGACGGCAGAGTCGACGCCAACGATCCCGGCTGTCACACGGATAACAACGCCGGTAACCCCCAGAGCTACAACCCGTACCGTAACAGCGAGGTGGACAGCAGCACTGTCCCGAGCGGTTCGTTCGGCGGCAATGTGAATATCAACATCACGAACACCAACAACTCCAATGCCAACTCCCAGTCCAACCCCGTCGTGAACTCCCAGTCGAACCCGAATATCGATATCCAGGCGAACCCGCGTTCGGATGCATACGTGTCACTGGCCATGGCTGATGCCGGCCGCTACTCCGAATACGGCAGCGTGCAGTACGTGGCCACGCTCCCGCAGACGGGTCTGGCCACCTTCACGGCCGCCCTGGCAGGCCAGAGCGCAGCACTCACGCCGGTCACGGCAAGCTCGGTGCCGTCCTTCCTCTGGGTTGCTCTCTCCACCCTCGGCATGACCGTCGGTGGCGGACTTGGCAGGAAGTTCTTCCTGGCCTGAGCACTCAGGACTCGGCCCTCTCCATCACAAATGCACGCAGGCGCTCCGGCACGGTCCGGAGCGCTTTTGTGATCGCTTCGCGCTCGGCCTCCGGCGGCACGCTTAAAACCCAGTTGGCCAGTTCCTCTCCGGACGGGTGCTCCCCGAGACCGATGCGCATGCGCGGGAACCCTTCGCCGATTGTCGCCACCACCGACCGCAGACCGTTATGCGTGCCGGGGCCGCCGCTTGGGCGCAGGCGTACCTCTGCGAGCGGCAGATCGATATCATCGGTGATGACCAGCACCTGCGAAGGCTCCACCTTATAAAAATCGACAAGTTTACGGACACACTCTCCCGAGCGGTTCATGAATGTCTGCGGTTCCACGAGCAGCACTGCAGCCGCGAGGATACGTGCCTCGCACGTGCGTGCCAGATACTTGGGGCTGTCTTTCCACTCCCCCGTGCCAAACTTGTTGGCAATCTCCTGCAGCGCGAGGAAACCCAGGTTATGCCGGGTGTTCTGGTACTGCTTTCCGGGGTTGCCGATGCCGACGACGATCAGGTGGGGTTTCATTCAAGGCGGCGGGGACGGAAGAAGCTCTTTTTTGTGTTCTCCTTGGCAGAATCTTTCGGGTCCTTCTTCGCAGACGAGAACTGTTCCATCTGCACATTCTGGGACACGAGCCCCGCGAGAATATCTTGCACGTGGCGGGAGTCTTTCATGTTCTTGGAGTGCAGGTACGCCTCCATATTTTTGAGGATCAGGCCCTCCACCGACTGGGGGCGTGAGACGTATTCGAGCGAGATGGACGAGCCCGTGGAGATCTTTTCCACACTCACGGTCCCGAACCGCAGCATCGTCCCCCACACGCCCTTGATCTCGTAACTCACACCGTTGATGTCGCTGTAGAGAATGCGCGAGGACTCGCGGTGGAACCACCCGTGCCACTCCAGATCGATGATGCCCTTGTCCGTCACAATCCAGGCATCCAGGTAGTAATCGAAAAATCCGCGGATGAACCACACCACCGAAGCCGTGGCCCACGCGGCGATGATCAGGAGTAAGGCTGGCGATGTTTCCCGCAGTGCCCCTGCCGTAAACGCGGTGAGGGAAAGCAGCGCCGAGACGCCGGGCCAGAAAACCGTCCTGAGCCCCAGCATCCAGTGACCGTGCAGTACCGCGGAGACGGTCTCATCCTCATCCAGGTGCCGGGCAAACAGCCAGCGGTGGAGTGTTTCGCGCACGGGGGCAGTGTAGCGCATCCCGGGGCTGCGACTAGCCTCTCAGGCAGTGCAGAAGATCGTGCGTTTTCTGTACAACCGGGTGTGAGCCCGGGTAGACTGCACAAGATGAACGCAAAACGCAGCATTGTCGCCCACGTCCTGGATGTTGTGCTCAACGTGGTCATTATCGTGGCCATCGTCGCGGGTGTCCGTACCTTCCTCGTGAGCCCGTTCCAGGTGGACGGCAGCTCCATGCTCAACACGCTCTCGCATGGCGAATACATCGTCATCAACAAGTTCTCCTACCTGATCGGTCACCCGCAGCGAGGCGATGTGGTGGTGTTCCGGCCGCCCAACGAACCAAAAAAGTATTACGTGAAAAGGGTGATCGGTCTTCCGGGTGACGAAATCACCATCCGCGGCGGCTTTGTGTACCTCAGGCAGAGCGGCTCCACGGAATCCGTCAAACTCGATGAGTCCGGGTACCTGAGCGCCCGCAACCTCGGTCACACGTACCGTCACCCGCCCGCCAGCGGCGATACCAGTGCCGTCACGTATACCGTACCCGCAGGTTCCTACTTCCTCCTCGGTGACAACCGCCTCGGGAGTCTGGATTCGCGCAGCTTCTTTGCCGAGAATGAGGAACCCATCCCCTACATCACCGAAAAGAGCATCAAAGGCAAGGTGTGGTTCGTGGCTCTGCCGGTGAATAAGATCCATGCACTGGAGGCCCCCGAGTATTCCGAAAACGCGGAGTAAGAGGGTTTATCCGTGTTTTTGGCCTTGCGCACCACAGAACTCCTCTTGCGCACACGCATGCTTCCGGTACACTCTCTTTAGTCCCGCGAGGGCTTTTTTCTTGCACTTAACACCTATCAATGCGTTCCGTCTCTGCGTACTTCAAAGACAGTATCGGGGAGCTCCGGCAGGTCCGCTGGCCCACGCGCCAGCAGGCTGTCCGCCTCTCCATCGTTGTCATCGCGTTCACCGCGGCGTGCGCCGCTGTGTTCGGCTTTGTTGATTACATCCTCAGCAACGCCGTCCGCTTCCTCCTCTCCACCATCTGACCATGGGCAAACAGGACCCGCGAGCCGGCCGCAACTGGTACGTGCTCCACACCTACTCGGGCTACGAAGATTCCGTCAAGCAGGCGCTGGAGCAGCGCACGGAATCGCTTGGCATGCAGGAGTACATTTTTCAGGTGATGGTGCCCAAAGAGAAGCAGCTCATCTTCAAGAAGGGTGAACCGGTCGAGGAGGAGCGCAAGCTTTTCCCGGGGTATGTTCTTGTGAACATGATTGTGACCGACGAAAGCTGGTACGTCGTGCGCAACACCCCCAACGTCACGGGTTTCGTGGGTGCCGGCAACATTCCCGTTGCCGTGTCCCCGGAGGAGTTCGGCGTGATCGAGCGCAGAATCGGCGAGCAGCAGGCCAAGTTCAAGAGCGATTTCCAGGTGGGTGATCTGGTCATCATCGTGGATGGTCCGTTCAAGAACTACGAGGGCACCATCTCCTCGGTGGACGTGAACAAGGGCAAGCTCAACGTGATGGTCCTCATCTTCGACCGCGAGACGCCGGTGGAGCTCGACTTCACGCAGGTGAAGAAGAAGTAACCCGCTGCGCGGTAGAGACCAGAGTGCCAGAAGCCAAAGACCAGAGAATCTTCAGAAGCCAGTTTGCAGCGGCCAGGTCTTCATTTCGCCCTCTTCCTGCGTACTGTGTTCTGGTACTTGAATGCTTTTTGGTTTTTGTTGTTTGGCACTCTGGATTCTCTTAGGAGCGGATTTTCTTCAGTACAACCCGGAAGGACAGCGCAAGCACGACGAGCACCACGATCTGTCCTATCGTAAACCCCATGCCGATGCTTTCCACGGCAAAGCGCTGCGACGCGGCCCAGGAAACCGTGATGGCAGCCACCGCGCCCGCCACCGTCGCGAGTGCGGGAATGAGTGTAAGTTTGGTTGCGTAGTATGCACGGAGCATCAGGTGGTTCATGCTCTCAAAGGGGATCGAGAATGCGTAGACAAGCAGTGCCGAAGAGAAGAGCGCGATGTTCTGGATACCCATCACCCGTGCCACGGAGGGAGCCAGGAACACGAGCACAATGCTTCCCGGGACCGTCACGGCAAGGAGCGAACCGAATCCCCACTTGAGATACTTTTTGAACAGCGCCTCGTTTTTCCAGGCCGCCGATTGTCCGAGCAGCGAGTACGCGGACTGCGCGAGTGCAATCCCGGTGACTCCCACGAGGACGGATTGAAAGTTGCGTGCGTAGGAGTTCATGGCGATTGCCCCCACATTCATCCCGGAGGCGATTTTATCGAATGCAAGGAGCTGGAACTGCAGGGCTCCGAGCGACAGAATGCGCGGAAGCATCAGGAAACCCATTTCCATAAATTCCGGATGCCAGAGCGTCAGCGAAGGCCTGAATCCCAGGCGCAGCGCATCGATGAGCCGCAGGAGGACGTAGACTGACGTGCCGAGGACGGTCCCGGCGATGGGTCCGTATGCCCCGAGTGACGGAGTCAGGAAGACGGTTCCAAGAATGGTGCCCGCGGTATACAGCACGGGAGTGAGGCCATAGACCCAGTACTTTTGGGAGGTGATGAGGTATTGCCCGAGCACGTTACCGGACACGAACAGGAAGTTGGAGAAGAGTGCGATGCGTCCGAAGTGCACATACAGCTCCAGGCGGTCACCTTCAAAATCCACGAACCAGTGTGCGATCCACGGCAGAGAGATGCTCATGATGAGCGCGATGCAGCCAAACACGATCGACCCGATGATCATGCTGCCGCTCAGGACCTTCGATACCTCTTCGCCGCGCTTATGTGCCTTATGGCTTGCCAGCACCGGCACAAGTACCGTGCCCATGGCGGCCATGATGCATGTCTGGAACAAAAAATCGCTCGGTCGGAACGCCGCAACGTACACATCTACCACTCCCCCGTCCGGGAACACACGCGAGAACGCGGAATCGCGTATGAAGCCCATTACCGAAGCGAGCAGCTGTGTGATAGCCAAAATCACCGTTCCTCCGATGATGTGGTGCTGTCTGAGGAAACGGGGAGGATGCATACGGTAGAAGGATACTCCATACACCTGTATTTGTGGCGGGTATCGAGTGACGGGTGAGGAGGTTCTCGTTTCTCGTCACCCGTCACGAAACCTAGAGACCTTGTTTCTGCGTCTCCAATCCGTATCCTTGGTCTATAGCAGTCCCCACACTCCAGTTTTCGGCAATGGACGACGCAGAGGTGCGTCAAAAGCTCCGTGAATATGCGATCGGTTTAACCGTTGAGGAAGCCAGAAAAGTGGAGAAGATGCTCGGGCGTGCACCCACAGTGGTGGAGGCCGTGATCTGGGGCATCCAGGGCAGTGAACACAGCAGTTACAAATCGTCGCGCAGGTTCCTCAAGAATTTTCCGACGACGGGCAAGCACGTGATTCTCGGTCCCAAAGAAGACAGCGGAATCGTCGCGCTCACGGACAGCCCGGACGGCAAGCGTTGGGGCGTTGTTATCTCGCACGAGTCCCATAACCACCCGTCGCAGATCGTACCGTTTGAAGGTGCGGCGACCGGTGTCGGCGGAACGGTGCGCGATGTGGCCTGCATGGGAGCGCGCGTGGTGGGGTGTATGGATCTGCTGCGCCTCGGAGATCTGAAGACGCCGGAAAACAGGGCGATCGCCAAGGAAGTGATCCGCGGTATCGCCGGGTACGGCAACCCGCTCGGGATCCCCAACCTCGGTGGCGATACGGTTTTTGAGTCCGGGTACAACAGCAATTGCCTGGTCAATGCCATTGCCATCGGCATCGTCCGCGAAGACGAAATCATCCACAGTTACGTTCCCAAGGAGGCGGCGGAGGTGGGATACGACATCATTCTCATCGGCAAGCCCACAGACCGCAGCGGCTTTGGCGGTGCGGCGTTCTCCAGTCTTGTGATCGAGGAGGACAAGCGCGAGCAGAACACGGGTGCCGTGCAGGAACCCAACCCGTTCCTGGAGCGTCATCTGCTCATTTCCACGTACGCACTCTTCGATTGGCTCGCTGCGACCAAGAACCTGCACCGCGTGAGCTTCAAAGATCTCGGTGCCGGTGGTGTCGTATGCGCCACGGTGGAACAGGTGGCTCCGCTCGGATACGGAGCTCATGTCGATCTGGATAAGCTGCATGTCGCGCTCGAAGGATTACCGTCTGAAGTCATCGCCTGCGCGGAAACGCAGGAGCGCTTCTGCTGGATGGTGCACCCCGATCTCACGGCGCATGTGCTTAGGCACTACAACGAGGATTGGGATCTGCCGAGTGTTGCGGAGAATGCGCGTGCAAGTTTGATCGGCAAAGTCACGCCCGGCGGCATCTACGAAATCCGTCACAGGGGAGAGGTGGTCTGCTCCGCAAAATCGGAAGATATCACCAGCGGTCTTCTCTATAACCGTCCCACGCAGAAGCCGGCACTTTCCTTCCCCGAACCGCAGATCACCTGCGAGGGCGCGTCTATCGCGAGCGGAGGCAAGCGGTGGTCCATCCGCGATGTTCTTGTGTCCATGCTGCGTCACCCGAACCACGCATCCAAGGAACGCGCGTTCAAGCATTTCGATAAGACAGTCATCGGCAATACCATTGTGGAAGCCGGCGAAGCAGACGCAGCGGTCATCGCACCGCTCAGGGATCTTGCAAGCTACCTCCCCGGAGGAGAGCACCCCGGTTGGGAGCTTGCAGATGCGGAAAAGTGGGTAGGTGCGGCGTTTGCAGGTGATGGCAACCCGCGCTACGGACGCGTGGATGCATACGCGCAGGGCTACCTGGCTGCTTTGGAATCGATGTACAACGTGGCGGCGACCGGTGCCACCCCGCGCGCGCTCACCGATTGTCTCAATTACGGTAACCCGGAAATCCCCGAGCAGCTCTCTGCACTGGAAGAAGGAGTGAAGGGTATCGCGGAGGCCGCCAGGAAAGTCACATTCGACGGCGAGGGCGTTCCGGTGATCTCCGGCAACGTGAGCCTCTACAACGGGACACCCGGCGGTGGCGCCATTCCCCCGTCCGCGATTGTCTGCTGCATCGGTGTACTGCCTGATGCACGCAACGCCGTCACCATGCGCCTGCAGCGTCCGGACTCCGTGCTGGTGCTCGTGGGAAAGCGCAAAGACGAATGCGGTGCCTCTGCCTACTATGAAACCATTGCCGGTCTCCTGAATACCGATCCGGCAACGATGCTCGGAAGCGCGCTCCCCTCCCCCGAAGCCGCTGAAGCGGCTGCGGAGATGCAGCTGGTTATTGATGGAATCCGTTCCGGAGCTGTGCGTTCCTGCCACGATATCAGTGACGGGGGTCTGCTCCTGGCACTCACCGAAATGACGCTCCCGCAGCGGAAGACAGGCGGCTCCATTGGCATCACCGCCGATATCGGTTCGCTCGGCGAGCTCCCGTCCGACCGTCTGCTCTTCTCACAGACGCCGGGGTTCATCGCCGAGCTCGGCGCGGAGCAGATGGAGACATTCCTTCGCAAGGCGCAGGATCTTGGTGTCTATGCCGTCGCCCTCGGCCGCACGACTCCCGATCCGGAGATGCGCATCACGCGCGGTGGCGATGCACTGCTGGAAATCACGCTCCGCGACCTGCACGCTCCCTGGAAAACGGGTTTGGAGGAGTCGCTCGATGCACACAGCCACTGACACGCCACCATGAAGGGGCGCTTTCGCGATTGATGTTTGCGTGCGGGCGGGTTATCACGGTTGTCATGCGTACCTCCCGCTTGGCATCTCTCATCGTCACCTCCGCATTCGCCCTGTCGCTTGTGCCCGCTCCGGCGTTTGCCGAAGGGGCATCGATAGTCCTCGAGCAGAAGAGTCCCATTGAGACGATCGGCTCTTGGACCCTCATCTATCCGAGCAATGAAAAAATGGAACGCAGCAACGATCGCGTGTCCATCGACGCGCTGCCGCCGGGACGCTACACCCTTATCGTCCGTCCGCCGGAAGGAATGACCACCATGATCGAGCTGCTGCGTGGGAACGAAGTGGTGCAGACAGTCGATCATCCGCAGATCACGTTCCAGGCCCAGGATGGTGATGCTTTTGCGCTCACCATCACCTACGAGGTTTCAGAGGGCGGGACTGTGGGTGTGAACAGCGATCCCTCGGGCATCAAATTCGAGCTGACCGGCCCGGATAATCTGAAGCGCACAGGAACCACCCCGACGTTTTACGAGAATCTGCCACAGGGGAATTATTCGGTGAAGTACCAGCCGACCGGCTGCCCGTTACCGCCTGCGGTCTCCGCACGCATGGACAAGGAGAAGCGTGCGGATTTCTCCATCCGTATCGTGTGTGACACGCTGGAGCTGGAAAACGGCCGCGGTGATGCGGAGATCGTGCATGTGGATATCAACGGGGAAAGTGTCGCGTTCACCGATGTGCCGGTGGATGAGTGGTTTGCGCCGTACGTGGAGACGGTCGCGCGCCGCGAGATCATCACGGGTTACAAGGATGCAGACGGCCGCTTTACGGGGCTCTTCGGACCAGGCAACCCGGTCACGCTGGCGGAACTGAGCAAGATTGCCCATGAAATGGGAACGGCAAACGAGCAAGCCGCAACACAGAGCACCATGCACGCGGCCGCCAAGGGCACGTGGTTTGAGAAGTACTTCGCCTCCGCAGAAGAGCGCGGCTGGACCATTTACCTGGATCCGGAGCTCGATCCGCACCGTCCCGCCACACGCGCGGAGGTGGTCGTGACGCTGTTGCAGGTCATCGATGTCCCCATGCAGTGGCCCAAAGGCGGGGTGTTCGGTGACGTTCGTCCCTCCACGCGGTATTCGGGTGCCATCGAGACAGCTGCAGACATCGGCATCATCGAAGGCACCGGCAACGGCTCACTGAAGAATTTCAATCCTGCCTCTCCCATCAACCGTGCGGAGATCAGCAAAATCCTCATCGAGATCCAGGAGAAGTTCCAGCAGAAGTACGACCGGGACGATTACATGGATCCCAGTCACTGATCCCTATCCTTCACCATCATTCCCGCGAGCGAGGTGATATCCCCCGCGCCCATGATGACGAGGACATCGTCGGTGTTCAGCAGTGAAGGAAGGCGCTGAGCCGTTTCTGCCACCGATCTTCCATTGAGGGCTTCAGTCGCACTCCCCTTCGCAATGTCTCTTACAAGATCATCCACCGCAACGGTTTTCGTATCCGCGTGCTTCCGGGCGTCGTAGATGTTGGGGATGATCACGAGTCCGGCATCGGTAAACGCCTCGGTGAATTCCCTGTAGAGCTTGAGGGTCCGATCATGCGTGTGCGGCTGGAACACGCATACCAGGCGCTTGCCGGGGTTCACTTCCTTCACGGCGGCCAATGTCGCCTTCACCTCTTTCGGGTGATGTCCGTAGTCATCAATCACGGGGATGCCCTTTTCGGTCTCTCCGCGCAGTTCAATGCGTCGCCAGCTGCCCGCGTATCCGGAGACCGCCTTCTCGGCTGTCTGTGAATCGATGCCAAGTTTTTTGGCTAAGCAAAGCACAAGTTGGGCATTCTTCCGCATATGTTCTCCCGGCGTAGCCAGCCGGATCATCAGCTCAGTATCCGCATCGACTGTTGGCCGGTCAGCACCTGTTGCGACAGCAGCGCAGTCGGGGTCCTGCAGGTGCGTGATCAGTGTCCCCTGCTTCGGGAGCTTCCGGATGAAGTCGATGAATGCCCGACGGTAGTCGTCGGCATCCTCGTAGTAGTCGTAGTGATCTCCGTCGCAGTTGGTAAGCAGAATGATTTGCGGATGATAGTTATGGAATGACCGTTTGTACTCGCACGCCTCCAGCAGGAAGAGATCACCTTTGCCCTGCCGCCAGTTGCGGCCGTTGAGCTCGCGGAGTTTGGTGCCGACGACGATCGTCGGATCGAGACCCGCCTCCAGAAGCAAACGTGTGGCCATGCCCGTGGTCGAAGACTTTCCGTGCGTGCCGCAGACGGCGATCACATTTTTTTCTCTGCTGAGTTCGCCCAGCGCCTGCGGGTAGGACAACTGACGGATACCAAACTCCTCTGCCCGCTTTCGCTCCGGGTGGTCCGGGGGCAGTGCCTCGGTATAGACAAAGAGATCAAGATCTTTGGTCACGCCTGTCCCCGACTGGTCGAGAATGATGGCGATCCCCTGGGCACGAAGATCATCCAGAAGAGCACTCTCCGTCCTGTCCGAGCCGCTGACGGTATGGCCCGCGTGCTTCTGCAGCGCTGCATACGCGCTGAGGCCGATGCCGCCGATGCCGGAACAGTGGATCTTCATACTGGAATACCAGAATACTGGAGTATTGGAGTACTGGGAACGCATACGCTCGCGATAGTCCAGTATTCCAGTACTCCGATATTCCGTTCACCGGGCAATTCCATCAGCCATCTCTTTGGCGTACGCTAGCCTCTGTGCCCTATCGCGATCTCGAACCCATCAGCAAACAGCTCACGATCGTCGTGGGACTCACGGTCGTGGGGTTTATGGCGTTCGGTCTCGCACTCTCTTTCTACCGCAACGTGCTCTTTCAGGAGACGCTCCGCGGCATTGAGCAGCAGAACCGCGATCTGCAGGAGGGCATCCGCGACAGCCAGGCTGAAC
Source organism: uncultured Candidatus Peribacteria bacterium (assembly GCA_964534205.1). GTDB lineage: Bacteria > Patescibacteriota > Gracilibacteria > Peribacterales > Peribacteraceae > CAYRGC01. Next base: position 265,598 of record CAZHQF010000002.1, on the reverse strand, counting down.
TGGAGTACTACCGCAGTGCGCAGTACAAGGACAAGTACGCCAAGGAGAGCCTGGGCCGTCTGAATCCCGGCGAAAAAGTCCTGATCATCACGCAGATCACCCCGGCTCCGGGTGTCATGACCGAGGATACGGAGCTCACGGAGAGCGAGGAGGCGGCACTGGAGGAACAGCTCCGCCAGATCCCGGTCATCGAGCACTGGCGCCTCTATCTTTTTGAGCGTGAGAGAATTGATGATTGGAAGCGGAGTTTGTTGTTGTAAAAGTTCTTAAAACTGAAAAATAGACCTGAATTCAGGGTGGCTTGCCATGAGCGAGTCCGCCCGAAGCGGACGAGTCGAATGGTTGCGGGGGCAGGATTTGAACCTGCGACCTCGAGGTTATGAGCCTCGCGAGCTACCAGGCTGCTCCACCCCGCGTCGAGGACCGTATTCTGAAGCAGAAAACTGGCACTTGCAAGCAAAACGGAAATCTATACAATATTCCGGCTATGGCACACAAGAAAGCCGGTGGATCTACACAAAACGGCCGCGACTCAGTCGCGAAGCGTCGAGGCGTAAAACGCTTCGGTGGTCAGCAGGTCAACGCCGGCGAGATCCTCATCCGCCAGAAGGGCTTCTGGTATGTGCCGGGCAAGAACACGCACGTAGGTTCCGACTGGACCATCCACGCCGATGTTACCGGCGTCGTGAAGTTCTCCAAGATGCGCCGCGCACGCTTTGACGGTTCCCGTCAGCGTTGCACGGTGGTATCCGTGGAGGCTGCCAAGGCGTAAGCCGATTCCTAGTTCTCTAGATACACGTCTTTGACGTCTGTACCATATTTCCATGTCTGAAGTCGGCGGTCTGGATATCGGCACACCCAGTGAGGGGCAATCCGGCGCGCCGGAACAGTTGAGCGAACAGGCCAAAGCCCGGTTTGCCGCGGCAGGGGCCGCCATGGCCGCCATCCGCAGGGAGGAGAAGAAGAGCAAGAAGCGTGATGCCCGGGTGGCCAAGACCATCATCCAGTTTTTGAACGATGACCGGTACGCACACCTGTTTGTGCTGATCTCGCGACTCGTCGCACGTGATTGTCCGTCCATTTTCATTCTCTCGATCCTCTCGCTCATCAACGATGACTGCCGCTCTGTAGTGGATGAGTACCTCGCCGAGATCCGTGCTGAGCAGAACGGGGCGGACACTAAAGACGTGCAGATCGCTCCGGGGAGCCTGGATGCCAAAGCGAACGACAGGATGATCGACTGGATCAACCGGATGCAGATGGTGCTCTCCACGGATACCAACGCCATCCTCGCCAAGATCATGGTGGATGAGCACAACGTCGACGGCACGGTGCTCCAGCTCTCCACTTTCGTGACACAAGAGTTCTTCCAGTCGGAAGCCGGCGGCAAACGCAAGGCTCCATTTGAACAGCTGCAGACGCTCACCCTCAGCATCCTGCAGACCGTCTTCGAGCCGTTCCTGGAGAACTTCGACAAATCGCTGCTGCCCGGTTATGCCACCGGCAGTGATGAAGAAGACGATGACTGATCTTTCAGCAGGAATTCGTGAAGAGCAGTCTGATGGATCCCATCCACGTTTGCATAGAGGCGGAGTCTCTTGACCGGCATCGAGAGTGAAATGCCTTTGAGCAGCTTTTGGATATCTTTTTCGGTAATGACGAATCGCTGCGGGTGTTTGATGCGCGCAAGTGTGATATGCGGGCGGAACAGGCGTTCCTCTCCCGGTGGTGCGCTCTCATCCGGAGCGGAAGGCCAGGGGCAGCGTTTCTTGAGGCGCGCGAGCGGCTCACTGAACGGCACATCCAGATAGAGAACGCGGGTATCGCCTCTCTTTCCGAATGTTCCGATGCCATCGATCACCAAGCGAAACGGTGCAGTTGCCTCCGCAATCTTTCGGCACTGCGGCACCACTTGTCCGTATTCAATCTCCATGAGCTCTTTCCAGAATTGCAGCGTGAGGTGTGGGCTCTCACGCTTCTGAAACGTGAAGATGTCGCTGTATTTCTGTAACCGGTCCTGCAGTTCACCGAAGAATGCCTTTGCCTCGTCTTCGAGCGGAATCGCCAAGAACGCCGACTGCAACGGAAAACGCAGCTGCATCAGCGCTTGAGGACGGCGAGGAACGCATCCTGACTGAGCGTCACCTTGCCCATCTGTTTCATGCGCTTTTTGCCCTTCTTCTGCTTATCGAGGAGCTTGTTCTTGCGGCTGACGTCACCGCCGTAGAGGTAGCCGGTCACGTCTTTGCGCATTGCCGAAATGGTCTCGCGCGCCACCACTTTGCCGCCGATCGCTGCTTGAATGGCAATCGGGAACTGCGCTTTGGGGATCACTTCCTTGAGCTGTGCACAGACTTTGCTGCCGGCATCGTGGGCTTCGCTACGGTGAATAATCGTTGCGAGTGCATCGGCGGGTTCGCCCATCAGAAGAATGTCGAGCTTTACGAGGTCGCCAGAGCGGTGACCGATGTGCTGATAACTCAGAGATGCGTAGCCCGATGTTGCGGACTTTAAATGATCGAAAAAGTCGAGAACGATGCCTTGCAGGGGTACTTCAAAGTGCACCACCGTGCGGCCTGCATCCAGATACTCCATTGTTTTGTAGATGCCGCGTCTATCTTGCACGAGCTTCATTGCTGCCCCTACATCGTCTTTACGACAGACAATTTCCAGTTCTACCCACGGTTCGCGGATTTCTTCAATGTAGGTGGGATCAGGAAGATCGGACGGGTTGCTGATCAGCGCCACATCAGGTTCGTCAGTTTTCAGGAGACTTGTGCGCACTACCTCACCGATGTTGCGCGCGTGTATCTTCACTTCGTAGAGCACGCTTGGAGCGGTGACGATCAGATCGCAGTCGTACTCGCGTTCCAGGCGCTCCTGGATGATGTCGAGATGCAGAAGACCGAGGAAGCCGCAGCGAAAACCGTTGCCGAGTGCGCTGTTGCGTTCTGGCTCCATCTGGAGAGCCGCATCATTCATGGAGAGCTTTTCGAGTGCTTCACGCAGATCGGGATACGAATCGGCTTCCGTGGGATAGAGACCGGCAAACACCATTGGTTGCACATGCTTATAACCGGGCAGTGCTAAAGCCCCCTCTTTCGCTGCGACCGTGTCACCGACTCTGACATGCCGCACGTCTTTAAGCCCGGTCACGATATAGCCGATTTGGCCTGCAGACAGCGTTTTATCACTTTCGTATTTGGGGGTGAAATGCCCCACCTCCAGCACCTCAAACTCTGTTTTGGTGCCGAGCAGATGCATGCGGTCTCCCCGCTTCACCGTTCCTTCAATGATGCGCACATACGCAACTCCTCCGCGGTACGTATCCATGATGGCATCGAAGATCAGTGCGCGTGCGGGGGCCTCCGGCGGAATCACCGGAGCCGGAATGCGTTCAAGCACCGCATCCAGGACCTCCGGGACCCCCCTGCCCTCTTTGGCGGAGATGCGGAGAATATCCTCCTTCTTGCAGCCGAGCAGTCGAACAACTTCTTCCGATACGCGCTCGGGATCCGCGGCAGGCAGATCGATTTTGTTGAGCACCGGAATGAGCGTGAGGTTTGCTTCCAGAGCCATATAGAGGACTGCAAGCGTCTGCGCCTGAATCCCCTGCGAGGCATCAATGAGCAGAATTGCGCCCTCGCATGCGGCGAGCGAGCGGTTGACCTCGTAACGGAAATCTGTGTGGCCCGGCGTATCGATCAGGTTGAGCTCGGTCCCCTTCCACTGCATGCGGACGGGTGTCAGCTTGATGGTGATGCCGCGCTCGCGCTCCAGGTCCATCATGTCCAGCGTCTGCTCCTTCATCTCACGCTTCTGCAGTGTGCCCGTTGCCTCGATCATACGATCGGACAAGGTGGACTTGCCGTGATCAATATGCGCGATGATGCAAAAATTTCTGATATCCATTGAGTGACTTAATGGTGAGTGCGACTTGCCCGGCGAAGCACGGAGCGGAGCGCAGAGCGAAGTCGGGTGATGCAGAAGTTGCGGATATTCATCGTGCGCAGATCATAGAGGAAAGAGCGTCCTGCGTCTCCCTCAGTTGCCAGGATCAGAGCGAGAGGAACAACCGATGGATTTCCGTGGACCCCCTTTCTTCTGCATGGCATGTGGAAGCCAAAACTCTGCTTTGCAGCACAACAACGGGCAGGCCCTGATCCTTCGCGAGGATTTCCACCTTCTTTCCTGTCCTTGTGATCTTCGGTGCCCTGATGAAGGCGACGGGAATCATCTTCTTTCCTAGGATGATCTCTGTTTCAAAACTGTACCGCTGCGTGCCGTAGGCATTACGATCGACAGTGATATCGATGAGTCCGAGTGGTTCGGGGTTGTTCTTTCCGGTGATTTTGGTACTGAGGAGGATCGCGCCCGCGCAGGTACCGAAAACAGCAAGCGTTCCGTCCGTCACTCTTTTTTTAATCTCCTCTCCCACGCCCCACATCTGCAAAAACCTGCCTATCACCGTGCTTTCGCCCCCGGGGATGATGAGGTGCGTGATGTCACTCAGGTCTTCGATGGTCCGTACTTCTCGCGCCTCGATCTTGAGCTTCTTCAAGACAGCCACATGCTCGGCAAGGTTGCCCTGATATGCGAGAATGCCAACATTTACCCGCGCACCAGAAGTCTTGAATGAATGCTTCACTGCTGCCATGTCCACGTCTGTTGATCACTGCTCTGCTCCTCGGTGACGATGCGGTTGAAGAGCCGGATGCTCTGGCGACCGTTCTGCACCGAGACCATTGCGGCCGTGATATGCAGTTCCATGCGCGCCTTCTTTGGCTCAGCGGGTTCTGTTGCGGGTGACTCCGAGGGAGTCTGTGGGAGATCGAAGATCATGGGAGAGAGAAGAGAGAGAAGTTTACCAGCCGCGACTGGCCATCTTGGCTGGCAGCGAATCGATCTCCAGGCCCGGCATGGCCTGAGGAAGACCCGCAGAGAGTTCAGCAAGTTTCTGTGCGTCTTTGTAGTGAATAACGGCTTGCACGATGGCTTCTGCGGTGCGCTTGGGGTCTTTAGATTTAAAGATTCCGGAGCCCACAAACACGCCTTCCGCACCCAGCTCCATCAGGAGTGCCGCGTCTGCGGGAGTGGCGATGCCTCCCGCAACAAATGTGACGACGGGCAGGCGCTGCTCGGCCTTCACGAGCTTGACGAGCGCGAGCGGCACACGCTGGTCCTTGGCCCACTTGTTCATCGCAGCGGGTGACATCTTTTTAAGATCTGCGATCTCCTGCTTGATCAGCTTGAGGTGACGGACAGCTTCGATCACGTTCCCCGTTCCGGCCTCGCCCTTGGTACGGATCATCGCGGCTCCTTCATCGATTCTGCGGAGCGCTTCACCAAGGTTGGTGGCACCGCAGACAAACGGAACCGAGAAGTCCTTCTTGATCACGTGAGCGAACGGATCGGCAGGCGTGAGTACCTCGCTCTCGTCGATGAAGTCGATGCCGAGCGCCTCCAGGATTCTCGCTTCAGCGGTGTGCCCGATGCGCACTTTGGCCATCACGGGAATGCTGACCGCTTTCTGAATCGCTTTGATGAGGGTGGGGTCGCTCATGCGTGCAACTCCTCCCTGTGCGCGGATATCGGAGGGCACGCGCTCGAGGGCCATTACCGAACATGCACCCGCATCTTCGGCGATTTTTGCCTGCTCGGGGGTGACAACATCCATAATGACGCCGCCTTTGAGCATGCGCGCAAGATCCGTGCCGAGGATGTGTGCATTCCTCTTCAACGTGAGGCGATTCTACGGCCACCCGCAGGAGCTGTCATCTGTTTTTCTTACAGTTTTTTCGGCTTACAGACGCTCACATTCCGGCCTTGGGGTCATTTTGCATCATCCCGATGATATTGCCTTCCGGATCCTTAATGTATGCGAGCCAGCCTAAGCCCGGGATGGGCACTTTCCCGTGTGCCAGCGCACAGTTATGTCCCTCCGCCTTCTTGAGCATGGCATCGAGATCGCTCACATCAATCGTGCAGACGTACGCGTTCACAGCGGCCCCGTCCTTGGGTGCCTCGCCCATTCTGCGCATCATGCCGCCGTTGATACCGGGTGTGCCTTCGGGTCCGGTGATCACACCCCAGTAGTCCATCGGGAGACCTTCGTACTTCTCGAACTTCCACCCGAACATGTCGGTATAGAACGCAGCCGTGCTTTCGGGCTTGAGTGCGTGGATCTCAAAATGGATGGGGCGCGACATGGGGAACGCGGGGAACGGGCCAATCACCATACTCTGCGGATTCCTCCCTGCATAGTCACAGGAGTTGCTCGACGATCCATACCTCGCCGTCTCGGAGCGTCTTGTAGGGAATGCCATGCTGCTCGCAGTAGGCAATCTCCTTATTTATGTCCGCCGATTCGCTGTGATCGGAATCGAAGTGCGGCATGAAGGCGACATCAATCAACCCAAGGCCTTCCCATAGCGTTTCCTTGCACTGCTCGTACGGATAATCATGCGGATCATCCACGATCTGATAGCACTTGAGCGTCGGCGAGAGCACGCATCCGGCAGCGCTGTACCCGCCGTAGACAAAGTTTTCTTTGAGGAGACTTTTAAGGAGCTCATCAAATCCGGAGAGCATCATCGCCTGCCGGAGCACAAACGTGTTGCCGCCGCTGACCCATACACCGCCAAGCGTACTCAGCTTTATCTTCAACGCATTCCCTTTGCCGAAGTACTTACGCAGATCCAGCACCTCTGCATCAATTCCTGCGTCTGCTAATTCGCGAAGATCGCGCTCGGTCACTTCTTTCCTGCGGAGCGGATCTGCTGTCGTGAAGTCACGCGCATTCGGAATGTAGCCCATGGGCTTTCCTGTTTCTTCCATCATATCTGCGAGTACATTCTTGTGATCGCCGATTTTGTAGGAAGAAAGGTAGAGCTTCATTCTGAGAGAAATGGTCGGGGCGACAGGGCTCGAACCTGCGACCTCCTGGTCCCAAACCAGGCGCTCTGAGCCAACTGAGCTACGCCCCGACGAACCGACTATACGCTAAAAGTGCTTTTGAACTGAACACCATTTCATGCAGCGTAAACACTTTCACGCTCGTTATTTACTGATTTCTAGACAAAGAGCCCAAAATTAGTACCGTGGGTCTGCAAAGATCGCTATCCTCGCTTTCCCTTCTTTTCCGCCATGTCCTTCGAACGTCGTATCCAGGCACTTGATGACTATTACGCGGCAGAGCGGCCGACAGAGGTGCACGTCGGTGACCATCACGGGCGTATTGTGAACGGTGATACGCCGGCAGAGCTTTTTTCCCAGATCGAGACGGGCAAAGAGCGATTGCCCACCATGAAGGAGCTGATGAAGATCCGTATCGATGCCGTTCGTGAGCTCTTTGTACGGGTACCGCTTTTTCAGGCCGTCAATCAATGCATCGAGGCGGATAAATCCAGACCGAGCGCGTACTACAAGACCATTGCGATGGTGATGCAGGAGATGGATGCTCACAAGGAGCTCTATGGCGTCTGGATGACGCGCCTGACAACCGGTACGCACATGGTGCGGGCAAAAAATAAAGAAGGCGAAAGTACGGTCTATTTCTACGACAAAAATCCGTTTAAGGATGAATCGAGTCTCATCAAGGCGATGAAGGGCGAATTGTCGGACGGCGGTATTGAATATGATGCTGATGCAGTCAGAAATCTGTGGGAGACACCCGCGGGTTCCCAGCTTTCCTGGGAGAGGTATCTGGAAGCAAAGGGCGGCAACTTCACCGGAGAGGGATTCCTGAATCATCCGATTTTCTCCACAGCAGCAGGTAGCCGTGAGCTGATGGAGGAGTACACCTACAGCGAGCATGTGCTCGGTCATCTGGGCATCTATCACAAAGGCCTGCATTCCGGCTGGCGGCCCGGAGAGATGAAGGAGAATTTCGGCAGGCCGATCTCTCTCGGACTCATCGGTGAGGCGTTCTATCCGCCCAACGGTTCCACTGTGGGGCACTCGGCGCTTCTCCTGAAGAAGTAACGATCGATCATCTATACTGAGAGCGCCCCTCCCGTTTCTTCATGCGTTCCTACAAGTATCTGGATCTCATCACCGCGGCGTTCGTCTCGGTATTGCTCATCAGTAACATCGCGTCCTCCGCCAAGATTGTGGACTGGGGGGTCTCGCTCTGGGGTCTGCCGCTCGCGTTCGATGCCGGCACGCTGCTGTTCCCGCTCGGGTACATTTTCAATGATGTGCTCACCGAAGTGTACGGCTACGCGCGCGGACGCCGTGTCATCTGGACCGGCTTCGCGGCAGCTCTTCTCCTGAGCGCAAGCCTCTGGATTGTGAGCCTGTTGCCCGGCGAAGCGCAGTGGCAGCAATACGCCGGCGACGGCGCATACGCCGCCATCCTCGGAGGGGTTGCGAGCGGCGGCATTATCATCGCAAGCCTTGCCGCGTACTTCTGTGGAGAATTCAGCAACTCGTTTGTGCTCGCCAAGATGAAGATCTGGAGCAAGGGAAAGATGCTCTGGAGCCGCACGATCGGTTCTACGCTCATCGGTCAGGCGATCGATTCGTCTGTTTTCGTTGTGATTGCCTGCGCGTTCGGCGTCTTCCCGTGGGAAATCGCCTGGTCACTGATCGTCGCCAACTACGTCTTTAAGGTGGCGATCGAAGTGTTCTTTACGCCCATCACCTACGCGTTTGTGCTCTTCCTGAAGAAGGCGGAGCACGAGGATTTCTACGACCGGGAGACGAATTTCAATCCGTTTGCGGTCAAGGTTTCCTGATGCTGGATAGCGGCAATTGTGAGAGAATATTGTTATGAACGACATCAAGACTGTCATATTCGACCTCGGTGGCGTGTACTTCACCGACGGGGCGAAGGCATTCAGTAAAAATATGGAGAAGCTGTACGGCGTTCCGTTGGACAAGGTTCTTGCGGTCATCAGCGGTGAGGCTGGCAACGACTACCGCACCGGCAGACTTTCTCCGGAGCAGTTCTGGGCTCTCGCTAAAAAGGCTTGGGATCTCTCAATCGATGAGAAGACACTCTCTTCTCTCTGGATCGATCAGTACACACCGATCGATGGAACAGTAGATATTGTTGATAGTCTGCGCACGTCCTATGAACTCCTCTTCCTCTCTGATAACGCGCCGGACCGTGTTGCAGCGCTTGAGGAAAAATATCACTTTCAGGGGAAGTTCAAAGACGGAGTCTTTTCTCACCTCGTCGGCACGAGGAAGCCGGACCCGAAGATTTATGAGACAGCACTCGCTCTGTCGTCATCCCCTGCAGAACAGTGCGTGTATATCGACGACAAGGCATCGAATGTTCTCCCTGCTGAAGCTTTTGGAATGAAAGGCATCACCTTTACGTCTCCTGAGCAGCTAAGGACAGATCTTGAAACGTTGGGGCTGAAATTCTAAGAGGAAGACCTATTCGCAAGTGAAGAAGCCAGTACACTGGTTTGTATGTTCTGCACGGTCATCACGCAGTCGCGGGCGGTCGGGATCGGAGACGGTCTCACCTACTCCTGTGATGAGTCCGTGCGTCCGGGTGATTTAGTGAGGGTTCCTCTACGGAGCAAACAAACGCTTGGTCTTGTCATTGACGTGCTGGAGTCGAAGCCCGAGGGATCAGGAGATCTTAAGGTGGTGACAGAGCGCGTGATGCCCGGAGTGCTCCCCGAGGAGTATTTAAAAAGCATTCGCTGGATGGCGGAGGAAACGTTCACCTCCATTCGCTACGTGCTTGGTCTCTGGTTGCCGACCACCGAGTGGGACAAACTGTTGCCGACGGAAGTGACAGGATACTCGGTTAGTCACTCCCCTGCTCCGGTCCGTGGTGCCAAGCGCGAAGAGGTGTGTGAGTACCTGCGCACGCGCGAGTGGGCATCAGAACACGAGATTCTCGATCACACCTCCGCAAGCCCTGCAGTCCTCAAGGCGATGGCAGCAGCAAAGATCCTCACGCGGTCCAAGCGCCGTGCGGAGTTCCCGGGCCCGCTCCCGGAACCGCCGGTGTCCATTCCACCCGTGCTCACGCGCGAGCAGCAGCTGGCGTGTGAGGCGATTCTGGAATCCACAAAGCCGTCGCTCCTCTTCGGAGTCACTGGAAGCGGTAAGACCGAGGTGTATGCATGCCTGATCGATTCCGCACTGAAGACCGGAGGCCAGGCGATCGTCCTCGTGCCGGAAATTCTCCTCTCCGAAACGATTATCGATCGCTTTGCGAAAATCCTCCCTCGTGAGCGCATCTCGCTCGTGCACAGCAAACTTACCCCTGCGCAGCGCCGCAAGGAGTGGCTGAAAGCGCGTACGGGTGAAGCTGCGCTGATCCTCGGCTCGCGCTCTGCGCTCTTTGCGCCGTGCAGGGATCTGCGGCTCATCGTAATTGATGAAGAGCAGGAGTGGACGTACAAGAACGAGCGGATGCCGCGGTACCACGCACGCACGGCTGCGGAGCGCATTGCAAAAGATGCTGGCGCAAAATTAGTGCTGGGAAGCGCCACGCCGTCAATCGAATCCTGGATGCGTGCTCGAAAAAATGAATTCACCCTCATCCGCCTGCCGAACCGCTACGGCAAGGCACCTTTGCCGAAGGTCACGGTGGTCGATCTTGCGGAAGTGAAATTCGGTGAGAATTACCCCTTTTCCCCGCCCCTGATCGAAGGCATCCGACAGCGGCTTGCAGCTAAAGAGCAATCAGTACTCTTCCTCAACCGCCGTGGCACGGCTTCCGCGCTCCTGTGCCTGGAGTGCAGGCGTCGCATTGTGTCCCCCGAGTCGCAGTTACCGTTCACCGTACACATGGGCCCAGGGCACCGGCCGTTTTTACTCGATCATGCATCCGGCCTGCGTGCGCCCGCGCCCGATGCCTGTCCGCATTGCGGCTCCACACGACTGCACGCGGTGGGTGCCGGAACACAGCGCCTCGAAACACTTTTGAAAAAACTGTTTCCCACCGCTCGTGTTCTCCGTGCAGACAGCGACACGCTGGAAAGTCCGCAACAGATGCGCGAACTCCTGAGCACCATGGAAAAGGGCAAGGCGGATATTCTTGTTGGCACCCAGACCGTCGCACTCGGGCTCGATCTTCCGCAGGTCACGCTTGCAGGCGTACTCGTTGCCGATGTCGGCCTCTCCCTCCCCCACTTCCGTGCGTCCGAGCGTGTCTTTCAATTGCTCACCCAGCTCTCCGGCCGCAGCGGCAGGCGCGTGCCTGGAGAAGTGATCATCCAGACCTTCCGTCCCGAGGCTCCGGAGGTAATCGCGGCCGCGACACACGACGCCGAAAACTTTCTGGAACAGGAACTCAAGATGCGTATGGCCACCAAGTACCCGCCGTTTACGCGGATGGTGCGTCTGCTCGTGCGGGGAACATCCTCGCAATTCCGCGCCCGGCAACTGCATGCACAGCTTTCCGGGAAGGCGATGAAGCTTGGCGTGCAGTACAAGATCGCCGCTGCACCAACCTTCGCCGGCGGCGGAAAAGAATGGCATGTACTCATCCGTGGAGAAGATCCCGTGTTGTTGCTCAAGGATATGTCGCTCGCGGATGTTGCTGTGGATGTGGATCCGACGGAGACACTCTGAGGGTCAAAAGGGCAAAAGGGTACAAAGGTTCAAATGATGCGATGCATTCTCCACCTTTTATCCCTTTTTCCCGTTTTTACCCTTTTCACCCTTCTATACCCTTTCTCTCTCCTGCCAAGTGACGCCGTCTGCGTATTGCCCTAGCATCCATGGAGATTTCCCCCGTCTCCCACATGAACCGCCGCGTGTTCTTCGCTGAATTGCTCGGAACGTTTGCACTTGCATACGTCGTCCGGTTGTCGCTCATCTACGCATTGCCTGTGCCCATCACCCCCCTGCTTGCCGCTCTCACGCTCGGGCTCTTTGTGGCGATTGTCGGCCCTATCTCGGGATGCCACATCAACCCCGCGGTCACGATAGGCCTCCTTAGCGTGCGCAAGATCAAGGCTCCCGCAGCGGTCCTCTACATCGCCGCGCAGCTGCTCGGCGCATGCATCGCGCTCCTGCTTTCGCTGCTCGTCAGCGGAACGCCGGTGGCAGTCTCCATTCCGCTCTCGCCGCTCCTCCAGATTTTCGGTGAGTTCTTCGGTGCGTACTTCTTCCTGCTCACGATCGGCTCCGTGGTCGATGGCCGTATCTCGCACGGCATTCCGCTCGCCATCGGTTCGGGATTGCTCTTCGGAATTCTCGTTGCATCGCCGTTCAGCGCAGGAATTCTGAACCCCGCCGTTGCCGTAGCACTCTCTCCGGACGCCCTTTGGGTGTACCTGCTCGCTCCGATTGCCGGAGGAATTGCCGGTGCCTGGACCTCCAAACTCTTCGGCAAGAAGTGACTCTACGAGAACCGCAGATGATGCAACGCGATGGCCGCTGCCACTGCAACGTTCAGCGATTCCTTTGATCCGAGCATCGGGATTTTGAGTGTGACATCACTGAGCTCAAGAACCGGGCCGGGAACGCCTTCCAGCTCGTGACCGACAACCAGACAGAGCTTGTCGGGAATCTCCGAAAATTCACGCAGATCGATCGCCTCCGGTGTCAGCTCCAATGAGGCGATGGACCAGCCGTCGCCTTTGAGTTTTTGTAAAATAGGCATGGGGTCGCGGGCGTGCTCCCACGGCACCGTCTCCTCCGCACCGATGGCGGTCTTGGTGATTTCTTTGCGCGGCGGATGACCCGTGTATCCCGTGAGGTAGATCTTCTCGATCTTGAAGGCATCACTCGTCCGGAAGAATGATCCCACGTTCCAGAGGGATCGGACGTTGTACGCAAGGAGGCAGAGCCGTCTTTGCATCAGGAAAGCCGGGAAAGCGTGCTACTGTGCGGGTTACTGAGGATCTCCCGGAAAGCGCGCTCGGTCATCTTCTTTTCCGTCACTCCTGAAACTCCGTAGCAGACGCCGGTCTCGGCATCATCACCGTACGCGGCAGCCCCGGTATCCGGTTCATCACGGCGCAGGAGAAGGGGCACACCGAAGTATGCCTCTGCAGCAGAGCCCTCAAATGCCTCCTCGCGCTTGCTCTGGGCGTTCCACTTGGTGACAGCCCCGCCGCGGCGGAAGTACACGCGCTCCTTATTGCTGTTGAAGACGGTGAGATCGTTCAGAATCCCCTGCACAAGTGATTCTGAGACCGCCAGGTACTTCCACTGTCGTAGAGCGGCCTTGGCAGCTACGCGCCTGAGTGCGGCTTCCACCGTGCGCTCCTCGTTATTCGTAATGAGCGACCCGATGAAAATTTCCGTGAGCCCGGTCTTGTGCGTAGCGATCGCAGGCATCTTGAAGCTGCTCTTCTTCATCTTCTTCCCGGCCTCACCACCGCCGTTCTCAATCCACTGACGCACGGAGACAAAGTACGGGAGACCCGCATCCACCGTGCGTTCGGGGTGTGGCATCAGCGCCACCACGTTGCCTGCCGGGTTACAGATACCGGCAATGCTCATGGATGAACCATTCGGAGTCACAGCAACGTCAGAGGAGACATTTCCTTCCTCATCACAGTACTGGAACGCGATCTGGTCGTTCTTCTTCAGTTCCTCCAGGAGATCCTTGTCTTTGGTGGTGAATCTTCCTTCGCCATGCGCCATGGGGATATGCATCGGCCCCTGCCAGTTGGAAGTGGCGCAGCGGTCCGGTGCACAGGCGGGTTTGATCCACACCCATTCGCTCAAAAATCCCGGGGAGACAAGGCGTCCCCCGCTTTCCACCGCGTTATGCGCAAGGCTCATCGCAAGCTCTTTCCCGAGCGGAATAAGTCCGCTCTCGACGAGGATCTGCGCACCGTTGCAGTTCCCGATCACCACTTTGCCGGCATCCGCCTCCTCCGCGATGAATTCCATGAGCGGATCGCGCGCGGCGACCATGCCGGAGCGTCCGCGGTCCTCATACGAAAAACCGCCCGGCACAAAATATCCGTCGACGTCTTTCAGCTTCTTCACATCGTCATTCCAGCGGAAATAGATGGCATCCATACCCGCCTCCTTGATCGACCGCACCGATTCCACCTCGCAGTTGTTTCCGGGGAAGGACAGGACGGCGATGAGGGGGGTGCGCTTCATGAAAAAAGTGTAGCAGAACGAGTAAGGTTTGCAGGTGTGAATGTTTGAAGGTTAAAAGGTCGCAAAACCTTCAAACCTACCAACCTTCGTACATCCAAACCTCATCAGATCTTCATCAACTCCTCGTCCTTCTTCTTCGCCAGATCGACGATCTTGCCGTTGGCATCGTCCACGTGCTTCTGGAGATCATCCATGAGCGTGCGTTTCACGTCTTCATCTTTCTCCGCCTTGAATCCGTCGTGCACGGTCTGACGATGCTTGCGCACGGAGATCTTTGCTTCTTCGGCAAGCTTCTGCACGATCTTCTTGAGGTTTGCGCGGCGCTCCTCGGTCATCGGCGGAAGATTCAGGCGGATGACGACACCGTCGTTGGAAATCGAGGCTCCCGTATCGGCAAGCTGGAGTGCCTTCTCCACGGCCTGGAGCACCGAGCGGTCCCATGGCTGCACCACGATACTGCGTGCATCACCGACAGAAATTCCGGCAACGGCGCGCAACTGCTGACGCTGTCCGTATGCATCCACCTCTATGTGCTCAATCAGTGCAGGGTTGGCGCGTCCGGTCTGGAGCTTCCCGAATTCGTTCTTGAGGAACGTGAGAACGTTGTCCATCTCTTTCTGAAAGGCGGCAATGCGGGGATCGGAAGACATGAGTCGAAGAGAAAAAAAGATGCATCGAGTATAGCAGCCTCATGATCGGTTCTGACAAATGTCGTACAGTGACACTCGAATCGGAACCTGAATTTTGCTATACTGAGAGAAAATACGTCCATATGTCCCGGCCCACCTGCGTTCGCCCGAGGCGGACTCCGGCGGGCGAGTGACTCTGTCATTGCCTCATTCTGGTACCCTTTGTGCGGGTAATCTTGTCCCGGTAGCTCAGTTGGATAGAGCGGGAGCCTTCTAAGCTCTAGGTCACAGGTTCGACTCCTGTCCGGGACACCATTCCACTATTCGGAGAAAAGCAGTGTTTTCCTCTTCCAGCTGCTAATTATCTGGCGGCATTTTCCATGGTTTTCTCTCGCCATTGACGGTATACTGCACCTGATGGATACATCATCTGCTCACGCCGGCAACCCGGGAAACGAGCAGCGCGATATTGAGGAAAACAAGGATATCGCCGCGTTCAGCTATCTGTGGATCATGTCCGTGGTCGTCTTTTTCTTAAAGAAACAGTCGCCGTTCGTCCGCTATCACAGCAAGCAGGCGATGATCCTGTTTGGGCTCTCCATCATCGTCTGGTTCATCCCGTTCCTCAACCGGCTTCTGGAGCTGATACTTCTTTGTTGCATGGCGTACGGCTTTTTGAACGCGGCACAGGGTCACAAGAAGGATGTGCCGATCGTGGGTCCCCTTTCACGCGGGGAGATGACGGTACGTGAGGCCTGGAGAGAGCTCACTGCTTTGGCAGTGCGCATGTGGACCGTGGTTGTCGATCTGACGAAATCACACAAGAAACCGGCGGATGACCCGGCAAAGAAGCCGGCCGATGAAGCATCGTCCGTCATTGTCACCGATGTCTCTCACACCGCTTCCGACTCAACTCCAAGTATTCCGCAATCAGAAATCACGCCCGATTCGGGTACTTCTTCCTCTGATTCCTCGGATGCCGGTTCGTCCGACAGTTCTTCCCCATCATCCAATGACTAAGAAGGGTTACAAGCGCATCATGCTTAAGCTTTCCGGCGAAGTGTTTTCCGGGAGCAACGACTACGGGCTGGATAAGCCCACTCTCTACGACGTGGCGCGGCAGGTGGCACAGGTGGCAAAAGATGTGCAGGTGGTGGTGGTCGTCGGCGGCGGCAACATCTGGAGATTCCGCGACACCAAGGAATCCGGCATCGAGCGCACGGCAAGTGATGCCATGGGCATGCTCGCGACCATCATGAACAGCGTCGCCCTGCAGAGCGCACTCGAGGCACTGGATGCGGAGACGCGTGTGCTTTCGGCTATCGATATCCCGCAATTGGCTGAGCCCTTCATCAAGCGCAGGGCGATCCGTCATCTGGAGAAAGGCCGCATCGTGATCTGTGCCGGCGGCACCGGGAACCCGTACTTCACCACCGATTCGGCAGCGGCTCTGCGCGCACTCGAGCTCAACTGCGACGTGCTCCTCAAGGCCACAAACGTCGACGGCATCTACGACCGCGACCCGCGCACGGACAAGAAGGCCAAGCGCTTCGATACGCTCACCTATCAGGAGGCGCTTGAGCGCCATCTCGGCGTGATGGACCAGGCGGCGTTCAGCCTGTGTGCCGAGCAGAAGCTTCCGATCGTCGTCTTTGATTTCTTCAAGCGGGGCAACCTGCTCGATGCCGCGAGCGGCAAGAAGATCGGGACTTTGGTGAAGGCGTGATCACAGAGAGGCCAGAGTGCCAGTGATCAGATGCCAGGAAAGATCCAGATACCAATTTCCTGTATCCAAGATGTCTCCTGGGTGCTTGTCAGCGGATTTTGATACTTTCTTAGGTTGTGGTTCCTGGTACTCTGGTTTTTTTATCTGTCCGTGATCTGAAACAACACATTCTCACAATCTCTTTGTGCGGCCATGATAGACCCGATCAGATGATCATGGTCGACGAGTGCCGGCTCTTTCCGTCCCGGATCGGCAATCAGGTACTGGCCTTTTGCATTCTTTCCATACACCACGAGGAAATGCGTGCCGATGGTGCCGTTCACATCATCGAGCACACCTTTGTGGAGGCCGGTACTCCGGTAGCGCCCCTTGCCGTAATACGCACCCATGCAGACGGTCGTCACAAAGGGGCCTTTCTTGAGGAGTCCATCCATCAGCTTCTCCGTGACGAAGGGTTGAATGATCAGTGTTCCGCCGGCAGTGAGCAGATCGATGTACGCCTGTACAAAACGCTCTGTCACATTTTTGCCGAGTGTCGGGATCACGCGCTTCTTCTTGATTGCCTTTAGGCGCCTGAGAATTTGTTCGGGTGACTTGTCGATCCACGAGTGATCGGTGATCCGGCAATCAAATGAGTACACCGTCGCACCAAAGCCCTTTCTGATACACAACGACGCAAGGGACGGCGTGACGGTTCCCCATTCATGACCGTCATCGGTACGCAGACCGGCCATTTCTTCAAGCACCTCCTTGGGTGATAGATCGTAGCCGTAGTGAGAGAGCAACATAGAGACGCACGTCTGCCCGCAGCTGAGGCCCGTCGGTTGTAAATGGTGCCGTATCTGATGCTTGATGGCCTTCATTGTGCAGCTTCCACTTTCTTCAGTTGATCTTTGGCGATTTCGTTCCCGGGATCAAAGCTGATGCCTTTGCGCATCACGCGGATCACCTCGGCGGTGTTGCCCGCGTTGGAGTACAGCTCGGCAAGACGGTAGTATACGTGCGGGTTCCGTGAGCCGTTCTTCTCCGCAAGCAGCAGAAATGCGAGTGCTTTTTCATCGTCGCCCGCATCGAATGCGGCCGCGCCGAGCGAATCGGCAAAGACCGCACTGGTCGGCGATACCTTCAATGCCTGTTCAAGCAGGCGGACTGCCAGTTCCTCATTCATGACTTGCAATCTGATCTTGTCGGCGAGTGCGCTCACGCCTCCCTGCATGCCCGGACTGCGGTCGAGATCGGGGCCGGAGAGCGAGGAGATCAGGTCCTCAACGGTGTCAGTGAAAGCCTTCTGGTCACCGAGATCCCAGTGGAATTCCGCCTCGTTGACGAACGATGCCGCATACCACGGCGCCGAACGCTGTGCCCGGTCGTACCATGCCAGCGCCTCCTCATAGTTGCCGTTATTGATATGCATGAGCCCGAGCCCGTTGAGGGCCGCGGGATTGTCCGGGTGCGTTTCCGCTGCGCGGGAGAACAGCGTCTTATCATCCTTCCAGATACCCGCTGCAGAGACCGTGGCAATTGCGTAAGGAATCGCGAGGACGAGGAAGAGCGTGGCAACCCCTTTTTGCACGGACGCTGTTTTCGCCAGAAGTGACAGGATCCACACATCGATGAGCAACAAGCCCAGGAGAGGCACGTACGCGTATTTATCGGCAGTGATGAAGAGCAATCCGCCTTTCTGGATTGTGCCCATGGTGGGCAGCAAAAAGAGAAAAAAGAGCAGTGCCCCCAGGCCCGGGAGTGCCCAACGCTGTTTACTGATGCCGAGCAGGAGCGGTATCAACAGCACGACAGCGATGACGCCCCCTGCGATGGTGAGGGGCGTAAGGAGCTGCTCTCCGAACGGCACGTAGTGCATCGGTGAAAGCCAGAGCGGCAGCAGGGCGTTGAGGGTGAGGAGTCCAATGGACTGCAGTCCGTACAGAATGAACATCACCGGTGTCGGACCGTTGAGGAAGTGCGCTCCACCGTAGGCTGCCACACTACCGAATATGAAAGACAAGAGAGCGAATGGCCAGAGCGAGCGTGCGATGGTTCTCCGGTCCTCATTCCGTTGCAGGAGAATGTATGCGAAGGCAACAGGCAAAAGGACCGCTGTGGGTTTGGAGAGAAGTGAGAGTAAAAAGAAGAATAGGCTTTTCGCTGTTGTCCGTTCGTCACCATCCTGAGCACGCAGGAAAGAGAGAATTGATGCCAGCGCGAATGCAGCGGATAGCAGGTCTTTGCGTGATGATACCCACGCAACCGCTTCGGTGTGTAGCGGGTGGACGGCAAACAGAAGAGCGGCTCCAGCGGCGATCCACAGGCTACCATTCAGCAGACGCTTGAGGATGAAATACACCAACACAGAGCACAGGGCGTGCAGTGCACAATCCACTACATGAAATGCCCATGCCTGCATCCCGAAGACAGACGACGTCAGTTGCCACGATACAGTCGTCAGCGGGATATAGAGGAAACCCGTGAACCCTTTGAACACGGATGCCGCCGCTGCGAGAGTAGGCTCCGTCACGGCATCGTTTTCCGTGATGAAGAGCGGGTCATCAAGGCTGACAAAACCGTGAGAAAGCACTGGAATGTACAAGACGAGTGCGACGAGGGCGATTGTGTACGGCAGAAGACGGTGAACATTGGGCATGGGCACAGAGTATCCCTCTCTGTTCCGCTCTGCACTTCCCCTTCAACTGCGCAAAAAAATGTGTAGGCTACCCCGGTATGGCAACCCCCCGCATCACCAAACTCGTCTGCACGCTCGGTCCCGCAACGGAAACGGAGAAGCAGATTGAGGCCGCCGCGCGCACCGGCATGGACGTCGCCCGTCTCAATCTTTCGCACGGCACCTGGGCCGATCACCTCGGGCGCATCAAGACGATCCAGAAGATCAACGCGCGCCTCATGGCAGATAAGAAGTTCCGTCATCCAATCGCTATCCTTCTGGATACGCAGGGCCCCGAGATCCGCACGTCGGTCGTGGAGCAGCCGATCACCATCAAGGAGGGTCAGGAAGTGGTATTCGCCGCCGAGCCGCACAAGGAGGAAAAGCGCCAGGTGATCCTGGTGAACCACAAGCTCTTTGCCAAAGACGTGAAGCAGTCCGAGACGATCATCCTCGATAACGGCAAAATCATTTTCGACAGAATCAAGGTGGAGAAGGACGGTCGTGTCATCGCCAAGGCCCGCGAGTCGGGGTCCATCGGCTCCCGCCGCCACGTGAACCTGCCCGGTGCGGATCTCAGTATGCCGTCGCTCACTGACAAAGACTGGAAGGACATCACGGCCGGTGCCGAGGAAGGTGTCGATTTCGTCGCACTCTCCTTCATCCGTCGCGCGTCCGAAGTGGAAGAACTGCGGACGTACCTTAAGAAGAAAAAACTCTCCATGAAACTCATTTCGAAGATTGAAACGAAGCAGTCGGTTGAGAACCTGGAAGAGATCGTGGAGGCGTCCGACGGCATCATGGTTGCCCGCGGTGACCTGGGTTCCGAACTCCCGTTTGAAAAGATTCCGGTGATCCAGGATCGCCTTGTTGCCATGTGCAGAGAGGCCGGCAAGCCAGTGATCGTGGCCACCCACATGCTCGAAAGCATGATTGACGCCCCCATGCCGACGCGCGCGGAAGTCACCGATATCGCCCACGCGGCGATGACCGGTACCGATTCCACGATGCTTTCGGGCGAGACTGCCGGCGGCAAGTTCCCGCTCCTGGCCATCGATGCCATGCGCAGGGTGCTGAAGGAGACGGAATTGCACCTCCAGAAGAGTCAGATGATGATGCCGGTCTCCATCCGCGGCCCGCGCGATGCGCGTGCGGAAGCTGCCGTAAAGCTCGCGATCTCTTCCGAGGTGGATGCTATTCTAGTCATGACAAAAAGCGGCCAGACGGCAACCGAAGTCAGCCGTTTCCGTCCGGGCATCCCCGTGATCGCTTTTACGCCCAACGAGCCGGTGCAACGCGTGTTGCAGTTGTATTACAACATTCTGCCGGTGCACATCGCGTTCGATGACAATGATCCGGAAAAGACCGTGCAGCGCGCGGTGGCAGTCGCACGTGAGATGGGCCTCCTCAAGGCAGGTCAGCAGTGCGTGATTGTCTCCGATGCACGTGCGCACAAGCACAATGTGGGCACCGTGCAGATCAGAACGGTCTGATCACTCTGCTTTGGGAGCCTCTTTCGCAGCGACCTCCGGTTCCGGAGTCACGTACTTGGGTTCCTTGTAGAGCACCATCTTCTGGATCTGCGCGTCCTGCTTCAAGTGCTCCAGTGCCTGCGATTCGGCAATCTGCATGTTCAGCACCTCCTGTTCCAGCAGAAGGACGGAGCGTTCGTTTTCGAGTTTACGCAGACTGTACCCCTTGGTGGCATTCGCGTTCTCGTGAAAGAGGATGAGGAGCGCCAAGAGCAGAATGAGCGCACCGATGCAGGTCATCAGCATCGCCGTGCTCTGGTTTACCAGTCTGCCGAGCGAGGCCCTGCGCTGGATGTCCTTGTGTGCCGGTGTGCGAGCAGAGAACGAGAAGGGCATCTTAGGGGCGTTTGCGCAGGACCCGGAACTTGGCACTGCGCGAGCGCGGGTTCCTCGCGATTTCGCCGGTGTCCGGTGTCACCGGGCGTCTGGTCAGGATCTCAAAGTCCGCAGGGCGCAGATCCGCACCGGTGAGCGGATCACGTTCCGTCGTCGCGAGTGTGCGGAACGCGTCTTTCACCAGGCGGTCTTCCAGCGAATGATAACTGATGATCCCGGCTCTGCCACCCGGTTTGAGGAGATTCGGCAGTTGACGAAGCAGTGTTGTAAGCGCGCCGATCTCATCGTTAACTGCGATGCGGATCGCCTGGAAGACCTGCGGGAGCAGCGACGGCGCACGGTGACCGTACACCGCCTCCACGACGGTCTTCACGTCTGTGGTCGTTGATGCTCCTGCAGAAAACGCCTGATGCAGCTCTTCAGCCAGCTTGCCCGGACGATCAACCTCTCCGTAGTCCCGCAGAACGGTGGCGATTTCGTGTACGGTGCCCGCCGATAAAAACTCTGCACCCGTCTGTCCTGCTGAGCGATCGAACCGCAGATCGAGCGGGGCATCGGTGCGGAAGCTGAATCCCCTCTTGCCATCGTCGAGATGCGGTGAGCTGAGTCCCAAATCGGCAAAGAGCACATCAACGGGTTGCAGATTCAGAAACGGCAATTGCGAGAAGTTCGTGTGAATGAGTGTCACCCGGCTCCCGAACGGCTGCAGGCGCTTGCGTGATGATTCGAGGTTTTCTTCATCGGCATCGAGTCCCGTGTAGTGTCCGTCCGGGGACGTTGCCTGCAAAAACGCCTCCGCGTGCCCCCCAAGGCCCAGCGTCACATCGAGGACAGCATCCCCGGTTTTTACGTTCAATAACCGCAAAACCGGAGAATCCTCTCCAGGCAGTGCGGCATGCAGCACGGGGATATGAACCGGTTGGTTCTCAGTCACGGACGCAGTCTACTCTGCCGAAGTCACACAGCAATAGTTATGACTTGTTCTTGATGAAAAAGATGTATACAGAAAGTATTCAGATGATAAGCGTCCGGGCATCGGCTTTTCAGATTCTCTGCTAGCGTATGCTTCTCGGGATCCCTATACTCCTCAGGCCCTCACGCGGAGAGATGGCTGAGTGGCCGAAAGCACCGCACTGCTAATGCGGTATACGGGGTTAAATCCGTATCGAGGGTTCGAATCCCTCTCTCTCCGCCATGTCACCTTGGGTGAACGTGTCTATTTTTCGATATCAATTTTCTTTGCATCTGCAGCAGTTGGCTCGGTATCACTGCGAAGCTCATTAATGTTATTCGAAACGCCTCCGCTCATTCGCCGCTGGTATGCCGAATCAGTCGGAACGTCCTTGTATTCCACCGATCGATACGTGAGACGTGCACCGAGAGGCTTGTTCGGTAGTTGTTGAAGAACGTATGCCGTCGGTACCCGTTTCTTTGTAAAACCGTTTACAGAAGCACCCGCTTTGCATGATTCAAATATTTCGCGAAACAGCGTTTCATACTGCCTGTTTAAGTCCTCTACAAAGGCACTCGGCATGCCTGGGCAATCCTCCGTGTACGGAACAAATTCTCGAAGAAGTGGCTCATTTTTCAGTTTGGGCATAGAGGTATTCTCGGCACAAATTTCCGTGAGTCAACTCCACAACCCTTTGCGCTGCTTTTAGTGCCAGCTACAGCGGAAAAGTCTCATAGTGCCGCACAGTGTTCATGCTGAATGCGCACCAAGAACATTTGTCTGTTGGCTGCGGTGGTGACTTTCGCTCAAGACACCGCCTTGCCTCCAAGAGAGACTCGGGTACCCACGCGTCACTACCTGAATACGCAGAGATGCTCATGGTGAACCGCAGAGTGCCATTGAATGCATCTGGTGTACGGTCAGGGAATGCAAAGACAAAGAACGCAGTATCGGAAACGGGAAAACCCATGCGTCTCAGAAGCCACTGATACACTTCCATTTGTCTCCGGTAGCCGGAGCGAATCAACTCTTCGCCGGAAAACACCGGTCCTCTGCCGCTGCATTTGTAATCGACGATCGAGAGCGTACCGTCGCCGTTTTTCCAGATGTCGTCTACAGCACCGAAGAGCGTGAAACCGGACGCATCGTCTTCTGCGCGTACGCCGCGCATCGGCTCTCGCCAGTCATTCAATGACGGATGAAAAAACGGTACGGCATCAATCCCCCACTGTTTCATCAGCGGATGGGCCTCTCCGGTATTCCGGTACGCATCGAATTCTTTCTTGAGCAGCGCGTCCACAGCGAGGTTGAGCGAGTAGGGATAACTGTCCGGTCTCTTCACATTGAGTTTTTTGTCGAGGTAAAAGCAGCGCGGGCACTCTAAAAAGAGCTCCAGTTTTGAGCGGCTGAGAGTCTCCTGGACCGCCGTTTGCCGATTTGGCTGCACTATCACCATGCGATGGTATCCCGCTCCTTGCAAGACTATCAATCCATAAACAGGCAAAAAGGTGGTAGCCTGATCGGTAATCCCCGTTTCTTCCCCCTCTTTTTGTATGAACGCCCTCGTCAAGCCCCTTGCCGGGTTGCTCGGTGTCATCCTCCTCGCACTCGGCGTCATCGGCTTCTTTAATGATCCCGTCCTCGGCATGTTTGATGTCAATGTGCTTCATAACGGCGTACACGTCGCTTCCGGTCTTCTCGGCCTCGGTGCCGCGGCTGCCGGGTACGGCATGTCCCGCTCATACCTTATCCTGTTCGGCATCGTGTACGCCCTCGTGGCGCTTGCAGGATTTGTGGGCATCACCGCAATCGTCGATCTCCTTGTGCTCACTGCTCCGACAAACTACCTGCATCTCGCCATCGCCGCCGCCTGTCTCGTTGTCGGCTTCGGTTCGACCAAGGCGTAAATATGTCGTCATGAAAAGAGCACTCCTCGCGGGTGCTCTTTTTTAGTCCTCAGTCCGAGATTTTGGTGGATATTCCGGTCTTCCAGTCGGCATGGAACACACCCGCCTTATCCGTGCGCCTGAAGGTGTGAGCGCCGAAGTGATCACGCTGCGCCTGCAGAAGGTTCTGCGGAAGCCTCTCGGTACGGTACGCATCGAAATAGCTCAGTGATGCGGAAATCGCGGGGAGCGGAATGCCGGCGAGAGCACCGTGGGACACCACCCGTCTCCAGGCCATCTGTGCCTTACCAAGGCAGCGTTCACGCAGTCTGGTGCTGGCTGTCTGATCTCCGGCGAATGCAAGCTGGTACTCCTCGGTCACCTTGCCGCGGATGATGCAGCCGCCACGCCAGATGCGGGCGACTTCCGACGCATTGATGTTCCAGCTCTCCTCGCCGCCCGCGGTTTCGATGAGCTGAAAGCCCTGCGCGTAATCGTTCAGGATCGAGCAATCAACGGCGTGACGCACGTCTGCCAGCATCTGTTCCTGTTCATACGGGGCAGCCGCTGCACTGAGAGCCACGTGCCGGCTGCGGATCTTCCGGAACTCTTTCCCGGACGAGATGATGCGTGCGTCAACCGCGGCTGTGATCGTCGGGACGGCGACGCCGTATGACATCGCGCAGTCGGTGGTCCATTTACCGGTGCCCTTCTGCCCGGCCGCATCCAGAATCATATCGACGAGTGCATTTCCCGTATCTTTGTCTTGTACCGTGAAAATCTCCGACGTGATCTCCGTGAGGAACGACTGCAGATCATCGGATGTGCTCCAGTCTTTGAAGATCGCGGCAAGCTCGCTGTTCGGGAAGCCGACGGATTTCAACAGGTGATATGCCTCGCAGAGGATCTGCATGATCCCGTACTCAATGCCGTTATGCACCATTTTCACAAAGTGTCCCGCTCCGCCTTTGCCCACGTGTGTCACGCATTTGCCGCCTGCGCCGTCGTCCGCGGCGATCGACAGCAAGAGCGGCTCAATCACCTTGTACGCCTCCGTTGAACCTCCCGGCATGATGCTTGGACCGAGCAGCGCGCCTTCTTCGCCGCCGCTGACACCCATTCCCACAAAGTGGATTCCCTTCTCGGAAAGAGACTTCTCGCGTCGTTCAGTATCGCGGTAGTGGCTGTTGCCGGCATCGATGAGAATATCTCCTTTGCCCAGGTGCGGCAGGAATTCGGCAATGACTTCATCGACGGCATCACCCGCCTTTACCATTAGAATGATGACACGCGGTGAGGTCAGTGCGGCGCAGACCTCTTTCGGGGAGTGCGCAGCAGTGAATTGCCCTTCGCCTGTAAACTTTTTCAGGAACGCATCGGTTTTTTCCGGTGTCCTGTTGTGGACGACCACGCTGTGTCCTTTGCGTGCGGCATTGCGTGCAAGGTTGGCACCCATGGTGCCGAGTCCGGTGAGAGCGAGTTTCATGTACTTACCATACATTTCGGCTCTGCAAAAAGCGACAGAGCGAAACGGCTGCCAATTTTCTTGAGTCTCATACCCCTTGGTCGCAACACTGCACGCATGTCTCTCCTTGAGGATCGTGATGCCTTCGGGCAGACGGCGACACTGGAGGACTTTGTGTGGCGCCTGAGAAACATGTGTGATTTGTATCAACAAGCGGAAGCCGCTTTGAGTGTGTATTCCGGTGATCATGAACCGATTTATTCCGTCTTCCGCGAAATAGCTCTTCATTACAAATTCGTCTATGCATACCTGTTTCAGGTTGCGCGGATAGAGATAGGAACGCCGGAGCTGTGCACAGAACAGCTGAAGACGCCGATTAAACATTCCGCCCGCATTGAACTCAATAATGAACTTTCACAAATACGGTACAAAATCGACGCCGTACTGCGGAAGTTGCGGAATACTTCATTTCCTTCCTGAAACGCTCTTCCAATCATCCTGGAACTTCTTAAGCCCGATGTCCGTCAGGGGATGCTGAGGCAGTTTTTTAAACACATCGAAGGGAATCGTGCAAATGTGCGCGCCGAGCTTTGCGGAATCCACAATGTGGCGCGGATGGCGCGTGGAGGCCACCAGCACTTCGGTGTCAAAATCGTACTGGCTCCAGACCTCCATGATTTCGGCAATGAGGTTCATCCCGTCCTCACCGGCGTCATCGAGACGACCAATGAATGGGCTGATGATGGAGGCTCCGGCCTTCGCGGCGAGAATGGCCTGCGAGACGGAGAAGATCAGTGTGGTGTTGGTGCGTATCCCCTTCTTTTTAAAGTGCGTCAGCGCCTTCAAACCCTCGGTGGTCATCGGTACCTTTACGTAGACGTTCTTGTGCCACGAAGCGTACTCCTCGCCCTGCTTGATCATCTCTTTAGCCTCGGTAGCCGTCACCTGCGCGGAGACGCACGGCACGTGGGCGCACATCTCGAGGATTGTCTTTTTGAAATCCTTCCCCTCCTTTGCGACAAGCGAGGGATTGGTGGTGACGCCGTCGAGCACGCCCCAGGAGGCGGCTTCTTTCACCTGATCGACGTTCGCGGTATCGAGAAAGAGTTTCATAGTGAGGCAATTCTCCCTTGCCGTAACGTTGCGCGCAAGACGGTATGAATACTGTCCGTGTTTCGTCATACTTCGTGTATGCGTATCCGTTCCCTGCTCATCGCCACCGGCTTTGTCCTGCTTTGCGGTTGTACCGCCGAACCTGTATCGAATGACGCCTCATCGTCGTCCGCGTCTTCCTCTACTTTCGTTTCCTCCTCGTCCCGCACCGCAGTTGCGTCGTCAGCTTCTCCGGCAGTCAGTAGTTCCCCTACGCCGGTTGATGCCGTTGATCTGAGTAACGTCGGCCCGCTAGCTGTTCCCTTCGCTCCGCAGGCACCGCATGCAAACTGGGATCCGCTCCACCAGGAAGCCTGCGAAGAAATGAGCCTGATCATGGTGCAGCGCTTTCTGACAGGAGGTTCACTGACGCCGGATTCTGCAGAGACGGAAGTGCAGGAACTCGTCTCCTGGATGGACGGTGAGGGGTATGGCTGGGATGTGACCGTTGCGGAACTGGGGGCTGTTGCGAAAGGCAAATACGGTCTCACGCCGCGTGTTATTGATGATGTCTCCGTGGAATCGATCGTCCGCGAGCTGAAAGCAGGCAATCCGGTCATTGTCCCCGTCGCAGGACGCGATATCGGCAATCCCTACTTCAGCGGAGAAGGTCCGTGGTACCACATGCTCGTCATCACCGGGTACCGCAATGGCACGTTCGGGGATTACTTCATCACCAACGATCCGGGCACCCGTCGTGGCGAAAAGTATGAATACCGCACGGATGTGCTCCTCGATGCCATTCACGACTGGACCGGAATAAAGGAGGAGATCCGCAATGGTGCAAAGCGCGTGCTGGTGGTGGAACAGTAAACGGATAGATATGGCGCGAACGCACACGAGCCGTTAAGGTTTGTCTGTACTTTTCCTCATCCATGACCCGCACCCGCCCGAACCCAAAGACGCTGATCGGTAAAGATCCTTCCGAGGTCCCGCTTTCCTGCCAGCGCGTGCTCGCGTCGGAAACGCAGGTGGATTCCGTGTGGATCGGACCCGAAGAGGCCAAAAAGCTCCTGCCGCAGGAGAAGGAGGCATATGAACTCGGTCATGAGATCATGAAGCACCTAGTGATCCAGGCTCCCCTCCTCCATAAATCCGGTCATCCGGGTGGGCCGCTTTCCGCGTTCACGTTTGCGTACGGCATTCTCCGTCGTCGCGATCCGCAGATCGATGCGGCACTCCGCATGAGCGCCGGTCACCTCTCGCTCCTCTCCTACGGACTCCAGTACCTCGGCGGCCGCAGCGGGTCGGATGTCCGTATTGCCTCACCCGAGGCGATCATCCAGCACTTCCGCACACCGGGAGGGCTCCCCGGGCACGTGGAAGCCGGCATTGGTGATATCCCATTCGGTTTCGGTCCTCTCGGAAAAGGAGTAAGCAGCGGTCTTGGCTATGCGCTTGGAAAAAAAATGCTCGGCAAACCGGGCTACACCGATGTACTTGTGGGTGATGGCGATTGCCAAGAAGGACAGATCCTGGAGGCAGCACGCCTGGCATCCAAGCATCACCTGGATCATCTGGTGGTACATGCCGATGTGAACGACATTCAGCTGAGTTCCATTCCGTCCAAAGTTGCAGCATCCGATCTGGCGGCCATTTTCCGTTCGATGGGTTGGGCGGTGATCGAGGTGCAGAACGGGAATGATCCGGCGCAGGTGGAGGCAGCTCTCGATGTCGCCGATTCGCTCGCCGGCAAAAAGCGCCCCGTGTTCATCTGCTACTACACGACGATGGGCCACGGCATTCCGGGTATGGAAAAGGCAGCGAACGCCGGGTCTGCGGAGTTCCACGGCGCTCCCATGAAGGAGGCTGCCGCAAAGGAGGAGCTTGCACGCCTCAAGCCTCTTGATGAGCTGGTGAAAGCCTACGAGCCCCACCGCCGCAAGATCGGCGAACGGTACCGCAACGCACCTCCTCCGTCCGAAGCTCTTCCGCCTCCGCCCCCTGTGAAGCGAGCGGTACTGAAAGATAAAGGTGCCGCGCGCAAAGACTTTGGTGCGGTACACATCAAGGGACTGATGGCCGCCGATATGCGCATCGTCGTCCTTCATGGCGATCTCGCCGGTTCCGGCGGATTCGATGAAGTGGAGAAGGCGTTCCCGGAACGCGTCATTAACTGCGGTGCCGCGGAAGCAAACATGGCGATGATGGCTGCGGGCCTGCGTCAGTCCGGCATGCTGCCTGTGACGTACACGTTTGCAGCTTTTGCAACGAATGAGGCGCGTGCCAACGCTCGCCTGATCGATGTGAATGCAGGCCACGTACCGTGTGCCGTCTTGCACGATGCAACGCACTCGGGATTGAGCGTCGGTGAAGACGGTGAGACACACCAGGAACGCAACTATCTCAATCTTCCGTTCGATCACACGCAGGTGTGGATGCCCGCAGACTGCAATCAGGCAGGAGCAGCAGCGCGCCGCGGTCTTGAACTTGTCGCCGAAGGCACGACCAGCGTGTTCGTGTTCTCCGCACGCAGCTCACATCCTCAGGTGCTTACCCCCAAGGGTGAACCGGTCTACGGTGACGG
Organism: uncultured Candidatus Peribacteria bacterium; assembly: GCA_964534205.1. Taxonomy (GTDB): domain Bacteria; phylum Patescibacteriota; class Gracilibacteria; order Peribacterales; family Peribacteraceae; genus CAYRGC01. The sequence goes on along the minus strand of CAZHQF010000002.1, from coordinate 236,691 downwards.
CTATGTGTTCGACGGCAAAATCGATCTGGTCCGCGGTAAGGGTGATACCTCCGATGTTGCCACTATTCTTGCCGTCGGCATTCCCGTGCACGATGCCATCGCTGCCGCAGATCAGTTGCAGAAGGATGAAAAGATCTCCGTGCGTGTGCTCAACGTCGCCTGTGTCCGGCCCCTCGATGCGGCCATGGTCATTCAGGCGGCGCTGGAAACGCGGCATCTTATCGTCGTCGAGGATCACCACAGTGAAGGCGGACTCGCCTCGCAGGTTGCCGACGTCATCGCCGATTTCCAGCTCCCGTGCACGCTGAGGCGTCTGGGAGTGAACCACTACTTCCCGTCAGGGACCGATACTGATCTCAAGCTCCTTGCGGGTCTGGATAGCGAGAGCATCGAGCACGCCGTGCTCGATGAAATCCGTGCCGAGACCCGCGGCGGGGAAGACGCACTCGTGACAGTGCTCCATAACCTCCGTGATCGAGCGAGCAACAGCCGCTTCCGTCTCGCCGTCGAACCGTACGTGGCCACCCTTGCCGCAGATAAAGCGTACCTCGGTGAGCTCAGGGAATTCTGGGCAAAATCGGACGCGCAAGGCTCGCTCCCGGGTACCGATGTGCTTCAGAGCCGTCTACGCGGAGACGCGTAAAACTGGTATACTGTAGAGGCACTTGGAAGCGTGCCAGAGTGGTCTATCGGGCCTGACTTGAAATCAGGTATACCCGCAAGGGTATCGGAGGTTCGAATCCTCCCGCTTCCGCCAGATATTCCCTGACTTCTACGGGAAGATCAGGAGGCCTTTCCTGCTTATTCCCAAGCCAAAAATGATTCTTTCGCATGTGTCGCGATAGCAGAAGGACAAGCGCTGCAGCCTTGCGCGGAAAGGGTGTCCTCAGTAGCCTAGACTCTCATGATTTTTCGTCGTCTCGCTGTCCTCAGTATCCTCGGCTCGGTTCTGTTCCCCGCGCTGCCTGCGCATGCTGTCGGCGGTTTTTCGGATGTGCCGCTGGATCATCCTGCGGCAGCCGCGGTGGAATACCTCCAGGCCAAAGGGCTCATCAGCGGCTACGCAGATGGCACGTTCCGCCCCAATCAGAAGGTCAACCGTGCGGAGGCGGTCAAACTGATCGTCTCCACCATCGCCGATGAGCGCCAGCTCAAGGAGGCGGGTACATCCTCCTTTGCCGATGTCGCCTCAGATGCCTGGTATGCGCCTCACGTCGCGTTCGCGAAAAAGCAGGGATTTGTCTCCGGGACCAACGCAGGATTCATGCCGGGCAAAGCGGTCACCAAGGCGGAGTTCCTCAAAATGCTGTTCCTCTCACGCAAAATCGATCTCAAGACGTTCGGAGATGTCACGGTACCCATCGCTCTTGATGTCACCAATGCCAAGGACTGGTACTACCCGGTGATGCGCTATGCCCTCTCCACCGGCATCACCGTGACCGCTAGCTCCGGGCATCTCTCTCCCGAACGCGAACTGACGCGTTCCGACGTGGCGATCTTCCTGCACCGATTCTTCATCTCGCGCGAGGGTGGCAAAACATCCGATCTTCTCGAGTCTGTACGTATCGATCTGGAGCGTACTATCACCGCCCTTGAACGTGGAGACGCCAATACCGCGGAGCGCACTGCCGCCCGTGCGGTTCTCGCGGCGCGTGGCGCTCACCTCTTCCAGCCCGATCTTGCGGCCGTTCGTGTCGCAATCAAGACCTCCGAGGGATATCGCGCCCTTGTCTACGCCTACAGGGCCGGTCTGACTGGTGACCTGCAGAAGGTGGTGACACACGCGACCAATGCCTGGAAATCCGGTGAAGCAGCACTCAAAATCTCCCCCGATGCCGCCGCCCTCGCCCAGCAGCTCCAGAAGTACGCCAAAAGCTTCGCCGACCAGGCGAGAGCAAACATGAAGTGATGACCCCCCTTCCGTTGCGGTTCACAGGCACCGTCGTCTCCGGACTCGGAAAGGGATCGGGTGTTGTTCGTGTGCCGACGTTGAATATTGAGCTGAAGGATGTTCCCCCTGCACTGGATCACGGCATCTATGCCGGACGCGCTCTCATCGAAGGGTCCTGGCTCCCTGCGGCAATCCACTACGGACCACGGCCGGTGTTTAAGGCTTCGGAAGCCTTTGAGGTGCATGTGCTGGACCGGGAGGTGGAGGCACCGGAATCTTTGGCTATAGAAGTGGTGCAGTACCTGCGCGACATTCAGGACTTTCCGACCCCCGACGCACTGCGCGAGGCTATTCTCAGTGATATTGAGAGAACCAGGGAAATTACCGGCTGACTGGCGTCATTGTGAGGATAGGTTAGGATAATCTCCATGGGACTCCGTTCGTTTGCCAAGAAAGCGATTCCTCTCCGTCACCCGGTCCGTTCGTTCTATCACCGCACGCGTGGCGTGGCTGCCGCCCTCAAGGCAGGTCTACCCCAGCAGAAACTGAGAATCATCGGCGTGACGGGCACTGATGGCAAAACGACGACCGTGGGAATGACGGCGCATATTCTGCGCTCAGCCGGCAAAACTGTTGGTGCCTCATCCACTACGTTCTTCCGCATCAATGATGATGTGCGCTGGAATGAGACGCATAAGACGAGTGTTGATCCGTCGTTGTTCCAGAAGTTTCTGAACGACTGCGTTGCTGCAGGATGCGATTTCGCGGTGGTCGAGGCCTCATCGCACGGCCTCGTGCAGGGCCGCCTGGGGCCGATCCGTCCCGAAGTCGCGGCGATCACCAATGTGTCCCTGGAGCATCTCGATTTTCACGGCACGATGCAGCAGTACCGCAAGGATAAATCGATTCTGTTCAAGAGACTGAAGCGCGGCGGAAGCAAAGTGATCAACGCCGATGATGAGAGCGCGGAGCTCCTGCTCGGCGTTCATTCCGGATCGACCGTTCTGTATTCCACGGAGGAAATGCCACCGTCCGACGATCCGACGGCGACGCTCCTCTGGACGAGTGACGTGAAGGTTCACCCTGGCGGGACATCGGCCATTGTGCATCTGCGGCGTGGTGATAGCGATCTTGCAAAGCCACTGGAACTCACCATTCCCGGTGCGTACAACCTGGAGAACGCTCTTGCGGCCATCGGGTCGGTGCTTTCGGCGGGTATCGATCTGGAAACAGCGGTAAAAGCTCTGAGAACGTTTGCGGGCATTCCCGGTCGTCTGGAGCGCATTGAAGAAGGCCAGCCGTTTTCGGTGTTTGTGGATTTTACAGTTACGCCTCTCGCCTACGAACGTGCGCTCTCCACCATCCGCGACATGCATCCGGGCAAGCGTCTGCTTGTACTCACCGGTGCGTGCGGCGACCGCATGAAGGAGAAGCGCCCGGAGATCGGCGCCATCTGCAGCCGCATCGCGGACGTGGTTGTTGTCACGACCGATGAAACGGTTCATGAGGATCCGCTCAAGGTGATTGATGACGTGTGGAGCGGCGTGAATATCAAAGAATGTGAGGCAAAGAAGATTCCTGATCGTACGGAGGCTATTCGCTGGCTGCTGCAATCGGCAAAGCCGGGTGATGCCGTGATGCTCTGTGGCATGGGCGCATGCCAGACCATGCAGACCCGTAGCGGCCTTATCCCCTGGGATGAACGCGAGGTGGCGCGGCGTCTGCTGCGTGAGCTTCAATGACATCTCAGCCCGTAATCGCCGGCGTCGACGAGGTCGGCCGTGGCGCTCTCGCAGGCCCGGTTGTGGCAGCGGCTTGCGTCTTACTGTACCCCGTGACGAGGCTGCGGATGTCACCGCCGCGCTGGCGGCCGCGGCTGATGCGCGGGTTCGATTGTCTCCTGGCAGACAGCAAGCTTCTCTCGGCGGACGAACGTGAGACAAGCTTCCGGTGGCTGCTGCATCATTCCGCCTACGGCATCGGCTTCTGTTCTGCTGAGACCATCAATCAGACCGGCATTCTCCGTGCAACGGAGTCGGCGATGAGCCAGGCCCTGCTGCAGCTGAGTCTGCGGATGATGCCGGACTGCGTTCTTGTCGACGGTCGCGACCGCTTCACGCTTCCGTTCCCGCACCAGACGATCATCCGCGGCGATCAGCTGGAGCCATCGATTGCCGCCGCATCCATTATCGCCAAGGTCACGCGTGACCGCTTTCTCGCCGAGTTGGAAAAGCGGCATCCCCGGTTCACTTTTTCACGCCACAAGGGTTACGGGAGCCCGGAGCATCTTGCGCAACTGAGACTGAACGGACCGACACCGCTCCACCGTACGCTCTTCATCCGTAACGCTCTCGGACTTCTTTCGAAACAGCAGGAGCTCTTTACTGACGCCTGAGCCACAGATACAGCGCGAGACCTGCGAAAAAGAGCGGGACTGTGTAGAGCTGTCCGTAGGAAAGTCCGAGGACGTAGCCGTATGGCTGCTCGCGGAAATGTTCGACAGCAAAGCGCAGTGCAGCGTACAACATCAGAAAGAGCGCGCAGGTACGCCCGTGCGGAACTGAGGTGACACTGCGCAGATGCAGAAAACAGATACCTGCGATGAAAAGATCTTTGAGAACGGCGTAGATCTGTGTGGGATGGCGCAGTCCTTCGACGCCGGGGATCGTCATACCCCACGGGAGCGTCGTCACCGTGCCGTAGAGCTCCAGATTGATGTAGTTGCCAATCCGTCCGCACGCGAGGCCGAGCGCCGCCGGGACCACAACAATATCAGCAAGTGAGAGCACGGATACCTTGTGCCTGCGACATGCCCAGAGCAGCGCGAGCACGACACTGATGAAGCCACCGTGCGAGGACATGCCGCCGTTCCAGACGGCGACAATCTGCAGCGGATGCTCCAGAAAATACGACGGTTCGTAGAAGAGGACATAGCCAAGCCGTCCGCCGATGATTACCCCTCCGATGGCAAAGGACAGCACCGATGCCCAGACTTCTGTAGAGAGCGACAGGCCGCGAAAACGCTGCAGGCGTGGAAGCAGCGCATACGCGAGTAGAAAGGCCGCCAGGTACAGAATTCCGTACCAATGCACCGCAAATGTGCCGATGGACACGGCGACAGCCCTCGATGGAAACAGTTCGAACATGGAAACCACACTACCTGCGCCTGCGCTTGCGCGGAAGTCGGTATCGGGTACTGTGCCTGCGATGCTGGTCCTGGGTATCGAAACATCGTGCGATGAGACGGCCGTTGCGGTCGTCCGGGACGGCGTGGAAGTGCTCAGCAATGTGATCACGAGTATGAGCAGCCGGTACGCGGAGCTTGCGGGCGTGATCCCGGAAGATGCAGCCCGTAACCAGCTTGCGTGCATGATGCCCGTCCTCGGTGCGGCAATGACCAGTGCCGGCGTGCAACCCTCCGATCTCGATGTCATCGCCATCACGCGCGGTCCGGGCTTGCTGGGGTCGTTGCTGGTGGGAACCGCGACCGCAAGGCAGCTGTCTGTTGCCTGGAATGTCCCGCTTGTCGGCATTCACCACACACTCGGTCACCTCAGTTCCGTCTGGCCCGATGCACAGGTTCCGCCGCAGTTCCCGTCACTGACCCTGTCTGTTTCCGGCGGGCACTCCGATCTGTGGCTAAGGGAATCGCATCTCAAGGGAAAACTTATCGGCCGCACGCGGGATGATGCCGTCGGTGAGGCGTTCGACAAGGGCGCTTCGCTCCTCGGGCTCCCCTACCCCGGCGGTCCCGCGATCGCGAAAGCAGCGGAAAAGGGTGATCCCTTCCGTTATGCCTTTCCGGCCCCCCTCAAAGATGATGACACGCTGGACTTCAGTTTTTCCGGGCTCAAGACCGCTCTGCGGTACCTGCTGCGCGATCTGAACATTCAAACGGTCACGCAAGAGCAATTGCCCGATATCGCCGCCTCCTATCAGCACGCTCTCTGCGCACATCTTGTTGATCGAGTGAACCGTGTCCTGAATGCGCATCCGGTGACGAAGGAAGTGCATCTTGTCGGCGGTGTCTCTGCAAGCCTGTATCTCCGTGCGCTTCTTCAGAAATCACTCGCAGAGAATCATCCTGGCGTTATCGTGCGCTGGCCGGCGCAGTTCCCGTACTGCACCGATAATGCGGTGATGATCGCCTCCGCGGCGTACTTTCTCCTGCAAGAACGCCCCGAAGCACTCGTTCAGCCGTTTGCGACGGATGCGATGGCTTCCCTCCACGACGTTTTTTCAGCTGTCTGATCAGGCGAACATCGGGAGGATGGCCGTGAGGAGGATGCCGGCGAGACCGAGGATGGCGACGGCGCGGACAACGTTCTTCTGCTTCATGGTTCAGTGGTGACGGTAATGGATACGGAGGAAGAGTCCTGATTGTTCCACTGGTCCTTCAGGGTCAGGGATACTGTATACGTTCCCGGAGCCTCAAACACGTGCACATATTTGGCCGCTGGGCTCTGGGCCAAAACGACTGAGGGGCTTGCGTCATTCCTGATCTCCCAAACGTACGTCTGCGGAACGCCGGTGGAACAGTCAGAGTCAAATTCAACGCCTTTCCCCGCCTGTACGCGTACTCTGCTGGAAGTAATGCACGCATCGAGCGGAGGTCGGCGCACGACAATCGTACGGTCTGCTTCGAACTCCTTCCCGGACACGGTCACGAGTGTCACCTGCACCTTGTATTCACCGGGTGTCTTGTAGACGTGCTGTACGCGCGCGGATGCAAGCTCAGCCTGATCGTTGTTGCGCTCGTCTCCAAAGAGCCAGCGGAAGCCTGCGAGTGTCTCCGTGGGCGGGATGAAGCTCTCTGACGCGTCGAACTGGACCGTGAGCGGTGCGACGCCGTTTTCGGGAACAGCGTTGATGATGGGCTCGGCGGATGCCGGCTGCACTTCGATCGTGATCGGCTGACGGTACACATGGCCGTCGGCATTCTGTGCGACGAGTGTGACGGTGTATGTGCCTTCCTCGCGGTACGTGCCCCGGAAGGTGCTGTCCTCCACACGTGTGCCTTCATCCGTGCTTTCCCAGAGGAACGTTACAAGAGGCGTTGCGGTCTTGGGCGTCAGTTCCACCTCTAGAGGGACTTCGCCGCGGATACGGTTATTCTGCACCGGCGGTGATCCCTCAAATTTGAGGTCGCTCAGTTGGAGCGGTTCGGTGACTCTGACAATCTGTGTGATCTCGGCCAGTTGTCCGCTGCCGTTACGCGCGCGCATCACCACCGGATAGATGCCGACCGCCTCAAAGGTATGACCTGTGCGCAGGAGATCCGCACCTCTCTCCTCCTTTCCGTCACCAAAATCCCAGGAGATCTCGCGCAGATCCTCGGAGCTCTCCACCGAGAAGAGTGCGCCGAACGGGGCCGGACCCATCAGATTCTGGGGCTGCGCGGTGAGCGTGATCGGGAACGGAAGAGGAACAGGCTCCTTCACCTCTATCGTACGGGCGATGGTCTGCTCCACGTTTGTTGTGAGCTGAATGGTCGCCTTTACCTCGTATGTACCGACGACATAGTACGTGTGTGCGGCCTCCGGGATCCTCGCCACCTCCGCCTTGCTGCCGTCACCGTAATCCCACGTCACCTGCTTGATGCTCTTGGGATCGGTCACAAGGCCCGCCACACTGAACTGCACCGGCTTCTCTACCACGGGCTGCACCGGTGCCATGGAGAATACCGACCGCGGAATGATGATCCTGCGCTGCAGCCTCCGGGGTGTTGTGCCGTCGGACACGATGATGACGGTGACAAGGTAGGCCCCCTGCTTGGGATACACGGCGGTGAAGGTGGGCACCACGCTCTCCTCATCCAGCTTGCTGTCGCCGTTAACATCCCACTGGAATTTGGTTGGGCGATAGCCAAGGTTACGCAGGGTGGAAACCGCACGCTCCAGGCTAAAGGTGACGGAAACCGGAGCGACGAAGTCCTCCGAGCGAGTGGGGTTTTGTATATCAATGGAGAGTGAGGGCTCACGACTGATAAAGAACGGCGTCACCGCGGCGAGCGCGATGCCCGGCACCAGAATCGCTGCAGAGATAATCAGGCTGCGCTGACGGGCAGCCAGTGAGACTTTTGACTGGCTGATGCGAAGTACCGCAAGCCATCCGAGCCCGAGTATTCCCGCGGCTCCCACCCAGGATGTCAGTGTTCCAAAGGACTGGAGCTCACGCAGCTGACCCGTGGGGCTTGGCAGGAACGCGAGAAGGAACAGTTCCCAGCCGATGAAGACGATGTAGAGAAGAGTGCCGATGGAACGCAACGTAAGAGTCATTTTGTGAAGGCCGTCCGCAGGTACGGGTTTCTGCTTCGGAGGGTCTGCAGCCGGTTGGACCGGAGGCAACGGAGCCGGAACCTGTTGTTGCGGTGCTGCAACGCCATCCATAGGAGGCTGCGGTGTGTCTGGGGTCATGGGGTGACGGGAGAATCAGGAATGGGGGCAGTGAACGCAGCGGCGGGGGCCTCAAACGGCTTTGCATCCGTCGGGTAGGTAATGGATTGCGCTGCGTTGTACTCATCGAGCATGACGGTGATGGTGAGCGCGTACGGCGCGCCGTCATTCACCGGTTTGATGACCCAGGAAATCTCACGGACGACGAATGTTGCGGCATCGATCCACAGCTCCCCTCTTGCAGTGTAGTTCTGAAGCTCGGCAAGCAGTGCCGCACTGTCTGTCGTTTGCCCGTTACGGGCCGACACTCGCTCCACGAACGCGGCAAGCTTTTGTGGATCGATGGTCACGAGATAATGGTGTGAATCATGATCGTTGCGCCTGGCAATGCCTTTATCCGCTGTGACCGACACAATCTCCGCCTGCGCGCGCAGGAGAGACGGATCCGGTGAGAGCGGGACGATCTCCGCCTCTCTGCGGCTCGGGAAGATCCACCATTGATTGAGGAGTGACGAAAGCACCTCGGGAGTCCACTGGGGATGCGGAGGTGTCAGTGTCAGCTCCTTGAGATAGAGGTACAGATCCTTGTTACGTTCGGATACCACGTCTGCGCTGGCCGAGGCGGCAAAGGTTGCCTCTCCCTGCCGCATTGTTCCCTGTCCTGTCGCGGAAAAAGCGGTCTCCCGGCCGCCGTCCTGCAGCACGCCCTGGAGGCGGATGTCGGCGGATCCCGTAAAGTCCGGCATCCGTGCCTCAAGATCCAGATCCACCGTAAATGCCGCCGATTGCAGCTGGTTACTCGCAAGCATCGCCCTGCGCAGCACCTCTTCCGGGGCAAGCTCAGATCTCCTGGCGCAGGATGCAAGCGCAAGGACGGCCAGGCCGAGGCACGGAAGAGTTCTGTTCATGCAGCGCAAAGAACGGAAATCAGTGTGCCTGATTGCACATCCGTGCGCCAGAGCAGAGCCGCACCTCAATGTCAGACGGCTCTTCCACGGTAAAGTCAATCGTGCGGCGTCTGCTGGCACGCACATCAGACTTCACGGTCAGGACGTATGTATCCCGCCCCTCAAACACCAGAGGTGACGTCAGCGTGAATCTGACGCTGTCGCCACTCAGCGACGGTACCGTATCCGAAATCTGCTCCCCTTTGCTGTTGAAGAGGCGGAGGTTCTGCAGATCGGTATTCGATGCAGAGCCATCATTTGTTAGCGTGATGGACGTCACCTGCTGAGCGCGGCTGCCAGTGGATCGTAATTGAAAACGGGCCACCGTTCTGCGCGAACCGTAGGTCACCGGTGTCGTCACCTGGAGCATTGTTGGCTCGATTGTCGTGTTTACAGTCGGCGTCGCACGCAGGACGGTCGGCATTGTCAGTGATCCGGAGACAACCACACCCGTTTCCGATGGCGAAACGACAACATCTGTAGGTCCACGCAGTATGAATGCATGTTCCCCTCCGGCTGCCGCTTCCGGTGACAAATTTCCCTTCAGTGCCAGATCGAAAGTTTCACACTTGGGAATGACAACCCCGCGCAGACGGAATGTGACCGAGCCGTCCCGCTCCTGCGGTCGAAGAGAACGTGTGATTCGCTTTTCTCCGGTCCATAAGGAAAGGCCGTCCACATCAGTCGCCTCTCCGAGTCCTACGTGTCTGAAGGTGATACTCTCGATCGCTTGATCGCTATCGCAGGAGGCCTGCAGCGTCATTGCCAGGAAATCGATACGTTGTGCGCCCAGAGGGACAGAGCCCGTCTGAAACGGTCTGGCGGTGATTTCCAGAAGGGGCTGCGCGGCGAAAACCGGCACAGAGCTCAGAAGAAGTGCTGTACAAAGTGCGGGGCGGAAAAGTCTCATGGCTGTCATTGTACGTCTAACGCCCTGTGTGGCACGAAAAACTTCCGACTTTTTACCATTTCCCGTGTGCGCCCCCACCCCCACCCGACCCTCCGCCAAAGCCTCCAAAGCCGCCTCCGGATGATCCTCCACCGAAACCGCCGGTTCCCCCGCCCCAATGGCCGCCGCGGTACCTGCCCGAGCGGCCGATACCGGGGTTCCTTGAGACGACGTAATCAAAGAGAAGACCAAGAATGATCAATCCGGGAATGGCAATCCACCAGCTCCAGACGAGCGCGAGGACAAAACCGATCACACCACCCACAACTCCGCCGGCCCACCAGGACTTGGAGCGCGCGAACCAGGCGGCAAACAGCTGCCCGAAAATCAGTACAAAGAAAAAGAGAAACGAGAAAATCGAGCCGCCGCTTTCGTCATAGCGCTCAGCGGTGTATTCGCCGCCGATGTGTTTTTCCAGTGAATCGGCGGCGGCATTCAGTCCCTCATAATACTCACCGTCGGCAAAATGCGGCGCGACGTCTTTTGTAATAATGCCGCCGGCAACGATATCCGGCACCGCACCCTCCAGTCCGTATCCTGTATGAATCATCACCTCGCGGTCTGTCATTGCCGCGAGAATGAGGATTCCATTGTTCTTGTCCGCATCACCAAGGCCCCATGCGCGGTGCACCTCTACGGCCGATTCCACAATGTCCGAACCGCTCATGCTCTCTACGATCAGGATCGCGATCTGATTTGAGGTCTGCTTGTCATAGGCAGACAAACGCTGCTCCAGTGCGTCCTCCTGCTCCTCTGTAAGCACCGGAATCGTTTGCGTGACGTAGTTGTCGTTCTCCGGGACCTCAAACGCGAGTGCAAGCGCCGGAACAAGCATCAGGACGAATACCGTAGGGGCAAGGGTGCGCAGTGTCATGAGTGGAGAGAAAGGGACGGATTAGTTGAAGTCCACCGTTGGCGCGGTCTCCGCACCGTTTGCCGACTCAAACGGCTCTTCGGCGGTGAAGCCGAACAGACCAGCTGCGATGTTCCTCGGGAAAGTGCGGACGTGCACGTTGTAGGTCATCACCTCCTGGTTGTAATCGCGGCGTGCGGTGGCAATGCGGTTCTCGGTGCCCTCCAGCTGGACCATCAGGTCCTTGAATGCCTGCGTGGCCTGGAGCTGCGGGTAGGCTTCTACGGTCACCAGAAGGCGGGAGAGAGCACCCTCGAAGCCTTGAGCGGCTTCCATCTTTTCATCGGGATTGCCGGCAGACTGCCACTGGCTGCGGGCGGCGGTGACTTCGGTAAACGTCTCCTGCTCAAAGTTGGCAGCTCCTTGCACCGTGCTCACAAGATTCGGGACAAGATCGAAACGGCGCTGGTACTGCGTTTCCACGTTGGCCCAGGAATTATCAACAGATGCCTTGGCAGTCACAAGCCCGTTGTACACGGATCCGGCCCACAGGGCGATAAGTACAAGAAGGCCGACGATGATCATCCAGGACTTGATGGCAGCGGGACGGAGGGTGTTCATAGGAAAAATGAGGAACGATGGAGACAGTGAATCACAACTGGCTGCTCAGAGGAACCAGATTGCCAGCGATTGCAGGACGAGCACGGTGAGCTCGTAGCCACCCTCAATCAGCCAGACCTTCTTGCTCTTCTTGCTGAACATCACGTGATTGAGAGAAGGCAGAAGATAGAAAAATGACCAGAGTGCGAGTGCCAGGTGCAAAAACTGCGTGTAGAAGAAAACGGTGCAGATGGCTTTGAGGAGCACCAGAGCCAATGCCATGCCGATGCCGGTGATGAGCGCCACCACCCAGGTACCCATGCTCGGTCCCTTATTGAGATCGCTCTTCGTGAGACCGTGCTCCTTCATCCACACCTTTCCAAAAAGCATCTCGGAATACCAGAAGAACCCGACGACAAAACAGATGACGACTGACACAAGCAGTGCCAGCGGGGAGAAGAGAGCGAGCGACATGGAAAGAAGGGGGAAACGTTTCCTATGATGATACAGAACCGTTTACTGACAAAACCACAGATCTGGCCTTTTTGCATGACAGATTTCGGATTACAGTCCCACTCCACTCCCGCGTCGGGGGTGGCTTGCTCTTTGTCTGAACCTCAGCTCAATCAGGAGAACACATGTCCCCTCAATTTGTGGCCCTTCGTGACTTCGTGAATGACGTTTCCGCAACGAAGATCCCGGCGGGAACGCTTGTCGATGTCATCGGCGGCGGTCCGCTGCTTGATATTTTTCCTCCAGCGGAGGAAAAAATTCTTGCCGTTGTGAAAGACATCAAGGGAAAAACGTACGTCGTGAATCCAATCGGGTTTGTCCTTGCAACGAACAGGATGTGGATGATCCGCGGCACACAACTTGTGAATATCCTGTCCGGAAAGCGAAGGCCGAAGCCTATGGTTCCAGCCGAATGGACGAACCACGTTCTGGTCTTCGATCACGGAAAATGGATCCCCGCCGCCACGTGGGGCAAGGCCTGCAATATGGCAGTGACTTTCGTCGCCCAGATGCTCCAGGATTGATAGCCGGTTCGGCAAAGAAGCCCCCTGGTCTCGGCCAGGGGTTTTCTCGTTTCATTGGACGAAGAGTCATGTTTTCTTCCCTGAAAGTTCTGCTAGGATGCCTGCACCCGAAGCGGCACCGAGCCGTTTTGACACGCCATCAGTGCAAATTAGCGGGATGTAGCTCAGTTGGTAGAGCGCACGGTTCGGGACCGTGAGGTCGCAGGTTCGAGTCCTGTCATCCCGACCAGCCTCCGCAGGAGGCTGTCCGCCAGATAAAGACTCTCAAATCAACGAATACGGCCTTTTCAGTATTTTGTTACAGTATCTTGACTTTCTCAAAGCCGAAATCCCGTCATAAATGCAGAATAAGCGGCTAATGGATGAGCAAATCTAAGCATTCCTTTATGAACAAATAAGTAGTTCAAAACGCAGTAGATCGGTAGACACCAATGGAAAGAGGAATAGACTTTCCCACTCCCTTTTCCCGGGAGTCCCTCTATGAAGTCCCCGTTTGCTGCCGTGCTTCTGCACGCCGTACTCATCGCCTTCCTGGCGGTCAATATCCTTACCTCACTCCCGTCCAGGGGGTAAGCGACAGACTACACGTTCATATGGGGTCTCCGAGAAGGAGGCCTCTTTTCGTATGGTCAACCTGTCAGTTCGGGCGCTTGCGTTCCGTCATGGTACCCGTGGCAATCACGGGACCGCGTGCGGCACCGGCTTTCTGTGTCGTCACCTCCACCGAGAGGTGATCGCGCAGATCCCTGTTGGCCTTGTAGTTCAGGCGATGACGGACATCGCCGAGGAAAGGGTCGAAGGTTCCGGCATCGATTCTGGAGCCTGTGGAGCCAAGGAGCCATGCGCGGTACTCCATGCCGGGGGCGGCCTGCGCAATATTGAGCTGCATGGTGATGAGCGAATCCCCTGTCTGCATCACGTGCAGCTGCGTCATGCCGTTTGCGGCTGTTCCTTCCGTGCCGGAAAGCGCACCCATCCCGAACCAGCGCTCCTCACCGTACTGGGGATCGACCATGCCCTTGCCCGGGATCACGTTGTATTCGAGCACGTCTCCTCCCGCGTCGTGCTCCACCCTCATACCGGAATGCTTCGTTTCTATGCGAAGACACCCGGCAAGGAGAATGAGCGAGCCGATGGTGAAGAGGAGGGATTTTTGCATGGGAGCAGAGTGTACAGCGGTCTTCTTCCTCTGCAACGCCCTACCAAAGGAGTCCGGGCGAGCGCTCGTCCAGCCGGGCCCGCTCCGTTGCCGCATGTGTCGCAGCCTGTGACGTCAGACGTTCAATCTCTTCTGCGGCATCCGGGTAGGCACGCATCAGATACGGCGAGACATGCTGCAGTTCCTCCACCGTGGCGCTCAGTGCAATGAAGTGCGTGTTACGAAGAATGGCATCGGCGTAGGAGCGGAAGAGCTCCAGGAACTCCTCACGGTTCTCATCGAGGAACCGGCTGTCGCCCGTAGCGTCGGCAACACGCAGCAACCCGGAGAGCGCATTGAGGATGTTGTACTTCCCGTACCGCCACACATGGAAATACGACTCTCTGGCGTCATCCGGCCGCCCCAGCTTCTCTTGCAGGTTACCGCGAGCCAGCCACGCACGCGCATCGAGACGATTCTGACTCTCAAAGACCTGCAGTACGCGTAGCGCCTCCTCATCCGCACCCGTCGCTGCCCGGAGACCCGCAAGACTCAAGAGCAGATCCCGGCTGAAGAGTTCCGGACGCGAGCGCTCATACCATTGAATGGCATCGGCATGGCGACCCGCCGCTTCCGCATGACGGCCGAAGGAGGACGTGATGAGAAATGCGCCCTCGATGAACAGGACGATGATCAGCACGACCGCGAGAGCACGTTCTACGACAATCTGCGTACGGCCTTCCCCGTCTGATGCCGGGACGAGAGTGCCCAGCAGAATCCAGAAGGGCAAAAGCACGCCGACGAACTGGAGATTGTAATCGATCAGGCTGTGCACAAGTACGCCGAAGACCGCAGTCAGTGCGGCAACGACCCACGGCACAGAGAGCGGGTGAGAGCCGGGGCGCGCGCGGAGTATCTGCAGCTTTGCCGGCAGTGTGATCGCGATAAGCAAAAAGGCGAAGAGGAGGAGTGCGGGAACACCGCGTTCTGCGGAAATTTTCAGGAAGACGTTGTGGGGATGATCGGCAGTCGCCAGCACCGCCTCCTGGTAGACAGGCTGGACAAAACGGAAGCTGTACGGACCCCAACCAAGGAGCGGCTTTTCCGCAGTCATCGCGAGAGCTGCGTTCCAGAATGACCGACGCTCGGAGACGGAAGACGTCCCCTCGGCGGAGGCAAATGCAGCCTTGTCGCTTACCGATTCCAGTGAGAACGTCTGCGATCGAAGCTGATTTATTGCGACAAAGAGCACGCAGGCACCGGCAATACCGATGACCGCTGCGGTGAGAATGCTGCGCAGAAGAGGCTTATCAATGCGTCGAAGCCTGCGCACGGTCATCAGCAGGCCGCAGATGGCGAGCCCCAGAATCTGCGCACATAGCGCAAGGGCTCCACCGCGCGAATAACTGAGAATCATCGAGCCCCAGAGGAGTGCCAGTGAAATCCCGAGCAGCACCGGCCGTCTGCGCAGTACGTACAGAGCCATCGGCCAGGCGAGGAGAACCAGGTCCGCCCAGGCATTGGGCCAATAATCGGTATGGAACCGCCAGTCGAAGAACGACCCTACGAATCTGCTCACCGGCTGCAAGGTGTAGACACCCATACCGATCATCACCGCAATCAGTGCAGCTGCCGTGAAGCATGCTGCAAATGCCGCATTGAAACGCTCTCGGTCCGTCAAGCGCACCACCCAGAGGAAAATCAGAAATACGGAAGCGTCACGGATCAGCTCATCAAGTCCGTAGTTCCTTGTCTGTGAAAATGCAAAAGAGGCGATGCTGACCACGAGGTAGAGAACCCAGGGGATCCACACCGACGCCCTCACGCGTGAGAACGATGTGACACAGGCCGTAAGCAGAACCGCAACGCCTCCAAGCAGCCATGTGGACTCCAGGCTTTTACCACCCTTCCAAAGTACAGTGCCTGCAAGGAAGACGAGCAGGACGGACGCGCACAACCGGGTACATCTGCGTGAACCGAGCATCCTCCTTAGTATAGACGTGTAGTCGGTTCTGCACAGACGCACAGAGAAGGGATCCCGCTCGTTCCCCAAGCGGGACCCCGTCCCTGTGCGTCAATCAGGGAAGGAGCGTTGCCGGCAATTCGCTGGACAGTGCCCGGGTTCCGCCGTCTGCATCCATCTGCAGTTCCGCCATGAATGATGCATGCGCAAAAAAGATGAAGAACGATCTTCAGGACGCTCTGTGAAGAACTCTCTTACCGCATTCTCAGAGAAACCGCAGACCTGCAATGCCGCCGATGATCACCGCTATGCTGACGGACTGCCCTACCGTAAGACGCTCTCTATAGAGAAACACGGAGAGCAGTGCCACCACGGCGAGCACACCGCCCGCGCTGACTGCATTGAGCACGGCAACCGGTCCCAGGCGCGCAGCGATGGCATACAACCCGGAGCCGGCGAGCGTGGGGAGCGCACAGAGGGAAATGATCCCGATCTGTCGGAGTGTCGGTATCGTTATTGCATCCTTTGTTGCTGGTCTCACTGCCCACAATGCGAGTGCGGCCGGGGCGATCATCACTTCCCAGACATACGTCGCGGCCATCGGGTCTCCGCTTCTGCTGAGAGCTGCGAGCACCAGTTTTGTCGTAGCAAAGCACGGTCCCGTGATAACGGCATACGTGATCCCCTTCACAAACCGGCTGTCCAGGTGCGGGTGATCGATCTTCTGGAGACCAAGAGAGACACAGCCGCAGACGATCAGGAGAATAAGGATGACGGCGGGCGTGGTCAGAATTTCATCAAAGAAAACTTGCCCGGCGAGCATGGTCGTAAGCGTCGATGCGGCGGACGTCAGCGCTCCACCGACTCCCGCGGGAAGTGAGCGGTAGGATTGATAGGAAAGATGCAGACCGACTGCACCGGCGAAGGATGAGAGCAGAAGGAGAGGCCACTCCGTGAAGACTGCACTGAATCCCTCCACCGAGGAAAACCACAGGAGTGGCAACAGTGTGACGGCAAAGGAACCGTTGCGGACGGCCGCCAGTGTCAGGCCGTCGATTTTGCGCGCAAAGCGGACCATCAATGTGGTCTGGAGCGCGTAGCCGAGGAGGGACCCGAGCGTGAGGAGGTAGAACATGAAGGCCGTGTTCCTCTATGATAGAGGACATATGAAACGTCTTCTCGTTCTGGGAATTCCTCTGCTGTTTCTTGCAGCGTGTTCATCGGAAACGACGCAGAACGAGATCTTTGAGCGATACACGGCAGTGGCGGAGCATCTGCGAGAGACGGTCCGCAGTGACGGCACTCGTGCAGCCGCTGATCTTCTCAGGGCTCTTGTAGAGGAGGATCCCGAACTTGCGGACGTTTGTCATGGTCTTTCCCACGAGATCGGCCACGAGGCGTACCTGCGGTACGGCTTCCCAGGAGCACTGGAGGTCGAAGACGATGTCTGTGGTTCGGGGTTGCTTCATGGAATCATCGAAACACATCTCTCGGGCGTTCCCGATCTGGAGTCGGCGCTCTTCACCCTCTGTCCCGAGCGTTCCGCCAAGTGTCACCACGGCCTCGGGCACGGCCTCATGGACCGCAGCAGCAATGATTTGCCGTGGGCACTGGCACAGTGTGACCGCTTTACCATTGCCCAGGATCGCATCCAGTGCGCGGAGGGCGTGTTTATGGAAAACACCGATGTCGATACCTCGGCGCACCCCACTGCGTATGCCAAGCCCGAGGACCCGTATTTCCCCTGCCGCAACCAAAGTAGCGTGCACGAAGGCGTTTGCGCTTTCTATATGCCCCGCTATTACCTCAAGATTCATCCCCGCGATTACGACGGCTTACTTGCAGCGTGTGTCCAGGTGCCGGCCGGGCCGCGCGATGCGTGTTACAAGGGGCTGGGATCGGCAACGATGAAGCAGAATATCCTTGACCCGGTGTTCGCCGAGTCAATTTGTGAGCGCGTACCAAAAGCCGCAGTTCAGCTCTGTATCGCCGGTCTCAGCAGCTACTTCGTCGTCCACCATGCATCAGCAATAAAAGGCGAAGCGATGTGCGCACTCCTCAAAGAAGAACACCGTGGCACCTGTCTGCGCATTGCGGATGAAAGCCGTTCTCAATACCCCGATTGATCACACGGCCATCTGCCACTCACGGATTGCCGTAAACGGATAGAACAGCATGATGACATTGAGGGTGAGATTGTCGCGGATGAGCAGGAGCATGATGAGCTCGATGAGTACGACAACCGCAAGAATCACTTTCCAGTGCAGGCGCGCGGTGAGCCAGAACCCTACGATGACCGAGAGCATGTCCCCGGTGGAATTCAATACGCTGTCGCCGAGGTAGTTTTCTGCGGCAGTATCGCGGTAGCGCTCGATGATCATCGGCGTGTTTTCGAGCACCTCCCAGAAGAACTCCAAAGAGAGCGCAAACACCAGTCGCATCCAGAGCGGATACTTCTTCAGAACGAGCGAGAGCACCCAGTAGAAGATGATGCCGTGCAGGACATGAGAGAATGAGTACGCGTCCAGCAGATGCTGGGAGTTGGATGCGCTGGCGGTGTCCCCCGACCAGAGGCCGATACCGCACGCGCACCACGGCACCCTGCCCATGAGCGTGAGCACCGAGGCGAGAAGAGCAAGCAGCACAGCGCTCGCAATGGCAGAAAGCTTCGTGAACAATGCTCCACGCTCTTCTCCGCGGAGCCGTCTCAACCGGAACGTGGGCATTTTCATGCTCTAAGTGTAGAATGGAGTTATGGACAAGTCATCGTGGAACACTTTGACGGAGGAGGAGCGGCACATCATCGAAGATGCAGGGACCGAGGCACCGTACAGCGGCGAGTATGACGAGTACTGGGAGAAGGGCACGTACATCTGCAGGCGCTGCAATGCCGAGCTCTATCGTTCGGATGACAAGTTTCATTCGGACTGCGGCTGGCCCAGTTTCGACCAGGAGATCCCGGGAGCGGTGAAGCGCCTGCCGGATGCCGATGGTAGTCGCGTCGAGATCCGCTGCAACAACTGTGATGCGCACCTGGGGCACGTGTTTGAGGGTGAACGCCTGACGAGCAGGAACACGCGCCATTGCGTGAATTCGCTGTCGATGAGATTCGTTGCGGAGCAATGAGAAATGAGCGTATGGTCTGCACAGGAAAGCGTCAGCCGGAGTAAGCACCACCGTACCCAACCGTCTCAGTTTCCTTCCCATACCTTCTTTATGGCCCTCAAGGTCAAAGTTATCCTCGGTTCCACGCGTCCCAACCGTTTCGGAGACAAGCCAGCGGCATGGATCACCGATCTCGCCAAAAAGCTGCCGGATACGGAGGTGGAACTCCTTGATCTGCGCGACTGGCCGCTGCCGTTCTTTGCCATGCCAAAATCTCCATCCGGAGTGAAAGACGGGAATTACGGTGATGATCTTGTGAACAAATGGGCGGCAAAAATCGCCGAAGCCGACGCGTTTATCCTAGTGTCTCCGGAGTACAATCACAGCACATCGGGTGTGCTGAAAAATGCATTGGATGCTGTGTATGCAGAGTGGAACAACAAGGTCGCTGCGTTTGTGAGTTACGGCAGTGTCGGTGGCGGTCGCGCAGTCGAACACCTCCGTGCGATCTGCAGTGAACTCCAGATGGCCCACGTCCGTCAGGGCGTGTACATCCCGGGCAACATGGTCTGGGGTGGCGAATGGAACCCGCAGGACGAGACGCTCAACCGCAACGCCCAGACGATGCTCTCGCAGCTCACGATGTGGGCCAAAGCGATGAAGAGTGCACGCGAACAGAAGTGACCGTCACCGTCGCAGTGTCGCAATCAGCCTCTTCGGCTTGATGAAGAGATCAAGAGCATCGGTGATGGAACCCGTCACGATATCCGATTCCTGCAGCGTCAGCGGATGTGCACCTTCTGCCTGCAGTGTGAGCACTCTCAGGCGCACAGTTTTAAAAAGTTCAAGATCGATCAGCCCGTTCCCGATGGCTGCGGTGGTATCGGGTCCGATCTTGCGGGCTTCATCCGCTTTCTGTTCTGCTGTGTGCGTGATCCGCAGTTCAAGGCCGAGTTGCTGTGCAATGCGTGCACCGTTGCCATGGGTGTCGCCCGTGAAAAGATACAAGCGAACGTCGTTTCGCAGTCGAGAAACACGTTCAGAAACGCCGGGTATGAGTTCACCATCGATGGCGATCGTGCCGTTGAGATCGAGAACAATATTCTCGATGGTAAGGGGCCGTTGGCCCGGTATGGAAAAATTGAGCATAAACAAGCACAATGCCCTTTCCGTTTTTGTTTTGTCAAGGTCCTTTACAGTTTTCTCGCGTCATACGCCCAGTGCAGGACCGCCTGGCGCTGACGCCTGCGGCACGACAGATCCCCTTTCCTGCAGTTGCGGACGATCTGGGCGATGTGCCTGCGGATCGCAAGCCAGCGCTTGATCTGGCGTTCATCCTCCTCCGGTAATCTGCGTCCGCGGTAGTACCGACAGTACCATTGGAACCACCCGCGCGGGTCGGCCGGGTGAATCCACCCCTTTTTCCTCCAGACGGACAGCGGCTGACTTGCGTTCACACCGAAGCAGTTGAGCGACGGATTATGACGCTCCGGACAGAGTCTGGCGTGTGTGAACCAGTCCTCCGGGAATTCATCATGGCAGTCCGTCATGTATTTTCCGCCGAAAATCCCGAGCGCGAGCATCTCCTTGGGTGTGAGGTCGGGTGTGAAGCGTGGATCGAAGTTCTTACCTTCGGGTTCAGTTAAAACGTACTGATACTTCTTCTGCATCTTGTCGTTCACGGTGATGACGTTGTGCTTTGCTATGTCAGGGAGTATAGCTGGTGCCGATGGCGAGACTCGAACTCGCACAAGATTGCTCTTACACGCTCCTGAAGCGTGCGCGTCTACCAATTCCGCCACATCGGCACGGTGCTCTAAAATAGCGCCCGGGCACTGTACTAGAGAGTGGTTCCGAACGGAAGGACTGAATAGCCCGCTCAAAACTCCATCGACCCGAATACCGTGTCATTCCCGCCGATTCCCGGGAGGATCGCTCCCGCCACAGGGCACCCCCCCTGGAAGACATACGGGATCTCGTAGCCGGTCGTTCCAACGGTAGGATCACTGGAGAGCACCGGAACGATGCTGTGATCATTACAGTCACTTCCCGAGTACTGCGCTGCACTGGAAAGCCTAGGCTGGCTCGAGGACGAACGTGAGGAACTCGTACGTGAAGATTCGGACGGCAGGCGGTAGTCGTACGTGGAGAGCCTGCTTGAGGAGCCATCGGTGTGGCAGTCGTCCTCCTCGGCATCAATGCGTCCGTCGTTATCGTTATCACGTCCGTCACCGCACTCGGTCACTCCGGTTGAAGACGTGTTCACGGAACGCGAGCTCTGGTTCACAGAGTCTGAGTTACCGTTGTACGAATCAAAGGAAGGGGCCGTGCTGTTGGAATACTGATAGGAGGACTGGTTCGACGATGAGTTTTTTGTGGTCTGCTCGGAATAGCCAAAGAGACCGCTATAGGAACCACGCGAGCTGGAGGACGAAGCGGCGATAACAGCCTGCGCCTCGCGTGCCGCCTCCTGCGAAGCGAGCGTGGAGCGCATCTGTGCGAGAAAGTTTCCGTACGAAAAACTGTTGCCGGCCTGCACCACAGGATCATTGGCACGGGCAATCTGCCTGCGGTGATCCAGTGACGCAGTATATGCCTGCATATCAAATTCATTCACGGGCTGATACGCCTTGGGGTCTGACGAGCCATCGACGCTTTGATGCACACGCGAATCTTCAAGACGGTTCTGAGCAAGCTCTTCCTCATACCCGGCTTTATCAAACTCACGCGTCGTATCGTTGACGTTCAATAAAGGGAGATTGGCCTGCTCCGTTGCACAGCCACTTAATGACAGCAGAATTGCTGCAGTAGAAATCCCTACACTGACGATTCTTGACAGTTTCACAGTAAATGCACTTTATACTATAAATGGATTTTGTCAACATTTTACCCGAGCATTTCGCCAAACGCGTCGAATCTTGACACACCCGCTTAGCACTCTACAATACCGACTGCTAAATCCACTTTTACTTCACCATTCTCTATGAGTACCGCTCCCGTGAAACTCGCAGTAAAAATTGAGCCGCTCGGCGACCGCGTCGTTGTCATGCCGGTTCCCAAAGAGCAGACCACCAAGTCCGGCATTGTGATTCCGGATACCGCCTCCGGCGAAAAGCCGCAGGAAGGTGTGGTGCTGGCACTCGGCAAGGGCGGCATCGGCAAAGACATGGCCGACCCCACCAAGTACCTGAAAGTCGGTGACCGCGTGCTGTACGGCCGCTACGCCGGTGACGATGTCAAGCTCAAGAGCGAGGACGGCAAGGACGTGGAGGTGAAGGTGCTGCATGTCGATTCCATTCTCGGCCGCATTTCCTGATGTTTCTTCCGCGGGCAGAAAGCCCGTTTCCTTTTCTTCTTTCTTTCCTGACCTATGGCTAAGCAACTCCTGTTCGGTAACGAGGCCCGCGAGAAGGTTCTCAAGGGCGTTCATAAGCTCGCACTCGCGGTTTCCGCCACCATGGGCCCCAGCGGCCGCAACGCGGCGATCGAGAGAAAATACGGCGGTCCGATGGTCACCAAAGACGGCGTGAGTGTGGCCAAGGAGATCGAGCTTCCCGATCCCTTCGAGAACATGGGCGCACAGCTCGTCAAAGAGGCTGCCACCAAAACCAATGACGCTGCCGGTGACGGTACGACGACGGCGACGGTGCTTGCGCACGCCATCATGCAGGAAGGCCTCAAGCACCTCGGCTCCGGCAAGAACGCCATCTCCATCAAAAACGGCATCATGAAAGGTGTCGCCGCCGTGACCAAGCACCTGGAGGGCCAGGCGAAGAAGGTGTCCAAGAAGGAGGAGTTCGCGGCTGTCGCCAACATCTCCGCGCAGGACTCCGAGATCGGAGACACCATCGCAGAGGTGATCGACGAGGTGGGCAAGGACGGCGTGGTCACGGTCGAAGCCGGCCAGACCCTCGGACTCGAGAAGGAGTTTGTGGAAGGCATGCAGTTCGATCAGGGCTACATCTCCGCATACTTCGCGACCGACCCGGCCACGATGAAGGCCACCTACGACAAGCCGTACATCCTCATCACGGACAAAAAGATCTCCTCCGTACAGGAGATCCTTCCGGTGCTCGAGGCTGTTGCGCAGAAAGGCCGCAAAGAGCTCGTGATCATCGCGGAGAACGTGGAAGGTGAGGCACTCACGACGCTCGTGCTCAACAAGATCCGTGGCACGTTCTCCACGCTCGCCATCAAGGCTCCTGCCTTTGGTGACCGCAGGAAGGAAATGCTCAAAGATATCGCCATCCTCACCGGCGGACGCGTCATCAGTGAAGAGGTCGGCCTCAAGCTGGAGAATGCCACGATCGATGATCTCGGCCGCGCACGCCATGTGATCGCCACCAAGGACAACACCACCATCGTGGACGGCGAGGGTTCCAAGAAGGATATCGCCGCGCGTGTGGAGGAGATCAAGGGTGCCATCGAGAACACCAAGAGTGACTTTGACCGTGAGAAGCTCGCTGAGCGTATGGCCAAGCTTTCCGGCGGCGTCGCCATCATCAAGGTCGGCGCTGCAACGGAGGTGGAGCAGAAGGAGAAGCAGCACCGCGTGGAGGATGCACTCTCCGCAACGCGCGCAGCCGCGGAGGAAGGCATCGTCCCCGGTGGTGGAACCGCGTACATCCGCGCCATCGAATCGCTCGAGAAACTCAAAGGTGACAACGCCGACGAGCAGGTGGGCATCAACATCATCAAGGGCGCTCTCAGCGCCCCCACGATGAACATCGCCAATAACGCGGGCGTGGAAGGTAAGGTGGTCGTGGAAAAGGTGCGCAGTGAAAAGGGGCACATCGGTTACAACGCCATGACCCACAAGTACGAAGACCTCGTGAAGGCCATGGTCATCGATCCCAAGAAGGTGACACGCTCCGCGCTCGAGAACGCCGCTTCGGTCGCTGCCATGTTCCTCACGCTCGAGGTCGCGGTGGTCGATATCCCCGAGGAGAAGAAGCCCGAGATGCCTGCCGGCGGCATGGGTGGTATGGGCGGCGGAATGGATTTCTAACCCAAGGCCCCGCGCAAGCGGGGCTTTTATTTTATGAACGACCTTATAATCTGTCCCATTTGTGGCACAAAGGACCTCAGATCAAATTACATTATTAGTAACGATACTTACGATATTAACTGCTCACGATGTAAAAGATTTACTGTTTCTTCGGAGTTTGTCCTTGATGTTTCAAACAAGCCTGAGTCTCAAGAAAAGCGACATCGTCTTTCTGGCTTACTTAATGAGCTAAATGCTAAAAAGGTCTTGCCACCAAAAATTTTAACAACAACAGACATAGATAAGTTGCTTTCAGGGAATTTTGTTCCTAGCGACGATGATATAGATTCAAAGGCGAATCGGCTTTTAAAATTTCTTAAAGAACAAGATTCATATGGCAAGACTGTAATTTTAGATAGAGAAAAAAGTCTGTCAGTTGCTTATGCAAGGGACAAAAGTTAGCTTGCAGCTTTAGTACAACTTCTACGTCAGCAAAATTTTGTTGAACTTGTAACATCATCTTCGGTGGGATTTCACGTTAGAGTCACTGCTGATGGATGGAGGTTCGCTAAGACATTTTCAAAAAGGACAACTGAAAGTAAAAAGGTTTTTATTGCTATCCGCTTTAATTCAGGCGACACAAGTACATGCATTAAAGAGATTTCAGAGGGCATCAATGAAGCGGGCTTTGAGCCTATTTGTCTTGCAGAGGAAAGTTTTTCGGACCCTATTATGACAAAGGCACTGCTCGAGATACAGAATTCTCGCTTTATTGTTTGTGATGTAACTGAAAATAGAACTGCAGTCGCGTTTGAAGCGGGTTTTGCTATGGCAAAAGGTAAAGACATCATTTTTTTGTGTAGGATGGATTTTCAAAATGAGCTTCAGAATTTTTATGCCAAGCACTACCAATTATTATTTTATAATTCTGAAGCTGACTTAAAGGAGCTAGTGAAGTCAACAATAGCCTTGAGGTACGGAACGGCTTTATAAAACTCGTTTAGAGCCTTGAATATTTGAGTATTCTCGAGTATTAGTAATTTAATATGTTAAAGAATCGCTACATTCCCCGTCTTGAGCAGCTTGATGAAAAGGTGATGCCCACAGCGACCCCGCTGCCGGCACCGGATCTCTCTGCTGTCCCCGCGCAAATGAGAGAGTTGCTCACTCCGGCCATGGATGCTGTCCATATCGAGGACGCTGCTCATGACGACACACCTGCGCCGGAACACAACGAAACAACTGGGCTTCCGGGACATGCTGAGGAATCACAAGCAAACGGCGAGGCTCCGGTATCGGAGCACAGCGAGTCTTCTCCGGTAGAACATGTACCGACGTCTGAGCACTCCGCTGAGCAGACGGACCACGGCGAGGGTCATTCAACCGAACACGGAGAGGCTGCGGAATTTGAATATGACGTCACAGAAAGCTACGGCATGTACCACGTGCATCTGCCTTCCGGGCATCCGCATTGCAGCATTTCCGTACATTCAACAAAAGGCGATTACGAAATGTGGCTCGCGGATGGACAGACGACAGTTGACCTTCCGGTCAGCACAACGCTCGAGGCAGAATTGATCCTGGATGACGGTACAGCAGTGCACATCGATCTGCATAAGGCTCACCACGAAGCCGTGGAGTTCGATGCCATGGTTCAGGAATTCGCCGAGGCTGAGCATCACCGAAAGCCTCATGACCATCATCATGAGCACGAACATGGGCATGAACATCCCCACGAGCACATCCATGAACATGTGCACAAGCATGAGCACAAGCATGAACATCACGAGCACGAGGAGGAAAAAGAGGAAGGTGAGGAAGAGACACTCACCGACCTTGAGGCGGAAACAGACCGCGTCTACCGAGAATTTATCGAGGCCCGCTCACATGGCAACGGCGACCACAAGGCCGATGAACTGAGGCGGCGGATTGAACGTGAACTCCATGAAATCGAGCACAGGCAGCAACATGCCAATGCACAGACGGAGCCTCAGCATGTGCGCTACCTGCGAGAGCGCAGCGAGTATCTGGAGAACATGCTCCACGAACTTCCCCCAGGCAATCGCGGACTGCATCGGCAAGAACACAGACGTGAGATACCGGGTCATCACGAGAGGAACCATGGCCCCGCTCACCCGCCCCATCCGACGGAGCGCCACCCGATGCCGGTTCACGAGGCTCATCCCGAAGCTGCACCCGCTCCTGTTCACGCACCCGCCGGAGGTGGCGATTCGGCGGCGTGAAAGCCGTGACTCCGCTACACTGAAGTCATGCCCGGTCGCTTTATCGTTCTGGAAGGCCCCGATGGTTCCGGTACAACCACGCAATGCGAGTTTTTGGCGGAAAAACTGAAAGCCGAAGGTCATGACGTTCTGCTCACCGCGGAACCGACCTCCGGAGACATCGGTGCGTCGATTCGCGAGTGGCTCAAATCCGGGACACTGTCACCCGATGCATTACAGCTCCTCTTTATCGCCGATCGCGCGGAGCATGTGGAGAAAATCATCCGGCCTGCACTGCACGCGGGCAAAATCGTGATTTGCGACCGCTATATCCCTTCAACGATTCTCTACGGCGTCAGTCAGGGCCTGCATGCGGAGTGGCTGGAGGCGTGCAACAGCCTTTTCATCCGGCCCGATCTCACCCTCATGGCTCTGCCGCCGTTGGAGCTCTGCCTCAAGCGTATCGCCAAGCGTGAGCAGAAGGACATTTTTGAGACCGAACACATCCAGCGCAAACTGCACATTCTCTACCGCGCGTACGCAGAGTCGCATCCGGAGATAGGTGTTATTGATACCAGCGCCTTAAAAGAGGAGACGGCGAACCTGGTCTACAGCATCGTCAAGGACAAAGTGTTGTAACCGGACGCGCGAGACTGCGTAGTAGGGGTGTATTCCCTCCCCTACTCCCGGTATGCGTCTCCGTCTTTCGTCCAGGATGACCGCGGCGGCAAGTGCAGCTGCATTTGCACTGTCGCTGATCCCCTCTCAGCCGGTTTCGGCAGCCGAAGTGCCTTTCAGTGACACGCGCTCGTCCGCGTATACACAGGCTATTGCCGACCTTGCCGCCAAGGGCGTGCTCAAGGGCTATCCCGATGGTACGTTCAGGCCGGCGAGCCGCATCAACCGCGCGGAGTTTTTGAAGATTATCCTTGAAGCACGCGGGATGCGGGAGTCATTGGAACAGAACTGCTTTCCGGACGTGAAGGACCAGTGGTTTGCGCAGTATGTCTGCGCCGCAAAGAAGGAGGGAATCGTGAGCGGCTATCCGGACGGCACTTTCAAGCCCGAGCAGGACATCGCCTTTACCGAGGCCAGCAAAATCCTCGCGCTCGCGTACGGACAGCAGGTGGAGCAGACCGGCGAATGGTACGAGGGATACGCCAGAGCCCTCGAAAGCTCCAAGGCCATCCCCACCTCCGTGCAGGCGATCGATGAAAAGCTCGTGCGCGATGAAATGGCCGAAATGATGTGGAGACTCAGCGAGCAGAAGACCGATCAGCCCAGCAAGGGCTACCTGAACGTGAAGTACCCGGCCCTCACCATCAACACCTCTTCCGATGAGGTACAGACCGTCGGCAACTGCCGGGATCTGGAAGCGTTCATGGAAACACAGGACATCGAAAACCAGACACACTACTATGAAAAGAATTCCCTGGGCGGCGTGCCCGCAGCCGCACCGATGATGGATAACTCGCTCAGGCAGGAATCTGCACCAACCGGCGGCGGTGCTGACGGCGATTACTCCGCTACCAACGTTCAGGTGGAGGGCGTGGACGAAGGCGATATCGTGAAAACCGACGGAACCAACCTGTACGTTCTTTCGCAGAACACGGTCCGCATCCTCAAGGCAAACCCCGGCTCCAGCCTCCAGAAACTCTCCGAGATCTCCTTTGCATCCGATCTGGAGAAGCAGCAGAACGGCTCCGATGAATACTGGGGCTTCCGTGGCGGCTTCCAACCCGCGGATCTCTACATCGAGAACGGCAAACTTGTCGTGCTCGGCACCGATTATTCGGGCGGCGGGGCCAGTCCTGCGCTCCGTAACAGTCAGGTCGCACCGGATACGCGCATGATGATCTGGCCGCCGTACGGCACGAGCAGGAGTGTCGTGAAGATCTTCGATGTCTCCGCCCCGGCAAAACCGAAGGAAATTCGATCCGTTGCATTCGACGGCTCGACGGTTTCTTCCCGCCGCATCGGCAGCAGGTTCTACCTGGTGCTCAATGCGCCGCTGCGGCCCTGGAACGATGTCCATATCATGGAAAAATCCGGTGCTGCGACAGACGGCACCGTGCCGATGATGGAAGATTCTGCGACTGGAGCAAGCAAGGCTGTCGCTCCGTGTAACAAGATCGGCATTCTGCCCCGCGTGCCGCACCCGCAGTACCTCATTGTGAGTGCCATCCCGCTGGATAACGCCACCGGCGAGGTGAAGAACTCCGTGGTGCTGGGCAACGCGCACAATATCTACATGTCGCCCGAAAACCTGTACGTCGCGTCCACCGACTATCAGTACAACTGGATGCCGCTCATGGAACGGAACGGTGAAGCTGCAGCGAGGAACGTGCCTCACGAGCAGACACGCCTGTACCGCTTTGCGATCACCGATGCCGGTCTGGAGTACCGGAGCCGCGGCGAGGTGCCGGGCCACATCCTGAACCAGTTCTCCATGGACGAGCACGGCAACACCTTCCGCATCGCGACAACACTGAGCCAGGACTGGAGCATCCCGAATTCACGCTCAAGCAATGCGCTCTACACGCTCACGCGCGACCTTGAGCCTCTCGGCTCCATCGAGGGTATTGCCACGGGAGAGAGCATCTTCGCCGCGCGCTTCCTGGGGGACCGCGTGTATCTCGTCACGTTCAAACAGGTCGATCCGCTCTTCGTGATCGATACGTCCGATGCCCGTAACCCCCGGATCCTCGGTCAGCTCAAGATCCCCGGCTACAGCAACTACCTGCACCCGATCGATGAGAATCACGTGCTCGGTATCGGGAAGGAGGTGGATGAATCCATCGATGCCGACAAGGTGCACAGCGACGACGCCGTGTACTACACCGCTATCCAGGGCGTAAAGCTTGCGGTGTTCGATGTGCGCGATGTCCGAAACCCCAAAGAGCTCCACAAAGAGGTCATCGGCGACCGCGGCTCGGAGACCCCCGTGACGAGTAACCACAAAGCGCTCCTCTATGAGCCCGACCGTAACCTCCTCGCGCTGCCGGTCTTTGTGACCAAACGTCCCGAGGGATCGGACAAGAGCGCGGACGGCAAGCCGGAGTTCCAGGGTGCGTACATCTACGACCTGAGTGTCTCGGGCGGATTCGATCTGCGGGGGACCATCTCCCACTACGACGACGGTGACGCGTTCCTCAAGGCAGGAGACTACTGGTACGGCGGACCGGAGGATATCCAGCGCATCGTCCGTATCGGGAATTCACTCATCACGGTCTCCGACGGCGAAATCCGCAGCTCCACGCTCTCCGGAATCAAAGAGGAGGCATCAGTGACCTATCCGGTGCCTGAGCAGAACGGGTACCCCATCCTGTACTAAACGCGTTCGAGAGAGAAAAGGGCGGCCCCTCGGATAGAGGAACCGCCCTTTTTATGGTAGAATGGAGCCATGCCCGCACAGATCCTCAGCGGCAAGGAGGTTGCAGCTGCTCTTCTCAAAGAGCTGCAGGATAAGGTAAAAAGGCTCGATCCCAAGCTCGTGGTCGTCCAGGTGGGTGATGATCCGGCGAGCTCAAGCTACATCAGGCAGAAAATGCAGAGTTGCGAGCTGGTCGGCATGCGCCATCAGCATATCCATCTGTCCGAAAAGACCACACGGGACGAGCTCTTCAATCTGATCCATGAGCTGAACGAAGATCCCGATGTCACGGGATTCATTGTGCAGCTGCCGCTTCCCAAGCATCTGCAGAACGAAGTCGATGCCGTTATTGAAGCGATTGATCCGTTGAAAGATGTTGACGGCTTTGGTGCCAGAAACCTGGGGAACGTATTCCTCTCGAAGAACCGGGAGCTCCTGCCTCCGGCAACGCCTTCCGGCGTGCTGGCGATGTTCGATCATTACAAGATCAGCGTAGAAGGGAAACATGCGGTCGTTGTCGGCAAGAGCAACATCGTGGGCAAGCCGCTCTCCGTCATGCTCCTCAACCGGGGAGCCACGGTCACCACCTGCCACAGTAAAACGTCTGACCTTGCGATGCAGACACGTCAGGCTGATCTGCTGATCGTCGCTGTCGGCAAACCCAAGCTGATCACGGCAGATATGGTGAAACCCGGAGCCATCGTCATCGATGTGGGAATGAACAGGGTGGACGGCAAACTCTGCGGGGACGTGGATTTCGATCCGGTATCTCAGGTCGCGTCCGCTATCACACCTGTCCCCGGAGGTGTGGGGCCGCTGACAGTCGCAAGTCTCATCCGTAATTGTCTGCGGGCCAAAGAACTGCAACGGCAGAAATAAGCTCTCGACAGTGTGGGGTAGCGCATGCAGAATGCCCGGCCTTATGGAATACACTCCAGCCTTTTCCGTCGAAGTCGCGAAAAGCGATCCACTGATCCGTACCGGCTTGGAGGCTACGGTGAAGCCGGCTGACTTATTCGCAAAAATGAAGGAATTGGCGGATGAATGTGGGGCATTCACGGATTGCACCGATGATTTCACGGCATGCTGGCAGGCGCTAAATCATTTGTTGCAGAAATTTTGTCCCGATGACGGCATTTCGTTTGAGCAGACATCCTTCTATCTGGAGGGCCTTCTCGAAAATATGTTTCACGAGTGCTCAGATGAAAGTGAGTGTCAGGCACTCCGTGACTGCGGCGGTTTTGCGCGTGAGGCACTCGACGCTCTGGCGGTGAAGAAAATCATGGCACTGATTTCGTATCCGGTTTTCACTTGCGTTCAGTTGCGAAGGCGTTTTTCTGAACTGTTCACCGCAGACGCGGATACGGAGATACAAGACCCTGACACGAGTCCAGAAACCGTGATCGGAACGATCATCGGCGAGGCGCTTTCTGCGGTTTGGGAGAACCACAACGAGCAGGAGATATCAACCGATGCAGAGAACTGAATTTCCTTGCGACTTGAGCAGGACATAGTGCAATAACGGAAAAGAGGGATACACTGTGACTATGCGACATGTGGCACTGAGCGTCCTGGCATGCGGAACTCTCCTGCTTGGAGGCTGTTCAGACACACAGGAACCCACCGTGGTCCACCCTGCTCCGCCGGTTCAGGAAATTGTCAGGAAGCCGGATACGATCCTCGTGGCTAATCTGGGCAACACTGTTGTTCAGAATCTGGTGATCGCCACCGATGACCGTCAGATTCTCTGGCAGGGTGATTTACAGACCGATCAGGAGATGTCATTCACCTTCCTCCCGACCGACGCCGGCCACTTCGTGGTCAGTTACGGCAATGCCGCGGAGGAGTTGCATAAGGGTTACTTTGGCGCAAACAGTGTTCTTCTGCATTCCTTCACCTTTCGGGAGGACGGCAGTCTGGCCCAGCGCACGCGGAGGGATGTGATGGTGAGCGCACAATAAATTCATCAACGATTTCTTGCCGTAACCCCCGGTATCTGTACACTGTACCCATGGGAACGCCCTTCCCGCATCTTTCGGTCTCCTCCATACAAGGGGTGGCCATGTTCACCGTTTCTTTTCCCCGTTCCTGACCCATGTGTGGCATTCTCGCCGTCTCCGGTTACCGTGATGTCATCCAGGATCTGTATGACGGCCTCATCGTCCTGCAGCACCGCGGTCAGGATGCTGCGGGCATCGTCACCTATGACAACCAGTTTCACCTGAAGAAGAGCAACGGCATGGTGCGTGACGTATTTCATGCGAGTTCATTGCAGCGCCTGAAAGGCAATATGGGCATCGGACACGTGCGGTACCCAACGGCCGGCTGCTCAAGTGA
The DNA here is from genome assembly GCA_964534205.1 of uncultured Candidatus Peribacteria bacterium. Classification (GTDB taxonomy): domain Bacteria; phylum Patescibacteriota; class Gracilibacteria; order Peribacterales; family Peribacteraceae; genus CAYRGC01. The sequence goes on along the minus strand of CAZHQF010000002.1, from coordinate 204,894 downwards.
ATTCGAGGCGCAGCCGTTCTTTGTGAACTCGCCGTTCGGCATGGCGCTCGCGCACAACGGCAACCTCACGAATGCCGATCAGCTGGCCAAAGAAATCCGCGAGCAGGACTACCGCCATCTCAACACCAGTTCCGATTCAGAGGTCCTTCTGAATGTTCTTTCGCTCGCTTTGCGCAAACAGAAGCCGCACAAACTCACCCCCGAGCACATCTTCCGCGCTGTCAAAACCGTCTACCGCCGCTGCAAGGGTGCCTACTCCGCGGTCGCCATCATCGGCGGTCAGGGCATCATGGGATTCCGCGATCCGTACGGCATCCGCCCGCTGCAGCTCGGAAAGCGCAGGTACGGCATGAAGGAGGAGTACATGATCGCCTCGGAAAACACCGTTTTCAAGGCTCTTGATTACGAGTTCGTGCGGGACATCCGCCCGGGTGAGGTGATCTTCATCGATAAACACAACAACCTGCACTCCAGGGTGGTGAAACAGGGCGTGCTCTCGCCGTGTCTCTTTGAATGGGTATACCTCGCCGCCCCGGATTCCACCATTGACGGCGTGAATGTCTACAAGGCTCGCGTCCGCATGGGTGAAGCTTTGGCGGAAAAGATCCGCAAGAGCGGCGTGAAGATCGATTCCGTGATCCCCATCCCCGATACCGGCCGCCCCGCTGCCGCAGGCCTCGCCGATAAACTCAAAGTCCGCTACCGCGAAGGATTTGTGAAGAACCGGTACATTGGCCGTACCTTCATCATGCCGGGGCAGGATGTGCGCAAACGCAGCCTCAACTTCAAGCTGCATCCGATCGAACTCGAGTTTAAGGACAACAATGTGCTCCTCGTGGACGATTCGATCGTGCGCGGCAATACCAGCAAGAAAATTGTCGAAATGGCGCGCAAGGCGGGTGCCAAAAAGGTCTACTTTGCCTCGGCTTCGCCACCGATCATCAGCCCGGATCCGTACGGCATCGACCTGCCGACGACGACCGAGCTCGTGGCATCGAACCACTCGGTCGAACAGATCCGCAAGCTGATCGGCGCAGACGGACTCTTCTATACCGACATCAAGGATCTTCATCACGCAATCCGCATTGGTAACCCGAAAATCAAGCAGTTCAGTGAGGGTTGCTTCACCGGCAAATACCCCACACCGGAGGTCTCCCGGGAGATGCTCCTCAAGCTTGGTTCGACGCGGAACCAGACGCGCAACAGCTTTGAAGGCGAACAGGCGGCTGACAGTATGATCATCCCGCTCGTCTGACCATGAAGATCCTGCTCGTCACCTCGTCCGCTCGCGGGCACGCACTTGCCGAGGCGTTGCACCGCAGCGCTCATAAGCCCGAGGTCATCCACTGCTGCCCGAACAGGAACCCGGGAATCCGGAAGATTGCAGCGGAGCAGCACGTGCTCGATATCATGAACTTCCCGGCTATTCTGGAGATTGCAAAAAAGACCAAGCCGGATTTTGCCGTCATCGGACCCGATGACCCCATCGGATCCGGTCTTGCCGATGCACTGGAAACGATTGGCATCAAAAGCTTTGCGCCCAAAAAGTCACTCGCGCGCATAGAGAGCAGCAAGGGTTTTGCGCGCGAGTTGATGAAAAAGAACGGCATCGATGCCTCGCCTAAATTCCGCGTGTTTACTGACGCTGATGAGACAGCGATCCGTTCATACATTGAAAAGGATCTCGGAGGCGACTATGTCGTCAAATACGACGGCCTGCGTGGCGGTAAAGGCGTTAAGGTGAGCGGCGCACACCTGGCATCCGTTGATGAAGGTGTTGCCTATGCCCTCGAATGCGTAAAGGAAGGAGGCCGTGTGGTCATCGAGGAAAAGTTGATCGGTGTGGAGTTCAGCCTGCTTTCGTTTGTCTCCGGCACCGCGACCAAAGACATGCCGCCCGTGCAGGATCACAAACCTGCCTACGAGGGTGATACCGGCCCAAACACCGGAGGCATGGGGACATACACCGATGCAAATCACTCGCTGCCGTTTTTAACAGATGCGGATATCAAAGCTGCCTCGGAGATCAACAAACGTGTAGCAGCAGCTCTGCAGAAGGAATGCGGTGCACCCTTTACGGGAATTCTCTACGGTGGATTCATCGCCGTGAAAAACGGTATCCGCGTCATTGAGTACAATGCCCGTTTTGGCGATCCGGAAGCCTTGAACCTCCTGCCACTCCTGGAGACAGACTTCGTGGACGTGTGCAAAGCGGTGATCGATGGCACCCTGGATACGCTCAACGTCCACTTTGCCCGCAAGGCGACGGTCTGCAAGTACATTGTCCCGAGGAGCTACCCCGAGGCGAAGACCGAGAAAGGTCAGCCTGTCACCTTTCCGAAAGCTCTTCCCGCAAACGCCCGCGTCTACTTCGGTGATGTCGCCGAAGATGAGCAGGGCGGTCTGCATCTCGGCGGCTCCCGTACAGCGGGCATCGTCGGCATCGGTGATTCGATCGCCGAAGCGGAAGCACTCGCACAATCACTCTGTGAACAGGTGCAGGGACCCGTGAGATTCCGGAAAGATGTTGGAACCAAAGCACTGATTGAGAAGCGGATTGAGACGATGAAGAGGCTGCGCAACTGATCACTGCTTCATCGCCGCGAGCCGTTCCTGCATCTGCCATTCCCTTAATCTGCTGATCATTTTGCCAATGTCTCCTTCCATAATTCCAGGAAGGTTCCCAAAATTTTCATTCAGACGGTGATCGGTTAAGCGATCCTGCGGAAAGTTATAGGTACGGATCTTCTCGCTGCGGTCGCCCGAGCCTACCTGTCCTGAACGCAACTCGCCGCGCTCCTTGGCTCTACGCTCCTGTTCAGCGGCGTAGAGACGGCTGCGGAGCAGTGCCATGGCGCGCTCACGGTTCTGCAGCTGACTGCGCTCCGTCTGGCACGCAACGACAGTGTTGGTGGGAATGTGCGTGATGCGGATCGCCGATTCCACTTTGTTCACGTTTTGGCCTCCGGCACCGCCTGAGCGGAATGTATCGATGCGCAGATCCTCGGGACGGATGACGATGTCCACCTCTTCGGCTTCAGGAAGAATCGCCACGGTTGCCGTGGATGTGTGGATGCGCCCTTTGGTTTCCGTTGCCGGGATGCGTTGCACGCGGTGCACGCCGCTCTCAAACTTCAGATCTCCGTACACGCCATCGCCGGCAATCCTGCAGACTGCCTCCTTGATGCCTCCGGCACCGGCATCGGACTTATCAAGGATTTCCGTCTTCCACTTTTTCTCTTCGGCGTAGCGCAGGTACATGCGCAACAATTCGGCCGCAAACAATGCCGCCTCCTCACCGCCCGCTCCCGCACGCACCTCGAGCATCACGGATTTTTCATCATCCGGGTCTTTGGGGATGAGGAACGTGCGGATCTCCCGTTCCAGAGCCGGAAACTCCTGTGCGGCGGAGGCCGATTCCTCTTTTGCCAAAGCCAACAGTTCCGGCTCGTTCGAGAGAGAAGAATCAACCTTCATCGCTTTCTGCAGGGCGTCATAGCGTTCCAGGAGCCTGAGCGAAGGCTCAAGTTGCTTACTCCGGCGTCCGATACGCGCGATCTCTTTGGGATTCGAGAGCACTACGGCGTCCTGCAACTCCTGCTGGAGCCTTACATACTCATCGACGAGAAGAACAAGTTTATCGCGCACGCAAAGGTTCAGAAGCGACCGGGCATCTCCCGTACGTTACGAACAAAGCAGTGGTGGCCCGCCGGGTGATTCCACTCCTCGCCGAAGGTTTCGGCACGCTCGTAGGTGAAGGTGGTGCAGACCTCGAACGTGGAGGTGCCTGTCACGCGGTACTCGTACAGCATGCCGGTTTCCGGGTCGCGCGTGGAAATGGTATCAATGGACCCGAGTTTCGCCACCTCATCCAGTGTTGCAGGCAGCGGAACAAGCGGCAACTGCGAACGGGGCGTATCCCACTTGCCGTCGTAGGCAATGTTGTCGACGGTGCTGACGATAGACTGCACGTCCATGAGCCTCTGTTCATCGAGCCTCTCCGCCCTGCGCGCTGCGGGGGAACCCGTCACCACAAAGCCGGAAACAACCGCGAGGAGCACGATAACGATGCCCACACTACGGAAAGACATGTTCAGGCTGCGGTCGGCAACAGGCCTGCGCAGCGATGAGAAGTAGTACAGGAACACGAGTCCGCTCAGGACAAAGAGCACACCCACTTTGCAGAGGAAACGCACAGTCAGATCGCCATCAAGCGTGTAGAAGACGAGCGTGATGAGGTTGCCCACCATCGTCATCGACGCGAGGAAGAGGGTGAGGTACGTCAGCCACCGGCGAATGGGGCTGCCTGCTTTCTCCGGATTGTGCCGTATGTCGCGGTTAAGCGCTCGCATGAGCAAGAAATAGAGAGGAGCGGTGATGATGATCGTCGCCATGAACCAGCGCACTCCGCCTGCATCCGGCGTCCAGCGCTCCAGCTGCTGATCGGGAAGCAAGCGGTTCAGAAGATCGAAAAACAAATTCACGATGGCAAAGAACCCGGAGTACAGACATACCGAGGTCAGCAGGTGGAAGAACGCATCCCGCGGGCCGCCGACATCGGGCGGGGTCGGGATGGCCATGCTCAGACTTTCGTCGGCGAGCGCATTGATCACATCCTTCTCCTTCCAGCCGGAGGAGACGAGCAGCGCGCGGATCGTGGCGTGGTCCATACCCTTGCCACGTGCATGGGTAATGAACGTATGAAGATCGTTGGAGTGCTTGGTGGCCATAGGCCAGTATCATACGCCTTTTGTGCCAATCCGCACGTCAGGAATGCTGCGACTTTGACAGGACAAATTGCTGTGTTGATGCGGTGCCTTTTTTCTGCGGATAGGGAAGAATATCTCCGTCGCTGTCCGCAAAAAATCCTGCGGCATTGAGGGCATTTTTGCTCGCTCGAATCTGCATATTGATCTCGGGCGATGGCTCCTCACTCAGATACATGGTCATCGCCAGATCAAGCCGCCTGGAACAGTCGGCCATCTCCTGCAGGGCGGAGACCACCTCCTTTGTCCTGCTCATCGCCAACAGGGACCGTGTCCGTTCTGAAAACAGCTGACAGGCCGCGATGAACAACTCGCCTTCCTCACTCTTGCTGTTTGCTTTTTCCATCAGTGCATCCGCCCAGGAGAGATTTGTCAGGTCCCGGAGGAACATCATGGGCCACGTTTGTTCCTGACGCACAGAAGGATCAGGCTTCGGTGGCTCGGGCGTACCGCAGTAGATCATCATGCCGGCGGGGTATCCGACTCTGTCGCTCATAATTTCCGGCATGATACGCAGAAGCTCTGCTGAAGAAAGAAGACGACAACTGTTATCCGTCTTCTTCGCTAGGATATGCACAAAAACGGCCTGCCGAAGTGGCAGACCGTTTTTTCCCATCAATGTGATGGGACTTGTCGCTTCCTTGCTACGCCAAGGCGGCGCGCGCGGACTCGGGTTCGAGGCCGAACTTCAGGAACACGCGGCCGGGGAGGCCGGCGCTCATGTACATGAGACCGAAGAGGATATCTTCCGCTTCGATCAGCTGACCACCGCGTCTTTCGCATTCACTGGCCGCGTTCATGAACGCATTCCGGAAGCTCGGCAGGACGGTAGGGCTTGCCGTGGAGGGCGCACTCACTGCAGTTTCGGGCATACCGATTGCATTGAAGACTTCAGCAACGCTCAAACCGAGCGCACCCAGAGTCTTACAGGCACCAGCATGTTGCAGCAGGGCCAGAAGCAAATGTTCAGCCCCCAGTTCGTCCTGTCCGCGGAGTGCGGACTGGCGAAGAGCCGCATCGATGAGATCGTGCGCCTCCTCACCTAGTTGCGAGGTCACAAACTCGGGAAGTGACACCACCATGGAACACCAATCTTTCACAAAGGAGTTAAGGATCGGGCGACGCACTGTTATAGAACCTCAGACCTATGTTGTCAATTACCTATTTTATTGCATAAACATAATAAAATTGTAGGATGGCGATGTGAAGATTTTGGTAGCCCTCTCCGGTGGAATCGATTCCAGCGTTGTTGCTCCTATCCTGAAGGAACAGGGCCACGAACTGGTCGGCGTGCGGTTCACGCTCTGGAGCGATCCGCTGGCACCGGCAATGGCCGAAATCCTGCCAAGCAAATGCTGCAACGCACAAACGGCCGCACGCGCGGCGTCGGTCGCAAAGAAGCTCTCGATCCCCTACTCCGTGATCGACCTTGAGAATGAGTTTAAAGCAGAAGTCGTCGATCCGTTCCTCGATGCTCATCGGCAGGGCCTAACCCCGAACCCGTGTATCCGCTGCAACCGGACGATCAAGTTCGGAAAATTACTGTCACTCATGAAAGAGCTTGGCTGCGAAAAGCTCGCGACAGGACACTACGCGCGAACAGCAATCGAAAAACTGTCTGACGGATCGGAGCGCCACGTGCTCCTGGAAGCCGCTGACAAATCGAAGGATCAGAGTTACTACCTCTATGGCCTGACACAGGAACAACTGGCATCAGCCGTCTTTCCGCTGGGAACAATGGAGAAGTCGGAGGTCTTCGCGTTAGCCAAGGCGTACGGTGTTCCGTACGACGAGGAGTACCGTGAGAGCCAAGACCTCTGTTTTTTCCCGGAAAAGTCCCCGCAGGAATTCCTCAGGCGCCATCTGAGGGATGATCTCAAGCCCGGAGAAATCGTGCGCAGAGATGGCACTGTCGTCGGTAGCCACGACGGACTTGCCTTGTACACGCACGGTCAGCGCAGAGGGCTCAAGATCGGCGGGCTCAAGATTCCTCTCGAGGTTGTCGCAAAGGACACGGGAGGCAATCGGCTGATCGTGAGTGAAAAGGGCACTGAGCTGCAGCACTCGGTGACGCTCACTGACCTCCGTTGGGTGTCCTGGAAAGCACCCGATGCACTGGAGACCGAGTTTGAATGCAGGACAAGATCTTTAGGAGATCGTCAAACTGGGACACTCACTCTGAAGAGTGGGCGGGCTGTTTTCCGCTTCCGTGAGCCGCAGACTCCACCCCTGTCGCCGGGACAGTCTTTGGTGCTGTATAGAGGCGACGAAGTGGTGGGAGGCGGTGTTATGGCAGCTTGACAATTCGCTTGCAAAGTCAAAGACGGTGTGCGAGCTTTTCCTTTCTAGGAAGCCATTTTCCTGCTATACTACTCCGATGTCTTTGCGAGACAGCCGCCACCGGGCCGCCTACAACGACGAGGGCGATATCATCCTCCCCCCGGACGGTGAGACTGAGCCCGAAATGCTGTTTGTGGAGGAGACGCCGGCGGTGGAAGACCTGCAGATCGTGAGCTTCATCGATGATGATGTCTGGCAGTCTGATGAGTATCAGGCAGCAGAGGTTTCTGCACCGGTCTTTGTACGTGAACATGTGCAGCACGGCCGCGACGCGGTGCGCTCAACGATCATCGGCATCGCTTCCGCGGCATCGGATAGTGTCGGCGAAGGCCTGCGTCAGTACAAGGTGAGCATCAAAGCGGGAGCGCCTCTGCTCGAGGATGCCAGAACAGGCCTCCGCCAGTTCATGCAGAACTTTATCGCAACACTGCGCCAACCCGTTTGGGTGCCCTCGGGAAGGCAGAAGGTACGCCAGTACAGCCGCGGCACGCTCTTTGTGTTCGATGTCCTCCGATTCGGGGGCACATTCGCAGTCATCTTTGCGGTGCTCTTTTCGATCATGAACTACCAGAGCTTCCTGCAAATCGCGAGCGCGAAGCTGGATGTGTTCGTAAACCACCCGTCCCTGGACACCGAACACGCCGAAACCTCCACCATGCTCGCCGCTCTCAAAACGAGTGATGCCGATGGCGAAGGCCGCGAGCGCGGGGATCTCTTCAGTTATCTGCCGACCGTCGGCCCTCCGGATAACCGCATCGTCATTCCGAAACTCAAGCTGAACGTCCCGCTGGTCGCCCCTCCCGTGGAAGCACTCCTGCGTCAGGACTGGGTGCAGGTAGAGGAGGATATTCAGGACGCGCTGACCGACGGCGTTGTGCACTACCCCGGCACCGCGCGACCGGGCCAGGCCGGGAACTTTTTCGTCACCGGCCATAGTTCGTATTACCCCTGGGCACCGGGCCACTACAAGACGGTATTTGCGCGCCTGCACGAGTTGGACGAAGGAGACGAATACTGGGTGTACTACAACGGAGACCGCCACCGCTACATTGTGCAGAACAAGAAGGAAGTGGAACCCAGCGATACCTCCGTTCTCGATCAGCCTGGGGGGATGCGTATGGCGACACTGATGACCTGCACACCGGTGGGCACCACCTTACGACGCCTCATTCTTTCCGCCGTGGAGGTGGACCCTCTCTCGGGCGAGCCGCTGGCAGTGGGTGAACGCACAGACAAAGAGGTGGTACCCAAGATCCAGTTGGAGGCGCTGCCGATTTGAGTGACTGGATTACTGGAGTACTGGAATACTGGGACCAGGCTCAGGGGTATACTTCTATTGCTCTTTAATAGTTCTGATCCCAGTATTCGAGTATTCCGATACTCCAATAGTCCAATTGCCGCTGTGGTGAAATGGTAGACACGGGGGACTTAAAATCCCCTGCCTCCTTACCGGGGCGTGCTGGTTCGATTCCAGCCGGCGGCACCATTCGACTCGTCCGTCTCGGGCGGACTCGCTCATGGTTCTCGTCCGCATCGGCGGACTCGAGCCTTGGTTCGTTTATATTGCTCAAGCTCCCACTGGCAGATACTACACGGGATGCCCATCGACGAATTCTGGAGCATAACAACGGCAAGGGAGCGAAGTTCGCGCATGATCAGGGGACATTGCAGCCCGTGTACATTTCAGCTCCAATGGCAGATAAACCATCTGCCAGATTATGTGCGATACAAATCAAGGGGTGGACCAGGCAAAAGAAAGAACGACTGATTCGCGGTGACTGAAATAGATCCATTTATCTCACGCAATTCGCACCTCGACCCTGCGGGCATCAAGAATCTCCTGCAAGTAAGAGGGGCTTGGCACGTTCAGAGTCTTATCGCCGTTGCTTTTTGCCAACTTGCGACCATCCGGACCGACAAGCATGGGCCCGACATAATGATCCACGTACGCCAGCGGATCGATTTTCGGCACGAGTTTTGTCAGGCGGTAGGCTTTTGAGTACTCGTGATTTCCGCCCCTCGCGCTGTACGGGGAGACACCCCACGGTACTCCGTAATCCCCGCCGAAAACGTGAAGAACTTTTCCTCCGCTGCTCCTCGACAGCAGAATATCCCGCAGGGGATCCACGGCGTAAAACATAGACCAGTTGCGGTCCCCCTTTTCCGGAGAGGAGACATACTCTTTTTTGCGATGACTGCAGTCTCGGTTTCTACAGACACTCATCAAAGCGTTTTTGGTGAGGGTGATCTCATGCTCGAGGCGGCTGCCCGTTCCGCATTCGGGGCAAAACGGCCTCATGAACGGCTTTACAGACTCGTTCAGTCCGCCCGGCTGGAGAGCCGCAACAATCTGGGTGCGGTTCTGCATCAACATGGAATACAGCGTCTGACCCGTCCTGACGCCCGAGACGTCCGTATCGGTCATCCAGTCAGACATGCTGCGGACGTACATTTTTGATCGCAATCCCGGGATTTTCATAGTGTCAGCGTATTCATCCAGTGTGCGGATGACTTTTTTCATGATCGCATCGACCTGTGTTCGCTCCTGCATGTAAAACAGTCCCTTTCCGTTCCCAGTATTCGGATTGCCAAGATCAAACTCGCGGTCATCGATAAAAAACAGGCCGCGAGCGTCGGAATCGGACGCCGACACGGCTTTCACGAACTGGTACATCGTCAGGTAATGCCCAAGATGCAGATCGCTTGCAGACGGATTGATGCCCATCGAAACCATGGAAACGCCTTCCATCAGTTTTTTTGGCTCGGTGAGCAGCTCTTCCGCACTGCGAAGCATATAACATATTATTATACTATTTCGGATAAATGCAATAAGTAGAAACAGTGACTTAGCCCCCAAACGTATAGGCATATGCCCCCACACCCTTCCCCTTTAAAATGAGACGAACGTCGTGCTCGCCATACTCACCGTCGTAGAGGACGTAAAGATCGTGTGCATCCACCGTGAACGTCTTCACGGTCTTTCCATCTACGATCACTTCCGCCTGTGCAGGAGCAAATCCCTCTTCCATGCCCAGCACCAGGTTCACCTCCCCGGCCAAGGCATTGATGCGGATCTCGCCGGCCTCGGATGCCAGCACCTGGCGCTCATCCTCGACAAGCTTCCACGTCCCTCCCAGAACAAAGCGGCTGACTGACGGCTTTTCCGAAGCGTCATACGTGCGTGCTTGCTCATCCGGCGATCCCTGCTTGTTCTGGAACTGCCCCCAGCTGCGCGAGTGCAGATATGTCTCGGGAGTGACGCGCATACCGTACTCGCGGGTGTCCTCGGGAATGGCCATATCCTTACCATTTGCATTGATCTCTCTGAGCAGGCTTGCGATGGCATCGTCGGTCTCATCGTATGAGCCCTCGCCAAAGTGCGTGTACCGCACGCGACCTTCTGCATCGATAAGATACTTGGCGGGCCAGTAGCGGTTCCCAAACGCATTCCAGGTGCCAAAGTCGTTATCCTGCGCGACCGGGTACGTGAGCCCGTGATCCCTGACCGCACGCGCAACGTTGGCATCACTCTTCTCGAAGACGAACTCGGGCGTGTGAATGCCGATGAGCACGAACGGTGAATCGCGATACTTATCCCAATACGCCCGGACGTACGGGAGTGTGCGGATACAGTTGATGCAACTGTAGGTCCAGAAATCGATGAGGACCACCTTGCCGCGCAGGCTCTCCATCGTGAGCGGCTCGCTGTTGTGCCAGGTGCCCAGGCCCTCAAATTCCGGCGCTCTGCCGAGCACGGGAAGATCCGAGAGATTCACCTCTGGCTTTTGGTCACCACCTCCAAGCAAACGATCTTCCAGCTGTGAACCCAGTGTGCCGAAGCCCGTGTGCTCGGCGATCCATGCCTGAGCCTTCAGCAAGAGACCTGATTGAAGACCGAGTGCAGTCACAAGAAGGAAAACCCCTGCAACCTTCTTGATGATGTCCGTATAGGGCGTGATGGAGCGGACCGTATGCACCGCAGCCTGTCCGCCGTAGCCGATAAGCAGGAGCGGCAACGCGCTGCCGAGCGCATAACACGTCAGGAGCACAAGCGCGCGGGTACCGGGATCATCACGGACAACGGCAAGGGCAAAGCCCAGTGCCGGTCCCGCGCACGGTGCCCACGCCAGACCGAGTGTGGTACCGAGAATGAATGACGAGAGCAGTGACGTTCTGCCGAGTGTTGAACCTGCCACCTGTTGAATGTCCCCGCTGAGTGACTGGAGACGTGATGCCACGCGTCCGCCGATTTCCATTGCAAAAACGCCAAGCAGTGCGGCCACAAGAATCGCGATCCACCCCTTATCCCAGAAAAAGTAGACCGCAGACGCTGCGGCGAGCGCAAGCTGGATGATCCGCTGGTGTAACGCGAATCCAAGACCGAACAGGAAGAGTGCGTAGAAGGTACCGATGCGCACGTAGTCGGCAAATTCCACAAACGAACCAAGCACAACCTGCAGCAGAAAGGTGGAGAGCACAAAGCTCACCACCATCCCCGCAGTGAGCACGAGCGGCCTGAGCGGATGCCGGTCACTGGCCGTCGCTCCGAGCACAACCGGCACGAGCGGCAGAATGCACGGCAGAAGAATCGTAAGACTTCCCGCGAGGAACAGAACCAGAGCCTGAGTAAGCATGAAACTGATTCTACCCTACCTTAATAGATCTTCACACCCAGCGGCACCTCACGTTCAGGATGCAGGAGAACGGTATTCCCGTCGGCATCGGGAACGCCGAGAGTAAGGACCTCGGAAAGATGCTTGCCGATCTGCCGCGGGGCAAAGTTCACGACCGCCATCACGAGCCTCCCCACGAGTTCCGGTCCCTCGTAGTGCGGCTTCAACCGTGCCAACGATTTCTTGGCGCCGATCTCCGGACCGAAGTCGATCTTCAGGATGTGCGTGGAGTATTTTCCTTCGGGAAACGGTTCCACGGAAAGAATCTTTCCGACACGGATATCGACGTTCTCAAAGTCTGCAAGGGTGATGGTCATGGGGAAACTCTAGCGTCATTGTGCCCGCATCGCACGGATTCCTTTGAGGTGCTCCATCGCCTTTTCATAACCGGGATCGAGTTCGACGACGCGCTCCAGCGCGATTTCCGCCTCTTCCAGCTTTCCCTGCTCAGCCAGAATCCCGGCAGCGTGATACCAACCGGCAATGTAGAGAGGCTCCAGCTTCACGGTACGGAGGAATTCCAGCAATGCCTCCTCAGTGCGGCCGTGCTTCTGCAGCATGATGCCCAGGTTGTAGTGGGGCTCTGCAGCCTGTGGCAGTCTCTCGACCGCGCGTGCGAACATCGCCAGTGCCTCGTCCGTTTTGCCGGCCTCATCGAGAGCGCGTCCCAGGAAGTAGTACGCACCGAGCTCCTCCAGATTGCCAATTGTCTTGTTCTCCGCCAGATCAACCGCGATCCTCAGCTCCGCTTCCGCCTCCGGGAGTCTGCCCATGACACGGTAGGCGTCGCCACGGTTGAGATGTGCGGCGATGAGTCCAGAATCGGCGGCAACGGCGCTATCAAACGCCGACATTGCCTCCTCTTTCCTGCCGGCCTTCATCAACACGTCTCCGAGGTTATTCCATGCGAGCGCCGATTGCGGGTACACCGCAAGCACGCGGCGGTAGAGCGCTTCGCTATCGCGCCATGTACCGGCCTGTACAGTGCTGACAAGACAGAGAATCAGCAGGATCAACACCGCAACGCCTCCGCTGACTGCTGACACCATCGCCGATCCTCGACGGTCGAGAAAGGCGATAATCCATGCAACGGCACTGAACACCGCAATCGCCGCGATGTACGCATAGCGGTCGGATGCAAAGAACAGCATGCCGTTTTTCAGGAAGTTCGTAGAGTTCGGCGCAAGAGCGATGAAGTACAGGAGAATGAGTGCGGCAGCGGCTGGCTTCTTTTTCCAGAGCACCGCAGCTGCTGCGAGAGTGCCAAGGACGACAATCAATGGCAGCAGAAATTCGGTGCCCGTAAACGTCACCGGTGTTGCCTGCGGATAGATCACGGTGAGTCCCTGTGGCCATACGGTGCTCTGAAAGTAGAAGAGAGCGCTCTTCATCGCCAGCAGCATCGTTGTAGCCGGACCCGACGACTGCAGGACTGCCGTTTTCCCGATAAGGGCGATGGTGACGAAGAGCGCCATCAATGCACCAAGCGGTGCGTACTCCCGTGCGCCAGATCTCCTCCCCGTGACACGGTCATAGAGGAAGAACAGCAGTGGCAGGATCACCACCGAGACCTTCGCCAACAGAGCCAGCACGAAGACCATCACCGTAAGCCGGTACCACTTCTTTTCCGCACTCTCCCGATACCGCAGAAATGTGATGCAACTGAGCAGTCCGAGGAAGGTTGAGAGGAGATCTTTTCGCGCTGCCGCCCAAAGCACGGCTTCGGTATTGAGCGGATGCAACGCAAACAGCAGCGACACGACGATCGCCATCAGTCTGCTTCCGGTCAGACGCAGTGTGAGGTACGCGAGCGCAGCGGCACTGCCGGCGTGCAGAAGGAGATTCGAGAGGTGGAAGCCCACGGGGTTGAGGCCCCAAAGGAGGTGATCGACCTGGTAACTGAGGAACGTGAGAGGGATGTAGAGCTCCGGATCGTAGTGAGTGAACACATACCAGAGCGTCTGCGGTGTCATGGCCATGACGGCCGGGTTTTTGGTGATAAGCAGGCCATCATCCAGGGTGACAAACTCATGAACAAGCGCCGGCTCCGCATACAGCAGCAAAGCTGCAACTGGGGGAAACAACAGCAGTAACCACAGGGGAACCTTTTGTATAATTCGCTCCAGCATGCGCAGAACCCTACCATTTGGTCTCCGGAGGACTATTGTTAAAACTGTATTTTTATGTTATAATTACTAAAAAGTGATGTACACACACATTCTTCGCTGGCCCACTGTCGCCTGGCGACGCTCGACTGCATCCGATCAGACGATCGGCTGGATCGCCCTTGCCGTAAGCGTGCTTGCCGCCGGCACCGGCAGTGCGTTCGCCAAGGTGCTCGGGGCACACTTCTCCGCGCTTACACTCCTGTTTGTCAGCGAGACACTGATGTGGCTCTTTGTGGTGTTCTCGTTCGGCTTCATGCCGACAATCCGTAAGCTCCTGCAGTCGCCGCGCGCGTGGGTGCTGCCGCTCCTCATCGTTGCACTCCTCAACAGTGTCCTTGCCCCGATGCTCCTGTTTACGGGGCTTCAGAAATCCACGGCAGTGAATGCATCACTTTTCGCAAACAGCGAAATGGTGTTCCTGATGCTCATGGCGGTTGTCATGCTGCGCGAAAAATTCACGCGGACGCATGCGCTTTCCATTCTCACGATGACCGCGGGTCTGCTTACCATTGCCCTGCGCGGGTTCACAGACGGCATCTCCCTGCAACCGGGTGATGTGCTCATCATCCTCTCCGGGTTGGTGTTCGCGTGCGGAAGCATCACGTACCGCAAGTTTCTGCACCACTGCAATCCGCACGTCATGCTCTTTGTGCGCGCAAGCGTCGCCATGATGTGCTTCTTCATCCTCTCGCCGTTTGTGGACCATAACCTTGCGGAGGAGATCTCCGTCTTACCGCTCACCATCATCCCGGTACTGCTCGGCTTCGGTTTCCTGTCGCGCTTCCTCAACGTGTTCAGTTTCTACGAAGCGCTCGAACGTCTGCCGGTGACGACGGTCTCGCTCATGTGTAACTTCACCGCGATCTTTTCCGTGATTTTCTCACACTGGTTTCTCGGAGAAGCGATTGAGGGCTTCCACTATCTGGGCGGCGCACTCATCATTCTTGGCGGTGTGATGCTTGAGTTTGTCGGTTCGCACCCGAGCGACGCTCACCTGGAGGCACACCTCCGCCAGCGCGCCACCACCAAGCACTGACCGGTCAGTTTGCGTAGATCGAAAGGGAGCGGCTGATGATTTTGGCGATCTCCGCCCTGTTGACAGGGTTCATCGGTCCAAAGAGTCCGGTGGGATTACCGGCCTGATCCGTGTATCCGCTGACGATGCCATCGGCTACCGCCTGGCCGATGGCCGTCCCAAAAGGCGTTGAGGAATTCACATCTTTGAAGGAGGTGACTGTCTGATCATTCACCGAGCGTCCGAACGCCTGCAGTACCGTGATCACCACTTCAGAACGTGTGGCGTTGCGCTTGAGATCCACCGCGCCATCGGCGTACACCGCAAACGCCTGCTGCTCCGCACACGAGACGTACGGAGCCGACCATTGGCCTTTTGCTTTGGGATTCAGCGGAACCTCGGGGCACGCGGAGAGATCTGTTTTGGAAGCCTGGACAGCTATCTTGGCGAGCTCTTCCAGAGTCACATTGCGCTCAGGACCGAAGATCCCGAGAGGCACCCCGTTCGCATCCTTGTATCCGGAAACCACCGCGCGCTCCGCGACATCGCGGACGTAGGGGGCAAACCAGGCGATGACCGGCACGTCCTTAAAGACGTACGGCACACCGTCGATGCGGAACTGCACGAAGTCGCTGAACTCCTCCAGCTCGCCGCCCCGCTCGGCTGCAATCGGCGTTCCGTCATCAGGAAACAGTTCCGCACTGGTTTCCATTTTCAAATCATTCTCCTCAAGCAGGAGCGCACCGCTCGTGCTCACGATGACCGTATCCAACTTGTTCACCTCGTCGTGAAACGTGGCCATCGAGGCGAAGGCCGTGGACGGCAGGAGTGATGCGAGGAGCAGGACAGAGGAAGAACGCATGCGATGAGGGTAGCGAGCCGCTCCCGGTGTGACCACTTCCATCCTTCGGTACTTTATCGTGCTGCGTCAAAAGCCTTCCACTTTGAGACGACTGAAGCATTCATCTTTGCGGCACCAGCCATCATTGTCGCTTTTTCATGCATGGTCTTCCAGTTTCCGCGCTCGGGAACACCTAAAGCGAATGCAAAGCGATCGCGGAAGAACCGCGGCGCGGCAATCGACGTGTCGACGGTCCACGCATCCTTTTCTATAGAGAAGTACAGATACTGCTTATCTGATTGAAATATTCTCTGCAGATCTTCGAGACGTCTCAGGGAATGCAGAACAGCGGATTCAGGAACAATCGATTCCGGACTCCCTCCATAGGGAAGCAGATGAACATGTGAGTGAAAAACAGTCTGACCCGCCACTCCGTGTTCAAAGCTGCTAACCGGACCATATGACTGGCGAAGAAACCGGGCTGCCTGATCCATGACATCCCGAAATTCTTCCATGAGTGCCGGAGTGTAGGCACCGATACAGGAAAGGTGTGCCTTTGGAATGATAAGAAGGTGACCCACACACAGCGGATGATGATCGCAAACCAAACGAAAACTTTCTGTTTCGCAGAGAAGGTCAGCAAATGTGTCTGACGTAAAATCACAGTGCGGACAGTGCTCGCGAATGTATTCCTCGGATAAGACGTGCTGCCGATTCATGAGGGAATGATACAACCTTCAGACCTTTTTCCAGAGCCCGCTTGCCATACCTCCTCACCCTGCTACACTCCGCCGGACATGACTCAGGACCGCTTGGACGGCACCCGGGGTCCCGCACAGGGACAGGGGGCTGATTTTTCCAAGATTCAGACGATTCTCCTGCTCGGCTCAGGCGCATTGAAGATCGGAGAAGCCGGTGAATTCGACTACTCCGGCAGTCAGGCGATCAAAGCCTTTAAGGAAGAGGGCAAGCGTGTGATTCTCATCAACCCCAATATTGCCACGAACCAGACCAGCTGGGGACTCGCCGACGGCGTGTACTTCGTTCCAGTCACGCCCTCCTTTGTCGAGCGCGTGATTGAAAAGGAAAAGCCGGATGCCATCGCGCTCAGCTTTGGCGGACAGACCGCACTCAACTGCGGCGTCAGCCTCTACGACAAGAAAATTCTGGAAAAACACAACGTGCAGGTACTCGGGACTCCCGTGGAAAGCATCCGCAAGACGGAAGACCGTGCGCTCTTTAACCAGGAGCTGCGGTCCATCAACGTGGATGTGCCCAAGTCCTTCGCCTGTGAATCGATCGCCGATTCCGTGAAGTCCGCCGAAACCATCGGCTATCCGGTGATCATCCGCGCCGCGTTCGCGCTCGGCGGTAAAGGCAGCGGTCGTGCAAAGAACGAGGAAGAGCTCCGCGACCTTCTCAAGGTCGCGTTCGTGGAATCGAACCAGGTGCTTGTGGAAGAAGACCTCACCGGCTGGAAGGAGATCGAGTACGAGGTGGTACGTGACAGGTTTGATAACTGCATCACGGTCTGCAACATGGAGAACGTGGACCCGCTCGGGATCCACACCGGTGAATCGATCGTCATCGCTCCAAGCCAGACGCTGGACAACGACGAGTACCAGATGCTGAGATCGATCGCCCTGAAAGTGATCCGCCACCTCGGGATCGTCGGTGAGTGCAACATCCAGTACGCTCTCGATCCCCGTTCACGAAAATATCGAGTGATCGAGGTCAACGCCCGTCTGAGCCGCAGCTCCGCTCTCGCCTCAAAGGCGACCGGTTACCCGCTCGCGTTCGTCGCCGCAAAACTCGCGCTCGGCTATTCTCTGCCGGAACTGCGTAACGCCATCACGGAAGTGACAAGCGCGGATTTTGAGCCTGCTCTCGATTACGTTGCGCTGAAAATCCCGCGCTGGGATCTGCAGAAATTCCGCTTTGTCTCCGAGCAGGTGACAAGCGAGATGAAATCGGTGGGTGAGGTGATGGCCATCGGCCGCACGTTTGAGGAAGCACTCCAGAAGGCGCTCCGCATGCTCAACATCGGCGTCGACGGTTTGTATCCCCAGACCTTCACATTCGAAGACATCAAAAAGGAGCTGCAACGCCCCACACCGCGCCGCATCTTTGCGGTGGCGGAGGCACTCGCCGGCGAATGGACACCGGATGAGGTCTCCGTGACCACGGGTATCGACCGCTGGTTTTTACAGCGCATTCAGGCCTGCGCGAAGGTTGCAAAAGAACTCCTGAAAACCAAGATGGATTCACTCGATCCCTCGCTGGTGAAGACCGCGAAGCTCATGGGCTTTTCCGATAAGTCGGTTGCGACCATCCGCGGTTCGAAAGCCGAAGATATCCGTTCGTTCCGCACCTCGCTCGGCATCAGGCCTGTCGCCAAACAGATCGATACGCTTGCCGGTGAATTCCCCGCACACACCAATTACCTGTACCTCACCTATCACGGGACAGAGCACGATGTCACGTTCCCGGAGAAAGGCGAGAAGCCGCGCGCGCTGGTGCTTGGAGGAGGCCCGTACTCCATCGGTTCCTCGGTAGAATTCGACTGGTGCTGCGTGCAGGCGACGCATGAACTCCAGAAACAGGGCTTCGATGTGACCATGGTCAACAGCAACCCTGAGACGGTGAGCACGGACTACGACGAATGCGACACGCTCTTCTTCGAGCAGCTCACGGAAGAACGTGTCCGGGACATCGCTGAACTCCTGCATCCGCAGGGCGTGGTGGTGTCCATGGGTGGCCAGATCCCGAACAACCTCTCACCGAAGCTTGCGGCTGCAGGGCTTCCGATCCTGGGCACGCACCCGGCCGATATCGACAGAGCCGAAGACCGCCACAAGTTCAGCATGCTGCTCGATGAACTGAAGGTGAATCAGCCCGAATGGAAGGAGTTCGCCGATACGCAGTCCGCACGGGCCTTCGCGGAGAAGGTGGGGTACCCCGTCATCGTCCGCCCAAGCTACGTGCTCAGTGGTGCCGCCATGGCCGTGGTGCATACCGGTGACGATCTCAAGGCATACCTGGACCAGGCCGCAGCCGTGAGCCGTGAGGCTCCGGTGGTTCTTTCCAAATTCGAAACTGGTGCAAAGGAAATTGAATTTGACGGTGTGGCCCAGGACGGGCAGGTGCTCCTCTACGCGATTTCGGAGCACGTCGAGAACGCGGGCGTGCACTCGGGTGACGCGACAATCGTTCTGCCCCCGCAACGCGTGAACCTGGCTACACTCCGCCAGCTCAAGGTTATCGCCAAGAATATTGCCAGGGGCCTCAAGATCAGCGGGCCGTTCAACATCCAGTTCCTTGCCAAAGACAATCACCTGAAAGTGATCGAGTGCAACCTGCGTGCCTCCCGCAGCTTCCCGTTTGCAAGCAAGGTGACCGGCATCAACTTTGCGGTTCTTGCTACCCAGGCGCTCCTGAAGCGCGCTCCGCTTGATCAGCACTATCAGACAGTCGATCTCGATCACGTCGGCGTCAAGGCCGCGCAATTCAGCTTCAGCCGCCTCAAGGGTGCCGATCCCCGGCTTGGCGTGGAGATGGCCAGTACCGGTGAGGTGGCATGTTTCGGCAGCAACGCGGAGCAGGCGCTGCTCACCGCGATGCTTGCTGTGGGTTTCAAGATCCCGCACAAGAATATTCTCGTTACCGTCGGTAGCCTGGAAGACAAAGTCGATCTCCTCCCCGCGATTCAGGCGCTCGCCGAGAAGGGCTTTTCATTCGCGGCAACGGCGCACACGCATGAGTTCCTCACGAGCCGCGGCATCAATTCGATCCTGGTGCACAAGCTCTCCGAACCGCGTAGCCCCAATATCCGTGAGTATCTCGAGCAACGGAGGGTGGATCTGGTCATCAATATCCCGACGCACAGTTCATCCACGTCCCAGACGGACGGCTACTACATCCGCCGCATCGCCACCGATCACGGTATCCCGCTCATCACCAACGTGCAGCTGGCCAAGCGTATGGTGGAATCGCTGCTACAGGAAAATCCTGACGCCTTGCCGTTGATGCGCTGGCCGGATCTCCTGAAGAATTAACAATAGCTGATCCGTCTTAATCCTTCAGTAGTCCGAAAGTCCTCATGCCGTTGCGTGACAACTCTGCTGACTGCAGGAGAGCGATATCTGCCTTTACTAATACGCACAGCACCTCCACTGAGGGGCGGCATACCACTGTACCGTCGGGCGCCACAAACGCCGTACCGATTTCTCGTTTCAAATCCGGATACCTCGACGGCCGCGCAAAGACCGGAAAGGCCCATTGGCCGGTTTCCGGGTTGAATGAGCCACCATTGTTCTGAGCCGGCTTCCTTCGGATATCCAGGTGATCATAGCCTATGCATGCGTTTTTTATGAGAACGGGAAAAGAACGAAACGCCCCGCACGCAGCGGTAAACGCATTATCGGCACCCGATACTGACTCCGCTGCGGAGAGGCTGCCTACTTCCGCCCGATTGAAAGATTCAGAACTCACAGGGAAACTGGGGAATTGGTGGAAGATAGTAAATACGAAACGTGTGATCCATGCCAGAAAATGGCCCTTCGCGGTTCAGAATTAAACATTTGACCGCTTGTCTACGCCTTGTTTTCGCGTACAATTGGCCAGTTTTCCTCTCCCCTCCTTTGGTATGCAGCAGCAGGACGATATCCTCGCCGACGTCGATCTGTCCCCCGCCCCGTCCTCCGATGACGCAGCCGGTTTTGGCGACGACGACCAGACTCTCGTCACGAAAGAGGGCCTGAAGAAGCTGAAGGAGGAACTTGAGAACCTCAAAACCGTCCGCCGCCAGGAAGTGGCGAACCGCCTTAAGGAGGCCATCTCCTACGGCGACCTTTCCGAGAACTCCGAATACGAGGAAGCCAAAAATGAACAGGCATTCGTGGAAGGCCGCATCCTGGAACTTGAGAACAAGATCAAGAACGCCAAAATCATCTCCGAGAAGAAGAGTGACGCGCGACGCGGAAAGGAAGTGGAGATCGGTTCCACGGTCACCGTCTCGGAAAAAGGCCACGGCGACGACAGCGCCCGCTACACGATTGTGGGTTCGACGGAGGCCGACCCGCTCGAGCACAAAATTAGCAACGAGTCACCTCTCGGCAAATCTCTCCTGGGTAAGCACAAAGGTGACCTGGTTGAGGTGGACGCGCCGTCGGGCAAATCGAAGTATGAGATCATCAGCGTCGCGTAAATCATCTCTACACCATGGCCGACCCCGTGCAAGCAACGGCGCAAACCGGACAGACCCAGGGTTTGCAGGTGCCACCCGAGGTGGAGGCTGCTTTCGGTCCGATCATCGCCATGATTAAAACGTCGGAGAGCATGAACCCGGAGGAGAGGCAGTATTGGGTGAATATTCTTCCGATCATGACCCCCGAGCAGCTGCAGAACCTGAAGGACATTTTGGAGAACGAACGCAAGCAGCTGGCATCCATCGATGCCAAGTATCAGGGCCAAAGCCCTGCCGTCAGCCCGGAAACGCTGCAGAAAACCGGCGACGAACGACGCAAGCGCCGGCAGGAGCTGCAGTCAAAGGAGGCTGCACACCGTCAGGAGGAAGGCGCAGCCGCAGAAGCTCTTCTCGAACAGGCCTTTGACACGAAGCCGGACGCCTCAACCCAGAAATAACGCAGCCATCTTCAGGACAAGCGCCTCAAGAAGCGACTGGAGCTCTTCCGGTGCATCGGCAGATGAGCGGTGGCCTCCGGTTTTCAGTGCAATGTCGGCATCCGCCGCCCAGGAAAGCAGTCTGCTGAGATTTTGTTTACGGATACGGGACGCCGGTTCCTGGAGTGTGCGCACGGTCGGGAACGGCACACCGGACTGCTGCGCGATCGTAGCCGGGTTCTTCTGGCCTTCACTGACTGCTGCATGCACTCCGGCGATGGAGCGCAGGAACCAGAGCACCATCGCCCACTGCGAAAACGCGTCACTCCCGCGTTTTGCAGACTCACGCAGGAAGGCAATCGCCTCTTCTCCTTTTCCTTTGGCGATCAATGAGCTCAATGCCCAGATCTCCCGCTCACCGGCGGGCACGGCGAGATCCCGCACGGCTGCGGCATCTATCTCTTTTCCGTTGCGATACTCACTGAGCTTCTCAAGCTCACGAGCCAGCATGTCCTGGTCCTCTCCCACAGTCTCAAGAAGCAGGGAGACAGCTGTTGGTGCAAGCGCCGATCCCCTGCCCTGCGCGTAGGCTTTCATCCAGTCGGTGAGAGCCTTTCCCGCAAGCGGTGGAAACTCTTTGACGGTCGCCGCTGCAAGGAAAGCCTTGGCACCGGCAGTGCGTTTGTCGGGCGCGGGATCGATGAGGATGACGATGCAATCCGGATGCTGCGACTCCACGAGGAGCGCTACTTCCTCTTTACTGAACTTTGGTGTGCCTTCGATTACCACCAGTCGCTTTTCCGCGCCGAAAGGGCTCGTACCGATTTCATCGAGCAGGAGTCGCAGGTCCGCTTTGGAGCCATCAAGAGAGAGGAGGTTTTCCTGGCCGTGTTTGCGGATAAACTCGTCCTTCCAGCGCTTTCGCTCTTCCCGCAGCGCAAAGCTGTTTTGGCCGGTGAAGAGGAAAAGGGAAGACACGATTCAGAGCATACCGGAGCCAAGGAATAGAGACGACCATCACGTCATGTACTGTAAACTTGTCAATGCCACAACGTGGTTTGGAAGCCGAAAAACGGGTATACTATTCAGAAATATGACACACACCTCCTCCCGCCGTTCTCAGAAGAAACACTCCAGGAGCTGGAAGCGCACGGCCGCCATCGGCTCCTTCGGCGCTCTCTGCGCCGTTCTTTCGTTTGCCATCGGCATCCAGACATCCGGCACGGTCCGGACACTGGAGCGCACACAGGCTGCCCTCACGGGTTCTGTCCGCGGTGATATGGACGATGACGGTCTCATCACCGTGAGCGACGTCATCCTTGTTCTTGAGCGCGTAGACGGCCTGGAAGAGACGTCGTCCGCCGATCTCCAGCGTGGTGATGTGGATGGCGATTTCCGCCTGACAGCCAAAGATGCATTGCGTCTCCTCCGCACTCTCGAGCGCTGAACATGCGTGGCTCCGCTTTTCCTCTCCGGCGCTCTCTCCTCCTGCTCGCAGCAGGGGCTCTCGCATTGAGCACGCTTGGAGCCTCGGCCGCGCAGGCGGAAGGCGAGCATCTGCTGCTCTTCCGCCCGCACTGCGAGAAGCAGGACCAGCGCCAGTGTCCGTTCTACAAAGTGGAGGATCCTACATCACTCGGGACCGAGAACCTGCAGGTGGGTGACGTGCTCGATTTCGATATTGTCCTCATCAATCCGGACCAGCAGCCTGTCCGTAAAGTCCGTACCTGGCTCTCGTATGACACGCAGGTGCTGGAGGGCTCCGGAATCACACTGAGTCTCGGTCTTCCGGTAAAACTGCCTGGCGAAGCTGAATTCGACGCCGCCAATGGTTACGTGAAGATCGGCGCATCCTCCGAGGCCACCGCAGAGCCCAAAGATGACATCTTTCCGATCGCACGGGTGACTTTCCGTGTGAAAGCCGTCCCTACCGGAAACAAGAGCCCTCTTTCTTTCTACGATGTCCAGAGCGGCACCGCCGGCCACACGTACGTGGCATCGACAGCCGGTGATTCCGCTCCGAACATCCTCTCGCTCCCCACGGCCTCCCTCATTGTAAAAGTGAGCGGAGCCGCCAGCTCCGTCTCGTCATCGGTGTCGTCCGTCCCCGCCTCCAGCTCCGTTTCTTCCGTCTCGTCCGTATCATCCTCCGGCGCGAGCGTCGCAAGCGCGAGCCCGAACTCCAGTTCTTCCTCCGTCTCCTCGTTTGCGGCCCCGTCATTCTCGTCCGCTTCTGCAGCGGCAGTGAGTTCTGTTTCCGGCAACGCGTTCGGCATTCTGCAGGTACAGAGCGTACGCATCGGCACCGAGGGCGACGCCGTTTTCCTCGGCTGGGATCCGCTGCACTCCGCCCAAGTCCAGGCCTATAACATCTACTACGGCACCACGATGGGCCGCTACATCCAACGCAGGACCGTCAGCAAGGATTCCACGAGCGTGCTTATCCGCGGCCTGCCCCAGGGCAACACGTACTACGCCGCCATTCGCGCTGTGGATGCGCAGGGGAAAGAGACAGCATTCAGCCAGGAAGTGGCTGTACAGGTGGGCAACCCCAACACGTCGACTGCTCCGCTCCTCGTACGTCCGCAGGACCTGGAGGAGCTTACGGGAAGCATGACTGCGCCCCAGAACCCTGTTGATGGCTCCGGAAACGTTCCTGGAGCTTCGGGAACATCGTCCGGATTGACGCTCATCGTCGTTGTTTCTGCGGTCTGTGGCACTTTGCTCGCACTCCGCAGGCAATTTGCCGCCGTTCCCCGCTCACGCCATGAGTGATCTGCACCCAAACTGGCGGCCGACAAACGGCGATCGGCGCGCAGCCCGTACGACGGATACCGGCTCCACGATACGCATCACGGAACCCCGCCAGATCCGCATTTCCCGCACTCCTGCAGCTGTTGTCGGTATTCTCACCGTTCTCACGGTGGGGGTATCCTTTATGGGTGGATGGAGCGCCATCCTGAGTCAATTGCCCTCGGGAACCGCTTCCTCGTCATCCTCCTCTTCTTCAGGTCCGGCAAACGTGACGGTCACCGTGTCTCCCGAAGGAATCACACCGGCAACGATCAACGCAAAAACCGGCGACACCGTCACCATGGTGAATAACGATACGGTACCGCACATCTTTGAGTCACAGACCCTGCGCGACGGCAGTGGAAACGTGCTGCTCACGCCGTCTATTTTCGCGGGAGACAGCGCGTCGTTCACCATTTTCAAAAATGAAGTGGCCGGCCAGCACGCGGTGTACTCCCAAATGACACCTGCCCTTGCCCTGAGCATTTTCCTGAGCGTTCCGGCCGCAACAGAGCAGAGCGACAGCAACTTTGGGGGTCCGCTCAACGATATCCCGCTTCCGGGAGAGACGGACAGGGGAACAACCGGTTCTTCCGCTTCCTCCGTCTCTTCCGTCCAATCCTCAGCGACGAGTTCTGCACCCGCTGCAAGCAGTTCACGTTCCGTTTCCTCCTCTTCTCTGAGCTCAACCAAGACACAGGCGACGAATGATCCCACCGGTACGACGGAACTCATCGCCGTGACGGAAAAGTCGACCGAACTTCCGAACAATGCGAAGACCGTATCCGATTCCATGGAAACCTTGCAGAAGCATTCTTCCTCATCCGCGGCCTCGACTCTGCATGCGGGCGCGCCCAAGCCTCCTTCTCAACCTGCGTCGGGCATGGAGAGCTGGATGGCGCTGGGTGGCAGCATCGGCGGTCTACTCGTCATCAGCCGGAAAAAGCTCAAAGCATTCACCGCACTCTGAGAGCAAAAAGATGTGGATGTGTGTGTTCTGCGGTACGGATGGATTTCAGGCTGCGTTCGCCACGGGCATGCGACGGGTGACGGTGCACCCGAGGGACTGCAAAGCGTACTGAAACTGACGCGCGGATCCGTCGTGCATCGGCGGATAGCGGAGGAAGACATGGATACTGGAACGGTCCGGAGAGTTCCGGAGCCAGGCGAGCAGGGCGGCTGCCGGATTCTCGCCGGTGTGCCCTGCCGCGTAGTGCTGGAAGTCGACTGTGATACTCATGTGCCGGAGTGTACGTGCGTACACCCTCAATGCAAACGGTATGGATTGCAGAACAGCAGAGGCGTTTTGTGATGTATGAATTTTTGCAATTTTTCGCTGGGGACCGTCACGCACGTTCATCAGGATTGTAGAAACGGTGACCGGTGCGCGTCAAAGAAAGTCTCTCGATTCCGTACGAAGACTTCCGGCGACGCGTTCCGCCACACGTTCGGGTTTTTACGCACATACAATTTCCTGTCCTGCTCTCCATGCCGGCGGTGGCACCACCGCTCCGTACGCACTGCGTCTCGACGGAATCGCTGACCGCGCGTGTGGCGAAGGCTGTCCGTCTGTCAGCACCACGCGCTTGTACAGTGCGGCGCGCTCTACGGGAGAACATCTGCGTCAAAAAAAAGGTCCCGCGACGGGACCCTTTTTTTGGCCAGAGATAAAATTACATCGAGTCGGCAGATTCACCGCCTGCATCGGCGGAGGCACCCCCCTTGCAGGCCCTGGATGCTGTGCGGAACGTTTTCCATGCACCTTTCTGCGAAGTCCTCCACTGGGTTCCGGCAGACTTCTTCGAACTCCTGAAGGCATCCCATGCAGATTTGACCGCAGTCTTGCGTGCTGCGGCATCAATCGTGCCCCAGGCCGTGTTGAGTGCCGATTTACGGGTGGTGTAAGCGGATGTCATGGACGTATTGAATGCGCCCCAGGCGGTCATGATGGACTGCTCGCGCGCGGCGACGGCCGTCTGGATGCAAGCAAGGTCTACCGTGACGGAACCCGGAGCGGAACTTGCGGCAAACGCTGCAACGGGCATAAGCAGCGACGCCGAGAGAACAGTTGCGATGAGACGCTTCATAAAGAATGGGGGGAGAGAAGAGGTGTCAGCGCTTGGAGTACAAAAAAAGGCGCCCGCAGAGGCCATGTAAGGTTCTTGTTCAATTTCATACCCGCAAGTATGCGCCTGTTTCTGCGTGATACAAGATCGTGTGGTGGGCCGGGCTGGACTCGAACCAGCGAAGGCGTAAAGCCAGCAGATTTACAGTCTGCCCCGTTTGACCGCTTCGGTACCGACCCACACTGCGAAAAGAGCCAAGGGAGTGTAGGCGAAGCGCTTTCTGTATTCAATCCGGATTGAGAGGCCACGGATACCACAAAGACGGCTTATTGAACCAAGACGCGGAGCCAGTTTTTCTGATTGGCTCTTCGTGAGGCCATGAGACGGGGGCTGCATGGCATTTTGTTGAAACCGGAGAGAAAGTACTGAACACTGCGAGCGTCATGAATATCCTCAGTGCAAAGGTAAAAACAGAGACTCCACCGATGCAGACTCCTCCGGCAACGTTGGACCTGCAGCTCAAATCCCTGACGGCGCGTATTGAGCGAGTGCTTAGAAAGCAGAACGCTCTGCTTGAAGAGACGCAATCGCTCGAACAGCCAAAAAAGCGTCAGGTGAACGGTGATAATGAAATCATGCAGGAGCAACATGAGCTCTTAACGAAAGAACGCGAACGGTTGCTGATTCAGTTGTTTCAAGAAAACCGTGACCTGTACGAACAGCAAAAAGGACCTTTCGCTCTTCGCTACAAGGACCGGATGCAAGGGGCTCTGGATGAACTCGTTGCAAAAAATATGCGGCTCGTCATGAGCGTCGTCAAAAAATACTGGAAGCCGGGGGTGAATTTTTTGGACCTGCGACAAAACGGTGTGATCGGTCTCATTACTGCCATCAATAGATTCGACATTGAACTGGGAACACGGCTGGGTACCTATGCCACGTGGTACATCAGGCAGGCGGCCCAGATCACCGTTGCCTATGACACGGACGGCCAGTTCAAAATTTCGCCGCATAATGTGGCGCAAATAGCGCAGATTTCTCAGCTGAATACCGAATACCTGGATGAACGCGGCAGGTTTCCGACACTCGAGGAAATACGGAAGGCGACAGGTATGGGTGAGAAAGTGATCAAAGGGCTCATGCATGCAAAAATGACATCGATCAACGACAGTCTGTCGGACGATGTTGCGGATGAAGTCGGGACGTTGCTGCCCGCGCCTGGAGGCATCGGTGATCCCGGAACCGACAGCTATATCAGCTCAACATTTGCGGAGGTCCTGAATAACGATAAGGGAACGTCGCTTGATGAGTATCTGCAAAAACTGGGAAAAAGGAGGGAGACCATCGTCCGGCTCCGTTATTTTGGCTGTGCCGAATCGAATTGGGAGCCCATGTCGTTGCAAGAAGTCGCCGATAGGCTCGGCATCAGCAAGGAACGCGTCCGGCAGATTCAGAAGAAAGCGGTGAAAAAATTACAAGTATTGATGGGTTCCAAAGCAGGAAGCCTCTTGAGCATCCCTGATGACGAGGATGACGAAACATCCGCCGATCACACAAACGATGTCGATGCGGCATGACGCAGAAAATGGCTTCTTGCAGAGCCGGGCGAAGCCGCTCTGCAGCTTTCCTTGCATGAGCGCACGGGAATTGCTTGAATGACCCCCTTCTCTCCAATGTCCGAAACAGCACACGCTGATCCGCCGGCAGACAACATCGAGGCCCCGAAACCTCAAACACCCGATGAAGGAAAGCTCAGTCTGCACGAGCAGATGACCAAGGCACTCAACGGCGTGCCGGACGATATCCGTGAGAGAGCACTGGCGATTTTGAGCAATGCGACGCAGCTGCGTCTGGATACCCTGCAACTCGTCGCCGATCTGGAGGCCAGGGTGAGTGCCTCAGAAAAAAATGCAGGCGAACTGGACAGGCGACTGCGTGCAGGTGCGGCTCAGCCGCAGGTACAGCGTGCCGTCAAGGCTCCAACGCCTTCCAGGACCACTGCAAAAGTCCCTCCGGCTCCAAAACCTGCCGCAAAACCGGTGTCTCGAGCAGGTGGCGATGAGGCACATGCAACTGGGCCTTCGCCAACAAAGAGCGAACCGGTAGCTTCCACAGCACCTGCAAAGGCTCCCGCCGTGGTACCTGCGCCTGATGGTTCTAAAAAGCTGAGTGATGACGAGCTGCGCGCCAGAATCGCACTCCTCAGGCAAAAACTTGACGCAAAGAGATAATCCAATTTCCTTCCCTATTTTCTATGTCCTCACCCGAACAGAAAAAACCGATCGAAAAGCTGACCGTCGCGGAAGCGCTTGTCCCGCCCGGCGTGAACCAGGTGATTGTGGCTATTGATAAAGAAATTCGGACTGGTGCCCAGGGGATTCTTGCAAGCAAGAAAAACTATCCAGAAGATCTTAAAAGCAAAATTCTGCTGTATATTGAATTGCTGCGTAAACACGGCGAATGGGGCGATGTCGGGAAATTCCTTGAGGGGCATTCTTTTAAGGGATCACTCACCAACTGGCGCAAGACTATTGATACATCGGATATCAGCATCCTTATGAGCCAGTATCTCGCGTCAAAGCGCGCAGCTGCGGGTACCGGTGAAGCACCGGATGCCGCTGATCCTGAGAGAGCCGGTCTGGAAGCGGAGCTTGCCGCTCTGGAACGTCAATTGGCAGGACGCAAGGGCGACACAGTAACGGAGGACCAGGAAGGTGACGAAGCCGCAACCGCACCAAAAGAGACCATAACGATTGACGGATTTGTGGTAGTGGAAAGCGATCCGCTTACAGAAAACGAAAATGAGGCCAAAAGCAGGTTTAGAATGAGCAAGGCTGCTCGGGAGTTCATAAAAGGCAAGGACCCAAACAGGGTGGCTGCACGCCTTGTGAAAAGGGTGGAGGGATGGAGTCAAGCTGCCATTGCAGCTTCGCTGACCGGCAATTCCCACATCGCACCACTTGTCCGTGCCGCTCTGGAAGAAGAATATGACCTGCCGAAGGGAATCTTTACGGAAGGACCCATCAAGGCCGGCGGCGTCATCAGGACACTTGTTGCCAATGCAGACGCGGCCGCACCGGGACAAGGAGAGCCGAAACAGAAGCGCAAGTACACAAAGAGAGCGAAACCAGAAGCGAACGGTGATACGGCAAGCGATGACGTTGCTGACGATGAGGCTGTTGCAGCATCGGCTGAAGATGAACTCGAATCTGTCGCAGCCGTGCCCACTGAAGAAGTGCCGCTGCCGCCGGTACCTGCGTCCGAGGTCCCTGCCGAGGCTTCCGCGCCCATCAACAGGACTCCGGGTGCACTCGCAACGGTTGAAGCCCCATCCGTAGGACAGGCAATAGCCGCAGTGCAGGGGAACACCGCAGCGGCGTATAAGCTCGCCATCGCGATCAATCACGAGGT
This sequence comes from uncultured Candidatus Peribacteria bacterium, assembly GCA_964534205.1. Lineage (GTDB taxonomy): Bacteria > Patescibacteriota > Gracilibacteria > Peribacterales > Peribacteraceae > CAYRGC01. Next base: position 175,199 of record CAZHQF010000002.1, on the reverse strand, counting down.
TCCTGAGGGATCAACAAATCTGCAGTTTTCCACGACCAATCCTGCCATGGCACAAAGCCTGCAGAATCTCCTCGGCGCGTTCGTTGCAAGCACGGCAGAAAAGAAAACAAGCTGAACTCGTCCATACGTTCGTAGACCGGCACCAGGTGTGTGCCGGTTTTTTACGTCACTCGTACCTCAGCGCTTCCATCGGGCTCAGTCCGGCGGCCCTGCGGGCAGGATAGATGCCGAACACGAGGCCCGTGCCGATGGCCATGGCGAGCGCGATGAGGATTGAATTTGCCGAAAGCATGAAGGTGAACGATCCCAGGAGCTTGGCGGCCAGGAGCGAGAGGAACCAGCCGAAGAACGCGCCGAGGACGATGCCCACAAACCCGCCTGTGAAGGTGAGCGCGACGGCCTCGAGCAGGAACTGCAGGAGGATATCGCGGCGCTTGGCACCGATCGCTTTCCGCAGACCGATCTCTTTTGTGCGTTCGGTCACCGAGACCATCATGATGTTCATGATGCCGATGCCGCCGACGAGCAGGGAGATGCCTGCAACGAGCGACAGGAAGATGGTAAGCCCCAGCGTGACGGAACCCACGATACTCGAAATCTGTTCGGCACTGCGCGCGATAAAGTCATCTTTGTCCGGATCATTCTCCGGATTCCTGATGTTGTGGCGTTCTCGCAAAAGCTGAGTCACGTCATCTTTGGCCACCTCGGGCGATCCGATGGTCTTCATGGTCATGAAGCTCAGATACTTGCGTCCCGTGAGCGATCTGGCCGTGGAGTACGGGATGTACACCGGCGCATCCAGATCCTGCATGAGAAGCGACCCCTGTTTTTCCAGCGTGCCGATGACGGTGAAGGAGTTGCTGCCGATCTGGATCTTCTGACCAACGGGGTCGCGGTTACCGAAGAGATCGATGGCGGTCTGAGCGGAAAGGACAGCCACAGGGCGTGCGCCGTCTTCATCGGTCTCCGAGAGCAGCCTGCCTTTCTCGAGTGTGAGACCGTAGTTCTTGATCATCTGCACGGTGGTGCCCATCACCATGGGACTCACTTCCTCCTTGCCGTTCTTTACCGGCTGTGTGACGAGGATGATCGGAGCGACATCCTTCACCGTAGAAAGGCGCTTCACAGCCTCGTAGTCTTCAATGGTCAGACTATCAAGCGTGCCGCCGGAGCGCTCCAGACCGACCGGAAAGACGTCCATGGTATCGGTACCAAAGGACGAAATGAGATCGAGCACGTACCCCTGGAAGCTCCTGCCCATGCTCACCATCAGCACCACGGAGGCCACACCGATGATGATGCCGAGCATCGTCAGGCTGGACCGGGTCTTATTGACCGCAATCCCGCGGAAGGCCGTAGACAGAAGATCAGAAGATCGCACGAGCTGAGGGAATCAGAAAAGTGATGAGGGTAGGCGAGCGCACGGATACCTCCGTGCGAATGGATCATTCATATCGCAGCGCTTCCATGGGTGGTAACGATGCCGCGCGGCGCGCCGGGGAAATACCGAAGACCAGACCCGTGCCTGCGGCCATGAGGAGCGACGAGACCATTGATCCGACCGAGACCGCGAACACGTACGTTGAGAGGAAGCCTGTAACCAGAAGCGAGATGAGCCAGGCGAGGGCGATACCGATCAGGAGGCCGATCACGCCGCCACAGAACGTGAGGAGCACCGCCTCGATGAGGAATTGCAGCAGGATATCGCGGGCTTTCGCACCGATCGCCTTCCTGAGGCCGATCTCGCGCGTGCGTTCGGTAACAGACACCAGCATGATGTTCATGATGCCGATGCCGCCGACGAGCAGGGAGATGGCCGCGATCATCGTGATAAAGGCCGTCAGACCCGCCGAGACTCCGCTTAAAATATCATTGGCCTCCTCGGAACTGTGCACGATGAAATCGTCTTTTTTCAGGTCATTCTCCGGATTATCGATGTCGTGACGCTGACGCAGCAGCGCGCGCACGTCTGCGAACGCGGAATCGAAATCCTTCGTGGCCAGCATCGTGAGGAAGTTCACATGGCGCTGTCCGGTGATGGACCTGACGACCGTCAGCGGGACATACAGGCGGTTATCGGCACTCTGGAAGAATTGCGAACCGAGCGCTTTGGTGGTGCCGACGATTGTGAAGAAGTGATCCCCCACCTTGATGCGCTTGCCCACGGGATTGGAGGACCCGAAGAATTTGTCCGCCGCCTCGGGGGCTATCATGGCGACGGACCGCGCTCCGTCAAAATCGGAGGCATCGAGAAAACGTCCGGATTCGATCTCCAGATCGCCGTTGGCGAAGTATTCGATGGTGATGCCGAGTACCTCGGGAGAGCCCGTCTCGCCGCCGTAACTGGTTTCGCCCGCGAGCGTCATCACGGGTGCCACGGATTCGATCATGCTCAATTTTTTAAGCGCATCAACATCGTCAAAAGTCAGACTGTCGAATCCGGTCATGATCGCCCCCGCACCGCCTTCCTGGCTACCGGGGAAGATGACCATGCTTTTGGCTCCAAGACTCGAGATCTGGCCGAGGATCACACCCTTCATGCTTTCGCCGATCGAGCTCATGAGGACCACCGCGCCGACACCGATGATGATGCCGAGCATGGTGAGGACCGCGCGGGATCCGCTGCGGCGTACCCCTCCGAAGGCCGTCTTGAAGGTATCGGAATAGCGCATGGATTACTTGAGAGTGCGGATCTGCCCTGCGAGACGCCGGTCAAACGAGGAACTGTCACTCTCGATTTTTCCGTCCTTGATATGGATGATGCGCTCCGCGTGCTCGGCGGTCGTGCGGTCATGCGTCACAAGAATGATCGTGTGCCCTTCCCTGTGCAGTTCCTGCAAAGCCTGCATGACGGCGATACCCGACTGCGAGTCCAGGTTGCCCGTGGGCTCGTCCGCGAAAATCACTTCGGGCTCGGTCACCAGTGCCCTGGCGATGGCCACCCTCTGCTTCTGTCCTCCGGACAATTGGCTGCTGAGAAAATCCCTGCGCTCCTTCAGGCCGACGAGGTCGATGGCATGTTCGGCCCTCTTTCTGCGTTGCGACACCGGAATCGTGGGGTGATACAGCAACGGCAACAGGACGTTCTCCATCACGGTCGTACGCGGCAGCAGGTTGAACGCCTGGAACACGAAGCTCACGCGTGTCGCGCGGATCCTTGCGAGTTCATCGTCGGTCATCCTGCCGGTGGCCTCACCCTGGAAGAGATAATCCCCTCCCGTATGCGAATCCAGGAAGCCCAGGATGTGCATGAGCGTGGATTTGCCGGAGCCGGACGGACCCATGATGGCGACAAACTCGCCCTTGTTGATCCTGAGATCGATGCCGAAAAGTACCGGGGTTTCCACATCGTCATTGAAGTAGGACTTACGCAGTCCGCGGACTTCAATGAGCGGGGTTGCAGAGGAGGGCATGGAGCGGGAGGAACGTATCGCGGCGAAGCGTCTTTGCATCAGTATACGTGCGGAGCGGGATCATTTCTCGAGAACGATGACCGTATCGCCTTCTTTGAGGCCGGTCATGATCTCCACGTCGCCGGAACCGTCTTCCATACCGAGTGTCACATCGTGCTCGGAGACGGTTTTGCCGTCCTCCGCAAGCACGCGGACGTACTGGCGGTCACCCTCTTCCAGCACGGCGCGGCGCGCGACTGTGAGCACCCCGGCCTTGAAGCCGGTTTCGATCTCGGCATCCCCGGTCATACCGATCTTGAGCTCATTGTGGGGGTGGACGAAATCCAGGACCACGCGGTACTTGGAGACACCGTCTTTATCGGTGGCGGCGGGATCCACCTCGGAGACACGGAGTTTCATGTTCACGCCGCGGTACGCATCGAGCTCGATGGAACCCGACTGCGTCACCTGCACCTTGGGGATATCGATCTCGGACACGAACATCTCGATGCGGAACGGCGAGTTCCCGAGAATGGAGATGGCGGCACCTGCCGGCGGCGTTTCACCCGGCTTGATGTTCACGTGCGTGATCACGCCTTCCACGGGGGCATTGATGACCGTATCGGCAAGATCGGCGGAGGCCCTGGCAACGTTGGCCTGCGCCTGACGGACACGTGCACGGGCGGCATCGATGTCGGTCTTGCGGGCACCGGCTTTTTTGAGTGCAAGCTGGGCCTCGGAGGCCTGGATGGAGGCTTCGTAGGTGATGATATCTGCCTTGGCCTTGTCACGCGTGCCGCGGTATCCGGTGAGGCTCGCGTTCTCGGTGGCGATGCGCGTGTCGTAGCTGGCTGCAGCGTTGCGGAGATCGGTGGATGCTGCACTGACTGCGGAATAGGCGGCCTGCACGGAGGATCGCTCGGCACTGATCGTGGCCTTGAACGCCTCGCGGTCGCTGTTGCTGAAACTGGCCGTCTCGCGGACGGTGCTGACAACCGAAAAGAGGCTGTCAATCGTTGCAAGAGCGGCGTTCACCGCCACCCTCCCCTGGTCGAGGGCGGCAAGCGTTCCGCCGTAGTCGTTGGCAGACAGCTGCATGCGGCGGGCGCTATCGATCTGCGTCTGAGCCGACATGCGCTGGGTACGGATGGAGTTAGCCGCTTCGGGACGGTCTTTAATGAGCGCATCCTGCACATCCACATCCGCAAGCACGTCATCCACCATGGAGAGGCCCTGTTCAGCGGTGACGAGCTGTAAGGCGAGCGAGTTAAGCGAGGTTGTCACTTGTCCGGAAAGCGCAACATCGACCTCTGCTTCCAGAAGCTCGAGTTTTTCCTCGGATTCGGCAAGATTCTGCTCAGCGGTGCTGAGTGTGGTCTTGGCGACCTCGAGAGATGCTTTTCTGTTGCGCAGATCCGCCTCTGCGATGGCGATCTCCTCGGGACGGGTTCCTTCTTCCAGTGCGCGCAGGTCCGCCAGCGCAGACTGCAATGCGGCAGACTGGGCCGACACCGATGCTGCAAGGCTTCCGGCTCGCAGATCGGCAAGACGCTGACCGGCCCGGACGCGGTCGCCTTCCTTTACATACACGCGGTTGACCACGCCGATACCCGCAAACTTGAGGTCAAGCTCACGTTCGGAGGTGACGGCACCCACGGCCTCCACCGTCTGGCGGAGGTCATTGCGAAGCACCGGCTCCGTGACGTACTCGGGGGCCTTCGGGGCCATAGCCGAGCTGATACCGAGACCGACGAGGACCACGACGATGGCGATCGCGATGCTCTTCTTCTTGTGGGTACGAAGCGTGCCGAAGATTTTGGAAACGATGGACATGGACGGAGGAAAGAAAGATATCAGGAGGAAGCCTCTTCCGCGAGGCGGGAGAGCATTTTCTGCTGGAGGCTGAGGAGTTGGCGGCGCTCGGTGACGGTCAGATGACGCAGGACCTGCTGGAATGCACGCTGGTGATCGCGCATTTTCTCGGAGAGCTCACGTTCTCCCGCAGGAGCGATGGCAAGACGTACAAGTTTACGGTTCTTGTCATCATGGCGACGCTTGACCCACTTCTGGGCGACAAGACGGTTGATGAAGGCGGTCGCCGTCGGGGAGGTGACGTGCAGGTGACGTGCAAACTCCGACATCGTCATTTCCGGGTGCTCGCGCAGTGTGGCGAGCGCATGGAACTGGAGCAGGTTGAAACGCTGCTCCCCCATGCGTGACTCGATAGCCTGCTTGAGCGCGCGGCTCAGGTTGAATGTGCTTTCCGCTATGCGGTCGAGCAGGTAATCGGTGCCGGACTTCTTCGTTGATCGCATATCGTGCAACAAGAATAATTCGACTATCGAAGTATAAGGATCTTTGCATCACGGTCAAGAAGATTCCCCTGGGAAATCCAGGTAAGAAACCCCGTTAACGTGCGGCAATCTCCTTCAGCGCCTTCCTGAGTGCCTCCTCGCCCGAGGAGAGCCTGATGCCCGCAGCCTTGGCTTTTGCATTGGAGAGAATGCAATTGCTGCGTCCGGCTTTGACCACCTCGGAGAGATGATCAAGCGTCAGACGCTCAAACGTGTGGCCGGGATCGACGATCTCCTTATACAGCTCCATCGCACGGTACGGACTCACGCCGCCGTCATTCACAATGTTGTAGATGCCTGTGGCCTTCTTTCCGATAAGCAGCTTTGCCGCCTCGATGAATTCCGGGAGATACGTCAGCGAGTTCGGGACATCGAGCACCTTTGTGTACTTGCTGAGCTTCATGAGTAGGTTTCGGTCATTCAACGAACCGTCGAACGGCATGCGGATCCTGAGGAGCAGCACCGGGAATTCTTTGAGAATCTGATCGCTCCAGGCTTTGGTGCGGGAGTAAAAACTCCCGGCAAAGTTCGGCGGATCTTCTTCCGTGAATCCCCTGCCGCCGTTGTCACCGGCATAGATGCAGCCGGAGCTCAGATGAACAAAGTAGATACCGCGCTTCCGGCAGGCCTCCAGCAGCACGAGCGGCCCCGTGACGTTACTGTGCACCGTCTCCTCTTTATGATCCTCACACCAGTCGACGTTGGGCCTGCCGGTCTTGCCGGCACAGTTGATGACCACATCCGGCTTTTCTGCATCCAGAAGAGCCGCAACGGCCTGGGCATCCGCGATATCCACCTTCGGCGTCAGGATCCCCGGGTACGCCCGGATGAACTGCTCGCCAAGGTAGCCGCGGGAACCGAAGAGAAGGGTCTGCACGACCGCAGTGTACAGCAGTCCGAGGAGCTAGGAGATGGAATACTGGAGTATCGGAGTACTGGAATACTGAAGAAATCAGGCGAAAGACCTGTGCAGGTTTTGCTTCGTCACAGTATTCCAGTATTCCAGTCACTAGTATTCCTTAGAGCTTCCTCGTCAAATTCACAATCACCCCGTTACTGAGCGGCCCGTTCGGGATGATGATCGTCTTGCCGTCTTCGCCGCGCAGGAGCGTCGTGAACATCTCAATACGGACGACTGTCCCCTGCTGCAGCTGGGCGATGATCGTATCGCCGACCACGTACGGCTTGAAGAAGAGAATGAGGATGCCGCCTGCCAGGTTACTGAGGCTTCCCTGCAGCGAGAGACCGACCGCGAGACCGACGGCGCCCAGAAGTGCGATAAACGACGTGGTCTGCACGCCGATCATGGCGGCGACAGAGAGGAAGAGGAGCAATTTTAGGATAATGCCCGCGGAACTGTCAAAAAATCCGCGGAGCGACGGATCGACACGTTCCATCGCAAGCGCCTTGTGCACGAGTGACGTCACAACCTTAATCAGCTTGAGACCCACAACGAGAACGACGAGAGCGAGAAAAAACTGAGGCACGTAGCGAACAGCGAGCGTCATGGAAAGCTCGAGTGCCTGCCGGGAAAGGGACATGATCGTGGTGGTATCCATAAGTCAAGTATAGGATACTTTTGGCTTTCCGATCCAGCCTTCTGACGCGGTTTTTTGGCTTCTGCTTTCCGGTTACTGGAGATATACTGTCTGCCGATGCCTCGACCGCGGAAAAAAGCAAAGCGTTCCTCACGGGCAAAGGGTCTTGAACTGCGCTCTTCCACGCGCGCCGCCATCAGCGGCACCGTGCAGGTGGCGCTCGGCATCATCCTCTTCTTTGTCCTCAAGCAGGAGGCGGGACCGGTGGGGAACTCGCTGCAAACGTTCATGACGTTTTTCTTTGGTGCGTACGGAATGATTTTCCCGGTGTTCCTCGTCACCTCGGGCGTCTTCCAGTGGTTTGCGCCAAAGAGCCGCTTTGGCATGCGACGGTCGATGGGGCTGCTTCTCTGTCTCATGTCGCTCCTCGGCATGATCCACATCGGCGCACCCAAGAACGAGCTCGGGATGCGCAGGGATGAACTGGCCGGAGCCATCGGTTTCATGATGAGCATGCCGTTTTTGATCCTGTTCAGCAGGGCGATCGGCTACACGGTGCTTGCGTCTCTCTTCATCATCGGTCTCATCATTACGTTTGAACCGGACATGGCCGCGCTGCTCAACAAAGCCAAAGAGCAGCTGCTCTCCGGACGCAAACCGGAGCCGCGCCGCAGGGCATCCGAACGTGATGAAGAGGAGGAGGAAGACGAAGACGATGAGGAAATTGAGGAAGAGGAAGCCGAGACGGAAGAGGATGACGATCTCATCGAGCGCGATGAAGAGGCTCCGGAGCTCAATATCGTCCGACCGGCCTTCGCGCAGGGGGAACGGGTCGGCTTTGAGAGGCCGAAGATGCCTGCGAAGAAATCGAAAGACATGATTGAAATGAAGGATACCCGCTACGAGGAATGGACCTTCCCGAGCTACGACCTTCTGGAAGCCGCTCAGAGCCATCTGCTGGTGGATGATGAGGAACTCAAGCGTCAGGCCAAGCTGATCGAAGAGAAGCTCCGGGAATTCGATATCGAAGTGACGATGCGCGACGCCCGTCCGGGCCCGACCGTCACGCAATTCACGCTGGAACCTGCAGAGGGCGTGAAGCTCAGCAAAATCGCCTCGCTCAAAGATGACCTCGCGCTGGCGCTCGCCGCACCGAGCCTGCGCATCGAGGCCCCGATCCCGGGCAAGTCGCTCGTGGGTATCGAGATGCCGAACATCAAGCGCACCACGGTGCACCTCCGTGAAATTTTTGAGAGTCCGGTCTTCGTGCAGAGCACTTCCTCGCTTTCTCTCCCGCTCGGCCGTGATGTGTCCGGCGAATCGATTGTCACGCCGCTCGACGGCATGCCGCACCTGCTCATCGCCGGTGCCACGGGCTCGGGTAAGTCCGTCGCCATGAACACGTTCCTCACGGCGATGCTCTACCAGAATGCGCCGCACGAGCTGAAGTTCATCCTCATCGATCCCAAGCGCGTGGAGCTCATGCCTTACGACGGCATCCCCCATTTGCTCACCCCCGTCATCACCGAAGCCGAAAAAGCGCTGCAGGCCCTGCGCTGGGCCGTGGCCGAAATGGGCCGCCGCCTGCACCGCTTCTCGGAGCAGGGCGCACGCAACATCGACGAGTACAACGAGAAGCAGACCGACGAGCAGCTGCGCCTCCCGCGCATCGTCGTGATCATCGACGAGCTCGCCGACCTCATGATGCGCCAGTTCCGCAAGGACACGGAGACGATGATCGCCCGCATCGCCCAGATGGCCCGCGCAGTCGGCATGCACCTGATTATCGCCACGCAGCGCCCGAGCGTGGATGTGATCACCGGTCTCATCAAGGCCAACATCCCCACGCGCATCGCCTTCCGCGTGGTGAGTGCCGTGGACTCGCGCACCATCCTCGATTCCATCGGTGCGGAAGATCTCCTCGGTCAGGGAGACATGTTGTACTCGACCGCAAGCACGCCCAAGCCCGTGCGCATCCAGGGTATCTATGTGTCGACGAAAGAAGTGGAGCGCGTGATCAACGCCGTGAAGATTGCCGGTGGCGGCAAGCTCACCGAACAGATCGGCCTCGGTGATGATGAAGAGGGCGAAGGAGGTGACGGTGAGAATTCCGGCCTTACCGGGCACATCGATCTGGATGCCGATGACAACGGCGGTGACGATCTGTTCTTCGAAGCCGTGCGTGTGGTCCAGGAGACAGGCAAGGCCTCGGCCTCGCTCCTGCAGCGCCAGCTGAAGGTGGGCTACGCCAGAGCGGCGCGCCTGCTCGACATCATGGAAGAGAAGAACCTCATCGGGCCCGCAGACGGCGCAAAGCCGCGGAAAGTGTTCCTGGAGCGCCAGGAATGAGGTTGTGATAGAATCGGCGCATGTCGATTGAAGTGCTACCACCGATGAACGAATCGCAGCGAAAGGATGTTGAACGCGTCTTTTCCCGGCTGCGCCCGGATATCGAGAAAGCAAGTTCCGAACTGCTGCACACCACCGCACGCCGCGGAGGGCAGAAGGAACGGGTCGCCAGGTCCCGCAACCGTCTGAAGGATCTGGAGGAGAAGATGAAGGAAAACCCTGGTATCAAGCCGCTCGTAGAGCGGGAACGGGCACTGCTCTCCAGGCGTGAGACGGATCTGACAGGGGCGATGACTGATCAGGATATTACGGAGATCCTTAATGCCGCCGAGGAATTTGCAAACGAACGCGGTTCTCTCATCGGCGTCATTCATGTACTCAGGGATCCCGGATGGAGACAGCGCACAATGAAAGAGATGAATGTCGCGGATACCGAAGACACGTACAAAAGGCTGCATGACGCCGTGATAGCAACCCTCACGGGTATCGCCGATACAGACCCGGACGTGAAGGAATGGGCCGCAAAAGACAGGCGGCGCTTCGGTCTCATAGTCATGCTTGATGAGCAGTACGGCATCAACTGATCTCCGTGTAGTATTGACGCGTGCAGCTCCTCCTCGGCACCACCAACCGCGGCAAGATCATCGAATTCACCGACGTACTGAAAGATCTGCCGGTCGAATTGAAGACGCCGATGGATCTGAAGATCACTGAAAGTCCGGAAGAGCACGGTAATACATTTGAAGCGAATGCATTGGAAAAGGCTCACTTCTATTTCACAAAGTCCGGCGTGCCCACGATGGCTGACGACTCGGGGATACTGGTTGAGGCTCTACAGAAAGAACTGGGCATCCACACACGACGCTGGGGTGCCGGCAAAGACGCGACTGACGAGGAGTGGATTACCTACTTCCTTGATCGGATGAAAAATGAGCAGAACAAACGCGCCCGGTTCACGTGTGTGATCGCCTTCATTGATGCGGAGGGAAAGCAGCACCTGTTCCTGGGAACATGTGACGGGGTGATCACCGATAGCCTCGAAGCCGACTATCTGCCTGGCCTGCCGATCTCCGCGTGCTTTAAACCGGACGGTTTCAACAAAGTGTTCTCGGCGCTCAGCGTTGAGGAAAAGAACCGTATCAGTCATCGCGGACGTGCCGTGCATGCGCTGCATGACTATCTCTCTGGCATACTGAAACCATGAAGGTGATTCATCAATCCGGCGGATCAACACTGATTCGCTTCGATAAAGGCGAAGAAGTACTCAGGTGCATGGCGGCCTTCAGCAAAGAATACGGGCCGGGAAGTTTCACGGCGATCGGTGCGTGCGGAAAGGTGATCCTGTCGTTCTATTCGCTCGAGCAGAAAAAATATCTGGATAAGACCTTTGCTGAGGATAGGGAAATCTGTGCGATGATCGGCAACACCGCGCACATGGACGGAGAGATCATCGTCCACACGCACGGCTGCTTTGCCGGTCCCGATTACGCGGTTGTTGGCGGGCACATCAAGGAGCTGATCGTGAGCGCCACATGCGAGGTGACGTTTTTCCCGCTCTCGCATTCAGTGGAGCGAAAATTTGACGATGTGACCGGTCTGAAGCTTCTCCACTGCTCACAACGGTGAGAAATCGAGAGCGGTGATCTTTGCCCACACTGCACGGATCAGCGTTTTGAGATCCTCTTTTTCCCCTTCCGTGACGGTAAAACTGCGACGCACGCATTCCTGGCCGCGCTCACCAAGGAATTCCAGCACAAAAGCTTCGGGCTTGAGCAGCGGGTCCGCACGTTCCAAGAGGAGCGCGTAGAAGACGAGCTGACGGAAATTCGCGCCGTCATGCGTGCGGGAGACGGTTCCCGGTTCCAGTCCTCCGCGGATCACACGCTCGGTCTTGGCGGCACCCGTCTTGTAATCGATGACGGTGGCTTTTGCGGAGATGCGTGACTCCACATCGATACGGTCAATCTTGCCTTTGATGGGAATACCCGGAGCAGTCGCGTCTTTATCATCCAGAATGCGCGTGCGGTAGTCCTTTTCAATCGCGTACAGCACCGGCTTGCTCTCTTTCAGGCACTGCTCGTAGTAACGCGGGAGGGCATCTTTGCCGAGCGCGAACAGATCGCTGCGCTGGCCTTCGGTGAGGATCGTGCGCTCGCGCAGGTACCACCAGAAGGCATCGAGGAACTGATCGGTGGTGAATTCTTCATTGCGCAGCACAGCGGTCGCCCAGGATTTGAGCGCCCAATGCGCGGCGGAGCCGTAGCCAAGGCGGCGGATCGCCCCCTCGTCCAGGTGCTCGGGCTGCTGAAGAAGGTCCACGCGCAGGAATTCAATCGGATCACTGAGGAAGCGATCAAGAGACGTGGCGGAGAGCGCAAAGGATTCGAGACGTTCAGTGAGGTAGGCACGCATGGCTCCATCGATGAGTGCGGGTTTGGGCCTGAGGAGCAGTGACGCAGCAGCGGGATCGACAAGGTTGGCCTCCACTTCCGGCAGGGTTCCCATCTCCGCAAAGAACGCAGACGGCGAAATGGTACGTGTCTTCTCCCCGACAGTGAGCTCCTTGGGGCAGGACAGGATCAACTCTTTGCGTGCGCGGGTAATAGCGACGAACGCAAGACGACGCTCATCCTCATGACGCTCGCGGAACTTTTTTTCTTTGTCCCAACCGTAGAGCAGATCCTCGGGTACCGAGACCGATGATCGTGATTGTGGATCATCCCAGTGCCCGTCGCGGAAGTTACTGAGGATCACGGTATTGAACTCCAGACCCTTGCTCTGGTGAGCGGTCATGAGCCACACACCGGTCGTCGTGAGGTGCGGCAATTCGTATGTCAGGCGTACCTGGCCGTAGACCGGGTCACTGTAGAAATGGAGATCGGAGAGGAAATCTCTGAACGTATAGGCAGGACGCTCCAGACAGCGGTTCTTCACAAACGAGAAGAACGCCTCCACAGCTGCAGAGTCCCGCGGATCGATGTCATCGATCTTTCCGTCTGCATCATGCGGGAGTAAGCCGCTCTCGCGGATCACTGCCTCCACCGTCTCGAGCACCGTACGGATGCCCGACTGCTGCTGGAGAGAGAGTAGAATATCGCGGACCACTGCAATGCGGTCTGGATCCGTGAGTGTGAGACCGGATTCGGGCTGATCGACGCTGAGGAGTACATCGTCCAGTTTCATCTTTTTCTCGCGCATGGCTCCGTGCAGGCGCGCAAGATCGGCGGGATGCAGCCCGAAGCACTCGCATGCCAGCGCTGATGCCAGCCGCGCATCCTGGTGCGGGTGCTCCAGGTGCCGAAGAATCGCAAGAATCTGCGCCACGAGCGGATGACTCAGGAGGTCACTCTTGCCGCGCATGAGGACCGGAATCCCTCGTGAACGGAAGACATCGAAGAGCGGGAAGAGCTCGGAGTTCTTGCGGGTGAGGATCGCGATTTCCTCGGGTACGACACCGGCTTTCAGGCGCTCTTCCACCAGATCGGCGATGAACCACGGCTCCGCGCTGTCGCTTGGGGATCGCAGAAGAACCGGCTGTGTTCCTGCTTCCCTGGAAGCCGCAGTAAGCACCTTCTCGAGTCCCGGTACCTTGCCGACCAAGCGCTCCTCGTTTCGTTCGATGAGCGAACGAGCGGCATCGAGAATGCTCTGTGTGGAGCGGTAACTCTTAGTGAGTGTGATGACCGGTGCTTTGGGGAAGCGCTCGGTAAAGGCGATCATCTGCTGCACGTTTGCCCCTTGGAAGCGGTAGATCGACTGATCATCGTCACCGACGCAGAAGAGGTTGGGCTCGTTTTTCACGTCCACATAGGTGGTAAGGAGGGTGAGCAGGCTGAACTGTGCGCCGTTCAGGTCCTGCACCTCATCAACCAGGATGTATTGATACCGCTCCTGCAATCCCGAGAGCAGCCAGTCGTTTTCCCGGAGCGCCCGGATGACGGTGAGGATCATGTCATCGTAGTCATAGCGGCCGGTGCGGGAGAGCATCTCCTGATAGAGACGGAACACCTCCACGAAGTCCTTGAACTTGCGCGCTTTCATCAGATTATCCTGATGCGCTTTGGTCGTCGGCTTGCTCTTCGTGGCCATCTGATCGGAGAATTCCGAAGCGGCACGTTCCAGATCCTCAAGCGTTTTTCCTTCGCGCTTCACCTGGCTGATGCGGCCGAGGAGATCGGTATCCTTGGCGTACGGATCTTTGGGATTGATGAGGTCTGTTTTGCCGGAGAGACCGTCGATGATCGCATTGAGCTCGCGGTAGCGGTCGATATCCGTGATCTGCTCGCGGATAGACCAATCATCGAACACGCCCGGGTTATCGCTGATGATCGACTGGGCAAAGGCGTGGATGGTGGAGACGGTGACCCCGTACGCATCGGCACCGATGAGGCTGCGCATACGTTCACGCATGGCGGTCGCACCGCTGACCGAATAAGTGAGGCACAGAATGTTGCTCGGACGCATCTGCGTGCGCCTGAGGATATTGGCAACGCGCATCGAAACTGTTTGCGTCTTCCCGGTTCCGGGACCGGCGACGACCATGACAGGGCCTTCGATGGTGTCGACTGCCTTCTTCTGCTCTGCATTCAGGCGCGCGTACTGAGCGGCAAATTTATCCTCAAGAATGCGGTTTTTCACCTTCTCGATCATCTCCTGAGCCGACGAAGCGGTCTTGGGCATGACAAAAGCCTACCAGAACCCACTGCACAGGGAGATTAAATCCTGAATTCCTTCGCGCAATGGTCACACTTCTGGATCTTCTCGCCGTCTTTGACGAGGTCTACGAGCATACCCATACCGCACTGCGGGCACTCCTTGCCGGCCTTGAAGGATGGGGCTGCGGAGAAGCCGATGCGCTTGGGGATGCCACCGTGCTCGCGGATCGTGAGTGATCTGGGGTGGTCGCGCATCTTCTGGAGCACCTTGGCCTCGATCTGGCGGATGCGCTCGCGGGTGACACCGAACTCCTTGCCCACCTCTTCAAGCGTGTGGCCGATGCCGTCACGCAGCCCGAAGCGCATCTCGATGATCTTGCGCTCCCTGGGAGTCAGGAACTCCAGCATCGCGTGTACGTTTTCCTTTCTGAGCTGACGGTTGGTGGCCTCAAACGGGTTCACGGCCTCTTCGTCCTCAATGAAGTCGCCGAGCTTGGAATCCTCCTCCGAGCCCACCGGCGACTCGAGCGAGATGATGTCCTGGGAGATCTTCTGGATGTGCGCGACCTTCTTGATATCCATCTCCATTTCGACGGCCAGCTCCTCGAGCGTGGGTTCACGGCCGAGTTCCTGCACCAGTCTTCGCTGCGTGTGGGTCAGCTTGTTGATGGTCTCCACCATGTGCACGGGGATACGGATGGTGCGTGCCTGGTCGGCGATGGCACGGGTGATCGCCTGACGAATCCACCACGTGGCGTACGTGGAGAACTTGAAACCGCGCTCCGGATCGAATTTTTCCACCGCGCGGAACAGACCGATGTTGCCCTCCTGGATGAGATCGAGGAAGGAAAGTCCGCGACCGATGTACTTCTTGGCGATAGACACAACGAGACGAAGGTTGGCTTCCGCCAACTGCTGCTTGGCAGAGGCATCGCCCTTGCGGATGCGGCGTGCCAGTTCCACTTCCTTGCGGCCGTCGATGAGCGGCACGCGACCGATCTCCGAAAGGTACATGCGCACGGAGTCGTTACTGATTTCGAGCAGATCGATCTCACGCTCCTTCTTGCGCTTCTTGCGCTCCTCTTCTGAAACGTCTTTATCGCTGTCCACGGCGATACCCGCCATGGCGATCATGCGCACTGCATCATCACCCACATCACCATCGAGCGTTTCGGTCTTTTCATCAGTCGCGTTGTCGTCGTCATCGTCGTCACTGTCATCTCCGGCACCGGCAACCTCGGAAAGATCCTCCGTTGGCTCCGGGAGTTCAAGAGTCGATGACCGCGCCTTCTTCTCCCAGATGAGAGCGTCTTTCACATCGATCACCTGGATGCCGAGATCCACAAGGAGCGAGTAGATCTCATCGAGCATGTCCACGTTCTCCTCGGCAGTCGGAACAGCGGAAATGATTTCCTGGTGCGTGACGTACCGCTGCTCGCGACCCTTCTTGATGAGATGCTTCACCTTTTCCGGAAAACGCTTCAAATCGTCATCGGTGGGCTGAGCGATGAACTTACGTGGATGAGATGCCATACAGATAGTGGTCCCGCGGGAACGGGGCCTTGGAGAGTCTAGAATATCCGTTTCCCGGAGAAAAGCAAAAGGGAGAGGCAGTTTTTCGGTTACTGATGACGAATGTGTGAAGTTTTTCTGACAAAACAGACCCCGCACCGCAATGAAGCGGCACGGGGCTGGTTTCGATTGCCTTCCCGAAAAGGAAGGCTAGGTCTCCGGGGCACCTAAGACGGTTAAAACCGCCTCGGCGATGAAGCCGACGAGCAGGACGACAAATATCGTCAGCCCGGCGGTGAAGCAAAGGACTAGGTCCTTTAGCATCGGACAACCCTCCAAAAGAGCAGTTTCGAAACCGTATCTATTATATCATATTTCAATATTTTAGGCTATTTAGCCTTCTGCATGAGTTTAAGCAATTCCTGATATTGGTTCTGGAGGGACGCCTCCTCGTCCCGTTCACCGCGCATGCGGGCATCCACAAGCTTACGGGCAATCTCCTGCTGGCGAACCCGGAGGTACTCGCGGTTGGCCTGGCGGCAGTTATTCTTGATCTCCCGGGCAGCCATCGATTCCGACCACTCCGACAGATTGTGATCTTCGAGGTACAGAAGGAGAACGCCTACACGCTCCTCGAAGGACTTTTCGAGCCCGAGGTCTTCCGCCTTCAGGTGGGCGGCATCGGCGGGAGCATCTTTGACGGAAGTATAGAGAGCGGCGGCGAGTCCCTCCTGCGGAATGATGAGCTCGCTTAAAAGATGACGCAACTGCGGGTAGAGACAGAAGAGCCCGAGAACGATTTCGGAAGAACTGAAGAGCTCTGCCGGCGACACGCGCACGGCCTCCTGCTTGCGCGGAGCGGAGACGGTAGCTGTCTGCATCGCCTGGAGATCCTGCTGCAACGCGGTCTCCGTCGTCTGGAACACGGCGGCGGCTTTGCGGAGATAGTCGTTGCGCTCCACTGCCGACGGCAACGAGCGCACAAGACGCAGAATGCGGGAGAGCGCCTGACGCTTCTCGAACGGATCGGAGAGGTTACTCCCGAGTGCCTGCTGGATGACGATATCCAGGTATGCAGCGGGGGTGGAAAGCAGAGACCTGAGCTGCTCGGGATCAGACGCGAGGATTTCGCTGGGATCTTTCTCGGGCAGGATCACGGCTTCCACGTGGAGCCCTTCGGCCGCGAGCAGCGGGAACGCGCGCTCCATCGCCTCCTGTCCTGCTCTGTCCGAATCGAGACAGAGGACAACTTTATCGACGTAACGCCGTAACAATTTGCAGTGCTGATCGGTGAGTGCGGTACCGCAGGTGGCAACGGTGTTGGTGATGCCGACGCGGTGACACGCAAGGACATCGAAGTAGCCTTCCACGATCACCGCTTTGCCCGTCTCACGCATCGATTCTTTTGCTTTATGGAACGCGTAGAGCACGGCGCTTTTGTGGTAGAGGAGGCCGTCACTCGTATTGATGTACTTGGCGTCATCGGCACCGAGCGTGCGCCCGCCGAAGCCCACCAGCTGCCCCTGCGGATCATGGATGGGAAACATCAGGCGGTTGCGGAACCGGTCGAACGCGCGCTGGTCCTGCAGATCACGCTGGATGGCGAGCCCCGATGCCACGATATCGCCGCGGCTGTGGTTGGCTTTAAGCAGGTGGTCGTACGTGGCGGTGAACCCATCGGGCGCAACACCGAGCTCAAACGCATCGATCTGCTCCTGGGGAACAGCACGCTTCTCCAGATAGTCTTTCGCAGGTACGGATGACTTCAATTGTTCACGATAGAACGTGAGCGCGGTTTTGAGACATTCGCGGGCACGGTCCTTGTCATCTTTCTTGGGCACATGCGCCCCCGCTTTGATCTCGAGCTTGACGCCCGCGCGCTCGGCAAGATCGCGGATGGCGGTCTGGAAATCCACACCCTCGATCTTCTGATAGAAACTGAAGATGTCTCCTCCGCTCTGGCATGCAAAGCAGTAGGCGATGCCCTTATCCGGAGACACAAGCAGGCTCGGCTTGGAATCGTTATGGAACGGACAGAGCGCAACAAAGCTCCTGCCCTTTTTATGCAGCTGGCAGTAACTGCCGACGAGCTGTTCTATGGGAAGCCGGTTCTTTATCTGTTGAACATCATCCATAGTCGGAGGTAGCTGAATATACACCTGGCAAGGGAATAGGGAATGGTGATTAGGGAACAGGGTCGGAAATCACAGGAAGCTCAAAACTGCTGCCCGTATCCCTGTTCCCCAATAACTGTTCCCCGTTCCCTCACGAACGCTGCACCATCCACCGCGGCAGCCTGTTCATCAGCCTGCCGTCCTTCGCCAGGCTCGTGCCCACGCTCAGGTCCTTGTACCGGATAATCATGTCTCCGCGGATCGCCGGATCGCACGTGGCGTCCTTGCCGTCGAGAAGTGTACGCAGTGTTTCTGCATCGACGTCGATGTAACTCTTTGTCGCCTCACTGCCCCGCAGTGTCGCCGTTTCCTGGCTTAAGCGAATACGTTCGGCGTCCACGCGCTTTGCGAAGGGAATCCCGAGCGCGTAGTCCGTCACCGGAAGCTTGAACCTGGCCACATCGAGGGTGGAGAGGAGCAGCTGATCGGTACGCAGGAAAATGCGGTCCTCCGTGCGGATCATGGGGACGCCGTACATCTCAATCATATGCTCGGCGATGTCCTGCTGACGCGACGCAGGCAACTCTTCTTCCTGATGGCGCTGCCACTCCATCGGCTCCACGCTACGGGTCCGCGCGGTTTTGCGGAGAACCGCGGCAAAGAAGCCTTCCACATCATGTTCATGAGGCCAAATGCGAAGCATCGGCTGAGAATCGCAGATCGCGGATGACGGATCGCGAATCTCATTCTGCACGCGCTCAGAATCAGCAATCGCCTTCTCCAGAAATTTTCGCCCTTCGTCATTCGCCATTCGCGATACTGTTCGGGGATCCACCACCTCCACCTGTCCTGGAAACTTCTTGAGCATGGAGAGTACGACTTCTTCGTTCTCCTCCGGCGTGAGCGTGCACGTGGAGTACACAATCAGTCCTCCGGTTTTCGCAGCGTGGATCGCTGCCTCCAGGAGTTCGCGCTGGAGCTTGGCCATCTTCCCGATGTTCTCCGGCGAGCAGTAGTCGAGGGCATCGGAATCCTTGCGGCTTGTGCCTTGAGCAGTACACGGTGCATCGCAGAGGACGCGGTCGAAACGCTCGGTCATGTGCTTGGCAAACCACTGCCCCACCTTTTTGGTCATCACGTAGTTGATCACTCCCGAGCGGTGCAGCCCGGTCTTGAGCGTCCAGAGTCTCTTCTCCTGCATATCATTGCAGACGAGCACGCCGGTGTTCTGCATCGTCGCTGCCATCTGCGTGGTCTTGCTCCCCGGTGCGGCGCTCATGTCGAGGACTGTCTGCCCCGGCTGCACATCAAGGAGAGCCGGCGGCAACATGCTCGCGGCTTCCTGCATGTACACGGCACCAAGCAGGTGTAGCAGATCGCGGCCGAGCGCCTTGGACCGGTCCTCTCGATCGATAAAAAACGCTTCTTTGCACCATGGCACAGGGGTCAGTTGCCAGTTCTGCTCGGCTGCCCAGGTTTTGAATTGTTCAACGGAATACTTGAGTGTGTTCACCCGTAGCGACTTCCTCAGTGGCCGCTCGCTGGCCGCCTTGAGGGCGGCAAGATCGGTGTACGGCGAATAGCGGTCAAACGGGTGGGTCACGAAGGTAAGGATACCAAAGCACAACCCTTTTGCGTAGATTTACTGAGGAGAAAGCGCAAAATTGCTTCTATATATTGACAAAATCATATTTTTGTCTAAGATATGGCAATGTTGGAAAAAGCCCCCGACAATGGTTATAACCGCGTTACTCCCTATCTTAACCCAGGCAAGCCTGAGGATCCAATTGAGGCTTTGCGTATGGAGATCCTGGAAGACGAAGTTGAACTGGCGTTTATCGGTGCGGAAATAAAAGACCGCATGTGGGAGGCCATCAATGAAGCAGCAAAAAAGGATGTGTTCTTTGCAGACAAACTTGCAGAGCGGAAGGCGATTGAGTTCCAGGCTGAAGTCACGGGGGCATCAGCGGACAATGATCCTGAATTAAAGAAGATTAATACATCCTTGGTCATGGGACTCAATACCATCGGTCTGCATGGCAAGCTCCAGGAATTGATCGAGCAGCGAAACAGAGTGCGTAAGCAGATGAAAGTGAACGTAAAGAAGATGAAAAATCTGCGTGCGGGTAAACCCGTGGCCTGATCACACAACCAGGCTTACTAGTCTCCCTTTGACATAAATCTCCTTCTTGACCTTCTGTCCTTCCAGGTACTTCGCAACATTCACCTCACTTTTCGCCGCAGCGAGGACATCCTTTTCAGATGCATCGGACGCGACTTCGATCTGCCCGCGCACTTTGCCGTTCACCTGCACCGCGATGACCATCGTCGCGGTCTTGAGGAGCTTGGGATCGTGCACCGGCCACTGCTCATCGATGACAAAGCCCTTCTGACCGAGTGCCTCCCAGAGCTCTTCCGCCAGGTGAGGCGCGAGCGGTGAGAGCAGACGGGCGACGGTCTTGGCAGTCTCCAGCGACACCGGCTTGCCTTCCACCTCGTTGAGGAATTCCATCAGCGCGGAGATGGCCGTGTTGAAGTGCAGCACATCCATACTCTCGGATACCCTCTTGATGGCCTTGTGGAGTGCCGGCTGGACGTCATCCGTCTTGGCCTTGTCCCCTTCCCCGAAGGTCTTCCACAGGCGCTGCACAAAGCGGTCCACTCCCTTGATGCCCGAATCGCTCCAGTCACCGCCGTCGGTGTACGGGCCCATGAACATCAGGTACATCCGGAACACGTCGGAGCCGTAGCGCTCCACGAATTCATCAGGAGAAACCACATTGCCCTTGCTCTTGCTCATCTTGGCCCCCTGGTTGGTGATGAGTCCCTGATGCACCAGTTTTTGGAAGGGCTCGTTGTGCGCGACGATGCCGGCGTCCTTGAGCGCCATCATCACGAACCGTGCATAGATGAGGTGCATGCAGGCGTGTTCCGGCCCGCCGATGTACATATTGAGCGGCATCCAGATCTTCTCGCGGTGCTTATCGATAAAGTGCTCCTGATCGTTCTCCATCAGGTACCGCAGATAATAAAAGCTTGAGCAGACGAACGTATCCATCGTGTCGTACTCCGGCGTCCAGCCTTTGCCGAAGATTTTCTCCGTCCGTGCCTTGAACTCTTTGCTCTCGGTGAGCGGGGATTTGCCGGTTGGCTTGAATTCCACGTCGGTCGGCAGCAGCCACGGCAAGTGCTTCTCCGGGATCGGGTGCGGCTTGCCCTCGGGATCGTAGACGATGGGGATGGGTGCACCCCAGTAGCGCTGACGGGAGATCAGCCAGTCCTTGAGGCGGTATTGGATGACTGCACGACCCGCTTCTTCATCTTCCAACCAGGAGGTGATTTTCTTGCGGGCCTCAGCCGAAGTGAGTCCACTGAACTTGCCGGAGTTATAGAGGATTCCATCGCCAGTGAAGCAGACTTCCAGATTTCGGATAGCGGTATCGTCACTGTCATCTGCAGGCTTGAGTGTTGGCCTGAGCGGAATGCCATACTGTTTGGCAAACACAAAGTCTCTCTCATCGTGTGCATCGGCAAAGACCGCACCCGTTCCGTAGTGAGCGAGAACAAAATCTGCAATCCAGACGGGAACACGTTCTCCTGTAGCAGGATTGATGGCAAAAGCTCCCGTCGGCACTCCTGTCTTGTTCTTGTTCAGATCCGTGCGCTGGAGCTCGGTCTTTTTCTTCACATCTTCGCGATAGGCATGCACGGCACCCCAGTGATCTTTCGGGGTGATCTTCTCCACAAGGGGGTGTTCAGGAGCGATGACGACAAATGTGCAGCCGAAGAGCGTATCTACGCGGGTCGTAAAAATTTTCAGGACATCGTCATGGCCTTCAAGTCTGAAGTGCACTTCAGTACCCTCGCTCCGCCCGATCCAGTTTCGCTGCATCAGTTTGGTTTTCTCCGGCCAGTCCAGATCCTCAAGCCCGTCGAGCAGCTGCTGTGAGTACTGCGTCGTTTTCCAGAACCACTGGTTCAATGCTTTCTGAATGACTTCGGTCCCGCAGCGCTCGCACGTGCCGTCCTGCACCTGTTCGTTGGCAAGTACCGTCTGGTCCTTGGGGCAGTAGTTCACCATCGCCTCCTTCTTATAGGCCAGCTTGTTTTCATACATCCGGAGGAAGAGCCACTGCGTCCATTTGTAGTAATCGGGGTGGCTGGTGTTGAGCGTCTTGGTCCAGTCGTACATCGTCCCCATCCGTTTGAACTGCACGATCATCGCATCCACATTCTGCGCGGTGGATTTGGCGGGAGGCGTACCGGTTTTGATCGCGTAGTTCTCGGCGGGCAGACCGAAGGCATCGAAGCCCATCGGAAAAAAGACATCTTTGCCCTTCATGCGCATGTGCCGCGCGTGGGAATCCGTCGGTCCGTACTGGTACCAATGTCCCACGTGCAGCTGTGCCCCGCTCGGGTACGGAAACATCACCGCACAGTAGTACGGATGCTTGGCTTTGGTGAGATCAGTCACATACACCTTTTTCTTCTCCCACTTCTTCTGCCACTTGGCTTCCACCGTTGATGGTTCATAGGGCCTCTGCATGTCAAAAGTGTAGCTTCTCCCTGCGGAGATACAACTCCGCGGATTATGGATTCTTGCAACAGAGCCGGTGATCATGCACGATCTGCGATCATGGGAAGTCTTACGCACCTCGGCCACACGACGGAAAAACTGGAAGCAGCCGTGACCCGTACGATCTCAATGGCTGATGTAAAGGATGCCATGCAAAACTTTTGGACGGAGAACACGCACTGGTACAACGAGGGGCAAGACGACGAGCTCTGCAGGGAAACGGCCGTCACGCTTGCGGCGTTCAACATCAACCGGGGCAGGGTGTACGAGAATCACGCGGATTTTTATAAGGATGCCGCTCCGCTGCTGCTGACGCTGAGGAGCCTCCGTGAACTGCTGATCCGGTGGGCTGGGATCGATGAAAACAGTGAGAGATGCAACGCCAAAGGCGACCACCTGAATCCCATCTTCAGCCATTCGATGCCGAACCTTACAGACTTTCTGAATCCCGGGGTGGGATTCCGTGCCCTTGAGCTCTCCAATAACAATGAACCGGAATTACAGAGCCGCGGTATCCGATGGCCGCAAATGCCTTTGCTAAACAACATCTCCGCGCGGGTGCGGCTAAAAAAAGATGTCGGACTCAGACTCAGCCGTATCGTGAGTGACAGCAGCCGGATTATCGGTGTGATGAATGTCGAACGGTTGCCACCCCCCGTGAAAAAGGATCGCCGGACAAAGTACACACTCGACGGCCGGACAAGCGAACTGAGTGTGCAGTGGAAAGAGGAACTGGTGCCGCAGGTTCTGACGAATGCGGAGGACGACCGGCACGTGCCCCTCTTCACGAGGCGCATGCTTGTGTTGTCCCAGATCTACAACATTCTGGAAATGGCCCGCATGCGACGGTCTCCGCTTGTGGCATACGATGCGCCGGTCGGCCGCGACATCATCTGGAATGACTGAGAGCATTGCGGCAAAACCCGATGTGCAATGCCGGTTTGTTGACAGAAATGACTCGCGGACGAGAATGTGCCGTATGGGTCTGTTCCAGCGTCTGGAGAATTTCGCTCTTAACGCGGCACCGGAGATCAGGGATCTCATCGCCACCAATGACACGTACGGTGCGGCAGAGGCATGCATCCGGCATTGGCGCACGCAGATAGAAACCTCAACACCGGTGGGGAGTGTGCAGGACGCGGTATGGAAACCGCTCCGGCAATGGATGATCGGCTGGCACGTCCCTCCCAAAGATGATGCGGAATGGAACAATCATCTGCACATCCGCTTTGGAGCGGAAAACAATCCGCGCACACCGGACGACAACAACAGGAACATTGGCGCAGTTGCACAGATTGCAATGACTATTGAATCCATCCGCACACTCCTCAAAGCGTGCAAAAGCAGCCCCGATGACCAGACCATTCCCAACTTTCAGCCCTCGGGAGGAAACTTTGATTTTATCGCCAGAAAGAAAAACCCCGCCCTCACTGCAGAAATAATCGCGATGCTGGAATCGTTCTACCCAACGGTGACACAGCGGCTCTCTCTGTCCGCGGCAGGTAACAGCACAAAGGCTGCCATCATCAAACTGCTGGGTTCCTTCGTGGAGGCTGCCGCCATCCATGCACAGATCCCGGTGAGCCGGTCTGTCACTATGTCCACACTCGTTGGCACAGTGGTGAACCGAAAGATCAATTTGAAAAGCAAGCCACAGGAAGATCCCGGGCACTTCATGCTCGGGCAGGAAAAAATTCCGCTTCGGCTGTCGTCCCTGAATATGCATGTACTGCGCGTGGAAGCGCTTGGCGTGCACACGGGACACAGCAACAGCGGAGTGAGCGGCCTTGCCGCTTCTCATCTGCAGAAACTGTGGGAAGGGCAGGACAATCTCCCCGTGATGGATCTCGCGCGGCTGCAATCGGTTCCCTGACAAGGGCGAGGAGTATATTGCACAAGGTCAAAACCTTGTCTCGATTGCCGTTCTTTTTTCGGGCTGCAGTTTCCCAAGGAGCTCTGCCAGTGCCGCGTGCCTCGCCTGTTCCCCCGACACACCCGGTACGGAGCCGAGGCCGAGAAGATCGATGCTCTTCTTATTCAGTTCATAGGTGAGAGCGGCAAGCAGACGCGTCCCCGACTCGGTCACACGGGTGATGATATTCGGCACGTCAAAAGTGGACTTGAGCGTGTCTTCCTGCGGCACTGTGACATGCTTCGGGGACTGCAGATTTGCCAGGGCGTTTTGCATATCGGCTTTCAGAAACCACCGATTATTCAACGTTTGAGCGTCCGTACGCTCATCGGCATCAGGGTATCCTTCCGGGGCCGCATACTCGTACCGAAGGACGCGCTCGAGCGCCTTGAGCGTGGTGATCGCCGCCTGGAGAATGTCAAAGTCCGCTCCTGCGATCTCGCCTGTCTCATGAGTATGTTTCACGGACAGCCGGGTCAGGTATGCATCCACTGCGGTGTGAAGTGGCGAACGTCTGTCGAGATCAGTGAGAAACTGATCGGAGCGCTTGAGTGACATAAGAAAAGAAAACGAAAAATGACGGCTTACTCTTCGGGAACAAAGCGGGCGAGAGACCACGGCTTCTTTGTATCGCGGATGGCAGCCAGGGCGTTTGCAAGGAGTGCGGAAACTGCCTGAATCTGCTCCTCCTTGGTCAGCTGATGCCTGTTGAGTGGAATACAACGGTAAATGCGGCGCTGCCTGGCCTCCTCATCATCCCGCCATTCCATCGCCACCGCGGGCGTGGAGCCGGCACTCACCAGTGTCCAGGTGTGGGTAAGGCGCTCCGTCTCGGGAACGATCGTGAGATCCGGACGGCCGGAGAAGCGGTCGTAGATTGTTGCGGCTTCCCGGGGCAGATTCTCCACGGAAAGTGGCCGCACAGACGCGAGGCTGTCCTCGGGAATCGGTGCATCAAGGGGCAATTTGAGCTCGTCAGCGATATCCACAACCGTTCTCAAGGAAACCGCCTGACGAAGAGCCTTATCATCTGCCTTCTTCTTCGCAGCTTTTGGCTCAGCAGGCTGCGTCGGCAGCAGCAGTCTCAGTTCGCTTTGCAGCTGCCCGTGCCGGACGCGCGAAAGAATGGCATCAATGTCCATCTGCGGAACGAGGAACGGCCCGTGGAGCCACTGTGCCGCCAGCTCCCGCAGTTCCCCGTTTTTCAGAGGTTCCTTGCCATCGATAGTCAGGCGCAGGGCATCCGTCTTTCGCATGACGGAAAGAATATGTGCGGCCAACGCTTCCGCCACAGCCACCTGCGGATGTTCCTGCGCGGCGAAAGCGTTCAACACAAGCGCGTCTGACGGGAGCTTCGGCCTGTGCCAGGAGGCAAGGCCGGCGATACCCTTATCGGTCTCGGCGAAGACATGCTCTTCCGCCGGAGAGGAATACACAGGGGAAGAGTACGCATTGCCCGGAAGGGACAGCACGGACGTCACATGCTGCAATTGTTCCGGAGGAACCGGATGCACCTCTGCAAAGGGTCTGTCCCTGTATTCATGCCTGTTCCCCAGTAATTCCTGAAGAGTCACGAGTGTTCTGTGGAGTTTGGCCGCGGTCACAGGCGTTGGATCAGCGGCAAGCCGGTTGACGAGCAGTCGCAGCTCATCCCCTAGGGGACTCTGTGGCAGATGCTCCTGGAAACGGGTAAGACGCTTTGACAATCCTGCCGGCAGTTCTTTCTGGCATCCGAGAAGAACATCGGCAAGTTGGGCCATGAGGTGATGCGTCGAATCCGCAATGCAACTCAGCACGCGGTTCGGTGTCAACGCCCCTTCCGCAGTGAGTTTATCCATCACTTTATTCAGCAGGCGCATGCGCGCGGCAAGGCCGCGTGGTCCTGGTACAGACGTAAGACTTCGCACCGCCATTTCCCCCTTCAGAAGATCATACATCATGAACCCCTCAACCGGCTCTACCGCCGGTGCCGGATTCTCAGCCACAATTCCAATAGTTTGCATACCTCCCAAGTGCTCCAGAATTTCTTGCTGATCAAACGGAGGAAGATGCTGGGGACCCTGCAGTTTCACAACAGCATCCAGATCGCTACGACTACACCAACGCACACGCAACTGTGCCATCGCCTCCCCGTATTCAGCCGACGCCATCTGATCCTGCACGTTCACGCCTTCTTCATAGGTATACGACAGAAGCTTTACGAGGGAATCATGCGTCGTCGTCGCCATCCTCATAATGCGCTGCGCATCATCGTCGGAAAAATTCTTACCCTCCGGAGGAGTAGTGAGCCTCGTCAGGTACTTACCGAATGCCTCATTCAGCGGTGAACCGAAATCGGTCTCCTGCAGGTTACTCAGACTCTTGCTGACACGCATACGAATGTAGAAATGAAAAGGAGTAGGTGATCGTGCTTCACATAAATGCCGTTGTCAATTATTTGATTTGTGACTCGCTGCGAAGGCTGGAAGCTCGGAGAAAATCAAAAAATTGACATTTGAAAATTTTCTCTGTTTTCTTGCGCGCATGAACGACAGCAACGAAAAAATCGCCGGTGACGAAAAAGTGTTACAGAAAGAAGAAAAGAAGGCAGACGAGACGGGAGCGCACATTGTCTTTCCCCAGGAGCCGGAAGCAATCCTCGCAGAGCTGAAGGCACTGGGCCTTTCATTCAACGAAAAGGAAGGCGTGGAACAACAGCGCATCGACGCACAGGCGAGAGTTGAGCATGCAAAGAAAAAGCTCCTGGAGGCGAAAGGCGAATTGCGGAGGGCAAAAGGGGTGGAGAGCGGTCTCATATCGCATCTGAATGACAAAATCCGTCTCTGCCGCAAGATGGTTGCCGTCCTGCTCGGGATGGAACCGGGCGGAGGAGCGGTTCAGGCACCGACAGTGGGAAGTACGTTGTCCGACCATGTGGCAGCCCTTGCACAGCAGGAACGGATAGGGAAAGTGATTGGTGAATTCAAACCGGATCTAGAGGAAATTCACAGGCAGCTGGAAGCCGGTGTCGTCACTGCCGCCAGGTTGGAAAACTACTACAGCGTGCTGCAGCAGCTTGTTCTCCTCATGAATGGGAACGTCTCGGCAATACCGGACAGCGCGCGCAACGCAAAGCAAAAACCGGATGTGAAGCCGCTGAAAGTACAGCGACTGGAGGCAAAGGAAAAGAGAGAACGAGAGCTGCTGGAGCTAAAGGAGGCGGAGGCAATGGCTGCCCGGCAG
This sequence comes from uncultured Candidatus Peribacteria bacterium, assembly GCA_964534205.1. Taxonomy (GTDB): domain Bacteria; phylum Patescibacteriota; class Gracilibacteria; order Peribacterales; family Peribacteraceae; genus CAYRGC01. The sequence goes on along the minus strand of CAZHQF010000002.1, from coordinate 147,575 downwards.
CAGCAAGAACCCGCCCCCGAAATAAAGCATGGCGAAAAGACAAAGAAACCGTCAAAGAAAGAGAAGAAAAAAGAAAAAGAAAACAGCGACATCGTGGTACCGGTCAATGCACTGGTGAATCCGGGAGGGATGACGCCGGAATTTCAGCCGACCAACCCGCGAGGATCGGAGGTCGAAAGAGCCCGCGTGCACATCCGATGGATGATCCGTCGCGATATGCCGGAGGTATTGCAGATTGAGGATCAGTCTTTCGATTTTGCGTGGACCGAAGAAGACTTCCTGCGCTGTCTCCGTCAGCGCAATTGCATCGGCATGGTTGCCGAGCATGGGGAAAAGGTCGTCGGGTCCATGATTTACGAACTGCACAAGAGCAAGATCCACATCATGAACTTCGCCGTGCATCCCCAATGGCGGAGACTGCAGGTCGGGAGCCAGATGTCCGCAAAGCTTATAAGCAAACTCAGCGACCACAGGCGGACCCGCATCACCACTGAAGTGCGTGAAACCAATCTTCCGGCACAAAGCTTCTTTCGCAAGAATGACTACCGCGCGGTGAAAGTATTGCGCGGGTACTACGCGGACAGCGGTGAAGACGCATTCTTGATGGAATACCGCTTTGGAGCTCCTCTGCCTGATGACCCGGATGAGGGGGGCACCAACCGCATCGCGGGCTTTGAAGAGAACTAAATAGGAGAAAACAGCAGCAGAGACGCAAAAACTCTGGTAGGATGCTTTTGACATGGCCAAGCTCCCCCCTCGTCGCCATCACCGCTCGACTACGCCTGCCTGCCGGCAGGCAGGCTCAGGGCAAGAGTGCCCGTGTAGTGCCCCCCAGAACCGTGGCTAAGTTACCTCTTGTTGCGATCATCGGCAGGCCCAATACGGGCAAATCGACGATCTTCAACGCGCTCGTCCGGGACCGCATTGCCATCGAAAGCGATGTGGCGGGCACCACGCGTGATCACATCACGCGCAAGGTGGAGCTGCAGGAGCTTGATTACCTTCTGGTGGACACGGGAGGCATGGGCGGCGGTACCGCCGACAAAGACTTTGAAGACGACGTACACGCGCAGTCCCTGCTCGCGTTGGAGGCGGCAGACCTCATCCTCTTTACCGTCAACGCGCGCGAGGAGCTCACCAAGAGCGACCTGGAAGTCGCCAACCTTCTGCGCAAACGGAAAAAGCGTCACATCCCCATCATCATCGTCGCCAACAAATGCGACTCGCCGAAGATCCTCGAGGAGGCGCTCACCGCGTATCACCGCCTGGGGGTCTCGGAAGAAATCCTCGGCTTGAGCGCCGTGCATCGCGTGGGAGTTCCCGAGCTGCAGGAGAGCATCGTCGCGCACCTGAAGAGGCTCCGCTTCACCAAATCCGCGGCACGCAAGGCTGCAGTGATGGAGCCGGAAGGTTCGGAGAATCCGGTTCCGTTGCCGCGCATCGCGATTGTCGGCAAGCCGAACGTGGGCAAGAGCTCGATCCTCAACGCTCTCATGTCTCCCGAGCAGCGGGCCATTTCGCCCAAGCTCGTCTCGGATATCGCGGGTACCACGCGTGATGCGACCGATACGATCATCAGACACGAGGAACAGGATTTCATTTTTGTGGATACCGCGGGACTCCGCCGTCCGTCCCGAGTGCAGGAGGATCTGGAAGGACTTTCGGTCCTGCGAAGCCTCCAGGCGATCGAAGACTGTGATGTGGCGATCCTCGTGCTCGACGGCAAGGATTTCGTGAGCCAGCAGGACCAGCGCATAGCCCAGAAGATCATCGAGGCCGGCAAAGGCATCATCATCGCGGTCAACAAAATGGACCTGATGAAAGGTGATGCAAAAACAGAGAAGCTCGCGGAAGTGAAAGCGAACTTCCTGTTCTGCCGTTACGCCCCGGTGCTCCCGTGCTCCGCGGAGACACGCGACGGTATCGCAAAGCTCTTCGATCTTGCGATGATGGCACACCGCAACCGTTTGAGAAGGATGGACACCAGGCAGCTGCGCCGGTTCTTTGAGGATGCGATCATGGGCAAGCCCATGTCCGCCCTGGCATCAGCCAAGCACATCACCCAGGGCAAGGACCCTCCACCCACGTTCGCGATCTTCCTGAAAAACCCCAAGCAGGTGCAGGTGAGCCAACTCCGTTATCTGGAAAACCGCATGCGCGAGACCTTCGGACTGGAGGGCACGCCGATCCGCTGGGCACTCAAAGGGCCGCGGGCGAAACGGCCGGGGGACGATGCATGATGATGGATATGTACGGGCGCGATATATCGCGCCCCTACTCAGATCATGATGCGTTTCGCCCGCGGCCCGGCTCACCCTCGACCATGCCGCTGGATCTTCACCCGCGCGTCTTCGATGATCGGGAGCGGGAAGGCTTTGATGGCGACTTCCAGCTTATCCATGAGTTTCACCGGATCATCGTCCATGACGAGGTTCGGCGGAACCTCGCGCATGCAGAGCTCCAGGATATGCAGAATGTGATTGCTGATACCGCCGGAGTTGGTGAGGATGCCCACCGGTCGGCCTTCGTCGTACGCGATGGTGAATTCGTTGAGCGTGCCGATACCGCCGCCCACGATGATGATGCCGTCGGAGGAGCGGATGTTGATGATGTCACGCTCCATGAAACCCATGCCTGTGTAGATGAGCATGTCGTGCGCGTGGGGCGAAAGATACCCATTGACATGCTCGTACTCGGAAAACGCCGGGGAAATACCGACGGTGAATCCGTGGCACTCCTTGGCTCCGAGCAGCGCGTCATTGGGGAGACCCGGACAGGCACCGTTAATGAAGATGTATCCGCGCTTGCCGATCTCACGGCCGACCTCGCGAGACTTTTCGCGGGCGACGGGGTCTTCCACCTGGGGGCCCGATGCCGAGCCCATCACGCCGATCTTGAGACGATGTCCGTGTGCCATGGATGTGAGTGTAGCAATCTCCCGAAATTGGCTTCGGGGAGATCAAAACATTATATCACGAAAGCGAAACTGAGGCAACCAAAGAAGCCAACGGAACCGACGATTCTCTACGGTTTACCTGAGGTATAGCGCCTTATTCCGATTATGCTCGTCATTGGTCTCCGCGTAGCGGATCTGACCGTCTGAGCCATGCAAGTAATAGAGGTAGGGGGTTTCGATGGGGTTGATGGTCGCCTTAATGCTCTGGAGGCTCGGGTTCGCAATGGGCCCTGGGGGCAGATCACGGTACAGGCGCGTATTGTACGGGGAATCGACAGCGAGATCGGCAGTCGTCAATGCGGCAGTCGGCTTATCGACGATGTAGCGCGTGGTGGCATCCACGTAGAGCCCGATCCCCTGCTCGATCCTACTCCAGAGGATCCCGGCGACCGTGCGGCGCTGCTCATCCCCTTTTGCCTCCTCTTCGACAAGTGAGGCCATGGTGACCACTTCGTGCAGCGAATGACCGGATGCCTTGATCTCCGCATCCAGATCGTTCACGACTCTTTTACGGAATTCGCCGAGCAGACGCTCCAGGAAAAACTTGGGAACAAAATCCGCCGCGTTCACAAAGTACGTCTCCGGGAAGAGGTACCCTTCCAGCTTCCCTCCACGCGCTGCAAGCCCTGCGGACGGCGGGAGGAAATCGAAGGTGGAGAAATCGCACGTCTGTGCGCATTCGAGGATTGCCCCTTCGGGAGCCAGACCTTCGGATGCGATGAGACGATCGATGTCCTTCACGCTATAGCCCTCCGGGATCGTGATCTTGACTTCCTGGTTCACGCCGTCGGTCATCGCCTCCACCACCTCCTGCACGGTCATCCCCGCGTTCAGGCGATACACACCCGCTTTCAACTGCCCCTGCGTGCCGTTCCAGCGGTTATACCAGCGGAACGCCCTCGGGGATTTGATCATCCCCGCCTCCGAGAGTTCCTCGGCAATCGCGGCTACTCCCATCCCCTTTTCGACCGTCACGGTTACCGTCTGTGATGCGTCACCGGGAGCCCTGAGGGACCAGCGGTACCAGAGGAACGTGAGGATGAAGAGGCCGACGAGGATCAGGAGAAGCTTTTTCATGCAGATCAGAATTGAAGAGCTGCGGGCTGCGGGTTACGAGCTGCGGGATTCGTTCTCGCCGCTCGCAGCCCGAAACTCGCCGCGTTACTGCTCGCCACCCGGCATTGCCATTCCCATGTCCCCCATCAATCCCTGCATCTTTTCCGCAGAGACCACCTGGGCCTTTTTGTAGGCGCGGTTCAGGGCGTCTTTGAGGAGTGGCCCGGCGCGGTCGATGGGCGTTGTGGGGATGATCTCGATCGAGACCACTTCCATCTCGGCGGAGACGACAACCTTTACACCGGCATTCATATCGCCGGCTTCGGCCTCGACATGGATACTGGCGAGCTCTTTCTTGATGCGTTTTGCCTCGCGCTGCATGCGGAACATGTCGCGGGCCTGGGAGAAGGAGACCATAGGCAAGGATGGTAACAGAAGAATGCGGCTCTAAAAAACCGTCAGATGAAGTACTCCGGCTGCAGAGGTGCAGGAGGCTCCGCTCTTTGTCGAGCAAGACCCATTTTTACGCGCTGTCCTTCGATATATTCAACGATCGTTTTTGCATGCTCAAAGCGATTCCCATGAATCGCAAATATCAGTTGTCCCTCCAGTGCCTCCAAGGCACGAACTGCCTGCAGTTGTCGCGCATCCAGCTCGGATTCACTGTTGGAATGTTCTACATCCATGAAGTAAGGGAAGAAGACGTGATTCTGAGGGCTAAACTGGATTTGTCAATTTTATTATACTTCTTTGCGCTTCAGAGCACCTGAACAGGCCAGTGCCTGATAGAGCTTAAGGCCTTTGATTGATTGAAGCTGGCTGACAACCACCTGGGCGTTATCTGCACACTCTCGAAGACGTTTATCCGTCAATCGCAAGTCGCTCTCAAGGGCAGCCTGACGAGCCTTGGCCTCTTCATTCCCAAGCATGGCTTTTTGATCGACTGCCTCAAGTTCTCTCAGTAACCATTTCCTGTGCTCACTCATGGCTCCCTGCACACAGGAAGTCACACTAGCAACTTCCAACGTTTCACCGATTTTTGCATCCAACTGAGCTGGCGTCGGCAACCGTACGTCTGTTTCAGTGAGCGCAGCGATTCTTAGGGGTCTGATCGACAAGCGGCCGCATTGTGGGGATTTGGAAACAGAAGTCAACGATTCGGCACGGGAATACTGAGTATTTGGCTTTGGGATAAAAAAACGCCGGGCTACTCTTGCAGCCCGGCTCTGTGGTCAATGGCCCTCCATCACGAAGCCGGTGATGATCCCAGCGATCACAAGGATGAGCATGACCCATCGCAGGACCGGTTGACGGAATGGGAACCAGAGCAGATTCCAGACGAACCAGAACCGCTCAACGTGCCATTTCCACATGGGAAGCCTCCTTTCCAGAAGCTCGAAAACCCTACGTGAAGGGCAGGGAAAGACAAGTGTTCCTTTCTGCGACATTACTGCTGCGGAGTCTCCGGCGGACGGATGATACCGATCCGATCTTCAATCTCTTGATTTACGAACTCGCGCTTGCGGCCGTACTTGATGCGGCTGTACTCCTTGATCACCTGCGCCAGCTTTTCATCGCGGCCGGTTTCGTCATAGATCGTCTTCATGCTGAACGGGCGGCTGGTGGTGTTATTGATGTTCAGCTTGGTGTAGCAGTGGAAATTGGGAATACCGATCACATCCTGCTCGGAGAGGACCGGCGCCATTTCCTTGGCCATGTATTCGGCGTCTTCCGCACCGATCTTGAAGCTCAGGATGGTACCCACGTTACCGAACACGGCGTCACGCATTTTGGTGCTGGCCTGCTCAAAGTCGCCGGTCTTTCCCACGAGCTGACCGATGTACTGGTGCGCCATCACGAGACCGAGTTCATACTTGCGCGCCTCGGAGAGGATGGTGGCGAACGCATCGGTGACGAAGTTCTGGAACTCGTCGACGTACAGATAGAAGCGGCGGCGGTCCTTCTGCGGGGTGTCCGCGCGGGAGAGCGCGGCCATGTTCACCTTATTGACGAAGATGAGACCGAGCAGCTGCGCGTTCACGTCTCCGACCTTACCCTTGGACAGGTTCACGAGGAGAATCTTGCCCTCGTCCATGATCTTGCGGATGTTGAACGCGCTCTTGGGCTGGCCGATGATGTTGCGGATGGTGGTATTGGTGATGAACGGACCGAACTTCGCGGAGAAGTACGGGATCATCTCCTCCTTCTCGCGTGCGCCGGTCTTGGCGATTTCGTGCTCCCAGAAGCTCTTCACGACCACGTTTTTGCATTTGCTCACTTTGTAGCGCTGGAACTCTTCATCCACGAACAGGCGCGGCACATCGATGAGTGTTGCGCCTTCCTCTTCGTCGTCCATGAGGGTTAGACAGCCGTTACGGAAGTAGTGCTGGATGCGCGGACCGAAGATCTCGTTGCCGTACATCTTGATGAAGATCTCCATCGCGTCGAGGGAGGCTCGGTCCTTCTCCTCTGCGGTGTACGCCTCAAGCATGTTGAGACCCATCGGACGTTCGATATCGGAGGGATCAAAGACGATCACATCCTTGGCGCGTTCCTTCGGAACGTGCGCGAGAATATCTTCGATGAGATCGCCGTGCGGATCAACCACGCAGAGACCCGCACCGTTCTTGATATCCTGACGTGCCTGCCAGCTCAAGAGCGCAGACTTTCCGCAACCGGATTTACCGATGATGTACTGGTGTCGCGTGCGGTCCTTGTCCAGGAAGCGCACCTCGTTCTTCTGGGCACGGTACTCGTTGATACCGATCAGGATGCCGTCGGTGGGCGCGTTGGGTGGTGGCGGCAGAACCTTGTAGGTGATCCACTGGATGACGGGGACCTTGTTATAACGGCTGTCAGGAAAATGGAAGAGACCCGCCAGTTCTTTTTCCACGAGCAGGCTGCGCCTGTGCATGAAGCCGTTGATACGGTTCTTCCACAGCCAATGAATGAGCGGCGCATTGAACACGAGCGGCAGGAAATCCACAAAGAGCGTATGGTTGGCCAGCCAGTTGCCGTAGATATCCTTGAAGACGTTAAACGCCACCTGCATGTTGTTGGTGATGTCCAGCGCGCGTCTCCAGGTTTTGGCCGACGCCAGCACGCGTACCGAGACATGGAAGCCGCTCATACCGGCCTTCTGGCCCATGCGTTTGTAGAGCTCTTCCTCCGGCTGGATCATGCGGACGAAGGAATCGCCCTGCGTGGCACCGGGCGCGAACGTCGCGCCTTCGGTACCCGTGGCGATCCCCGCGATCACGCTCAGGAAATCACCGAGGATGGGTATGCGCGCGAAGAGCGAATCCTTCTTGCCCTTGAATTTGAAGTTGGCGTACTTCCTGAGCTTGCGGCTCCACGCGTCGGAGAACGACGGCGTGAGGACCAGCTGGATACAGGCGGCTTCTCCGGGCTCGAGTTTACTCAGCACGTTCGCAAGATCGTTGATCGGGTCATCCTGCATCTCCTCGTAAAAGCGCAGCGGGAAGTAGAACGGCTTCTTGAGACGCATGTTGTAGCCGACCAGCTTGCTGCCCGGCTGCCAGACTTCCGGAGTCTTCTGAATGGAAACCTCGGCATCAGGATAAAACGCCGTGACCTGCTTTTCGACGATGGAGACGAGGCGCGGAGCGGTGACGATGTAGAACAGGAGCTCGCCGCGTTCGAGGTACATCTCAAAACTCATCGTGTTGAAGCGGAAGATCCAGAAGTGGACCATCTGCCAGAACGTGAGGCTGCGCACCTCCCAGAGCGCGCGGTAGAGCTGCTCCATGATGGCGATCTTCTCCTTGAAATCTTTTTCCGTGCGCTTCTCCTGATCGATCTTGCTGTCACTGCGCGGCAGGAGCACCTTCATGGAGACGAGCTTGCCGCTCATGTACCACGCGTAGTAAAAGCGCAGGTTGTACTTGGCGTATTTCAGGAGCGCATAGACCGTCAGCAGGATGAACGTGTTCTCCAGCGGATCGGCGATGAACCACGCCCACGCCACCTGCCAGAAATCAGCCCGGATCAGCTCACCGCCCAGAAAGACGAGGAGGAGAATGATGGGCCAAATGAGGAGTCGCAGGAGGGTGAGCACAGGGGGTTTTGTCTGATAACCGAGAATACCCGGAAATCCACTCATTATAGCAGAAAAGTCGCATTTCGGGTAGGTCATGTTCGCTCCGTAGACCGCTTGGACCGAAATTGTGCGCTTGTGGCTTCAGAAAGCCAATAATAGTGATTTACTCACCCGATGCGCATTTCACGACCTTCACCGGGAAGGAGCGCGACTCGTTTTTGGCACTGGAGAGCCGGAAGATGTACTCGCCCTCCACGGACGGGGCGAGTGAGTATTTTTCGCCGTTCACGATCCAGTTTTGCACCGTCATCACATTGCCATCGGGGTAGCGGATCGAGCGGACGACAAACGGTTCGGTTGCCGAGAGCGTGAGCGTGTCACCAAGACGCACGACCGACGGGACGCCGGGTGTGAGGCGTGTGGAGCGCCCGAGACGCACGGCGTACGCGGGGTCGGCACAACGATCGACAAGTGACGCATCACCCAGACGGCGGAAGCGCACATCAATTTTTCCGCGCGAGCGCTCGGCGATCGACGTGAATGCGGCGAGACTCAGATCCATATCACGACCGTCGACAAACGGACCGCGGTCGTTGATACGGACGATCACCGACTTACCGTTCTCGAGGTTCGTGACCTCGACGAGTGTGTTTTTGGGGAAAGTGCGGTGTGCGGCGGTGAGCGCGTTCATGTCGAATGCCTCACCGAATGCCGTGCCTTTTCCGTGAAATTTTTCCGCGTAGAGACTTGCCTCGTGCACTTCATCCGCGAGAAACGCATCGAGATAACGCATCATCGTGAGTAATTCTTCTTGGCTTACCGTAGCGGAAGTTATAGATCCATCACGCACGTATTTTCCCAAACCGTATTGTTCGGCAAGACCCGGAAGCACGTCGTCGACATTCTCGTAGAGCTCATCGGCGTCGATGCTCCGTGTACGGAACAGCCACAGCAGCGCGTCGTGCGCGGTGAGCGGATCATCGGGATGGAACGACGTGTCATCGTCATCCACGAGTCCGCGTCGCTTGGCGTACGTGATCACGACCTCATCCGCACTGCCCTTGGGCACGTCGATGAAGGGCTTTTCCGTGGTGGGCTCCGTGGCGCGGCGGATACTGTTCCAGAGGAGCACGAATCCGTCTCGGCGAGACACGGGAGTCTCAGCCGCAGAAACCGGGAACGCAAGCACGACCACCAGGAGCACGGCGAGACCGAGGAGCAGTTTTCGCATACCGGAACATGTTCATCACGTGAGAGTGAGGACGCAATGCCCGCGACCAAAATCGCGGAGTACGGAGTGAGGTCCGCGCAAGCAGGTTTGATCTCTTTTTGTATTCGTTTATAACACGCTGCCTACAGTTTCCCAGCCCCCTGAGCGCACTGCGGTGCGAACTTTGCTGCGGAGTGCCGAGCGGATGCTCTCGAGCGTCGTCGGGCCCACCTGTCCGGCACCGGTATCCGTATTGCCTTTTACAATATTTTTGGCTTTCTGATAAGCCAAAACCGATGCCTGCGTCAGGTCACCGTAGTTGCCGTTGATCTTCTCCTTCGGGAAGAAACCCTCGGCCGCAAGGAAACGCTGGAGTGCGCGTACGGCGGTCCCGGAGGAACCCTTGGTGAGGTGACGACCCGGGTCGATACCCGTATCCGCAAGGTAGGTATTGATGCGGTGGTTCTCCTCGAGTTTCTCGGCAAGCATGCGCACGTGCTTGGCACGCCACAGCTGCAGGATCACGGCACGTGTCTTGGGGCCGACGGTTCCCGCACCGGGGGACGACGCATCACCGATCAGCCTGTTCTCCTTCTGCAGGGTCATCAGGCTCTCACGCAGGGCATCATTGAAAACGCCGTTGCTGCGGCCCTTGTAGAGATCGAGGAAGCGCATGGTGCGCTGCAATGCAGCGACCTCCATGATCGGACTGCCAGGAACGATGCGCTCGGCTATAGGCTCAGGGGCGGAGGCGCGGAGCGCAGACGCTTCAAGGAGTGCGGCCGTGTGTTCCGTGAGACGGTCATCGGGTTCCGTGGAACCGATGTGCGCGAGGAAGCCACGGAGTGCCCCCTGCGTGACCGGACCGAAGAGACCGGTGCTTGCATCGTTGAAGTACCCGAGGGCTTTGAGCTTGTCCTGCAGTGCCTGAACCGAAGCACCGCGATCACCCAGTTTTGGAGCCACGGACAGCAGTGTCTGCTCACCGACGGCGTAGGGCTTGAGGCGCTCCAGAGGTGCTGGGAGCGACGCGAGATCGAACGCCTCCTCCGGCATCTCCGAACCCTTGGGATAGACTGTGCCTTTGATGCGCTTCACTCCGAACGCGAGTGCGCGGGCGAGCCCGTCTTCGCCTTCACCGGCCCATACGTCGATACGATGCGCATCACCCTGTTCTACGATCGCTCCGCCGCGGTCGTGCACCGTGAAGATGCCGAGACCAGGAAGCTTCACACGTGTGCCGAACGGATAGCTGGCCGGAGCGGCGATCATGCCCGGATACACTTCGGTACCATCGGCACCGTTGGTACCCTGGCCGTTGAGCGTGATGTCATCCTCATACGAACCGGTGACGTAGCAACACTGATTTGCTTTGGGCGAGTAGTACGCGGTGAGCACAAACTCCTGCGTGAACGGTTCCCCGGTGGCAAACTTATCTGTGACCGCCGACTCTGCGACAACACTCGTCGGCGCGAGCATCAGAGATGCGAGCGTGAATGACGCGAAAAGTTTGTGTGTATGCATTCGGATAAGTATAGCAAACTTTCCATAGTCTGTCACGGGTGCGTACATCGACAGACAAGGGCTTCCTGCCCTGAGCGAAGTCGAAAGGCGAGATCCCGCCGCCCGCCACTCGTTACTCGCCGCCGTTACGCAACGTACACCATCTCTTCCAACCGCATCCCGAATTTCCCGGGGAAGTACACACCCGGTTCCACGGCGAGCACTTCGCCTGCTTTGAGGGTCTGCTTCCGCGCCTTCGAGGAGAGCGTGGGGCCCTCATGGATATCGAGACCCACTCCGTGGCCGAGGGCATGCGTGAAGTACTCATTGACCGCTTCGCGCTCCAGGATTTCACGAGCCGCGCGATCGAGTTGATGATTGGTGGCACCGGCTTTTGCCAGGGCCATAGCCGTTTTCATGGCTTCCAGCAGCGTTGCATACAGATTTTTTTGTACCGTTGTCGGTGGAGCCGTAAAGTAGACCTGACTCATGTCCGCACAGTACCCTCCGACTTTTGCCCCCACATCGATCTGCACGATGTTGCCTTTTTTGAGGACGCGCGTCGTGGGCCGATGATGCGGGCAGGCGGTGTGCGTTCCAAAAGCGACGATCGGTTCAAACGAGAGATCATCCGCGCCGAGTTCCAGTGCCCAGATCCGGAGCCTGCGCGCCAGCTGCTGCTCGGTGATCGGCTTGCGGATCACCGCAGGGACTCTGCGAAGCAGTTCGCGTGTGATGCGGTGTGCACGCTTGAGGAGCTTCAATTCCTCTGGCGTTTTGACTCGCCGGTATTCTTCGATCACGCCGGTCTTGGGGATGAACCTGGTTTTCGCGAAGCGCTTCTTCCAGTTGGCCTTCCGGAGGACGGTGACGTCATCGGCTTCAAACCCGCAGGAGCGGATGGTGCCGAGCACTGCCTCAATCTCGGCGATGTCTTTCACGGAGACCGTCTTAGTAGCCCGGTCCGCCATCTCGTGGTAACGGGCATCCTCAAAAAGACTCAGCTTTTTGCCGTGGATCAGCAGTAATCCCGCACTCACCGGGAGGCCCGTCAGATAACGGATATTTATCAGATTCGTGACCAAAAACGCGCTTGTTTTCGCGGTTTTAAGGATATCTGCAGCTGACACGGATCGCATGGAAGGAAGTGTAGCTCTCTGAGCCGTTTTCTGCTATAATGAACCGATACCAACAACCTTCTATGCACACCCTTGTCCGACGCCTCACCTTCGCGCTCCTGCCTCTTGCGGCCGTTGCCGACCGTGCGGTCGCCCAGGTGTACAACGGTCCGGGTCTGTACGGCGGCGTGGAACATGCCGCCGGCATCAGCGGCCCTTCGCATATGACGCTGCGCGGCGCGGTCCTCAATATCCTCTACAAAGTCCTCAACTACCTGGCGCTTATTGCCGTGGCTGTGATCATCTTCGCAGGCTTCTATCTTGTCGTGAGCCAGGGATCCGATGACGTGAAGGAGAAGGTGAAGAAGATCATTCTCTACGTCGCCATCGGTCTGCTCATCGTCTTCTTCGCACGTCTGTTCGTGGGCTTCATCACCAACATGATTTTCTACGTCGGATGATCTCTGCACGCCTGCATCAAAGGCTGGCCGCGGCTCTGCTCACACTGAGCCTGCTTACTCCGCAATCTGTGTTCTCACAGGATGCGGACCGTGAAGCGGAACTGAGAGTGGCTGCGGGTGACGTATTTGAGATCACCGGTGTCGCAATCGGTACGGAGACCGCCTGGGGTTGGACACTCCTGCACGAAGGAACGTTCATCGAATCCAACCGTGACAACGTGTTTCACGTACGGCTCAACGAGCCCGGCAACTACACACTGGAAGCAACGGCGTTTGACGGCAACAGCGAGGCGCGCCGGATCATTCCGATCACGGTGACCCCGGATCAGGAGGTGATGCGTCCGGCGTCAGTCGTCACCGCGGATCCCGCACCTTCGGGTGACGCTGTCCGGCTCTCCGGCGATCGTCAGGTGCTTACCCTCACGCCCAAAGCTGATCCGGGACGTCTGCTTCTCGATCTCGATACCGCAAAAGACTCGGACAACGACGGCATCGCGACCAATGATGATGACCTGGGCGGCGGACTCTTCTCCACCGACGGCACGGTCCTTCACGTCTGGTTCCCGTTTGCGGGATCGCGCGGTATTGCCGTCACTGGACTTGTGGACAATCAGACAACGGTCACCCGGTTCACGATCACATCCTCCGGTGCACCGGTGCTCCTTTCGAGCTCATCGAGCCTGCGCCCGCTCATCCCGGGCGAGATCTACGTGAACATCCTCGGTAACGGCGATGTGTCATTCGCCTTCCCGGTGAATGCGGACCGTCAGGATACGATCCTCTACCGCTGGGACTTTGGGGACGGACGCGTGAGCTTGCGAGACGTGCCCACCCACCGCTACTACAACGACGGCGACTATCTCGTACGTGCGGAAGCCGTGGATATGCGCACCGGACAGGTGATCACCCGGTCACAGCGGCAGATCACGCTCACGAGCGACGACCTTGAACCTCCTTCTGCCTCTTCCGTTTCGTCTCAGAGTGGCACAGAAGCCTCTTCATCCTCGCAAGCCGCCATATCCTCCGCTTCCGCATCCTCAGCTCCTGCTGAAGACGGCAGTTCGCTTGGAGGGATTGTCTGGATCATCGTCCAGCTCCTTGGCGTACTGCTGCTCGCTCTGCTTGTGGGCTTCGGCCTCAGCTGGCTCGGCGGCAAACTGATCAACCGCATTCGCAAAGGCGGGAACGGACCCGCAGCGCCTGCTGCTCCTGCAGACCCACTGGCCCCGGCTCCGCCGATGTCCCTGCGCAAGTCCCCTGCCCCCGAGGAACCGGCTCCCGCTACGGAAGACACCGGATCGGCACCGGCATGGCTCAAGAAAGGACTGGAGACACCGGTGGTCCCCGCAGAACCCGGTCCGGCTCCCGTCGCTGAGCCCGCACCCGTGAGCATTCCTGAACCTGCACCTGTGCCTCCTCCGCCTCCTGCACCTGAACCGATTCCCGAACCCGCTCCGGTGCCCGAGCCTGTTGTCACACCGGCCCCTGAACCGATTGCCGCACCAGTCGTCGAACCTGCTCCGGCCCCAGAACCCGTTCCCGCAGCTCTTCACCCGCAGCTCGCAGCCGAATCTGCGCCTGAACCTGCTGCCGTGACTGAACCCGCCCCCTCAGAAACAGAGACCACACCCCCGTGGCTCCAGGGCATCGATACTCCTCTGACACCTGCACCTGAACCGGTTCCTGAAGCCCAGACTGACACGAATGCAAACGTGCCTCCGTGGCTCCAGGGTATGGATACGCCACTTGATCAGACTGCGTCGGCACCCGTTGCTGAACCGACTCTTGAGCCGGTTCCTGAACCTGTTGCTCCTACGCCTGCCCCAGAGCCCGCACCGATTCCTGAACCTGTTCCTGCCGCAGTGCCTGAGCCTGTGATAGCACCTGTCGTTGAACCTGCTCCGGCTCCACAACCCGTTCCCGCAGCCGAAACTGCGCCTGAACCTGCTCCTTCCGTCGCCCAACAGGTTCCTGCACCTACACCTGCCGCAACCGAACTTTCCGCTTCTGTTCCCGCCGCTCGAAACCCGCAGCTCGAAACCGCCGCAGGCAAGAAGCAACTGACGCCAGAACAGCTGGAGCGCGAACGCGAACGCAAGCGCCGCAAACGTCAGCGCTACCGCGAGAACCAGAAAAAGCGTGAAGCTGCGAAAAGCTCACCGGCCGTTCAGGCTCCCCTCATGACTCCGACTCAACAGAAACAGAATGCACCGACGCCAGTTGCTGCTGTCATTGAAAATTCGTCACCCGTGACTGCAGAACCTGTCCCAGTGTCCCAGCCCCAGTCACCAGTCCCCGTCGAGCAGGATATTCCCCCGGCCACACCGTCTGATGAAGATGTCGCCTTTGTGGTGCGGGCAGACAGCATTACGCCAGATGAACAGAAGAGTGACGGGAAGAACCCCTGACGATCAGAGGGTTTGGGCAGATCGGGCAATCATCTTCCGGAGGTGGTTGGAGATTTCCTTCTGCAGAAGATATTGGCAATGTGCTTTTTCCTGAAGCAAACGAATGATCCTGTCCTGCTCCATAAGGGTTTTCGATACCGAACGTGTTTCATCCGTGGACATGTTGTGATTGAGGAGAATGCGAAAGCAGGACCTGTACCATTGCTGCGTCGCTATATGGGGATGCCCGAGAGCACCACCGATAACGGAATGGAATCTTCTGTTCAGCGAAAGAAAATCGTACGTCTGCGCAGGAGTGAGGTACTGCCTGTGCTGTAGCGTCTTTTCAAATTCTTGTAGCGAGGATTGTGCCGAGACCATTTCCTCTACAGTCCGGGTCAATGCCGGCTTTCTTCTGTGCTGATACGAGAGGCCTGCGCTGGCTATCGCGACGAGATCCGCCGCCTGAACGGCGTCATCGAAACTCTTGTCCGCACGCCGCGTTCCCAATTTCTGAACCATAGAAAGGGTGCCTTCCTTGAACAGAGTGGCTAGCGGCAGGCGGAGCTGGGATATAGTGCAATGCACAGCGAGCGCTGCAGCCTTTACATCAACAGGCTGACCGTATTGAAGATCCACAAGAACATGTCGCTCCAGATCCTCTGTCAATCGAACGATTGTTGCCTGTGTGGAATACCCCCTCTTCTTCATAAAAGCGGGCAATATTACCGAAAGACGCCATAGCCGGCAAACAGATTCTTATGGACCAGAGATACGCTTTCTCTCAGTCAAATTCCCGGATACCATACCGCGGCCCGTGGCGAGCGTAGCTCAGTTTGGTTACCCGCCCGAACGTACCGACGTTCGGTACGGGCGGGGAGCATCAGGTTGTGGCATGCTTCTTTTCAATGTTCATCTATGTTCTCCAAAGCACTGTTAATGGCTCCCAGTATGTTGGTATGAGTGAAAATGTGGAATCGAGATTGCGATCGCATAATGCAGGTGAGGTTCGTTCGACGGCAAAAAACCGTCCGTGGATATGTATATATAAAGAGAAATTGCCCGATCGAATTTCAGCCAGAGCTAGAGAGAAATATCTTAAATCTGCTGCAGGCAGGCGTTTTCGAAAGTCTCTGGTTTTAGAGGCCAAAAATCAGTAGTATTGCCCGGCCCGTGGCGAGCGTAGCTCAGTTTGGTTAGAGCATCAGGTTGTGGTCCTGAGGGTCGCGGGTTCGAGTCCCGTCGCTCGCCCCATCCGCCTACGCGGTAGGATAGTTTTGGGGTTCTACTCATTTATCCAATAATTGATCTGCGATACCGCTACGGTGCGATGGGATCAAAATTTTCACTTCTGCTCCAGGAGCGTCCGAATCCGCTCCGGATCTTTACGCAGTTCATCCATGTAGGAGCGTGCTTCGGGCAGCCCTTCGTACACCGACGCGATCTTCATGCCGTCGATCGTGATCGCGTAGAGCTCTTCCTGATTCTCATACGGGTTCTCGACTCCCGGCTGATGAACGGTGATCAGATAATCTGCAACGGACGCATTGGTGACGGGAACGAGGCGCATTTTGCCACCCGGAGTAAAGAACACGCGGCCGTTGAGGAGGACAATGTTCTGATCGGACCCGTACGTCACAAGTGCGCGGTCATCATGTGTATCAATCCAGGCGACCGCCTGCTTTGAAGAAAGACCCCAGTAATCCAGATCGAGTGCATCGGAAATCCAGGAGCGTGGAACCGCGTAGTACACCGTGTGATGCGGGTGATTGCGAAGCATCCAGACTGTCGTGGAAGCGACGGGCACGACGAGAAGAACCAGCCAGGCAAGTGCCAGAGGTCGTGACTGCAGTGTGGAGATCCGGTTCAAGATTGCCGCAAGACCGGTCAGTACGAGCAGAAGAAACGCAGGATAGAGGAACAGCACGTGCCGCCACTCCTGGTAGATCACCGATTTACCAAGGACAAGAATGGCAATCGGCAGAAAGAACCAGACAAGCGGAAGCAGCGTGCGTGGAGTGACGAGTGTTCGGCCGCGCGACTGAATGGCATCGATGATTGAGATGATGACACCTACGATAAAGAGGATCGAATAGAGCAACGGTGTCGTGAGCACGATCCAGCCAGGAATGTAGCGCCATGGGAGGGTCTCGTACGTCACGCCGAGAAACGGTATTCCCTGCCCTCCCAGATCACTCATAAAAGAAAGTGCGTCACGGAAGTGCCCGATGGGATTGGCCCACAGGAGCGGCCACACGAGATATGTCGTGAACGCGGTTGCCAGAAGAAACGCACCGCTGACAATGATGGTTTGCTTCAGTGTGTTCGATCGCCACAGGTCGATCAGCAGGAATAACCCCGTAAGACCGACAAGGAAGAGTGACGGCATACGGATCCCGAGTGCATATCCGCACACGAGGCCGTGAACCACAGCCCGAAGAATCGTTTTCTTCTCAAGCAGACGCAGCAGTGTCACGCCCGCGAGCGTGAACATCGCCATGGTCGGGATATCGCGCGAGTTGTAAAAGCCGTGTGCGAACACTCTGGGACTGAGGACAAAGAGCACTGAGCCGATGAGCGCGAGCTTCCAGTCACCGAAAAGTTTTTTGGCGAGTACGAAAAAACTCGCAACCGCGAGGAAGAAGAATGAGAAGACAACGAACCGTCGGAATCCCGCCATTGTCACATCGTTCGTGATTCCGAAGATTTTTCCTGCGATCTGGATCGGCAGCTCCACCGCCGTTCCGTGGTAGCGGAAGTGCGGATCAGCGGGATATTCCGCTCCTTCAAACACGTACTGATACGACTCCATCCCGAGTTGTGAAAGTGTTCCTTCATCGTACGGAATGCCGAAGTCACGAAACGAAAAGAGGCCGGTGAGGGCAAATAGCATGAAAAAGCCTCCGACACAGCGGAATGCGGTGCTTTGGAAAAGCGAACGGGGGTTCATCATCAGAGTCAGAGTAGCATTTCGGTGTCAATTTCCCCATTCCCAAGCCAATTTGGCTCTGGTAAACTGCTTGGCATCATGGCCGAACCGATGTTTCGCACACCAAAGGGTACGCACGATGTCCTCCCCGAGGATCATCAGTACATGACGTACATCAAAAAGGCCGTACGTCACCGTGCACGTCAGGCCGGCTACAAGCGCATCGATCCACCGATGTTCGAGAGCCGTGGCGTGTTTGAGCGCGGGATCGGCGAGCACACGGATATCGTCTCCAAGGAGCTTTTCACGGTCATCGGCAAACGTGGCGACGACGAGGTGAGCCGCGAATACGCACTCCGTCCGGAATTCACGGCAGGTATTGCCCGTGCATACATCGAACACGGCATGCAGCAGCTGCCGCAGCCCGTGGAGCTCTATTCCATCGGCCAGTGCTTCCGCTACGACCGTCCGCAGAAAGGCCGTTTCCGCCAGTTCCACCAGTTCGATTTTGAAGTGATCGGCCTCAAGGACGCGAGTCTGGACGCGCAGATCATCCACGTCCTCACCAAGATCCTCTCGGACCTGCGCATTCTTGACCGTCTCACGCTGCAGCTCAATAACATCGGCGACAGCGAGGACCGCAAGAAGTTCGTGCAGGCCCTCAGGGATTTCTTCATCGGCAAGGAACGCAACCTTCCTCCCGATGACCAGCGCCGTCTCCAGCACAACCCGCTGCGCCTCCTCGATTCCAAAGAGGAAGACACGCAGATCCTCCTGAAGAACGCACCGCGCCTGGATCAGTTCATCACCAAGGAAAGCCGCGAGTACCACGAGACACTCTGCGAATACCTGGAGACGCTAGGCGTGAAGTACGTCAGCAACACCGGCCTCGTGCGCGGGCTCGATTACTATAACCAGACGGTGTTCGAATTCTGGGATTCCTCCACCGGCGCACAGAACGCCGTGGGCGGCGGCGGCCGGTACGACGGACTCATTGAGCTCCTGGGAGGAAAACCCACACCCGGCATCGGCTTTGCGTGCGGCATGGAGCGCATCATCTGGCACATGAAGGAGGCGGGCGTGAGCGTGCCGGACAAAGATCAGGTGGATGTGTTCGTGGCCCAGCTGGGTCCGGAGGCCAAGAAGCAATGCCTGAAACTGGTGTCCGATCTGCGGGAGCTCGGCGTGCACACCGTGGGTGCGCTCGGCGAAGCGAGCCTCAAGAGCCAGATGCGCCTGGCCGATAAATTCGAGGCACGGTATGCGCTGCTCCTCGGGAAGATCGAAGTGAAAGAAGGCACGATCATCCTCCGCGATATGAAGGCCGGTAAGCAGAAGCAGATCAAATTCAGCCAGGCGATCCCGCAGGTGATCGAGCTGCTCGGGAAAGAAAACCTGGACACGTACGTCCTCAAGGATCATCTGGGCAAGTACGAGATGGAGTGATCCCTCACGCGCCCAGGGCTTCCCCCACCTCAGCGCATGACACAGCCACTCACTGTCTCTGTTGTCATTCCGGCGAAGAACGAAGAGCGTCGCCTTGCCCGCTGCCTACAGGCACTGTCGCAGCAAAAAACGAGCGCTGCTTTTGAAGTGATTGTTGTGGATAATGGCAGTACGGATCAGACCGTGCGGGTAGCCCGGTCATTTTTGAAGAGCTTGAGGCTGACGATTGTCCGCGAGCACCGCGGCGGCAGGGGGAGAGCGAGGAAGACCGGCTTCGGAAAAGCGAATGGAGAATTCATCCTCTCCACCGACGCCGATACGGTTGTGCCCCCGCACTGGGTACAGACGTATGTGGACGCATTCCGGACGCAACCGGATGTGGCAGCCTTCACGAATATCGGGCGCATCGAGGATTGCACCAGGTGGAAGAACACCTTCCTCACCTACGGCTCCTGGGCCTGCATTCGCACAATGTACGGCATAACAGGATTCACGTGTCTCAACGGCTTCAACTTCGGGATCCGCAGAAGCGTCTACGAACGCAGCGGCGGCTTTGATCCCCTCTCCGATGCGCAGGAAGACATGCTCCTCACGCTCCGTGTGCGGCAGATCGGCAAAGTGCGCATGCTCAATGCCATGCCCGTCACCTCAGGCAGACGGTTTGAGGAAAGCCTCCTCAAAGGCATGGGTGAATACGCAAAGACATTCGTGCAATCCGTAGTCCTCGGGCGCGAGAACGTGACGCTCACAACACTCAGCGGGAAATAGCGTGCACCGACTCTGTCGTGCGCATACGTATCGCTTCTTCGTAGTAGGCAACGAGCCGCCGTGTCACGTTGCCGATGGTAAATTCCCTGCGACGCTCAAGCGACAAGCGCTGCTGATCTTTCCTCAGGACATCGTCACTGAGGATCTTGATCAATGCATCGGCCATCGCCTGGAGATCCCCCTTCTCGCCGAGTAGACCCGCATTCCCAAGAACCTCGGGGACAGCACCCCCACGCGCAGCAACGACCGGGAGACCCACGGTCATCGCTTCCACCACGACCATGCCCTGGCTCTCCATCGTGCTCGCGGTTGCAAATACATCAGCGACGGCAGGAAGACCCGATGCAAAGAGCTCGGACGGAGGCAGGAAACCGGTGAAGTGCACGTTGTCCTGGAGCCCGAATTCGGCGACGAGTGATTCCAGTGCAGCGCGATGCGGGCCTTCGCCCACGATGAGGAGTGTGGAATCCGGCAGCTGTTTGCAGACGAGTGCGAACGACCGGACAACGTCATCGACACACTTTTCAGCGGATAATCTGCCGATGTGGAGGATCACGTTTTTTTTGAGTCCATACTTCTCCTTGAGGCGTTTGCGCTCCTCATCACTCGGAGTGTGCACGGAGAAATCCGGCACGGCATTGGGAAGGTAGTGAAAGTCCGGGCGCACGTTGCAGGCCCTGAGTTCGTCGCAGAGCAGATGCGACGGTGCGAGAGCAATGTCGCACGCGCGGTAGAAGGGCAGGGAGACATTGAGCACGAGCGACGTCGCGAACTTCCGGAAGAACGGATTGGGTGCGATGAACGAGAGGTATTCGTTGTTCCGGGGGGTGAGGTAGATGTGATAGGTGCCGACCAGCGGCTTTTTGAGCATGCGCGCAATGAGCAATGCGTCCATACACACCGAGAGCGTGGTGTGGAAGTGAATGACATCCGGATCAAACGCCTTCACTGCGGCGTACGCGCGCGGAAAGCCCATCACCGGACTCATGCGGAACGTGGGATACACGAGCGCAGGGAGCGACGGCAGATGCACGACTTCCACATTCTTCGCGGTGAATGCAGGTCCTTCCACCTTCACGCGCGGGGTGACGATGAGCACCTCATGCCCCTGCTCACCGAGCTCGCGCGCAAAATTGGCCAGCGACGTGGCCACGCCGTTCACCTGCGGGAGGAACGTATCGCTGAAGAAGGCGATCTTCATATCCGCACCACTATAGCAGGTCTCAATGCCTCAACCGAGCTTTACCGCAGTACCGGAGGCAGAGACCATCAACATTCCATTCCTCTGCCCCAGCACTTCATAATCGATATCAATACCGATCACGGCATCGGCACCCATGTCCTGGGCACGGACAGTCATTTCATCCAGTGCGGTCTTGCGGGCATCGGAAAACACTTTTTCATAGGAGGCGGAGCGACCTCCGAAGAAATCACGCAGCGATGCGGCAAAATCCCGGAAGACGTTGGCACCGATGATCGTTTCGCCCGCGACGACTCCGAGATACTCGGAGACCTTTTTGCCGTCGAGGGTGCTCGTGGTGGAGAGGATCATGGTTCCACTATAGCATTGGCGGACCAGGAGTTGGAGTCGTTTAACCTCGAACGAAGGAATCCAGGGAACCCGAAGAATCCAAAGAGCATGTTCATCGGATTCCTTGGATTCTTCGGATTCCTTTTTCAGATATCCAGGTTCGTCACCGTCTTTGCATGCGTCTGGATGAACTTGCGGCGCGGGGCGACTTCGGAACCCATCAACGTCGCAAACACCTGGTTGGCGGCCTCGCCGTCTTCCATCGTCACCTTGAGCATGATGCGGTGCTCCGGATCCATCGTGGTATCCCAGAGCTGATCCGGGTTCATTTCACCGAGACCCTTGTAGCGTTGGATGTTGACCTTGCGCTTGCGGGGAGCCTCCTTGGCAGCCTTTCCCTTGGTGAGCTTGTCGTTCTCATCGGCAACGGGAGCCTCCTCACCCTGAGCCTCCTCCGGGGATTCCTGGATTTCGTCCTGACCGATCCCCCACTCCTTGAGCAGGGCCGCTTTGTCGGCATCGGTGTACACGTACCGCACATCTTTTTCGCGCTGGATCTTGTAGAGCGGCGGCTGGGCGATGAAGAGATGCCCTCGTTCGATGAGCTCCGGGAAGTAGCGGTAGATCAGAGTAAGAAGAAGCGTGCGGATGTGCGCACCGTCCACGTCGGCATCGGTCATGATCACGACACGGTGATAGCGGAGCTTCTCGATGTCCTTCACTTCTCCGATGCCGATACCAAGAGCGACGATGAGAGCTTTGATCTCGTTGTTCCCGAGCATCTTATCGAGACGTGCCTGTTCCACATTGAGGATTTTGCCGCGGAGCGGGAGAATAGCCTGGAAATCGCGATTGCGGCCCTGCTTGGCGGATCCGCCGGCGGAGTCACCCTCGACAATGAAGATCTCGCACTGTGCCGGGTCGCGGTTACTGCAGTCGGCCAGCTTGCCCGGGAGCGTCATGCCCTCAAGCGCACCTTTGCGGATCACGGAATCGCGGGCGGCCCTAGCGGCAAGACGGGCACGGGCGGCAAGCAGACACTTGGCAACCACTTCCTTGGCTTCACCCGGGTTCTCCTCCAGATACTGTGCGAGCTTTTCGTTCACGACGGTTTCCACGGCGGTTTTCATCTCGGCGTTGCCGAGCTTGCCTTTGGTCTGGCCCTCGAACTGGGGTTCCTTGAGGCGCACGGCGACAACGGCGGTGAGACCCTCGCGCACGTCATCAGCGGTGAGGTTCTCTTCCTTCTCTTTGAGGATGCCGTACTGGCGTGCGTACGCGTTGATGGTGCGGGTGAGTGCGGCCTTGAAGCCGGAGAGGTGGTGACCGCCTTCCGTCGTGTGGATGTTGTTGGCGAAGCTCACCACGTTCTCCTGGAACGACTGCGTGTACTGCATCGCGACCTCCACAAAGCCGTCATCGGTGTCCTTCTCAAACCACATCGGGCTGCCGATGCGCTCCTGGTTCTCGTTGAGATGGCTGACATACGCCGCGATTCCTCCTTCAAAGTGAAAGCGGTACAAACGCGGGTACTGCTCATCGTCCGCCGGGCGCTTACTGCGCGCGTCCATGAGCGAGATGCTGATGCCGCGCGTGAGGTAGCACTGCTGGCGCAGGCGCGTCATGAGCGTGTGCAGGCTGAACTCGAGGGTGTCGAAGATCTCTTCATCCGGCTGAAAGGTGATGACGGTTCCCGTCTTGGGTGTCTTCTCTCCTTTCTTTACGTCAGCCAGCGGCTTGCCGCGCTTGTACTCCTGACGCCACACAAAGCCGTCGCGATGCACCTCCGCCTTCATCTTGATCGAGAGCGCGTTGACGACGGATGAACCCACACCGTGGAGACCGCCGGACACTTTGTATCCGGATTCTTCACCGCCGAATTTTCCACCGGCATGGAGAGTGGTGAGCACCACCTCGAGCGCGGACTTTTTTGCCGTCGGATGCATGTCGACCGGGATACCGCGGCCGTTATCTTCCACTGTCACCGAGCCGTCGTCATTGAGCGTGACGGTGATCTTGTCGGCATGACCGGCCATCGCCTCGTCGATGGAGTTGTCGACGATTTCGTACACGAGGTGATGCAGACCGCGCACATCGGTGGAACCGATATACATACCGGGGCGCTTACGGACGGGCTCAAGGCCCTCAAGCACCTGGATTTGTGATGCGGAATATTCGCTTTTTGCCATAGATCCGGATTGTAACAGAGACACGCCCTCCGCAAAGGCGCAACCAGAACGTTGGGTATGTATTTTTATCAAGAATATTGTACAATATCACGCCTATGCACTCACCTGGTCCTGTGCTGATCCATCGGTTGAATGCAGAGCTCCGGAAGAACGGGGACGGCCATACTGTCGCGGAAATCCTTCAGCGCAATCCACAGATTGAGTCCGTGCTCTCCATCGGCCCGGATACCGGCCTGAATGAATCGGTTCTCGCCATCGCACATCGTGCAGTCCGGTTCACCGTGCTGCAGAACAATGATGATGCCATCCAATCATCATTCCAGCAGTGGCCCGCACGGCAGATCACGGGCACGGATCTGCCCACCAGGGAATACCGGTCACTCATCAGATCGTTACAGATCGAGTACCTGTTGGAGGTGGATGATGAGGACACGGTGCAGCTGAAAAACCGTGTGGTACCGAACTTCCGTGCAATCGGTGGCAGCCCACTTTCCCCTCTGTCGGAGCGCTTTGATCTCTGCATGGCATTCCATGCCTTGCCTCATGGCGAGAAGGAATCCAGAGACTACTTCCGATGGATCATTCACGATGTCCTGAACGATCAGGGATTTTTCCTCAATGAATGGGGCCTCTTTCAGCGCACGAAAAAGGAGGTTCTGAGGGTTGAACATGCGGAAAGCAAAGATCTGCCGGAACGCCGGGGTATCACCTCGGCCCTCAATGACTGGGCGCAGAATGCCCTTGCGTAAGCACCGTCCTTTCCCTACCATCTCCCAGCTTTATGGCTATCTACGCGATCAAACACGGCGACGAGTCCTCCGACAGGCTCCAGCAGCGCTTTAAGAAGCAGGTCCAGAAGACCGGTATTCTGAAGATGCTCCGCGAGCGCGCCATCCACAAGCGTAAGCCCACGGCACGCCTGCGCCGCAAGCGCGCCCTGAAGCGCGAGGAATACCGCCAGCAGAACCGCAAAAAGCAGTTCTACTCCAACATGTAATCACTGCAAAGAGAGATTAGAAGTATATTTATAATATATATTCATATTTTTGTGAATACTCAACCATTTTGGCTTGTGGTAGAATAATACAGAACTTCTGACACCAATACCCAATGTCGCCCACTCTCCTCCGCTGGTCGGACTATCTCTCCAGTTCCACGAGTCTCCAGATGTTTACGATGAGCACGGGAATCCTGCTCCTCTCCATTGCCGCGCTCGTCTGGGTCCGGGCGGTGCGCTGGTCCTTTCTGGATGATGTCCGCCTCGACAGGGTGGAATTCACCCACCCGCACCTGCCCTCCCCGAACCACGTGCTGGTACAGGTGGTGGCATTTTTGGCTGCATGTGCGTCTCTCCTTGCGACTGAATTGCCGCTGATCACCCCGTATGAGGGTATCCGGCTCCTCGGCCCGGCACTGCTCGTTATCGCCGTCGCCGTCGCAGCGGAACTGATTTCCCTCAAGACGCGCATCTACGGCATTTCGTTGAGTCTCGGCATGATGTTCGGGATCGGTGTCGCCTCTCTTCTGAACATCGATTCGCCGCTGACCGCCGCAACCACGCTGTTCCTGCTCGGGACTGCCTGCATCGTGACGGTTATCCAGATGCGTAACCGCAAGCTGGTCCGCGAGTGGCCGCGGGGTGCACACGTGCTGCTGCTGTTCTCGACTGTCGGGTGGATCCTCTTCCTCCAGACCTTCTGATGCGTACAGGCTTTCTCCAGAGCCGGCGCGGATTCACGCTGATCGAGCTGCTCGTTGCCATCGGCATGATCGGCGTGCTGTCCTCCATCGTGCTTGTAGCCATCAACCCGGGAAAGCAGCTGGAGGACGCCGAGAACGCCAGACGCAGAACGCACGTGCGTGAGATGGAAAAGGCGATGATGGAGTACCTCATCCGCGAAGGCAGGGATCCCGTCACCGGTATTCCGTTTGCCGAACCCCAAGCCACACCCATTTGCCAACAGGGAATCACGGACCCGTCCTGCCTGAGCCTGGATGTGCTCGTGCCGGATTATCTCACTGAACTGCCGATTGATGTGCGTGAGACGGGCAGCGTCGTGCTCGGGTACCGTCTCTACAAAGACACGGCCCAGCGCCCGCGCATCTGCTCGGATTACATCGATACGGCAAGCGGAATGCGCTGCACCGCCTCGACGGAAACGGAAGGCGGCGAAAGCTCGTCTTCATCGGGCGGCTCCAGCTCTTCCGAATCCTCTTCTACCGACTCGAGCTCCTCGGAATCGTCATCCGCAGCGGGATCGAGCTCTTCTGATTCCTCTTCTTCCGATTCCAGTTCATCCTCGTCTGACTCTTCCTCATCCTCGTCCGACTCCAGTTCCTCTGATTCCTCCTCGTCTTCCGACTCGAGCTCATCCAATAACCAATGCGGTAATGATGTTGTAGACAACGGGGAGGAGTGCGATGACGGAAACCTGGACTGGGGAGATTCGTGCACACCGGGTTGCCTGATTACCTGGGACTACAGCTACACGAGCGTGGGCGGCGGCTTCACCTGCGAGGCCAACATCACCTGCAACCTGACGGCCAGCGTGGAAAACCGCGGCTCCACCTCCTCCGCACCATACATTAACCCGCAGCACCCGGATGTCACCGGCATCACTTTTGAAAATGGTGGCTGCTCTGTTTCCAGCCGCAACTACCTGGGATCGTACTACGTCGGCTGCTTGGCGGGATTCAGCAACATCACCGTGCACTTCAACGCCTCGAGCCTCGGTATGACGAGTATCCCTGTGGATGGCTACGACGGCTCGAGCTTCGAAAACCGCGGCCAGAGCTGGGACAACACGGGCGCGGGATTCTCGGTGAACGTCATCGCAACGTGCGGCAACGGCGTCACGCAGACCGGTGAAGAGTGTGATGACAGCAACTCCAGTAGCGGTGACGGCTGCGACAGCAGCTGCCAGACGGAGTGAGGATCAGTACATGGAGACTGTTCCGCTGGCTTCCATCAGCCCTATCCGCAGATCACGCTGCCCCTTTTCCGTGAGCCGCATCATTTCCGGATACTCTTGCCGATACTCATCGTATGCCAAGGAAAAACACTCGTGGGGGAAGATGCATCCGTTCACATAAAAAACGTCACCTAGTCCGGAATCCGGGTCAGTCTCCGCAAACTCACGTCCTTCTTGCAGCATTTCCTGATATCTCTTGGTAAAGCCCTCGACAAAATCTTTGTCGGAGAGAAGCGCCGCCGCGGCAGGATCGGGTAAGAGAGCGACTTTCACTGCGTTCGCAATATCTGCTGCTGTTTTGCCGATCCGTACGAGGATATCTGTCCAGCGCTTGGGAGCTTCCGGAGCCTCATGGCGGAGCACTTCTGACATACCGGGATGCTACTACTGGTTTCCTGATTCTCAAAGAAATTCTGATCCTATTCAGAGAATCAGAAAAATTGACAACCATGGAATAATTTGGGAGAGCATGTTATAATGAAGAGTCACCTTCAGGAATGTCCGATTTCCGGCGTTCTGGGTGACACTCTCCGTTCCTTGAAAGGAGCCTGCCATGGACCAAGAGGTCTTGGAAAACCGCGAAGGTGAAGCGACCCCACAAAGTTGGTCCGACTGGGCCCTTGGGGTCCTGATCGTCACCGCAATGGGCATCCTGTACGGCCTCGCCGGCCGGTTCGGTGAACCGACCTGGCGCTTCTGACAGCTCCTCGGAGCGGTCGAATCCCGGAGACAATGTCTCCGGGATTTTTTGTTGACGACAACTTCAGGCAGAATTGTAACATGCACACCCCCTTCTACTCCCAGTCGATCGAGGAAACGCTCTCCCTCCTCAAGACCAATGCCGGGGACGGCATTGATGAACAGGAATCGCAGAGGAGACTTTTGGAGTACGGCAAGAACGAACTGAAAAAGAAGGGAGGGGTTTCCGCGTGGGAACTCTTGCTTGGGCAGTTTAAGAACGTACTTGTGATCATCCTGCTCCTCGCGGTGGCGCTTTCGGCGTTCCTGGGGCACACGGTGGAAGCCGTCACCATCGGCATCATTGTGCTCTTTGCCGTGGGACTCGGGTTCGTACAGGAGTTCCGCGCGGAGAAGGCCATGGAAGCACTGAAGAAGATGGCGGCTCCTGCAGCCAAGGTGCTACGCAACGGTCTGCCGACCGAAATCCCGGCGAGTGACGTGGTGCCCGGGGATATCGTGCTCCTCTCTGCCGGTGACCGCGTACCTGCGGACGGACGCGTGATTGAGAGTATGACCATGAAAGCCGAGGAGGCTGCTCTCACCGGAGAGAGTCTTCCTTCGGAGAAACAGACGGAAGCCGTGGAGGGCGACAAGCTGAACCCCGGTGATCAGCGCTGCATGGTGTTCGCGGGTACGGCCATCACCTACGGACGCGGCAAAGTGGCGGTGACGGGCACGGGCATGCAGACGGAGTTCGGCAAGATCGCAACCATGCTGGATACGGTGGAACAGGAGGAGACGCCGCTGCAGAAGAACCTGGAAAAAGTGGGCCACACGCTGGCCAAAGCCGCACTCGTGATCGTCGTCATCATCAGCGGGCTCGGGTGGATGCGCGGCGAGAGCTTCATCGACATCCTGCTCTTCGGTATCGCGCTTGCGGTGGCCGTGGTGCCGGAGGCTCTGCCTGCAGTGGTGACCGTCTCGCTCGCCATCGGCGTGCAACGCATGGTCAAACGCCACGCGCTCATCCGCCGTCTGCCCGCCGTGGAAACGCTGGGCAGTACCACCGTCATCTGTACCGACAAAACCGGAACCCTCACGAAAGACGAAATGACCGTCCGCGCCGTGCGCACAGCAGGCGTCACGTACGAAGTCTCGGGAGCGGGCTACGCACCGGAGGGAGAATTTACCGTCGACGGAACGAAGGCGGAGCTCTCCCCTGCCCTGATGGAAACGCTGACGGCAGGAACACTCTCCTCCGATGCGCGTCTGCATAACGGTGCCGAAGGCTGGGACATCATCGGTGACCCGACCGAAGGCGCAATTGTCGTCGCAGCCGCGAAAGCAGGTCTTCCCAAGCCGGACCTTGATAAAAAACATCCGCGCAAGAATGAAATTCCCTTCACCTCGGAAACCAAGCGCATGACGACCCTCCATGAACTGGAGGAAGGACACATGAGCTACACCAAAGGCGCTCCCGAGATCCTGCTGCCGTTCTGCACCCGTGAATGGGGCCATGAAGGCGAGAAGGATTTGGACGAGAAGGGGCGCAGGCGCATTCTGGACGATGCCAAAGCGATGGCCGAGCAGGGTATGCGCGTGCTCGCGGTTGCGCGCAAGGGAACGGATGATATCGAGAATGCGCACAAGGGCATGAAGTTCCTCGGACTCTTCGGCATGATCGATCCCCCGCGTCCGGAGGCCAAAGCGGCGATTGCCACCTGCCACCAGGCGGGCATCCGTGTGATCATGATCACGGGCGATCACCCGGTGACCGCGGAGGCGATCGCCAGAGAACTGGGGATCCTCCAGAAGAAGGACGGGGTGGTGATCGGAGCGGAACTGGAGAAGATGAGCGACAAGGAGCTCAAGGAGCAGATCGATGAGATCGGTGTATTTGCGCGCGTCTCCCCGGCTCACAAACTGCGCGTGGTCACTGCACTGCAAGAGGAGGGACACGTGGCTGCCATGACCGGTGACGGCGTGAATGACGCACCCGCACTCAAGAAGGCGGACATCGGAGTGGCGATGGGCATCACCGGAACGGACGTTTCCAAAGAGGCCGCTGCGATGACCCTCACCGATGACAACTTCGCGTCCATCGTCGCAGCGGTGGAAGAAGGCCGCGCGATCTTCGGCAATATCAAGAAGTACCTCATGTACCTGCTCTCCGCCAACATCGGTGAGATCGGCATCATGACCGGTGCCACGATCCTCGGCTGGCCGCTGCCGCTCTCGGCCGTGCAGATCCTCTATATCAACCTGGCGACCGATGGATTGCCCGCACTCGCGCTTGCGCTCGATCCGCCGGCCAAGGACCTGATGAAGCACCCGCCGCGCGACCCGCGCAAAGGGATCTTCACCAAGCCCGTAGTGACACTCCTGCTCCTTGGCGGTATCTGGTCAACGCTTGTGAACCTCTGGCTCTATAACTACGCCGATAACTCCGGCCGCGCGCACGAGGAGGCGATGACGATGATCTTCGTGAGCCTGGTCCTGATCGAGTTCTTCAAGGCGTACAGTTTCCGCAGCGATACGCACACCATCTTCTATGGCTTCTTCCGCAACAAGTGGCTCAATATGGCGATCCTGTGGGAACTCGCGTTGCTCTTCGTGATCGTCTACTGGCCGCCGTTCCACACGGCGTTCGGTACCTTCAGCCTCACATCCATGGACTGGATGATTATCATCCCCGCCGCCCTGACCATCGTGCCCGTGCTCGAATTCGGCAAGTGGTTCACGCGGAGGATGAAAGAATAACCTTCGAGAAAAACCAGAGTGCCAAAAGCCAAAGTCCAAAGAGGATTCAGAATCCAAACATCAGCTAGCAAGAATATACTTGCCTACTGAAAACTGGATTCTGGATCTTTCTTGAAACCTCATCGCTGGCACTTTGGCTTCTTCAATTGTCATGATAGAGAAAATGCGACACACTCCATGTATGCGCTCTCATCTTCTCCTCCTCACCTGCCTGCTGCTCGTTTCCTGTGCTGCCCCCACTCTTCAGCCAGATGAAGACGCGTACGGCACCCTCGAGACACTCGGCGAGGGCGCTCTCCGCGTCGCCGTGATCACTGACAGCGTCCCGGTGGGTGGTGATCTGGGGCTGACCAAAAACACCACGTCTGTCGTCCTCTCCGGAAGCAAGACTGACAGGATTCTCATCGAAGAGTCCGAAACAGACGGCACTGTGATGTTTGATTCTCTTACGAAGGACCTGCTCCCCAGAGACGTGATCGCCGCGTGGTGGAGCTACTACGCCGGTGGCGGCACGCTTGTGGCCCTCCGCCGCGACGGCAACGTCCTCAGGATCGAGAAGCGCGAGTTCGACGAACAGTCCGGCTGCGGTGAGTGGGAACTCCTGAAAGCCTACAGAGCTCAGACCAGCACCGCTGTTTCCACATCTCCAAGCCAAAACCCGATCTCGGATGTGTCCATCGCCTACTGCGATTTGGACTGAACACCTGTAATCAATGATCAACGCCACGAAGAAATGCCGTGCCGTTTTTCTTTGATGGATCCTTGTTAATCGAGCGCCGCCTTGGACGCACTCAGCTCCGCCAATTCTGCAGTGATATTCGCCTGGCGGCTGCGGTTATAGGTGAGCGTGTAATCGGCAAGCACGTCGGTGGCGTTATCGGTGGCATTCCGCATCGCGACCATGCGTGCCGAATGCTCGGACGCGGCCGTCTCCAGGGCTCCCTGATAGATCTGCACCTCGGTGAGCTGCGGCAAAATACGGTCGAGGACGGCGACGGGATCGGGCTCAAAGAGGTACTCGCTCTTGGGGAGTTCGATGTTTTTGGCCACCTCATCCTCGCGAGACGTGGTCTTGCGCTGATCGAGACTGCCGATCATGGATTTGAGCTCCGACGGCGAAAACGGTAGGAGCACTTTGACTGTGGGCTCCTGCAGGAGCGGCGAAACGAAATCGGTGTAGAGCAGCACCACGTGGTCATAGTTCCCGTCGCGGAAGCCGTCGATGGCCATGCGGGCCATGGGCAGCACATCGCGGAATTGCGGGTGGTTGCTGAATGCCGGGAACGCGGCAACCACGTTCTCGCCCATGCGGGTGAGGAACTGCTGGCCCTTGCGCCCGACGGCGATGAAGTCGATCTTTTCAAGCCCCTTGAGCTCGCGCGAGGCGCGCAGGTAGGCGTTGACCGTACGGAACATCTGGGCATTGAGTCCGCCGCAGAGTCCGCGGTCGGATGAGAAGAGGACGACGAGAATCTTTTTGACGGGGCGCTCCGTGAGAAACGGGTGTCCCCCGCCCTGCACCATCGCCATCTTCTGGAGCACCTCCCACGCAGCGAGGGCGTAGCTCCGGAGCGTCTGCGCATTCTGGACGGCACGACGCATCTTGGACGCGGAGACCAGTTCCATGGCTTTTGTCACCTGTCTCAAGGACTTGGTGGACTTGATTTTGCGCCGGATATCAGCGAGGGAGCGAGCCAATTAGGAATTAGCAATTAGGAATTAGAAATCTCATGCTTTCGCTGCATAGCCCTTCTGCGTCTTCAATGTCGAGAGCAGTCTCTTCAATTTCTCTTCAGCCTCGGGCTTAAGCTCCATATCGAGCGTCTCCAGCACATCAAAGTGCTGGGTGCGGAGCGTCTCCAGAAGCGCCGTCTGGAATTCTTTCACCTTGTTCACCGGAATATCATCGAGGTAGCCGTTGATACCGGCGTAGAGGCTCACCACCTGCTCGCCGACGGAGTACGGTGCGTACTGATCCTGTTTGAGAAGCTCGGTGAGGCGGCTGCCGCGGTCGAGCTGCTTTTTGGTCGTGGCATCCAGGTCCGAACCGAACTGTGCGAAGGCGGCGAGCTCGCGGAACTGCGCGAGATCGAGACGCAGCTTGCCGGAGACCTTCTTCATGGACTTGCGCTGGGCCGCCGATCCCACGCGAGACACGGAGATACCCACGTTCACCGCAGGGCGGATGCCTTTGTAGAACAGATCGGACTCCAGGAAAATCTGACCGTCGGTGATGGAGATGACGTTGGTGGGGATGTACGCGGACACGTCGCCGGCCTGGGTCTCAATGATCGGGAGAGCGGTGATGGAACCGCCGCCGAACTTCTCATCCAGACGGCACGCGCGCTCGAGGAGGCGGGAGTGGAGGTAGAACACGTCTCCGGGGTACGCCTCGCGTCCGGGCGGACGGCGCAGCAGGAGGGAGATCTGGCGGTAGGCCCAGGCATGGCGGGAGAGATCGTCGTAGATCACGAGGACGTCTTTGCCCTGATCCAGGAAGTACTCGGCCATTGCGCAACCCGCGGACGGAGCGATGTAGGAGAGTGCTGCGGGCTCGGATGCGGACGCGGAGACGACGATGGTGTAGTCCATCGCGCCGTGTTTCTCGAGTTCTTTGACGATCTTGCGGACCTTGGATTCCTTCTGGCCGATGGCCACGTACACGCAGATGACGGGACGGTCGGTCTTCTGGGTGAGCTTCTGGTTGAGGATGGTATCGACGGCAACGGCGGTCTTGCCGGTCTGGCGGTCACCGATGATGAGCTCGCGCTGACCGCGGCCGATGGGGATCATGGAATCGATGGCTGTGATACCGGTCTGCAGCGGCATATCCACGGACTTGCGGACCAGCACACCCGGTGCGATTTTCTCGACCGGGTAAAACGTCTTGGCGGCGATCGGCTTACCGCCGTCTTTGGGCAGACCCATGGGAGAGACCACTCTGCCGATGAGACCGTCTCCCACGGGGATGGAGAGGATCTTCCCGGTGGCCTTCACGGTGTCGCCCTGGCGTACCAGAGCGGAATCACCGAAGAGGATCACACCGACAGAATCGTCGTTGAGGTTGAGCGCAGAGCCGATGACGCCGTTACCGAAGTCCACCATTTCGGCGGAGGCGACGTTCCTCAGTCCCTCCACCCTGGCGATACCGTCACCGACGTCGGTGACCGTTCCCACGTGCTCCTGGGCGGGAGCCTTCTTGAAGGAACTGATCTGCTTTTCCAGGAGGGAGACGATTTCCTTGCTTTGCGTCATGGGGAGGAGTGAGGGAAATCAGGAAAGGGCGGTCATCGAGAGGTTCTTCTCCAGTTGTTCGAGTGCGCCGCGCACGGAGAGATCGACGCGCTCATCGCCAAACTGCACCACCACACCGCCGATCATCGCGGGGTCGGCCTTCTGCATGAGTGCAACCGGGCGGTCGAACTTCTTTTCGAGGAGGTCAGTGATCTTCTTGGTCAGCTCCCCGGCATCACCGGACGGGGTGATGAGCAGCACCGGGAGTGTCCCGCTGCCCCCGAGTTCACGCTCAAGGCCTTCTGCAACCTCGCGCAGTAGCGGCTTACCACCGTGCTCTTTGCAGAGGGCAAGAACGGCCTGCACGATATCGGACGCGTTGACGGCCTTCATCTGAGGAGAGCGGGAAGATCCTTCTGAACCGAAGAAAGCAGACGATCCTGGTCAGCCTTGGAGAACTCGCGCTCAATCACCTTCTGACTCAGCTTCACCACCGTGGATGCGAGCGTGGCCTGCAGATCGCTCACCATGCGGCCGCGCTCTTCATCCAGCTGGGCCTTGGCCTTCTGGAGAATGTTTGCGGCTTCCTTCTCTGCGTTGGCAAGGATGTCCTTCTTGAGCGTTTCTGCCTGCTTCTTGGCGTTCTCGAGGAAGGTACCCGTCTCCTGATCGATTTTGCGCATCTGCTCCATTTTGAATTCATCGAGCTCGCGCTTCTGGTTCTCGATGGCTTTGGCATCCTCCATGGACTTGCGGATCCTCTCGCGACGGTCGTCGAGGAGGCGCAGGATCGGGCGGTACACAAAGACGGAGAGCGCCACGATGAGGATCGTGAAGTTCACCAGCTGTGCGAGAAACATGCCCAGATCG
Organism: uncultured Candidatus Peribacteria bacterium; assembly: GCA_964534205.1. GTDB lineage: Bacteria > Patescibacteriota > Gracilibacteria > Peribacterales > Peribacteraceae > CAYRGC01. The sequence goes on along the minus strand of CAZHQF010000002.1, from coordinate 113,444 downwards.
ATGCCGAGTTTGTCGATAAGTTCCATGGGGAGGAAGAAGGAAGGTCTGACCGGGAGAAAGTGATTGCCGGCCGGAGAAGTTTCAGTTTTCAGCCGACAGTTTCCGGATGTGGAATGACTGAAGACTGATGACTGACCACTGTCTTTAGACGAACTTGATGATGAGGGCGACGACGAGACAGTAGATGGCGATGGCTTCCGCGAACGCGGCCATGAGAATCATGGGCGTCTGGATCTTTCCTGCTGCATCCGGGTTGCGTCCGATGGCCTCAAGAGCCTTCATGGCAGCAAGACCGATACCAATGCCAGGCCCGAGAGCGCCAAAACCCATGGCGATGGCCATGGCGAAGTTCTTGTCGAACAACGTTCCGACTTCGGTAATGGCATGAGCGACTTCTGATGCTTCGTTCATAACGCGGGAGGGAAGGAAAGAAAAGAGTGCGCGGATTCTACGTATACGTCAAAAGGGAATCAAGGGCCTAAGAGACCACTCCATTTGCCGAAACAGCACAAAAATGTAAAATAAAATATACATTATGGGCATATTTCAGGCTTTGAACTGATGACCGTAAGAATAACTGTGCTGAGCCGATTCAGAAAAGTCATGCCGAAGGCAGGCTCTGCCTGCCTGGAGGCATACCACTGAAGGGAAAGGTGAGTCCATGAGAGGAAAACCGTTAGGTTTTCCTTTCATGAAATTAATGTGCCTCATGCGGCGTGACCGCCATGGAGATGAAGACCAGGGTCAGCATGGAGAAGACGAGAGCCTGGATGAAGCCCACGAAGATCTCGAGCCCGTAGAACGGGACCGGGACCACGTACGGGACAATGGCGGAGATGACCATCAGTAGCACTTCTCCGGCAAAGATGTTTCCGAACAGACGGAAGGAAAAGGAGACGATGCGGGTGAACTCTCCGATGAATTCCAGGATGCCCACAAAGGTACCGATGCCGTAGGGCTTCTTCCACGGAGCCACAAAGTACTTGCCCAGGTGACCGCGGAACCCGAGAGCGGCAAAGCCGAGGATCTGGACCGTGATGATGGAGACAATGGAGAAGGCCAGCGTGACGTTCATATCCGCGTTCATGGAGCGGAAGAGCGGGAGTGCCATCTCATGCCCCTCGTGCTCACCGAGAATGGTGATGCTGCCGACTCCCGGCAGGATACCCATCCAGTTGGCGATGATGATGAACAGGAACATCGTCGCCACGAGCGGGAAGAGCTTGCGGGTACGGCGTTCGTCGCCCAGGATCGAATTGAAAAAATTGAAAAGACCCTCCACGACCAGCTCGCCCATCGCCTGGAGACGTCCGGGGATCAGCCTGTACCCCGTTCCTCGGAGCGAGAGTGCGCCAAGAATCAGTACGGCCATCGCCAGCCACGACATGATGAGTGTGTTGCGGATACCGAAGTGCCCGATGTGGGCCACGGTCTCGGACGCGAGGGTGGGTGCGTGGATCTCCATAAGAGTGCGGGGATTCTAAGGACAGCGTGAAAAGGAAGCAAGGGTGGAAAAACGGTCAGAAGGGCATTCTCCATGCGTCAGACAATGGTGTTACCCACGGGCCATCTGTCCGTAGTAGGTCATGTGCTACCTTCCCCCGTATCTATGAAACACCCTCTCCTTTCTCTCAGTACCGCCATCGGCGCGTTTCTGGTCGCCACCACGGCTTATGCGTGTTCGTGCATGATGTCCACACCCGCTGAGCACTATGAACGTGCAGACGTCGTGTTCTCAGGCACGGTCACGGCAGTCAGTGAGCCTGACCGCAACCGCATCATCGGCTACACATTCGATGTCGATCAGGAGTGGAAAGGAGATGTGGGGAGCTCTGTGCTGATTCTTTCCCATCAGGATTCTGCCACCTGTGGCTTCAACTTTTCCGAAGGCGGTGAGTACGTTGTCTTTGCGTATACGCGGGACGGCACGACGTCATCCTCTTACAATAATGAGCTCTGGACTGGCCTCTGTACTGGGACCGCAAGCATAAGGAACGCCACGGAAACATTGGCCTATCTCAAGACTCTTCCCCAGTCGTCCTCCAGTTCGTCATCTTCAACTATTTCCGATGAGTGCAAGCCGTACGTGTGCATGGACGGAACCACACATCCCAGCTGCACTGAGGACGGCCACGTGATCAATTACTTCGCTCCGCCCTGCCTCACGCACGGTGGTGATGCGACCGCTGACCGGCCATTCACCGATGTCTCCGAGCGTCATCCCATCTTTGAAGCTATCGTCTTTGTGAAGACACACGGCATCGTACAGGGCTATCCGGATGGCACGTTCCGCCCCGAAAGGCTCATCACCCGCGCAGAGTTCGTGAAGATGCTTGTTGGAGCAATGTACAGCGGTGACTACTCGTATGAATGTCTCAATAACAATAGAGATCTTCTCTTCTCTGATGTATCGCGCAAGGAGTGGTACGCCGCGTACGTGTGCGTCGCAAAAGAGGAAAACATCATCCGCGGGTATCCCGATGGCTCATTCCGCCCGAGCGCAACGATCAATGCTGCTGAGGCAGCAAAGATTGTTGCACTGACGATGGGCCTGGATGTGAAAACGCAGGCAGGCGTTGAGTGGTACGTGCCGTACATCAACGCGCTCAATGAACAGCAGGTAATGCCGGCCGGTGTCTCTGCAGGCACGATGATCACGCGCGGAGACATGGCAGAAATCCTCTGGAACCTCCGGGTCACCATCGAGCCCTGGCTCCAATAATCTGTTAGTGAATGACAACGCAGGCGGTTCAGTTCTTCTGGGCCGTCTGCGTTTTTTTAGCGGCATCAAGTGCCTCCTGCTGTGCATTGAGGCGTTTGATGATGTTCCACACCCCCATCGCGGACACGACAAACGAGAGCAGGAAGCCCAGCAGCAGGAAGAGCGGCGAGGTGCCGAGATATTTATCGAGATAGGCACCACCGACCCCGAGCAAAACAACCGGACCGGCGATAATAAAACCAAGCTCGCTGACGAGACTGTATGCGGAGAAGAGGGCGGCGCGGTCGTTGTTCTGAGAGGACATACGGAGAGTATACAGATGCCGGCGGGTCGGAGACCCGCCCCGCGAAAATAGATAAATAAACCTGAGAGCGGGTCTCCGACCCGCTGATCAGCAAATTAAATTCCGCGCTTGCTCCTGCTCTTCAGTCGTCTCACTGCCGTGAGGCGTGCCAGCTCGCGTTCGAGGAGTGCCGTCGCATCGGCAAAGGCCTCGGCATCACCCTGGCGCTGCGAGCGCAGTTCTTCGGCGCGCTTGCGTGCCTGCTCGATCGTCGCTTCTTCCAGCTTTTCGGCCCTATCGGCGATATCGGCCAATACTTTGATGTTGGTTCCGGTGATTTCCACGACCCCGCGCGAGACGGCGTAGAGCGTCTCCTCTCCCCCTGCACGCACCACCATGGACCCGGAACCGAGCACGGTGATGAGCGGCACGTGGCCGCCGAGAACCGTGATCTCGCCATCCGCCGTCGGCAGCGTGACAGACTCGGCATCGCCGGCGTACACGGACCCGTCGGGTGTGGTGATATCGAGATGGATCATGGGACAGTAATCAGTGGTCAGGGATCAGCAGTCAGCTATCGGGGGAGATTCAGCTTCAGAACTGACCACTGAACGCTGAATACTGAACACTTACTTCGGCAATTCATCCGAACTGCCCTTCATGAAGAACTCCTGCTCAGGCACGTGGTCGTACTTGCCCTCCAAGATTTCCTTGAAGGAGCGCACCGTATCCTTGCGCGTGACGAACTTACCGGGCGTACCGGTGAAGACTTCCGCCACGAAGAAGGGCTGCGAAAGGAATCGCTGGATGCGGCGTGCGCGCCCGACGGTCTTCTTGTCCTCTTCGGAGAGCTCTTCCATGCCAAGGATCGCGATGATGTCCTGCAGCTCCTTGTAGCGCTGGAGCACCTTCTGCACACCGCGGGCGGTGTCGTAGTGCTCTTGGCCCACAACGGCCGGTGTGAGAATGGACGAGGTGGAATCGAGAGGATCGACAGCCGGGTAGATGCCGAGCTCGGAGATGGCGCGGGACAGGGTGATGAACGAATCCAGGTGACCGAAGGTGGTGGCCGGAGCCGGATCGGTCAGGTCATCGGCAGGGACGAACACCGCCTGCACGGATGTGATGGAACCCTTGTTGGTCGACGCGATGCGCTCCTGCACCTGACCCATTTCCACGGCGAGTGTCGGCTGGTACCCCACGGCGGACGGGATGCGACCCAGAAGAGCGGAGAGCTCGGCACCGGCCTGGGTAAAGCGGAAGATGTTATCGATGAAGAGCAGCACGTCGCGCTGTTCCTCATCGCGGAAGTACTCCGCGATGGACAGGCCCGTGAGAGCGACGCGCAGACGCGGTCCCGGCGGCTCGTTCATCTGGCCGAACACGAGCGCGGTCTTCTCGAGCACGCCGGATTCCTTCATTTCGTAGTACAGGTCGTTGCCTTCGCGGGAACGCTCGCCCACACCGGCAAACACCGAGTAGCCGCCGTGCTCCGCCGCGATGTTGCGGATGAGCTCTTTGACGATGACGGTCTTGCCGACTCCTGCTCCGCCGAACAGACCCACCTTTCCGCCCTTGAGGATCGGACAGATGAGATCGACCACTTTGATACCGGTCTCGAGCACCTCCGTCTCCGTGGACTGTTCATCAAAAGAGGGGGCGGGACGGTGAATGGGATACATCTTCTTGGTCTTCACCGCCTTCATGCCGTCGATGGGATCGCCAAGGACGTTGAACATGCGGCCGAGTGTCTCCGGACCGACACCGATGGTGATCGGCGCGCCGGTATTTTCCACGGCGACGCCGCGCTTGAGACCGTCCGTGGCACCCATCGCCACGGCGCGGACAATGCCGCCATCCATGTGCTGCTGCACTTCCAGCGTGAGGGTCTCCTCGCCGTTCTTCACTTTCAGAGCCGTGAAGAGGGGCGGCAGCTGCTCGGAGCGGTCGAACTGACAGTCGACCACGGCACCGATGACTTGAGCGACGGATCCGGCCATACGAACGTGAGTAAGGAAAAAGTTGCGTCATCCTACGGGACACTGCAAAAGCAGACAAGGGGCTAAGAGGGAGGTTTGCTACGCAAAAAGGTAAGGAACGTCTGTTCCCTACCTTTACACCTGCTGCCTGCTGCCCCGCTCACCTCCCCAGCTCCTTCATCGCCCGCTGCATCTCCGCATCAACGCTTCTATCTGTGGAAAGCTCCGTGACGATGTCCGGTTGCACGCCCACTTTATCGATGGGGTGACGGTCGGGAGTGAGCCACTCGGCCAGCGTGTACTTGAGACTGGTGTTGTCCGTGAACTCGATCACCTCCTGCACGGTACCCTTGCCGAACGTTTTCTGACCGATGATCGTGGCCCGACCGGTATCCTGCAGAGCTCCGGCGACAATTTCGGCGGCGGAGGCCGTACCCTTGTTCACGAGTACCATCACCGGAACGGACGAATCGATCAGCGGCGCGTGCCTTGTCTTGTTCGTGTAGGTGGAAGCCTTCTCCCGGATCACCACGTAGACAGAATCAGCGGGAAGAAGCGCGCTCACAAGCGACCCCGCGGCATCCAGGTAGCCGCCGGGATTATTGCGTAGATCGAGGATGATGGCCTTGGGCTTCTTCTCGGCAACGGCAGCCATATACTCGCGGCTGCGGTAGAGCGCGTCCTCACCGAACTGGTTGACGTGCACGACGGCGATCCCGTCCTGGTACACCACGTCGATATCCGGGATATGCAGCTTTTGACGCACGATCGTCAGCTCGAACTCCTGCACGTCTCTGCGGATCCTCAGAACCACCGTGCTCCCGCTCGGGCCGCGGATCAGGTTGACCGCCTCGTTGAGGGATTTGCCGTTGAAGCTCACGCCGTTGGCGGCAAGCAGTTCATCTTTCGGAAGCACTCCGGCTTTTTCAGCGGGTGATCCTCTCAGTGGCGCGATCACCAGGATTTTGCCGTCGACGAGTTCCACCGTGGTACCGATGCCCTCCAGGTCGCCCTTGAGCGTCTGGAAGAAATTCTCGGTGTCGTCCTCGTTGAAGTACGTGGTGTAGGGGTCCTTGAGAGGATCGAGCACGTTCTCGAGCGAGCCCGAACTCGTCGCAAGCGATCCCAGCTTGTCTCCGTACAGATACTTCTCAGAGAGGATTTTGAGGAGCTCCTGCTTCTTGCGCTCATCGGAAATCGTCGGCTTGAATTCAATGACAGGCACCTCAATCCTCACCGAATTCGGATCGGCATTCAGCGTGACCTCCAGAGCTTTGAGGATGAGCTTGGCCTCCCGGGTGCGCAGCACTTTACCCGCACCAAAGAGACCCTTGTTGCCTCGCATCCAGCCCTGTTGAACGACAACAGCGGCGGCTTCCTTCCGGAGATCACCGCGGACATCCCGGAAAGTCTGGACGGTTCTCCTCGCATCAATCCCCTTCCCGCTCATCTTTGTGAGCACCACGGCAGCCTCGATGCGTGTGATGGTTTTATTGAGCTCAATCGCATCGCCGAAGACCGCGAGCGCACCCTTGGTGCGGGCAACCGACACGTACGGTGCCATGGTGCGCGTGACTCCCGCCGGCAGAGACGTGCGGTTGAGCTTCGGCAGCGGAATATCGAGTGCGTCGGTCACCGCACGGAGAAAATCCCCGCGCGTGACAGGCACGTTATCGGCACCTTTCAGCGTGAAATCCGCACCGAAGGCCGGAGACGGAAGAGCGAGGGAAAGGACAACGACGAATGCCGCAGTGCGGGAAACCGCCCTACGCACTGAGGAAAAAACGGGGTCGAACAGCGCATGCATAGGCCGTCACTTTATACCTCGCCCTCGCGCGTGACAAACGTGTCGGCGACTATTCTTTTGCCGTGTACCGCGCGATTTCCGCGCCTGCCGAGCAAGGTCGTCAGCAGCAGGAATCCGCCTCCCACATAGAGGAGTGTCGGGAAGACAAGGAACGCAATGAGGTGCAACGGAGAGCCTGCGGGAGCTCCCACGATATCGCCGATGGTGCGCGGGTTGCCGGGCAGTGCATCGGGCAGTGAGACCAGGATGTTGCTGAGCGCATGCAGACCGGAGGAGAGCACGAAACCGAGGAGGAGCATCTCGCGGCGGAAAAGCTCCTTGCGCTCGGCACCGAAGAGATCATGCAGTTCCTCGATGAACGGGAACCGCCAGCCGCGCGCGTAGCTGTGGCGCATCACGGGATCGGCAAAGATGGCAAGCCCGAGGAAGTAGGCCATTACGCCCGTGGACACGATGTGCACCATGCTTGTGAGGATGGAGCGCCCTGCCACGTTCCCGAGAAAGCCCACCCAGTCGGGACTGGACGGATGGAGCAGATATTCACGGACGAAGCTGAGGAAGTAGCCGCTGCTCGTCACGTTTTCCGCAAAGGCAAAACCGATACCCGCAAGGATACCGAGCTGCACCACGTCATCGATGCTGCGGACAAACTGGGTACCGGCCTTCTTCACTACCCACAGCTTGCTTGCCTCCTCGATGATGCCGACGACCGCGAACGACACGAACATCCCGAAGAGCGACATGGCCACCGGCGTAAGCTCCGGCCATTGCCCGCGCACGAAGGCATGGGCGGCACCGGAAAAATTTTGCGGGACGATGCGGAAGAGGAAGAAGTCCATCTGGATCCCCCGGCGCACGAGCGCATCGTAGAAGAGGATCGGCACCGTGGAGAGCATGCCCGCAAAGAACATCGTGAGCACGATCGAGAGACGCTCGCGGTGGTACGGCAGGAAAAGCATGCACCACACCACGGCTGGAATGATGGCGAAGGCAATCGCGAGGAAGTGCGCGAACCGCTCCTGTGGCGTTTCCGAGAGGAGCATGTGGAACGCGATCCAGAAGTTCATGGTACCAAGCACCGTGGCCTTGGTTTTGGCATCCCAGTTTCCGAAGAGCAGACGCCAGACGAGAATCACAAAGAGGACTCCCATCGCCATCACAAACCCGTTGCTGCGGTACGCGGTACCGAAAAGCGACTGCAACGCGATGATGAGACCCACGCCGATCACGGAGCCCAGGAGCACGCCGAATGCGTAATTGGATGGCTTCCCGCGGTACCGGCCCACCAGGTCCAGGCACACCACCGCCGCCAGTGCAGTGAGCACCACGAGCGTCCGAGGGAGGGACAGGGGGACGGAGAACATAGGGGTTTGTGTCTTCTTTATTATAGCATGTTTTTGGCTTACTGAAAAGCCAAACACTAATTTCTGATTCCTGATTTCTAATTGCTAATTCCCCGTAAAATTAGAAATTAGCAATTAGCAATAAGTAATTCTGCTATCCTGCCCCTCCGAATCTTCAACCTTTCGACCCACCCCTCCCTTATCAATGCCAGCTTCCTCTCTTGATCAGATCGTCTCCCTCGCCAAACGGCGCGGGTTTGTGTTCCCGGGCTCGGAGATTTACGGAGGACTCTCTAATAGCTGGGACTACGGTCCGCTCGGAACCGAACTCAAAAACGCGCTGAGGGACTGGTGGTGGGAACGCTTTGTCCAGAAACGCCAGGACATGGTGGGTATCGATGCCGCGATCATGATGAACCCCAAAGTCTGGGAGGCATCCGGCCATGTCGCCAACTTCAACGACGCGATGGTCGACTGCAAAAAGTGCAAGGCCCGCCACAGGGCGGATCACCTGATTGAAAACGCGTATCCGGACGTCAAAGTGGAAGGGAAGTCCCCCGCCGAACTCACGGCGATCATCAGGGAGAAGAAGATCGCCTGTCCCACGTGCGGCGATGCGCACCAGCTCACCGAGGCCCGCCGCTTCAACCTGCTCTTCCGCACGCAGCTCGGTGCCATTGAACAGGAGAGCAACCCGACGGTGTACATGCGCGGAGAGATCGCCCAGGCGATGTTCGTCAATTTCAAGAGCGTGCTCGGCACCACACGCAAGCGTCTGCCGTTCGGCATCGCATCGGTGGGTAAAGTGTTCCGCAACGAAATCACGCCGGGGAACTTCACCTTCCGCACGCTCGAGTTCGATCTCATGGAATTCGAGTACTTCATCCGCGAGAACACCTGGGAAACCACGTTCAATTATTGGCTGGAGGAACAGAAAAAGTGGGTTGCCGAACTGGGGTTCGATCTCTCGCGCATCAGGGTACGCGAACACAGCAAAGACGAGCTCTCGCACTATTCCAGGCGCACGGCGGACATTGAGTACAACACGCCGTTCGGCGGCTGGAAGGAGCTCTTCGGTCTCGCCTACCGCACGGATTTCGATCTGAAGAACCACATGGAGAAATCGGGTGAGGATCTGCAGTACACCGATCCCGATGACGCCACGCAGAAGTTCATCCCGCACGTCATCGAACCCACGTTCGGTCTCTCGCGCCTGACTCTGATGACCATGATCGAGGCGTACGAGGAGCAGAAGCTGGAAGACGACACCCGCATCGTGATGCACTTCCACCCGCGCATCGCCCCCGTGCAGGTGGCCATCCTGCCGCTCAGCAAAAAAGAACACCTCATCGCCAAAGCGCAGGAGATCTACAGCAGACTGAACACGGAAACGAACCTGCGCCTAGATTTTGATGTCACGGGCTCCATCGGCAAGCGCTACCGCCGCCAGGACGAGATCGGCACGCCCAAGTGCGTCACGGTCGACTTCGGCACGCTCGGTGAAGAGGCCGCGCAGGGTGAAAAGGACACCGTCACGATTAGAGATCGCGATACGCTCAAGCAAAAACGTGTGACGATTGATGAGCTCGTGAAGCGGCTGAAGAGCTAAAAGATTTTGAGAAAAGACCCGCCGGGGCAGGCGGGCCTTTGTTGTGCAATCCGGAGACTGCACTGTTCACATGCTACTGCGGCTCATCCCTGCACGGATGATTTCCGTAAACATGCTCACGCAGAGTGCTGCAGAGAGTGAAACCAGAGACGGGATCCATATCCCCATAGATTCTTCGCTCTGAGCGCTGAGCCAGCGGTAATAGAGACAAAGAACCACGGTGACAGCAACTGCGATGCCGCCGAAGTAGCGGCGATCGAAGGGGCACAAGCCCCACCCGATCAGAAAGGCGATGGCGATCCATGTGAAGATCGCTGCCTTCCCCGGCATCCAGACGGGCGCATCGTCGCGGTCCGCCCTGTCGGACAGGCCATAGACGATGGCACCACCCACGATTGCCGAGACGGCCATGGGTGCAAGACCAGCTGCGAACAGAAGGAACATTTCTCTCATGGGTACCTCCTTATGGTCTAGAGAGAAGAGGGATTCCTAAATGTACTATAACACAAAAATGGGGGACCGGCATCATGCCGGCCCCCGTGGTTCCTGGAGAGGATTTTCTTACTTCTTGGCTTTTTTCGGGTTCACGAACAAGTTCGTGATTTGAGTGAGCTGCAGGTGGCCTGCAACGGGTTCGCGGTTGTAAAGCGCGATCCTCGCGTTGGTAATGGGCGGAAGATCCGCCGACACCAACGGCTCTCGGTCATCGCCCATGAAGACCTGCAGGTTGGTCTTGTCGTAGGCGATCCGAAGTCCATACTTCTTGTTGCGTTCGAAGGAGACGTGCGTCTGCTTCGCAAGAAGTTTAGGAGAGTGCTCGTCGCTGATGTAGCGGCGAACGAAGATGGAGGAGTCGGGCGCAGAAAACTGCACTGCAACTCCACTGCGGATTTCGTGAGACCAAGGGCGCTGTGCACCATCGGTCATCACGACAACCGAGAGGACGTCCTGATACGCCCCCTCATCTTTCCCCTCTTTCCATTCCCAGGTCAGAGACAGTTCCGCACCGTCCGGATAGTCGGCGGTGCTGAGAATGATGCCGCGATTGTTGAGAGTCGCGGTAACTTTCTCGTTGTCGATCGTCGCGGAGCTGTGGAACTTTTTGTCTTTCGACTTGGTGAACGCCGGCTCCCCGGCCTTCCACGTTGTCGATTGTTCCCCCGCGAGCGCCGCCACCACAGCCGTGCAGAACACGACCGTGACAGCAAGAGACCATCGAAGCATGATCAAGCCTTTCTCCCTTTCGGGATGAAAAGTAGCGCGGAAGTCCGTTTCCGCTGGTGTAAAGGAACTCCAGGAACTTTTATTATTATACAATATTACTTAAATAGTGCAAAACCAGTCTTTTTGCCTAAAAGCGCGTTTATCCCTATAGTTCCGGTCCTGACTGATCACTGCGGTCCTGACGCGTAGCGTCACCCTGAGCACGTCGAAGGGTGTCCCTCCGCTTTCCTCCGCACCAGAGTGAAAAGATGTCAGGTAGATGCCTCGCCGCGCGACCGCATCGAAACCCCTAAGGATCCCCATCATCGTCACGTTTTAGCCCTTTTGAACCTTTTCACCCTTTTACCCCTCCGTCATGTCCATTCCTTCTGAAAAGCAGCTCCTCGAGCACGCGTGCCACATCGGCCACCGCCGCGAAAAGTGGAACCCCAAGATGAAGCAATTCCTCTTCGGCACCCGCAAGGGCATTCACGTCTTCGATCTCGCCAAAACCCGCGAGCACCTGGAGAAGACCTGTGAGCACCTGAAAAAGCTCCAGGCCGAGGGCAAGACCATTCTCTTTGTGTCCACCAAGCAGCAGAGCATCCCGCTGATCGAGAAGACGGCCGATGCCGTGAGCCAGCCGATGGTGACCAAGAAGTGGATCCCGGGCCTCCTCACCAACTGGCCCACCATCAAGCGCCGCCTCAAGTACTACCTGGATCTCCAGAGGTCGTTCCAGACCGGTGAGATCGAGAAGTACACCAAGAAGGAACAGACGAGCCTGCGCAAGCAGCTCGCCAAGCTCGATAACGCTCTCGGCGGTATCGCCAAGATGACGGGCCTCCCTGATGCGGTGTTCATCGTCGATGCCATCCGCGACCGCGTGGCGGTTCTCGAGGCAAGCAAGCTCAAGATCCCGCTCTTCGGCATCTGTGATAGTAACGCCGATCCAGATCTGTTCACGTCCTTCATCCCGGCCAACGACGACGCCGTGAACTCCATCAACATCATCCTCTCCACGATCGAGCAGGAACTCGCCGGTGCACCCAAGAAGGCCCCGCGCGAAACGATCAAGGACAAAGATGCCGTCGCCGCATAATGAGGAATTAGAAATTAGGAATTTGCAATTTTCCCCCACCCCCATGTCACCAGTCACCGCCGCCGATGTTCAGGCCCTCCGCGCCCGCACGGGCGTTTCCATTCTCGCCTGCAAGGAAGCCCTTGAGGAAGCGGGTGGCGACCAGGAGAAGGCCATCGAGATCCTCCGCAAGCGCGGTATTGCTCAGGCCGTGAAGAAGTCCGACCGCAACCAGGGCGAAGGCGCGCTGTTCGTTGCCGAGGCCAAAGGAAAGGCTGCCGTTGTGTCGCTCCGTTGCGAGACCGATTTCGTCGCACGCAGCGAGGGCTTTATCAAGATCGGTCAGGAGTTCGCCGATGCCGTGATCAAGGATGGTCTCGAGACGGCAAAGAAGAACGCTGACGCCCGCGTGCCGGACCTGGTCAACCAGCTCGGTGAGAACATCGCACTCGGCGAGATGCAGGAGACGATGGCGTCCGTCATCGGCACGTACGTGCACAGTAACCGCAAGATCGCGGTGGTCGTGGGTCTCGATTCCGGTGATGCCGCCAAGGCCAGGGATGTGGCCATGCACGCCGCCGCCATGAACCCGCTGTACGTCACTCCGGACGAGATCCCCGCCGACCTCATCGCCAAGGAGAAGGAGATCTGGAAGGAGCAGATGAAGGACGATAAGAAGCCCCCCGAGATCCTGGAGAAGATCATGCTCGGCAAGGAGAAGAAGTTCCGCGAGGAAAACGCGCTCCTGAAACAGCCGTTCGTGAAGGACCAGAACCAGACCGTGGAGCAGTACCTGGGTGGTGCCAAGATCACCGGTTACCTCCGCGCAGGTATCTGAGCCATGACACTCGAGTACGCCATTCCATTGGACGAGACTCCTCCGCGCATTCCCGAGCGCGCAGAAGACATCCCTGAGTTCCTCGAGGCAATCACACGAGTCGTGCAGGCGGCGAAAGTGAGGACAGTACGAACCATTGCAGAGGCACACCACGACTTCCTGAACCAGACACGACACTGATCATCGATCAAAGAAGACGGATCCCGGTCCGTCTTTCTTTAAAAAATGATGATTCTGCTCTTTCCTCTTTTCTTTGTCTGCCCGACAAAGAAAAGAGGCAAAAGAAAGCGCACCGCCGCCAGTCCACGCTCCTCCCGGTGCCGATTCTCCTCGACGATGCCTACAGGGATTCGGCGTCGTCTCGTCGAAAAACGTCCGCTGCGGCGGACGCGGCACCTTCCCCTTCACCCCCCGTGGCGGCGGACCGCCCGCTTCGCATAGTCCATACCATGCAAAAGCTAAACCAGTGTTCTGATTGTGCGAAGTAATTGAATAAGTGCGCGAAAACCGGCTCTGCCGGTTTGGAGCGCGACCTTGCCGGAAGGGAGGGTCCGTGGGAGGGACACCGGAGGTGGCCCTTCCGCGCGAATTACCACTTATGCCACGGCATCTCGATCTGATCGAGCGGGATATCGTCGATCGACTTGGGGCTCGAGCGCAGCACCTTCGCAAGGCGGCGACGCAGCATCCACGCGCCTAAGATGGAGAGCGAACCCGCGGCACCGAGCGTACCCGCAAGCATCGTGCGTGCGGCACTCATGCCGGCGGTACGGGCGCTGACGACCGGGGCTGCGGAATGCGTGGGAGCGGAGGACGAGGAATCGATTGCACCGCCAAGACCGGTGCGGCACTGGTTGCAGTTGGGGCCGCCGTCGCACTCTTCGCCGCTGTCGATGATGTTGTCCCCGCAGGCGGGGAAGCGGCATGTGAGGCGGCAACGGTCCGAGACGGTATCGGAGTTATCGGCACCGCTGTCGCACTGCTCACCGGCTTGCACGGTACCGTCGCCGCAGCGCGGCAGGCGGCAGTCGTTGCTGCAGGAATCGTTCTGAACGCGGTTGCCATCATCACAGAGTTCGCCGCTCTGCTGGATGCCGTCACCGCAGCGCGCGCGGCGGCAGAGCGCGGTGCAGGCGTCGGCATCATCATCATTGCCGTCATCGCAGTCTTCACCGCGCTGGATGATGGCATCGCCGCAACGCGGGATGCGGCACTCGTTGGTGCACGCGTCATTCTGCACACGGTTTCCGTCATCACAGTCCTCGGCAATCTGCACAACCCCGTCACCGCAGGAAGCAAGTCTGCAGGTGAGCGTGCAGTTGTCGTTGGCGATGCGGTTGCCGTCATCGCACTCCTCGTACGCCTGCAGCAGACCATCGCCGCAGCGCGGAGAGCGGCACAGGTTGGTGCAGTTATCGGTATCGATGCGGTTGCTGTCATCACATTCCTCACCGGCTTCCACGGTGCCGTTGCCGCACACCGGCACGGAGGTGAAGAGCGTGGGGCCCACACCGGCGGAAGAGGCGGTGACCGCAGTGGAAGAAACGGTAGCGGATTCAGACGAAGACTGGGTAACCGGGGTCGCGGAGACGGCAGCGGAAGATGATTCTGCGGTCGCCGCAGCGGCAGAAGATACAGAAGACGAAGACGAGCACTGGTACACAAACGCCCAGCGGCAGCCGCCGGAGCACTGGCCGGAGGCGTCACAGGAAGGCGGGGCGCAGTAGCTGCCGCACTGACCTCCGGTGGACTTAAAGCGTACTTCAGTCACAAGATCGCCGGTCTGGGGATCTTGCACGTATACCTCTTCGGTCTGCGGCTCGCACTCCTCACCGGCCTGCGGCGTGATGATGCCGTCACCGCAGTAGAGCACCGTGCATTCCGTGGAGCAGTCGCTGTACCCGTTAAAGCGGCCCTTGTCGCACTGCTCACCGGCATCGACAACCGCGTTCCCGCAGCTCATCGGTGCCGACGCGGCGGACGAACGGGCGGTGGAACGCGTGGGGCACCCGGGGTAGCCGTACGGCTTGCCCACACAGTCCGACGTGACATCGGCCTTGAGGCGCGACGACACGCCCGCCATCACGACGAGTGCGACCACTCCTCCCACCAGCCCGAGACGGATACGGTTTTGTGTCATGTATCCAAGAATTCTAGCAGAAATGGCGGAAAAAGTGAAGGAGACCTGACAGGAATGTGTTCCTTTGACGTAAAGTCTCTCAACGACAAAAAGGGCACAATGGTGCCCTTCGTCGATCTGGAGACGTCCTTAGCGGATCACTGTGGCCGAGAGCTCAACAAAGGCCGTACCACCGGCGGCAGCCACCGGGATGACCAGAGCGAGAAGGACGCCAATCAGGCTCTCTACGCGGGAAAGCGTGCGGGAGAAGGCGATCTTCGTCATGGAAGAGATGGGAAGGAATTTGGTATTGCAAATATAATACTATATTTTTAGTTTTATGTCAATAACCAAAAAGAGGGGCGGATCCCCTCTTCCTGGCAATGAATAGGAAGCGCTTAGCGCGTGAGCGTGAAGGATGGCGTGCGGGTGACCGTCTGTCCGTAGCGGTTGGTGTGGCTGGCGTTTGCGCTGCCGCTTGTGGAAATCGTGCCGTCGGGGTTCACCGTCGTGGTGGCGGTGTACCCGGCAGTGCCGTGGCCGCCGTACGTGTTGGAGGAAGTGCGGTTCCCGGTCCGCGTTGTGGTGGAACCGCTGGTCTTGGTGCTATGGCTGCCGTTCACCGTGTACGTGCGGCCGTAGCGGTTGGTATACGTGGTGGCACGGCTGCCGCTGCAGGTCGTGGCACTATTGGCAGTGGTGCAGCCGTTCGGCGTGTAGGCCGAATCCAGCGTGCTCGTGCGGCCGGCAGACCCGGTGAAGGTCACGTGCGTGGCGGCGAGTGCCGACGGAGCCGAACCGAGGAGCAGTGCACCCGAGAGAACGGCGGAGGTGAGAAGCTTGTTCATATAAATGGGGAGAAAAGAAAGCAACGAAGCGTTGCACGCACGTAGACACGCCTGAGTGGATGATGATGACTTGACTTTTTTTAATATTATGTTATAATAATACTTTAACTGTTCACTGCAGAAAGCTGGTATTCTCGATGTATCGATAGCCCCATGACGCCCGACGAGTTTACCAGTGTCTACGATGCCCACGCCGATGCCATCTACCGGCATTGCGCGTACCGCGTGTCGGATACCGAGATTGCGGCAGATCTCACTCAGGATACCTTCCTGCGTGCGTGGGATTACATCGCCAAGGGGCACTCGATCGAGCAGATGCGCGCATTCCTCTTCCGCATCGCCAACAACCTGATCATCAACCACTACAAGAAAAAGAAGAGCGCTTCTCTTGATGTCCTCATGGAGGGCGGCTTTGATCCGGCGAGTGAAGAGAACGTGGCGCAGGAATTTGAGACCGAAAAAGATGTGCTACGACTCCTGGAACAGCTGCCGCAGACCGATCGTGACGTCCTCGTCATGCGTTTCATCGACGGGCTCGGCCCCAAAGACATCTCCAGCATCACGGGACAAAGTGAAAACGCCGTCTCCGCCGCTCTCACCCGTGCCATGAAAAAAGTCCGTACACTTCTCCCGCATCCATGACACAGCGCGATTCCGATCAACGGCAGAACCCCGGCGTCAGAAATGACCGGGACGATTGTCTACAGGAGCAGATGGACCTTGATGCCCTCTTTGCACCGGCGCAGAAGACGCAGATGCCAGCAGACAGAAAAGCACTCATGCGCTCGGCCATACGCGCGTACGCAGCGGAGCATCCAGTTCGCGAAAAGCGGCGTTGGTTTGCCTTCGGCTGGAGCACGCAGTGGAAGGCCGCGTACGCATCACTGCTGCTCGTCGCGACCGGCGGACAGGTGTGCTTTGCGGCGGAAGCCGCTGTTCCCGGAGACGCTCTGTATCCGGTGAAGATCAACATCAACGAGACGGTCTTCTCCGCGCTCGCGCTCTCACCGGAAGCGCAGACCGACTGGGCCACCACGCAAGCCGAACGCCGGCTGCAGGAAGCCGAGGAACTGATTGCCCGCAGCCGCCTCACGCCCGACGTGCAGGCGATCCTCATAGAGAAGATCGAATGGAAAATGCAGGAAGTCGCCGAAGGGGCAGCGGCTCTGGAAGCAAGCGGTGATCCCGATGCAAGCAACGAGGCGGCGGAACGCATTTTGGAAATCATCCAGAATCATGCACCCACGCTTCGCAGACTGCGGATGCAGATCCTCCTGCAGGAGGCACTGGATACCGAGAGCGCCGAGGTGACAACCGTGAGCAGCAGCTCGGCAGCAAATGTATCAAGCATTGGCATTCAGCCACCTGCAGATACCGTTATGGAGCCGGAGCAGGAAGCACATCCCCTTCGCACACTGAAACGGTTACTGATCAGACGCGCAGTACGGCGTCAGTAAGCCAAAAGAGACCTCTTTCACGCTCTGCAGCCTCCACCTGTTGTGTGCAGAGCTTTTTACTTTTGGCTCCAAATCCTGTATGATGTGTCTTATGATCAAAGGAAAAATCCTTGTCGCGGAAGATGATGCGGTTCTCCGCAGCCTCTATGTGAAGAAGTTTTCCGTGGAAGGCTATGACGTCATCACGGCTGAAGACGGTGAACAGGCCGTCAAACTCATCCGGGAGAGCAGCCCCGGCATGGTGCTCCTGGATATCCATATGCCCAAGATGGACGGCTTTCAGGTGCTGGAACAGTTCCCGAAAAACTCCCGCACGTTCCCGGTGATCATGCTCACCAATTTCGACCAGTCGGACTTTAAGCTCAAAGCCATGGAACTCGGCGCCGACGATTACTTTGTGAAGAAAGACATGACCATCAAGACGCTGGTGGACATGGTGTCGAAGCACACGCACCTGTAAGGAATCCAAAGAATCCAACGAGGACTTTTCCTTGGATTCCTCGGATTCTTTTTATTCTTCTGATTCCTTTCTATCCTCAGAGCTTGAGCCATGCCAACCACCGCCTGAACCACCACAGCGACGGCGGGCTCCTGAGCGGTTCACTCTGGAGTATGTCATCACGTAATACCTGACGGAGCTTGAGGATAGCCGGGGAGTTTGCACCCGAGAGCAGCACATTCACCTCGCCCATCTCATCGAGCGAGGAGGCCATGAGATTTGCCGATCCGATGAAAGCGCGCGAGCGGTCGATGAGCATGATCTTGCCGTGGACGATGCGGGGATACTGGAACACCTGCAACCGCTTGGGATGGCCGCCGGAGAGGAGCCGCGCCATCGCCTGCTGGTTGGCGTTGTAATGGAGATCGGGCTCTTTCGGCACGATCACCGTCACCCGCACGCCTTCGTGGCTTCTCTGAGCCAAGGCATCAACCACCTGCGTATCGGAGAAGTAGCAGTGCTCGATGACGATGGTTTCGCGCGCGGCGGAAATGAGCTCCATCATCACCGGGCGGATGTCTTTGCGTGTATCGGTATTCATCACGAGCCGTTCGGCTCCCGAGGTGGTCACCGCTTCGCCGCGGCTCAGGTAATGCTCGATGAACGCGTGCCCCTTGAGCTCAACCATGTAATCGTGCCATTCCTCATGGTATTCATCGGCGACGTTCATGCCGGTGAGCAGCAGGATATTGTCATCGATAATGAACACCTTGGTGTGGTCGTTGCGCGGCTCATAGACCACACGGATCCGCTTGTGGTTCCAGAAACGCTTCCACACGGGATCTTCGGAAGATTTGGTGGTCAAAAAATCCTGATCGGTCTCGAAGAAATCCCCCACTGCTTCCTTGAAGATCTCCACATTCACGCCACGGTCAGCGGCCTCGCAGAGCACCTCGGCGGTCTTGCGGCCGATGCGGTCGTCCTTCCAGATGAACATCTGGATCAGCACGGTGTGGCGCGCACGCCTGAGGAGCTTGAAGATGCGCGGGAATGCCTCGTCATCGACCCAGAGTCTGGGCCGCTGAAAGGCGCTTGCTTCACGGATCGCCCTGGGGGAATGCAGAAGAACGTTGACCCGCAGTCGATAGAGGGCCTTCCACCCGTGCACCCTGCCCTGACCGCGCCTGCCAAAGATATACCCGTGTGCGCCGCGGAGAAGCGACCGGATGGTGCGCCGGTTGAAGGACGTCAGAGACCTGGCTATTCGGCCAGCAGTGTAGCGGAAAACAGGCCCCCCCGTCCCAAAGGCGGTTCGCCGCTCCAGCTGGAGAAAAAGCACGATTTCTGCTACAATGATACGATACTCCGCATGCAGAGCATCCTGATCCTCTTCGGCTCTCTCGCCGCCCTGTACGGCATCGTGCAGGGAGTGTTGGCGTCGATGCGCTGGATGGCCGACCGGAAGCGCGAGAAGGAGCTCGTGTTCTTCCAGATTCTGATGCCGAAGAAGGAGAGCAAGGAGGATAAAGAAACGGATTCCGAGCAGTTCTCCTCGGGGAAAGACTTCCGCGAGGTGCTCGGGGTGATGGATCACCTGTATCAGTCGCTCCACAGCCTCTACACGAGCAAGTTCTCCGCGAATTGGAAGGGCCAGGAGTACTTCTCCGTCGAATACGCCGCGCTTGCGGGAGAGATTCTGTTCTTCATGGTGTGTCCCCGCAAAATCGCGCACCTGATCGAGAAGCAGCTGACATCGTTCTACCCGGACATGATCATCGACGAGGTGGAGGACTACAACATCTTCACGGAGGAATCCGTGACGTCCACCGAAGTGCTCGTGCCGTCCAAGAACTGGAAGTCGGTGTTCAAGACCTATCAGCACCTCAAGAGCGACCCGCTCAACTCCATCACCAACGCATTCTCCAAGCTTGCAAAAGACGAAGGTGCCGCCGTGCAGTTTGTCCTCCGCCCCGCCAAGTCCGGCTGGCAGTCCAAGCTGCAGGACGAGGCCAGAGCCCTCATCAATCCGAAGAAGAAAGGCTCGGGAAGCTGGTGGAACCCCATGAACATCGTCACCGCCGTCTACAACATCCTCGGCGGCGGCGACAGCATCATCGATGAGAAGGCGGAACAGTCCACCGGCGAGCGAGTTTCACAGATGGCCGAGGAGTACAGCAAGGCCCTGGACGAGAAGGCCAACTACGCCGGCTTCCACGCGGTCATCCGGCTTGTCACATCCGCAAAGACGCAGTCACGCGCAGACATGCTGCTCGACGGCGTCGTCGCCTCCTTCGCGCAGTTCAACGAGATCCGCGGGAATAAATTCAAGAAGGCGAAGATGATCAACCATGCGCGTGTGGTGGAGCAGTTCGTACGCCGCAGCCCGCGCCGCACGCTTCTGCAAATGCTGCGCTATCCGGGTTTCCTGCTGGGCACCACGGAGCTTGCATCGCTCTTTCACCTGCCGAACATCAAGTACAACAAAGTGGAGACGATCAAGTGGCAGAACTTCAAGACGGCCCCTGCTCCAAAAGATCTGCCGACCGACGGTCTCTTCCTCGGCTACAACTCCTACCGCGGGGAGAAGAAGAAGGTGTTCGTGGAGAACGAAGACCGCTTCCGACACTTCTACATCATCGGTCAGACCGGTACGGGTAAATCTTCCATCATTCAGCTGATGGCCCGCCAGGATCTGCATAACGGCAAAGGCATCTGTGTGGTTGACCCGCACGGCTCGCTCATCGAGGACCTGCTGCCCTACATCCCCCGCTCACGCGCCGATGATGTGATCTACTTCAACCCGGCCGATACCGAACGCCCGATGGGTTTCAACCTGCTCGAGGGCAAGACGCCGGAGGAAAAAGACCTCATCGCCCTCGACGCCATGAACATGATGGTGAAGATGTTCGGCGAGGAGATCTTCGGTCCGCGCATCCAGGACTACTTCCGCAACGGCTGTCTCACCCTCATGGATGACGAGGACGAGGGCGGTGCCATCACCGATCTCGTGCGCCTGTTCACCGATGACGAGTGGCAGAAGCACAAGGTTTCCAAAGTGAAAAACCCGATCGTGCGTTCCTTCTGGGAAAAGCAGATGGCCTCCACCGGCCAGCGCGAGAAGCAGGAGATGATCCCCTACTTCGCCGCCAAGTTCGGTCAGTTCACCACCAACACGCTCATCCGTAACATCGTGGGCCAGACCAAGAGCGCGTTCGATATCTCCGATGTGATGAATAACGGCAAGATCCTCCTGATGAACCTCTCGAAAGGTCTCATCGGTGACATCAACAGTAACCTGCTCGGTCTCATGACCGTGAATAAGATCCAGGTCGCCGCCATGCGCCGCCAGCGCGCGAGCGCGGAGGAACGGAAGGATTTCTTCCTCTACATCGACGAATTCCAGAACTTCGTGACGCAGTCGATCGAATCGATCCTCTCCGAGGCACGCAAATACCGCCTCGGTCTCGTGCTCGCCCACCAGTACCTCGACCAGCTGGAGAAGGAGAGCAAGCTCGCGGGCTCCGTGAGCCTCAAGGGGGCCATCTTCGGTAACGTCGGTTCCATGATGTTCTACCGTATCGGTCCGCAGGACGCGGAACTCGGTGCCAAGCAGATGGGCCCTGTGTTCTCGGAATCCGATCTCACCAACTCCGACTTCTTGAAGGGCGCGATGAAGCTCTGCATTAAGGGCCAGTCTTCCCGCCCCTTCTCCATCGAGGTCCCGGCCCCGTGGAAGGACTTCACCTACACCAAGGATGTACAGGCCGCGGAAGCCTTCAAGCAGCTCAGCCGTCTCAAGTACGGGCGTGCGAAGGAGTTTGTGGATCGTGAAATTATTAGGAGAATCGGGGCGTGATATTCCGCCGCACGGACGTATCCGTGCGGCTAGACAATAGTTCTATTCAACCCAGCGCACAGATACTTCTGTGCGTGGGACCGACGTTCTGCACAGGGACAGAACGCCAAACTACAAGGATAAAAGCCAAAAATCAGACGTGACAACGAATAAATCCTTGAAACCCTCTCGCCGAATTGTACCGATAAACCGATCCTGAAGGCATGACCCAGCGCCACCCTGTCCAACATGACCGCATTCTGCTTGTAACAACAATCACGAAGAACAGACGGCCGATTTTCAAAGACCCTGTCTATGCCAGAGAAGCAGTTGAACTTCTTTACCGTGTACAGACCCTGTGGCCGTTCTGGCTCTACGCATTCGTGATCATGCCGGATCACGTGCATCTTCTCCTGAAAACGAATGCACCATTGAATACCTCCACAATCTTAAACAGATTCAAAATGGGATTGAGTCACAGCATCGGTATCGGGCCCCTTTGGCAAAGGCGATTCCATATCCAGTGTGTCAACCATCCAGGCGCAGCAAAGTCCTACATTCATCGCAATCCGGTGAAAGCAGGTCTTGTGGAACATCCTGAAGAATTTCCGTGGTCATCCGCCTGTGGAAGGTGGGATATCACGGAACTATCTTTTTAATCCTGCCCGCCGCACGGACGTATCCGTCGGCTAGGACGATAATTTTATTCAACCCAGCGCACCGATACTTCAGTGCGTGGCGCGCGAAAGCCAAATTAGATCCGGGCTACCGGTTTCGCATGCACCAGCAGGCGCGTATCGATCGAATCCGGCGGCCAGCAGGTGTACAGGATCAGCTCCTCGCCGTTGCCCATAAAGGGGGTGACATCGGAAGGGTTGATCACCTGCTGACGCGTGACCTCGTAGATGTAGAGCGTGCCATCGAACGTGACGTACACACGGTCACCGTTCTGCAGCTCGTTCACCCTGCGGAAAATCTTGGTGTACTCCGAGACGTCCCAGGCGTAGCCGCTGGAGTGGCCGTAGACCATCACCTTGCCGTCACGGCCGGGGAAGGCAAAGAGGTGACCGACACCGGTCTGGAGCGGAGCCACGAGACCCTCGCTCGTACCGGCATCTTCCGGATGCGTGATCGTAAGATCGCTGATCCCCAGGCGCGGGATGCTGATGGCAAACGCCTTGGAAGACTTGTACTGCAGCTCGGACTGGCTGTAGGAACCCGTGGGAGCGGCGCTTGTGCCGGGCTGGCGGTACTCCATCTGGTTGTTCTCATGGATGATGAGCGGGTTCCCGGAGTTGTTTTGCTGCGAGCCCGTACTCATATCAATCTCGTAGCGCTGCATGCCGGCCAGCTCGGGCGGATCGCGGAAAGCGCTAAGGTTCTGGCTGAGCACAATCTCCAGGCGGTACACGATATCGATGAACTGTCCGCGGGTGATGGGCTGGCTGATGCCGTAGCGGTCGCCGAGGAAGATGGTGTTCTGTTCCAGCGCCTTGTCCAGGTACGGCTGATACCATTGCTGACCGGCCTGCGCCTGCGCGGTAAAGCCGTAGCTGCGGTAGATCATGCCCAGCGCTTCGGGAAGGAGGATGCGATTGCTCGGACGGAACGAACCGTCGGGATAGCCGGTGAGCATGCCCACATCGCGCGCGGCAGGGATGTACGGGTCGTACCACTCACCGTTGCCGATATCATTGAAGACACGCGAGGGGTTGCTCCGGTAGTTGTTGACCCTGCTCTCGTTCTCCGGACGGGATTCGAGGAGGATTTTTACCGCCTCTGCGCGGTTGATTTCCGCATTGGGACGACCGGTGCCATCGGGATAGCCCTGCACCATGCCGCGGGCGGTGAGATGATCGTACGCCGCGACAAAGCGCGTGCCGTTCACATCGGAGTACGAGGCAAACACACTCCCGGGAACGAGGGAGAGCAGGATGGCGGCAGACGCCAGCGAAGAGAGAGTACGACGCATAGGGAAGCCAATGATAATCATATTTTTAATAATTGTCAAATGCCGAAAAGAGGGCGCAATGGCATGTGGTGAAGGAGACGCACGAGCCGGATTTTTCTTTCCGCGGGCTGCAAAACGGCCTTTCCAGAAGCCAAAACCTTCTGCATACTCCCGCAGCTATGGCTCTACAAATTGGCATTGTCGGTCTTCCGAACGTGGGCAAATCCACTCTCTTCAATGCCCTCACCCGCACCAAGGGCGCCCAGGCGGCCAACTACCCCTTCTGCACCATCGATCCCAACGTGGGCATTGTGGAGGTACCGGATCCCCGCCTCGCGAAGCTGACAGAACTTGTGAAGCCGAAAAAGACCATTCCCGCCGCGGTGGAATTCGTGGACATTGCCGGCCTTGTGAAAGGCGCAAGTGCCGGTGAAGGGCTCGGCAACAAATTCCTCAGTCACATCCGCGAGGTGAATGCCATCTGCCACGTGGTGCGCATTTTTGAAGGCGGTGACATCATCCACGTGGAAGGATCGGTAGACCCAAAACGCGATCGCGAGACGATCGAGACAGAGCTGGCGCTCAGTGATCTTGAGAGCATCAAGAAGCGCATCGACAAAGCGCAGGGTGCCGCGCGCACGGGGGACAAGGAGAAGCAGGCGGAACTTGCGGTCGCCCAAAAGCTCGAACAGGTACTCGCAGCCGGGAAAATGGCCGTGACCGCGGACCTTTCCAAGGAGGAGAAGGCGATCTCCTGCGGCTTTCAGCTCCTCACCGATAAGCCGATGATCTACGCGGTGAACGCCGCGGAAAAACAGATGAGCACACTCAAGGTTGAAGAGGTACGCAGACAGCTTGGGCTGGGACCGGACATACAGATCGTGATCATCTCTGCAAAGATCGAGGAAGATCTGCAGGACCTCAGCGCCGAGGAGGCAAAAACCTTTCTCGCCGATCTCGGTGTGACATCCTCCGGCCTCGACCGTCTGATCCGCGCCGCGTACGACGCACTCGGATACATCACCTACTTCACCGCCGGTGAGCAGGAGGTACGGGCGTGGACCATCACCAAGGGGTTTACCGCCCCCCAAGCCGCAGGCGTGATCCATACCGATTTTGAGAAGGGCTTCATCTGCGCCGAGACCATCGCCTACGACGACTACGTGGCAGCCGGATCGGAAGTGAAGGCCAAGGAAGCAGGCAAGATGCGGCAGGAAGGCAAGGCGTACGTGGTCAAAGATGGGGATGTGATGCATTTCAGGTTCAATGTGTAAAAGGAATCCGACGAATCCAAAGAATCCCATGAAAATACTCTTTGGATTCCTCGGATTCTTTGGATTCTTTCAATTCATCATTATCCTCCATCTATGACATTTATCCCTCGAGAGGAGCCCTTCACCTGCGGACACTGCGGCAAGGCTGTATCCCCTCTCGGCAGCGGCACGTACCGCGATCACTGTCCCTACTGTCTGTGGGGCAAACACGTGGATGATGCGGGACCCGGTGACCGGGCGTCACTCTGTAAGGGTCTCTTGAAACCGGTTGGCATGGACAGTGACTCGCGAAAAGGATTTGTGATTCTTTATGCGTGTGAAACGTGCAAGCGCAAGATCCGCAATAAAGCGGCTCCGGATGACGATCTGACGGTTTCTTTTGAGCAGAATTTATACTCGTGAATGCATAATGTGATCAGTTTTTTCCTCTACAGCAAGAGGTTTGAATTGAAAGTGATCTAAAGACGATTACGATACGAGCCATTCACCTCGCGAACGAATATTCGTTCGGGGGCAGTTCCGCCGTTGTCATGCGCGTCCTGATTTTTCTCTCCCTCTTCGGTCTCCTGTTCCTCACCGGGTGCGGGGCAGAGCCTGTGGGAGTATTTGACGCGCAGGGCAGCCAGGTGGGCAGCATGGAGATCCATGGGGAGGAGGCGGTGATCCGCAAAGGGGAAACGACGGTGGGCAAAGTGGAGAGCGGGACGATCCTCGGTGCGGACGGGAGGAAGATGGGCTCCGTGATGCTGAGCGGCAGCCACGTGCTCATCGCGGATGCCACAGGAGCACCGGTGGGTTCGGTGGAGCAGGAGACGAACTGCTTCGGCAAAACCTCCGCGATGCTCGGGCATATCGGGGGCAAGGTGGAGGCGGAGGTCGCTGCAGGCGGCTGCTACCTGCTGCTTTTGGCCAGGCAGGGACGCTGACTCACTCCCCTGTTCCCTGGAGTCCCGCAGCGTACGATTCTGAGAATGCCGGCTTCACCGCAAGCTTCTCTTTCACGGTGCCTTCCGGAATCGCGACGAGCGCATCGCCGTCGTGCTCCGGGTGTGTATCGACCGTGAGTGTGAATTTTCCCTGCGCGAGTTTTTTCGATGCTTCCGCAGACACATCTCCATCAATGACCACATCGATCCCCTGCTCCCGAATGTCATTCTGCACCCGTTCCCGAAGCTGGGATGCGCGTTCAGGACTGCTGAGTTCAAAATGCAGTTCGGCCATCGCCTCAGCGCGGGGGAGCTCACGCTCCAGGTCTTCCGGGCCCTTTACCTTTTCACGAAGCTTCTCATACTCAGCGGAACTGCGCAGGCGCTTACGGATCTTCTCGCGTTCTCTGCTTGGCAGGTGATCGAGGTAGGAGGACATGCAGACAGTCTAGCGCAATGCCCCTCGACGCGGCTCGGGGCATTTTCTGGCAAGCGTCGCGCTTGCCAGAAAATGAAAAAGGAGACGGGGCCACGACCCGGTCTCCTTCTCCAGAGGAAGCCAAGATTATTGTGCCTCGAGCTGCACGCGGATCTGTTCCTGAATTTCAGGAGGGAGCTCGTCAAACCCGGGCATCTGTTCGTACTGCATCATCGTGTCATCGGTTCTCTGCATCTGCGTGGCAAAGCTCGCAAAGAACATCGCCGCAAACATGACCCAAAGAATCATGAACGGGATCGTAATGATGAGGTTAGCCACAATCATGTAACCCCAGTACGCAAAGCAGCGCTTGAGGAAGCTGTCGGAATAGAGCCAGGAGTCCTGCTTCATAGGGAGGGAGGAAGAGGGAAAATCAAAAACGCCTTACGGAGCCATCTGCATGTTGCCGAAGATTGCACCGAGCGCCAGCATCTGCAACAGGAAGAATGGGATGGCAATGATCAGGCCTGCCACCGTCGCATGTCCCCAGATCGCAAACGCGCGCTTGAGGAAGCTATCGGAATAGAGCCAGGAGTCCTGCTTCATGGAAAGAAGGGGAAAGAGTCACCGGTCAGTGTACGCCGCCAGGCAAGGCCTGGCAAAAGAGCGGAATGACGAATCGCGAATGGCGGATATTGTCCGTCATCCGCGATTCGCTATTCGCGATCCGAGATTCTATTCGTTCGTTCAGCTGCAACCGGACGTCTGTCCGCCCTTCGACGCGGCTCAGGGCGTCGCTCTTACGAACAACCAGAGGTGGCTCCGCAGTCGAGACAGAGCTCGCAGGAGCCGTTGCGTTTCATTTTGAGGCTGCCGCAGCCTCCGCAGACGGAGCCGGTGAACCCCTGGAGCTTGGCCTGCGCGGCCTTGTCCGCGGCTGTGCTTTCGGAATCCTCCTCCATGGACACGGATGCCGCCGTGGAGACGAGTTCATCCATCACAGCGGGTGCACCCTCATCGATCACCGGAAGGCGCATGGCGAACGCATCGCGGCTCTTGGTACCGGTGGCGTAGGCGCGGTCCACCAGGTCGCCGTTGTGGAAGGTCTTGGCTTGGGTCTTCGTCAGGAACTTGAGCGCCAGCCAGCGGCCGAGGTAATCCATGATGCTTTTCACCATCGGGATCTCCTTGTTGGTGGTCATGCCCATGGGCTCAAAGCGGGTGTGTACCAGCTTCTCGCAGAGCACTTCCAGCGGCACGCCGTACTGCAGGTTCATGGAGATGCTGAGTGCGAGCGTGTCCATCACACCCGAGAGCGTGGAACCCTCCTTGCTCATCTTGATGAAGAGTTCACCCGGGGAGCCGTCCTCGTACATACCCACGTGCACGTAGCCTTCGTGCCCGGCCACGGAGAACTTGTGGGCAATGGCCATGCGCTCCTCCGGGAGCTTGCGGCGGCGCGGCACCTCTTTGACGACGATTTTCTCCACGGTAACGGTTTTGACTTCCATCTCCTTCGCTTTGGATTTCTTGCTGTCCGACACGTTGGAGAGGGCTTGCGAGAGCTTGCTGCCGTCGCGGTAGAGCGCGTTGGCCTTGAGTCCGAGCTTCCAGCTGAGGAGATACGCATTCATGATGTCCTCAAGCGTGGCATCGTTCGGGAGGTTGATGGTTTTAGAGATCGCCCCGCTGATGAACGGCTGCGAGGCGGCCATCATGCGGATGTGCCCCTCGGCGGCGATGTAGCGCTTGCCGAGTTTGCCGCACTTGTTGGCGCAGTCGAAGACGGGGAGATGCTCGGGCTTCAGATGCGGTGCACCCTCCACCGTCATGCGGCCGCAGATGTGCTGGTTGGCCTCATCGAGCTGCTCCTGGGTAAAGCCGAGTGCGCGCAGCAGACTGAAGGACGGATCTTTCATCTGCTCATCGGTGATGCCCAGGCGCGTGAGCGTGGCATCGCCGAGGATCCAGCGGTTGAACGCGAACCCCAGCTCGAAGACCTGCGGGAGCTGCTTCTCGATTTTGGCGATCTCGTCATCGGTGAAGCCTCGCGCCCTGAGCGTCTCGGCATTGACGTGCGGTGCCCCCTTGAGCGAGAGCGTGCCCATGACGTAGTTCATGATGTCGGTGACTTCCTTCTGGCCGTAGCCGAGAGCGCGCATGGCCGGTGCCACCGACTGGTTGGCGATCTTCATATAGCCGCCGCCTGCGAGCTTCTTGAATTTCACGAGCGCGAAGTCCGGCTCCACGCCGGTGGTATCGCAATCCATCAGCAGACCGATGGTGCCCGTGGGCGCGATGACGGTGACCTGCGCGTTGCGGTAGCCAAACTTCTCGCCCTTGGCGAGCGCCTTGTCCCAGGCCTCCTTGGCAGCGGTGAGCATGGCCGGCGGGCAGACTTCCTGATCGATACCGACGGGAGGGACCGCGAGCGACTCGTACTCGTTGACGGGCACATTGTAGGCGGCACGGCGGTGGTTGCGCATCACGCGGAGCATGTGCTCGCGGTTGCGCTCAAAGCCGCTGAACGTCCCGAGCGATTCGGCCATCTCCGCGGAGGTGACGTAGCTCTCGCCCGTCATGATGGCGGTGAGCGCCGCGCAGATGGCACGCCCCTTGGGAGAATCGTACGGAATGCCCATGCGCATCAGCATGGCACCCAGGTTGGCGTACCCGAGACCGAGCGTGCGGAACGTGTAGCTGAGTTCGGCGATCTCCTTGCTCGGGAACTGGGCCATGAGCACGGAGATCTCGAGCACCACGGTCCACAGGCGCACGGCATGTTTGTACTTCTCCACCTCGAACGTCCCGTGCTCGGCATCGTAGAACTTGAGCAGGTTGAGGGATGCCAGGTTGCAGGCGGTGTTATCGAGGAACATGTACTCGCTGCAGGGGTTAGACGCATTGATGCGTCCGTCGGCCGGGCAGGTGTGCCAGTCGTTGATGGTGGTGTCGTACTGCACACCCGGGTCGGCACACGCCCATGCGGCGTAGCCGATCTGCTCCCAGAGCTTTCTGGCCTTGAGCGTCTTGCTGGGCTTGGCTTCGCGACCTTCGCGCTGAGCCTTCTTGAGTTCGGTACGCCAATAGAGATTCCAGTCACCATCCTTCTCGACAGCCTCGAAGAAGTCGTGGGCGATGCGGACGGAGTTGTTGGAATTCTGACCGGAGACGGTGGAATACGCCTCACCGTTGAAGTCCGTGTCGTAGCCGGCGGCGGCCATCGCAGCCACTTTCTTCTCCTCGTTGACCTTCCAATTCACGAACTCCTCGATATCCGGGTGATCGAGATCGAGACAGACCATCTTGGCGGCGCGACGCGTGGTGCCCCCGGACTTGATGGCTCCGGCGGCACGATCGCCGATCTTGAGGAAACTCATGAGACCCGAGCTCTTGCCGCCACCGGACAGCGGCTCCCCTGCTCCGCGGAGTTTTGAGAAGTTGGTGCCGGTGCCGGATCCGAACTTGAACAGGCGCGCCTCGCGGACCCACAGGTCCATGATGCCGCCCTCATTGACCATATCGTCACCCACGCTCTGGATGAAGCAGGCGTGCGGTTGGGGATGTGTGTAGGCGTCCTCGCTCTTGCGCACCTCGCCCGTGATGGGATCGCAGTAGTAGTGCCCCTGGGCCGGACCCGTGATGCCGTACGCATAGTGCAGGCCCGTGTTGAACCACTGGGGGCTGTTGGGAGCGGCCATCTGGCGGATGAGCATGTAGGAGAGCTCGTCCTCGAAGGCCTGGGCGTCCTGCGCGGTCTCGAAGTACCCGTACTTCTGTCCCCAGAATCTCCAGCAGCCTGCGAGGCGGCGCATCACCTGGCGGGCGGAACGCTCGGGCCCCGTGATGACCTCCCCCTTATCGTTGCGCAGCACATTGCCCTGGGCATCGGTCTGCGGCACACCCGCCTTGCGGAAGTACTTGCTGACCATGATATCGGTGGCTACCTGGCTCCAGTCGGCCGGGATCTCGGCGTTCTGCATCTCGAAGACCACCGAGCCGTCGGTGTTCACGATGCGGCTGGTGCGCATCTCGTACCGGATCTCATCCAAGGGATCACTGCCCGGCGTCGTGAATACGCGCGGGATCGTGAGCCCCTTTCCCGTCCCCTTGCGTGCGCGCTCCTGCTCCATGGGAGGGATGCTCCGTTCGCCACCGTTCACGGCAAGTCCTTCCGCCCTGCGTCCATCGGTGCGGGTGAGGGCGTCAGAAGCGGCGGAAGCGGCCTTGGGATTCATCGGTGTGGGAGGGAAAGGAAACACAACAGGTAGTTGTACCTGCTGTGACAACGACACAAGCTATTGTTATCACCGGAGACGGTCAACCCGGCGTTGTCTGACACGGGTCGACCCCGAAATGGCCGCTCTGCTGTCACGAAAAAGGGCACAATGATGACGCGGAAATTCCATCACGGCAACTCAATCACCAGGATGATGCAACCGGAAAAACCTCCTTGCCTCCGGCGCGTTTTCGGATTGTGGAATGCATGCAGGTCAGAGACCCATCAAAACACGTGGTGAGAATGTGTGTTCCGTAGGTACACTCAGCGCATGCGCGTGCTCCTCCTGGTTGCAGGAACCAACAATCCCAGCAACGCCGGCGTCCTTGCGGAAGCCTTCTGCCGGGGCATGCAGCAGGAAGGTGATGTGACCTGTGAGCTGCTGCGCGTGGAGGAGCTGGAACTGGAGCACTTCACCCTCGCGCACTACGACCCCAGGACAAAGCAGGGTCTCGGGTATGACCGGCTCAAAAAGGAGATGGACGATGCCGACGGTGTTGTGATCGCGACACCCATCTGGAATTTCTCTATTCCGGCGCACCTCAAAAACCTGATCGACCGTATGGGGACGTTCGCCCTGGACGCAGAGACACGCTCCAAGGGGCTCCTCAAGAATAAGCCGTTTTACTTCCTCTTCACCGGTGGCGCACCAGTGCCGGCTTGGAAGGGTCTGATGAGACTGACGACACTGCACCTCCCGGAATCCATCCGGTACTTCGGCGGCACGCCTATGGGCAAGCACTACGAAGGCAAGGCGATGCTGGGGCGCGGCAGATTCGGTGTGGTCCTCGACCAGCGCCCCCAGGCACTCAAAAAGACAGAGAAGAAAGGCCGAGGATTTGTGAAGCACGTCCGCAGATACGCCAAAGACGGATCGATCCCGCTGTGGAACCGCCTCTTCCTCCGGGCATACAGATTCGGCCAGAAAATTATGGCAAAACTGTAAGGATTTGGCGCAATACCATTGAAAAAGAGGCAATATCAGCGTATAAGACATCGCGCTTTTTCCTCACGCGCCTATGTCACGCGAAAACTACAGAGATCCGGACCATGAGCTCCCTGACCTGCATCTTGGAACATTCTCACAACCCGAGAATGGTCACGCACTGCAGGGGCCTCATGAGCACCTCACAATAGGAGGCATGGATCACCACAGAATCGGGCTGATCAGCAACAGTGTGCGCGCATCACTCATGCACGGAACCTCAACCTTGCTTTGAACCAATCAAAGTGACTTCCTCGTCAACGAAGCCAGAAGACCCAAACACATCCCACGTCTTCTGACCACCTTCAACGAGGATAGACGTGATGCCGTGATAGTCCCCGGCTGGAGTGGTGAGGACAGACCAGAGTGAAGCCCAGTCGAAGATGCCGTCATTCATCACCACAGCCTGAACATGGACACCGAGCCCCTGGAAGAAGCGGATGGTGTCGGGCTCGGCACTGTCCGGATCGACGATGATGACCGTGTCATGCGGCCTTGCATCGGTGACAACAGTCGCTGACTCCGGAGTACGCAGATGTGGATCCAGAATGACACGCAGGGGGTGAAATTGATCAATTTTAGTGTTCATAGAATTTTTCTTTTCAGGAAGGGCTCCGTGATAATTCAATCGAACATTCAAGAGGGGATTATCCGTGAGGATTGTGCCCACCCCGACCAGGATGGCATCGTGCCGTGCCCGCAGCATCTGATGCGACCAGGCATTCTGTTCCGGGGATGTAATCATAAGCGGAGACCTATCTGGATAGGCAATCCTGCCATCAGGTGTTCGTGCGGACTTGAGGGTGATCCAGGGACGACCATGCGCTCGGACAGTAATGAATCCGCGGTTGAACCATTCACAGTGTGCACGCAGATAGGGACCCACGACAGTAACTTTTTTGGCTTGTAATAGGGCTCTTCCTTTTCCGGATACTCTGGAATCCGGATCGTGCATACCGTAGACCATGTGCCTGACCCCGCGTTCCAGGATGATCTCCGTACACGGCGGCGTCTTTCCCTGGTGACAACACGGCTCCAGGTTCACATAGAGGATGTCTTGAGGTTCTATGGGACCATCGTAGTTTTCCAGGAGGTCACGCTCGGCATGGGGCTGACCAAAGCCCCTGTGGATGCCTTCGGCGATGATTTGACCGTTACGGACGAGTACAGCGCCAACCATGGCCCCGTTTCCCACATGGCCGCGCCCAAGAGAGGCGAGGGTGAGGCAGCGGTGGAGGAAGTGATCGTGGAGCACGGATTTATTCTACAGAAAAAGCCCCGATCCCAGTGAAGGAATCGGGGTAGTGAACGGGTTGCTCGTGTGCCGGTTTACCGGACGCTTCCCTTGATCCCCAGCAGCTCATCGATGTGGAACTGAAAGAGATAGATGCAAGCGCCGCGGAACCGCACTTCACGGAAGGGCAGGACAATGAATGTCCAATTCTGATGCATGCCGAGCGTCTCCGGATCGACTGTGTCTCTGGGATGGACAAGCAGATCCGGATTGCTCTCGAGCCACAGCGGATGGACGACCGCCTCCAGGGCAGCCACAAGCTCGGCCTCAGGAGCATTCATCCACTCACGCAATGCCTGCAGGATGCTGTTCATGATCTTTCCTCCGGTGAACACAAAGACCGATCACTTGTCTGCGCAACACACGCAAACAACCTCCGTGAGGAGGGGGTGAAGTCGGTCGGAAGAATTGATTACGCCGACGCCATCCTCTCCGCACGAGGGAAGAGAGAATGATGCTGCCGACGGGTAGAGACCAAAAGACTCATATGTAGTGCCTGCTCTCCGTAGTGACTGAGGAAACAGCGGGGAGAGGACTGTGAATACTTGAATTGTAGGCTGGGCACGAAGGTGAGTCAATGTTTTACTACGTTAATACAAATACAAGAGGGGAGTGGGAGGTGGTTTTTAAGTCCAATCCCCTGTCCCCTGTCATTACACAGAGGAAAATCCCGATCACATATTTTGTGCAAACTCTGAATTGGTAATGTTAATTTTTCTTATCTAAATACTTTTGTAATACTGAAATATTTTTATGTCCATTTCTCTCGGGAAATTCTGCATGTAAAGCCGATTCAACATTACGGTCTTTGATCTCCTGAGCAATCATTGCTGCAGGCTCCCCTCCCCTGTCCTCTGTTCCGCGGGTAGAAAACCCGCTCTGTGAAGATGGGGATTTCATCTGGGCACCCATGCGATGATGCCTGTGGACCTGCAGATATTTCCGGTAGCCGCCCGGTCCGTTCTCGATAAAACGGGCAACACGCGTTACGGTTGTGGTGCTGGCACCGGTCATCGCAGCGACATCGCGGTAGCTTAAGCCCTTGGCGAGGTTTTTGGCCACTTCCAGACGCTCACCCCAGGCCTGCAGTTCACTCAATGTACCGATATCACGCAGGAAATCGGCCATTTCCTCCTCATTCTTGCAGGAAAGCAGCGCATCGCACACCGCACGGAACCACGGCTCCTTGCGATAGCTATCCTCGGTGAAGCGCTTGCGGATCTTCATTATTTTGGAAGAGTCTGAATAAACGTTCGAAGCAGCGGGATATCGAAGTTCTGCTGATCAATCTCACCTCCTGGGAGATCGCGCTGACCTTCAAGCTGATCAAGCAGATTCCTTGCAACTGGCTTCACAGTCCTCGGGTCGCCGTTTTTCATGTCATTAATTTTGGAAGCGACAGGTGAGCTTTCGATCATGGAAAAAAGGAAAGTGACATTCATTCTACGGTGAAATTTTATTGTGTCAACGTAGTACTACGGAATGACAAAATGGCGTGTGCTACAGTGAAATCTATGACCCTTCCCGCATTCCTGAATCTGCGTCATCCGCACACATTTTTGCAGATGCTCGGGTTCTATATCACTGCCTTCTTGGGTACTGCGCTTCTGGGAGTGGTCATCGTGATGGTGGTGCCGCTGTTTCAGCCGACCCTGACGCTTGAACAGGGGTACGCGCTCAGCAATCAGGTAGCAACGATCGTCTCTACGGCAGGCTCTCTGCTGCTCGCAATTCTTATCGCCTGGAAAAAGAACAGACTGAGCAAATTGGAGAGCATCTTCTTCATCCTGCTCTCGGGCGTACTTGGGTACGTGGGAGGAACACTGCTCGGGATGGTGACGCCGGCGCTGATGACGATGCAGGGAAAGAAGGAATAAGGAATAAAAAGAATCCGGCGAATCCAAAGAATCCGAGGATGTTCCTTGGATTCCTTTTATTCTTCGGATTCTTTTCGTGCGTTTACTTGGTCCCTCCCGTACGTGCAGCGATGACCTCGTCTGCGACGTTCTTGGGCACCTTGTCGTAGTGGCTGGGCTCCATGGAGTAGCTGGCGCGGCCCTGGGTCATGGAACGCAGCTCCGTGGCGTAGCCGAACATTTCGGCCAGCGGGACGCGGGCATCCACCACCTTGGCGGTACCGCGCTCGCTCGTGGAGGTCACCATACCGCGACGGGAGGAGATATCGCCCATCACATCGCCGAAGAACTCTTCGGGAGTGACCACTTCCACCTTCATGATCGGCTCGAGGATCACCGGATCGGCCTTGCGTGCGGCGGCCTGGAAACCGATGGATGCGGCCATTTTGAAGGCGAATTCATTGGAGTCCACATCGTGGTAGGAACCGTCGGTGAGAATGACTTTGACGTCCACCACCGGGTACCCTGCCAGGATGCCGCGGCTCATACCCTCCTGAAAGCCCTTGTCACAGGGCGTAATGAACTCGCGGGGGATGCGGCCGCCGACGACCTCGTCGACGAACTCATAGCCCTTGCCCGGCTCCTGCGGAACGATGGTGAAGAGCACGTGCCCGTACTGACCGCGGCCGCCGGACTGCTTGATGTACTTCTCCTCGTGGTCGAGCTGCTTCTGGATGGTTTCGCGGTAGGCAACCTGCGGCTTACCGACGTTGGTTTCCACCTTGAATTCGCGCTTCATGCGATCGACGATGATATCGAGGTGGAGCTCACCCATACCGCGCAGAATGGTCTGGCCGGTCTCCTCATCGGACTGCACGCGCAGCGTGGGGTCCTCTTCCACAAGCTTCTGGAGAGCGACACCCATTTTCTCCTGGTCGGCCTTGGTCTTGGGCTCCACGGCAAGCGCGATCACCGGCTCCGCAAAGGTGATGGACTCGAGGCGGATGGGGTGGGCACTGTCGCAGATGGTGTCACCCGTGCGGGTGTCTTTAAGCCCTATGACGGCACCGATGTCTCCGGCTTCGATCTGCTGGATTTCCGCGCGCTGGTTGGCATGGAGGCGCACAAGACGGCCGATGCGCTCGCTGTTGCCGCTGCGGGTGTTGAGCACGGCAGTGCTGGTCTTGAGCACGCCGGAGTACACGCGGACGAACGTGAGACGGCCCACGAACGGATCGGTGGCGATCTTGAAGGCGATGGCTGCGAGCGGCTCGTCGTTCCTGGCATGGCGCACGACCTCGCTATCATCGGCAGGGTTTTTCCCCTTGATGGACGGGATATCGGCCGGGCACGGGAGGTAGGCGACAACGGCATCAAGCACGAGCTGCACGCCCATGTTCTGGAGCGAGCTTCCGCAGAGCACCGGATAGAGCTTATTGCGGACGACTGCGGAACGCAGGCCCTTGCGCATCTCGGGGATGGTGAGCGCACCGTCCGTGAGGAATTTGTCCATGAGTTCGTCGTTGTTCTCGGCGATCTTCTCCTGGAGGATCAGGCGGTACTCCTTCACCTGGTCGAGCATATCGGCCGGGATCTCGATCTCCTTCTTGGTCTCGCCGTTCTTGCCCTCAAAGGTCCAGGCCTTCTGCTCGATGAGATCGATGATGCCGCGGAACTCGCTCTCCGCGCCGATCGGCAGCTGGATGGCCACCGCATTCTTGCCGAGGCGGTCGAAGATGGAATCGAGGGACATGAAGAAGTTCCCACCGGTCTTATCCATCTTGTTCACAAACGCGATGCGCGGAACGTGGTACTTGTCGGCCTGACGCCACACGGTCTCGGACTGCGGCTCCACACCCTGGGAACCGTCGAACACGACGACGCCGCCGTCGAGCACGCGGAGCGAACGTTCGACTTCAGCCGTGAAGTCCACGTGACCGGGAGTGTCGATGAGGTTGATGGTGATATCGACCATGTTGCCGTCCACATCGGGAGCCTTCCAGTGTGCCTGTGTGGCGGCGGAGGTGATGGTGATGCCGCGCTCGCGCTCCTGCTCCATCCAGTCCATGGTGGCCTCGCCCTCGTGCACTTCACCGATTTTGTGCGACTTGCCCGTGTAAAACAGGATGCGCTCGGACGTGGTGGTCTTGCCGGCATCGATGTGCGCGATGATACCGATATTGCGTACGTTCTTGAGGTCCATGATGGAGGAGAAAAAAGATTTCCGCAGACAGCCACCCGAAAGCGCCGATCCTGCGGAAAAGGCCTGAAGACTCTACAGAAAGAGCCAAACGGACGCAAGGAGCCAAAAGGCACCGTTCAGCTCTCCGTAACCACAAAGCGGATGAGGCGCGGAACGCAGCTGAGCACCTGCAGTGGGAGTGCGGGTTCCTTCTGACGGGTCAAAAGCGGCCCGAAGCGCTCAAGCTGCCGTGAAAGACGCCTGACAATCTCGCGTCTGACACGCTTTTCATTCACCAGAGTGAGGGCCATCCGGCGCTCTTCCTGATGCGTCCAGTGCATCTTCTGGGTGACAAAGAGGATGACTTCGGGGATGACGGCATCGTGGAGCAGATCACAAACCAGCGCATCGAGGGAAAGTTCGCGCGCGGTGAGCTCCTGTTCCAGCACGAGTTCAAATTCCATTTCCAGTATCTGACGAACCGGACCGTTCTCCCAGAAATCGAGAGGGCGATCGAGATCTTCAGAGCTCAGACGGCGGGAACGGGGCGGTGTGGACATGGGTGTGGGTGTGAAGGGAATGAAATGTGTGATGAGCCGTTTTTTTTCGTGCAAGCATTATACTTATTTTTTGATTTTTTGCAAGGGTAGGAGCATACGAAATTCCGCAACGCACGGCCATTGTAATACATGTACACTTTTACTGCATGATTCTTCAGCAATTCAGCAAAAACGGAGTTCTGCTCCCGATGAATGAGGCTGTCGTCCCGTTCTCGAACATCGAGTATGCCTACGGCTTCGGCGTGTACGAGAATGTCCGTGTGACCGACGGCCACGCCTGGTTCCTCGATGATCATGTTTCGCGCCTGATGCACTCAGCCCGCGTGATCGATCTCAGGCACCCGTTTGCCGCGGACGATGTGAAGCAGTGGATTCTGAAGCTGATCGGCACAGTGGGGGATGCAGCCTGCAACCTGAAGATTTTGCTCATCGGGGCGCGGAAAACCGAGGACTGCCAGTTGATCATCCTGCCGCTCACCCCCCTCTTCCCCGACCGCAAGCTCTACCGGGACGGTGCGACCGCGATCACGTTCCCATATGAACGAATGTTCCCGCAGGCAAAGACGCTCAACATGTTCCCAAGTTACATGGCCTACAGCCAGGCGCGTGCCAAAGGCTGCTATGACGCGCTGCTCATCAATCGCGACGGCTGCGTGACCGAAGGCACGAGAACGAACTTCTTCGCAATGAATGGAAAAACGGTCTACTCACCGCCGACAAAAGAGATTTTGGAGGGCGTCACCCGTATGCATGTCCTCAAGGCTGCGCTCGCAGCCGGGTACGAGCTCACCGAAAAAGATCTGCCGCTCACGTCACTCAAAGACTACGAGGGCGTCTTCCTCACGAGCACCAGCAGCAAGATCATGCCGCTTCGGAAGATTGATGAGCAGGAATGGTCGATTCCGGAGACGCTGAAGGAGCTGATGAAGGTGTTTGAGCAGTATCTGAATATGGCAGCATCGGCAGGCCGGTAGGCCTGCCCCATGCCTGGAAAGATGTTTGGTTGTTAGAGTGAAAGCAAGTGTGTATTTGTAAAACCCTGGAGCAGGCCTACCGGCCTGCTGTCACGCCAGACACAAAAAACGACGCCTCGCGGCGTCGCTTCAGTATCAATAGTGAGAACTGGCTTACGCTGACTTTGCGAGGTGAGCGAAAGCTTTGTTGGCCTGGGCCATCTTGAGCACGTCCTGCTTCTTCTTGATGGCTGCGCCCTGGTCCGTGGAGGCATCGAGGAGCTCGAGCGCGAGCTTGTGAGCCATGGGGACACCCTTGCGGGAACGTGCGGCATCCAGGATCCAGCGGATGGAGAGCGCCTGCTGGCGCTTGGGGTTGACCTCCACCGGCACCTGGTACACCGAACCGGCGATGCGCTTGGGGCGCACCTCGATGAGCGGAGTGACGTTCATGAGCGCCTTCTGGAAGACTTCCGTCGGGGCATCCTTGGTGCGGGTTTTGATGATCTCGAGGGCATCGGCAAAAATCCTGCGGGCGGTGACTTTCTTGCCACCGTGCATCAGACAGTTGACGAATTTCTCCTGGAGAGCGTCGGAACCGGTGGGGATGAAGGCTTTGACGGGGCGGGCCATGGACTCAGGGAATAGGGACTAGGAATTAGGGAATAGGGTTCGAAGTTACTTGGCGGCTTTGGGCTTCTTTGCACCGTAGAGGGAGCGGCCCTGCTTGCGGTCGCGCACGCCTTCGGTATCCAGGATGCCGCGGACGATGTGGTAACGCACACCCGGAAGGTCTTTCACACGGCCGCCGCGGATGAGCACGACGGAGTGTTCCTGCAGGTTGTGGCCTTCACCCATGATGTAGGCCTTCACCTCCTTGCCGTTCACCAGACGCACGCGGGCGATTTTGCGGAGAGCGGAGTTCGGCTTCTTGGGCGTCATGGTCGTCACCTTCACGCAGACACCGCGCTTGAAGGGGCTGCCCTTCGGCATCGCGACAGCGCGCATCTTGAGTGCGTTCCAGCCCTCCTGCAGAGCGGGAGCTTTGGACTTTGCGCGGTTGCTTTTGCGCGAGCGGCGGACGAGCTGGTTAATGGTAGGCATTTATACTGAGGAATCGAACGTAGAAGGCGCTGAATAGTAGAGGGATCGGGGGGTGAAGTAAAGGCGTAAAGCGGCGGGTTACGGGCTTCGGGCTGCGGGAAGGGTGCTCTCGCAGCCCGTTCCTCGCAGCTCGCAGCCGTGAAATCACTCTTCGTCCTCAGCAACGCCTTCGCCGCGGGCTTCCAGGTACCGCTTGCGGTATACCTCGCCCGTGGGAATGAGGCGGCCGATAATGACGTTTTCCTTGAGACCCTTGAGAAGATCGATACGGCGGGTGGTGGCGGCTTCCACGAGGACGCGGATGGTCTCCTGGAAGGAGGCGCCGGCGAGCCAGCTGTCGGTAGCAAGAGCCACGCGGGTGATACCGAGGAGCAACTGCTCGTAGGTAGCACCACGAGACTTCTTGTCGATCTTGGCGAGACGGTCGTTCTCGTAGAGGATTTCGCCCATGTCGGCGATTTCTCCGGGGAGGAACTTGGTATCACCGGAGTCGATGACGCGGACTTTGCTGAACATCTTTTTCACGATGATCTCCAGGTGCTTGTCGTTGATGGTCTGACCCTGGGAGGCGTAGATGTGCTGGACCTCCTGCACCACATAGTTCTGCACGGCGTAGGTGCCTTTCTTCTCGAGGAGTTCCTGCAGGTTGTAGTGACCGGCGTTGAGCGCCTGACCGGCATCGACTACGGAACCCGTTTTGACGAGCAGGGAATCGCGCGGACCGAACTCGTACGTGCGCTCCTGGATCTCGTTGTGACGGACCTTCACGATACCGCGCTCGATGTGGCTGATTTTGCCGCTGATCGTGGCCTTGATCGTGGACTTGTCCGTGGACGCCTTGGCGATGACGGTACGCTCGGAAACCTCATCGCCCTTTTTGACGACCACCTGGTACCCCGACGGGATGAAGTAGGAATCCTCACCCGGCTGCTCGGCAACCACGTGCACAAAGCTGCGGCCGCCCTGGTGGCTGACTTTGACGCGACCGGTGATATCGGAGAGCGTGGCGGGGGTGCGCGGCGAACGTGCCTCGAAGAGTTCCTCGACACGCGTGAGACCCTGCGTGATATCGGCTCCTTCGGCGACACCTCCCATGTGGAAGGTGCGCATGGTGAGCTGCGTACCCGGTTCACCGATGGACTGTGCGGCGATGATGCCGACCGGCGTACCGATCTTGACGGTCTTGTTGTCGGCGAGGTCGCGGCCGTAGCACTTGAGACAGATACCTCCGCGCGTGCGGCAGGTCATGATGGAGCGCACGCCCACCTCCGTGACTTTGTGCCTGCGGATGAGATCGAGCATCGTGGAATCGATCTCGTCGTCGCGCTTGCCGATCAGCTTGCCGTCGGCCTTGAGATCCTGACCCACGGAACGGCCGAACAGGCGGCTCTCGAATTTCTCACCGATGCGCTCGGAATCGGCGCGGGTGATGATGTGCA
The DNA here is from genome assembly GCA_964534205.1 of uncultured Candidatus Peribacteria bacterium. Lineage (GTDB taxonomy): Bacteria > Patescibacteriota > Gracilibacteria > Peribacterales > Peribacteraceae > CAYRGC01. Next base: position 72,660 of record CAZHQF010000002.1, on the reverse strand, counting down.
CGTCTTCCGAACCGCAGTCCTCCTCGCGGATGATGACATCTTGCACGGCGTCCACGAGACGGCGCGTGAGGTAACCGGCCTCGGCGGTCTTGAGAGCGGTGTCGGACTTACCCTTGCGTCCACCGTGCGTGGCGGTGAAGTACTCGAGCACGGAGAAGCCCTCTTTGAGGTTGCTCTGGACCGGAAGCTCGATGGTGTGACCGGACGGATCGGCCACGAGACCCTTCATACCGGCGAGCTGGGTGACCTGACCCCAGTTACCACGTGCGCCGGAATCGATCACGTACGTGATGTCGTTCTCCGGGTAGCGGTTGAATTCCTGGATCATCGCGGACGTGACTTCGTTCTTGGTCTTGGACCAGATGCGGATGGCGTGGCTGTAACGCTCATCGGCGGTGACGAGACCCTTCCAGTAGAAGTTGTTGATGGTGCGGATCTTCTCGTTGGCGTCCTCGAGGAGCTTTTTGCGCTCGGCGGGGACCAGAATGTCGGTGGCCGAGATGGACACACCGGACAGCGTGACGTAATCGAAACCGAGCGTCTTGATGCGGTCTGCCAGCGCCACCGTCTCCTCGCGGCCGAGAACCTCGAGCGAGCGGGCGATGAGATCGGACAGGTTGCGCTTCTTCATCGTGTCGTTGATGAGACCGAGCGCCGGGGGGACAACCTCCTGGAAACGGAGGCGGCCGACGGACGTCTCGATGATCTCGGGCTTCTGGCCCGGAAGCGCGAAGCGCACCTTGATTTTGGCCTGCAGATCGACAACGCCGTGATCGTGGGCGAGAAACGCCTCGTCGGGTGAGCTGAAGATCATGCCGTGACCCTTCTTTCCGTCGTGGACGCGGGTGAGGTAGTAGCAACCGAGCACCATGTCCTGGATCGGGTTGATGATCGGCTCACCGGCGGACGGCTTGAGAACGTTGTTGACCGCGGCCATGAGGTCGCGGGCCTCCTCCTGGGCCTTCTCGGAGAGCGGGACGTGCACGGCCATCTGGTCACCGTCGAAGTCGGCGTTGAAGGCGGCACACACGAGCGGGTGCAGCTGGATGGCAAGACCTTCCACGAGCACGGGCTTGAACGCCTGGATACCGAGGCGGTGGAGCGTCGGAGCGCGGTTGAGAAGCACGTATTTATCGTGGATCACCTCTTCGAGGATGTCCCACACCTCTTTAGCGGAATCCTGGATGAGACGCTCGGCGGCTTTGACGTTGTGGGAGAGCTCGTCGCGGATGATGCGGCCGATGACAAACGGCTTGAAGAGCTTCATCGCCATTTCCTTCGGCAGACCGCACTGCGTGAGTTTGAGGTGCGGACCGACGACGATGACGGAACGACCGGAGTAGTCGACGCGCTTGCCGAGGAGGTTCTGGCGGAAGCGTCCCTGCTTCCCCTTCAACATGTCGGAGAGCGAACGCAGTTTGCGGCGGTCACCGGCGGTGAAGAGGGTCTTGCCCGCGCGTGCGGAGTTGTTGAGGAGCGTATCGACGGCTTCCTGCAACATGCGCTTCTCGTTGCGGCAGATGACTTCCGGCGCACCGATCGACATGAGCTTCTTGAGGCGGTTGTTGCGGTTGATGACGCGGCGGTAGAGATCGTTGAGGTCGGATGCGGCGAAGCGGCCACCGTCGAGCTGCACCATCGGGCGCAGATCGGGGGGGATGACCGGGAGCCGGGAGAGGATCATCCACTCCGGCTTGATGCTGGACTGCGTGAGGGAGGAGACGAGCTTGATGCGCTTCATCACCTTCTTGAGCTTCTGGCCGGCGCTCTGCTCGCGCTCCTTGTGGAGGCCGTCGATGGACGAACCCAGGTTCACCGATTCGATGATCTCCTTGAGAGATTCGGCACCGGTGCCGGCGCGGAACACGTGTCCGAATTTCATGTTCATCTCGCGGAACTTGAGCTCGGAGAGCACGGCTCCCGTGCGCAGGTTCTTGAGATCCTCGAGCGCATCTTTGTGGTTCTGCTTGAGGCCTTCCAGCTTGTCTGCAAACTCCTTATCGAGGGCATCCAGCTGGGCGCGCGTGGAATCGGACTCCTTCATCTTCTCCTTGGCGTCGTCGTACTCGCGCTTCACCTGGTTACGGCGCTGCTCGGCCATCTGGTCCATCTCCTTTTCCACCTCCTTCTTGGCGTCCTCATCCACCTGGATGACGATGTACGCGGCGAAGTAGACGATCTGTTCGAGCGTCTTGATGGGGAGATCCAGCAGAAGACCGATGCGCGACGGTGACGAGCGCAGGAACCAGATGTGTGTGACAGGAACGGCCAGATTGATGTGGCCCATGCGCTCGCGGCGGACGATGGAGCGCGTGACTTCCACGCCGCATTTCTCACACACCACTCCGGCGTAGCGCACACCCTTGTACTTACCGCAGAAGCACTGGAAGTTCTTGGTGGGTCCGAAAATGCGCTCACAGAAGAGGCCGTCGGGCTCCGCGCGCTGGGTGCGGTAGTTCACCGTTTCGGCCTTGGTGACCTCGCCGCGGGACCACGCGAGCATGTCCTCGGGGCTGGCGATACTGAGCGCGACAGCATCGAACGAATCGGTGGCTGCGGACTTCTGATGCGGAAACGGCATGACAGGAGGGATTAGGGAATAGTAATTAGGGAATAGGGCTTCCCTGAGCCAAAATCTGAGAGCGTGTCATTCCGAGCGTAGCCGAGGAATGAACACGCCACAGAGCGCTCCCTCTCCTGGTGCGGTCGTCTGACCCGCGGGAAAGAGAACGTTGGTGACGGGATCATTCTACTTACCGGGAGGAAGAAATCAAGAATGTTTTGAAGAATTACACATTCCAAATTGCTGATTCCTAATTTGCAATTAGTAATGTGGAATTAGAAATTGATGTTCGCTTTCGCCTCATTGATGGCATCGATGCCTTCCTGCACCTCTGCGACTCCTTCTTTTACCTGGTCAACCGTCTTACCCGCGTCTTCGATTCCCTTCTTCAGCTTTTCGGCTTCCAGACGCCCGAGCTCCACGGTATCGGTGAGCGTCTGCTGCCAGTCGGCGGTGGCACCGCTCGTGGTATGGAGGAATTTTTCCGTGTCCGACTGGATATCGGCGAGCGTGTCTGCGCAGGCAGTGAGGAGCAGGAGTGCAGCCGGGAGCAAAACGTTGCGTCTCATGAAGATCAGGAAGCACTCGGGGCATCGCCATCGCGCTGGGGACCGTATTTCTTGAAGAGCTTCTCAAACGAGCCGCCGGACTGCTCGAGGCCCTTTTTGAGCTGGGCGATCTCATCATCTTTGAGATGCAACGATGACGATGCATTGGCCATCTGCTGTTCCGGGTGCTTGGCATCGACGGCCGTGCCCTGGAGCGTGGCATGCAGCACGATGTACGCATCGCACGTCTCACATTTCAGCTGCAGGATGAGGAAGTTATCCCCGGCAACGCGCACGGAGGCGAAGTCCACGGGGACCTTTTTGCCGCACTGCGGGCAGCGCATCTGCTGTTCGATGCGGCGGATGATCTGTTCGAGAGTATGCGGATCAAGTTCCATGGCACGTAGTCTAGCACCAATGACGGGAAGTGAACGGATTTTTGCAATGATTATCTCACCCTGTCGCAGCATGCAAAGAATGAGGTAGCATCGACCCCATGGCTCGCGCCAAAAAACGCCCGCGTCACGGCATGATGTTCTTTTCCGCTCTCGCGGTCGCGGCGCTGAGCGTGTTCATGCACCCTGGTGCGGCGAGCATCCGAACGGACACGCCGAACATCGAAGAGCAGGCTGTGCTGGTACGACATGGGCAAAGTACGTCGCTGACCATCATCCGCGGCGCACGCGAGGGGCTGGAGGTGATCGATTTCGCTCCGGATGAAACCGCATCCATCACTGTTCCCTCTTCCTGGACACTGCGTGAGGTGCGGGGGACGGATCTTGCAACGGTCACATCGGCCGCTGATGGTGAAGGCTACACACGCTACGTGCTCCCGGCAGACTCGCGCTTTTCGTTCCTGACAGACAAGGCAGATCACCTCACTGTGCATGACGCCGGAAGCGGAACGCTGCTCCTGAAAGTACGGATCATTGATCTGATGCTGGAGCGCATACAGGAATCGTCACAGCTGCTGAAAGGGAGTAAGATGAGGGTTTGGTAATTGCCGGCGGCCCGGCCTTCGACTCCGCTCAGGATACAAAGGCCCGCCCTCCGCATAGAAAATTGGACGTTTTTCCAGCATCATCGTCTTTTCCCCCTATTCCCTAATCACGACTTGTGGTGAGCCCGTCGAATCCATTCCCTGTTCCCTTATTTTCGTCGTCGCCGCATCCACGCCCACCCTGCTGCACCTCCTGCGGCCATCACGGCCACCGCGGCAGGGCCTTCTTCCGAGAGCGAGTTGGGACGGTTACCGCCGTTGATCACCGAACCCGGGTAGGGATTCTTGGTCGGCGAGAGATCGACGACCACGGGACGGCCGGACGTGCTCCCCGTTTCCAGACGCCCGAAGCGGTCGCAGCCGTCACCGGAGACGGTGTTGCCGTCGTCACACTCCTCATTCCCGTCCTTCACACCGTCGCCCACTCTGAAGAGCGCACAGTCGGTGCGACAGACATCAGCAATGATATCGCTGTTCATCGCTCCCTGATCACACTGCTCTCCCGGATCGACCGTGCCGTTCCCGCAGCCGTCTGCGCAGCGGCCGTCGACGCATGGAGTCCCGCCACACCGGTCGGCGGATGAGCACGCTGCACAAGAACCGTCCTGGCAGGAGAGCGATGCACAGTCGCGGTTGACCGAACAGGATTCGCCGTTGCCTCTGCGGCAGAGATTGCTGCAGGAATCGTTGTCATCGCGGTTGCCGTCGTCGCACCGTTCCGTCCATTCCATGATACCGTTTCCGCAGACCGGAGATACCACGCACGCGCGGGAGAGACAGAGAGTGTCCGCGGGGCACTGGCTGTTGGTACTGCAGGCGGAACAATGACCGTTGAGACAGAGACCCGTCGTGCACTGTCCGTGTGTGTTGCAGAGTTCGTCGGATCCAAGCTTGCAGGCGTTGGTGCAGGCATCCTCGTTGTTCGTGTTGCCGTCGTCGCAGACTTCGTTTGCGTCCACAACCCCGTTGCCGCAGAGCGGCGTGCATTTGCCGTTGAGGCACTGCCTGCTCGGACACTGATCATTGGAAGAGCACGGGAAGCAGATCTCGGGCGGGCAATACGAAGAGATGGAGGAGGAACTGCGGACAGAAAAGAAAGAACCGCCGGTCGTTCCCGTGGATCCGCCGCTGATACTCGACGACGTGCGCGATGTTCCCCCGCTCTGACCTCCTGTCGTGCCGGTGAACCCGCCGGTTGTGGCCGCAGTGCCGCCCGTCGCGCCCTTGTACCCACCGGTTGTCCCCGTGCTGCCGCCCGTTGTTCCGGCTGTCCCGCCGCTAGTGCCGGTCCCGCCGGTTGTTCCGGTTGAACCCCCTGTCGTTCCCGTACCACCGGTTTTTCCCCCCGTCGCCCCTGTGGCACCGGTGGTGCCGGTTCCACCCGTTGTTCCGCTCGTACCCGTACCGCCGGTAGTCCCCGTGTTTCCTCCGGTTGTTCCCGTGGAACCGCCTGCAGAGCTGGTGCCGGGTTTTTGCGAGGAGCTGAAGCCACCGGCCGTGGAAGAACCGGAACGACTGGAAGAGGCTCCACTCAATGCCGAACTGGATCTGGACGATGAGCCGTTGAAGACGATGATGATCGACGATGCGGATGAGTGCTGCGAAGACGTTGTACCGGAAGAAACCGACGATGTTTTCGATGCCGAAGACGAGGTGCCGGAGCGTACCGACGACGCGGACGCCGACTTGGAGGCACCCGAAGACATGGACGCGGATTTGGACGTAGTCGAAGAGGTGGACGCAGATTTGGACGAAGCCGAAGAGGTGGAAGCGGTCTTGGAGGAAACGGACGACGTACTCCTGCCGGAGGACGCACTGCCAGTTTTGGATCCTATGGACGATGAACTGCCGAACGGAATTGTGAAACTGAAGGGCGAGGAGGAGGTACTTGCCGGGCGTGTAGACGAGGATGAACTGGAAAGAGGGAACGGAGCGATGAGGTTTACGGATGATGCTCTGGACGATGTGCGGCCAACGGTGGAGGTGCCCGGAGAGGTGGATGTCCCCGGAGGGGATGACCGTGCACCGCCCTGCTGGTTGCCGCTTGGTGAGGTACTTCCGCCGGGTGTTGTCCCGGGACCGGTCCCGGGCGTGGCACCGGTTGGTGTTCCGCCAGCGGGAGTTCCTGCGTTAGCACCCACCGGCCCTCCCACCGGACCGCCAACCGGCCCTCCGAGCGGTCCCCCGAGCGGTCCTCCACCGGGAAGGTTCCCACCTCCTTGTCCGGCAGGGCCGCCCGCAGGTCCTGCCTGCTGCCCCTGCTGTCCGCCGCCTGCAAAGGACCTTCTGCTCGATGCAGTGGCGCTGCGTACGATAATGGAACAAGGAGTGGCAGCCGCAGAACAATCTTGCAGATTCTGGTACTCCGCATCGGATTTTCGCGTACCCCACAGCGAAGAACCGAGTGCGCTGAGAGATGCGATGTACTGGTTCTGCGTCTGCAGCGTGACGGGGTTGGGGGGGCGCGGAAGGTTGGCATGCGGAGCACAGTAGTTCGGCATCAGACGGTTATGCGTAGTCTTCTGGTTATCCGCAAAGCAACGGTTGGGAGGCTGCTGCGCGAGAACATCATTGGGAATGGTCAGTGCACCGCGCTGGCAGCTGGCGGCAACCCCTTCTCCGGAACGGGTGAATACGCAGAAAACGAGACCGCACCGGGTGGCACATTCATTGATTTTCTCCTGTACCTGCTGAGGGGTTGTTGCCGCCGTAATGGTAAAATTCGCATGCGGATACGACGCGGAATTTTGGTCGCCGCAGGAATTCACAGCGCGATTTGGAGCCGGAGCAGCCCCCCTGCTTGCCTGACGGGGATAGAGCAGCAGCTGCAGCGCCCGCTCGGTTTTGCGCCAGTCATCCAGACCCGCAATGGGATAGAACCAACCATTCGCATCGGCATTCGCTAGTCCCACCACAACACCAAGTCTGCGCACGCTCGCAAGTGCATGCGCGGATGCGCTCATCGGCAACGGAACAGGGATGCCGTCCGGCGGAAGGCCCGGAGGCTGATCCGGCCGTACATAGGCTTTCCATGCTGGAGGATTCACTCCATCCGGGACGAGCTTAAAGAGTGAACGCGGGTCCGCATTATATTCCTCGATGGTTGTGGGGATCGGCAGTGTTTCACTCAGTAATCCCATGATGCGGCTCAGGCGCTGGGGGTTTGGCGTTTTGATCCGCACGACCGTCTTTGCGGGATTGAACTCACTTGGACCTGTGCGGGGTGCAAAGAAGTCAGCCTGCAGCAATTCGTAATGCAGCAGGTAGTGGATGTATTCATGGCTGTACGGCGCACGCGGCTCGATTTCGAAATGCGAGGGACCGGTGTCGCCGGGTGCATCGGGCTTGAGAACGGGATTGATGGTAGCAATGGGACGACCGACACCCGCAAAGAGCGTTCCTGTATTGAAGGCGATGATGTTGTCTTCCAGACTGTAGGAGCAGCGGCCGATGTTCGGTCTGGCCGTGCGGTTGGGCCCATTGGGACCGTCATCGGCCTGCGGATCGCAACACAGATGATAGTCACCGATGGACATCGCGGGCGCGGGGTCCGCTCCACGGAAACCCGGAACCACGAACGTCCCCATGAAGCAGTCATTTCGGGTGTAAATGTTTCTCAGATCCGGGCTGATCGGCTCCGTATCAAAAGCCATACCGAGACACTGGCTGTACGGAACGCTGACAAACGATGCTTCCGTGTTCCACCGGCGCGGCTGGCAACACGGGAACGGCGTCTGAGGGTCCACATAATATCTGCACGCCGCCTGGGCAACGGTGTCACTGCGTCGATCGAGGATCATTCCCGGAGCGAACGGCGCGGGAAAGAACACTCCCGTAAGAGGGGTGACAGGGCGCGTTGGTCCGTTTATCGGCACGGGATTCATGAGAAGATTGATCCCCGAGCACCGGAAATTGTTCTGGGTCTCCGTACAGCTTGTGGCGGCGTTTCCGGTCGCACAGTACCCGCGGGAGAGACCTGCATTCTGCGGCTGGAGCACCTCGATGGGAATCCACTCTCCGTTCAGACGGATTTGCCGCCAGCCTGTCTGCGCGCCGTCGTACGGGACGATCCGGATATCCAGACCACGCTCCACCCGAAAGCCGTCACCCTGTATGGAGGTGATGGCGGGATTTACGGGCATGCAGACCATGGTGGGGTTTGTGTCTTCATCACGCAGGACACAGATATTCCGGCAATTTGCAGGGGTTGCCAGAGGCAAGGTGAAACCATCGGAACCGAGAATGAGATCCGGAATGGGACCGCTTCTCCGGCAGCCCCCGGGAATGATCGGCACACCGACGTTTGGAACCTCGACCCTCGCATTCGCGACGGGAAGAGGTGCTTCTGCAGGTGGAGGAAGATCGGGAATAGCTGGCGCAGGATCTGCAGGTGCGGGATCGGGAGTAGCAGGTGCGGGATCTGCCGGTGGAGGATCTGGGTTTACAGGGGCAGGCGGAACAGGATCTGGTGTTGCGGGAGCGGGATCGGGAGTAGCAGGTGCGGGATCGGGATTGAGGGGAGCGGGAGCGGGCGGAACAGGATCTGGTGCGGGAGCGGGCGGAGGAGGATCATTGCATATACCCCAATCAGCTCCAATCAAGTCACAATGCAATCCACCGCAACATTGATACCGGGGATCACCAACAATACACATGGAAGTACGTGCAGCGCATTGTTCTGCAGCAGCCTCAATGCATGTACCGGAATCACTGCAAAATAAATCACCGCAACAATCCGTTTGCCCTCCCCTGACGCAGCTAGCGCCCAACTCTCTGCAGCTGTTCGTTACACCGTTCACAGTGTTTGTGCGTGTACAAACACCGATCGAGGGATTCGAATTGTAGACATTACAACGCAAACCGCCGCAGCATTGATAGCGAGGATCTGCCGGAACGCAATAGGTACCTAAATAGGCACATTGTCCCGCGGTTGCAGCAATACACGTTCCTGTAGCTAGCCCGTTAATCGGCACACTACAGAAAAGACCCTGCCTGCAATCATCACTACCAGGTCCTCTAAAGCATGCTTGCCCTGCAAAGAGCACAAGACCCTTCAGAGGCGAAGTATCTGAGCTGCGAAATGCAAGAACTGAGACCACTAGTATCCCCCCACCCACGAGAGTGGCGAGGAGGAACAGCCGGAAAATGACGGAACGTCGCATCATGAAGCATTACTCTGCACCAAGCCGTACGCAGTCGTTGTCGCACAATGTGCGGTCAATATGAAAAAGCTTGCCGCCGTTACTGATGCAATGCTGAGGAGACGGCTGCGGCGCACAGGACTCGCCTGCGGCAAAACAGCAGAAGCCGGCAATATCTTCTTGGATCACCGAAAACACCGATGATTCGCCGGGAGACGGAGGAGAAAAATCACTGCGTGGAAATACGCGGGGGATGACGAGGAAACCGAGAAGAACACCGACAACAGAAACGGAAAGACACGAGAGGAGGAACGCACGAGGTCGCATGGCGAAAACTGTAGCATGGCGAAGTAAAAACCCGTATGTCGCGGGAAACAAAACAGACGGCATGACAATGGGAGCTATGAATGCCGAATCGCGGATGGCGAATGACGAAAGACAGCTGTTCGTTCGCCATTCGAGATTCGCGATTCCTGCCTGGCGGCAGGCAGGCGTTATTTCCTTCGTCGTCTCCTCATCCACGCCCATCCTGCGGCACCTCCTGCGGCCATGACAGCCACTGCGGCCGGGCCTTCTTCGGAGAGCGAATCGGGCTTGTTGCCATCGGTGATCACGGAACCCGGCAGCGGACTCTTATCGGTGGAGAGATCGATGACCACGGGGCCGCCCGGCGTACCGGACTCGAGGCGGCCGAAGCGGTCGCAGCCGTCACCGGAGACCGTGTTGCCGTCATCACATTCCTCATTGGAATCCCTCACGCCGTCGCCGACCCGCGGGTTCGTGCAGTCCATACGGCAGTGATCCGGGAGCACATCGCTGTTCTGTCCGTTCTGATCACACTGTTCGCCGGGGTCCACGGTACCGTTGCCACAGACGTCACCGCAGCGTCCATCCACGCACGGTGTGCCGCCGCACTGGGAGGCATCGGTGCAGGCGGAGCAGGTACCGTTGAGACAGAAGAGTGACGCACAGTCGCGGTTGACGGAGCAGCTCTCGCCGTTGCCTTTGCGGCAGAGGTTACTGCAGGAATCGTTATCATCACGGTTGCCGTCGTCGCAGCCTTCCGTCCACTCGGTGATGCCGTTGCCGCAGACCGGGGCCGTCACACACTGACGGGAAAGACAGACGGTATCGGCAGGACACTGGCTGTTGCTGTTGCACGGCGCGCAGCGCTCGTTGAGACAGAGGCCCGTCCGGCACTGGACATGGATCCTGCAGGTCTGGTTATCGCCGAGTTTGCAGGCGTTGGTGCAGGCATCCTCGTTGTTCGTGTTGCCGTCGTCGCAGACTTCGTTGGCGTCCACAACCCCGTTGCCGCACAGCGGCGTGCATTTGCCGTTGAGACACTGTCTGCTCGGGCACTGATCATTGGAAGAGCACGGGAAGCAGATCTCGGGCGGGCAGTACGAGGACGCAGACGAGGTGAAGCGCAGCGAGCTGGAGGAAGAAAGAATCGAGCTGCGGCTGGAAGAGGAGGAGAATGCCACGCGAATGGAAGACGAGCCGCGTGAGGAGAAGTTCGACGTGCCGCCGGTCGATCCCGTAGTCGCCGTACCTCCGGTCTTTCCTCCGGTCGTCCCGCCGGTGGTTCCGGTCGCTCCGCCCGTCGTGCCGGTTCCACCGGTCTTTCCGCCGGTGGTGCCTGTTGTACCGGTGCCGCCCGTTCCACCTGTTGCTCCGGTGCCGAACAGGGAAGAACTCCTGCTGGAGGAACTGCTGCGACTCGAGGACGAACTGGAACGGGACGAGGAGGAGGTGCAGGACTTGAAGGTGGGTGTCGCGGCCAGGAAGCAGGACGCCTGGCAGGTGCTGCTCGTCGAACCGGTGCACTGCTGGGTGCAGGAGGAGGTCACTGGATCGGCGGAGGTGTAGAATTCCTTGTTCTTCAGGTCCGTAGCGTCATTGCACTGGGCAGATGTGTAGGAGGAACGGCAGCGGGGCTCATCGGCCTGGAAGCAGCCACCCTCGTTACAGACCTGGACGCTCTCAAGACCGCAGCAACGACCGATATCCTGCGCGGTACCGGGCTGGAAGCAGCCAGCCACAGACGAGCGTGAAGAGGACGAGCGGACCGAGGAGGAACTGGAGGACCTGCTGGACGACGAACGGCTGGAGGAACTGACACACGCCTTGATGGACGGCGAGTCGGCGAGAAGCCGGGACGGCACGCACGTGGGATCCGAAGAACCGGTACAGGCGCTCGTGGCCTCGGGGATGGAGGAGTCGCGGGTCTGGTAGAACTTCTTGCCCTGCAGATCCGTGGCGGCCGTGCACTCCACCGAATTCATGCCTGTGCGGCACTGCGGGTTTGGTGTGGTCAAACACCCCTGCGCGTTGCACTGCTCCACCTGGGCGGTACCGCAACAGAGACCGGAATCCTGCTGCGTGCCCACCTGGTAGCAGCCGGCATCGGAAGACGACGAACGCGAGGACGAGCTGCGGCTGGACGACGACGCGCTGCAGGACTTGAAGGTGGGTGTCGCGGCCAGGAAGCAGGACGCCTGGCAGGTGCTGCTCGTCGAACCGGTGCACTGCTGGGTGCAGGAGGAGGTCACTGGATCGGCGGAGGTGTAGAATTCCTTGTTCTTCAGGTCCGTAGCGTCATTGCACTGGGCAGATGTGTAGGAGGAACGGCAGCGGGGCTCATCGGCCTGGAAGCAGCCACCCTCGTTACAGACCTGGACGCTCTCAAGACCGCAGCAACGACCGATATCCTGCGCGGTACCGGGCTGGAAGCAGCCGGCGACGGAGGAGGAGCTCCTGCGCGACGAGCTGGACGACGAACGGCTGGACGAAGACACACAGGCCTTGATCGCCGGGGAATCGGAAAGCAGCTGCGAGGGCACACAGGCGGGATCCGAAGAACCGGTACAGGCGCTCGTGGCCTCGGCGATGGAGGAGTCGCGGGTCTGGTAGAACTTCTTGCCCTGCAGATCCGTGGCGGCCGTGCACTCCACCGAATTCATGCCTGTGCGGCACTGCGGGTTTGGTGTGGTCAAACACCCCTGCGCGTTGCACTGCTCCACCTGGGCGGTACCGCAACAGAGACCGGAATCCTGCTGCGTGCCCACCTGGTAGCAGCCGGCATCGGAAGACGACGAACGCGAGGACGAGCTGCGGCTGGACGACGACGCGCTGCAGGACTTGAAGGTGGGTGTCGCGGCCAGGAAGCAGGACGCCTGGCAGGTGCTGCTCGTCGAACCGGTGCACTGCTGGGTGCAGGAGGAGGTCACTGGATCGGCGGAGGTGTAGTACTTCCTGTTCTTGAGGTCGGTGGCGGCATCACACTGTGCGGAGGTGGAAGCAGAGCGGCAGGCGGGCTGTTCTGCCTGGAAGCAACCGGCATCCGTACACATCTGGATACTCTGGAGTCCGCAGCAGCTGCCTGTGTCCTGCACGGTACCGGGCTGGAAGCAGCCGGCAACGGAGGAGCTGCGGGAGGACGACGACACTGCACAGGCCTTAAACGTGGGGGTGGCGCCGAGGAAGCAGTTAGAGAGGCACAGAGGATCGGCGCTGAGAGAACACAGAGCGGAGCAGGAGGACGTCGCGGGGTCGGCGGCGGCATAATATTCTTTGCTCTTGAGATCGGTGGCCGCAGTGCACTCGGTGGACGTGGAGGTGGGGCGGCAGACCGGCTGATCACTGTTGAAGCATCCGGTCTCATTACAGACCTGGGTGACGGCAAGGCCGCAACAGGTGCCGGTGTCCTGGGCCGTGCCCGGCTGGAAGCAGCCGGCAACGGAAGAGCTGCGTGAGGAAGAGACACAGGACACGATGGATGCGGAATCATTGGTGAGACACGTGGCCGTGCAGGTGGGATCCGCACTGCTCCTGCACGCGTCGGTGCAGTCGGTAATGGTGAGGTCGAGCGACTGGTAGAACTCGGGGTTGAGGAAATCGGTCGTGGACGCACAGAGCGCGGACGTGGAGGCAATCCTGCATTGCGACTGGGAAGCGGTGATGCACACCCCACCGCTGCACTGCTCCACTTGCGCGACACCGCAGCAGAGACCCGTGTCCTGCGCGGTGCCGGGCTGGAAGCAGCCTGCAAGAGAGGAACGGGACGAGGAAAGAGAGCTCACGGAGCTGGAGCGCGAAGAGGAGGAAGACGAAGACGGCCGTGAAGAGGACCCCCCGGTGGACGTCCCGGTGGCCCCGGTTGTCCCGGTAGAACCGGTTGTAGCGGTGGATGTGGTACCGGTACTGCCGTTGGTGGACGTGCCGCCGCTGGTTCCGGTTGTGCGCGGCGGGGTGCCGCCACCGTTCGGCGGGTTCGGCGGAGGCGTTGTGCCGATAGCGCCTGGGCCTCCTGGATTATTTCCACCGCCACCGGGTATGCCACCGCCAGCGGGAGCCTGAGCGCCCTGACCCTGCGGGCCGGCAGTGCTCGGACCACCCTGTCCGCCCCCGCCCTGACTCTGCGTCTGCTGCGTGGTCCTCAGGACCATGGTGCACGGATTATTGGCATCAGTCTTACACGCTTGGATGGTCTGATACTGAGTTGCATACTTCTGTGCTCCCCACAAACGGGATCCCATGGCATTGATGGCTGCAGCATAGGCATTGAGGGCCTGCGGCTGCGCGTTGGCGGGCGGCGGAGCCGGGAGGTTGGCCGGGCGCGGGCAATAATTGGGCATCAGATTGCCTCCGCGGACCTGAGTGTCGGTATAACAACGATTGGCTGGCGGCAGGGCCTGAACATCCGGTGGTATGACAATCCCGCCTCGGACGCAGTCTGCTGAGAGTCCGGGCCCCACGGCACCCACCGCGCCCAGACCGGCGGCAATCGCATCGACCGCAGGAGCCCCTACAACCGGAGCAGCTGCAGCGCCCACAATACCCCCACCCGTGCGCTGAACGAACACGCAGAACACAAGTCCGCACTGCGTGCTGCACTCCTCGATCTTCGTCTGAATGGCACCCGGTGCCATGCCGGCCGCAACACGGAATCCGGCGAACGGGTAATTGGAACTGGTCTCCGGTCCGCAGGAGTTCTGCGTGCGCTCCCCCACCGGACGCAGATCGCCGGGTGTCTGGAGATCGAGGAGGAAATCGAGGACCGCGGTCTGGTTGGCAGGCACGGGGATCGTGTACTTCTTTCTGCCGCCGTCGAGATCGGCAACTGACGGATCTTCGGCGAGCAGCGGACCGTAGGTCGCCGAACGTAACTTTTCCATCCGTACACGTAGTTCGGTCCCTCCACCGGCACCAGCAGGACGCACGTTCCGCAGCTCCGTGATTTCCCAGGTATTATCTGGCATTTTCTTTTCCACGTTCGCAAAGCGGCGCGGATCGGTGTTGAACCGCCCAAGATCGGCAGCGGCAGGAGCACCGACTAAACGCGGAGCAGAACGACCATCGGCCTCGCCCACGGCAAGGACGCGGAAGAGCTTGGAGAGGGTATCCGGATCGGGCACCTCGATGTGCACAACGTTGCCGGCAACACCGGCCCGGCGGCTACGACCGCGTGTAGAACCGTTTATTGTTTTCAAACGAACGCCGGCTACGGATTCTGCCGCAAGCTGAATATATTCGATAGAGTAGCCATCCGGTTCGAGCTCGAACGAGGAACCGCCTTCGCCCGTCTTCTTGAGGACGGAGAAGATTTTTGCCATCGGTTTCCTGCCTCCTGTCAGAGCATTGTCGTTCGCATTGAAGAGGTTCAGGTTCTGCGCAACGCTCAGGGAACAGCGGCCGACATTGGGCGCGGCGGTGTAGTTGGGCGCACCACCGGCATCGTCTTTCTGCGGATCGCAACACACCTCGTACTCCCCCACTCCCACCGTGGGACCGGCACCTGCTCCGATGAAATCGGTCGTGGACACCCCACCCATAAAGCAGTTGTTTTCCACAAAACGTTCTTCGGCATCGGGCGAGGGCATCCAGTCAAAAGCGATACCGCGGCATGCGGAATAGGGCACCTCGGCAAAAGCGGGTTCAGTGGCCCCGGAGCGCGGCTGGCAACAGGGGAAGGGTGTGTTGGGGTCTATGAAGTACTTGCAGGCCGCCTGTGCAACGCTGTCACTACCGGGATTAGGGCCTGCCGGCGGTGCCGGGAGCGGCGCGGGATAATATACACCCGGAATGTCACCCGCTAACAAAGGCAGAACTGTGCATACCATTTGGCTCGTCAAACTCAAGCAGCCAGTAGGCGGAGTGCCGTATACAGCGCAGTATCCTCGATCAGGAGAAGTACCTGGTAACATCACCTCGATCGGAATCCACTCACCGTTCAGACGGATCTGCTGCCACCCTGCTCGCGATCCGGCTTCAGGTGTGAGGTGCAACACACCTGCCGCATTCCTGTTCACACGAAAACCGTCTCCGGTCACCGCTGCCACACCAGGCGGGAGACACTCCATGATCGGCTGAGCATCAGCCTGCTTGAGCACACAGACGTTGCGGCAGTTGGCGGGAGTGACAAGCGGGAGATCGAAGCCGGCCGAACCCAGGATGAGATCCGGGATGGGCCCGCTCCTGCGGCAACCGCCTGCAACGATGGCGATATCGGAGTGAAGCACGGTACCGGTGAGATCGGGTGAACCGGAAGAAAAAAACAGCGACAGACCAACAACGGCGGCAATGCCGCCCGAGAACACAGCGGTGAGAACGACAAGCCGGCGCGTGAAAGCGGAGTCTGTCATGCCGTGCTAATTTTTGACGATACCGAGGAGATTGCAGTAGTTGTCACACGTGACGCGGTCGATATGAAAGAGCTTGCCACCGTTACCCAGACACCGCTGGGCGGTGGGTTCGGCGGTACAGACCTGGCCGCCGGAAAAACAGCAGAAACCGGAAAGATCATCCTGCGCCTGGGCCGGAGCTTCGCCTGGAGAAGGTGGCTGATTGCCGACCTTCGGGAGATACCGCGGAACGACGAAAGCACCGAGAAGGAAACCGATCACCGAGACAACAAGACACGAAATGAGGAACGTCCGGGTTCGCATGGTTGCGACTGTAGCACGCACACGGGGGTGCCCAAAGGCGCTCCCCTCTGCGGAAGACCAAGAATGCTTGAAAAAAAGGAAAAACGTTTCTCGCTAGCACGAAAAGTGCTCTTTCTAGTTGAAGAAGTTCGCAATGCCCTGGAGCACCATGTCAATCACACCCTGCGGGTTCTGTACGGCACCGACCACGCCGGCACCCAGCTGCTGGCCGGCTCCGATTGCAGCCATGACCTGGGGATCCTTCGCATTGATGCCGTTCTGCATGATGACACAGTCATTCAACTCATTGAGCGTTCTGCCGGGGATCACCAAGCCGCGGGCAGCCGCGCAGGTATTGATGTTCTGCACGCTGCATTCCATCTCATTGTTACCGTTGGGATTACCGGTGAGACAAATGGCGTACTGTTTGCTGTCCACACACGCTTCCCGCGCATTCTTGGTTGCGGCGGTGAGGAAAGTGAAACCCTCGTCGTCGTATGCCGGGTCACCGAACTCTGTCGCGCCGCGCTTGTAGTACCTGCCGATAGTGGGAGACATTTCTAAACCGCGCGGCACGCGGGCCATGATCATGCCGCCATCCTGCAGATCCTGACCGTCGAAGTCATCGAGGAATGTGACGCCGCGCATATCCACCGCATCATCGGACGGACACCACACGTTGGGGCGGGGACCACGGGAGCTGGAGGAATCACTGGAGTCAGAATTGCCCGTGCGGGAGGAGGAAGAGTCTTCGTCGGTGGGATCCGGACGCGGCGAGACACAGTCATTGATCAATCTCTGGAGTTCCTGGCTTGTCGGCTGCTGCAGACGTTCAGCCGTGGTGCGCACGGTAAGATCTTGCAAGTTCCCTTGGGAGGAAGTGTACCCAAAACACGCGAGAGCATTCGCCATGTAGGCATTCGGGTCACTATCCGATGCCTCAACTCTGCCGTTCACAAGACGGATTTGTTGGCCATTCACAGGGCCGCCTTCGGACGAACGGGCGCCCCAGGCAAATGTGCGCGGTCCGGAGGCTCTGCCTTCGGCACCCACGCGCTCCAGACGTCTGTAGCAGCAACCGAAGAATCCAGGACAAATATCAACTTTCGGCCGGCAATAGCCATTTTCCTCCCCTGCGGCGGGAGCTTGCCACTGACACTTGGAGTTCTGCGTGCACGTGCTTTGCGTGATGCGGTTCCCCTGTGCATCCTCCTGATACCAGCATTGATCACACTGGGAGACGAGACACCCCGGAGCGGTGATCTGCGTGACGTTCGTATCGCTGGAGGCAGCACCCTGCTCAACAGAAGCCTTATTCCAGATACCCACGTTCTTGCATCTGTCCGCAAGACGGACGGGGATGTCTTTTATCGTGAGAACGTAGGTCTGCGGAGCGTTCGTGGCAGATTCGGGCGGGCGGATGTCACAACGAACCTGGCCGTCGATAAGGGTACAACACGTGGTTGGCGCGGAATCCTCTGCACCACAGCTCAGAGGTATTTGTGCAGGCTCGCCTTGCACATGAAGAAGGAGATTCGCCTGCACCGAGAGATTTTCTTGCTGCAGGCAGTCGTACGGATCGCTGTCGTAGTACTTCACGTTATCAACCACTCTCGTGGTCCCGCGCACCTGCGGCACCGTAATGGTGTAGGTGGCGAATGCCTGACGTGGCGGCTCGGCATTGGACCCGTTGGACCGGTAGAGCGTGGGGAGCCTGCATTCGGAAACACTCGCCAGTTTCTGATCGGAACACTGTTCCACAGTGAGTATGCGGCCGGAGCGCTCCATATCGGATATACCGGACGCGTCCTGCGTGGGATTGGGATTCTGGCTATTGGCCGGTGGGGCGGGCGGGGGCTGGAGCTTTGCATGATAGAACAGATTCCCGCCGGTGACGCGCGGGAGATCGGTACGGTTCAGCCTGACGGAGAGGACTCCGCGCGCCCGCTGAATGGTGAAATCACAATTAGTCGCCCCACATTCCGGGCTCACCGCCGAAGGATTTCCGCCGGTGGGAGTAAATTCGGCACGTTCGACCCAGTTGGCCGTCGTCGCAGTGGGGCTGCCACCGCTGATCCACGTATTCACGACAACTGTGCGCGAAGGAGATGTGGAAACCGGTGCCGGCGTGTTTGCAGGAGGCGTACCAGTCGTGAGCGCCGTTCCAAGAGAAACATCCTGCGCAAGCAAATCGGCCGTCAGAGAGTCATCATCTACCGTTCCCGCCTGACCCGCAGGCGATCGTTGGATGGCGCGTTCGAGCGTTACAGGTGCCCCGATTGTGATATCACAGATCACAGTAGCAGTCGTTGCACAGCGGCAGGCGACATCGGTCACCGAGACCGGTTCCGGCGGTGCGCAGGCCGTGGCACATGTCTCGGCGGTGGTGTAGCCGTACGGAACGCCACCGGTGGAAACTGGCGTTTGCGTGCAGGAGATCGGCTGACCGTACTGCGGATTGGCAGGACAATAGAAGAGTCCGAAGTGCTTGCCGCACGCAATGGTGCAGCCGACTGGATCTTTCTCGGTATACACCACACCTCCGATTGCAGGGTCCAGACAGGCGGACTGGCTGGGATAGCCCGGCGTGCATCGTCCTCCATTTGACTCGGCAAGAGGATCACAACAATAGCCGTACAGGTTAAGATAATCTTGATCCACAGGCGGACCATCCGTCTGAGCGGACGCAACACGGGCACCCGTAAACATCATGACGGCAAACAGCAAGCCCAACCCCAGCCGACGGAGAGACGGGAGCACCCTGTTCATGCGTTAGGGCTGGCAGGCGGAAGCACAGGTGTTTTTATCCCAGTTGAAGAGAATGCCGCCGGCACCAAGACAGGCATCGAGATTCGCCTGCACCACGCATTGCCCCTGGTCTGCCATGCAGCACCAGCCGGATTTCGTCGTCTGCGCCGCGCGCTCCATGCGCATGGCAAAGAACAGACCCAGCGCGGTCATTGCGATAAAGAGAATCAACAGGGCCAGCACGGCCAGCGCACGTCTCATGGGATCGACTGTACCACCCGAGCACAGGCAGAAGCAATGTTCATCAGTCAGCGGTGATCGCCGAACATCCGCTGGCCCGTTTTTCGGTATCAGTCGTGAGCAGGCGGCAGCACGTTGCCAAATCATTGGTTGCAAAAACCGTAAAGGCGTCGCGCGCGCATTCCGTGGGATGAACGTGCATGCACCGTGCGGTTCCGGGTGCTCCTTCATGCACCTTGCAAAGCGCGATGCTCTTGGAGGCAAGGCAGACATCAAAACCGTTACGCGCTGTTTCGTTGAGCAGTGAGATGAGGCCGGCATCGCTGAGAACATCGAACGCGGGGTCTGTGCCCGGACCGCGTTTGAAGTACCGGCGCAGAACAGCGGCATCGGCCGTGTCCGACGGCGGACGGGCCATGATCATGCCGCCCTGCGCAAGATCATCTGTATCCGCATTATAATCAGCCAGGTACCCGTTCGTGTTTGCTGTGAGCGAACGCGGACACCACATCGTTGCAAACACCACTGACGAAGTGGATGACATGGCCGCGCTGGAAGACACGGACGGGCTCGAGGTGGAGGACAAAGACGAGGAAGACGCGCACACGGCAGGATTGGGCTCGCACGGGAAACGCACCATCATGCCCGGGGGCAACTGCTTCGTCCTGCAGACCGACTGCGACTGCGTTTCACAGCTGCCGCCTGTCGGCCTGAGCGTGGTACATGCTGCACAGGTGACCGGTGCGGACGGATGCAACGGAGTGCTGGAGGAAGAGCTGCTGTCCGCAACGCTGCTGCTCGACGAAGACTCCGCCGTACGACGATCCGGCAATGAAGACGAGGAGGCAGTGCCGCACTGTTCTGTGTACGCCCTGTTGCAGGCATCGCCAAACGCCGCAATCTCCGCGGGAGTGCAGTTGACCATGTTTACTGTACGGCACTGTGCACCAATGACACAGCGGCAGGCGGAACGCGGGGGAGCGCCCGAGACCGAGGCCGACGATGACGGTCGGGTGGATGAGGTGGATGCTGCACCCGTGCGGCCGACGGAGGACGACGAACCGGGACATGCTGCCTCGTTACGGACGCAGAGCGCACCATTGGCATTGCCAAGGTCCCGCAGGAAGTTGTAGCGGCAGACATTGCGGGTGCGCTCTCCGCACTCGTTCCAGGCGGTGAACACGGTGATGCGCTCGCAGGCCGTTCGATCATCACACGATATTGTGAGTATGGACGGGGCAGAAGAAGACATCACCACAGATGAAGAAACAGATCTCGTGGATGACGATGTGCCTGCGACAGAGGAGCTTGTGACCAATGCGGAAGAGGTGCTTCGCTGCGAGGAGACGGAGGACGAGCCGGTGGTCCGTGAAACGGACGACGATTGTCTGGACACAGAACTGCCCCCTTGCGCTCTGGATGACTGGCTGGAAACGGACGACGATGACACCCGTACCGATGAGACGGAGACCGAGGAAACCGAACTGACTCTCGAAGAGGAAGACGTACCGACCGTGCCGCCGATACCTCCTGTCCGAGAGGCGGCAGAAGAGACGACCGGAGCGGAGGAGACCGTGCCGGCATCAACGGTATGCATGAAACTTGCGGTACCGCCGTTCACGACGATCGCGGTGTTGCGCGCGAGGGCGGGGAGGAACGTGAGAGTGACTTCATCACGCGCCGTGACGGAGAGCGTATAGGAGACGGTGCCGTTGGCAGGCACGGACGCCGGCCAGGTAATGCTGTTGCCGTTCACATTCACCGGGACCACCGCTCCTCCGGCATCGGTGACAGTGACCGGGAGCTGGATGTGCGACGGGAAGGAATCTTTGGCAGTGACGTTTACGACGCGGTTCTCCGTGTTCGTCAGCGTGATGATGTACCGGACCGTGTCCCCCGGCCTGAGCACCGTCGTCGGCGACTGCTTCTGGATGGTGACCGGCGGGGCGATTTCTTCGTTGCTGAACGTCACCTGCGCGCAGTTCTGCTGACCGGCTGCAGCGGCCTGGTTGACATTCACGTTCTGGAACCCGTTGTTGCCCGCACTCTTGCGCCAGTTTTGCGGCAGCTGCGCCGACTGTGTGAGGACGTAGGCCTGCAGGGGGAGATCGGCAATGACGGCGGTCCCGTTCTGCGTGTTGACGGTGCGGACGGGATTGGTGTTCAAGAGAAAGGTGAAGACCGGCAAGGGATTGATGGCAGGCCGTGCCGGATCCCACGAAGCCTTGCCATCGACGGTCACCTGGATACATCCGAGCTCCGGATCGAGTGCCGTTGCGGTGGCCGTCGTGGAAGGCAGGACGCCGTTGACCCGGGCCGAAGCGGTGAACTGATTGCCTGCACGGGCGGTGAGCGGGACTGTGCCGGAAACCACCACGATTTTTTCCTCACCCGGCAAAAACGCCGGGAGATTGACCCGGTACTGTCTGCCGACGTACCCGACCGCAGGAGTAAGGTTGGTGAGCCCGGCAGGGAGATCGATGGCGACACTCGCGGGTGCGCCGTTACGAACTGAGGGATTTTTGACGACAAGCGTGTAGGTGACCACGTCTCCGGGACGCGGTGCGACGGGATTGGCTGTGAAGCGCTCGACGCGCACGGGGGTCTGCACACACGCGGCAACACCGATGGCGCAGGCCGTGCACGTCAGATTGCCTCCATCGAAGTTCTGTGACTGACAGGTGGCGTTATTCGCAAACAGCTGTCCATCACATGGTTCTCCCGGGTCGAGAGCGTTGTTCCCGCAGAGCGTGCAACGGCCACCGGCACAGAGCGCTGTGCCGCAACACGTTTGCTGTCCTCCGCACGCGGCATTCACCGGTGCACACTGCACGACCGGGGGTGTTGAGGAGGAGGAAGCAGGAGGCTCTGGCGGTGCGACGACGGTGAATGTTGTCGAACCTGCCTGGAACCCCGGCACCGATGCGATTGCCGTCAGTACCGACCCGACCGGCATGCTAGAACTGAGTCGTGCAGCGACGGTGATGACCTGCTGCTGTCCCGGCCAGAGAGCGATCGGCCATGTGAGCGGTATCGCAGGAGCGGGTAACGCGCTCACAAATGTCAGACCTGCAGGTAATTGTTCCGTGAGAGCGCCGAACGCGGGAGCCTGACCGGTGTTGTTCGCGGTAATCGTGAACGTGATCAGGTCGCCGGGCTTCGGGTTGCCGGAGTTCCCCTGTTGGATATTCAGGATTGGGACAAGCGGGGGTTCGTAGCGGCAATTGAGCGGATCGATCATGCAGTTTGCGCACTGCAATCCGCCCGCATTGAAGTTGCCGTAGTCGGCGCACGTGGCTGTGCCGAACTGGGTACCGTCGCAGGCTTCGATACCCTCTCTGATCCCGTTGTTGTTGCAAGCCACGGGAACGGACGGTGCAGAGGAGGTATTCGGATCCTCGATTGTGCCGGGGAAATCCACCGGGAAGTCGACGGGAACAGGATCCTCATCGGTAGGATCCAACAGGCCACCCTTGGACGAGGTACCAAAATCCACAGGGAATTCGGTGAAAGGAGGATCCTCAACCGGTGTATCAGGCACGCATGGCGGACAATCGGATCCCGCAGCCGGAGGCCCGAAAACCGCTGCGATCACACGGGGAAAAACGCCAGCCTGAGGAGGACAGACACAGGGATCGTTCACTGGTGCGGGTGGTGCTCCTGCTGCACGGAAACTCACATCGATTACAGATGTCATGGTGGTCTGTATCGAGATGGTGCCTTCCGCCAACTCGGTGGCTGTAATGGTAAACGTGTTCCCCGAGCGGATCACGCGGAAACCCGAATAGGTTGCCGACGAAATGCTCGTCAGGCTGTTCCCCGTCGGCAAGAGTGTTTGACCGATGTACGCGCCCGTCTCAGGACACCCGGTTGCACTGACGACCGCTGTTTCGCCCGTTCGCAGTTCCCCCTCATACGACACGGGTGTGGCACGATGCTGCTGATACGGACCCAGGGGAGGATTATCGACGATCCCAACATTGCAGTTGGCCGGCGGGGTATACGGGTTCATCGCGCCGCTCCTGAGAATGAAGTATTGCCAATAGTCCTGATCGCGGTTCGGGTTATAAGGAGGGGGTACCTCCGGCACGATGTAAATTTCCGTCCCGTCCGACGCGCCGAGCAATCCCGTGGATGCCTGAAAATTCACTTCGATATCGCCGTTCGCTGCCGTGGAAGAAGCCACGGCGATGCCACGGACGGTTGCAGGAAGCTGATCGAGAGTGAGATTTGTTCCAAGGAGCCTGCCGACCTCGATACGGGGGCGCGGACAGTTACGCAGGACGATCCTGAGCCGATGAGGATTGTAGAAATCGGCCTCCCGCCCGTTCACATTCAGCGGAAGAGGAATGAATTGCGTTCCCCTGCGCTCGTAGATTTCACAGGGAATAACAGGGGGCGCAATAGTGAGCTGAAGGCCGTTGGAGGAACGAAATATCACTGTCATGTTGCTCTCCGCACCCGGATTCTCGGATTGCAATGTGTACACCTCCACACCTTCTTCGATAACCTGACGACTCATAACGGGGGGATAGGGCGGGCGGTCAGCAATGCCCCAAACGCCCTGGCCACCCACTTGGAAATAAACCCCTGTACAGTTTTCCAGACGAACGACATACCCGTTTTTGAGACTCATCTTCCACTCACTGACAATCGGTACCGCGCCAAGCCACTGGGCAGTCGTTCCAAGTTTAGCCACACAGGTCGGAGTGGGCACCTGCCCTCGAAGGACTGAGAAAGAAATGGACAGTAGTGTTGCGGACGACGCCAGCGCAACCGCCACAAGCCCCAGAGACAGTGTCACTGCCCATCGCTCGCGCCGGCGGGTGGTGTTCTTGCGTGGCGGCATGGGTGATTACGGACGGCGGCGTCTGCGCATCCAGGCCCAGCCTGCTGCTGCTCCGCCGGCCATCACGGCAACGGCGGCGGGTCCGGTGCTGCCGGCGGGTCCATGTCCCTGCGCGGCCGCACGCAGCTGTTCTTCGCGCAGTCTGCGCTCCAGCTCATCCGTTCCGCCGCTGTACGGCTGCGTGAGATCGGACGGATCGAGGAGACCGCCGCGCACGAGATCGGCGGCGACTTCGGACATCAGTTCACGCTCGCAGTAGCGGTTGCAGCCGTCGGCGGAGAGGCGGTTGCCGTCATCGCACTGCTCGCCTTCGTTGAGCGTGCCGTCGCCGCAGAAGTGCACGCAGCGGTTGTTGGCGCAGATGTTGCTGCGGCACTGTGAGCCGTCGGTGCAGGAGGAACACTGGCCGTTGAGACAGAGTCCGCTGCCGCATTCGCCGTCGCGGCGGCAGGTGAGGCCGTTACCCAGCAGACATTCGGCGGTGCACGCGCCGGCAACACCGTTGAGGCGTCCCTGGTCGCATGCCTCACCGCGCTGGA
The DNA here is from genome assembly GCA_964534205.1 of uncultured Candidatus Peribacteria bacterium. Classification (GTDB taxonomy): domain Bacteria; phylum Patescibacteriota; class Gracilibacteria; order Peribacterales; family Peribacteraceae; genus CAYRGC01. The sequence goes on along the minus strand of CAZHQF010000002.1, from coordinate 48,103 downwards.
CGACGCCGTCGCCGCACAGGTTCACGCACGCGCCGTTGACGCAGGAGCGGCTGGAACACTGCAGATCGGACGAGCAGAACTGGCACAGGCCGTTGACGCAGCGGTTGGTGCCGCACTCGCCGTCTTCCAGACACTGCTGGTTCACTCCCAGTTTGCAATCGGGCGTACAGCGAGCGTCGCCGTTCGGTCCGCTGTCACACTGCTCGCCGGTGTCGGTCTTGCCGTTGCCGCAGAGTTCCACGCAGCTGCCCGACGTGCACTGCTGATGCAGGCCGCAGAGAACATCGATGCCGGTTCCACAGGGCTCGCAGATACCCTCGGGTGTGCAGACGCCGCTTGCGCACTGGTTGGCCGCCGTGCACTGCTGACCATTGGTGCGCCTGCACTTGTTGGTGCAGGTATCGTTGTTCTCCTGGTTACCGTCATCACACTGCTCCGGACCTTCCAGAATGGCGTTGCCGCAGACCGGCTCAGACGGTGGCGGGGGAACGCAGCTGATACAGATATCGCTCGTTCTGTCGGTCTTGCAGAGGCTGCTTAAGCCGGCACAGAACCCCTTGCCGCCGTTCGCACACTCATTGCCGACGCAGGTCAGCGGACCATCGGAACAGCGGAAGCACTGGCCGCTTTCCGGAGCATTCTCGCAGCTGCGGCCGACCCCGGCACAGAAATCCTTGGCACCGGGCATATCGTTGCACGGATCGGCCGGACACTCGGCTGCCGGATAGAGCGACTGTGCCACGCACTGGATGCAGGTGGGGCTTCCGGGGGCATTCTTGGCGGTGAGGCCCATGTCCGCGCAGAGTTTCTGCGCCTCGGGGAAGAGGTACTCGTTGCCCGTGCAGGTGTACTGGGGAGGACCGACACATTCGAAGCACTGACCGTTCGTGAGCTGGTTACAGTTGCGGCCATTCATCGTCTGGCAGAACGCCTGACCGTTGACCGCGCACTCATTCAGGCTGCAGGCGCGCGTGCACTGCGCGGTGCAGCTGTCGCCGGTGATCTTGTTGCCGTCGTCGCACTGCTCGCCCACATCGGTATCGCCGTCGCCGCAGCCGCTGATGCGGCAGGTGCCGTTGCTGCAGGTAGCGCCGGCTCCGCACTGGGCGGACGTGGTGCACTGGGTGCACTGCCCGTTGAGACACAGTCCCGTGAGACACTGTGCGTTATTGGTGCAGCCCTGGTTGTTGTTCAGCTGACATGCACCGTTGACGCACGACCCGTTGGGACACTGATTGTTCGATGTGCACGAGGCACACTGACCGTTGAGACACAGGTTGCTCTGGCACTGGGAATTGAGCGAGCACTGCGAGTTGTTATCGAGCGCGCAGGCTCCGCTGAGACAGATACCGCTCGGACACTGGTTATCAGCCGTGCAAGCCGTGCACTGCCCGTTGAGACACAGGTTGCTCTGGCAATCCGACGCCAGATCGCACTGGCTGCCGGGCGGGAGAACACAGATACCGCCCACACAGGTGGCACCGTTCTGACAGTCGCTGTTCACCTCGCATTGAGAGGAAGGAGGCAGGAGACAACCCGTGGTGCAGGAATCCGTATTGCTCTGATTCCCGTCATCGCACTGTTCCCCGTACTGCGGCTCCGGGATGCCGTTGCCGCAGGTGGAGGTGCAGAGCCCGCCCTCACACTCGCCCGAGGGACACTGGCTGTCATTGCTGCAGGTACGGATGCAGGCGTTGGTGCATTGATCGGTATTGACGCTGTTGCCGTCATCACACTGTTCACCGAGTTCAGGCTCGTGATCACCGTTGCCACAGGCGGATGTGCAGAGTCCGCCTTCGCAGTCTCCGGACGGACACTCGCTATCATTCGTACAGATGATCACACAGGCGTTGTTGCACTCGTCCTCGTTGCTGGTATTGCCGTCATCGCACTGTTCGCCGTGCTGGGGCTCCGGGATGCCGTTGCCGCAGGTGGACGTGCAGAGCCCGCCCTCACACTCGCCCGAGGGACACTGGCTGTCATTGCTGCAGGTACGGATGCAGGCGTTGGTGCATTGATCGGTATTGACGCTGTTGCCGTCATCACACTGTTCACCGAGTTCAGGCTCGTGGTCACCGTTGCCGCAGGCGGACTCGCAGACTCCGTCGGTGCACTGCCCGGACGGACACTGGCTGTCCAGCGTGCAGACGATCTCGCAGGCGTTGTTGCACTGATCTTCGTTGCTCACGTTTCCGTCGTCACATTGCTCATTGAACTGCGGCTCATGAATACCGTTACCGCAGCGATCCAGCGGATCGGGGATTTCGATCCTGCACTGGTATGAGCAGCCGTCGCCGTTGGTGCGGTTGCCGTCGTCACATTGCTCGGTGCCATCCAGATCACCGTTGCCGCAGAGGTACGTGCAGAAACTGTCCACGCACTGGAGCGGGGCGGGACAGGTGTTGCCCGGCCCGCACGGCGGCTCAATCTGGCAGGTGCTGTCACAGCCATCGCCGACTTCGGTTCCGCCGTCATCGCACTCTTCACCGGGATTTACAACATTGTTCCCGCAGAGCGCCTGGTTCTCGAGCTGACACGTGGATGAGCAGCCGTCGCCGTTGGTGCGGTTGCCGTCTTCGCACTCTTCTCCGGCATACGGCTCAAAGACGGTGTTCCCGCAGAGATCCGTTTCGTTCTGGCAGAACTCCGTGCAGCCGTCGCCGTTGGTGCGGTTGCCGTCATCGCACATCTCTCCGGGATTGAGTGTTCCGTTGCCGCAGAGCGCGATATTTTCGAGTACGCACTGCGAGGAGCAGCCGTCGTTATTGGCCGTGTTGCCGTCATCGCACTGCTCATCCGCAGCAGGCTCCAGAATATCGTTGCCGCAATGGCTCGGATCAACACAGAGGATCTCCCCGCACGTCAGCGGACAACCATCGGGGCCGATTGCGTCATCTTCCTCGTGCACATAGTGACAGCCGGATGGGGCAGCAGGACAACCGAGGTTGCAGTTGGTGCATGCGTAGGAACAGGTGCGCGGACGATCGCTGGGGTACTGGTCGCACTGCTCGCCGGTCTCGACGCTGGCATTGCCACACAGCAGCTCTTCATCCTGACAGAACTCATTGCAGCCGTCGCCATTTATGCGGTTGCCGTCGTCGCAAGTCTCACCGGGATTTTCCGTGCCGTTGCCGCAGGCACCCGGGTCTTCCAGCTGGCAACTGAGACTGCAACCGTCGCCGTTCGCTGTGTTGCCGTCGTCGCACTGTTCATCGAACTGCGGCTCGATCAGGTTATTGCCGCAGTGATCCAGATCGCGCTGGCAGAACGCGTCGCAACCGTCACCGAGCGTGGTATTGCCGTCGTCGCACTGCTCTCCCGGGTTGACGACGTTATTGGGACAGAGTTCGGGGTTTTCGAGAACACACTGATCGGAACAGCCGTCGCCATTCGCGGTATTGCCGTCGTCGCACTGCTCGCCGTCCTGCGGTTCCAGAATATTGTTGCCGCAGAGTGAGCCCTCCAGCTGGCAGAAGTCCGAACAACCGTCACCGGGAATCACGTTGCCATCGTCGCACTGCTCGCCAAGTTCAGTTTGGCGGTTGCCGTTCCCGCACTGCAGGGCACAGAAATTATTCTCACAGAGGAACGGGTACGGACAGTCCTCATCGCCGTCGCACACCGGCTCCAGCTGACAGAACGGACCGCAGCCGTCGCCGCTCTCGCGGTTGCCATCGTCGCAGGTCTCACCCTCATTCACCACGCCGTTCCCGCAGGCAAGCGGATCATCAAGGAGACAGATATCCGAGCAGCCGTCGCCGTTGACGGTATTGGCGTCATCACACTGCTCGCCCAGGTGCGGTTCCAATGTGCCGTTCCCGCAGGCGTAGACACAGAAATTGTCCTCACACAGGAACGCAAACGGACAATCATCATCGTCTGTGCACGGATCCTCTTCCTGGCAGGTGGGACCGCAACCGTCACCCGGTGCGGTATTGTTGTCATCGCACTCTTCACCCGGGTCGACCACGTTATTGGGACAGAGCTCCGGGTTATCCAGAAGACAGAGATCGGAGCAACCGTCGCCATTCGCAAGATTGCCGTCGTCACACTGCTCCCCCAGCTGCGGCTGGAGCTCATCATTTCCGCACTGCAAAGCACAGAAATTATTCTCACAGAGGAACGGGTACGGACAGTCCTCATCGCCGTCACAGACGGGCTCCAGCTGGCATGTGGGCCCGCAGCCGTCGGCGGCCGTGTGGTTCCCGTCGTCGCACTGCTCACCGGGATTGATGATCGTATTGCCACAGAGCTCAGGATTCTCGAGCTCACACTCGGCGCTGCAGCCGTCGGCGTTCGCGGTGTTGCCGTCATCGCATTCTTCGCTAAATTCGAGAATCGTGTTGCCGCACTCGTGCGGCGGCTCCTCCTGGCACTGCGAGGAGCAGCCGTCACCGTCCAGCGTGTTGCCGTCGTCGCAGGATTCACCGTCATTGATATCGCCGTTGCCGCAGAGCGGCACACAGAAATCGCCGGTGCACTCGTTGCCGGGAGGGCACTGTGCGTCGTTCTGACACACGGTCTCCTCCTCGCAACTCTCAGAGCAGCCGTCGCCGCTGACCATGTTTCCGTCATCACATTCCTCGTCCACGTCGGTATGCGTATCTCCACAGACCGCCTCACAGACATCGCCCGAGGCGGGAGGTGGGGCCGCATCCTCGGCCTCACACACCGCTTGATAGAGAGGACCCTGCGGACAGCGCGGGACGCCGTCGATACACGTCAGCTGCGAGAGCGTGACCTCGACCTCTGTCGCACCGTTCTTGCATGTATACGTGACGGTCTGGCCCGGATCGGCATCCGAGCAGGTTGGGACATCTTCGACGCACACCACAGCCGCCGGTCCGCCGAGCTGGCCGAGGAGCTCGATCCCGCCCCGCACAAGCAGCACGGCAAGCAGTGCACCGATGATCACGGCTGGAATGCGCAGGCCGTTGGGGATGGAGTACCGGTTCACAGAATCAGGGGTTCAGAGGACAGGAATACGAGAGAGAGCGGCAGCGGAGATACTTGATGGAGTCGGCGACGTTGCCCATGTAGAAGTACCCCGTGAGCACGTAGTTCTCGGGGCAGAGCACGGGCTGGAACGGACGGATATTGGAACTGAGATCCTGCGGCACGGGCGGTGCCTGCTGCGGAGAACCCAGCACGCCATCGGTGACCGACGCGCAGGCGAGCACGATGCCGTCAAGCTGGTCGGGCACCGGAGCGGAGGGATCCACATCTTTCTGATAGATACCCACCGCGAACATGCCGGAAGGGCAGAACGACTGCACCGGCGTCGACTGGAGAAGAGTGTACTCGTTCGTCGGCTGCTGCGAGATGACCGCACCGAGCGTGCCGTTTTCATTCATGTACTGGCACCGCGGTGTCATCATGCTGAAGGCGTCGGCCTGCGGGCGGTCTTTGTACGTGATGCCGGTGAGTACTGCAGTCGGCCAGCTGTCGCAGTAGCTCGTCTGACCGAAGGTGCTCACGACTCCGTTGTCCGGATCGGTATTCAGCACCTGCTCCATGGTGCCGAGCGAATACTGCGGGTTCTGGCACTGTCCTCCGGTGGTTGCGCCTTCGGAATCGTCGGCGGCGTTGAACGTCTGCGTGTTGGCGGCGTTGTTATCGGAGTGACAGCCGGGATCGTACGCATCGATGAGACCGTCCTGGTCGTTATCCTCGCCGTCGGCGCACTGGGTTGCGGACTGAGCGCACGTTTCGTTCATGGTTGTGGTGCCGTAGCCGGGACTGGCGCAGAAGTGCCCGACAAGCGTCCCGGCGCGCCCGTTGCCGTCCATATCCACGTAGTAGGGATTCGTGGTGAGCTCCTCATCGATGCGGCCGTCGCAGTTGTCATCCATACCGTTGCAGAGCTCGGCGGCGGAGGCGTCACAACTGTAGGTGACACTCACCTCGGCGTAGTCAATGGAGAAGAATTCCGGAGCGGTGCCGTTGGTGGTGACATCATCAATGCGGACCGATGCCTGTCCATCGCGCAGCGACTCGAGGACGGAGGGTGTGGTGATGGTGAACGAGACAATACCCGTTTTTCCTGCGGGATCGGCGAGGTACTGCACACTGCCGGCACCGGTGAATGCATCGGGGATCTCCTGCCCGTCGATGAAGAGCCGGTCATTCACCCCGGGTTGCCCGTCATCCATATCGGCGACATGGAGGGTGAGAATGGCCTCGCCGATGGAGGCGGACTGGACGATCTTCGGGATGTAGAGAGTGAACGCCGTCGCGGGAGAGGCCCCGTTGTAGCCGGCAGGAAGCGGACGGTTCCCCCATCCGGTGCCGTAGGAGACGCCATCGTGCATGAGCGGTTCATCACAGCCCTTCTGCACGGAACGGATGTTCTGATAGGTGGTGGACGGGGCGAGCCCGATGCCGAACCCGTCCTTGTCACCGATGACGGTCGTGCGCGTGGCGGTGCCGTCATTGGGAGTGTCTGTGCAGACACCGATACTGGAGGAGCTGCTGCTGGATGCTGCAGGCTTGAGCAGCGTGCAGGTGGCACTGCATGCATTATCCTGACCGTTCTGCGCGCCGTGATCACACTCCTCGGGGGTAACAACCACGCCGTCGCCGCAGACCGCACAGAAGTTTCCTGCGGACGAGGAAGAGCCGGGTGTCGTACACGCATAGCACTGACCGGAACAGCCCGTGGTGCCGCAGCTCGCCGGCTGCGACGCCCACTGCAGGGTGGTGCCGGACGGACACACCGGATTGATGGTGAGACAGTTGCTCGCAACGCCTTGCCTGGTGCAGATGTTATCGGCCGGACAGAACACCGTATCCGACGGCGAGGAAACGGTGATGGTTTTGCGGCAGGCCTGGCCGAAGCGCGCGACATCCTCGTCGCCCATTTCCCAGTCGAACGGATACGAACCGGGTGTCTGCGGAGCCGTGAGGTTGGCGGTGACGGTCACCGTCTGACCCGGATTGACGGTAACAGGCAGCTGGATGCGCCCGGTCCCCCAGCGGCCGTTATCGAACGGGCTCATCGACATCAGCTTGTAGCCGGGCCCCATGCCGGTGCCGGGAACCCAGGGGACGCTCCCGGTGTTTTTCAGGCTGAAGGTTGCCGTAAACGTAGAGCCCGTGGGAACGACGTTGGGTGCAGTGACGATGCTGCACTCCGCCCCGGAGTTGTCGTGATAACCGAAGGCCAGGAGATCGCTGAGTGTGCAACCGCCGGTGTTGTCGCTGTTCACGGTATCTCCCACACCGGCCACAAGCGTGACACCGTTGGGGGGGACCGTAACTTCGTCGGCGAGAGCGCCAAGGGCGAGCGCACCATCCGCATCACCCGGTATCGCTACCACATTCCCCGCGGCATCCAGGAACTGGAGGAGCACTGAGGGACCGCCGGGATTCACATCGTCACTGCAAGGTACCTGGACACCCACCGAGGTGGTGACGGTGCCGCTGACCGTGGCGCGTACGACATCTCCGGCGGAGAGGCCGACAATGATTGTGGTGGCGTTGGTGCCGCCCGTGCCGACCCACTCAGGTCTGTTGCACGTACCCGCTGGCGCACACTGCTGCACAATGCGGGAGCCGCCGCCGACGGTCCAGTTGGCCACGTGGCCGCGGGTGGGATCGCCTTCCGTGGTATCGGCTGCGGACGTGCAGAAGATATCCACCGTATCGATCCTGCCGTTGGCGTTGTTGTCTCTGCCGTCACTGCACTCCACGCCACCGAGTTGCGCGGGTGACCCCGTGAAGAAGTTCCCGAGCAGCAGCATGGCGACCGCAAACGCGATCGCGAGGAGCCCGTAGCCGATGTTGGAGCGGGGCAGCCTCATATGCAGGTATTGACCGGAGAGGAGACGGTGATGACTGTTCCGGGCACGCCGGGACCCCCCGATTCAAACGGAGCATTGAAAGTGGCAGTGCATCCTTCCGGCCGGCTCCCGTACACAAAGCCGAACCATACGCGACCGTCAATAGAGGTGACACCCGGTGTGTAGATGCAGTTGATCCCCCATTCGTTCTGATTGACTCCCGCGTACGCGCAACCGGGAAGCAGTCCCACAACCGCGGTACGATCACAGTTACTCACACCGGAGAAGACCTGACCGATCGTGAAGTAGAGCGCCTCCGGATCATTCTGGTACTGGGCGTAGGACTTGTCCTTGAACTTGCCGACGAACTGGTAGCCGCAGCCGAGAGGAGGCGAACCGGGGGGCGGAATGTTACCGCAATCACCGCAGAGGAGACCTTCTCCCCCTTCGCAGCGGCCGTTGCGGTTGCACGTAGTCCCGCATTGCCAGCACTGGCCGCTGCGGCCGTCGCTGAGCGTGCAGGTGTTGTCTCCTCCCACATACTGCTGTCCGCCGCACGCGCCGAAGGCATTGATGCCGCAGACGTACGGCGCTGCACAACTGCCGGACGAAGGGGAACTGGCGGCACCGTGCAACGAGGAGACTGCGCAGGCGCAGGTGGGATCCACCTGGCAGGTGGACGTACAGCAGTCACCGCCGCAGGTGTTGCCGTCGTCGCAGGTTTCGCCGGAGGCGGATTCCAGCTCACCGTTGCCGCACACCCCCGAGCACTCGTAGAACGGATAGACCGCTTTGTTCTGGCAGCCGAGCCCCTGGGTTTTGCAGAACGCGTTGCCACCGGACAGGAAACAGCCGGCGGCGGTGCAGGTATTGACCGACGAGGAAGAGGAGCTCGTGATGGGCCGGCAGACGCTGGGACCGAACGGGCAGTAACTCTGACGGCACTGATCACAGGTCTGCCAGGGGCTCGTGGGGGCACAGGCCGTGTCACACTGCGGACACGAAGGCTGTGTGCCGTTTCCCGTCCCGCCGCCGCCTCCCGCTGTGGTGCCACCGTCATCTCCTCCGGTATCATCTGCCCCGTCATCAAACGACCTGCAGATAAAGCAGCGTCCGCTATTGGGCACTCCGTTGATGCTGCAGGTGTTATCGAAGCCGGGTTCGGTATCCACATAGGTACCCTGCGGGCAATCAATATTGGGACCGTTGCCACAATAGGGGTATGCAGGATCGGTGCATTCGGGGGCGGTCGTGGGATCAGCGGGAGGATTGTGACCGTCACTGCCTGGAGGTACGCAGACATGGCAATAGCCCGTATTCTGCGCACAGCGGTCAGTCGGGTGAATCTGCACGACAGTGCCTTCCGGACAACTGATGTCACTGCCATTGCTGCAGTACGGAAAAGCAGAGGGACACTCTACGCTCGTACCGTCACCCCCCGTATTTCCTCCGCCATTTGCGCCCGTACACGGCATCCCGCACGCAGGAACGGAACAGCGACAGGCGGGGCATCCTGGTTCGACAACACAGGTGGGATTTCCGCCGCCACGGGGTCCACCCTCCTGGGCAGTGAGCGGAATCTGCACACCGGGCCTCAATGCCACAAACGTGACTGTCCCGATGATGAGTGCGGGTGTGAGAATGCCGAGAACGAGCAGCGAACGGCGCATGATCAGAAGCAGGTCTGGGGAATGCACTGGGCCAGAGCGGTATCGTTACTGATCCCCTGTGCCACAAGTGGCGTGGTGCATGCGGAGATGGTGGCGTTGGTGCAGGTGCACATGCTGGTGGCACAGGTGGTGGCCGCTGTGTCGTACAGCGTTCCCATGGCCATTCTGTCATTCACACACTGCTGCCATGCGGCCTGCGAGCAGCCGCCCGTTCCGCCGGCTGCCTGCGGTGAGCACTGCCAACCGGGTTCGATGGCACACGCGGAGGAGCAGCCGTCACCGTTTGCGGTGTTGCCGTCGTCACAGGCTTCGCCCGCACCGATGGTGCCGTTGCCGCAGGGGGCTGCTGAGGAGTGTCTGGAAGAGGAAGACGAGCCGGTCGGGGTGGTGATGGCACACTCAAGCACCGTAAGCTCAATGGCCGTATGCGTCTGTGTGCCGCCGAGGTCCACAAAGTCTCCGGTGAATTTTGTTGATGTGCCAGGTGCCGGCAACAGGAACGTGAGATCGCGTGGAACCATGGCGGTGATCGCCTGGTCCATAGACGTGGTCGGCGGTTGCACGAGTGAGTGAAAACGGTGCGAGCCGCCGCCGACAGCAACGACATCCACCGCATCACCGATGTAGTTCCCTCCGCCGTCCGGACCGGAGATATACACGAGCGGAACGGCGGGCACCGTGAACGTGGGCGTCTCCGCATGGTCGTAGACCATCTCCGCAGGCGGTGTGACCTGGCTCGGGTTCACCCCTTTTTGCCCCGCAGGAGTGCCCTTGTACACGACAACAGGATTCTGGTTACCGTTGGGGCACAGCGGCGGCGGGACATTCGGGATGCACATGCAGCCGGTGCAGGTGTTCCCGGCGGCACAGCGCGTGGTGCCGTCGCACTGCTCGGGTGCTTCTATCGTCCCGTTTCCGCAGGTGGAAGGCGGCGCACCCACACACTGGCAGTTCTGACAGGTGGACCCGACTGCACAGCCAAGAATGTCGCACTGTTCATTCAGTTGCGGGTGCACAATCGCATCTCCGCAGATAGGCGTACGGCAGGTGTTGGTGCAACCGTCGTTATTGATCTGGTTGCCGTCATCACATTGTTCGCCCTGGTCCGGCTGCCCGTTGGGGCAGTTGGGGTTGGGGAGAGGAGGATCGTCGTCATCATCACCGAAAAAATTACAGAGGACCTGGTTACAGATGGTCAGTGCCTCATTGGCCTGACCGTCGATCGGCGTATAAATGCCCTGAGCGGCCTGACAGGCTCCGGGGGCCATCGGCCCGCCACACGCTGCATTATACGGAGGCAAACAGCAGTAGCCCACGTCGGGTGGCAGCTGACCAAGGAGCCCCGAATACCGCACCGCACCGCCGACGCAAAGCGTGATCAGGAGAACGATGCCGGCAACGATCAAAAGATTACGGCGTCGCTTCTGCATCAGCGGAAGTGGGGAGAGAAGCACAGCCAAGCTCGCACAGTTCTTTGGTCGGACCAAAGAGCAATCCGCCACCGTCAATGCATACGCCGAGTTCGCGTGAAGGCTCGCATTCGCGCGTCACATTGCTGCAGCACCAGCCTGTGGTTTTCTCGTCTCCATCTCTCTCATGAGTACCGACCAGCTCCGGAAACAGCACCGCCGTCACCACAGCAATCACTGCAAGCAGCATGACCGCGAAGACCAACCAGAGTCTCGGCGCAAATCGCATGGCAACGAGCGTATCACAACCGCGCGCTCACTTCCTAGGTTTCCGCGTGACGGTTGAGCAAAATCTCTGTTCGATATTCACGGATTGTTGGACGTGATGTTCACGTCACCAAGGGGCTCGGGGCACAGCGGGTTCGGGGCAGTTGTCTGCGGGGTCACCACGTACGAGGCGCACTTGCTGGGAGACTCGCCCATAGCGGCGCAATAACTGTAAATCTCCGACGATTCGTCAGCCTTGCTGCGATCCACAGTCAGCTCACCCCAGCCGACGAAACACAGATCAACAACATTATACACGGTGCCGGGAGTACGACCCGTGGAAGAAGAAGAAATAGTGTCTGCGGAGCAGTCCCACACAATCTTACGCTTAGGGTGGGTATCGCTTGCCAAAACTTTGGTTTTGCATTCATCGTACGACACTCTTCCCGTACCTGCTGGCTGTTTGACGGGTGCACCGTCGCGTCCGTTGGAGCAGAAACAACCGCTCGCGACCACAGTGGACGAGGAACCGCCGCTGGACGACGTACCCGTGGAAGAGCTTCCGCCACTGTTGTTTCCCCCCGAGGAGCTGCCCCCACTGGATGAGCCACCGCTGTTACTGCTGCCTCCGCCGGAACCGCCGGAACCATCGCCGTAATTTCCTCTGCAGACACCGGAGAGACACTTATCGAAAGACGTATTCGCGTCATCGTCGTTGCACGGAGTCCCATCGTCTTTGAAGGTGGGGCTGGTGCACTGACCGGTGCCGGAATTGCATGTACCGGCGACATAGCACTGACCGGGGGCAGTGCAGGTGACTCCTGCACACAGATCCACTCCTCCGGAAGAGGAACCGCCCGAAGAAGAGCCTGCCTCGCAGTATGCCGTATCCAGAGAGCACTCGTCATCACAGGTAAGCGTGCCGCCGGCAAAGCCGAAGTCTGCGCAGATGAACCCCGCAAAGTTCATGCAGCTCGTGGGCTCGGCATTCACATTGCAGGTCAGCGGATCGCTGCAGGGGCAGCTGACGGGGTTGTTGGTATTGGGGTCGCAATCCTCGCCCTCATCAATGATGCCGTTGCCGCAGATGGGTGTACCGGAGCAGGTGCCTGACGTGCAGGAATCATTTTCAGTGCTGGCATTGCCGTCGTTGCAACAGTTCGAGCAATCCGGGACATTGACGAGCGTGCAGACATTGGACACGTTGCACTGACCCGCCTTGCACTGAACTGAACCGGCTTCGCTGCAGCTTGTCCCTTCCACCGCGGTATTGGTATTACACACACCGCTGCCGTTGCAGCTATCGGAACCATTGCACGTGTTGTTAATGGATTGATCGCCACAGATGGTGGCAGCAGGCTGATAGGCATCCGTGGGGCAGGAAGCGGAGCCCCCGGTGCACGCCTCTGCGATATCACATTCTGCGTCCGCAGCGGGGCGGCAAATGGTGCTGCTCGTCTGGAAGCTGTCGTCAGGACAGGCACCGGCGGAACCCGTGCACGTCTCGGCGATATCACAGCCACCACTTGCAGAAGAGCGGCAGACCGTGCCACTGGCCATGAAGGTATCGGTGGGACAGGAGGCGGAATTTCCTGCACAGGCTTCGGCCACATCACATAGACCGTCAGCTGCGCGGCACTGCGTGCCGCTCGATTGGAATCCATCAGAAGGACATGCAGTAGAAGAGCCCGTGCACGCTTCCGCTACATCACAAATACCAGCGGACGAGCGGCATACCGTGCCGCTAGATTGGTAACCGTCACTGGGACACGAAGCGGAATTACCCGTACATGCTTCGGCCACGTCGCAGACACCAGCAGAAGCACGGCACTGTGTACCGCTCGATTGGTAGCCTTCTGCAGGGCAGGCTGCAGAACTGCCAGAGCACGATTCCGCGACATCACATACACCTGCAGATGCCCGGCAAACCGTTCCTGCACTGGAATAGTTTGCCTGACAGACACCGCTGTCATTACAGGTGTTTGCCGCATCACACAGATCGGATGTCTGGTCGCCACAGGCAAAACCCGCCGTGCGGTTCGTCCACGATGAATTATTAAAACTCGCACTGCAATACTGACAATCGTTGGAAGGATTGGAAGAAGTATTAGAGTGGCAGGCACCGTCAATCAGACAGCTTCCTTCGTTAATCGTGTTGGAACACGTGTACGTTGTATTACCGGTGCTGTTGCACGTGTCTGTTGTGCACGCGTAGGCGTCGTTACAATCAGGCGGAGGATTCGATCCAGCGACACAGAGTCCGTTGCCGTTACACTTGTCGCTATACGTGCAGCCGTTGCTGTCCGCATTGCAATCAGTTTCTGCAGAGGCATAGGAGGGAGCATTACATGTCAGTGTCTGCGTGTTGCACGTATACGTGACACAGGTATTACTCGTACCGCAGTCGGCGTTGGTATAGCACTGACCGGGCATGCAGGAACCGCTCACGCAATAGCCGGCGCTGGAACCGGAGCCGCAGGTTGTGCCGTTGTCCTTATTAGTAAAGCTACAGTTGCCATTCACATCACATGCACCGCCGATCTGACACTCGTTGGGTGTGCAGCTTACGGTGCCCGTGCAGCTGCCTGCTCCATTGCATCTATCAGGAGTAGTGCACGATTGATTATCGTTGCAGGACACGCTGCTCGTGGCATTCGTCCAGGCAGACTGACTGGAGCCGGAATTGCAGTACAAACAGGGGGTCGCAATGTTTTGCTCTCCGTTGCCGTAGCAGACGCCTTCGATGATGCAGCTATCAGAGTCAATAGTGCTCTGACAGTAATAACTGGAGTTGCTCGCGCTCTGGCAGACATCGGTTGTGCATTCGTAAAGATCATCACAATCCGGTGCGCTCCCGGCTACACAGCTACCCGCGCCATTGCAGGCATCTCCTACCGTGCAGCCGTTGCTATCTGCGTTGCAGCTCGTTCCACTTGATTGATAGCCATTGGACGGACAGGAAGCAGAATTGCCGGGACAATACTCCGCAACATCGCAGTCCCCGGCAGAGGGATTGCACACCGTCGCACTCGAGGCAAAACCGTCACTCGGACAGGCCGCGGAATTCCCTGTGCAATACTCAACCACATCACAGACACCCGCAGAACCGCGGCAAGAGGTGGCGCTGGAGGCAAAACCATCTGTGGGACACGTAACAGAGACGCCATCGCAGTACTCAACGACATCGCAGACACCATTGGACGGATTACATACTGTACTGCTTGCTTGCTTGGAATCAGCAGGACACTCTTCCGATTCGCCGCTGCAGACTTCTGCCACGTCACAGACGCCATTGGAAACACGGCATGTGTAACCCTCAACCTCATATGTGCACGACGCAGAGCAGCAGGAACCCGGCATCCCGTTCACACCAGTGCCCTCATCGCAGTATTCACCGCTTTCCACGATAGAGTTACCGCAGACGGCGCTTGAGCTGGACGACGATCCTCCTCCACCTGGAAGGTTTGCTACAAGTTCATTCCCTGAATTATTCATCGTGCTCAACGCCACCACAAACGCCACCGCGAAGGCGAACGCACCTGCCGTAAGTTCAACGAAGCTCGGCCGGAAGGCCATACGGTGTAGAAGGGTAACACTCCCCCACTCCCTCGCGCACGTCATTTTGGCTTGATCGATCACATCTCTTATTCAGAGACGATGTTCCTCATGTTTTCTCTTACCGGATGCCCGTTTTTCTCTCGAGCCGAGTGACGCGTGTTTTCAGCGATTCGATATCGTCATGACGGGCGGAGAAGAGATCGTGTTTCAGGTTCTCAACCACCACATCAAAATGCAGCCGGAGTTCTTCTTTCCACGCCTGCATATCCGAATACATATGCGCCATTGTGCCATCGATATGCTTCATAAAATCCAAAAGGTTCTTGTCTGTTGCATTCCTGAAATCCAGGAGATCCTGTTTCGTCGCCGGTGTTGTCTGATCCGTTGTCATAGTAAAGAGAGGGAAAGGTACGCCCCCATTCTCCGCTTTGCCATTCCCAAGCCTCAATCCTGTGTCCTAGAGAAAAAATGGAGGTCAGGGACTTTCCCGCTTCACGCAGAGCCAAAAGACGTTCTACACTACAGCAGAACGCCATGCAGATTCTCCCTGTTTCGACCCGGCTCCTCTCTAAAGGTAATGATCTCGCCGATGTTCTCTGGAAGAGCGGTGTTCTTCAGGCAGGGGACATCGTCGTTTTCTCCTCTAAAGCAGTCACGATGACTGAGCGCGGTGCACGAGCGCTCCCGGCCGCGGCATCCGCAGACGCGAACGCACTCGCGGCGAAGACCGGACAAGACCCCCGCTTCTGCGAAGCGATTCTTGAAGAGACCAAGCGCCTCAACGGACGCGTCATCCATGCCTGCACGGGTGCCGTGCTCACGGAACTCCGGGGTTCACTCCTGATTGCGAATGCCGGGCTCGATCAATCGAACGCGGGAGAAGGCATGATCATCGGCTGGCCGGAGGATCCGGTGAAGAGCGTGGGACAACTGCAAAGAGACCTTTCGGAAAAGACGGGGGGAGCGGTCGGCATTGTTCTCTCGGACAGTTGTTCCATGCCGCGGCGCAAGGGCGTGATCGCCGTAGCACTGACAGTCGCGGGGTTCGATCCGCTGGTGAATCAGGAAGGCAGAACGGATCTCTACGGTCGTGCCCTTGGGATGACAACGGAGGCGGTTGCCGATCAGCTCGCAACTGCAGCCAACGCGGTGATGGGTAATGCGGATCAGTCGATTCCTGCCGCGGTGATCCGTGATCACAACATTCCTTTTTCTGCATTCATCGGCTGGGTTCCCGGGATTGCGAAAGCTGATGACCTTTTTGGGCATTGGTAATTTCCTTTTTCTTTTTATTTCGGATTTCGAATTTCGGATTTCGGACTTAGCATCTCCCTGTGGTAACTCCTTCTTACACTGTCACCTGCCTCACCAAGCGCACGCTCGTGCGGGATGTGGTGGAATTCACGCTGAGCAAGCCGGAAGGCTTTACGTACAAGCCGGGACAGTTTGTGCTCTTTGATGTGCCGCTGGTGGAAAACCCCTCGGATGTCCAGACGCGCGCGTATTCCATCGCCTCCGCACCGCACGAGAAGGATCTGCTCTTTGTGGCAAAGCTCATTCCAAAAGGCCGCTTCAGCAGATACCTTGCGGAAAAAATAGATACAGGCACCGAGATCGTGATGAAGGGGCCGTTCGGGTTCTTTGTTCCCGATCCCCTGCCCGGGACATCCGTGGTCCTGGCGGCGACAGGCACCGGCCTTGCCCCCTTTCTGTCGCATCTGCGCAATGCGGCGGCGATCCGCGACCCCAGGCCGATCAATCTGATCTTCGGCGTGCAGGAGGAGCAGGACATTTTCTGGAATGACGAAGTCCACGCCGCGTTTGCCGCGCACGGCAACGGCCGATTCCGCGTGACGCTCTCCAACCCACCGGCTGCATGGACGGGGCTCAGGGGCTGGGTGCAGGAACATCTTCCCACCATGATCACCGATCCGGCGACCACTCTCCTCTATGCCTGCGGGAATCCGCTCATGACCAAAGCCGTCAAGACGCTGGCGATCGAACAATGGATGATCCCCAAGAAACAGGTACATATAGAAGGGTATATTTAATCATGGAAGAGGAACCTCCGGTTCCCCTTCCATGGACCATCCCTTCCGGCAAAGTGGCGCTCCAAACCGGCGGAGCCGGTTTTCGCGCACTCATCTAATAGTTTCACCCTGAACACTGCTTTAATAAAAACCTAGCATGTTCTTGCGAAGCGGGCGGTCCGCCGCCACGGGGGGTGTAGGGGAAGGTGCCGCACACACCGCAGTGTGTGCTGTCGACGAAAGATCGCCGAATCCCTGTAGGCGATCTTGAGGAGACACGGCACCGGGCGGAGTGTGGACTGGCGGCGGTGCGCTTTCTTTTGCCTCTTTTCTTTGTCGGGGAGACAAAGAAAAGAGGGCCTACGGCAATGTAATTTTTTTCGTCCGAATCATCTCCAGTAACTTCGGATACCACTCCCGCTCCAGCGCCTGCACCCTCTCCCGCAACGTGTCCGGTGTGTCACCGGGAAGAACTGGGCACTTTTTCTGGAGCAACATCGGTCCGGTATCCACACCCTCATCCATCAGGTGAATGGTGATGCCGCTCTCTGTGTCACCGGACGCAAGTACCGCCTCGTGCACTTTCATGCCGTACATGCCCTCACCTCCGTGCTTCGGGAGCAGCGCCGGGTGCACATTGATGACTCTGTTCTTCCACTCTTTGATGAACCACGGACTCAGGATATGCATCCACCCGAGCGCGGCGATGATGACATCTTTCTTGCTGCGACCATTCAAGATTTCAAGCAGATTGCCTTCCACTCTTTTGTCATATTGCTCGCGGCTTTCTTTGGGGCTTTTCTCCGCGATCCACACGGGCACCCCTGCCTTCTCGGCCTTGAGAATACACTCGCGGTCACTGCGGTCAGTAAGGAGGCCCAGACATTTTGACCGGAGCTCACCGTGCGCGATGGCATCGAGGACGGCTTGGAACGTCGTGCCGCGGGATGAGGAGAGAACGATAAAGTCCACGTGAGAAATGTAAAATGTAAAATGTAGAATGTAAAATCGATCTGCGAAAATTTCCGCCTCCGTTCATTCTACATTCTGCATTCTACACTCTACACTTTTTCGCTTTTCAGCTGGGCGACAAACTCATCGAAGAGGAAATTTGCATCCTCCGGTCCCGGTGTGGCTTCCGGGTGGAACTGCACGGCGTAGAAGCGGCCCGACTCGTGTCGGATGCCTTCCACCGTTCCGTCGTTGGCGTTCTCCCACCACACATGCCAGCCCTGGGGAAGTGTCTTGGCATCGACGGCAAACCCGTGGTTCTGGCTGGTGATAATGCAACGTGGCCCGGCTGCTGACCGCTGATCACTGACCACTGACTTCTCAACACACGGCTGGTTCGCCCCCCGGTGTCCGTACTTCAGTTTGTAGGTATCGCCACCGATGGCGAGGCCCATCAGCTGATTCCCGAGACAGATGCCGAACGTGAGCGTGTTGGCCTTGATCGCCTTCTGCAGACTCTTGATGGTGGGCACGCAGGCCTTGGGATCGCCGGGGCCGTTGCTGAAGAACACGCCCTGGTACTTCCCTTTGTACTGATCGATATCGTAGTCCCACGGCACGCGCACCACGCGCACGCCGCGCTTGAGGAAACTCCTGATAATGTTGCGTTTCATGCCGCAGTCCCACGCGAGAATCGTCGGGACATCGGGCATATCTTTGGCGGCGGGGCTCGGGTCGTACACGATGACTTCCTTGCAGCTTGCCTCGGCAACGGGGTTCTCGAGGTTCGGGTCTTTGATGGCCGGTACCTGCTGCCTGCTGTCGGGCTTGCCCTGGCGGATGGCTCCGAGCATCACGCCCTTCTCGCGCAGCTTCTTGGTGAGTGCGCGTGTGTCGATGCCGGTGATCCCGGGAATCCCGTGCTTCTTCATCCACTCCGGGAGCGTCATCTTCGCCAGGTGATGACTCGCGATCTCACTGACCTGCGACACGACGAGCGCGCGCACGTGGATGTTCTCGCTCTCGAGCACCTTGCTGAATCCCCACTCGTTGAGTTCCTCCGTGGGCACGCCGTAGTTGCCCACAAGCGGATAGGTGAGCACCAGAATCTGCCCCTTGTAGCTGGGGTCGGTCATGCTCTCGGGGTACCCCGCCATGCCCGTGTTGAACACCACCTCGCCATCGGTAACCACCTCCGCACCGAACGACTGTCCCTCGAAGATGGTGCCGTCGGCGAGGATCAGATATGCCATAAGTTCCGGCAAACTCTACCCGAACGTCAACCGATTACAACCATCGAGATTGTCAGAATAGAGCCGCTTCTTCGTCTTCTGTGATTATAGACTTTTACTAAAAATAGTGTAAAATACCAGTTCTTCGCTCCTTCACACCGCCGCGTCCCCCCATAATCCCCTCTTCACCGCACAACCGGTTTATGCCGGCTTCAGATTCCTGAAGTCTCTTCACCGCGTTGGTGAAGAGAGATGCTGTGGGAGGACACCCTTTCCCGAAAGGACATGGCCATGATCAGTCGATTGATTGCCGCGCTGTCGCTGGTTCTCGTGTTCGCCTTCACCGCGAATGCTCAGACCCCGCCCGACAAGCCGCCGATGTTGCCACCCGTGAAGTTCGACGCACCGCCGCCGGTGCTCCCGGATCCGACGCTCAACGAACCGGCCACCAAGAACGAAACCAAGGCCGTTCTGCTCGCGATCGAGCACCTGCGCAAGCAGATGAACACGCGCTTCGACAACCTCGAAACCGCGAACAACAAACAATTTGCTGACCTCAAGAATGAGGTCGCGAAGTCTCATGCAGCTCTCGACACGAAGATCGAGAACCTGCGGACGGAAGTCGGTGAACTGCGCACGGAAATGCGCACCGAGTTCGGCCTCATCAAAAACGAACTCGGACAGATCAAAGCCGGTCAGGCGACATTCCAATCGCAAATGACCGTTTCGATCACGAACATCCAGGAGGTGCAGGCCAAAATGCTGGCGGATGCAAAGAAGCATCGCGAGCAACCGATCAACGTCAACGTGAATGTGACGAATCCGAACCCGACGCCGCCGGCGACGGTGGTGCAGCCGCTCTACGTGTATCCCACGTATGCGCCGTACTGCCCGTACCCGTACAATTATCCGGCGTACACATACCCGTCAACGTTCTATTCGGACTACTACTATTCACGAGGATGGTACGGCTGGAACTGGTCCTACTGGCGGACCAGAACCATCACGACCTACAGCCTGTTGCCAGGCTGAACTCATTCTCGCTCCACAAAGAAAGGAGGTTCCACAGCATCATCGCCCTGTACCCCTCGTGGTACAGGGCGGTTTTGCGTGTCAGTTATTGGCCCGCAGGGTATTAAGCTTGTTGCGCGCCTCGGTGCGCTCGCGCTCCAGATCGCGGCGGAGCTTTGCCAGGTCTTCACGCTGAGCGCGCAGGTTCGCCCTGTTTGCACGGAGCTGATCCACCTGCTTGCGTGCGGTCTCCAGGCGTGCGGTGAGGGCAGCAACATTCTTCGTATTCTGTTCGTTGATCTTCTTGAGCGCCTGTTCCTGCTGGGTTCGAATCAGTGCCTCGGTCTTGGTGAATTCCTCACCGATTGCCGTAATGAGAGCAACAGCGTTGGGGAGTGTGGGATCAACCTCAGCAATGCGCTTGTCCGTTGCTTCTCTGGCCTTGGCAATACCCTGCTTCATTTCTGTCTGCAAACGTGCGATCTCTTTATCCAGTGCCTCTTCACCACGCTTCCGTGCCGCCTGCAGCTCCTGCTCGGTTTTCAGGAGGGCTGCCTCCTGCTTCTGGAATTCAGCCTCACTGCGATCGAGCGCATCGGAACGCTTACGAAGATCCGCCTCACGGGCGGCAAATGTACGGTTGATACCGGAAAGCACGTCACTTCCGCCCGTAGGAGTACTGCGCGGCGCACTGCTTACGGAAGACGTACTTGCAGGAGTCGATGACGGGAACGTGCTCGGGAAGGTGGAGGGCAAGCGGTACGGCGAACTCGGCGGACGGGTGCCAACCAGGCTCACCGGAGCAACGGTCACCACCGGCGGTGCGTAGTATCGTGCAAGATCGCGCTCGGCGTTGTTGCGGGAAAGGAAGATAGTGCTGCCGTTCAGAGGATCTGTGTACGAGTACGCAGACACATTGGTGTAATCGATCATCGGGCGATCGTGCTCCGGCAGGTAGTTCCCGGGCCTGTTGGGGTACGGTGCGTAACTGCGCGGAAAATCCTGCAGATGCTGATCGATGCCATGCGGCTGCCCAAAACCGCCCGGACGCACATCGTGGTTAAGCGCATACGTAGGCGTGTTTCCGTAGCGCGGGCTGTAGCTGGGAGTGTACGGCGCGTATGAAGAATACGTGGGTGCCGCGATCGGCCGGTAGGGCTGATAGTTACGGAACGCCGGTGTGGTGGAAAAACCTGCAGGACGGGCACCGTTGAGGAGCCCGAGCTGCAGTGTCTGCGCACCGTTGAACTGCCCGATGCGTGCGGCTGCCGGGGCATTGGGCGTACGGGGCTGCCAGCGGCCATTCTCAAAACGGTTGCCAAGGCCCATTTCCGCGGGCGAACCGGCCGGACCCACGTAATAGCGGATCAGACGGTGCTCGCCGGTGCGGACGAAGGAGTGTTTCACGTCGTCTGATGAAAGGAATGCTCGAGAGCCTGCAGAGTCGCAGCGTTTTCTGTCTGCTCCTCCTGGAGAACCTTTTCGCGGTGGCGGAGCATCACTTTCCTGCCCTCTTCCATCAGTGGCTGGGTGGCGCTCTTGGCGATCGCGTCGAACACTTCAAATGCCTCCTCGTAGGACAGTAGGCGGGCAGCCCTTTCAAACGTGTTTTCGCCAGAGTATTTCAGGTCCAGCAAGGGAAGATGGTCAGTCATCAATTCCGGCTGCACAAAGCGCATAATCTCGTTATACAGCCACTCCGATGTCCTCTCTTTGGAGGGGTTTACGGGGACCAGACCGTCGTGGAAGGGTGAGGTGTTTGTCATGGGTTTAATAGACTATTATAGAACATTTTACTTAATTTTGCAAATACAAATACGAAACAGTTTCTCTGGGCAAGCCTGCCGTGAGCTAGTCGAACGGAGGGTTGACGTGTCAAGGAAACATCACCCTATACCATTCCACGTAGGCCGTTTTTAAGGTATAATAGCTAGATTTACTTCACACAAACCGCGCTGCATGGCGCTCAATAAAAACCCCAACATTCTCGGCCAACCGGTGGGTCCTGAGCGCCGCATTGATGCGGGTTTGAATACGGCACAGTCGGTGGTAAAGCAGAACGTGGACCGCGGCACGGAACACTTTCATGATCGCCTGATGCTCTCTGCCGGAGTAGATACGAAGGAAGTGCAACGCACACCGGAAACAAGTATTGAAAACAGAATTGACAAAGAAAAACCTGGCGTTCGCTACTCGTCCGGCCCGGATCCTGCTCATCCCGAAGCACATCCGCCTGGGGCAGCCGCTCCGTCGTCTGCACCGAGAGCAAGCGTTGATCCTCGCGATCCGAACAAAGCTACCGGTCTGACAAAAATTTTGATGACTGCGGCAACCGGGGCCGGCATACCTTTTGTAGCCTCGACGGCATTCCCAGCAACGTGGGCTTATATGAAAGCGGCAGCAAACTGGTATGGCATCTCGGGCTCGACTACCCCACTCAGCTACATCATACCTCAGTACATCGGACCGACTCTGACTTCATGGACATCATGGGCTCCGAATGCATCGATTCCGTTTCTAACGACCTCTGTTCCCTACGCAGCGGTCGCATCCACGGCATTCTCTATCGGAGTGGGTGCCGTTGGTCTGACCGCTTTGGGCAAAACCGCAAACTGGCTTGCTCGCAGAGAAGGCAAAGTGGGTGAGTGGACACGCAAAATTCTCGGTATCAAAGAAATGCCGCTGCCCACCAAAGGGATCAAAGGCAACTTCTTTGAAGGGAACCGCACAGTTCTCCGTCTGATGTTGGCCCCGTTGCGGGCTACGGGCGCAGTGCTTGGCAAAGTGGTGCCCGCAGCCTGGAGGAACAAGTGGGGCATTCTCGCCGGTGGACTCCTTGGTGGCGCTGCCGCTGCGGTCCCTGCTGCTGGTGCAATCGCCGGTGGGGCTGCAGGGGGAACTATTCAGGAAATTCACAGAAACAGTGCCGGCTCCTCCGGAGGAGGCGACGCGCACCCTCCCGCACACAATTGATCTCTGCGTATGATGTTCACTTCACGCTTCACCGGCTCGTCCTTCTCTCCTCTTAAGGAGAAGAGGCTCTGCCATATGAGCCCCACAGGACCCGAAATGGGCGTGGAAGGTCCGCACCGGTATGTCACGAACGTACAGGAGTTCTTCACGACCACCGTCCCCAACTTCCTCTCCCGTACCTTTACGGGCATCGATAACCGCGAACTCCTCGCCAAACAGAACAACGCCAACCTGCAGAGCCAGGCGGCGTGGGTCAACGCGTTCCAGAGCCCGAACGTCTTCGCCGCACCCAGACTTCCGAGTACGACGATCCCCGCTTCCATCACACCGCTGGACGTCGTTCTGCGCATGACTCCTGAGGACCGCGTCCGCGCGTTCTACCAGTTCATGCGTGCCGTGCTTCCGCGCAGCACCATCACCACCGCACCGATTCCCGCAGCACTGAACGTACCGGCGCTCCAGAACAGTACACTCCCCGCCTCCTTTACTGTCCCGGGTGATGTACCAAACCCTGCCAACCTGGCATTCATGCTCCAGACCGCGGGCATCGTCACCGGACAGGTGAACCCGACGGAACCGGGTATCGCCCTGAATCCGGAGGCACTGCGAATCGCACGTCTCGCATTCAACGACATCTACGCGCCGGGTACGCCGGATGTGATGTTCGAAGACTACCTTTCGGGTATCCGCAGCATCCGTAACCGCTTCCCGGACGGCTCTCCGGGCGCGCCGACGATCGCCGATATCCGCAACCCCGAATACCTGATGCGCAACCTCCCGGATGCGCGGTTCCGCAACTTCGTGCGTGTGAACATGATCCCGGGGCCCGATCTGGAAGCCCGCCGCAAAACGCTGCAGGGGCACATCGACCGGGTCGCAAGTCTTGTAGAGGAACGTGACAAAAAGCGCATCGTGGATATCCAGACCACCAACGAGCAGCTCTCCAAGATCCGTACCGACGTCACCGAGAACATCAACCGCCAGAACAACACGTTCATGGACAACTTCCGCACGCTGGAGCCGTGGCAGCAGTTTGCGGCAATGGGTATCGGAGCCTACGCGTTGTACAAAATGTGGAATTCGCAGAACCGTGTCATCAACAAAATCCCGCTCGCACTCCTTGGCACGTACGGCTACCTGCGCCTCGTCAACGGTGATCCGAACGCTCTCAACACGATGGTCACCGCTGTACAGGGCGCTCTTGCTCCGGCAACCAATCTCATCGGCAGAGGCTTCAACCGCCTGGGACTCTTCCAGAGCCAGGAGAGCGTGGACCGCGACCGCCTGGCGATCATGGGCCGCTACTTCGACCAGAAAGGCTTCCTCGACATGTACCCCCACTCGCTCGCGTTCATGACGCTGAGCGAAGTGCCGATGCGCGAGCTGGGCGGCGCGTTCCGTGTGACGATGAACGGGGAGGACCAGCCGTCGATGTCGATGTACTCCGAACCGGGCCAGCCTCTGTATGCCCGCATGGAAGGCATCATCCGCACGCGCCGCTACGACCGCAATATGGTCTTCGGCATGTTCCATCAGAACAACCCGATGATCAGCGGCGCTCTCGGCACCGTGTTCTATAACCTTGCAGCCAGCCGTCCGGAGAACCGCGTGCAGGCCGAACTGGTGGAAAGGTCCCGCGTCAATTCCGGGGCGCCCACCTTGGGCCCGAACGGCCGGATGCAGAACTCGTACGAGATGATGCGCGACCCCGCCGCACGCCGTGCCTACGTGGACCTGGTGCGCCGCGGCATGGCGCTCGCGCAGTCCGCGCAGTACGCCAACCGCCCCTTCCACGAGGTCATTGCCGAGCTCGGACAGGTGACCCCGGAGGTGCAGCCGGATCTGGCGGAGCACATTACCTATAGAGACCGCGAGGATCGCCTCACGGCTGAGCGTGCACTCATGAATCTTGGACCCGCTGAGGCTGTGGAGGCGAACCGCGCTGCGAGCCTCAACATGCTCAAAGCGGAATTTGACCAGTCGGTCCTGCTGAGACTCGCACCATTCCTGGAGGCACCAGGTGGAGTCGACCGTGTCAACGAGGCCAGAGATCGGATTCTCGCCGGCAACAAGCCGCTGCAGGAGACGCGCATGCTGCTCCAGCAGTTGGAGTACACACTGTTCTTGGCCGCCATGCGCAACGGCGAAGCACAATTGACCGCCGCAAATGTCAATGAAGTGATCGGAACCAACAGCCCCACATGGCTCTTCAACCTGGCCGATCACCTGCGCACGTGGACCGAGCGCAACGTGGTGGGGATCACCAGCAGTTTCCGCCGCGTCAACGGCATCGGTGATGTTCTCACCATCATCAGCAACCGTCTGGGCTCCGAAATCACGGGACCCGGTACGGGTTTTGAGACACTGCGCAAAGATCTTGAGCAGCGGCAAAAACAGCTCACAGAGATGCGCACTCCGGAAACGGCTCAAAAGCTCCTTGTTTCCGCGTTACAATCCGAGGATGCCGGGGCGATCGCACGCCTCGGTGGCACGGCCGCAGCAGGTGAGTTTGTAGCCAGGATCCTTAATACCGACGAATACCGCAATAATCTCTTCAATCATCTGGAGCAGGCCTATGCCCAGAGTATTGCCACCGACATCGCGGAAGCGATGGTGACGACGCACCGTCGTTCAGGGCCGCCGTACCTCACTGACAGCAACCCCACGCTCCGCGGCGTGACGCTGGTGGAGATGAACAACATTGTCATGCTCGCCCGGGAGCGCGGCGACAGAATGCTCGGTGTTGGTGGCCGCATGGGCGGCATGATGGCGAGTATCGCGATGCGCCAGGAGCTCTCCTCGTACGATCCTGCCGTCAATCTTCCGGCAGCCAGCGGCATTGCGGAGCGCACGAAGGCGGTGAATCACCTGCGTTTCCTCGGTGCGCTGTATCTCACCATGCAGCCGATGCCGGACATCGATATCCTGCGTGACCGCGTGCGCCTGGTCGCGGACCACTTTGTCCCCGCTGTGGGTGCACCGATCGATTCCGGCGCGGAGTTCTTAAACCAGTGTCGCGATATCGCGGGCATCATGGAGCTCTTCAATATGGTTGCCGAGCCCTCCTACATCCGCCTTGTGCAAGTGGCAGATACAGCCAGCGTCGCCGCACCGATCCAGACGGAATTCGAGGCATTCAGCAAGAATGCCTTTGAGCTCAATGAGAAGGAGACAAAGAACTCCACAGGTCATCTGGAAGCACAGGCCAAAGCCCTGCGTGCAGCGGCAGAAGCCACTGCAAACGTCCGCACCCAGACCTACAGCAAAGATTCCACTGCGCATATCAACGCCGCACCGGTGGCCAACAGGCCCGCGATGACCAAGATGCGCGCGCAGCACATCATCGATCAGAACGCCAGGCTCGATACCGCACGCACCGACGTGGAACCGATCATCAAGGGCTTGCGTACGGATATTACGGATATGCAGGCAAACCACCTGACACGTCTGACGGCCCTGCGTGACACGCAGCGCAAGGAGATTGGGCAGCTCTCAGAGGAGTTCCGCAAAGCCATTGCCGCGGGCGTGGATCGTGTCACGGCCGTCCAGAACTTCCGCAAGCGCGCGGAGGAAAAGGCAAAAGAGTTTACCGACGCACGCAATAAACTTGCGACGGCACTCAGCAACGAACGTGCTGACCTGCGCAAGCGCATCACCAATGATATCGCCACACACTGGGACACGTTCACCAAGGATCACACCACGCTCGTGGCGAACCACCGTACGGCAATCGGTCTCTGAGGGTGAACGAAGGGTGCAGCAAACCTCTGTACGTCGTTACCAGATCTTCTGACGCCAGTCCGTCTGGTTTCTTCCACGTCTTTGCAGCGACCATGATTTGGTGTGCATGTACCCATCTCTCGTAGCTATTTTGTTCGGCTATATTGATTGTTTACAATGAAGTTTACAATTAAATAATTTTTGTTTACAATAAAGTTTACAATTATAAATGTAACGAGTATAATGCAGTCATGGATGCACGAGAGAAAATACTCGCGATGACTAAGAAGGGCGGCAGCCTGCAGACAGGAGAAGTCGCCAAGGCGCTGAAGGTCAGCAGACAATATGCACAACGCATGCTGAAGATGCTTGTAGAAGAGGGCCTGCTCCTCAAGAGCGGATCGACCCGCAATGCATCATATGCACTCCCCGGCACTGTGGCCTGGAGGTACGACAAGCGGTTCCGTAATGTGAAACTGGCCGAGCACTCTGTACTTGAGGATGTGGAACGCAGACCACAGTTTCGTGAGTCGCTGTCCGACAATGTGAAGAGTATTTTTGACTATGCATTTTCCGAAATGCTGAACAACGCCATCGAACACTCCGGATCGAAAAACATTCGCGTGAATGTTGAAAAGCGCGGAAAAACTCTCCACTTTTCGGTAAACGATGCGGGTGTCGGGGTGTTCCGCAATATCATGCGCAAACGGAAGCTGCGCTCCGAGCTGGAGGCGATCCAGGATCTGCTCAAGGGTAAGACGACCACACAGCCAAAAGCACATTCAGGCGAAGGCATCTTTTTCACATCAAAAGCTGCGGATATCTTCATTCTGGAAAGCTTCGGCAAGAGATTGACGATTGATAACCGTATCGAAGACATCTTTATCGAAGACGTTGCACCGGCCAAGAAAGGGACCTCAGTATCCTTTCAGGTGAGCATGGATTCGGAAAAGCATCTGAATGAGGTATTCAGCGCCTATCAGACAGAACCGGACGAATACGGCTTTGATAAGACGGAAATCCATGTGAGGCTCTTCACGTTGGGCACCGTGCATGTGTCCCGGTCGCAGGCGCGCAGGATTCTCAGCGGCCTCGAGAAGTTCCAGTCCGTCATCCTGGACTTCAAAAATGTCCCGAGCATCGGTCAGGCGTTCGCGGATGAGATCTTCAGGGTATTCAGGAGTAAGCACCCGCGCATCAGGATCACCGCCGTGAATATGAATGAAAACGTCCGCTTCTGGGTGGAACGCGTGGGAAAGTGATCAGATCAGCTCGCCTCCGTCAGCCACTTCCAGAATTTACGCGGGCCTTTGGCAGACGCATTCCAGAGCGTGCCCGGAGCCTTAGCTGCCACGTTTTTCATTGCACGGCGCTTCCAGCCGAGCTCAGCAACAGAATGGTCCACGTGTTCAATACCATGGGCAACCTGCGGCGCAATGTCATCCGCCTGTTCACCTTCTGAATATCCAAGATTCGAGATTTTACCCATCGATTTAAACTTCTTAAGCTGGTAGTTCTGGTTGCCAAGAGCCTTTTCTTGAGCCGGAGTGAGGGTCGTACCGGCCAAAGCCATGGCAGTCTCGTAGTTTTCAGCCTCCTGAACGAGAGTCCTGACGGTATTCAGCTCGCCACGTACGTATTCGGTATCAGGCAGTTCTTTTGATTTCACTTTTGCCTGCAAGCGGTCCCAGGCAATGCGTAATGCAGGAAGATTGCCGGCAATCTGCCCCCATTCAGGTCTTGCATGGTACGCAGGCACCTGTAAGAACTTGAGCAGTTTTGTCCCCTTTGACGGAGGCTTTCCCCGCCATAATCTCTGGTAAAACTGCCAACCGATATAGCTTGTTCCCGCTGCCGCCGTTGCACCCAGCGCTAAGGGTCCGAGACCCACCATGGAAGCAGCTGCCAGAGGAATACCAACCCACTTCAATGCCTGCTTCGGAGCCGAAAGACCGGAAGTGCCGGAACCTTTGAGTACACCAACCTCTTCGGCGATTTTGCAGATGATTGCCTCAGCTGAAGGCTTCAAGAAGCCACGGGCGTACGACTTCACTTCATTCAAGACGCGCTCACCGGGAGAAGAGCGTTTTCCGCCGTTTGCATGCTGGAATAGGTGCTCCACATCGTGCTGCATCTTGTGCACATAGTCGTGGCTCTTCTGGTTCTCCTCGAACATGAGCACTGCCGCCTCGCGGGACTTGGCAGCAAGCGTGGTACGGCGGTTAATGTGCGCCTCAAAAATCCTCATCACCGCAACAGGCCCTACCGGTGCCTCCGCTTTTTCGGCACCTGCGGCAGGGGCGGGTGTCTTGTCCACGGGCATTTTTTCCTCGAGATAGTCATCAAGTTCATCGAAGAGTTTCTTTGGTGTATTTGCCGATTTCATGTCTCTCAGCACAACAGTGCCTGTATCAGCCATATCAAAGAAATCTCCACTGGTAGGTCTGCCGATACTGGCAACCTTGCCAAACTGGCGATGGATGTTTATTAGCTGTCTGCTGAAAATCAGATACTTGTCCATTTCAGCCTTAAGGGAGTTTGCTCTGCGCTGAGCATCAATGCGAGATTCTCTATCTGGGCCTGTGCGTGCCTCACCCATTTCGGTATTAAAGTTGTCCTCAAGCACATCATAATCAGTACCAGGAATCGTCATTGCCTCCAGTTTCTGTACCTCCTTTCGCAGTTTATCTTTTGCACTTTTCTCAGCATCTTTGCTTTCCTTTACGGTCAGTACATCGGCAATGGAAGGATCTTCCTTCAGGTATTTCATCGCCATCGCCACGTTCATCGCCGAGACACCCCCAGCTCTGAGCGTATCCGACAGCGTCACTATATAGATTCTTTGGGCCAGTGCTCTTGCCTGATCGTCATGAGCAAAATGCAATTGATCATCCATCAACGCTGCACCGCTGCCATCGTCCATTTCTATGCCATACTCGTTAATCAGCTCTGCAGTGTTTTTTGTGCGGATTGCATTGAAAATCTGCTCAACTGTTTTCATGCCAGACCAAACATTTTTCCGCGCTGGGTAGTTGATATTGACGCGAACATTCTGTGTCACCGGAGGAACACCACCCGTAATTTCCACTTCACCGGCATTAGAAAGAACGGCATTGAGCTGGGCCTCAATCACATCGTCACTGGCACCCGTCACCGCATCGGCTTTTGCCTTGTTGGCAATCATCGTGGAGTCCCAACCTGCCTGCCGACCCGTGCTCTCAACGCGCGAAGCTATTTTTGTATAATGATTGCGGTGCGATCCAAGAAGATTGATAAAGTCTTTACGCGTTTCGCGCTCAATATTTTCAATCGTCTGGAGGCGCATACGTTCAACGGCACCGCGCAGTGCCGGATCTTCCGGATGGAAAAACTTATCGGGTCCGGTGGCCTTTGGTAGTGCGGGTTTCCCCGGAGTCGAAGACATAAATCTCTCTATTATAGCACAAAAGAGCTCATTTTTCCAATTCTTTACCTATAGGCAAACTGTGGGCTTATTTGGCTTTCGGAGCGTCCCCGGAAGGCGGTTTTGAGGCTTTTGCCATGTCACCGAGCTGCTTTTGGAGCTCTGCAATTGTTTTCGCCTGGTCTTTGACCATATCTTCAACGGAAGGGCCCCTTTGCTCAGGTTTTGCCTCTTCCTCGACACCCAACAGATCTCTAAGAGTATTGGCTGTTTGCTTGTTGATCTGGGCAAACATTTTTTCGGCTTTGATACCCATCGGCTTTGCCGGAGTGGTATACGTCTTGTTCACATCCAAACCCTTGTTGCCAGGGAAGATCGTCGGCGGTTCATGACCATGTCCATCATCGTGATCATGACCATGATTCTGATGTCCCGCAGCCTGACCACGGCGAGTGCGCTTTGAGCGGAAAAGTTGAGCAAACCTCGCCCAACCTTTCAAATTCTCCTGAGGCTGCGCATGAGCATTTCCATGGGCATCGTGGTGTTCATTCTCATGATCCGCATCCTGATGAGCTGCTTCCTGCTCCTCCGTGATGATATCAGCTTCTGTAGCCAAATCCTCCATGCGGATTTCATCTTCCAATTCATGCACCAGATGCCGTACCTCTTGGAGTCCACCAATTGAATTTTCATCGATCTCACCATGAATGAGTGGCAAATAGATGTGCTGACGATCAAGAGCGACGTACCGCTCAAGAATGCGCGTAAGAATCAAGCGGTCCAGACTACCGCGACGGCGCAAGCCTCGGTAGCGGGCCTCGTTAAAGGCATTGTCGTCATCGAAGAAAGTGTTCCTCACTTTTTCGATATCTCTTTGTCTGTCGAGCTCCTCCTGAGCCGGCATGGGTACCTCATTCTCATCCACAACAAGCTCGGGGTTATCAATGTCATTGATCTCGTCATCCGTTGCGCTGCTCTCTAGAACACTGATCAACTCTTCGCAAAATTCAGCAGCAGAGCCATCGGTGTCCACGCTACTCAGTTTTGCATGCAGTCCAGCACGCTGAGCCTGGGGTACGTAGGTATCGATGATGTGTCGAGCAGTTATTGTCGGCTTTCTCCCGTTAAAGCGAAGAGAAGTCAGATCTGAAGTCACGAGGATGTCGCGGATTTCCTTGATTGCCTGATATTTCTCAGTAATCGCGTTCAGATGCCAACGCCTGTCAATCGTGTTTTCCAAATCAGTTTTGAGGCCCCTGGCAGCAGTTGCCAGTTCAATATCGGGTGACATGCAGTGCACGCTGCCATTGATCAGAGGAAGATACAGAGCCTGATCTCGGGCGGGAACGTACGTTCGAACAATCCTCTCAAGGATCTTCCGATTGCCGTTTTCTGGATCACTCAAGTCAATAGCACCGTCTTCTAAAATACGATTAAGCTCTTGGAGATCGACATCTCTGTATTCCTCTGCTTCCTCAAGCGGCGTGCCAAAAGTTAAATCAAATTCTGCATCAGCATCATCACCCGTTGCCTCATCATCAGCTGTTCTCTCAATAATGTTTTTAAGCTTATCAATAAGAATGCTTGCTTCGAACGCGTTTTGCATCAAAAAATCCGCAGCATTGTCATCTGTCAGACGAGCATATGGAACACGGGCTGCTTCATCAGGAATATGTTTATCAATAATGTCTCTCAGAAGCACAACATATATATCTGCCTGAGTTCTCTCAATCTCTTCACCACCGACTGATTCACTTATTTCATCAAGTGTTGCAATAGTCTTCCTCTTCTCGCTCGGAGCCTTTGGTGCCGGATGAGGATCGTCGGCATCGAGACCTATGTCCAGCAGGTTCAGAGCGGAATTGTTGTCGGTACCGGCTGCAACATCGGGAGGATTCAGTTCAGGATCGAGGTGGAGCTCCGAAAGAGGACGCGACTGCTCTGCGGAAGGAGCCGCTTCCACATGCAGCGCTGTTTCAGCGCCGTCGTTACGGGGAGCATGGGGAACGGTCACAGGCTGAACGGGTGTCCGAGGTGTTTCCACATGCAGTGCTGTGCTGTTGTCGTCAGTTGGGGCAGGCGTATGGAGAATCGTATCCACTCCCTGCCTGGCTCCAGGAATGATAGTGTCTGGAGTTGCAATATCGTTATTTTCGCTGACAGATGCCTTCTGTGCGCTATTCGAGTACGGGTCACTCACACCCAGATACGCAAAGAGTTTCTTGTAGAGCGCATCGAGCTTGTCCGCTTCCTTCACCTTCCACGAATCGATTTTTGTGAGGAGTTCTTTGAACTGGTTGCGCTCACCATTGGGAACGAACTTCATGATGATACTGCGGAGAATCTGCTTCTCTGCACTCCTGCTCTCCCTGATTTCCTTGGGAGTTCCTTCACGCTTCTGAAAGCGGGAATCTGGCTGAGCAATTGCCGTAAGCTCAAATACTGCGTCGTCGAGCGTAAGAGGAAGAATTTCACGCTTCTTTCCTGTTTTGACCTCTGGCTTTGCTGCAGGGCGAATATGACCGTTGGCATGACCGTTCCTGTTCCTCGATCCGTTCAGAGGCGGCTTGGGAGCTTCATCTTCTTCGCGCGGTGTCTCTGCGGGCATGGGTGTTTTTTGGTATTTGGTAGAAGGAGTAATTGGCTTTTTTCTCCGGAAAATGCGACGGATCATCTTTTGCAGTTGCGATGCCTGTCGGTCGATGTCCGTCTTCATTTCAAACAGTTCCTGCAGATGTCCCGCGTGTTCGCAAAGCTGTGTCACATCTGTGAAGAGATCTGTGGGAACAATGATATTTTTCTCAACCAACGCAGGCAGCAGCTTCTCTTCAATGAGAATCACCTGATTCGCTATGCGGTTCCAGCGTTGTTCCACGTCCGCCAATGCGCCTTCCCGTGGACGGAAATCATCCACCGCTGCTTTGAGTTCAAAGTAGGCAGCCTGGAGGCTCAGGAGCTCATCTTGCGCATCCACACCCTTCTGGATGTCCGGATCCGGACGATGCCTGCGGCCGCCAGGGCCGGCTGCATCACCTGCCAAGGATTCGTCATCCAAGTTCCTCATTCGCTCCAGTATAACAGATTTTCGCACTGTAAACCAGTTTTCCCGGCTTTTTTAGGGCCTTGTATGGCCCACAAATTCCATCTGAAGGGCACTGGCGTGGGAAAGAGGGTTATCAAGGAACTGTTTCTTAAAGGTGTCAGTTGGAATATGAATAATCGTCGGAGGTAACGGCAGCCCGTCAACACCTTTCACGTCCAAGACGCCATTTTCATCACGAAAGACACAGACATCAAGTCCTCCAACTTTGAAGTATGCCTCCTCGCCAACACCCAGGTACCGGATGGCGCGGGCGACTTCGGCGGCATCATACGCATACATACCGGCTGGACGATCGAGCGGGTTTTCGGCATGGACCAGATCTGCAAGACGCTTTTCGAGTGTTGTCGCCTCCCCTTCCTTTACCAATGAACCTTTCAACTCAAGCATTTGACCGTTGTTGAGCACAACGACGATCGTTCCATCAAAACAATCGCAGCGCTGCGGGCCCTGTGGAAGAAGCATGAGTTCCCTGTCATCGAGTTCAACGGTCTTCTTGGATTCCGGACGGGTGTTGAGCCACGCAACAATTTGAGTACGCAGATCTTTGGAGGAATCAAGCCGGACTGGCTCGGGCAGCTCAGCCGTACTGAGGTATGCCCCGCCGCTCACGCGGTAAGGGTCCGGGATCTCGCGGTTGGCGAGTTTGTCCAGGAAACCGGAAACATGGTCAACTGCTTCCTTAAGGAATTTCGCATCTGTCTGAGAAAATTTGGACGCCTTCTTTTTGAACAGTTCCTCCACGCCCTGCCTGCGATGCTTTGAATGATCAAATCCATAAATGTGGATGAGCAGAGTATTCAAATCGCGGTCACTCAATTTACCGAACATGTTGCGCATCGCGAGTGCCTTTTTCTCCTCATCAGAAAGATTGCGTGGCGTCTCCTCCAGCTCATCGTGGGTCTCGGTAACCTCCGCGGTCACTACACCGAATTCGTCGAAACCATCTTGCATTTCACTCTGGGTCGATACCCGCTTTATTTTCACTTCCGTAAGCTTCTCAATATTCGGAATACTGTCGATGAGCAACTGCTGAAATGCGCCAGCACGGACCAACGGCGAAGGAGCATGTTTGGCAAGTTCCCCCGCATGATCCAGATACGTCATTGCCTCATTGTTGCGGCCTTGCTGGAAGAATATCGCCCCCTCCTCTTTCACGGATCTCATGGGTCCAGAAGTATTTTCGAGACCCTTCACGATTCTTCCCGACTGCGTGACAATCAAATCCATCACATCAGCATGGGTCTCACCAATAAGCCTGAGTATCTCAGTATCATCAGCTATGACTTCTTCTCCTTTTTTTAACAAGGCGTTGATGCGATCCGTATTCTTCGGAATTCGCTGCGCAACCTCTGCCGGAACCAAAAATCGCGGCTTACTTGTCACTTCAACGATCGACGTCGGCTGAATACTGACAAGTTCGTTCTTCTTTTCCATGAGGAATGGGAGGAGAAAAAAGGGAGCTATTCTACGATTCTCCTCAGATTTGTCCATGCTGTACCCTTCAGAAAGTCGGGAATTATCAAATAGCCCTTATAGAAGAGCAAAAGTCATCCTGACGAACACTTTTTGTGATCAGTTATTCAGCGGATCCCCACCATTACGGATGTTCTTATTGTCGCGCTTCACTTCCTCGAGAATTTGCTTGTATTTGGCATCTGCCTCGGCCTGAGCACTATCAGCCTGCGCAGCGATCGTCGAACGGAGGATACCTTCTCTGTGTGCTGTAAATTGGGTGTAACTTTGATCAAGCTCAGCAAGATCATTCTGATCCATCTGCTCAGAAATAGCTGCATCCTCTGCGCTAACAGGCATAACGCGAGTCATGCTCTCGCGGGCACCCCGGATCGCAGCCTCCTCTTCATCGTATGCATCCAACGCACCTACACGCGTCCTGATGGCTCTGGCAATCTCCAGACGCAACTCGTCAGTGACACCACCATGGGCATCAATCTTATCGAGGAAACCTAGCTGCGTTTTGTCATCGAGCACAGTGAGCGCCGAGAGGACTTCATCCTTCGTAGGATCTGCCTGTAAAGAATTGTTTGGAACCATAATCAGGAGCGGAGAACGGAGAAACTGCGTTCATCGAGCGCAAAATGTTTGACCTTTCCGCTTGTGCCATCTTTCCAGGTCAATCGGCCAGCAACGCTATCGAGAACATAAAAATTTCCACCCAGCCCCTTGAGGATAAGCGCATCGGGATAGGTGGATGAGCGACGTTCTGCCTGCATTTTGACGGGTCCGAGGCCGGGAATTTGCACCTGAACCAAGCGACCCGCGAGGCGTTCGCTCTCTGCAAACTGCTTGATCCGCTGCTTGAGTGGAAGCGCGTTCAGATCGGGTTGAGTGAGTCTATAGGCGCGGTAGCCCCTGAACTGCTCACTGGACAGGCGTTTGGCCATCACGAGACAAAGGTTTTTGATTTCGGGTCTTTCCAGTGAACCCTGATCGTCGGGATCATCAAGAAAAGAAGTCCTCTGGAGTGCCCTCAGGAGACTACTTCCGCCTTTTGCATTGTCATCGAGCAACAGATCAATCTGCGAAGAATCCACAACACCGTATTGCAAAAGCTGCGCGTAGAGCTGATCCTCGATCGATATGGCTTCACGCCATGACTGCAGCGTCTCGCGTTTGACCGGGGCTGCCGCCTCACGAGCAGCTTTTCGCTGAAGTGCACCACGCAAAACGGCTGTATCCGATTTACTGATGGCAATAAATCCTTTGTTGTTTTCGAGCCTTGAAGCGATGGATGCGGCGGCGCGCAACTTGCCGATCTGCTGCTCACGCGAATCCATGTACTGCTGAAGATCGCGGCGGCGCTGCTCGCGGAGTTCCTTCTTGAGAGCGACAAAACGTTCATACTTCTTCCATTTTACAAAGCCTCCGAGCCAACTCACGTACGCATCACTGTTTCTTTTGATCTCGGCTTCTGCCTCACGATCCAGCGCAGCATCAACACGGTTATCGATCGTCTTCTTTTCACCTTTGAACATCCGCTCAAAGAAACCGACGTTCTTCATCTGCTTCATGAGATCGCGGTGAATATCTTTCACGCGATTCTCGACGCGATCGAATCCCGAAGCAGCCGATTGGCCGCCGGCAGCCTCATCAAGGGCATCTTCCGCCTCTCTAGTATTCAGATGGATTAACCGTCTCTCCCTTGAAGAGACACGGAAACCCCGGTGACTGGGGAGACGGAAGAGCATGTGGGTATTTCCGCTCATTATAGCAGAAATTGAGGGTTTTTGAAAGGAAGCCTTCTCCCCTCCTTACGATTAGGTGAAGAGAGCTTCTTTAAGCCAAAAATAACCTCTTCTTCGCTATTCCAACGGCCACCCCTCCTCCGGTCACCGCTCCCGCAAGCATGGATGCCAGGATGACAAGGAAAATTTGAGGCAGCGAAAGCGATCCAGAGGAGCGCTCTTGAAGAATGGATTCCATCTGCACGGTGCTCTCGGGGAGGGGTAACCGCGCGAGGAAGGTATTCACCGCCTGGGTCGTGTAGGAATTTTTTGCGGCAGCGGACGACCTGGATGCCGCCGACTTTTTTGTGGCAGTTGTCTTCTTTGCCTTCGCGGCAGCCACGGGAACCCTGCAGATGTTCGCCTGGTTTTGCGTCGGAGTCAGCGTAACGCAGTACGCCTCATCGGGATCGTGGACGCTGCGCTCCCCTGTCCAGGCAAATGCCTGTCCGGTCTTGAGCGCCGGCACAACGATGCGCGTGACCTCGGATCCGTCGGGACCGAGCACACGCACGAAGTCACCGTCATCATTGATGGAAAGCTTAGTGACGGATTTGGGAAAAACGAGCATCTCTCCAGCCCCGATCGCCATGCGTCTCTCGATCCGCCAGGGCTTACTACCTTTGCCCTCTTCGTCATCGAGTGACCAGCCGGTGAGATCGATGGCACCGGTGCCAGTATTCACAATTTCGATCCACTCCTCTTCGCCTGAACGAGGGTGACCGTAGACTTCGCTGATGAGAATTCCGGATATTTCTGGAATGGTATATGAAATCAATTGAGCCCCAGATGCAGAGACAATATCTGTATCATTTTTTTGTTCTTGTATAGTTTTTGTGAACACTTCATGTATCCAGATTCCGCGGTGCGCCTGTTGTGCTTCCTGCTCCGCGAGTGTCTCCTCTTGAGTCACTGTCTTGCGATACCGCTCCGGCACCCAAACAAAACCTCTGCGTAAGAGATCAGCCTGTATCGAAGTTCTATCCGAAAGAATGCCGACCACAAGCAGCCTGCCGTACGGATCAAGACGTTCTTTTGTATCAAAAAATAATTCTATATTTTTGTTTTCAATCAGGGCTGAAAGATATTTTTTGGATTCCGAAGCCATCGATCGCACAACGGGGTGCTTGTCCTCCAGCTCCGGCGCATCCACACCGCGGAGGCGCACTCGGTACTCTTTGCGGTCTTCCGTCAGTACATCGAACGTATCACCATCGATGACTGAGACGACGGTAACAGTGAAACGCTCAGGCAGCTTTGGCATCGGGAGTACCGGCACCCCGGAGAGTGCCTGCGACCACTCGATACGTGAGCGCTCCTGACCGAGAGGATCGAGGAGCACAAGTGAGCCGGATTCATTCCGGAGCGAGACACCGGCTTCAGTTCCCGTAAGACGCCTGTCCTTGCCTGCGTCGATGCTGACTGCCGGGAGGTCGTCTGTTTCTTTGCCTGCAGCAAGCTTCCATCCTTCCAGTGATGCAGACTTCGATCCTTGGTTGCGGATCTCCATCCATTCACTTGCTCCTGAGTCCTTCCCATCCGGATTCGGGAGTGCGCGGATGAGGACAAAGTCGGCCGTTGGGTCACCGATCGGACCAGATGTTTGAATGATTTCTTCCTCAAAATCAGAGGAGTCAACTCGTACGGAAGACGATGAACTCGATACAGCGATTGCCTCTACCCTCTGCTGAAGTTTTACCGTGGTACCACAGTAATCAATCACTGTTGCCGTCACCAAAAAGCTGCCTGCAGTCCCAAAGCGATGCGAGGGCGGGTTGCAGCTCTCGGACGTGGTTGCATCCCCAAAGTCGACCGAGCACCGGGAGCGCCCGATATCGGTGACTGACGTGACTTGGAAGTTCACAGAATGGGGTGCGATCGCAGAGATCTGGCCAGTCTGGATCACCAGTGTATGAGGAGTTGGAAGAATCTGGTTTGGCGTACTTGGGCTCGGAACACACAGCGCCTGTGTGCCCGCTCCTTCAATGCGCCCGTACGAGATTCCGGTAGGCAGTGCAGGGTACGTCAGCACATCAACAATCGTGCCCTGCGCATCCCTCAGCTGAAGGGTTCCACCGCTCTTTTTCATCACCAGACTGAGACCCGTGCCCGTTGCGAGTCCCAAAGGCGCATCGTCTGACAAGACCATGCCGGTATTTTGGATGACACTGACCGACGCATTGCTCGCCTGATCCACAAGCGTCCACCCGGAAAGATCAAGAGAGCCTGAGCCGGAAAACCTGAGCTCTACCCAAGGGGAATTCTGTGTATAGATTTCCTCAATAATAATTGAATATAGCCCTGATGAAAGAGAAGAAAATTGATCACTGGATTGATTCGATAATGAGGACAACGACGAAGAAACGGATGACACTGACGATGAACTTTGTGCGGAAGAGGACGAGGATTCCGCGGACGAACTTTGCGATGAGGCTGACTGCGCTGTTTCGAGTGAGCCCGGTGTTCCGAGCATCAGTGATCCTTCATCGAAACCGGAAGACAAATCCGCTGTTTTCCAATTCGTTTTGACCGAACCTGACCCTGCGAGAGTAATCCTCACCATGCTGGCTTTGCTCTCGGGTGCCTTGGCATTGCTGCCTGCAAACGGATCGCCGATGCCGTCATCAACGGTGTCTTGGATGACTCCTTGTGCATCCCGCAGACGCAGCAAGAGCTTGGTATTGGGGAGACTGAGATCCGGTGCGTGGTACGCAGGATCCATCATCAAGCGTGACTGATCGGCAAGGTACTGGGCAACGACCGCAGCGGAACCGGAACCGAGCGTGCTGCCGGTGCCAAAGCGGTAGAGAACCACTTCGATGCCTGAAGAATTGACGCCTGTAAGCGTCCAACCGTCCAGGGTGCAGGAGGGCGTAGAGCCAGAACCGGTACACGCGATCTCCACCCATTCATCGGCGGTGGAGAGATCGGAACCGGCCCACAGGACCTCGGTGATGACGAGGCCGGCACTGGCGTGCTGACCGAAGACAATGAGAAGTCCGAGTCCGCACACGGCGGAGAGGACAGGGGTGGGAATGCGCATAGCGGATCAGTGTGCAAGACGCGCAACACCGAGTGCGATGGGAGAGACTGCAGGAAAAACACAGGGTGCCGATTTTTCCTCTCCGGAAAGACACAAAATCCGTTCTGCTGTACCGCAGAACGCCCTGCTCGACATTAAGAAACCAGCGTGTACACTCTTTCTCGAAACCCCCATGCTCTCGCTTTTCCTCCCACACCGCATTTTGGTCCGCGCATCAGTTTTGCAGCGGCTGATACAGGCTGTTTCCCCCGCGGAACGTCCCTGAGAGCACGAGGGGGACTCACCCATCCGTCCCCACTCCCCCATGGAATTCTTCATCGTCTTCGCCGCTCTGCTCGGCGGTACCGCGCTCGGCGTCATCGTCGGGTGGTTCTGGTTCTCCCAGGGCAAGAAAATCTCCGCTGCCGTTCAGCAGAAGATCTCCGAGCAGGAACGTGCTCTCGATAAACTTGAGGCCAAACTTGCCGAAACCCGCGCACAGATCAAGGCCGCCGAAGCCGAAGCCAAAGCCGCTGCACGCGAGATCATGGCCGAAGCGAAGCTGCGCGTGACCGAACTGGAATCGAAGGTCGAGAAGGACCTCGGGCGCATTGAGGAGAAAGAGCGCAGCCTTGATCAGAAAGTGAAAGAGGTGGAGCGCCAGCGCGGAATCAATGACAAGCTGAAAGAGGAACTGGAGAACGACAAGAAAGAAGTCTCCGAAGCGGCGGTCCGTCACCGTGAGGCGCTGGAGAAGGTGGCCAAACTCAGCACCGAGGAGGCCAAGAAGCAGCTCGAGAAGCAGCTGGAAGAGGAGTTTTCCGCGCACTTTGCCAAGCAGATCAAGCTCAAGCGTCAGGAGATGGAAGGCGAAGTGGAAGAGAAGGCCAAGGAGCTCCTCGCCCAGGCCATGCAGCGCTACGCGTCCGAAGTGGCAAGCGAATCCACGGCCACCGTGGTGCAGCTCCCGAGCGACGACGTGAAGGGCAAAATCATCGGCAAGGAAGGACGCAACATCACGGCGTTTGAAAACGCCACGGGGGTCGACGTGATCATCGATGACACTCCGGGTGCCATCATCATCTCCGGCTTCGATCTCGTGCGCCGCTATGTGGCAAAGCTCGCAATGGAAAAGCTCGTGCAGGACGGCCGCATCCAACCGGCGCGCATCGAGGAGATCGTGGGCAAAGTGAAAGACCAGGTGGGCAAGATGATGATGGAATTCGGCAAGCGCGCCTGCGAGGAACTGGGCATTGCCGGGTATCCGCCGGAGCTGCTCAAGATCATCGGGCGCCTCAGGTTCCGCACCAGCTACGGCCAGAACGTGCTGAAGCACTCGGTGGAAATGGCCGCGATCGGCCGCATGATCGCCGAGGAAATGGGCGCGAACGTCTCTACGGTCGTGGAAGGCTGTCTCCTCCACGATATCGGCAAGGCACTCGATCACGAGGTCTCCGGCACGCACGTGGAGATCGGAGTCGAGATCTGCAAGCGCTACAAGATCCGCCCGGAAGTCATTCACTGCGTGGCCGCGCACCACGAGGATATCCCGATGGAGAGCCCTGAGGCGTTCATCGTGGCTGCCGCCGATGCCATCTCCGGCGCCCGCCCCGGCGCACGCCGCGAGTCCATTGAGGAGTACTTCAAGCGACTCAAGGCACTGGAAGATGTGGCTCGCGGGTTTGAGGGTGTTTCCCGCGCGTTTGCCATCTCGGCCGGCCGCGAGGTGCGCGTGTTCGTGGATACCAAGAAGATCGATGACCTGGCGCAGGAGAAGCTCGCCAAGGACATCGCCAAGAAGGTGGAAGCCGAACTCACGTACCCGGGTGTGATCAAGGTCAACGTTATCCGGGAGAGGAGATACGAGGAACTC
The DNA here is from genome assembly GCA_964534205.1 of uncultured Candidatus Peribacteria bacterium. Lineage (GTDB taxonomy): Bacteria > Patescibacteriota > Gracilibacteria > Peribacterales > Peribacteraceae > CAYRGC01. Next base: position 6,858 of record CAZHQF010000002.1, on the reverse strand, counting down.
GCAAAATAATTCTTTCCGACATGTTTTTGACTGACGGCTATAGGAAGCAACGCCTGTAGTCGTCACTCTTTGCGTGTAACTCATCCCGCTGTGCGGGAGGGGTTGCGTTCGCCCTACCCATTCCCCCTTGCCCCATGGCTCGGTTTCAGAAGAAGAAAAAGTCCGCATCCGGGACAAAAGTTTTCGGCATACTGAGCATTCTCGGCGCGGTCGCGGTTGCGATTGTGATTGTCATGAGCAGAGCGGGAAACCTGAGTGCACAGGTACTGCCTCCTCCCATTTGTGGCAACGGATCGGTGGAAACGGGTGAACAATGTGATGACAGAAACCCCATTTCCGAAGACGGATGTTCCGCCCAGTGCCGCACGGAATACTGCGGCGACCGTGTGATACAAACGAGACGCGGAGAGATCTGCGACGATGGTAACTTCCAAGCCAGCGACGGCTGCAACCATCTCTGCAGGAGGGAAACGTGCGGCGACGGCATCATCCAGTCACTCGCGCCCCTGAGCGAAACCTGCGATGACCGGAATACGACGAACGGTGACGGCTGCTCCTCCCTCTGCAAAACGGAGGCCAGACCGAACGCCTCTGTATCCGTGACGATGCCGGCCAGCGCCGACCGTGCCACGGGAAAAGTGGACGTGGTGTTGACAATCAAAAACACCAGTACAGTTACTATTCCAGCCGCGAACGCCATCTATAGGTACAACCCGGCAATCCTCAAACCTTCCATCGCGGCCAACGCCGCGAACTGCAAGGTCCTCACTCCGGGCATCATCAACTGCCAAAACTTCCCGCTTCCTGCAGGCGCGACAATAGATGTGCCGTTCTTCCTCGGCGGCACCGCCGTCGTGCAATGCAACGGCATTGTGAGTGGTAATGCCCAAGTGAGCGCGGCGGGCGACAGTAATCCTGCGGATAACATCACGAGACCGGTGAATACGACAATAACCTGCTCGCAGAATGCCGCCAACGCAGCGGTCAGCCTTTCCGTCCCCGAAAGCATCGTCCAGGGGGAACATCTCACCGCTTCCGTGACAGCAAAAAACACGAGCACCGTGGATATGCCGTACGTGACGATATCGTACTCGTTCCAGTCCACTCTCGGTGTAACGCCCGTGATTGTGACGGATCCGTCGGGAGCCTGTCAGGTCGTCGGCAGGGGTTCCATTATCTGCCAGAATTTCCCGCTTGCAGCCGGTGAATCGAAGCTCTTCGAGTTCCGTCTGACAAACACAGACAATGTTCCCTGCAATATTGTTGCCCTCGGCCTCGCCCAGCTCGCTGCGACCAACGATTCCAATCCGGCGGATAACCGCACGGCGTACCTGAACACGAGGATACAATGCGGGCAACGCGAGGGTCTGACGGTCAGCATGAAGAGCATAGGAAGCACGGGTACGGCAGTGAAAAATCAGAAGGATGTCGTCCTCGCCGGTTTTGAGGCCCGTGCGGGCACAACGTCTGATATCCGCATGGAAAAAATCGAGTTCACCGCGCGCGCCGGTGCTTCGGCGAACAACGCGCTGAATTACACGCTGTGGGTGGATACCGACGGCGACCAGATCGTCGACACCAAAATCCAGACCGGCGTTTCGGCGCAGAATAATACGATCACCTTCAGCCAGATGATCGGCGACGGCTATTTCATCCCGGCAGGGAAGTCCGCGCTTTTCCAGGTCCGCGCGGACATTGCCTCGTCTCTCGTAACGAATACTCTTGCCATAGATTTCCTACCAGGTACGACGTACATCGAAGCTGAATCCGTACGGACCGGCAGGGCGCTACAGAACATCAGAACCGATGGCGTCTGCGACGTTTCTCCGTGCGAGATCGTGGTCACGAAAGTCCCGCCTATGGTGTACACCCTTATCTCCCAAGGATCGTTGTATGTCACCCAAGACACTACCCCGCTCCGTAACCGTCAGCTCCTGGGCGGCACCCTCACGGACCCCATCCTGCGCCTCAGCTTCCGCGCAACGGGCGAACCCGTCGATGTCACGACTCTCCGGATCATCGTAGACAAGCCCGGCTCCGTGGATCGTCTTGAACTCTACACGGATGACGCGGCGAATCCCTTTGCCTTCGCCACCACCGCCGGTTGCGGATCGTTCAACGTGATGGCCGAACCGACATTCTGCGCAAACATGCAAAGCCGGCAGCTGGTGATCCCTGAGGGATCGGACGTGAAGGTCAGTATCCGTCCCCGCATGAAGTCCGATGATAACGGTGCCACCTCCGGCCAGGCCGTCACCGCGAAAATCCTAGGCAGGACCTTTGTCAATAATCTCACGGGCGACGAGGCGGTTCTCGCGCGGGGCGTCCTCTCTTCCATGGAACTCGTCCCCAACAACGGCGATACGATACCGCAAGGCGAAGTGATCATCCGTCCGTCGCTGACCGGCATCGGCGGCGTCGGTCCCAACTCTGACATCGTGGGCAACCCGAACGTGACGTCTCTTTCCAGGATTGCCGCGATCACGAACGCCAACCCGGATGCCAACGGCTCCAGCGTGCCGACAGGTGTCGCCAATATCGGCCAGTTCAAATTCACGGCTGCTCGCAACAGCAACAGCAAGAACGGTCTCAATAAAGTGACGCTTGGGGATCTGTTCTTCAATGTGAACGCCACGAATGTCGCGATTGATAATCTTTCCTGGCGCTTCTACAACAAGGCGGATAGCACGGTGACCAAGACCTGTGCCGCAATGACGACTGCAGGCACGAACATCACAACCCCGACAGTGAGCGGCATCTTCCTTGTCGCTTGCACGGGCCTCACAGCCAGTTCGGTAAACACCTCCATCGATATGGGCGGCGACCAGACGTTCGTCCTCCAGGCAAATATCACCAACCCGCAGGTAAACAACACGCAGTCGTCCGTACTCCAGGTTAGCCTGCAGAACTTCAGTAACATGGCATTCACAACCTTCGGTACAACGCAGAGCCACCTCCGCTGGGTCGATGATGATGCCGGCACTCTAGGTACCGGTACCACGACTGAATCAGCCTTCCTCTGGGTGGAGTACCCGGAAACCGTCGTGAACTCGACCGCATATCAGAGCTGAACGCAATAGTGCATCCAGGGAGGATGGTCTACGCTCGTAGCCATCCTCCTTTTGTAACGCCATGAAACGCGACACCGCGTTCACGCTCACCGCCGTTGGACTCACAGCCGTCATCGTGATGCTCGGACCCGTCTCCATCGAGATGATCCGCACCCAGCTTGCGCACAACGCGCTCGTCGCGCAGACATCAACAGTGGCTGGCACGGCAGTTTCCTCAGCGGGCTTGATTGTGGAGATCGAAGAAGACGGGAGTGCGGACTACTGCACCATGCGCCGCTACGGCCAGACATGCGCTCCTGCGCCCGTGCAGTGTGCGCCGGGCTGGGAACAGGTGTGCCAGGGCTCCTGCGCGTGCGGGGGCACCATCTGCCAGTGCGTACGTGCGGACAGAGCGATCCCCAACACCTGCGGCAACGGCCAGTGTGAGCCCGGGGAGTACCGCGTGGAGCAACCTGCCTGCCGCAACAACACCCCGCCGTGCACATTGCCTGCCCGGCTGATCCCCGTCTGCAGCGATGACTGCGCAGCTCTCGCCCGCTCGGGTACCGAAGGCAGTGTGTGCTTTGATGAATACGTCCGCGACTGCATGGGTACGAGTACCGGTGCGGCACGGCGTCAGGGATGCGAGCAGCAGGCAGAGAAAGTCTGTGGCTCTACGGCGCTGCCCGCATGTGACACGACGTCTGTGAGCAGCTGTATTGAGCAGCGTGTGGCCCGCGGAAGTACCGAAACCAACGCACGCAGGCTCTGCACCCAAGGCTGCCCGGCCACTGCTGGTCAGACCTCACTGAAACCCGCTGCCCAGGTGTGTAATGAAGAACAGCGAGTAACGTGCATGGAAGATGCACTCATCCGCGGCATACCGCTTTCCGAAGCGACTGCCGCATGTGATGCCGCGTGCGTGCCACCGCAGCAGGTGACCAATGAGTTCCTCATAGGCCTGCGTAACCGCATTGATGTCTGTGATTTTGCAACCATCGGCCGCTGTTGCCAGGTGGCGGCGCAGGTGAGCCCAGGGCTCACGAGCGTCTGCATGGCCAGCTGTGCCGGCAAAAAACCTGTGGGCGACCTGAGCCTGTGTAACTAAAAAAACCGGGGCGGCGAAGCCCCGGTCTGTCCCTGTTCACGTGATCACGGTGTCGCTTCCGCTTTCGCAGGCAGCGGGATCACAGTGTCCTCCTTCCTTGCTGGAGGCAACGGAACCAGCTGGTGCCTTGTCGGCCAGATCATCCAACGGATGATGTAGGCCGTGACGGCACCGAGGGCGACCAGAAGGACCGCTCCGACCCCGGAGAGGTCAATCTCCTGGGCTGCCCGCGCTGGCCCGGTTTGCAGGTCGATGGCTAATATAGCCACGACCGCACCCATCAGGATGACGAAAATGAACAGGGACCAAAGGTGGCGCAGCATAGGCTGAGCCTCCATGCCTGTACGTTAGGCTGACGGCAATACTTGGCTCTCCGGATACGTTCCGAAGGCAAAGTACTACAATATATATTTTACCATAAAATTAATATTTGTATATCACTGAGCCAGACTAAACTTCCTCCCCTTCTCCTCAATCATCTTATCTTGAACAAGTTTTGTGATCAATGATTTCAGCCAATCCTTGAGGTTTTCCTGCTCCCAATCGATACACACGTACTTCCCGATGGTTTCGAGAGATAACCCTGCATCGTGGTCCCGCAGTGTTTCAATGATCTTACCCCGGAAGATGCGATTTGGGACAAAGACCGACCCGACCAGACGGCCGGGTTCTTTTGCTTCCTTCTTTTTGCGGACCAACGGATCGACTTTTACTTTGTACGCGGCCTTCATCAACCCCAGTTTGGAGAGCGGACACAGATCCCATTTGGGGTTCCTCTTTGTACAAATAATTGATCCAAAGTCCATGAGAGCGGCATGCCAATTACGCGCATCGCGAAGCTGCGAGCTGCGGGTTACGGGCTGCGAGATCGCAACCATCAAAATTTCTTCGGCCAATGCCAGTAATTCCCGATCATCTTGTTTCCATGTGCCATCGGGATTTTCCGGACCGATGAAAGCGCGATGAAGAATCCGCCGGATATTCGTATCCAGACACGGAGTGGGGAGATTACAGGCGAAGTTACGGACGGCTGCCGCCGTGTAGTGGCCGATACCGTTGATGGAGAGGAGATCGTCCATTCCGGTCGGGAACGACCCGCGTTTTGCGATCTCCTGAGCCGCATCACGGAGCCGCAGAGCTCGGCTGTTGTACCCAAGTCCGCGCCACTGCATCAGCACATCTTTATTGGTAGCCGAAGCCAGATCCTGCACGGTGGGGAACCGCTCCAAAAACTGACCGAAGAGGATTTTGACCCTCGGCACCTGTGTCTGTTGCAGCATGATCTCCGACACCAGCACCATGTACGCGCGCTGCGTATCATCAGTGATCTGCAGATCGCGCCAGGGGAGTGTTCTTTTATGTGTATCGAACCAGTCCCAGAGTGTCTCTACAAAAGCAGTGATGTGTTCGGAACGCTTCATCGCAGCACAGTATAAGGCAGGTCAGTAGACCTGCCCCAAGGTTCTAGAGTTTTTCATAGCAAAAAACTGTCTTCCTTTGATTTTTCACTCAACTTCTTCCTGACCAGGGGCAGGTCTCCGACCTGCCATCGAAAAATTTTTCCATAAGAAGGCTGATTGCCGCTCTGTTTGCTATTGACGGCTATACAGCGTTTTCCCTACACTGCCGCGGCTACGGAACGGTTTTCTCCGCTTCCGGAGAACCTTCCTACCCCTATTTTCCCTCCTTCGTTATGGCCGACCAGAAGAAGTTCGACCGCAGCAAGCCTCACGTCAACGTAGGCACCATCGGTCACATTGACCACGGAAAGACCACGCTTACCGCTGCTTTATCAGCCCGCGGTGCGGCCAAGTACGGTTCCACGGCTATCGACTATAAGGCGATCGCCAAGGGAGGTACGGAGCGCGATGCCACCAAGACCATCACCATCGCCTCCGCTCACGTTGAGTACGAGACGGCCAACCGTCACTACGCTCACGTCGACTGTCCGGGTCACGCCGACTACGTCAAGAACATGATCACGGGTGCCGCCCAGATGGACGGTGCCATCCTCGTGGTCTCCGCCGCAGACGGTCCGATGCCCCAGACCCGCGAGCACATCCTCCTCGCACGCCAGGTCGGTGTGCCGAAGATCGTGGTGTTCCTCAACAAGATCGACCTCGTCAAGGACAAGGAGCTCCTCGACCTCGTCGAGGAAGAGGTCCGCGAACTGCTCACCAAGTACGGTTTCCCCGGAAAGGACACGCCGGTGGTGAAGGGTTCCGCTCTCCCCGCCTACAGCAACCCGAAGGACGACACCGCCAACGCCTGCATCGACGAGCTCTTCAAGACGCTCGACGAGTACATTCCGATCCCGCAGCGCGAGGTGGACAAGCCGTTCCTCATGTCCGTTGAGGACGTCTTCTCCATCAAGGGTCGTGGCACAGTTGCCACGGGCCGCATCGAACAGGGCAAGGTGAACGTCAACGACGAAGTGGAGATCGTGGGTCTCCGCGACACCAAGAAGTCCGTCTGCACCGGTGTCGAAATGTTCCACAAGCTCCTCGACCAGGGTATGGCCGGTGACAACGTCGGTCTCCTGCTCCGCGGTATTGAGCGCGACGACATCGAGCGTGGCCAGGTCATCGCCAAGCCGGGCTCCATCACCCCCCACACGCACTTCGAGTCCGAGGTCGTGATCCTCTCCAAGGAGGAAGGTGGCCGCCACACGCCGTTCTTCAAGGGATACAAGCCCCAGTT
>CAZHQF010000001.1:0-449371 GCA_964534205.1 uncultured Candidatus Peribacteria bacterium | reverse complement strand
ACCAAAGCAAGAGAAATTATTTATAGCTTCGAAAAAATAATACCTCGCACTACCCCACAGAGACGAAAGTGCGTCTTTTTGCTATCTACAATTTCAGCGGGATAATTTTTATTAAGAGACTCAAGAACAACTGCATTACCAAATTCACTGTACCTCTTAATTTTTGCTTCATGGTCGACTTCACACACTACAATCTGGCCAACCGGCCTTGAAGAAGGCTGGAGCTCTTCAACTACAACTATATCGCCTTCATGAATTCTTGGCTCCATTGAATCTCCTTCAGCTCTGACGAGATAGGTATTTTTAACCTTTCCTGGTATTAGTGCAGCCTGAACAGGAAGCCTTTCAATTACATGTTGAGAATTTTCTCTACCTTTTCCGCAGGCTGCAAGAGCGTACAAAGGCAAAAAAACAACAGGCTTTTCAGCAGTCTTTAGATCAAAAAGAATAAAGCCTTCTGAATTGTCAGGGTCCTTTTTTAGAAGACCTCTGCCTTCCAATTGTCTCATATGATGAACTACCTGACTCTTAGATGAGGCACCAATCGCTTCACGAAGCTGCTCTAAAGAAAAACCACCTTCTGGCACAACTCTGAGAACCTCTAGGAGCCTTGCCTGAAAACGATGTAGTGGCTTCATGAAGCCAATAATATCATTTGGGAGTACAAAAAATCAAGACAATATTGACGTCGTCTACTATTTCTGTACTCTAGAGACCTATTTCCAATTTTCTTTTCCATGACCTCATATCGAATCATCTGCACCGATCAAGTACCTGTCTCTATGCCTACTACTCACGCACACATCGTCGGAGTCGGAACTGGCGATACTAGCCAATACTGGTCAAAGCGTTGGACTCTCAGCGACGTAATACAGGCCATGAATGATGGAGATATTTTTTACACTTTGGGAGATCGAAGTGGAGCAAAGGCTTATGTGGATTGTATTCAATGTCCTCATTGTAACAGTTACACGTTGAGATCAAGGGCCGATGCCATCTACGACAACAACTTAGATTCACTAAATCGATGTGCACGCTAAAAAGGCATCGAAAAGTATGAATCATGGAGCTTTAGTCCTCCTTCACCACGTTCACCGGCACGCCCTGAGCGGCGTTGCCGACTTTGACCTGCACGGAGGTGGTACCGACGTTCTTGATGGGCTCCTCGAGGAGGACATCATCAGCGGCAACCTGGAGACCATGCTGCTCGTTGAAGGCGGTGGCGATCATCTGGGCCGTGATGGCGGCGTAGAGCTTGCCCGTCTTGCCCGCCTTGCGCTTGAAGGTGAGCGACTTGCCGGCGAGGTATTCCGCGGCCTTGAGCTGGGCGGAACGCTCGTTTTCTTTCTCCTCTGCACGCTTCTTGATCTGGTCCGCGTAGCGGCGACGGACCGTGGGCGTGGCCACGAGTGCACGGCGCTCCGGGAGCAGGTGGTTCAGGGCAAAGCCGTCACCGACGACCAGGAGGTCGTTCTTCTTTCCAATGCCTTTGATGTCCTGGAGGAGGAGGACTTCCATGATGGTGAGGAGGGTGCCGGTCGTGGGGCCGTTTGGGCTCCAGAGGGCCGTGAGAGTGTACGCGTCCTGTGTAGACGCGTCAATTCCCGTATTCTTGCAGGCTTGTTGTTATCTCCAGGCGTCCGACAGCACCCACCCCGGAAATGAGAGCCATCCTTTGCCTTCCTTGAAGATCCGTTCCTCCTTGACGTACCACTGAGGAAGTGTCAAAAACCTATCTGAGTGCAGGGACAGCGACCCGATCTCCACGCCACGGATGCGATCGTGGTAGGCAAAGGTGTAGAGCGGGGAGTAGAGGAAGATGGCCGGGACATCGGCTGTGAGGACCTCTTTGAGCTCGGAGAGGGCCCGGTTGCGCTCGTCATCCTTGCCCGTGCGGCGGATGGTCTCGAGCAGCGTATCGGCCTTGAAGGACGTGTACTGGGAGAGGTTGTAGGCGTCGCTGCGCAGGTCCTTGTCCTGGCCCGTGAGCCGCTGCACGCCGGAGCTGTGCCAGTAGGGGTAGCTGTCGAGGTTATCGAGGAGGGACTGCCCGAAGAGCAGTACGTCGTACTCGCGCCGCAGGAGCTTATCCTCAAACTCGCCGCGCGAGGCGGGAATTTGTACATCCACCTGCACCCCCAGCTGCCGCCACTGGCGGGCGATGAGCTCCGCGATCTTGGGGTACTGCGTGGGCGTGGGGCTTGTGAGGAGGGTGAGGTGCAGCGGTTCGCCTTTTTCGTTCTGCCGGATGCTGTAGCCGTCCTCGGGCTTACGGAGCCGGAGCATCCCGCGTTCCACCGCGAGGTTCCCGATCGTGATGCGGTTCTCCACCGGCACCTGCCCGGCTCTGGACTTGGCGTAGAGCTCCCCGAGACGACGCTCTTCCACGGCACGTGCGTACTCGGAAGGATCACGAGCGATAAAGAAGTAGAACGAATCGAAGATGCGGCTGCGGTTATCGCCGGCCGTGATGCGGACCAGGTTCTCGCCCAGGTTGAGCGCTCCGGTCCCGCTGCCGACGGTCAGGTTCACGATCCAGAACCCGGACCCGGTGGCGGGGTCATCCTGCAGCGGCACGCCGTTCATGAGCGACCCGCGCGGGATCTGCTGATACGAGCCGGAGAAGGTGACGGGCCGGTCGATGCGCACGATATCGACATCCTTGAACTTCACGGGGCCCGAGTTGTTGGCCTCCCGCTGCTCCAGGACTTTTTGCAGGCGCACGCGCTCGGGCAGGTTCCACTTGGACGCAAGGAGTGCCCCCTGAGCCGCTTCGGCATCGTACTGATAGTGCCAGTCGCCCACATCCAGCTGGAGGAGGGGAGTATCCACGATCACCGACTCGTGGATGTCATCCACCAGGTCCTGCTTGTTGGTGCCAAGCTGGAGACCGGTACGGAGCTTTTGATCTTTGAGCGCCTCTTTCTCCAGATTGAAGAAGAGCGCCACGTACTGCGGCAGGTAGTAGTTGCTGGCCGTAAAGCGGCTGGGGACGATGGGATCACCGTCGTCGTTGCGCGGCACCAGGCGTACACCCTGCAGGTTGCGCATGTCGGCGAGGAGCGTGGTGTAATCGGGGAAGATGCGGAAGATGACACGATCGAGGTGCGACTCCGGCGGGATTTCCCGCCTGAAGCGCTCGAGCGTGACTTCGGTGGAGAGATCGGTGGTGACGATGCTGCGGTACTTGTACGGGCCGGCACCCACGGGCTGGAACGAGAAATCGCTCAGATCCAGGCGATCGATGGGGATGCCTTCAAACGCATTTTTGGGAACGATGCCGAGGGTGAGGTTCGATGGGAAGAAGCTGTAGGGCTGTTCGAGACTGAATTTGATCGTGCGGTCATCCACCTTGGCGACCGTCACACCGCGGAAGTTCTGGCGTAGGAGGGCATTGGGGAACGCCGCATCCTGAATGGTCTGGTACGTGTACACCACATCATCCGCCGTGAGGGGGTGGGGCTTTTCGTCGGTGGAATCGTGCCAGAAGATGTTCGGTTTCAGCGTGAGGGTGTAGACCTTCTGATCTTCGGAAACCTGCATGGAGGCCAGGTCTTCTTCGATCTTGCGCGTCTGCGGGTTGTAGCGCAGGAGCCCGGAGAAGATGAGCGAGACAATATCGCGGTTCACATCGTTCTCGACCGTGAACCAGGGGTTCAGTGCCCGCAGTTCGCCGACCGATCCTTCGATGTACGTGCCGCCGGTTGCGGGAACAAGGACGGTATTCTCCAGCGAAAAGCGGCGCGTGAGCACCGCAAGACTGATGAGGAGACCGACCGTGAGGACACCGAGAACCCACCGTTCCCACCGCGTCATCGCGGAGAACAGGCTCGTCAGCCGTTGCAGCAGCGCGAGCATACGTGGTTACAGGGAAGGGTCCGTCAGGCGGCGACGAACCAGAGGATCACCGGAATCAGGAAGAACGCGACGCTCACGTAAATCGTCAGCTGGTAGAGCGCGCGCTCGGCACCTCTGCGCTGCACCACGATGGCTCCGGACCCGCCGAACGTGGACGAGAGTCCCGATGCCCTGTGCTGCAGGAGGATGAGGAGACTGAGGAGAACGCTGAGCACGAGCTCCAGACCGATGAGGAAGGAAGACAGGAACATTGCCGGAATATCCTAGGGGGTTTTGGGCAGGGATTCAATCTGACTTCTGCTCTTTTCCAAGCCAAACCAGACATATTACAAATTCCAAATTCCTAATTGCAAATTAGGAATTTGCAATTCAGCGCCTTGCGCGCCTCACTGCCAATTGCAGCACGAGGTTGCCGTCGATGAAGTTCACGAGTTCCTTATCCGAGTACGGAGCCGAGACCTCGATGTACGTCTTGCCATACTGCGGAAGGCACCAGTGCTTCACACGTCCGTTCTCTTCGGGGATCACCCACTTGTAGCCGCGCAGGCGCGACGAACCCACGATGAGCGTCTCGATGCGGGCCTGCTCCTGGGAAATGCTGCTCGAGTTCCAGGCCCGGAGAATCTCCTGACGGATCACCTGGTAGGCGCATTCATCCTGCGGCACTTCCGCGACGGAGACGGTCGCGGTGTCCAGGCCGTTATTGCGGCGCACGAGCGTTGCGGACGTGGGGGTATTGGCCACCGACCACTTGCCCGGGAGCCAGATGCGCACAGAGCCGATATCGGCCTGTGTGGAATTTGCGGGATCGTATTTGACGTAGGTATTGACCGGCGTCACCGGCTTGCGCGCGGCCTGGGCGACCGGCACGGCAAAGGACGCCACGAGGGAAAGCGTGACAAAAGCGGAGGAGAGACGGGTGAGCATGGACGTCAGCCTAACGGACAGACGGCAAGCGTCGCAATCGATCAGACGTGTTTCTGTGCGAGTACGGAAGAGAATGTCGATGGTGGGCGCCAAGGGAGTCGAACCCCTGACCCTCGAGGTGTAAGCTCGATGCTCTAACCACTGAGCTAGGCGCCCGGCCGACGGAGTATACGTGATCAATACTAATCGGGAAGCCGAAAAAAGGCCCCTTACGAGGCCTTTCTAATCATCGATACTATCCGGCGGGTCAGCAGACCCGCCCTGGTGATCATTGGTTTGAAAGCGCGGCGAAGATGTCCTGCATCAGCGCAACGATCGTGGAGAAGTTGAGCTCGAAGGGGATATCGAGAAGGCGGGCGATCCAGGTGACCGCGAAGAACGCGAGGAAGGTGACCACAAGACCGATGATGGCGTAGCGGATGGTGTGGACGGCCTTCTTGATCTTGTCCTCGTTGCCGGCGGAGAGGATGAAGGAGATGCCGCCGAGGATGATGAATGCCAGACAGAGGAACGAGGCCACCACGAGCGCCAGCGCGATGAAGGTGGCAAAGAGGTCCAGGATATTTCCGTTTTCAATCAGATCACGCAGCATGAAAGGGAGGGGAAGAGAGAGGAGAAATTCATGCCGCTACCTGCGGCTCGAGGATTTTGAGGTTCACGCGTTGTGCGGCGTTGCCCCCGATGACGCGCAGCAGAGTGCGCAGGGCTTTGACCGTCTGGCCGCTCTTGCCGATGAGCTTGCCCATATCGGCTTCGCCCACCTGTACGGTGAAAAGAATCCCGAGGTCATCGATCTTCACCTCGATCTTCAGTTCATCTTTGTCGTCGATGAGGGACTCGAGAACGGTCTTGAGGAAAACAAATCCGGGTTCGGCAACAGCGGGGATCTCAGTCATACGGACACTAGGGTACGCGGTGGTTAAACGTTTGTCACTGTGCAGTGGCCGGAGCCTCCGCTGCGGGGGCGGCGGCAGGTGCGGCTGCCTCGGCGGGAGCGGGCTCCTCACCCTTGGGGCGCTTCTTGGTGTAGGTGAACATGAACTTCTCCATGCCTTTCACGCCGGACTTCTTGAGCAGACGTGCGACGGTGTCGCTCGGAATGGCACCGTTTTTGATCCAGGCCTCGGCACGGTCGGTTTTGATCTCGAGTTTCACAGGATCCTGTGCGGGGAGATAGTGACCGATGATCTCGAGGAACTTGCCCTTCACCGGCTTCTGCTTTTCGGCCACCACGATGCGGTACGTGGGGAGGTTTTCACGGCCGGTTCTCTGGAGACGGATGACGAGCATTGGCGCTGCAGTGTATGTGGTAGAAAAGGGGAAGACAAGAGATTTTTATGGGGTGCTAGAAGGTTTGAAGGTGAGAAAGTTAGCAGGTTGGCCTTACCGAGACCTGCCAAACCTCCGTACCTGCAAACCTCCAAACCTCATTTTTTCCCTCGAATCAGCCGTATCTCCTCAATTTTCACTCTCGGGAACTCCTTCTGCAGGTACTGCAGCAACCCCGGCAGCAGCGGTTGGCACTCCTGGGCAACGGTGGAATGGCTGGTTTCGATCGTGAGCGTTGCATGCGAAAGCGACCGGACGCAGAGGTGATCGAGGAGAGAGGGGAGGGCTTTACCAAGCCACTCCTGCGCGCGGAACGTGACCTGTGCGGCATCGGCCTGCAGGTGCAGACCACGCTTGCGCAGCACCTTCGGGAGAATCGATCCGACCTGATCCATGGGATGATTATAGCGCGGCGAGCGCCTCACGCAGCAACGCCGCCGTCCTTTCGGTCGTGTCTTCCCAGCGCGGGAGGATCGGCATCGTTACGCGCTTCTGCGGGGGGTTGCGGAACGCGTCGGTCATGGCAGAGAGGCTGGGGTCCACGATCAGACTGCCCATGGGAGCCAATTCGGGGAGAGCGCCACAGCGCGTGCCGATCACCGGACACCCGCAGGCCGCGGCCTCGAAGAGCGGAAGACCGAAGCCTTCATACAGAGAGGCGGTGACACACGCGATGGCAGACGAGTAGAGAGAGGGGAGATCGGCCTCCTCTACATACGTGAGCACACGAACACCTTTGGGAAGCGTCAGCCTGTCCGCCTCTTTGCCGTCGGTGACGAGGATGAGATCGGCATCGGTGCGACCGGAATCACGGAAAGATTCCAGAAGCAGCGGCACGTTCTTGTGCTGCTTGGCGTTGCCCACATAGAGGAAGTACGGACGCGAAATGCCGTAGCGCTGCAGCACGAACCTGGCTTCCTCGGGAGCGACGGGATGGAAGTGATCGGAGACACCCTCATTGATGACGGTCGTCTTGTGCGCAGCCTCGGGACCGTACTCGTGCGCCACCTCCGCCGCCGTAAACTGGCTGACGGCGATGATCTTCACCGCCTTGGAGACCGCGCGCTTCATGAGGGTCTGATACGCCCACCGCTTGAAGGCGGAGGCCTGGTTGGGATAGCGATGCAGAATGAGATCATGCACGGTAACGACGACAGGTACCGGACAGAAGAACGGGATATTGAAGTGCGGGACAAAGAGCAAATCGAGCTTCTGGCTCTTGATGACATCCGGGAAAAACGTCTGCTCCCCGAGCGAGTAGTGGGGGATGGAGAGTGAGATGGTTTTGAACGGACGCGTGGGGTGATCGGGCGTCCACGACGCGGTGCCCGGCGGCAGAAACAGCGTGTAGTCCCAGCCGTCGTCGCGGGCGAGCAGGCGCGAAGTGACCTCGCGCGTGTAGCGCCCGAGGCCGGAGGCCGTGCCGGAGAAGCGACAATCGATACCTATTCTGGTCATCGCGAGGCATCATACCCACGTGGACATCCGTTCGGCCATCACCGGTCAAAATCTCCCCAAAAGCGAGACAGAGATTCTGCTTGCCTGGGCCATCCGTAAGCCCCGCAGCTACATCGTCGCGCACCCGGAGCATGTACTCAGTGCCGATGAACTCACGCGGTTCGCCGATGCCACCGCGCGCCGCCGCAGGGATGAACCCGTGCAGCACATCACCGGCACGCAGGAGTTTTATGGACGATCATTCAAAACGGACGGGCGGGCACTCGTGCCGCGCGGATCGACCGAAGAGCTGGTACGCATCGCACTGGAGTTTTTGAAAGACGGCTGTGACCTGATCGAAGAGATTGATACCGACGTGGTCGCCGCCGCAAAGAAACTTGGTGATCTGAATGACGTGAAGACCGTGATTGATATCGGCACCGGTACCGGAGTGATCGCCGTGACGCTCGCACTGGAACGTCCGGATCTGACGATCATCGCGACTGATGTGTCCGCAGACGCACTCTCGCTCGCGAAAGAAAACGCGCAATCACACGGTGCAACGATCGAATTTCGTCAGGGCTCGTGCCTCGATCCGGTTCAGAACATCACCGAACCCTTCGTGATCGTCAGTAACCCGCCGTACATCCCACGCAACCGATCACTGACCAAAGACGTCATCAATTATGAACCGCACGTGGCGCTCTTTGGCGGAGACGAGGGAGGGGAGATTGCACGGATGATCGCAGAGCAGGCGACGAAACATCCATACTGTAGGGGGTATGTGATTGAGTGTATGAAAGGGCAACTGCGGTAATCGCGAATCTCGAATAGCGGATGGCGAACAGAGAAAATTCGCTATACGCGATTCGCCATTCGCCATACACTTCCTCTGTGCCCAAGGACGCCTATTCCGAGCTCGGTTCCTGTGCCGCCGTCATCGGCGCGCAGTGGGGTGATGAGGGCAAGGGGAAGCTGATCGATATCCTCACCGAGAGATTTGACGTGATTGCACGCGCCTGCGGTGGCGCGAATGCCGGACACACGATTGTGGTGAACGGCAACAAGCACGTGTTCCGCCTGCTGCCCTCCGGGTCGCTCCACGCGGGCAAGCCCGTCATCCTTGGCGGAGGAATGGTGATCCACCTGCCGACACTGCTCGAAGAAATTGATCTGCTTGAAAAGGCCGGCATCGAGATCGCCTCACGCATCCACCTCGCACACAATGCGCACATCGTCTTTGAGTATCACAAGGCGATCGACGGCGCTCTCGAGGACCGCCGCGCAAAGACCGTGGGGAAGGGGATCGGCACCACGCGCCGCGGCATCGGTCCGGCGTACGCGGACAAGGCTCTGCGTCGTGGACTGCGGATGGAAGCATTCAGCTGGAAGAACGAGCAGATCAAAGAATTCCTGGAGCAGCGCAGCGCGGAGATCAAGGAGAGCCTTGGCGTGACGGTCGATGTGGATGCAGAGCTCACGGCCTTCACCGCAGCGCGCCACATTCTGCGTGACCGTGTGCACACGGGTATCCCGGGCCTCCTCCACGGCTTCCTCCAGAAAAAGAAGACCGTCCTCGTGGAAGGCGCGCAGGCAACGCTCCTCGATATCGATCATGGTACGTATCCGTACGTCACGAGCAGCCAGACCACCGTCGCGGGCGCACTGCAAGGTCTCGGCCTCGCACCAAGCGCACTCACGTCGGTGATCGGGGTAGCGAAAGCATATTGCACGAGAGTCGGCGAAGGAGATTTTCTCACAGAGATCGACGGTGCAACCGGCGACCGCATCCGCGAGCGGGGAGGGGAGTACGGCTCTGTCACCAAACGGCCGCGCCGCTGCGGGTGGCTCCACATTCCCGATCTGCAGCAGGCAGCGGTGCTCAACGGCTTCAGTGCCTGGAACATCACCAAGCTCGATGTGCTCGATACCGAAGAGGTGATCCCTGTAGGAACGGGTCTCAACAAAGACGGCACGGTGGCCTACAAGAACTTCACCGGTTGGAAGCGCTCCACCGTTGGCATCACGGAGTTTGCTGACCTTCCCACGGAGGCACAGGCCATCCTGACATTCATCGAAAAAGAGACCGGCATCCCCGTGAGATTTATCGGTACCGGACAGGGAAGGGAAGAGATGATCGTGAAATAATTGACGGAAGTGATCCTCCGCCAAAAAATGACCGTATGCATACCGCCCCCTGCGAAGGTGCCATTGTCGTTCCCGGCGATTTCCCGCTGGAACGCATTTCTGATTCTGCTTTTGTGAAAGAAAAACGCATGGCGGTTCCCGGAATGAAATATGACGCCATCAGGCTTGCACATACAATCGATCTCCTGAAAGGCTCCTTTTTAAAGCAGACAGAGAAACTGGGCATTCCTCATATTCATTGGCATCCCACGCAGAAAATGCACGCCGTATCCGACAGCTATGAACTGCTGGTCGCTGCAGGCGTAAGCGGTAACGAAGAATTGACCGAGGCGGTCTGGAAGAAAGCAAAACGTAATCGCCTGTCCGCCGTAGTGTTAGCAGAAGATCAAGATCCCGATCCCATTCTTCAGGCGGTGCTGGGTGACCTGAACAGGGGATACACGCGCGCATTCGTACTGCCGACGAACAATGAACTGCAGGACGAAAAGCGGCTTTCCGTCATCTGTGAAACGGCGCTGAAAGTCTCGTACCTTCTGCGGCATCGGAATTAGGACTTTTTCTTTTTCTGAAAATAGCTTTGGGCATTTATCTCAAACACTGGATTTTTGTTCAGTGATATCCATATCTGTCTAGCTTTTAACCTGTCAAATTTTAAAAGAGAAAATGCTGTTCCAGCACAATTAATTTTAGCAACTTTAACAAAAAGTACTGACGGGAAGTCTGCATGATTTGCAGTCAAAATATGATCGACGCTGTGCTGGATGGCAGAAGCTGCAATCCAGAGATCAGGAGTTAGCAAAGAATACGCACGCCTAGGATCTGATCTGTATTCACTCAGTAAAAGCAGAAACAACCTAGCATGCATTTCTTTGATATTGTCATCTTCTCTATGAATCGCATCTTCATGTAAAAGTTTCCCACTGTTTAGTTCTGACAAAAATTTTCGCCTTTCGCGGAAATTTTCAATATTGGTATTTCGTAGAAACTCCCAATAAACAGTGTCTGAAATTGAAATATCTAAAACGCTACAAATTTTCGATACTATTTGACGTTCTTCTGATTTTCCTCCGTGCACGGATATGAGCACATTTGTATCCAATAGTACTGTTGGCTTTATTTCTTTTGCATAACTTTCCAGGCCCTCAATTGTCTCAATGAGCTGCATTAAAAGTATTGAATACCTCTACGAATTGCTTTTGTCTTTCCTTCACCTCATCTCTAGAAAATACACGACCTTGCACAGGTTCAAAATCAAACGGCGTAGTCATTTCCTTCTCCTCTGAAGATTTGCCTCTGCTATTTGGAATATAGGCTGACATACCCTTACTCTATTACAATTTGCCTTTTGATCAATACAAATCTCAGTCTTCTGGTCGCTCTCCCCATTTTAATTTCTGCCGGAGCGTGCCGTAGAAGGTCTCCGAATCGCGACGCAGGAACTTCATGCGCTTGTCGTGCACTGCGGCCTTGATGATGTCCCCGCGCGAGAGGGGGACGAACGTCTGACCGTCGAGTGTGAGCGTGACCTGCAGGTCGCTGAATTTTCCGGGCTTTCCGAGCACCTCAACCTCCACAACGTGACTCGCCGGGATGACGATCGGCTTCTGGTTGAAGGTATGGGAGTTGATGGGGGTGAGCATCGTCGCCGCGATCTGCGGATGCACGATCGGGCCGCCCGCCGCGAGCGTGTAGGCGGTGGAACCGGTGGGAGTGCCGATGATGAGACCGTCCGCGCGGAAGACCGTGAGCTCGTCGCCGTTGACGGTGGTACGAAGATCGATAAGACGCGCGATGCTGCCCTGTGCGATGACCGCTTCGTTGAGCACGTACCCCTCCACGAGAGGACGCGAGCCGCGCCGCACTTCGATCCTGAGGACAGAGCGCTCTTCGATGAACCCTTCTCCATGCAGAAATTTGGGCAGGAGAACAGGCGCTTCATCGATGCTCATCTCCGCCATGAAACCCACCGTGCCGCGGTTCACCGAGAGGACCGGGACATCGAAGCACGCGAGCTCGCGCACAGTACGCAGAATCGTTCCATCGCCGCCGATGACGAGCAGCAGATCGATATCGCCGAGTGTTTTGAAGTAGGGGAGTGATGGCGGCACACGCTCTTTCCTTTTTTCTTCCACAAAAACCTCCGCACCTTCCGCGCGAAGGAGATCGATCACCGTGGTGACCACCTCGTCACGGTGATCGAGATCGCTTTTGACGGTGACGCCGACGCGCTTGTAGGTCAGTTTTGACACACACACAGTTTACCCGATTTTTTGCAGAACCCGCACGAATTGATCCACGGTGTTCTTCCATGTGAAAGTGGCTGCCTGCTGCGGTCCCCGGGCACGCAGTGACGCCCGCAGCGCATCATCGGTGAGGAGCCGCTCAAGGCCTTTTGCAATATCGTCCACGCTCCCGGGGTTCACCATGAGCGCCGCCTCACCCGCCACTTCTTTCAGGCTCCCGCGGTCACTCGTGAGGACACACGCCCCGCGCTGCAGCGCATCGAGGATCTGCAGACCGAAGCCCTCGTAGAGAGAGGGCAGTGCAAACACGTGGCAGGTATTGAGAAGCCGGTTGTACGTCTCATCATCGATGTAACCGATCCATTTTGCACCGGGAGTTGACGCAGCAAGTTTCACGATCTCGTCATCGTGCCAGCCGCGCCCGCCGGCAAGGATAATTGAATACTTCGATCGGAGATTGTCCGGCAGTGACGCGTAGGCCTGGAGGAGACGCAGCTGATTTTTCCGCGGACAGAGCGTGCCGATGCAAACGATCGTTTTGCCGTCGGAGACATTTTTCTCCGGTGCATCATGCATGGGTCCTGCACCGATCGCCGTGACCTTTTGGGGATCAAGCGAGGGAACACGGGAAAGCAGATCTGTCTTCGACGCATCACTGATCGTGAGCACATGTCTGGCGTTCGTGACGGCACGCTTCAGTGTGAGACGCTCGATCAGCTGCGCCTTGCGGTCATGCGGCTCGCCGCGGAAAGCGATGAGATCGTGGATGACCGGAACACAGGGGAAAAACTTCCCCGCAATGAACGGCACCAGGTAACTCGTGGGGCTCAAATACAGATCGGCGGGCTTTTGCGTCCGCAGCCAGCGGGCTACCGCAAAGTGCCAGGCAAATCCGGAACCGGAGATGATCGTCTGCGGGTACTCGGACGGAAGTGGGGAATCGGACACGCAGACGATATCCAGATCTGGGCGAGTGCGCAGCTCCCGCAGGAACCCGCGGAGCCACTGCCCTTTGCCGGTCACGCGCGGGCGGAACGCCTCACGCACATCAATCGCGATTTTCACGCAGGGATGATAAAGGGCTTTCGCGCTCTGTGCTATGATCATCGCCGTGCCATCGCGCTTCCTCAAAACACTGCTCCTCCTGGACCTCGAAGAGCGCATCCTCTGCGCAGGGTCTCTCATCGCGCTCACGTCCCTCTTTTTGCCGTGGATCTCCGGTGACTGGCCGGGAGGGGAGAGCGTCGCGTACAACGGTATCGGCTTCTACACGTCATTTTTGGGTGTCACCGTTCTCCTGCTGCACCTCGTGATCCTTATCGTCTCTCTGGTGCCGCTCGCGACGGGAAAACAGCTCCTGAGGAAGCGCTACAAGGAAACGCTGCGCCTGTGCTGCAGCGCGCAGGCCACTATCCTCGTGCTGGCGGCTCTCTCTGTGCTGATGTCGGTCACACTCGAATTCACGCGGATGGAGATGCGCTACGGCATTTATGTGTGCCTCATGGGCTGCCTGATCAGCCTCTTTGAGGCGATCGTGCGCTTCATTGAGCAACGGAAATCGCCCAGCCAGGAGACGTTCCACCACCCCGAAGATCACGTGCTTGCCGCCGATCAGGAGAGTATAGTTCCCCCTCCTCCCCCTCCGCCGCCGCCTCCCGCGCCGGAGCCTGAGGACCACCGCCTCTACCCGTGACCGAACCCGTCGTTCCGCCCGCCGGCCCCGCCGAACCCGTCGCCAATGCCGTGAACGCCGCCATCTCGGCTGATGCCGCGGCTCTGCCGGTGGAAACCGCAGGCCCGCGTGAATACAAAGATGACGACATGGTGTACGTGGACCCGGATACCAATTCCGTGGTGGGGCTCGTGGAGTGGAGCCGCAACGGCAACCCCAAGTCGATGCCCGTCAAGCGTCAGCTCTCCGAAGCCGACGCTGAAAAAGAGGTGAGTCGCCGCGGCCGCTGGAGGAAGTTCTACCCCTTCGGCACGTACCGCTCCATGAAGAACGTGTTCAAAGTGGCGGGGAAGCAGAAGCGCAAAGACCCCAACCGCACGCTCGAGGAAATTCTCCCGAAGGCACTGGAGCAGGCGTTTTGGAATGACTGAGAAGGGTGAAAAGGGGAAAAAGGGATAAAACGGCAAAAAGGTACTACGTTTTTTTAGGGCATTTTCGCCCTTGTAACCCTTTTCTCCCTTTTTCCCATTAGGCCGCCCGCCGCAGCCGAAGCCTTCGTTATTTTTCTCCGTCTCGATAGACAAATCAAAAACACAGTGTTTGTTCATCTTTGTGGATCAGTGTTTTTGGCTTACCATTGAACTCCTTCGACTGTCATGCGACGTCAACAGCCGACAACACCGGTTTTGCATCTCCTTTCGGGATGCATTGCGGTGCTCGTCGCGTGCTTCGTGATGTTCGCGGGAACGGAGAAGGCGCAGGCCGCAGTCATCTCCATTTCGGGAACCGTGTACACCAACACGGGAACGACCACCATGGGTGCCGGCAGGTTCGTTTCCATCTCACAAAGCGGATCGGCCGTTACCGGTACGGGAACGACAACGACCGCAAGCGACGGCACGTACACGCTTACCGGGGTGAATGTGCCGTCGGGACAGGTGCTGACGATTTATCTCGACGGGAATACCGAAAAAGGCGTGACGGTTACCGTCACAGGAACATCGGACCTTACGGGAATCGATATCTACCAGAATTATCTCGTCGCGCGGTGCGATAACAGCTGTTCGCTGAACGGGACAAACCTGCATATTTCCGATAACAACGGTGATACCGATATTTCCGCACTGTACACCGCAAGCAGCATCACTTCGCTGGTTCTCACAAACGGAACAGGACTGTTTATCCCTTCCGGTCATACAGTGGCCCCCGGAAGCAGCGCCACGGTTTCCGTCGGCGGAAATCTCTTCAACAACGGCACGCTGACCATGTCGGCGGCTATGACCCTGACGGGAGGAGGGGAGTATCGGTTTGTACCGGGTTCCGGAACAAAAACCACTATTGTCCTCAACGCTCCGGGTGGCACCTATGTTCAGGGAGGGAACCTTACAGCAAGCTCGATCACCTTCACCGCCGGCACACTGCAGGTGCTGGATAATTTTTCCATCATCCTTACCGGCGCGGCACCGTGGACGTCGAACGCTCATGGGCATCTCGATGCGCAGAACGGCACAGTGTTGCTTACTTCAACAATCACTATTGTCTCAACATCATCGGGCCTGACGTTCTATAATCTCTCACGTTCCGGTACTTCAACATTCACCTGGGCATTCTCGGGGAGCTGGAACATGCTTGTCCGCAATAATTTTTCGATCAGTGGCGGCGGGGGGCTTACATTCTCAGGAAGCGTTCCGTCATTCACGGTGGGTGGACTGGCGACATTCAGTGCAGGGACGATCAATCTGGGATCATCGATCACCAAAAATTTCAGCGGAGGGTTGTTGATTTCCGGTGCAAACTTCAGTGCTAGCATCGTCAACGCCTCCAACGTGACCATCAGCTCTGGCACGCTCACCCACTCCTCGGGCACGTTCAGGGTTTCCGGGGATTGGACGAAGTATTCCGGTGCAACGTTCACTCCCGGCAGCAACACTGTCACCCTGAATGGAACGAACCAGACGCTCAGCGGCAGCACCACATTTTACAATCTATCGAAGACCGTCACAAGCGCGGACACGCTGACGTTCCGGGCCAATGACACGATGACCGTTACCAACACCCTCACGTTACAGGGATCACCCAACCGATTGCTATCCCTGCGCTCCACAGTGCCGGGCACGCAATGGAACATTGATCCACAGAGCACACGCACTCTTTCGTACATAGACGTCGAAGACAGCAACAACGTCAATGCCACCGCGATTACCGTCGCCGCTTTTGATTCCGGAAACAATACCAATTGGACGTTTATCCCTCCCGTAAGCGTTGCCGGTACGGTCTACAGCGATGACGGTGTCACAACGATGGCCTCCGGGAGAATTGTGTCCGTTTCCGTGAACGGCACGGCAACGGCTGGAACAGGTGCCACCGCGGGTGACGGAACATATTCCATTTCCAATGTCTTTATGAACGCGGGAGACGTGCTCACGCTCTACCTGGATGACAATACCGAGAAGGGCGTGACCGTCACCGTTGCGGACGGGTCCGATATGACGGGCATCGATATCTATCAGGATGATCTCATCACTCGCTGTGACAACAGCTGTGCGCTCAGTAACGCAAACCTGAGTACGGCGGATGCCAACGGCGATACGGATATCGACGCGATCTATAGAACGCCATCGAGCACCACTGTCGTGGTCGCGGCAGGCAAAAATCTGTATATCCCTTCCGGCCACACCTATGCTCCGGGTGCGGGATCGACCACTGTCGCCGTGGGAGGAAACGTGACGAACATGGGCACATACACAAACGGCGGCAATAACACACTCACGCTGAGCGGCTCCAGCACGCAGACGCTGCGGTCAAATGGATCTGTATTCGGGGCCATCACACTGAACAGCAACGGTGGGACATACACGCTTCAGGATGCATTGACAGCAACCGGTTCGATGACATTCACCAAGGGTACCTTGGATGTGTCTTCCGGTAATTACAGTCTCACAGTCAAAGGACACTGGTTAGTCTCCAACGGACGATTTAACGGCCGTAGCGGGACGGTGACCTTTAACGCACCCTCAAGCCAGTTACTCAACGGGAGCGGTTCCAGTTTCTACAACATCCTCCATAACGCGGCAGGCACTCTGAACCTGAATACCCGTTCGCTGACCGGTTCCAATATGTTCACCAATAGCGCGGGGACACTGAGTACCAACAACCTCAGTGCGAGCTTTGGCGGGCTGGTAACCATTTCCGGAGGAACCTACACGGCGTCTTCGGCACTTCAAACCTTCAATGACGGTCTGCTTATCAACGGCGGGACATTCACAGGGTCCACCGGAGACATGACAGCCTCCGGGGTCACACTGACCTCGGGTACGTTCACCGCACCTTCGGGCACGTTCAACGTAAGCGGAAACTGGGTGCAAAAATCCGGATTCACGTTCACGCCGGGAACAAACACGGTCACACTCACGGGTACCAATCAGACCCTCTCCGGCTCCACCACGTTCTATAACCTCACCAAGTCCGTGACCGCCGCCGACACTCTGACATTTGAGCACGGCTCCACCCAGACCATCACTAACACGCTGACACTCAACGGCACCGACGGGAATCTGCTTTCGCTACGCTCCTCGCAGGACGGAACAGAATGGGACATCGATCCGCAGACGACGCGGACCATCAGTTACGTCGATGTGAAGGACAGCAATAACATCAATGCCACCGAGATTGATTGCACAAGCAGTAACTGCACGGACTCGGGGAACAATACGAACTGGAGCTTTGGCAGCGGAGCCGGAGGCGGTGGAAGTTCTTCCTCATCTTCTTCCAGTTCCTCCACACCGTCTGACGATGTTGGTGGTGGCGGGGGAGGTGGAGGTTCGCGCGGAGGGGGTGACAGCAGCGGGATGACTGCAAAAATCAGTACCGCCCGTGCGCTTCTGCTCACGCGGTACAGGGATGCGCTCGCTGCACAGCTTGCGGATCAAAAAAAAGAGGAAAAGCCCACGAACCCTATTCCGGTCCGTCGGCCGTATGTGCAAACTCCCAAGCCTCCAGCAGCCCCGCAGCACGCCGCAGCCCCGGAAGACAGACGGTCCGATCTCCCGGCCATCGCCAACCGCAGGGGACTGCTGCTCGTGATCGTGAAAGATGAACCGGTGCTCTATAAAGATGTGGAGACGGCTGCGTGGTATGCGCCGTATGTGACAACGCTCATCAGCGATGGTGTCGCAGAAGGATACAAAGACGACGAGGGAAACCTGAAAGGGGAATTCGGCGTGGAGAATGCAGTGACACGTGCAGAGCTTCTGAAGATGGCCCTGGAAGCCGCAGGAAAGAAGGGTGAGGGAGGAGTGCCGAGGAACACGTCGGCCCAGGGGGACTGGTCTGCGCCGTACGTGAAACAGGCGGAAGATCTGCAATTGAAAGTGTTTGCCCCGACTGTGGACGTGAAAACCGCGGCGACGAGGGCGGAAGTGATCCAGACCGTGCTTGAGGTAATGAAGATCCCCACTGCCGCCAAAACCCTCTCAAGCTTCAGCGATGTGCCGAAGGATCATCCGTATGCACCGGCCATCGCCGTCGCCGCGTTCTACGGGCTGATTTCGGGTGATACGGACGCCGAGGGAAAAGCCCTCAACCGCTTCCGTCCGGATGAGCCGATCAACAGGGCCGAGGTGGCCAAAATCATCGCGCTGGTGAAGGAGGTGATGGAGTGACCAGGGCAAAAAGGCACTACGGTTTTTTAGAGCATGTTCGCCCTTGTAACCCTTTTCTCCGTTTTTCCCCTTAAGCCTTGAGGACCCTGCAGCACCTCTCCACCTCATTCTTCGATCCGATGATGATGGGGGTGCGCTGGTCGATCTCCATGATGCGCTTGTCGAGGATGTCATTGGTACCATCGGACGCGACGCCGCCGGCCTGGGAAGCGATGTAGGCAAACGGTCCGCACTCAAACACGAGACGGAGCTTTCCTTCCGGATACTTGGAGCCGCCGATGTTCAGAAAGACCCCCTGCCCCTTGCTCACCACGTGATGGCAATCGGCAACCATGCACCCGGAGTACCGCATCGTCATCTTCTCCGCGATCCAGGTCCTGAGGAGATCCCCGTAGGCGGCAGTGTCATTCACGGCATTCAGGTTCCCGGGACTGAACGTCTTTGCGGTATCGGCGATGCCGAGGTTTTCGCGCAGGAGCGTGAATTCACCGACGTCGTTCAGGATAAACTCGTGGACACCGTTCCCCGCGGAATAGACGAGCAGCGTGCGCGGTCCGTAGAGGACGTAGAGAGCGGCCACCTGCTCGCGCGGGGTGCGCCCGATGAGATCGGAGCCTTCGTACACGCCGAAGATGGACCCGATCGCGAAGTTCACGTCCACGAGGGAGGAGCCGTCGAGCGGATCGAAGACCACGGAGTACGGCGCAGATTTTTTGAGCTCGACGACTTCGGACTGCTCCTCGGAAATGAAGCTATGCACCAGGCGGCTCTCGGTGAGGTGGCTCTGGATGATGCGGTCGGAAAGCACATCCAGTTTCACCTGCTCTTCGCCGAACTGGTTGGCCGTGCCGGCGAGCCCGGTATCGGTGGTGCGGATGGCGTGGTGGATGTACTTGGTGGCCCTGGCGATATCCAGGATGAGGTGGCGCAGTTTGTCGGGGACTTTGCTCACCGCATACAGGTGATTATTGAGAGACGGACTGAAAGGTGCGGAGGGCATCGGCATGCCAAAAGTATAGCACACGGGGACGGCCACGGCTCCGTCAGTCCATCACCGGCACTCCTTGGCTCACCATTGCGGCCAATGCGATGAGGCCCACGACGAAGACCAGCATCCAGACGGCCATCCACACAATCACCATCATCGCATCCGTGTAGCGCTTCTCGAGGAGCAGGCGGACAGGATAGAAAAACGCGATAGTGCCGCAGATCAATGCGGAGACCGAGAACATGGAGAGGAAGACGGCAGGCGCGAGGAAGGATGCCGTGTGCTCGATGTCCATGAGGACGCCGGACATGATGAGCCCGGTGAAGGCAAGGATGTAGGCAACGACAGCCAGCGCCTGACGCAGGCCCACGAACCACGGAGCAGGGTTTGGAACCTTGCGGAAGAACAGCATGGGAAAGAAGGGAAGAGATCACTTCATGAGTTTACCGAGCCTCAGCGCCATTTCCGTCACGCGCATCGCGTAGCCCCACTCATTGTCGTACCAGGAGAGGATCTGCGCAGCTTTTCCATCCACCACCTTGGTGGACGGCGCATCCACAATGGACGAATGCGGATCGGTCTGGAAATCGATAGAGACACACTGCTCGTGGGATACGGCGAGAATCCCCTTGAGCCGCTCGGTCTTGGCGGCATCTTCCAGGGCTTTGAGGATGCCCTTTTCGTCAGTCGGCTTCTTGAGGACAAAGGCCATGTACGCGCAGCTGACGGTGGGAACCGGCACGCGGAAGGCCATGCCGTCCAGCTTTCCCTTGAGGTGCGGGAAAATCTTCGCGCAGGCCTTGACGGCACCCGTCTTGGTAGGAATCACCGACATCGTCGCGGCACGTGCACGGCGCAGTTCGCCGTCCTCCTGCGGCTTGTTATCAAGGAGATTCTGTGAAGCCGTGAACGCGTGCACGGAGCCGACAAGCAGCGATTCCACGCCGAAGGTTTCATCCATGACTTTGATGACGGGGGCAATGCAGTTGGTGGTGCAGGAGGCATTGCTGATGATGTCCAGATCTTTCGTGAGCTTCTCGTCGTTCACACCGAGCACAAAGGTGGGCGTATCGTCCTTCATGGGAGCGGTGACGATCACGCGCTTGGCACCGGCTGCCAGGTGGCCGGCCACTTCCTCGCGTGTTTCAAAGTTCCCGGTGGCCTCGATGACGATGTCCACCTTGAGTTCCTTCCACGGACACTTGGCAGGATCGCGCTCGCGCACCACACGCACGGGCTTGCCGTTGACGGTGAACGTGTGCTCGTCCTGCACTTTGACCTCCATGCCGAGACGGCCGTGGAGGGAATCGTACTTGAGCAGGTAGGAGCGCATCTCCGACGAAGACGACGCATTGACCGCGACGACTTCCACATCTTTGGGATAATCCTCCAAAAACTGCCGGTGGACGTTCCTGCCGATGCGGCCGTAGCCGTTGAGTGCGATGCGGAGCATGAAGGCATTCTATGGTGCTTTCACAGCGTTCAGCAAATATCTCCACTGAAAAAGGAATCCGATGAATCCGAAGAATCCAAAGACAGCGCTTTCTTCGGATTCCTTGGGTTCCTTGGCTTCTTTGGATTCTTCTCAGAACCCGTACAACCCGATCACAATCCCCAGAAACGCCATGAACGCCCCCACGATCCAGAAGCGCATGGTCACCTTGCTTTCGCCCCATTCCAGTGCCTCAAAGTGGTGATGGATGGGCGCGGAACGGAAGACTTTCTTCCCGCCGCGGAACTTTTTGCTCGTGAGCTGGATGATCACGGAGAGCATTTCGATCAGGAAGATGAACCCGATGAGCGGGAGCAGCAGCACGCGGTCGATCATGAGTGCGATGACGCCAAGGACGCCGCCGAGCGCGAGCGCACCGGTATCACCCATATAAAAGAGGGCAGGCGGCACGTTGTGCCACAGGAACGCGGCGATGGCTCCGGCGATCACGGCGCAGAAGGCTGCGAGTACCGTGAGACCGCTGACAAACGCGAGGAAGCCGAATCCCGTGAAGGCGAGAACGAGGAGCCCGCCGGCCAGACCATCGAGGCCGTCGGTGACGTTCACGGCGTTGGCCGTGCCCACGATGATGAAGACGAACATCGGTACATAGAGCCAACCGAGATCGATGACAGCCGGAAGACCGAGGGTGGAAGCAAACGGAATCGAAACGGTGTCGTACCCGTTTTTGAAGTAGAACCAGAACGCGGCCATGGCGCTGATGGCGAGCAGTGACGTGATCTTGGGGAAGACGGCAAGCCCGCCCTTTTTCTTCTGGCCGACTCCTTTGTCTTTCCGCATCTTCTTTGTGAAATCATCGATAACGATAATGCCGGTGCCGATGGCGGTGAGGGTGAGGACATAGAGTCCGGACACGACGAGCGAATGCAGGGCGATGGGCTGACGCAGGCCCTCAAGACCGTACGTGGAGAGAGCGGTAGCTGCGATACCGAGGAGTGCAATCACGGAGATGCCGAATACGACGCGGATGCCCTTCATCCAGCGACGCCACTGGTTGTCGTCGCTGCCGATGACATTCAGATAATCATCGATGGCACCGAGCACACCGAGCGAGAGCATCACAAAGAGCGGCATGTACACCTGGCCGCGCTGCAGGAGTGAGCTATCGACAACGCCGCCCAGGGAGAGGAGACGAGAGAGACCAATGGTCAGCAGCACCGACCCCCAGATGAGGATGCCACCCATGGTCGGCGTACCGAATTTCTTCTCGTGATACTTCCGGAAGATGGATGCCTCGCGGCCGTCAACTGTTTCCACTCTCAACTGCTTGCCCAGCTTGTTCTTGCGCAGGAACGCCACAAAGGTGGGCGTGAGCAGAAGCCCGATGAGAAAGGCAGCAAAGGCGTACCCTAAAATCGCCACGAGCGAGAGATCGGGACGGGCAATGTCGAGAGGGAGGGTTGGCATGAATTGTAGAATACTGGAATATTTGAATATTGGAATAATAGGTACCAAAGACGAAACTGTTGCAGGTTTTCCGGCTCCTGATGCGGCTTATCCTATTAGTCTATTATTCTAATCCCCATTACTCTATTCATCGTCGTCCCCGTACTTGGGGGTGGTGGAATGCGCCTTGTCCACATCGTAGAAGCGCATCTGCTCCTTCTTGAAGTGGAGTTCGATACGCCCCACCGGACCGTTGCGGTGCTTGCGGATGTAGACATCGGTCATCCCCGGGCGGTCGGAATCCTCTTCGTAGTAGTCCTCACGGTAGAGCATCAATACCACATCCGCGTCCTGTTCGATGGAACCGGAGTCGCGCAGGTCCGAGAGAGCGGGAATGTTGCCGGGACGCGATTCCACGGCGCGGGAAAGCTGCGAAAGGGCGAGGATGGGCACGTGCAGCTCGCGGCCGATCTGCTTGAGGGCGCGGGAGATCTCCGAAATTTCCTGCACGCGGTTACCGGCGTAGCTGGCGTTACCGGTGCTCATGAGCTGGAGATAGTCGATGATGATGAGATCGAGACCGCTCTCCATCTGGAGTCGCCGCGCTTTTGCACGGAACTCGGGGAGAGAAGAGGCGACGGAATCGTCGATGAAGATGTTGGATTTCCCGAGCGCATCCATGATGGGACCCATGTTCTGGAAATCGGAATCATCGAGTTTACCGCGCTGGAGCTTCCAGGAATCGACGCCGAGCATGGACGCAAACAGGCGGTCCACGAGCTGCTCCTTGCTCATTTCCAGCGAGAAGATGCCCACGGTTTTGCCGTGACGGACAGCGGCGTTCTGCGCGATGTTGAGGGCAAGAGACGTTTTTCCCATGGAGGGGCGCGCAGCCAGGATGATGAGGTCGCTCGGCTGCAGGCCCGAGAGCTTCATATCCAGCGCATGGAAGCCGGTCGGCACGCCTTTGACGGGGTTGTCGTCGGGTGATTCGTGCATTTCCGCGAACTTCTCGTAGCGGGCATCGAGCACTTCGCGCACGTGGACGAACTTTTCCTTGATGAAGGTGTTGGTGATGTTGAAGACGGTCTTCTCCACTTCATCCAGGAGTTCGGTGATGACGCGGTTCTCGTCGTATCCCATGCCGGCGATTTTTTGACCGGCCTCGATGATGCGGCGGTGCACCGCCTTGGTTTTGACGATCTGCGCGTACTGGTAAATGTGCGAAGACGTGGGCACGGCGGTTGCGAGCTCCGCGAGGAACGCCGACCCACCCACCTCCTGGATCCGCTTGGCATCGGCCAGACGAGCACTCACCGTGACGAAGTCGATGGGCTCATGCGCCTGGTAGAGCTGAAAGACGGCGTCGTACACCAGACGGTACGTGGGATCGTAAAAATCCTGCGGGGTAAGGAGGTCTGAGACCTTCACGATTGCCTCCGGATCGAGCAATAACGCGCCAAGCACCGTACGCTCCGCCTCCAGCGAATGCGGCTGGCCCTGCAGGAGAGATTGTACGTTCGTGATGGCGGCACTCGACATAGGAAGGGGATTGTACGGACCCGACACACCGTTACAACGAACTCCCCTCGACAGCTATCCCCACTTGCGATGGGAAACACCCGCCCCTGTGGAAACTGTGTGGAAAACAGGACTGAGAACTTTCCATTTCCTGTCAGCTCTTCTGCACCTTGTCGTGCAGATAGCGGAGAACGGCGTACTCACTGGCCAGATGAACGACCTTGCTGGAACGGATGAGCCGGAGAGCTTCGTCAGGATCGACTTCATGCACCTCGATCCGCTCGTCTTCATCCTGGGGAAGGGGATCGTGGACAAGACCGGAGGCCAGGAAGAAGTGATTCTGCGTGACAAGACGCTCCGCGATACCGGCGGTCGCAACGTGCGTGAGCGTCTCAGCACGGTACCCCGTCTCTTCCCGCAATTCACGCTGTGCGGCTTCGGTAATGTCTGTCTCCCTATCGACGTGACCGCTGGGAATCATCCAGATGTGTGCGCCGAAGAAGGGACGGAATTCTTTGAGGAGAAGCATCTTTCCTTCTGCGGTAAACGCAAGGATGTGCGCCACATCCGCGCGGTGCGCACGGGCGACGGTTTTCTTGGTGCCATCCGGCAATTCCGCGGTATCCAGGGTGACCCGGATACCGTGGCCGGAGAAAAGTTCCTGGGAATCGGTGATCATAGACGTGAGGAGGGGGACTTCCACTCTGCACGCACGCCTTCCGATTGACGAGGCCTTTTACTGCGTGACCTCTGCTGCCGCCTTGCGGATTTCGGCATCGATGCTGTCGGCTACCTTGGGGTTCTGGAGCAGGTAGAGACGTGCCGATTCGCGGCCCTGACCGAGCGTATCCTCGCCGTGACGGTAGTACGTTCCGGACTTTTCAAGGACACCATATTTGACGCCGAGATCGAGAATTTCGCCGACTTTGCTGATACCCGAGGCGTAGATGATGTCGAACTCGGCCTGACGGAAGGGTGGCGCTACCTTGTTTTTCACCACTTTGACGCGCGTGCGGTTGCCGACGACTTCCTGGGTCGCTTCGCCGGAGGCATCCTTGCCGGTTTTTTCGGTGATCTTGTCTATGCGGCGGACATCCAGACGGAGTGACGCGTAGAACTTGAGGGCGTTACCGCCGGCCGTGGTCTCGGGGTTGCCGAACATCACCCCGATCTTCATGCGGATCTGATTGATGAAGATGACGGAACACTGGCTCTTGTTGATGATGGAGGTGAGCTTGCGGAGCGCCTGGCTCATGAGACGCGCCTGGAGACCCATGTGGGAATCGCCCATCGCACCCTCGATTTCCGCCTGCGGCGTGAGCGCGGCGACGGAATCGACCACGATGAGATCGATGGCATTGCTGCGGACAAGGGTTTCGGTGATCTCGAGCGCCTGCTCGCCGCTGTCGGGCTGGGAGACGAGGAGGGCATCGATATCCACGCCGATCTTCTTGGCATACTGCACATCGAGCGCGTGCTCGGCATCGATGAAGGCGGCCCTGCCTCCAGCTTTCTGCACTTCGGCGATGGCATGAAGAGAGAGCGTGGTCTTGCCAGAGGATTCCGGACCGTAGATCTCGATGATGCGTCCGCGGGGAACGCCGCCGCCGAGCGCGAGATCGAGCGAGAGGGAACCGGAGCTGAAGCGGGCGATCTGCCGGTCCGTGGATTCGCTCATCTGCATGATGGCTCCGTCTCCGTACTTCTTCTTGATCTGGGAGAGTGCGGAGGCGATGGCATCAATCTTGGCCGCGGAGGCGGAATCTTTTTTCGTCTTGGCTTCGGTCTTGGAGGACATACCGGATGGGGGAATGGAAGTGAAGGACGCCTCGGAGTGAAACTGCCGAAGGTGTACGGAAGTACACTGCAATGGTAGCCCTGCTCCGGAGAGCGTCAACGAGTCTCGCTTGCGTGAGCGTACAAGACGTTGTGGTGTATGAGTGTACACCCCGGCCCACATCGGTGATGATAGTACTGATTCATCGCAAGCAGACGGGCGGAAGACCGTTCTGTGACCGGACAGAACGGACGGGAAATTCCAAAAAACCAAAGACCAAAAACCAAAAAGGTTGAAGGTGAAGAGAACAAATTCCAGGACAAGAATGTGGAATCTGCGCCGCCTTTAGCGGCGTCGGCAGATCCCGGCACTGATCGAAGAATCGGTGATGGCGCAGTAGTACCCTGCCGGGCAGAGAATACCCGCGGGTCCACCGCACGGACGACCGTCGGCGGACACAGACCCGGAACCGGAAGAGGGGACGGGAGTGGTGGGGGTGGTGCGCGGCTTTTCGGTGAGCGTGAGGGTCTTCACGATCCGCTGGAAGCGCTGGATCTGCTCATCGATATTCTCCTTGGGATCCAGCTTGAACGTGAGCACGAGGACGTTCTCCGTTGTCTGCGGAGAGGACGGGGACGAAAGATCCACCGCCACGTACCAGCGGTTATGCTCTTCGTCGACCACAGCGGCAGCTTTGCGGAGTCCCAGTACCAGCGGCGTCACTTGGAGTGAGCCCGATGCCGAGAGCGTCTTGAAGTTGAACGGCAGCTGCGAACTGCTGCCCGTGCGGATATCAAGGAGCGTGCCGGAAGAGCCCTGGGCGTGGAACACCGCGGTACTGCCCGTGATGACGCCCTGCCAGAGGGTGGGGACATCGAGCACGAGGTTCAGGCGCGGCAGTTTCCATTCCCGAAGCACGTCATCACCGCCTTTGATCACCTTTTCGACGACGAGGACGGGTAGCGCGCGTTTGTCGGTGTTGCGCTGGTAGGTGCCGAGCAGCGTGACCGTCTTGCCTTCGATGTAGCCTAGATTGACAGCCGTGCTCTCCACGTACGTCAGCTCACGTCCGTGCTGGTTTTTCAGGATATGCGTGCCGCGGCGGGTGAGCGAGAGGGGCACACGGCTCAAAACGCCTTCCACCTCCTGCGGACCCTCCGGAAGACGGCCGCAGCCTGCAAACAAGACTGCACAGGTGAGGCCGAGAGCGAGAAGTGAGCGTTTCATAGAGAGACTAGAATACTGGAGTACTGGAATGCTGGGAACTGGAATAGTCGAGTCTGTACGCCTTATTTCAGCAACTTCAATGCAGCGTCGACATGTGTGTCCTCAACCAGGAGGTCCATGGGCCCTGTTTGCAGTCCAAATCCCCCCAGAAGCGCATCACCAAGCTGATTCAGCTGTGTACGACAGGGGATTCCTGCAGCTTCCAGCTTCCCCTTTGCGATTGCCGCAACCGGTTCAGACGGAAAGGATTCGACCACAATCCACTTCATAGAGAGAAGAATACGACGATGAGAATACTGGACTCCTGGAATAGTGGAATACTGGACCCTTCAGAAACATCGCCTTCATTGAAACGACAGACGGCCACAAAGACCGTAGCAGCCTGAGGAAATGGCCCAGTACTCGAGCACTCTAGTATTCCAGTACTCAGGCTCCCTTCTTCGAAGCCTCGAAGGCGTACACGGCGCGACCCACACGGACGAAGTACGGCATCTTCTGCAGGTTGAGGGAGATGGTGCCCACCTTCACGGTGCGCTGCTTGGCCACCTCGGCGATGATCTCGCGCTTGGAGAGCGGTCCCTTTTCGACGAGGATGCGCTCGATGACATCGGCCACCGTGCCCGGCTCGTAGCCCCACTCGCGCAGCGCGTAGAGACCGCGGCCGACCAGTACGAACTGCGGATAGCGGATGAGCTCGTTGTGGACAGCCTGGACAGTGACGTTTTTGTGGTCGAACTTGGCGTCGCGGATGCGGTTGGCGATCTCCATGAAGTGGAGCGGCTCGCCGGTCTTCTTAAGGATGATCTCCACTTTGTCGCGGATGGAACGCGGACGGACGAATCTCCACTCCGTGAGGCCCCAGCCTTCGTCGATCTCCTTGAGACGCTCATCGATCTTGAGACAGCTGCCGATGAGTTCTGGGGAGGGGACGCGGTCGCGGAAGAGGTTGAGGGACTGGATGGCGGACACGAGCTCCTCCTGCTTCATGCAGGTCTTGCGCTTGCGGAGGATCTTGACCATGTTGTCGACGATGAGCGAGACGTCATCGGAGGCAAGCGACGTGAGACGCCACACCGGAACGAAGGTGACGGTCTTGACGGCGTTGCTCATCTCCTGATCGATCGCGAAGGTGAGGCGGAGGATGGAACCGTCGACGGGCGTGGACCCCTGGACACGACGGAGGACCTGCGAGACCAGTTCGTCCTCGCGCATGATGCCGCCGTTGATCCTAAGGATGCCCTTGGCCATCTCGTTGACTTCATCGAGACGGCTGGTGCGGACCGTGCGCTTGAGTTTGGAGAGGGCGATGCTCTCGATCTGGCGGATGCGCTCGCGGGTCACCTTGAACTGCTTGCCGATCTTCTCCAGCGTCTGCTTGGACTGACCGAACAGGGCGAAGCGTTTCTTCACAACCGCTACCTCCTTTTCCGTCAGGACCAAAAACAGACTGTTCAGCAACTCCGGCAGATTCAGGGAAATTTGCGCATTCTGCGCGGGTGCAGCGGTCGTGGTGGAGGAAAGTGGCGTGGCCATGGGGGCGGGAGAGAGAAGTACAACCCTCGTTCTACCAGATAATTGACAGAAGCAAAAGTTCAACGGTCGGTTCCTGTGGACTGATCCCGGAACTTGTGACCGGTTGGACAGATGTGAACGCGGGTTGTCGGAAAGAACAAAGGATGAAGAATATACTATTTTCTCAGAATATGTCAAATATCATTTTCTATCGATCAGGATCTGCAGAATCTGGCATGCGGCATAGGCATCAGAATCGGCTTTTGACCCCATAATCTTCCTCTCCCGGGCCCCTGACTGGGAGGTGAAACGCTCATCAATATATTCGATCGGGAGCAGAGGGGAGAGCAGCTGCCCGACGCGACGGACTGCTGCTGCCTGCTCGCCTTCATCTCCGGACGGCAGGCGCGGGAGACCGATCGCGATTTTTTCCGCGGCGCGGTCGGCGATCACTTCCGTGATCGCGGCGACGAGTTCACGGTCATCCTTCGCTTCAATCGTCGAGAGCGGAAGCACGATCCCGATCTCATCATCGTAGAACGCGACTCCGGTCCGCCGGTTGCCGATGTCCAGACCGAGGTAACGCACCGGACCAGCATAGCACCGAACCGGACAATGTCCGGTACAATCCAGACACCAAAAACCAGAGACCAAAAAGAATCCGGAAATCAGAATCCAAATTCCAAAAAACTGTCATGAAAAAAGAAATTGGTTTCTGAAACTTGTCACCTGAATCCTTTCTGGCTTTTGGTTTCTGGCCTTTGGAATTTTTTTCTCTTCAAAAAGTTATCTTTGAAAAATTACTGAATTCAACAATGAGACTATTATTTCTTCGTTGCAATCATCCTGCTGAGACCGCTCTTTTTGCGGGCGGCGGTGTTGCGGTGGAGGATGTGCTTTTTGACGGCGTTGTCGATGCTCTTCTGCACCTTGGGGAAGAGGGCGATCGCCTCCGTCTGCTTGCCGGCCTTCACCAGATCCGTGAACGAACGGATCATCGTCTTCATCTGAGACTTGTGCGGAAGACGGCGCTCGCGGCGGACGATGTTCTGGCGGGCGCGTTTGATGGCGGACTGGATGATAGGCATAGCCGGGGCAAGATACTGGCTGAAATGGCGGCTGTAAAGGGATAAATGGCAGAGGACTACTGGACTACTAGAGTACTGGACTACTGGGAAATACCTCAGAAACGCTCTTTATCCAGTACTCCAGTATTCCAGTACTCTTTCGTAATTCACAAATCCGACAACTTCCTTATTTTCTCCTTAAGAAAGAGACCCTATACTCCCCGCATGTGTGGCATCTTCGGATATGTCGGGCCCAGGACCGACGCGGGCAAAATCGCCATTGAGGGCCTCAAGAACCTCGAATACCGCGGGTACGACTCCTGGGGGATCGCCCGCCACATGGGTTCGGAATTGCAGGTGGAAAAGAAGGTGGGGCCGATCGGGGGGGTGAACAGCGACGATTTTGCGGAACCCTGCAGCCTGGCCATCGCCCACACGCGCTGGGCCACGCACGGGGGAGTGACGGAACGCAACGCGCACCCGCATCTTTCCTGCGACCGTCAGATTGCCGTGATCCACAACGGCATCGTGGAGAACTACCTGACTCTCCGGAAGGATCTGGAGGCCAGGGGCCACACGTTCCTCTCCCAGACCGATACCGAGATCATCCCGCACCTGATAGAGGAGGAGTTGAAAAAGGACGGTGACTTTGCGGCGTCTGTGCGCCGCGCCTGCAAGCAGTTCGAGGGCAAGTACGCCGTGCTCGCGCTGCACACCGGCTCCGGGACACTCGTCGCCGCACGTACCGGCTCACCGCTGATTGTGGGTGTGGGCGCGGATCACAAGGGGTACTTTGTCGCATCCGATATTCCGGCATTCCTAGAACACACGCGCACCGTGCAATACCTGGACGACGGCGAAATGGTCGTGAGTGACGGGCACAACATCATCTTCACGGATATCGAAACCGGCGAAGAGCGCCCCAAGCGCGAGGTGGAGATCACCTGGAAGGTGGAACAGTCCAAGAAAGGGGACTACGAGCACTACATGCTCAAAGAGATCATGGAACAGAAGGACACGGTGGCCAAAGCCGTGAACCAGGACGAGACGCAGATCCAGAAGATCGCCGAGGCCATCCGCTCGGCCAAAGGAACGATTCTCACTGCATGCGGTACCGCGAACAAAGCGTGTGTCGCCGCCGAGTACTTCTTCTCCGTTGTCGCCAAGAAACACGTGAACGTGGTCCCGGCGAGCGAATTCAAGGTGTATCACCACTTCCTGGTACCCGAATCGCTCATCATTGTGGTGAGCCAGAGCGGGGAGACGATGGACGTGATCGAGGCGATCCAGGTGGCCAAGAAGAGGGGATCGAAGGTGCTCGCGATCGTGAACGTCGAAGGCTCCACCATCGCGCGTCTGGCGGACTTCACGCTCCTCATCAACGCCGGACCCGAGCGTGCGGTCGCATCGACCAAAGCGCTGACCGGACAGCTCGCGGTGCTCCTCATGATCGCCTACGCGCTCGACGGACGGCTGCAGGAAGGAAAAACTCTCTTGCTCGAAACGGGTGCCAAGATTCTCGAGCAGCTCAACCCGCGCTACGTGGAACGCATCGATCAGCTGGCCGAAAAGATCAAGGATTCCGAAGACCTCTACATCATCGGCAAGAGTTGGAACTACGCGATGGCCATGGAGAGCGCCATCAAGATCCAGGAGGTGAGCTACATCCACGCGCAGGGATTCGCCGGCGGCGAACTGAAGCACGGACCGATCGCGCTCATCGAGCAGGGGACGCCGTGCATCGTGATTGCGGGTGATGACGAGGTCCGCGGCGATATCCTCAGTAACGCGCAGGAGCTCAAGGCCCGCGGCGCGCTGATCATCGGGGTCGGCCCGACCAAGGAAGCTGTGTACGACGAATGGATCAAGACGCCCGAGGCCGGAGCAGCGCAGCCGATCGTGAATATCATCCCGATCCAGGTGCTCGCGTACTTCCTCGCCGTGAAGCGTGGGAAGAACCCGGATATGCCCAGGAATTTAGCGAAGAGCGTGACGGTGAAATAATCACGGTCTGACTGTCATTCTTCGGCTACGCTTAGAGTGACAAGCCGCTTTCTTGCCACTTTTGCAAAGGAGACGTAAGACAGACGACAGTTCTTCGTCTACGTGTAAACCGTCCCCGGTCTTCTGCAGGATGTGGAGCGCGCTCTTCCTGATTCTGGTTCATGACACTCGCATCGATCCGCACACAGGACGGCTGCTCCCAGGTGAGCATCGTGTCGGGAACGGAAGTGGAAAAATATCTGACTCCGGCGACAGTCACCTCACTCTCCCAGGTGATGGTGGAGGCACAGAGGGATACGCCCGAGATCCGCCTCAAAGACCTGCGCTACCAGATTGCCAACGCCCTCTATCGCGTCACGTTCGGTCAGGGTGGTTATCTGCGGGAGTTGATCTACCCGTACACAACGGACACCGAGGCGTTTCACATGATCCGGAAGGATTATCTGAAGATGGCGAAAGAGGGGGCGCTCTCGGCGGCCCTTACCGCCGAGGAAAAAGTGGCAGGCATCATCGGCTACGGTCAGGTCTCCAACACCAAGGATGACCGCCGGCTTCCCGTGGTGGAAATGAAAAGATTGGTGGTACTTCCCGGGCATCAGAAACAGGGGATCGGCACCCGGCTGATGGACACCGTGCTTGAGCGGATCAAGGATACCGGCGCGGCATCCATCATCGGGGCAACGCGGCAACATGCCGTGATCAGGTGGTTCACGAGCAAGGCATTCCGTGCAATCACACCGGAGGAATTCTGGCTGGAGGAGCGGAATTTTAATAAAGGGAGCGACAAGGGCATCGCCTGGAAGAATCTTTCCGAGCGCATCAAAACGTGGGGATGGAAGTACTACCGGCATGATTTCATCCCCAAGAGCGGCATACTCCACGGACCGCATCAATTTCCGATCGCAAGCGAGGAAACCCCCATGGTCCGCGCGCCGGGACATGGACCGGTGGCCCGGCAGGAGTCGGCACCTAGTTAACCTTCACCGGCACCACATCCTTGGGGGAGATGGGATGCAGGGTTTCGGCTTCCACCTGGCGCGCACGCTGGCGGGCATCCTCGATGGACCCGTCACCGTCATCGGGTGGGATGCCGTAGTAGCGGAAGAGGAACGCGGCAATCTCCTTGAAGACCGGCGCGGCGGCGACCGCACCGTGCGTGACGGTCTTCGGCCGGTCGATTTTGACGAGGATCACAAACCGCGGACGGTTCACCGGCGCGTAGCCGGCGTAGGTGGCGACGGTGCTGCCCGTTCCCGTTTCGTACTGCGCGCCGGGACCGGCAATCTGTGACGTACCCGTTTTACCGGCGACCCGGTACCCCGGCACTTTACCGGCCTTGGCGAAACCCTTGGTGGCCGAGCTCACGAGCATGGCGGTGATGGTGTCCGAGGTCTGCGAGGTGATGACCTGATCGAGCACACGCGGCTCGTTGTACTCTCGCGTTCCGTCCGGATGGATGACGCTGTCGATAATCATGGGGCGCACCAGCTTGCCGCCGTTGGCGAGCGCACCCCACGCCGCCATCATCTGGAGGGGGGTGACCGAAATTCCCTGACCGAAGGACATGGACGCCAGCGTGCGGCGGGGAAGGTTGCGCCAGGGCTGGATCTCTCCGGCGAGCTCATCCTCCAGTTCGATACCCGTGATTTTGCCGAAACCGAAGCGGTCAAGCGCGCTGTGGAAGAGCTTCGGGCCGAGCTTGAACGCCAGGTCCGACATGCAGGTGTTGATGGAGTACTCCAGGCACTGGACGATCGTGACCCTGCCGTAGTGCTTGCTATCGTTGTTATCGATGGGCTTTCGGCCGTCATCCATATCCAGCGGTCCGAAGTCATCGTACGTATCGGTGGAACGCACCTCCCCCTGGTCGATAGCGATGGCCGTGGTGATGGCCTTCATGACCGAGCCCGGCTCATAGATTTCCTGCACCGTGCGGTTGAGATACGCGCCCACCCCCACGTTGTTTTTGTACTTCAGCCACACACGCGGGTTATCGGTGGGGAAAATCTCGTAGCGGTAGTTGGAGCGGTCCGTCACATACAGGTAGTAACGCGCGAGAGTCGGGAGTTCGTAGAGTTTCTCGAGCTCCGTGAGCGACTCGCGGTATTTTTCGCTCAGCAGCGTGCGGCCGGAGGCGGTGAGCACGTTGTCATAGTAATCGCGCACCACTCTGCTGTTGGTGGCGGGGTCGATGATCTCGACGACGATTTTTTTGTGCAGGTTCTCATCCACGTTGATCGGTTCCTGCTCGTACACGTCGGCGTAGTTGTTGCTGTTGAAGAGCGGAACGTTGACCATCGCCAGAATGCGGCCGCTGAAGGGGTCCATCACGATGGCCTGCGCGCTGTCCGCGCGGTAGAGCTGCTGCGCACGCTCAAGGACCGATTCCACCTCTTTCTGGATTGCCCTATCGATGGTGAGAACGACGGTGTCTCCGTCACGCGGATCCACGATCGTCTGCTCGGCCCTAAGAATCTGCCCGCCGCGCAGATCGTTTGCGGTATTGATGACGCCTTCCTGCCCGCGGAGTGTGGCGTTGTACGTGCGCTCCACGCCGTACTGCGCCTCCTGATTGGTATTGAGGAACCCGACGACCTGCGAGGCGATGGTGGTATCGGGGTAATAGCGCCAATGCTCGGAGATGAGCGCGATGCTCCGGAGCGGATACTCGGTCTCCGGTACTTTGGAGCCGGCGGCTTTCACCTCCGCAAGCGCCGCCTTGGCGGATGCGGTTTTCTGCTCCAGCAAGCGCAAGCTCAGGTCGCGCGGCACTTTGCGCATGATGGGCACATACCGCAGCGTGCGCGAGCGCATGAGCCCGGCGACGCTCTCCGGATCGAGCGCGAGCGCCTCGGCGAGAGACTTGGAGAACGATGGCGTGAGCGACTGGTTGATTTCCTCCGGGTTGGCGTACACCAGGTGCTCCTGCTCATCCACCGTGACACCGGGGATCTTCAGCGCGAGCACCTTTTCCTCCTCAGCCTTCGTGACGCCGTACTTGATGGGTGCGAACGTGACACGCGTACTCAAAATGCGTTCTTCGATATCGCTACGGAACCGGTCGCGGGCCTCAAGGAGACTCGGGAGTTTTAAGAGTGCCGGGGGGAGAGGACCGGGCGGGAGCGGCTCCAGGAGACTCTGTGATGTGCGGATTTTGTGCTGCTCCACCGGATCGAACGCGGCGCTGTAATATTTTACGAGCTCGCGGGGACACGCCTCTTCCCCCCGCGAACACGCACCGTGGAATTCTTCGGTGAGGAGGGTATCGGCAAGCACCTGCGCCACCTCTTTTTTATGCTTCTGCTCCAGCGCCGGATCCTTCTCCGCACTGGCGGAAGAGGGATCGACGTAGACGAGATCCAGCGTGCTGTTGGTGGCGAAGATATTGAGCTCACCGGTCTTGCTGTTGACGCCGAGGATCTCCCCGCGCTTGGCCGGCAGCTTGACGCCGCCGAAGTGGTTCTGCTGCGCCCACTGGGAGAACGACGAACCCTTCACCATCTGCAGCTCGAGCAGGCGCGCCATGACGATGAGCAGATAGATAAGGAGCACACCCATCACGATGAAGATGCGGTCATGGAGAGACTTGCGTCTCTGTGTTTCCGAATTCACGCCGTAGCGGGAGCTGCGGTTCATCATTGCGGTCGTAGGCAGGGAGGATAGCAGCAATGCCTGCGAGCACGAAAAAAGTGTGAGGAAATATCGAACCGCAGCCTGGTGCGATCAGAGATCGTGGAATTCCGGGCGGAACCCGTGCGTCACGATGTTGTAGCGCATGAACATCTCCATCATCTGACGCCTGTTCTCCTCGCGGACGCGGTCACGGAGCTCCTGTCGACGATCAGGGACTGCAGGTGTTTCTGGCTGTTGTTGATCACGAATATCGGGATTGGCCATACAGAAACAGTACGCCTGCAATTTCTGCGGGCAAGAACGCAACAAAAGACCGTTGTTTTGCTCTTCCTACTGAGAAAAAAGGGGATAGTCAGGGAATCAATTTTTTGGTATAATACTTTGATGCCTTCTGAGACATTCACCGGCCTCAGCGGAGAGCTACTCCTCAAGACCCTGCACGAGAAATGCGTGCAGAACGGTGCCTCCGATATCCACCTGTCCCCGCAGAAGGGGAGTGTGCGTCTGGAGTGGCGTCTGCATGGTGTGTTGCAGCTGCTTGCAGCCATCGACAATGCTCAATACACGGATCTTCTGCGTCATGTGAAGTTCCAGGCCAAGCTGAAGCTCAATATCGTGAACCTCCCGCAGGACGGACAGTACGTCTTCCAGAGCGGAAATCGCACCGTCAACGTCCGTGTGGCCACCCTGCCCTCGCGCTTCGGCGAAGCGCTGACGCTCCGTCTCCTCGATCCCGAGCGCGGCATCCGTCCGCTCACGGAACTGGGCTTCCCGGAGAACATGGAAAAGACGCTGCGCGATCTCGTGGAACTCCCCAACGGCCTCGTCCTCGTGACGGGCCCGACCGGCTCCGGCAAAACGACGACGCTGTATGCGCTGCTTTCGACGATCGTCGGCAAGGAGCGCAATATCATCACGCTGGAAGACCCGGTGGAGTACGAGATCCCCGGCATTATCCAGAGCGAGATCGCGCAGGATCAGGATTACAGTTTTGCCAGCGGACTGCGGAGCATTCTGCGCCACGATCCCGACGTGATTCTCGTGGGCGAGATCCGTGACCTCGAGACCGCGCAGACGGCGGTGAACGCCGCTCTCACAGGTCACCTGGTGCTTTCGACTCTTCATACGAACTCCGCAGTGGAGGCGATTCCGCGTCTGCTCTCGATGGGCGTGAGCCCCTTCACGCTGGCTCCGGCCCTGCGCGCCGTGCTGGCCCAGCGCCTTGTCCGCACGCTCACCCCCGCCTGCAGTGCGTCGGGCACCTGTAACCCGGGCGATAACGCCAGCTACGGCGGACAATGCGTGGTCCCGGAGCTCGTTCTTGTGACTCCGGAGATGCAGAAGATGATTCTTTCCATGGAGAGCGCCGCAACACTCGAAGCCCAGGCCCGCAAAGACGGCTTTGTCCCCATGCGTGAGACGGGAGAGGAG
This sequence comes from uncultured Candidatus Peribacteria bacterium, assembly GCA_964534205.1. Taxonomy (GTDB): domain Bacteria; phylum Patescibacteriota; class Gracilibacteria; order Peribacterales; family Peribacteraceae; genus CAYRGC01. The sequence continues at coordinate 413,037 of CAZHQF010000001.1, read as the reverse complement.
CTCATCAAAAACAAGAAGACCACGAGGGAGGAGGTGGAGAGGGTGACCATGTGAGAAACCAAAGACCAGAAGCCAAAAACCAGAAAGCATTAGGTAAAGGTACAGGGGAAAATCCAGGCGTTCTGCTTTGTAACAGAACGCACTTTTTAGCTTTGAGAAGAAGAAAAGTGGAACATGTCACAAAAAAATAGACGCGCACCACTATCGATGAATTGTGGAATTTCTATCATCATTCCATGCCTGAATATTCTTCATCCACCGAACGGCAAGACCTAGGCGATCGTACGGCCATATTCGCCCGACGTGTACGGGTCTGGTGTAAAAAATTGCCAACAGCAGCCTTACTTGCGGAAGACATCAAGCAGCTTCTTCGTTCCTCAGGATCGGTTGGCGCGAACTATATTGAGGCGAATGAAGCTCTCAGCAAGAAAGATTGTGCTTTTCATCTGAAGATCTGCAGAAAAGAAGCAAAGGAGTCTGCGTATTGGCTTACGCTTCTCAATGTGTCTCTTCCCATGGAACTGGAATCTGAAAGAAAACTGCTGCTCAGTGAAGCACAACAACTCAAAAGAATTTTCAGCACAATTCTCCTGAAACATTACACCTGAATTCTTATCCCTTTCTGGTCTTTGGTGTCTGGTTTCTGATTTCTGCCCACAGTCTGAACAGTTTTTGAGTCCAAAACTCCGGTAACACTTGCGAAGCTCCTGCTGTCTTCCATAGCATGAGCCTCCCATGTCCACTTTCTTCCGGAACCGCTACCGCCGTAGCCCCTACGCGCCGATCACCGAACAGCCGCGGGTACCCATCGGTATCCAGCGTATTCTTGTCCTCCTCATTCTGGGGTTCATCCTCTGGTGGCTCCTGAAGGGAGTGGCCGGACTCTTCGGCTTCGGTTCGGCTCTCGACCGCGAACCGGCATCACTGACAACCGAACCGAAAGGCATCATCAATGTCTCGCTGCAGGGATCGGAACCGGAGAGCGCGGAGGACGGCATGATGCTCTTCCCGGGAGACGGCCTCTCCACGGGTGCAAACGGACACGCGAGCCTGCGATTCTTTGATGACACGCTCGTCCGTCTCGATACCGCTTCGTCGGTCACGATCGACGAGAGCGGCCAGGGTCCCGACGGTTCGGAAATCCGTCTGACCGTACAGGGAGGCGTGTGGGCGGCGGTCCCGCATTCCACGGCAACGGGCTCTTCCATTCGCCGTCTGCTCTTCCCGACCATGACACTCGATCTGCCCGCGGGTTCAGAGGTTGTGGCCTCCACGGGGGCACTGCGCGTGTACTCGGCGGAAGGCGCGGGTGTTAATGTCACGCTGGCTGACGGCAAAACGTTCATCATCGGCGAAGGTCAGCAGTGGGTTCTGCCCCCAGGCGCCGCCGTCGCCGGCGACCCATACGCATTCCGTTCGCCGATTGATCAGGCCGCGCTTGGCACGGCCATGCTCGTGGACAGCCGCAAGAATCTCCTCGGCGGACGCGCACCTTCCGGCAGCGCTTCCTCCGCCTCCACGGCAAGCGGGGAACTCCTGACCATCCGCGAGCCTGCAGCAAACGCCACCGTGAGCGGAGACTCCATCGCCGTGCGCGGTACGGTGAACGGCTCGGTGAACGCCGTGCGCGTCAACGGGCACAACGCGGTCCTCAACAAACAGAACGGCACGTACTCCATGGAACTGGCGCTCCCGCAGGGGGAGAAGGAGCTGGAGATCTCGGTGGCCGCAATGGACGCGCAGGGGAAAACCCTCACGAACCTCACCCGGATTGTAAAACTGACCGACGGTGCCCCCACGCCCGGCGCCAACGCCCCGACCATCGAAACACCGGCAAAGAACGGCGAGACGTATGCGACCAACGCGGTGGAAGTGGTGCTCCGCGGCAAGGCCCCGGCCAACGCCGCCGGCATCATGGTCAATGAGTACAGGCTGCAGCTCTTCAACCCCGAGAAAGGGGAGTGGAGCTACATCGCCTCCATCGCCCTCGGCAACCTCAAAGCCGGCTCGAACACGTTTGACGTGGTGGCTCTCAACGCCGACGGCGCCAAGAGCCCCGCAGTACGCATCACCATCATCCAGGGACAGGGCGACGGGGGAGTGACCCCTGGTGCTTCGTCGACTGCGTCTGCCGCCGCAAGCTCCGTACCGCTCAGCAACAACGCGCCGCTCACCCCCGGCATCCTGGCCGTCACTGGACCCACTCCCGGTGCCGTGCATAACGAAACAGGCACCGGCTTTCTGCTGGAAGGCAAAACCTCCAAGGACACAGACAGCGTCTGGGTGAACGACTACAGGCTGCAGCTCTACAAGCCCGGTGTGACCTTCTGGAACTACATCGCCGATGTCGCCTACGGCAATCTGAAGCCCGGTTCCAACGCGTACGAGATTGTGGCACGCAACGCCAAGGGCGAGCTGCTTGACCGTCTGACGTACACCGTAGAATACCGGCCTGCCGCGCCTGTACAGGCCAGCAGTGCGGCGGCGCAGTAATATGTGATCGTATGTAGGGGCACGATATATCGTGCCCCTACGTTGACATATCATGGTGCCCACGCGACGCCGCACTGCGTCATCGCCCGTGTGAGTTCCGACGCAACGGGGGCGGTCACGGTCACGCGTCCTCCGGCAGGGGAGTCGTAGCTGAGGGTCCAGGCATGCAGACACAGTGAGCGGATATCTTTTTCCTGCGTGAGGCGTTCGGAGAGATCATTGCTGTACGTGCTGTCGCCGAGCACGGGATGACCGAGCGCGTGCATGTGCACGCGGATCTGGTGCGTGCGCCCGGTGTGCAGATCACAGAGCAGGAGGCTGGAGCGATCACCCTCCGCAAGCACCTCGTACGTGGTCTGTGCCTCGCGCACTTTCCCGGCTCCGAACACGGACATGCTCGTCCTGTGCGTCTGGCTGCGGCCGATGGGGGAGTCGACTGTCGCTTTGCTGTGTGTGGGGATTCCCGCCACGAGCGCGAGATATTTTTTCTCCACAGAGCGGAGCTCGAACTGTTTCTGCAATACACGGTGTGCCTCCGGAGTTTTGGCGAGAAGAAGACAGCCTGTCGTGTCCTGATCGAGCCGGTGCACGAGCACGCTGTTTTCGTTGAACGAAAGCGAACGCTCGTTGAAGAGGTGATGCGCCCCGTGCAGGATCGTCACTTCCTCCGGAGCCATGCCGGCACCCGGATGTACCGCGATTCCGGCGGGTTTGTTGATGACGATGCTCGCCGCGTCTTCGTGCAACACCGTGAGGTGCAGATCAACCGGCTTCACCGATGCATCAGCCTGGGGGAGGGGAGCGGTGAGCACCACGGCATCACCCTCCTGCAGCCGCTCGGAGACGCGTGTGACTTTTTCCTCATTCACGCGCACAAGCCCGGCCTCGATGGCCTTCTGTGCCTGTGCACGGCTGCGCATACGGCCTTCCCCCGCCAAAAAGGCATCGAGACGGTCCGGCCGGGAAACGATCCAGGATTCCATGAGGGAACTATACAGGTTCCTCGTTGACACTCAGGGGGAAAGTGACATCCTTACGTCTTATGGATTTCCCTGCAACGGACATAGACTCGCTTCAGACACAGGCAAAAGGACCACGCTCCGAATACCGAAAAGCCGTGTTGCAATCGACCAAACAGTATCTTCAGCAAGTTTCAGAGATTATCGTGCAAAACGAGCAGGTCATCCTTCAATACACAAGGGAGGAATGCGTCCGCCTGCTTAAAGGTACTCCTTTCCGGAAGCTTGATTATGCGTTCACCCTCGGATTGACACTCAAGTTCATAACCGGCGATCCGATCGGCGCTCTTGTGAAGCTCAGTCCCAAGATACGAGAGGTACATGACCGCATCGTACAAACACTCCAGGAAGAGTTTTTGAAGAATGACTCTTCTGAAGCTTCCCAGAGCGACAATCCCTGATCATCGTCAGTATTCCTTGCATCCAAGTTGCTTAAAGTGACAATAGAGCCAGTCCTGCTTCACCAAGCTGGACTGTCGCGGACCCGACCTTCCGAAACGCACCTTGAGGGTCTGCACCATGCTCCGATTCCGCACGGAGCACCCACCGTCCGGTACAGGGCAACCTGTACTCCCCGGAGCCTCACCTTCTGACGGGGATATGTCAGAGGGGGAGGCTCATCTCTTGTGCGCGGGAATTTTCCGATACACTGCCAACCATGTCCGATCTGCTCACCCGCGCCGTCGTCGAAGTCATGCCCCGCGAAGTCGCTGAGGAAAAAATACGAAGCGGAAAACAACTGCGCGTCTACTTCGGCATTGATCCCACGGGATCAAAACTTCACCTGGGCCACGCAGTGGTACTGCGCAAACTGAAAGCTTTCGCGGACGCAGGTCACAAGGCGATTTTTCTCATTGGAAGCTACACGGCAATGATCGGCGACCCGACGGGGCGCGATACCATGCGCCAGCCGCTGACAAAGGAAGAAGTGGAAAAGAATTTTGAGACATACAAGGAACAGGCCTCCAGGATTCTGGACTTCTCCAAAATTGAGATTCGGTACAATCACGAATGGCTGGAGAAACTCTCGGGCGCGGACATCATGAAAATCGCGAGTAACTTCACGGTGCAGCAGATGTTGCAGCGCGACATGTTCCGGGAGCGACTGGAGAAAGAAGAAGATCTGAGTCCGGCAGAATTCCTCTATCCACTGATGCAGGGATACGACTCTGTCATGCTCGACGTCGATTGTGAAATTGGAGGAAATGATCAGCTTTTCAATATGCTCTGCGGGCGAAAATTGCAGAAACGCTACGGCAAACGCGATAAATTCGTCCTTACCACCAAGCTCCTCGAGGGAACCGACGGCCGGAAGATGAGCAAAACGTACGATAACTGCATCTGGTTGGAAGATTCTCCGGAGGAGATGTATGGAAAGCTTTTGCGGGTCAAAGACGACCTGATTGTGTCCTACCTTGAACTCGCGACCGAATTGCCACTGAGCGAGGTGAAAGAGCTGGAGAAACAGCTGAAGAAGGGCGTGAATCCCAAAGAGATCAAGATGCGCCTGGCCCGCGAGGTCACGGCCCTCTATCACGGCAAAGATGCAGCGGCACACGCGGAAGCCGAATTCACCAATGTATTCACCAAGCACGAACTCCCGGAGGACATGCCGGAGATCAAGGCGAAGAAGGGGAGTACGCTCGTGGATCTGATCGTGGAAAACAAGCTGGCCTCCTCCAAATCCGAAGCGCGCAGGTTGATGGAACAGGGTGCGGTAAAGCTGGATGACGAGGTGATCAAGGATTTTGCGGCGGCCGCGAAGCCCGGCGTGCTCAAGGTGGGGAAGCGGAAATTCGCAAAAATTCTGTGATCCATGTCCGCCTCAGGCTCCCTCCGCCTTCGGCTGCACCAGCATCTGCTCCCGGCAGCAGCGCTGGTGCTCCTGCTGTGCTGCGCATATATCCTGCATCCCGCAGCCAAAATCACCAAGATGACCGTGAACGGATCTACTGCAACCCCTGCGCAGTCCTTCCCCGTGATTCTCGATAACAAAACGAAAACTGTTTCCATCACGGTACAACTCAACCTGGCCCGGTTGCACGCCACGCAGTACCGCATCCGTCCCGATGACTGTCTGGATGCGCTCACGGTCAACGGGAGAGAAGTGAAGGATCCGCGCATCCCGTACTGCGATTACCAACGCGGCAACGCGTTCGATCTCTCAGACTACCTCACGGCGGGCAGTAATGAAGTGACGCTTGCCATACGCAACAAAGGAGGGAAATCCGGAGCCACCTTCGCGCCGTCCGTCAGCGATCCGCTCTTCATCATTCTGCTCGGTGCCGGGCTCCTGATCAGCTGCCTGTGGCTCGGGAACATCCTGCAGCGGCGCTTCGCCAAAGACGTGACACTCGTCTGGATCTTTACCGCCGGTGCGGGCCTGCGCGTGCTCTACACCGGCCTCACCGAATTCCATGAGCGCGCGTACGACTGGGACGGCCACCTGGAATACATCCAGTATGTGGCCGCCAACTGGCGCATTCCGCCTGCCATCGGCGGATGGGAATTCCATCAGCCGCCCCTCTTGTATGCGTGGGAGGCCGTCTGGTACGCGGTCGGGCAGGGCATCGGCATGCCGTTCAGCATTCTCTTGCGCGTGATGCAGTGGCATGCGGCGCTCTTCTCCATTGCCACGCTCTTCATCGGGTTTTTGCTCAGCCGGACGCTCTTTGGCGGCGAGAGCAACACCTGGCCACGGAGAATGTTTTTGGTGTTCCTCGCGGTCACGGGATCGGTGGTGATGCTCGCATCGCGCATTAATAATGATGTTCCCGCGTTCTTCTTTGGAGCACTCGCTCTCTATTTCCTGATGCACTGGTGGAACTCCGCAACCCCGGAGAAGACCCGCGAGTGGCTGCCGCTCTGCATCAGCCTCGCGCTCGGGATGCTCACGAAAAACAGCGGCCTTGCCATGGTGGCTGCGTCGCTTGCGTGTGCGGCACTGCACCCGCGCGTGAGTACCAGGAACAAGACCGAACTCATCGGCGTGCTGCTGACGACGCTCATCCTCCTGTACGGATGGCTGCCCGCGTACCGCTACACGTTTGAATCCGCACATAGCGCCTCGGTGGTCGGAAATATGGCGAGCCTCAATAAAGCGTTCCTGCTCGGGAACAACTTTTGGGATTACGCCGCCTTCAACCCGCTGAGGATCCTCGGTGAACCCTACAACAACACCTACTCCAGCATTCCCGGCGGACGCTACCTGTGGGAATTCCTGTACCGCTCGCTTTTCCTGGGTGAATTCAATTTCGGCAAAGCACTCTCCGGCCTGAGCAGTTCCATCCTTTTCCTCGGATTTTTCGGCATTCCCGCAGCGCTCTTTGGCATCTGGCACGCTTACCGCAAACGCCACTCCGCGTTCATCCCCATGCTCATGGTCTTCGGTGCGAACATCGGGCTCCTCACGGCGCTTCGCATCGTGTACCCCTACAGCACCTTCCAGGATTTCCGGTACATCGCCGTGACGATCTTCCCGCTCGCGTTCTTCACGGTTCTCGGCGCACATGCGTTTCCTGAACCGTGGAACAGGCGGCTGCAATTCACACTCGAACTCCTTGCTGCGGCATCGCTCGTCTGGATGGCTGCCGTGCTCGGGAACTGGGATCCGATGTTCAAATAAAAAATGCCCCCAGCACGGGGGTGGAACAGCGGTGGTGTGCTGAGGGCGGCCGAAGTTCAACGTGAACCTCGACTGCACCGATACTCCCTGAAAGAAGTCATGATGACAACTCTCCTGCACTTCCCCAGTGTTTTTCGTTTTCCTGAAGCCAAAAAATGACTGAGAACACTCTCGGTAGGGGAGTCGCTCCGTAAAACAGGGGAGTCCGGGGGAGTGCAAAAAGCCCCCAGCGCGTGCCAAACAGGGGCTCTATCTTGAGTTGCGCTGGGGGCGCGACCTGATCATCTTCTGATCAGATCACTAGGTGAAACCAAACATTCGAACCTCCTAACCCCGTTTGGGACGTTGAAGGTAAAATGATGTGCAACACCGTTAAAATCATAAACGACTTCACAAAAATGACAAGATGTACTGAAGGCGCGTGAACCATCGTCACGACCCGGGGTACCCCATTATTGGTTCTTTCCGTGATATTTTCTATGCACCTCTTTCAGCTGAGGATTGGTCACGTGCGTGTAGATCTGCGTGGTTCCCAGGTCTTTGTGGCCCAGCATTTCCTGCACGGAGCGCAGATCTGCGCCGTTTCTGAGCAGATCCGTGGCAAACGAATGACGCAGCGTGTGCGGGGACGGATCGCTCACGATCCCGGCTTGCCGCGCGTATTTTTTGACGCCGTTGTAGATGGAAATACGCGAGAGCCTGAATTCTTCGCCGGGCGGCATGGCTTGAGCTGCCAATTGATGATTGCGGATGAAAAGAGGGGACAGGTGATCGAGCCGGATTTCCAGATAGGCACGCAGGGCCTCCACCGCACTATCGGACAAGAAGACCACTCTGATCTTTCCGCGCTTACCGCGAACCGAAATCTCTCGCGTGTCAAAGTTGAGATCTTTGCGGTTCAAACTGCGTAATTCCGCGAGACGTAAACCGGTACTGAAAAACAGCTGCAAAATCGCATAATCACGCACACCTTCCTTGGTCGTGCGGTCAGGAGCATTGAGCAACCGATTGAGCTCTTCGGCAAATAGCACTTTGACCTTCCGCTGGTCTTCTTTAAACCGGCTGACGCGGTCTGGCGGATACACGTCCATTTCTTCCTCCTGGATCAGATACCGCAGGAAGGCCCTGAGGATCGTCAAATGATGATTCTTGGTCCGCAGGGCCAGCGGATTACCGCGGCGCGTGGTATGGGAATGCAGGGCGGATTTATAGACACGAATGGAGCCTTTATCAAAGAGCCGGGGATCGGAGACCTCACAGAGCTGCTGCAGGAGGTCTAAGGACTCTCGGTAGGTGCGGATCGTGAGCGGGGATTTGTTCTCCTCAGCCTTGAGGAAGGTGAGGTACCGGTCGATCGCTTTACTGAGGGCCGTTGATGAGCGGGGAGGGAGATTCGACATGGCTCACGACAGGGGTTTTCCACAGGGCATCCTAGTTAACATAATGCATTTTATGTTAAGAGGTCCTCCAAAATCAAGTACCCGATGATTATGGCTTCCCGTAGCGAACTACGTGCTTCAAAGCGCCAATCGGCAGCAGGTGCTGCAGGGACAGTACCCACATCCCACCCTCTCAAATATGCAAGTAAGCGGATCCGTGCCAGATGATACCGGTCACTCACCGCGACAACACCGTTGCAGTCGTGCATGAGCGCGCGTGAGTATTCAACGTTTTCTTCCGTAGAGCGAGACTCCCCTTCCTCCAGAATGTCAATCGGGTCGACCCCTTGCTGGATGGCGAGCCTCCGCATGACCGTAGCCTCGCTTTGGCGCATTCCAAGGCCTGTACCGCCCGAAACGACGATTCTCTTCACCATACCGCGTGTATAGAGCTCTGTGGCCGCCCTCACGCGTCGATCGATACCCGGGCCCGCATTGGCCGACACCAGGTTGCCCTGGCGGTCATAGACCGGGCGGACGGCTGCCCCGAAGACCACGGCACAGTCGGCCGGGAGGGTGGCATGGCCCCCGTACTCGCCGTAGACGGCGGCAAGGCTCACGGAGAAGAGCAGGCCCCCCAGGAGCACCGTCCCCAGGAACACGCACGTGATTGCGGTGAGGAGTTGCCGGGGAAGAGACCGATAGATAGGATACCTAACTATCATGGTTTCTGCGGATCAATGGAAATGCTGGACGGGATGGCGGGCAACAGATCGTTCCACGGCGGCCACAGACTGATGGTCACCCGGTCGACCTCCGGGAAGTTCCGGAGAATCCTGAGCGCCTCGGCTTTGGTGATCCCGGTCACGGTCTGGCGCACCTTTCTGCCGAAGCGCGCGCCTGCGGGATCCAAAGGGTCGAGAATGAACTGCTCGGTGCCGACCAGGTCCACCGTAATCTTGATCCAAGCATGGTTATCGTCGTATTCGATGATGATGACGCGCTGCGGATCCACGTGGCTGCTGCCGGGAATGAGGCGCTTCCCCTCCCCTACGTGGTTGAGGAGTTCGGATCCGAACTGGTTGTGCACGGCTTTCAGATCGTACGCGGGAACGGTGTAGATCAGCTCCCCTTTCACCGGTACCGATTCCACGGCCTGTCCGATGAACTCGCGCGGGAGCACCACGCCGGAATAGGTCATCTGGATCACGTCGTCTTTCGTCAGCAGTTCCAGCTGCTTGCGCCCGGCCGTGTTCTGCGCCGTGCGCTCGTCTTCCACCATCTGCTTGGCGGTGGCAAGGAGCTCCTGACGCAGCCTGCGGTCGGCGATCTGCAGATCTTCGTTGCGCAGGACCGTGCGGTACGCGGTTTTGCCTCCGGTGGCCGTGGTGGCATTGGTCACCTTGATCTGTTTCCTGAGTTCTTCGGGCAGCGCGAGGAACTCCCAGGAAACACCGGCAGGGATGTTGCCGCGGTCTCCGATCACCTGCCCGTAGACATCCATGCTATCGGCCATGGCTTTCACGCTCGCGCGGCCCTTGGCCGGAATCGTCACCGGCAGCGCCGTACGGAACACCATGCCCGCCTGGTTGGTCAGCCGGCTGCCGCCCTTGAGCGCCAGTTCCTCGGCGGATCCGTTGACGATGGTCATCACGGTCTCAGCATTCGTGCCCGTGAACTCCTTGCTGATATCTTTGAACGTCACGGTCTTTTTGACATGCACACGTACGGGATACAGCGGCAGTGTGCGTATGTGCGAGGGGATGTTCACTCCCGAACCCGCAGCAGGGTCCACAAGCGCGATATTCATCGTGTGGATCACCACCTCCGACCGCGGCCAGATATTCACGGTAGCGGAAGGCAGGAGCCGGAACACAACGAAGAGGAAGAGCACGGCGCTGACACCGACCAGGATCCACACACGGACTTTGGGAAGTGAGAGCAGGCCGACCGCCTGCAGGCGGGATCGCCATTGCTGACGCCAGAGGCTGGGGGAAAAGAGCCGCAGTGTTTCCTGGAGTTTGTCGTGGCCCTGCAGCGCGCGACGCAGCTGGCGTGTGCGGTCGTACACCCGTATCCCCTCGCGACGTGCGTCACGCACTACCAGTGGCTCCTTGGAGGCAAGCCGCACGCGGTAGCGGATCTTGGCGAGATCCTCCAAAAACGTTTTACGGTCTTCTTCCGGAAGCAGAAACGCGTTGTCCGGCGACGAGAGCACCACGATCACCTCGCCCTCGGCGGCTCTGATGCGCCGGAGGAACGCATTCCAGGATTCCTCGCTGCCGCGGGTGAGAATCGAGAGGGACAAAATGTAGAATGAAAAATGAAGAATGAAAAATGACCTGTCATAAGGAGACCGTCTGTCTCCCTGTCACGCATTGTACATTTTTGTCCCGGAGAGCACGGCAATCTCCGTTGAATATTCTCTCTTCTGCATGATTCTACATTTTACATTTTGAGGGCTTCGAGTGCCGCGAGCTTTTTTCCGGCGATGAACTCGAGCATGGCTCCGCCGCCCGTGCTCACAAACGTGTAGGCATCGAGCGGGTACCCGTAACGGGTATGGAAATCGATGGTGTCACCCCCGCCGATGATGGAAATAGCTCCCTTCTTGGTGGCCGCGGCAACGGCCTCGGCGATGCGTTTGGTGGCATGCGAGAAGCGGTTCACTTCGTAAAAGCCGAGCGGTCCGTTCCAGACGATCATACCGGCCTTCTCGATGATCTTCTTGTAGCGCTCGATGGTCACCTTGCCGATGTCGAACGCCGCCATGTCGCCCACGATGTCCTCCACCGGCAAATCAAGTTTCTGCGCATCATCAGTGGGAGCCGATGCAACCACAACATCGCGGGGAACATGAATGTGCGCCTTTTTCGGCTTCTCGGATTCCAACATGAACTCCTGGGCCTCCTCGAGTTTTTCCTCCTCATACTTGGAACGCCCGACATCGAAACCGCGGGCAGCAATAAACGTGTTGGCAATACAACCTCCCAAAAGAATATCGTCACCCTTGCTGAGGAACCGGGAAATGACCGGTATTTTCGTTTCCATTTTTGCTCCACTGAGAATCAATACAAGTGGGTGTACCGGCTTGTGAAGAATCTGACTCAACATTGCTGCCTCTTTAGCCAGATGCACTCCGGCATAGGCCGGTAGAATACGGGCGATCGCACAGGTGCTTGCCTCTTCATACTCATGACACGATGCGAACGCCTCGTTCACATAGAGATCGGCGAATGACGCCAAATGCTTCGCGAACGTCTTTTGCTCCTCCGTGCCCCCTTCCTCCCCGGCGTGGAATCTCACATTCTCTAGATAGAGAATCTCTCCCGGTTTCATCGCCGCGGCCGCTCTCTCCACGGACTGTCCGATTGTTTCCTGCAGGTGTGTGATCGCAACTTTCGGAAGGAGCTTCTGAAGCTGCTGTGCCACATTGACAGTCGAAAACTTTGGATCTCTTTTGCCCTTAGGGCGGCCAACATGGGTCATGAGAATGACTTTGCAGTCGTTCTTCAGGAGCAACTGGATTGTCGGAAGCGTCGCACGGATTTTCTCGTCGTTCTTCAGTTTGCCATCCGCTCCCGTCTCGATGTTGTGATCAACCCTCACAAGAACGCGTTTTCCTTTGAGGTCGGCCTGATCGAGTGTGCGGTACGGCATGTGCGCATTCTAATGGTTACGACGCGCCACGCAAAAATTCGACTGCGAATCGAAATGAGAAGAAGTCAACAAGCTTGATCACCTTGATACGAGATACGAAATACCAGATACAAAAGAAAGAGTGTGACCAGTATGATTACAAGGACATGTCCCTACAGACCCTGACTCCCCTCTCGACCACTCCCCTTCTTGCGTTTCTCCTGAGTGCCGCGCTGCACCTGCTCGCACTCAGACTTTTTCCCAGGTGGAACCTGCTGGATTTCCCCGAGCGCTACGGCCTCTCCCGCGCACGGCTCCCCTACCCCACCGGCATCGTGAGCGTTGCGGCGTTTGCACTCCTGTTCCCGCTGATCGCTGATTGGTCGACACCGTCGATCACCGTCCTTAGCTGCAGTGTGATCCTCGCCGTGAGCTGCTTTGCCGATGACCGGCACAAACTCTCTCCCCTGCTCCGGTTACTGGTACAGGCGGGCATCGGTTTTGCGCTTTTTCTTGGGGGAATCCGCATTTATTCCCTTACCAATCCACTCGATGCTCTGACAGGGATCGATGTGCTTTCACTCGATAGCTTCACGATCGATACCGCGTTTGCGGGATCGCTCCCCGTCATGAGCGGTATCTTCACGATCCTGTGGATCATGCTGACAACAAATGCCCTCAACTGGTTCGACGGCATTCCGGGTCAGGTGAATACCATCTCCGTGCTTGGATTTCTGACCATCGGCCTGCTTTCTCTCAGTGACCGCGTGGCACAACCTGAGCTTGCGCTGCTTTCCCTGAGCCTCGCGGGCATCGCCCTCGGCAGCCTCTTCACCGATTTTCCGCCGGCCAAGGCACTCATCGGCGATACCGGCTCGATGTTCTTTGGTCTGATGCTCGGCGTACTCACCATCTACTCCGGCGGCAAAGTGGCCACCGCCTTCCTCGTGCTCGGGGTACCGCTCATCGATGTACTGTTTGTGGTCATCCGTCGCATCTTCAAAGGCCAGTCCCCTCTCCAGGGAAACGCGACGGACCAGCACCTGCATCACCGCCTACTTGCCAAAGGCTGGAGCGGCAGACAGGTGATCCTCCTCACGGCAGGGCTCGGCACCGCGTTTGGGGTGACCGCCCTGTTTTTGGATACCGCAGGAAAATTCATCGCCGCGCTCGTGCTGCTTCTGGTCATGATGGGCCTCTCGTTCTATTCGAGACCAGGCAGCATCAAAAGCAAGCCTGTATGAATTCGGCATGAAAAAAATGCTTTACCGGCGGGTCGGAGACCCGCCCCAGGAATATAAAAAATTGATGACAGGGGCAGGCCTCCGGCCTGCCGGAATTTTGCTATGATCCCCGCATGCCAATGAAACCAAATCTCTATTCATTAACAGTATATGTACCCCTGGAAGCCGCCGATCGCGTGCGCGAAGCCATCGCCAAAGCCGGTGCCGGGAAGATGGGCAATTACGATGCCTGTTCGTTTTCCTCCCGCGGGACCGGGCGCTTCCGCCCGCTGAAAGGGGCAAAGCCCGCAATCGGCACTGTAGGGCAACTGGAAGAAGTGGAAGAGGAGCGCATCGAAGTGGTGATCACAGAAAAATATCTGAAGCCGGTGATGAAGGAGCTACGGAAAGCGCATCCATACGAAGAACCGGCGATCATCCTGTTTCCGATTCTCGATCCCAAAGACATCGCCTGATAGCAACAATCCGCGTAACTCTGTGGAGCGACGCGGATGTGATTGTGGGAACCGCGGTTACCGCTTCTCGTACTTCATGGGCTCGCTCAGGCTGTTCATGGGCATGGCCTGGAGAACCACGGTGGAATTCGAGAGCGGGAGCATCTCCACGACCGCCTTGCCGCCGATGAAGTCGCTCGGACGCAGCTCCGCCGGGCGGAACTCGGCCTTGCCGTAGGCGGTGCGCAGCACGATCGTGCGGTCGAAGGACACGCTGGTCAGCTGCTTGCCGTCCTTATCGAAGGCATACAGCGTGATCATCACCCACTTGCGCTCCGGACCGAACGAACCGTCATGACGGAACTCGATGGAGGCGACATTCGAATTGCTGGAAGGTGCGGCAACGGGAGCAGCGGAAGATGCCTGCTCGGAGGAGATGACCGAAGACGAGGCGGCAGCGTGTACAACCACCGGAGCGGATGTGGCCGGAGCGGCAACGGCGATGGTGGCAACGGTCGTCACTGCGCGCCTGGCAAGGCGTTCCTGGCGGCGGTCAGCGGCCGTCTTTCGCCTGGGAAGTGAGGATGAGGAACGGGCGGCAACCGTCTGGGCCGGGGCACCGTTCTGGTAGCTCTGCACAAAGAGCATGGGGTTGACCGTGTACTCAAGGCCGCGTTCGCGGTGCAGACCGGAGTTCACCGCCTGAGTCATGGAGAGGCCGGCCTCGCGGGCCTCCGTGCCCGTAAAGGGCCAGTACGGATGCCACGGGGCTTCCTCACGGTCCATCTGGAAGTGCAGGTGCGGGCCGGTGGCAAAGCCGGTGGAACCGGAAGCACCGATCTCCTCGCCCTTGCGGACGATGTCGCCCTTCTGCACACCGGTCGCACTTAAGTGGGCGTAGATGGAGTAGAGCGTGGTCTTTTTGGATGCATCCGACGGATCCGGCACGTTGGGATGTTTGAGAACGATGAAGTTGCCGTAGCCGCCTGCGTCATAATCGGCGCGCTCCACAATACCGTTGGCAATAGCGAGCACAGGCGTGCCTTCTGGGACTGCGATGTCGATACCCGGATGGCTGCCGTGACCGGTGCCATGCTCGTAGGTGCCCAGGTTATCCACCTGGTACACGCGCTGGAGCGTGACGTTTCCGGTGAGGTTGCCGTACGTGGGGAGCGGGATGAGGTAATCCTGCGGCACCTGGCGGTAGGTGTTGTCGCGCACGTTGCCGCCGAAACGGCTCCACTTTTCGTAATCGGGAACCTTGGCGATGGGCGGGACGGTACCGGTGAAGACGATCTGCGCCTCGTCACCGAGGACGGACTTCCAGAAGATGTGCCAGCCGTGCTGGCCGAACATGTTGCCGGTGACAAAGGCAAACACGGAGACCAGCGCCACCCAGAACGTGACGCGCTCGGACAAATAGTGCAACGAGTGGGACTCGCGGCGTGCGTACACGGGGAGGATGGAGAATCCCGGTGATGTCTTTGCTAGAATGGACATAGGTGTACTGTGTATTTGTCTTTCTCACATAATAACATTTTTTAGCTCATTGGTCAACATATGGATTCGTGCAGGATTTGGTGCCCACAGGCCGAAAAAACGCAATCAGCTGCGGAATCTTTCACTAAAATCCTCTACGGATTACCGGTCACCGTTACTCTCTCGGGCGAACTGGGTGCCGGGAAAACCACGTTTCTGCGCTCCTGGCTGCAGTCCATCGGGGTCACAGACGCCGTCACGAGCCCCACATTCGCGCTTGAGCAACGGTACCGAACGCGCCTCGGGCCGGTGATCCACCTGGATCTTTATCGGCTGACACCGCCACAGGCGGGAGACCTTCTGCGACAGAGTGCCGACGAGCACGCGATCAAGTGCATTGAGTGGCCGGAGAAAGCGGAAAAACCGTTTGCGGGAGAGCCCCTGATCCGTCTCAGATTTACCGAAAAAGGCAACGGCCGGGAGATCACGTGTGAGTTTGATGATGCACCGATCCCCGCGCGTGAGCAGATTGAGCAGTGGCGCAACGAGGTACTCCTGCCACCCCACATCCGCGCCCACTGCGATGCCGTGGCCGACCTGTGTGAACGGATCGCCGTGATGATGCAGGAACAGGGACGCTTCATTCGCCCGCTGCTCTTACGGCGCGCTGCGGAGGTGCACGATCTCCTGCGCTTCATCGATTTCAAGCCGGGTGCCAAGCCGAAAGATGTGATTGAAACCACAGAGGAACTCCAGACGTGGGCACTCTGGAAAGGAAAGTACGAAGGCAAAAAGCACGAGGCCGCGTGCGCACAATTCCTCCGCGAGCAGGGCTTTGATGCGGTCGCGACTGTCGTGGAACCGCATGGCCTTGTGTTGCCGAGTCCCAATCGCACGACGATCGAGCAGCAAATCCTCTTTTACGCAGACAAGCGCGTGATGGTCGATAACGTTGTGAGTCTCGAGGAACGGTTCGACGATTTTGCGAAGCGGTACGGCAAAGGAGTCATGACGGCACAGGCTCACCTATGGCTGAACGAAGCGAAGAGGGTGGAGCAGGAGCTGTTTCCTGAGGGGGTGCCCGTCTAAGTCTGCGCTTCGGTCGTACCCGCTTCCGAGGAGAGCCTGATGAACATGCGATAACTCGCGCCGCTGCCCCCTCTGTCGTACGTAAATGTCCCTGTCTTTTCAAAGGCTCTGACAAGATCAATGGGGCTGATCACGGACGTTGTGTACTTTCTTACAACGGCAAAGGGAACGTGTGACGATCCCGTTCTTTTTGCCTCAGCAAGCAGGAGCACTGCTGCTGCTACGACGGACGAACGGATCACCGGATAGCGGAGCCCCACATTGTACTGCTTGGGCATATGCCACTCGTTTTCTATAGCCAATTGGGCAACGAGCGGAATCACCTCTTTGACGCCGTCGAGCCTTAGAAATTTGGCAGGAAGAATGGATGCGAGATAGTCGGCCATCGCAGGCTCAGTGGTATATCCTGGTTGCTCCTCATCGTAATGGGGCTTCTTCTGTCGATACCCACTCGGTATCCGCTCTTGCCTGCGATTCTGCGGGATAAAAAGCTTTTTTGCCTCGGCCCGAAAAACCGAAAGACGCAACTTGCTGATTCTCGATTCGATGACTGCCTCCTCTTTGATCGCACCTGACGTAATCGCCCTGTCCAATTCTTCATACGCAGTGGCATCGGAACAAAAAAGCCTGAGAAGGCGCTCAGGAACTTTTTCAAATTCCACACGTTTTCCCGCAACCACATTGTTCACCTGAACGGTAATGGCTGCTGTCTCCTCCTGATTTTCACGAAGGCGCTGGGGCATGATATCAATATTATGACAAAAAATCCTATTTTTTCAATATCCCACGCGCTCGCAACTGTCTTTCCCGGACCTCTGCCTCAAATCCCCTGTCTGAAGGCTCATAAAGTGTCTGCGGAGCGATTCCCAACGGAAAATAATTGGCCCTGACAATAGCTCCCGGGTGATCGTGCGGGTACTCATAGCCTTCTCCGTAGCCCTGCTCTTTCATGCCTTTGAGCGGCGCATTGCGGAGATGATTGGGTACCTCGAGCGTCGGTGCGTTCTGGATGATGCGGCGCGCGGCTCCCATGGCCCGAGTGACCGCGTTGCTTTTGGGTGCTTGCGCCAGGTACACGCACGCGTGCGCCAGGAAGTACTCACCCTCGGGAAGCCCGACAAGCTCAAACGCCTGCCACGCGGACACGACCAGCTGCAACGCACGCGGATCGGCATTGCCGATGTCTTCACTCGCAAAGATGGCCATCCGGCGGAACAGGAACCGCGGGTCTTCGCCTGAATCGATCATCCGGAAAAGCCAGAGGAGGGCGGCATCCGGGTCACTCCCGCGCATGGTTTTAATGAATGCGGAGATCACGTCGTAGTGCTCCTCGCCGCTCTTGTCGTACCGGCGACCACGTTCGCGTAGCAGGGCTGATACTTTGGCGATATCCACATCAGAGCCTGCGGTGTGCACCGCGAGTTCCAACGTATTGAGCGCCATACGGGCATCGCCGTTGGCAATGGTGGCGATGCGGGTGAGCGCTTCGTCGCTGACAGTGACTTTTCCCGCAAATCCTTGCGGATCCTTCAGTGCTCGCCGGAGGACAGTCAGCAGATCATCCAGGCCAAGAGGCTTGAGGAGAACGACGTGTGACCGGGAGACAAGCGCCGCGTTCACATCAAAGTACGGGTTTTGCGTGGTGGCACCGATGAGGGTGACCGTGCCGCTCTCCACGTACGGCAGCAAGGCATCCTGCTGCGAACGGTTGAAGCGGTGGATTTCGTCGATGAACAGGACCGTGCGCTCAGGGAGCATCCCACGGCTCAGCTCAGCCGCCTGCTCGCAGACGGCCTTGAGCTCTTTCACACCCGAGGTCACGGCATTGAGCTGCACGAAACGCGCTTTGGTGGCCTCGGCGATGATGTGCGCGAGGGTGGTTTTTCCCGTGCCCGGGGGCCCCGCCAATATCACCGACCGCAGTGCGTCGTTTTCGATCGCCAGCCGGAGCGCGCTCCCCTCACCCACCACGTCATGCTGACCGACGAAATCTTCCAGCTTCCGAGGACGGAGCCGTGACGCCAGCGGTTCGGACGGGAGAACAGCCACACGGAAAGAGTACAAAGGGAACGCAACGCATCAAAGCAGTTTGTCAGCTCTTCAGAAACCGGGAGAGCTCGCTCTCCAATGCGGATATCTGACCCTGCAGGGCCGTCTCATCTTTGGCCTCCCGTGCAATCTGCTCGATTTTATCCCCCGCAGCCTGGCGTACGCCGCGGAACGGGATTCCAAGACTGAGTGCGACAATGGCTCCGTGGTAGCGCTGGGTGAGGATGCGCGAGGCACCGGCGAACGCGGATGCGACATCCTTGAGCAAAAGCAGAGGGAACACCTCGACCGAGATCCCGTGCGCGGCGACGCGTGACCGGATCTCGGAGCAGCGCCTGACCTCCTGCGGATGATGGGGCTCCAGGGAGACGATGCGCACAGCGGCATACTGCGTGCCCGAGAGCTCTTCCATCAGTGCACTGTAGAATGACTCCCCGGAATTGAGCCGCGGGATCACGATGAGCACATTTTGAGGATGGATGACGATATTTTGCGCTTTCACCAGCGGAAAGACCGGATCAAACACCTGTACAACTTCTGTGTTCTTTAACCACGTACTGATCCGCTTCGCACTCTCCTGGTCGCGCACGGAAACCGATGCAGCGTGACGCACCACCCACCGTGCAATCCCCTCTCCGATCTTCGTCTTGAACGGACCGATTCCCTGGGCAGCCAAAATGTAGGGCGTGCCGGTCAGGCGGCTGACGAGTGCATGCAGACCCCACAGCACACAGGCGCGCACTGATTCAATATCCGTAAAGAGCGTGCCGCCGCCGAACACGGCCACATCCGCATTCCAAAGCGCACTGAACGTCCTCCACCACGGACGCAGGAGTGAACGGAATCCCAATGGCAGTCGTACTGATTCCCCTACACCGGGTTTTTTACCCACAAGCACTGTCCATTCGACTTCTGGAAACGTACGCGTGAAGTATTCCCGCAGTGCATCATCACCGAAATTATTGATACCGTAGTTGCCGATAAGGACCGCCTTTTTCACGGTCCGATCTTACGCCTTCGGAGCTTCTTCCGCAGCCTTCATCTCTTCTGCGGATGCAGCAGGTGCTTCTGGTGCCGCAACAGCAACAGCAAACTCGTCAGCGGAGGTGAAGCGCTCACTCATACGTGCGGACTTACCGCTGCGGCCACGCAGGAAGTTCAGTTTGGCACGGCGGACTTTGGCCACCTTCTTCACATCCACCTTCTCGATGCTCGGAGAGTGGAACGGGAAGATTTTCTCCACGCCGATACCCGAAGCGACACGGCGGACGGTGAACGAGGAATCGGTGGGGATATGCCCCTTGTGCACTGCAATCACAAGACCCTCAAACATCTGGATGCGCTCCTTTTCGCCTTCCTTGATGCGCTCGTGGACGCGGACCGTGAATCCCGGCTTGATCTCCGGGAGCGGTTTTACATACTTCTTCGCCTGTTCTGTGAGGACCTTCTGTGCCATAGCCGGAGGAGGTTACTGAAAGAAACGACCAAAGTAAAGGCTCATTTAAGGCAAAAAACCTAAATCCTAAGCACTAAAAACTAAAACGCCGTTTTGAATTTAGGATGTAGATTTTAGTTTTTATTTCCCCATCGCCTCCTCGATCTGCCGCTGGATCGTGTTGAGGACGATCATATGCCGCGGATCCTGAAGAATTTCGAGGATAAAACGGTCTTTGAGGCTCAGGCGGTAGAGGAAATCCGCCTCCGAGAAAATGGAATACTTGGCGTTCTTGAAGGACGGGTCCTGCAGCAGAAGCGCTTCAATCACCTCTTTGCGCAGTGTCCCCACAATGAGGAGGTCCACCTTGCTCTCGGTACCGGTAAAGAGACCGGCAAGAGCGACGAGCTGGATGTTGGGCAGGTTCTTGAGGCTCGTGACGACCGGGTTTTCCGTTTGGATCTCCTTAGAAAAGATGCTCCTGAGGTCCTGGTACAGCGGAAAAGTGGTATCCACGTGGTAGTATTTCTTACGGTTCTTGTGGCGCGCCTTCACGAGGCCGATACGCCTGAGGTTCTCCAGCTCGCGCCGGATGGAGTTGATCTGTTCGCCGAGGAGCCTGGTCAGTTCGCGGATGAAGTACTCGGTTTCCGGGTGCAGGAGGAAGGTCGAGAGGAGCTTCACCCGGGTCTGCGAACTGAACAGTGCCTTCAGAGTCGAAGAAGACATGTGCGCTCAGACCTTACTCACCCTCTCCCCCTTCGCGCAAGAAAAGTGCTCAACCTGTCACCTTTGAATACAAAAATGATTTTTTATCTTATGTAAGCCAAAAATTCATTATTTTGGACCCTCTTTTTTGGCTCATTGAATAACAATTGTACTCGATATTTTACCGCTTTTATTGTCCAGTATTATGTACATGACCACGGGCATGGCTTCACGCAAAGAAGATTACCAGGCCCAGAATTGAGAAAAACAGCAAAAAATGCTACAATACTCGGAATGCCTCGCTCCCGGATTTTCGGCTCCGTGCTGGCAGGAACGCTCCTCGTCACCCTCCTCTGGGCGGGTGTCCCGTTCGGCGTGGAGCGTGCGCTGGCCCAGGGCACGGGCTTGGCCAACCCCATCACCGGTGTGATGACGGTTGCGGCTCTGGCGATGGGGCAACTGATCAACGTTCTCAACTTCCTGGCGTGGTTCCTGTTCATGCTGCTCGATATCGTCATGGACCCCGCGTGGATCTTTGATCTGCAGTCCAACAACGCCGACGGCAGCCTCATCAACATGCTCCGGGAGATCTGGCAGCTGTGTCGTGACCTCGTGAACATCGGGCTCGCGATGCTCCTGATCTACGAGGCCATGGTGATGATCGTGAAAGCCGACGGCAGCAAGATCAAGGAAATGCTGCCCAAGTTCGTCATCGCACTCATCGCCGTGAACTTCTCGTGGTTCATTCCGCGGGCGATCTTCGATGTCTCGCAGGTGCTCACCTACACCGTCTATCAGATCCCCACGATGGTCGGCCAGGACGGGTGTGCGGTCTCTGCCGGCACCAACGGGGAAAGCAAGCCGTGCGAAATCGCCACGCAGTTTGCATTCTTTGAGGATACCAACCGCATGAACCGTGTCGGTGCAAACCAGTACCAGAATCAGGCGGATGGCTCACTCGGGTGGAGCTGCCCGCTGGAGCGCATCGTCTGCGTGCGGTTTGAGCCGTACAACAACGTGGACAACCTCTCCAAGCGCTCGCAGATCTTAAACGGACTCATCATCAACTACGGACGGCTGCGTAACCTCACGGTCATCACCGATCCCCGTCCGCCTACCGGAGCACCCACGGACTTCAGCACCTTTGACGCGCTGCTCACCTCCGGCGCGTACATCGTGAAACTCGCGATCGTTCTTGTGATTCACGTCGCCATCGTCTTCCCGCTCATGGCGATGGTGGCTGCTTTCTTCATGCGTATCCCCGTCCTCTGGATCACGATGGCGGCCATGCCGCTCGTGGCACTCGGCTTCGTGGCGGGTGAGAAGCTCGGGGACTTCAATCCCATGAAAATCGTCTGGGAGCAGTTCCTCAGTGCGGTGCTCCTGCCCGTGAAAGTCGCGGTGCCCTTTACCGTAAGCTTCATCCTCTTCAACGTGGGGTCCACCGCGCGTCCTCCCGATGTGCAGGCGCTCACGCAGCTGGTGCGTCCGCTCTCGATCTTCTCCGATATCTCGAGCATCTGGCAGATGCTCTGGATGCTCATCGCACTCTTTATCCTCTGGAAGTACTCGTTCGAGATCCTGAAGAAGGACGAGCTCATGGGCAAGTTTGCCGGCAAGTTCGAGGAGCTCGGCCAGAGCCTCGGTTCTGTCGCCATGAAGATCCCGATGTCCGCGCCGATCATCCCCGGCCCCGGCGGCGCCACCTCCGTCACCAGAATGCTTCGCGCCGGAAACCTGCGCGAGATCGAGGCCGGCCTCAGCCGCGGCGATACCATCGGAGAAGTGCTCCGCAACCGCGGGTCCGTGCTCGCCGGTGGCCGTGCACCGGATTCAGAACGCCGCACAAGGGAGGCAGGTGAGGCCATCACCAAAGTCGCTGCCACTCTCGATCCTTCATCCGTCACTGCGATCACGAACCTCGTCACGCATGCCAGTCGCCCCCCCGCAACGGTTCAGGCCGAACTCACGACACTCATTAATAACGTCCGCTCGCAGGCAGGTATTTCTGCGGCCACCACTGATGAGGAAGTGCTCAATGCCATCATGACCAGCGATAGTGCAGGTCGCTTTAGAGACGAGACTCTCCGTCGTCAGCTCCGCGATCTTCTCCGCTCCCGCCCCGCCACCCCTCCGGCTGGACCGACCACGCCGCCCCCGCCCGGGACCCCGGCTCCCTGACGTTTTGAATTATGGTTTTTGGACGCGCTCCCGACGGCTTTCCTTCCAGTTCGCCTGAAGTGCGCACCGAGTCTCCTGAGGTACGCCGCAACCACGTGATTGCCGGCAGCGCCTCCTCGCAGGCACTGCTCGCCAACGGCATGCCGGCGACGCCGGAGAATGCAGCCCTACGCCAGAACTCGATGGAGAACGCCGCCCAGCGCTGGAGTGTGGATATGGTCTCCGGGACCATCCCCGACATTCATCGCAACGCACTTGCTCTCAAGCGGGCCATCATGGCCGATCCCTCGCTGCCGCAAAACATCAAAACATCGGTGGAGACGATGCTTCGGGGAATTATGCAGCGCTGCGAGACAGCGATGAAGAGCAACCCTCCCAACGCCTGGCCGGTCTTCTTTGCACTCGAGAACCTCTCCCAGAGTCTGAGCACGGCACCCAACGCCGCTCCGCCGCTGATCCAGGTACCCGCCAGCATCGAGAGCTTTGTTCTGAACTCATTGAATGCCATGAACCCAGACCGTCCAGAGACACACCGCGAGAACTATCGGGGCCGTGAAGTGGACAAACGCATCGTAATGGCCGGAAAAGTGGGACTGCTTGTTATCGGCATGGGCGGTTTCGTCTCCCAGGGTCTCATCTACTTCCTGGGTGGCAAAGACCCGGTCACACACCAGCGCCTGATAAACCCCAAGGCAACGATGCTCTACGCGGCACTCGCGGCAACACCGCTCATCGCCGGTTCTCTCGCCTCCGAACCGGGTGCCGCCTCGTTTGTCAGTGCCATGCGCGAAACCCAGTTCCTGGGCACTCCAGGCAATGTCTGGGAAGCACTCGGCGTCCACGGACCGCAGTGGGAGGATTTCGCCCGCCGCGTGTACGGTGACCGCAGCGGGGCGACGAGGATTGCCAACGGACGCGGGCCGATCACGCCGGATGAACGCACGTATATCCTTTCGCTTGCCTCCAATGACGCAGCGGGCGCGCAACTGGAACAGATGATCGCCGCACCGCCCTCCGGCAATCCGCCGCTGCAGCCGGCACGCTCCCTCTTTGCGATGCTTCTCAACGCACGCACGCTCGATGCACAGGAGGTGGTCTACACCTACTTCCGCGAGAACGCCGGCCCTCAAGCGTTTGGGGAAGTTTTACAGTTTGCAGAAGCAAACAGAAACGCCTGAGGGCCGAAACCAAAAGCCGGAAACCAGAAACCAAGAAAATTTCAGATGCCAAATTCCAGATTCCAGGAGCAGAAATTGGCTTCTGAAGTTTGGCCTTTGATCCCTCTCTGGTCTTTGGCTTCTGGTTTCTGAGATTTGCCCGCAGGCTTAGGCTTCCTTCTTCTTCCACTCTTTCAGGTAGGCCTCGATTACGTCGCCTTCCTGGAACTCGACAGCGGATTCGATACGCATACCGCACTCGGTACCTTCCTTGGCCTCCTTGATGTCCTTATCCACGTGCTTGAGTGAGGTGATGCGTCCGGTGCCGATCTGTGCGCCGTCGCGCATCACGCGGAACGGCAGACGCTTGATGACACCGTCGGTGACTTTGCCACCCACCACCTGCTCGTTTTTCTTGCGGAAGAACACGCCCTTCACCTCCAGGTGACCGAGAATCGTTTCGGCTTCCTCCGGCTCTACAAGGCCCTGGAGAAGCGCGGTGACATCGTCGAGGATCTTGTAGAGGATCTGGTATTCGCGCACCTGCACACCCTGACGCTCGGCAGAAGGCACATCGGCGGCCACGTTGAACGCGAGGATGATCGCCTCGCTCGCGGAAGCCATCATCACGTCCGTCTCGGTGACGGGGCCGATGGCGCGGTGGATGATTTTGACGGTGACATCCGATGTCGGCCCGGTGAGCTGGGCTAATGCCTGGGCGATCGCCTCCAGGGAACCCTGGGCATCGGCCTTCAGGATCACCTTCAGCTGCTTCAATTTCCCTTCCGAGAGACGCGAGACGAGGTCGGAGAGCTGACGCTTCTTCTCACCGCCGGCCTGCTCCTGCACGGCTTCCACAAGCGCGCGGGCCTCCTTCTCCGAATCCATGACCTGGATGATGTCACCTACCCCCGGCACCTCGCTCAAACCGGCCACGCGTGCCGCTCCCGATGGGCCCACCTCGTTGAGGCGGCGACCGCCCGCGTCCATCAGCGCCTTCACGCGGCCGATGATCGTGCCGCAGACGAACGTATCCCCCACCCTGAGCGTTCCCGTATTCACGATGACGGATGCGAGCGGACCGTGCGCCGTATCCAGGTGGCTCTCGATGACGGTTGCGATCGCGTTGCGCTTGGGGTTGGCCTTCACGCCTTTGGTCTCTGCGAGGATGAGGATGTGATCGAGCAGATCGCTGATGCCAAGCTTGGTGACCGCGGAACAGAGCACAAACGGCACGGTGCCACCCCACTCCTCCGGCTGGATCCCGTGCTGGGCCAATTCGCCCTTCACGCGGTCGGGATCGGCTCCCTCGCGGTCCATTTTGGTGATGGCGACGATCAAAGGCACATTGGCCTCTTTGATGTGGTTGATGGCTTCGACAGTCGTGGGCTGCACGCCTTCATCGGCGGCAACGACAAGGATGACGATATCGGTCACCTGGGCACCGCGTGCACGCATGGAGGCAAACGCCTCGTGACCCGGAGTATCGAGGAAGGTGATCTTCCGGTGGTCGGAAGAAGAGCCGCTCATGGCATGTTCCACCTGGTACGCACCGATGTGCTGCGTGATGCCGCCGGCCTCGCCGCCGGCCACGTCGGTCTTACGGATGGCATCGAGGAGCGAGGTCTTTCCATGGTCGACGTGACCCATGATGACGACGATCGGTGCTCGGGCGACGAGGTTCTCGGGTTCGTCTTTGAGGAGTTCCTGCAGGTTACGGCTGATGAGGTGTTCCGCGGAGGCGGCGCGCTGCTCGCGGGCGACCTGCACACCGAGCTCGGTGGCGACGATGGCGGCCGTGTCGTAATCGATGCCCTGGTTGATCGTGACCATCACGCCGCTCTTCATGAGCGCACCGATGAGCTGCGGCACCTGGATACCGGTTTTCTCCGCAAGTTCTTTGACGGTGATGAGCTCGGGCAGCATCACGATGCCCTCCTTCTTTTTGATCTGCTGCTGTTTGACCGTGGCGTTGGTTTTGGCCTTCAGGCGCTCCTGCGTCTTCTGCTCTGTGAGGCGCGCGTCGCGCTCGGCCTTGCTCGGACGACGCTCGGTCTGCTGATGACGTTTGATAGCCTCCTTGGATACCCCTTCCAGCGAGAGCTTACGGAGCACGCTCAATTCCGCTGATGCCTTCCGCTGTGCGGCGGCCTGGGACATCGTCGGCACCACCGGGATATTGTAGTTGCGGACGGAAGCGGCGGGCACTGGTGCCGGTGCTGCGGTTGCAGCGGGCTCGGATGCCTCTTCCTCCTGAGCCTGCGGAGCCTCCTCCTCCGTAGCAGGCTTCTCTTCCTCTTCATCCACCATCGCCCCCAGATCGTCGATATTCACCTTGAGTCCGTGCTTGTTCGCCAGGAAGCGCACGACACCTTTGGCGACACTGTCCGGGATCTCGCGATCCGTGGGCTTGATGCCGAAGTTAACCTGGCTGAGCTCGTGACGGAGCTGCTGGCCTGTCATGCCTAAGATTTTCGCGACCTGAACAAGACGCATGGGGCTACGGGAAAGCGGTAATGACCACGACGATGATAGCAAAGAACGGGGGTCAACGCGAATGGCAGTAACGAGGAATACTAGAGTACTGGAATACTGGAATACTGGAGGCTACTCTCGTCTTCTGCATGCTGAAATAAGCCCCGACAACAGTCTGCCGGTGCGACGTACAAGCTGGAGCGCATGTGCCGCTCGATCCTGAGTGACAAAACGCAAGCGGATGGCAATGAGTAGCCCTGCTTCCACCTCTGTGCTTTCACCGCGTGCAACAATGTATTTACTCGCCTTATCAGGATAGGTAAATCGGCCGAATCCCTCGGCAATGTTGAGCAAGATGCCTTTGGACGCCCGCTGTAGCTGATCCGTCAGCCCAAACCGTTCATCACGCGGAAACGCTTTTGTCAGCTCATAGATTTCGGCCACAAGTTCCATAGCGCATTTCCAGGCCTCGAGATCGGTAAATGATTGCATGGATCTAGAATCGGGTTTCTTCTTTTTCATTGAAACCCCGCATGTAATCTTTTCTGAAGAGGTGCTTTTCTTTTTAGCTTCTACAAAAGGAAAAATGCGTTCTGCATCTACGCAGAACGGCTCCGAGAATAGCCCAGTACTCCAGTATTCCGATAGTCCAGTACTCACTTCGTCAAACCCCCCACCACATCCGTCTCCCCTGCCCCGTCGGCATCGGGCCTGAGCGTGCCCACGACGTCGGTTTCTTTCCTGGGGACTTCTGAAACGGGCGCATGTTCCGCAGGTCGGAGACCTGCGCTGGGAGCATTATTTTGCAGACCTGCGCTGGACGTATTGGGAACGGGGCGCGGCATATTCGCCTCTTCGCGCTGGCGGCGCATGCCTTCGCTGAGGCGCTTCACACAATCGAGCACCTGGAGGGAGAAGTTGTCGTACGCACGGACACGAAACCCGGCAGCACGTGCGTGGCCTCCGCCACCGAAGCACTCTGCCGAGAGCCTGCTGGCATCAATGGCCGCAGACGAACGCATACTGCCCTTCAGTCCCCCTTCCTCCACTTCGGTGAAGATCACGTGCACATCGGCGCTCGGGATGGTGGAGATGAGTTCATCGAGGATGCCGTGCGTCTCCTTGCTCGTGGCTTCCATCTCCTGCAGATCCTCGCGCGAGATCGCCGACCACACGATGCCGGTCGTGGCATCCATCTGGATGTGATTGAGCGCGCGTCCCCAGATCTTGAGCGTACTGAGCGGCTTGGTTTTGTAGATATGCTGGATGATCTCCTGCTGGCGTGCTCCGCGTTCCAGGAGTTCTGCCGCCACCTCGAGTGAACGCGGCGTGGTATTGGGGTTCTGGAAGCTACGCGTATCGGTAATGAGACCGGTGAGGAGCAGGGTCGCCATATCCGGCGTGATGCGCTCCTTCCATTCCGGCACCTGCAGGAACCAGTGGTAGAGGACTTCGGTTGCAGAGGCGGAGGTGGGATCGATCAGCTGCAGCTGACCGTAGCGGGTGTTACTGATGTGATGATCGACGTTGAGAATGGGCACTTCGGTGAACAGATCCACGTGATCGGTGTACATGCGCCCGAGGAGCGCGAGATCGGCGGTATCCACGACCACGATGAGATCGTAGTGCTTCTCCCCTTCCGAGAAGGTGATCTGGCTGCTCTGGATCTTCCCTTTCTTGGGAACGACGATGATATTCACCTTGTGGTCCTCCACCGTGTAGCGGAGCTTATCGATCTCCACATTCTCGCCATGGTTGAGGGTAATGACGAAGTTCTGACTCTCGGCGATCTCCCCTTTAAGCTTTTCAAAGCCCGGCAGGAACCGGAGGGTCTCCGGCGGCGTATCCGGGCAGATGACCGTGACATCCTTGCCCATGGCCCTGAACATCTCGTAGCAGGCCAGGGCGGAACTGAGGCCGTCCGGATCCACGTTGGCATGCGGGATCACGAGGATCCTCTGATGATC
Organism: uncultured Candidatus Peribacteria bacterium; assembly: GCA_964534205.1. Lineage (GTDB taxonomy): Bacteria > Patescibacteriota > Gracilibacteria > Peribacterales > Peribacteraceae > CAYRGC01. The sequence goes on along the minus strand of CAZHQF010000001.1, from coordinate 384,664 downwards.
CCGGATGATCTTGGTTGCGGCCGCAAAGGAGTGGGCTTGGAGCGTCATTGGACGTAACAGAATATTATGACATAAATTCATAATATTTGCAAGTCCCCTACGGGCCAATTCCTTTATCCGGATCGGCGAACGTAAAGGGAGGTATGGAAGCACAGGAAAGACCGTCTTGCTACCTAAATTTGCCACTAGCAAAAGCCTGACTCAATGAGTCAGGCCTTGGCCCCTTTCCGTGAGGTCAGGATCTTGTTGTTAGACGGAGAGACCGTACTCGGCAATCGCGATTTCGTGTGCCGATTTGGCACCCCAGACCGCGAGGTCGTCGGGGCCGAACTTTTGCAGACTGTGGCCCGGATTCCCGCGGTGGGGATACTGAGCGCCGGTCTGCGGTTCGGCCCACACGGTCGTGCCGGTACGCGGGTCGACGACGAGGTTGCCCGGTTCCTCGTGCCAGTGCTCGCCGCCGTGCGAGCCCATGGAGTAAAACGTCCAGCCACAGGCCCGACCGAGGTGGTACTGCACGCGCTTGATGTCGCGCAGTTCCTTCCACTTCGCAAACGTGAAGTTGTTCGGGTCGTAGCCGCAGCGCCGCAGGTGGTCCTGCAGCCAGCTATCGCCCTTCAGCACCTTCAGGTAGACGTCGTAGTTCTCATCCTTTTCGGCGAAATCGTATGCCGAGAGGAAGCCGGGGTAGTCGAACGGGGTCAGCGCCTTCAGGACGCCGTTGACGAGGATCATCAGGTCGATGGCTCCCCCGCCGGCGTGGGCATTGTTCTCCCACACCAGCGTGCCGCGCTTGGCCGCGTAGCCGAGGCCCGAGTTCCGGCAGGCGATAACATACTCGTAGAGCGCGTCATCAACCGAACCGAAGCCCGGATTCTCCGCGATGAACGCCTCAGCGCCCTCGACGATCGCGGGGATACCGCGGATCTCGGCGATGAGCTGTTCGTACACGGCGTCCTGGGCCACCTTGACCCAAGAGAAGACGCCGTCGGCCTTCATGGAGCACGCCAGGAACTCGGCGATCCGGCGATCGGCGTTGACGTCGTCGTCGGTAAGACCGATGGCCTGCATCTGCAGGCGGAGGTTGTGCGTGTAGCCGTCGATCTGACGCGGTCCGGAACGGAACGCATCGAAGCCGACGAACTCGAACATGCCGCCGCTGATCTGCCGGAGGAATTCCCCGCCGAGCGCAACGGAACGGGCAGCTGCCTCTCGCAGAACGAACGCCGCGTTGCGGAGTCCGCCCTTGAGCCGGAAGTCGGTCTTGCCGCCAGTGTAGGCGCAGACAGCATCGTAGATCGGACGGATCACGATGTTGTCCGGCGTCACGAGCGGTGCTGGGTTCACGGCCAAGGTCCGCATATTGCGGTACCCGGAATCGTCGCCCCACAGCTTGCCGTTCGCGTTTTTCCCCGTAATGGAGATCGGCGTGGCAAGCCAGGTTTTGAGCAGACTGTCGAAACGAGTCGTGGACATGGTTTCTCTCCGTAACTGACAAGGATCCTTGGCCTCCGGCACCACATTGGTGCGAGAAAAAAGCCAATGGAGAAAATACCATTTTTATCTAAAAATGTCAATCTCCCCTGACCCTTACTTTTTGGCTTCCCCCTGCGTATTCATAGCCACCAGTTTCTCCTGGAGACCCGTCTCCACGAGGATCTGTTCCGGAGTCACCGTGAGGAGCGTGGGATCGCGGTCCTGCTGGGAATAGAGCACGGTGTACATCTCCGGGAGCATGGGGTTCATCATCTCTTGAAGGGTCACCACCCTGGAGCGTTCGATGTATTTTTCCACACGGGTATCGCGGGGATTGAGCATCATATCAATGCCGCTGGCGGGCAGATACGCACCCTCAACGGAGCGGATATAGGCAAGCACCATGCCGTCACCACCAAGTTCCTTGGTCTGTACGGGCTCAAGCGCTGCCGCTTCCTCCTCTTCGCCCATACGACGCAGAAGCTCCGTCCACGCGCGCTTGGTGAACGTGAGGTCATTGACCTGGCAGAACCCGCCCAGGCACTTCATGCCGTAGTAGAGCGAAACCATCAGGTAGCACAGAAGCATGCTCGGGTAGATCGTCCCTGCATCGAGTGCGGCGCGGACGCCCGCGGACGTGAAGGGCACGACGATCTTGCCGTCTTCGGAGACCACTTTTTCCCCTTCCAGTTTGAGCCTGACGCGGTGGCGCTTGTCATCGATCCCCCAGAAGAAGTACGTGCCCCAGTTTTTGACAGTCGAGAACGCTCCGGGAATCGCCTCAAAGAGTTCGAGCACCTCCGGGCGCAGCGCGGTATCGAAGAGCACGCGATGCAGCGACGTCGTTGTATCATCCAGATGGCGCTTCTTGAGCAGGTTGGTCACGAGCGTCTCGATCTCCAGATACAGAAGATCGGGCATGGCGTGGTCGCCCTGCTCCGGCTGCTGACCTTCCGCAGGGTGGAAGAACCTGGGCCAGAGTGCGTAGTTGATCTTGGTGATCTGTTCGTTCAGGAGCGGTGTACCTAACACGTCATCATTCCCGAAGTACTGATCCAGAATGCCGCAGACCGCCTCTCCTCTGCCTTGGGCAATCGATCCCTCACGCTCTTTCTGGCGGATTGCCTGCTTGGTTTTGTCGATCTCCTCTTTGGTGTAGCCGCGCGTGTTATGCACCACCGACATTTTGATTTTGTCCGGGAGGATGGGCACGCGCAGGATGTTTTTGGAACCGTTGGTGCCGCCGTAGAACTGGATGCCGCGCGGGAAGCCCGAAGCGTTATTGAGCGAGACGGATGCAAACGAGAAGACAACGAGGTAGTTGATATCCACATCCTTGTCGTGGAGCTCCAGGGTGGGCAGTGCCGAGATCAGGTTGGCGTTCACCCAGAACGGATGATCGATGGGCGCGTGATGATCGGCCGTGGAGACGAGCGGCAGCTTCTTGAGCTGTTTTGCGACACCTTTCGCGACCTTCGCCCCGAGACGCTTGGTGACCATCGCCTCGGTCTCCGCAATAAGCTCATCTTTGCGTGCATCCAGCAGTGGGCTCTTGTTCACATCCATAAAATCCCGCGAGTAGTCCGCGAGGATTTTTCCCCCGTGGCGCTGCATGATTTCGCCTAAAATCGGCCTGCGCTGCCAGATGGCAGTGCAGAGCTTCCCGAGCGTCTCCTCCACCCCCGTTGCCGGGGCCTTGGTAAGATGAAGAGTGGGTTCCATCCGAACGACCCAGCGTAGCCCGGAGACCCCGGAAAATCAAGGGGGGTACAGGCGAGTTTCTTACTGATTAGGAAGCCAAAAACTCCACTTTTTTCGGCATGTAAACTGCGTTTGACGGGGAGGACCGTTCTTCCTAGTCTTCCTTCATCTGATCACGGTGATCAGCTCATGCCCTAGGCCTGAGCAGACGCCTGTCAGCGCTGCTCATTTCCAAGGAGACAACCATGTCCATAGACACAGACGACGAAGCCCCGAAGTCTTCGTGGTGGAACCTCGGGTTCCTGACCTCGGACAGTTCCGACGGCTTCGTCAGATTCCTGCTGGTGATGCTCGCCTTGTTGATTTTCATCCTTGGCTTGGTCACCTACACGTATTAGGAACGTGAGCAGCACCCCTCCCACCCCGGGTCCGTTGGATCCGGGGTTTTTCTATTCAATTGAATGGTCGGGACGACAGGACCCTTCGCTCTCGCTCAGGGCAAGCTTGAACCGTTCCAGAGTTTCTCTTTCTTCTCTCTTCGCCAACCTTTTAACTCTCTTTCTCGAGCCCGTGCAGTAGACCTATCGAAGTGATTTTCCGACCACAATAATTTCTCCATTGGAAACTTCTTCGTATGATTACACGCAATACCTTTCCGATGCTCCGAAATTCTTCTTTCCAAATTATCAGTATGACCGACATAATAGGAGCCATTGCAAAGTTCCAAAATATACACAGAAAATGCTGAATTGTTACTCATGGGAACACTGATTGTAGCATTTCAAATCATATAAAAGAATGGCTTGCCATGAGGAGCCCCCTGAGCGGGGCGACGAATGGTCGGGACGACAGGACTTGAACCTGCGGCCTCTAGCACCCCATGCTAGCGCTCTAGCCAACTGAGCTACGTCCCGAACGCGGGAGAGTATAGGAACCTGCAGCCCGAAAAGACAGAGGAATTGACCCTGGTCAGCCAAAACGGCTATGAGGCAGTTCTTGCCTGCTCCAAGAGATCTGCATGCGTCACCGTCCCGACTTCCGGGAACTTTTCGACGAGCCACTGTGCGCGGCTTTGGAGTGTGGCACGGAGAACCAGAACCCTTTTCTCCGCCTCTGTATCAGGCTCTTCCATCAGTTGCAGTGTGCGTTCTGACAACAGTAGCAGCTTATAGAGGCGGTGGTGCTGAACAGCGATCTGACGATCACAGAGAAGCAGTGATGCCTGTTCGGTGAGCCTGCGAAGGACGGTTAAACCCGCGACGCGATCAGGGTGCGGATGCCGGATCTGCCCTTCGGCATCGTCAAGCAAAGTATCGAGATAGAACGACTCCTCGACAGCAGACGTACTAATGCCGTCGGTACGGGGATCAGAATGGCGAAACATAGGAGGCCTTGGAACCGAGCTCTTCCTCGATTCTCAGGAGCTCGTTGTACTTGCACACGCGGTCCGTGCGGGAGAGCGAGCCGGTCTTGATCTGCCCGGTGGCGAGCGCCACTGCAAGGTGACTGATGAAGGTGTCTTCGGTCTCACCCGAGCGGTGGCTGGTCACGGCAGTCCAGCCGGCCTTCTGGGCCATCTGGATGGCATCCACGGTCTCGCTGACCGTCCCGATCTGGTTCAGTTTGATGAGCACGGAGCTGGCGGCATCTTCCGTGATGCCCTTCTCGATGCGCTTCACGTTGGTCACAAACAGATCATCACCCACCAATTGTACGTTGGCGGCCTTCTTCAGCGCGGCGAACCCCGCCCAGTCATCCTCCTGGTGAGAGTCCTCGATGCTCACGATCGGGAACTTCTTGCACATATCTGCGTAGTACGCGGTGAGCTCGGCCGACGAGAGCACCTTGCCGTCGATCTCGTATTTGCCGTCCTTGTAGAACTCGGAGGCGGCGGCATCGATCGCGAGCTTCACCTTGCCTTCGTAGCCAGCGGCGGCGATGGCCTTCATCAGGAAATCGAACGCTTCGGCGCTGTCTTTCACGCGCGGGGCAAAGCCGCCCTCATCGCCCACGGCCGTGATGTGACCGGCGGCGGAGAGCAGCTTTTTGAGTGCCTGGAACACCTCGGCTCCGGCACGCAATGCATCAGTGAACGACGCGAAGCCGGTCGGAACGATCATGCACTCCTGGAAGCTCAGTCCCGAATCCGCATGCTTGCCGCCGTTGATGACGTTCATGAGCGGCACCGGGAGCATGCCCTTGCCGGCGGCCCCGCCGAACTGGTCGGAGAGCGACTGCCAGAGGGACTTCTTCTCCGAGACGGCGCGCGCGCGGCACACGGCCATGGAGACCCCGAGCACGGCGTTTGCGCCGAGCTTGCTCTTGTTCTCGGTACCATCGAGATCCAGCATCAGGCGGTCGATGGCACGGTGATCGGCAACATCCTTTCCGGCGAGTACTTTGACGATGGGACCGTTGACGTTTGCGACAGCCTTGAGGACGGACTTGCCGTTATAGAGAGCCTTGTCGCCGTCGCGCAGTTCCAACGCCTCGTGGGAACCCGTGGAGGCTCCGGAGGGAACGGCTGCGCGCCCGAACGAACCATCGGAGAGCGTGCAATCCACTTCCACCGTCGGGAAACCGCGGGAGTCGAGGATTTGTCTGGCGTGAAGTTTGGTAATAGTTGGCATGATGAGATGAATGAAAAGCGCAGGCAGCTTACTCAAAAAAAGCCAAAGACCAAAAGCCAAATACCAAGAAAGTTCCAGGTTTCAAATTTCAAATCCCGGATTCCAAGTAGTTGCATTGGATACTGGAACTTGTTTTCTGATTTCTCCTTGGTTTTTTGGTCTCTGGTTTTTGGTTTTTGCCTTTCAGGCCTTCGCTCTCTTTGCTGCTCTCGTATGAACAATGCCAAAGTACCCTGCAAAAAACAGGGGGAGAAATGCTTCAGCACCCGCTCCGGAACTGGGGAGCCTGCCGGGCTTGGCAGCCACTTCCGGCGGCGTGGAACTGCTGGAGTAGGAAGATGCGCCGGATGACCTCTGTGAACTGGAAGAAAGTGCGCCCGTGTTCGATTCCACTGCACGGAGCCGCGCACGCCAGGCCTCTTCTTCCGCATTCTCGGAAGCCGCCAGGTTCTTGCCCGAACCCGCGGGAACCGGACGCCCGGCGATGATGGTGCCGTTGATGGCCGTCTGCCAGCGGTCACTACTCCAGAGGGTAGATGCGAGTGTGTCATCGAGCCGTCCCCCGCTCTCGGTGTACGCGGCAAGACCAAAGAACAGCGCACCGATGACGCCGATGACGGCAAGGCGCGGAATCCAGCGCCGGATCACATGCAGCGAGAAGAGCGCAAGCAGAACGAGGGTCAGCACCACCGGGAAGAACGTATGTCCCCAGGTAAACCAGGAGTGAAACTTGAGGAGGGCCGGGGCTTTGAGTGTGGCTGCCTGCAGCAAAAACCACGCACCGGCAATGATCGCGGGGGCAAAGTGCAGCGCCCGGAACTCGTAATCCGCACGGTGACGCCGCAGGAGCGGGTAGAGGGCAAACGGGTAGAGAAGGGTGAGGAGGAAAACGATCCCCCACGGAATCAAGCCGAGCGGCAGAATGGGAAGCGAAGAAACCACGACACCCGTGAGTGCGGTAAGCACGCAGAGCACCCCGATGAGCACCGTCTCCGTATGGTGTTTCAGTGGCATAGGGGGCAGATTCTCCTCGCGGGGATGGGGGTCGTCAAATCTTCCTGACATTCCTCGGGCCAAGGTTTTCTGCTCGGAGAAAAAATCCAAGTTCCAGAAGCCAAATTCCAGACAGAGACCAAGAGTAAAACTTCAGGTTACAAACATTGGTATTTGAAGCCTGATACCTGAAATCTGTCTGGCTTCTGGATTTTGGAATCTGGAATCTGCCGCGCCTTACCGCTTCTTCGCTTGCGGCAGGTACTGATCTCGAGGATCAACCGCACGCGCGGTCGGGATGATCTCGTAGTGCTTGGCACGGAAAAGACGAACCTGCAGTACCGCGTATGCAAGAGCGGCAAGACCCCACACCAACCACCAGAAACGCATGGCGATGTACTGGATGCCCTCCACGCGGGAGACGATCAGCACAAGACCGATGATGCCGAACCAGGTGGCGGCAGCGGGCCAGGACTTGGAGAGCTTCTTGAAGGACGCTCCGGCGTTCCTGCGGAGAAAACGCAGCACCACGGCACCGGCGATGAGGCCGACGCAGAGGAGAATGAGCGCCAGGATCTGGGTATCCAGATACTCCGGGCGCGGAGGCAGCGGCGAAAACAACCAGCGGGGAAGGGAGGAGAGATTCATGCGCTGCAAAACCTATCAGAACTAGGAGCCGTTACCAAATCAGAAAGAGTATCGGAGGAAATTCCAAAGACCAGAAGCCAAAACCCAAGAAAAATTCAAATTTCAGATTCCAAATGGCAGACTCCAGGAACTGCCTGGATTTTGGAATTTGTGCCTTGGATTCTCTCTGGTCTCTGGTTTTTGCCCGCCCGTACCGAACGTCGGTACGTTCGGGCGGGGGTTTTGGTCTTTCCGTTCTAGACGTCTTTGTCCTCTTCCTTGAACGTGGGCTTCCCCTGCTTGCGATGCTCTTTCTTCTGTTCCAGGAGCCGGTGCAGGAGGTCCTCCATTTCCTTCTCTTTGAGCGTGCGGGAGGGGCGGACGAGCAGGTACACGAGGAAACCGACGATCGGAAACACGCCCGCGAGCAGTACCGACATCACTTGAATGGCAAACGAGTGGGTGCGCAGAAGCACATCACGCATCACATAGAACACGAGGAAGACATCCAGCAGGACAGCAACGATGATGGCCACCTGGATCCAGCGGATCAGCGGCGAATCGGAGAGGAGAAGCGCGAACAGATCCATAGGTATCGAGCATAGCATGCGCGCAAAAACCAAAAGCCAAGAAAATTCCAAATTCCAGTTACCAGATTCCAAGAACAGCTTGGATTTTGGAATTTGTTTTCTGCTCCCTCCTTGGTTTTTGGTTTTTGGGTTTTGGCTTCTCAGAAGTAGGGGTGTTTTCTCCGCTCGACCACCACATACACCGTCGTTGCCAGCAGCGCGAGGACGGAGAGGAGCTGGCTTAAGCGCAGTTCATGCGTCTCAAATTCCAGCCACGGACGCACGGCGATGTACCCGAACGTGAGCAGTGCGACGATGACCTGGTACATCAGCCATGAACGGCGAGCCATGCGCTGTTCCATCACGGCGAAAATACCGAGACTCAAAAAGAGGAACCCCAGCACCACAAAGTCCAGTGTGGCGGCGTACACCGGGATGGCAAAGTCACCGCGGAAGAACTCAAAGAAGAACGTGATGAGCGTGGCAGCCACGATACCGAAGAGTGTCTCCGACCCCACGCGCTTGGCGCGCTTGCGGATGACCAGCAGCAGGAAGGTCAGAAAGAAGTACGAGAACGCGTAGTAGAGCTGAACCGGGTGGATGGGGATGGTGTAGCGGATACCCGGCGCATCGTACGTGACGCCCCAGAACATGTCGGTGGGGATGCCGTACGACGACCCGGCCAGGAAGCTGCCGATCCAGTCGAACGTGAGACCGAGAAAGGTGGCAGGAAGGAGCACATCCAGCCACTGGAGGAAAATCGACCGGTGCTCGCGCGTGACAAAGTAGAGAAGCACGCCGATGCCGATGGCTCCGCCGAGGAAGCTGAAATTGCCGTCCCACAACACCGCAATGCGCGTCAGATCGCGCAGGTACACACGGTACTGGGCAATGACCGCCACTCCCCTGCTCCCGAGCAGAAACGCCAGGAGGTACCACAGCGAATGATCTTTAAAGTGCTGGATGCTCAGGTTCGCGCTCTCAGCGAGCCGCAGGAAAAACTGCGCAGCCAGGTAGAACCCGACGCACGCGAACACCACGCGCGACCAGATGAGAAACGGGCCGATCTCGATGGCTTGGAACATCGGGAATCAGAGTAGCAGAGGGTGACCGCGGGGGCACGCATGAATGACCTGCACATCCTGAGTAGGGGCACGATATATCGTGCCCCTACGGTGTATCGCACAATGCCCCCGCGGTCACCCGATCGATAATTCCAACCGACGCCCCTTCACATCCGAAAGGACCTTCTGCAGGAATTCGGAGAACGGCGTGACCACCTGGTTCTTGGTCTTCACGTTGCGCACGGCGACCGCCTTGGCCTCCACTTCCTTATCGCCCATCACGAGGATGTAGGGAATCTTCTGGCCTTCGCCTTCGCGGATGCGCTTGCCGAGGGAATCGGCGGGGTCGAGATAGGTGACGCGGATGCCTGCATCGGTGAGCTGCTTCTCGATGTCCTTGGCATACGCCTCGTGTGCGCCTGCCACCGGCACGAGAGCGACCTGCGTCGGCGCACACCAGAGCGGGAAAAGCCCCGCGTGATGCTCGATGAAGATGGAGAGGAAGCGCTCCAGCGAGCCCATGATGGCCGCGTGAATCATCACGATGCGCTCCTTCTCGCCCTTCTCGTTGATGCACGAGAGGTCGAACCGTTCGGGTTGGTTGATATCCAGCTGGATGGTCGCCACCTGCCACTCACGGCCGATGGCATCGACGGCCATAAAGTCCACTTTGGGTCCGTAGAACGCGGCCTCACCCGGAGCCTCGATGTAGTCCACTCCCCTGCCCTTCGCGATCTGCCGGATATCGTCCTCCGCCTGCTTCCACATCTCAGGCGTGCCGAGGTATTTCTCGAACTCCTCGGGATCGTGCAGCGAGAGACGGACCTTGAGGGTGTCGAAACCTGCCGTTTTGTAGAACGCATCGATGATCTCCCAGATGTGTAAGAACTCCTGCTTCACCTGTGTCTGGCGGCAGAAGACGTGGGCATCGTCCTGCGTGAACGCACGGACGCGGGAGAGGCCGTGGAGCTCACCGGTCTGCTCATCGCGATAACACGTGGTGGTTTCCGCGTAGCGCTGGGGCATGTCGCGGTAGCTGCGACTCTGACAAGCGAAGATCTGCGTGTGGTGCGGGCAGTTCATCGGCTTCATGCAGAAGTCGTGTCCCTCGCGCGTGCGCACGTGGAACAGATCGTTCTGGAACTTCTGCCAGTGACCGGACGTCTCGTAGAGTTCCTTTTTGGTGATGTGCGGGATCGTGACACGTTGATAGCCCTTGGCCGAACGGAGCTCCCACACATAACCATCCAGAAGGTTGCGGAGGAGCGTTCCGCGCGGCGTCCACAGCGGAAGGCCGGGGCCCACAAGCTCGCTGAACGTGAAGAGGTCGAGCTCTTTGCCGAGCTTGCGGTGGTCGCGCTTCTTGGCTTCTTCGATCTGCTTCAAGTGCGCGTCCAGTTCCGCTTTTGAGGCGAAGGCCGCGACGTACACGCGGGTGAGCTGATCGCGCGTTTCATCGCCCCTCCAGTACGACCCGGCCACACTCATGATCTTGTACGCGTCGGCGGGGATCTCCTTCATGTTCTCGACGTGTCCGCCGCGGCAGAGATCCACGAACGCCTCCTCACCTTTGGGACCGACGTTGATGTAGTGGGTCACCTCTTTTGCACCCTCGTTCTTCTCCAGATCCTCGATCAGTTCCACTTTGAAACGCTGTCCCTTGGCCGCCCAGTACTTCTTGGCGTCTTTGGTCGAGAGTGTCTCGCTCTTAAACGCCTGCCCCTGGTTGATGATTTTGCGGATCTCCTTCTCGATGGCCGGAAAATCGGCATCGGAAATAGGCTGACTGAACAGGAAATCGTAGTAGCAGCCGGTCTCGATCGGCGGCCCGATGGTGATGAGCGTGTCCGGCCAGAGCTTCAGCACGGCCTGGGCGAGCGCGTGGGCCAGCGAGTGGCGCAGAGCGTGGAGGGAATCGGCGTTCTTGGCAGACATGAGCAGGAGGTGGAACAAAAGAAAAGCTTCTCTCGGGAAGCTCGGGTTCTACGCACAACCGCGAGCCACCCTCAGAGGGTAGTGGTCAGCGCGGTCGTGGTCGAGACGGTGTGCACGAGGACATTCTATGCCTCGTCCCCTTCCGCGCAATACGGATAATTTCGCAGATCCTTCTCCAGCGTTCTCATTCCTTCCAGAAGCTGCGCGTACCAGCGGATGCATTTTTCCTCGAGCCACGGAAGATGCGCGATCAGCGCCTTCTGTACGGTCACAGCAGCCGGACGGAGAACCTTTGTGGATGAACCCAGATCAGCGACTTTGTTGTACATTCTTCCCAGCTCGGCTTCCGCGTCTTTGAACTCCTCCTCAAAGAGCTTCAGCTGTTGTTTGAGCAAGGTGGTTTTCGAGAAATCGAGCGGATTCCACAGCGCCGCCTTGAGCCGCCCACGGGTGTGATCCGTCGCCTTCTGCAGCGTGATGCAGAGACCGATTGCCGCGTACACATCGGCAAAATGCACGCGCAGCCGGTCGCGCTCACGGGCCAGATATTCATAGGCCTCCTGCACGTGATTGAGCAGTGTCAGGCTCGCCATGCTTGCCGGATCTTTGGAGAACGGCTCAAGGAGAAGTTGAAGCTCGGCGGCGAGCGCCTCGGTGGACGCCGGCCATGTGTTGTCCTGGAGCGATGTCACATGTTCCTCCCGGATGATGATCCTGTCGTCGGGCGGCATCAGTCGGCAAGGTAGGGCTTGAGCCGCAGGATTCTGCGCTGCAGATCGATCATGCGCGGAAACTGGTGCTGTTTGAGCAAGGGCTCGATCTCTCTCATGCGCTTCTCCACCAGCTCCACGCCGTTTGCCAGTGCCACGCGCAACAGGACAAGGTGTATATTTTCCCGCTTCCAGCGGCTGATTGCCTGATGATTGAGCTCCATCAACGTGCCTATCACCTGTATGTTCTTTTCCGCGGCCACGAAGTCCGTGTCCCGATAGAGCTGCCCGAAGCGGCGGCTCAGCTGCAGCAGACATCGCCCCCTGCACTCCTCCTGCGCGCTGCGGATGGCCTGGAGCCGCAGCAGCTCATCGCAATCGCTGTCAATCGAGTAGTACTCGGCCTCAATGTGCTGAAGCACTTCCTCCATTTCCCAGAATGCCGAGTCGGTATCCGGTTTCTTTTCGTCACGATGCAGCAGCATCGCCGTGAACCACAGACGGAGTCCCTCCGGCGTGATTGCGGAAGTGTTTTCGGGTACTTCCGGGACGGTGGTGATGCCTTCAGCAAGAGACATGGAAGCAGAACTCTACGGAGCGCCCCGCACTTGTCCAGATTTGCGCAGGTTCTCCCCTCTTCTGTAGCGTCTGCTCCATGACTTTTGCCTTTCACCTCTTGAGCCGACTCGGGTGGTCTCTCGGTGTCATTCTGATCGTTCTTACGTCCCTCGGCCTCGGTGCGGCACTGGCCATGAAGTTTCCGTGGGCGGATAGACATCAAAAATGGGTGACGGCGGGAATAGGGGTTGCACTGCTCTGCGGCGGATGGATAGCCGGAAAGATGATGGGCGTGCTGTAGAAGGAAGCTTCGCCTGGAAGAGCGCGGATACAGCCTCATGCGATTTTCCAATGAAGAAGCATTTAGTGATCTGCCAAAAGTACTCCATACCATTGCGAGAAAAGTTGGCAGTATTCTCAAAGAATAAACAAACACACACATTCCCCTCTCCTAGAGGAGAGGGGCCCCGATGGGTGGGTGAGGTGAGAATACAACAAAAATCCCCGGGCACGTGGCCCGGGGAAGTGCTGCTTTGAGAATGCCGATTTACGGCATCTCGATGCTATCAATCGAAGCCAGACCGTGGCTCCAAGTACAGCCTTCTGCTTCGGCTGGGTGAAAGTCTTGGGCCTCGATACCCATCGCACGCAGCGTGTCGCGCAGATGCAGCGGGTCCAGACTCGTCCGCAACTGCCAGATAATACGGATTTCGTAGTCTTCCGTTTCTCCATGTAGCCATCGGATGAGGCCGGACGTTGTCTCGACGCACTGTCTCATGGATTCAATCATTGCCTTAAAGGCAGGCAGCTGATGGAATTCCACGTAGACATCCAGATACCTTTTCATTGCGTGATCCTCTTAAAGAACAGGGAAATGGGTTATGCAGCTTTTATATTTTATAATATATTTATATTTTAGCAATATATCAAAAAATGCTATATAGAAGACAATATGTACACCACCCCCACCTCCCTCCGAGATGATTGCTTGCGGAGGCTTCGCCTCATCCCCTAGCCCCTCTTTTTGAGGACGGACCCCGAAGGGTGGGTGAAGTGACACAAAACAGCAAACACATACCGGTTCCTCGGTTTCTTCGGATTCCTCGGATTCTTTGGAATCCTCGTCGTCACACCACCCCCACCTCCTGTTCAATCGCCCGTACCTCGCGCAGGAGCTGCGGATCATTCTGGAGTTTGTGTTCGATCTTCTCCACGGCGTTCATCACCGTCGTGTGGTCGCGGTTGGAGAAAGCTTCGCCCAGGCGCACGTAGCTCATGCGCAGGTACTTTTTCCCGAGGTGCATGGCGATCTGACGCGGAATCAGCACCTCGCGCACGCGGGAGGCACCGATCATGTCCTGCACGGAGACCGAGTAGTAGCGGCTCACGGCCTCCAGCACGTCCTGGAACGTAGGGAGCCTGCGTGGCGCGGATTCAAAGCCCACGTGCTCCTCCTGCACGTGCGGATCCAGCGAGAGCTTGCGCATGATTTCGGCGATGCTCTTGATGGTGGGCATACGCTGCTCCAGCTCGTACTGTGCCACGGCCTGCATGAGGATGCCCTCCAGCTCGCGGACGTTCCTTGTGACGTGCTCGGCGATGAACTGCAACACCGACATATCGATGAACATCTCGTACTCCGCGGCCTTCTCGGCGAGGATTGCCAGGCGCGTCTCGTAGTCGGGCGCGGAGACATCGGCGATCATGCCGCGGGCAAAGCGCGAGACCAGGCGGTCTTCCAGCTGCAGCTCCTGCGGCGGACGGTCTGCCGAGAGGATGATCTGCTTGCGGGCCTCGTAGAGGGTGTTGAACGTGTGGAAGAAGATCTCCTGCGTGCGGTCCTTATTGGCGATGAACTGGATATCATCGATGATCAGCACGTCCACCGTGCGGTACCGGCGGTTGAACTGCTCCATCTTGCCGTGCTGCAGCGCCTCGACCACCTGATTCGTGAAGTCTTCGGACGTGGTGTAGACAATCGCGGCCTTCGGCATCTGCTTGAGGATGGCGTTACCAACCCCCTGCAGCAGGTGCGTCTTGCCGAGACCGACCCCGCCGTAGAGGAAGAGCGGGTTGTATTTACCGCCCGGATCGCGCGCCACGGCCTGACAAGCGGCGTGTGCGAGGCGGTTACTGGAGCCCACCACGAAGTTCTCCAGCATGTACTTGGGGCTGATGATCTTGCTCACGATGCCCTCGGCGAGCTTGACCTCCTGCTTACCGGGGAGTTTGCGCTTCCGCGGCTCGGGAAAATGCTCAAGCAGGTTGATGGCGCGCCCCGGGTTATCCTTGAGACCCGTATCCACCTGATACACGATCTGCCGGATCTCCGGCTGGATCGCGACGGCCAGCTCCAGCGTGAGCGTGCGGTAGTGCTCCATGTGCCAGTTCAGGAAGGCAGGGAGCGGCAGACCCACGACGAGCGTGCCATCTTCAAAAGCGAGCGCAGCCGTGTCCCGGAACCAGGTGATGAAGGATCCTCGTTGCAGTTTTTCCGAGACGCTCTTGAGGATACTGAGCCACAGATCCTGCAGATCCGCCGTATGGACATGCCGTTGAGCGGTGGCGGACGGATTCACGGAAAGAGGGAGAGAATATCGTGGTAGGTGATGAGCAGGATGAGTGCGATGAGGAAGATGAAGCCGGCGCTGTTGGTGACCAATTCGAACTTGCGCGGGGCGGGCCTGCGGACGATGAATTCATACACCACGAACACCAGCCTGCCGCCGTCCAGCGCCGGGAAGGGCAGGATGTTGAGGATCGCAAGGCTCAGGCTGAGGACCGCAACGAGACGCAGGTACTGCAGCCAGCCGTGCTGCACCGTGTCGTGGGTCATGACGGCGATGCCGACAATCCCGGTGACACCCTCGGGCACCGTGCCTTGCGTAACGAGTGTCTTGCCCAGGTGCCCCAGGCCCTGCACGGTCTGAACGGTCATCACTTTGGCTTCGCGCAGGGCAAGAACGAACGCACGGACGGGAGACCGCGGCGGGGAAACCACCTCCGGGGACTGTAGCACCATACCGGCACGGCCATCGCGCAGCGGGATCGTGAGCGTCGTCGGCTGCGACTGCTCGGGAGCAAGCACCTCGTACTCCACGCTCGTTTTGCCTTCCTGAATGGCGAGAATCTGTCCGGGCTCGTACACCTGCATGCCGTTCACCCGGAGAATGCGCGAACCGGGCTTGAGGCCTGTGGCCGCCGCCGTGCCGTCGGTGGTCACGGACGTGACGGTGACACCCAGGTCCATCACCACGTCCCCCGCCTCACGCGCGGCGAGCAACTCATCGGAGGTGAGGTAGGTGGGCACCCACTGCCACAGTGAGAACCCCGCCGTGAAAATGACCATCGCCACAAGGAAGTTCATGATCACGCCTGCGGTGAGGATAAGCACCTTGGCCGGGAAGATCGCGCGGGCAAAACTCCCGGGCCGTTCGCGGTCGGCACGTGTGACGGCGTTCTCGCCACGCAGGCGCACAAAGCCGCCGAAGGGAATCCAGTTGAGCGAGAAGAGCGTGCCGCCTTTCGTAAAAAGCGACTTGGCCCTTGGCGGCAGCCCAAAGCCGAATTCTTCCACAATCACTCCAGACTTCCGGGCGGCAATGAAGTGCCCGAACTCGTGGATGAGCACGAGGAAACTGAGGAGGACGAAAAACGCCAATGCTGAGATCAGCACAGTCATCAGGGTCCGGATGCTACACACCCTGTGGAAAAGAAAAAAGTTTTCCACACCCACTTCCGCTTGCCCACTCACCCGCCTCATCGCGCCGTCACCGACTGTCGAAAAAAGTCACCTCATCCGAGTGCCAACACGAGTCCCTCGACATGCGTGACACCCGCCTGCTTCAGAACCTGCGCACAGGCATCCATGGTGGCTCCGGTCGTGAAGAGATCATCGATGAGGATCACGTGTTGAGGGACGCCTGCCATTGATCGCATCGCAAACGCGCCATGCATCGCCGTAAACCGCTCCATTCTTTTTCGCTTGGTCTGCGTGCCGGTCGGACGGGTGCGACGCAGGAGAGACGCAACCGTCACTCCCCTCTCCTGCGAAACCTCTCTTGCAATCAGCAGGGACTGGTTGAACCCGCGTGAGAACAAGCGCGTCCAATGGAGCGGCACGGCTGAGAGCACGGCATCGGAAGTGACGAAATCCGTCGCCACCGATGCAAGGAGCCTCCCCAGGATTCCCGCCGTCTCCCGTGAGCGGCGGTACTTCATCCGGTAGATGGCCTTCTGGAGCAGCGGTGACGCGTCGTAATCCGTGAATGCGAGCACGCGGTCGAGATGCTTCACTCCGCTTGCACGCAGCTGCCATTCCCGTAGCAGCACCGGCGATGACCGGATGCTCTTGATCGCGGCCTTCTCAGACGGGTCTTCCGGGAAGAGGAAATTGATGAAGTGAATCATGGCTCCAGACTGAAGCAGGGGCTCTGTGGCGCGAAGGACCCGTGAAAACCGAAAAATCTGGCATCAGCAAAATTTCCTCACCGGAATGCGGAAAAAGACGTTCTGTCCACCGGGAGAACGTGCGCACGATCCGCACCGGCATGCGTCGGCAGAACTCATAGGCGCGTCGCGAAAAGTGTGGAATAGTAAGGGCGATGCTCTTCCGTTCACGCCCTGCTCCGGCCGCACCCACACAGGCGACCGGCGACTTCGCCTACGTCCCGGCCGGGAGCTGCTACCTCGACGCCGCCTGTCAGACGCTGCGACCGCAGTGCGTCATTGATGCCGAAACGGAGTACTACCGGGAGTACAACGCGTGCGGCGGCCGCGTGAAGTACCGCTGGGGCCGCCTGGTGGACGACGGCGTGCGGGAGGCGCGGAGAGCGCTGCTGCGCTTTGCGGGAAAACGGGAGAAGGACTACTGCGTCGCCTTCACGCTCAATACCACCGCCGGTATCAACTTGGTGCTGCACCAGCTGCCGGAACGCTGGAACCGGATCGTGACGTCCGAGATCGAACATAACTCCGTTCTGCTGCCGTCCCACACGTGGGCGGCGCGGCGGAAGGCGGAACGTCTCGTGCTTCCGCGCAATGAGGACGGTGCACTGCGCTACTCCCCCGATGATCTGCGCGACAGTGTCGTCCTCGTGAACTCCGTCTCCAACATCGATGGCCGCCGACTCGTTAACCTCGGAACGATCGCCGAGGACGCGCATGCACGCAAAGGCATCGTCCTCGTGGACGCGGCGCAGGCGTTCGCACATGACCCCGACACCCTGCGCCGGGCCGATATCGACGTGCTGTTCGGGTCCGGACACAAGATGTACGGCCCCTCGCTGGGCTTCATCATCATCCGGCGCACCCTGCTGGAGACGCTTGATCCGTTCCTGCTGGGCGGCGGCACCGTGAGCGATGTCACGCAGGACGGCTACGAGCTCCTGCGCGGAGAGGAGGCGCACGCGATCCTCGAGCCCGGCCTCCAGAACTGGGGAGGGATTCTCGGGCTCCGGGCGGCGGTGGACTGGCTAGAATCCCGTCGCAATGACCCGCTCGAAGAACGGCTGTCGCGGCAGCTCTTCGAGGGTCTGCAGAGCGAGCCCCGCGTCCGGCTCCTCAACCGCGCGCCGTCCCCCATCGTGAGCTTCCACGTGGACGGCCTCGATGCCCATCAGCTGGCACTCTATCTCTCGGAGCGGGACGTGATGTGCCGGAGCGGACACTTCTGCTGCCACAGCTACCTTACCCATACGTTGGGGCTCCCGCCCCTGCTGCGCGTCTCGCTCGGCCTCTACAATACGGAGCGGGACGTCGCCTTCTTCCTGGAAACACTGCGCGCCGTCCTTTCCGCTCTCTGATTCCGTATGTTTTGCATCGCCGTCTTCATCGTCTTCGGCATCCTCGCGGTGTTCTCCGCCTCGTACCGGCCGCTCGCCGCCAAAGCATGGCACTGCGTCTTGCGCCGCGTCACGTTCCGGCCCTGCGACATCAGCTTCGGCGAGGAGATGAAAGGCCGTCTCACCGGAAAGCTCCTGTTCACGCACCCGGCGCTGGCCCGGTTCCTCAACCGCTGGATCGACTGGCTCTCGTTCGCCTTCGTGGCGCTGAGCATCTGGAGCGTGGTCTACGTCCTCAACGCCGGCCTCAACCTGTGGGTGTACGACACCTGCGACCCCCGCAGCGCCGAGTCCTGTTCGCTCTCCGGCGAGGCCTGCGGCGTGGAGCAGGAGCGGCTCGGCATGGTCCAAGCCGTGAGCGAGGGGCGGATCCTCGAATGGGCCACCGGCCCGGTCACGCGGCTGGGAGAAACGCTTTCCCGCATTCCCGACCGTCTCCGGGCGTGGGACGCCTCCGACTACCTGGCCCCCACAGCCACCTTCAGGCATCCGTTTGATGCGGCGAAGCCGACGGTGCTGGAAGTGATCGACCCCGGCTGCCGGTTCTGCAAAAAACTCACGCGGCATCTGGAGGAGGCGGGCGTCATGGAGCGCGCGAATGTCTCCTACCTTCTCTATCCCATTTCCCTGCCCGACGGCGATCACAAATTTGTCCACTCTCCTCTGATGGCCTCGTACATCGAAGCCGCAAAGCGCGTGCCGGCCCCCTCCGCACCGGACACACCCGGCGACTGGCAACTGCTCGCGAAGATTTTTGAGGAGCCCGGCGGAGACGATGAGGACATCCAGACCCGTTTCAACATCGGCATGACGCGCGCTGACGCCGAGGCCACCCTGAAGCGTTTCCTCTCCGAGATCGGCTATACCCCGGCGGACGTTGACCGCATCGCCTCCCTGGCCGCGGCGGCAGAGGTGCAAGACAGCCTGGCGGAGCAGCGCCGGATCGTGGAAGAGCGCATCCGCACGATCAAAATCCCCACCCTGCTGCTCGGTGGCCGCCGGTACGACCGCGTCGTGGACGTGGAGACGCTCCGCAGCAAAATGGAAACGGGACGATAACCCCCAAACGGCCTCCTCTCTCTTGCCCGAATACCCCTAAACAAGTACCGTAGTCCGGCTCCGGGCAATTAGCTCAGCTGGCTAGAGCGCCACATTGACATTGTGGAGGTCACTGGTTCAAGTCCAGTATTGCCCACCAGCCTTCGCAAAAATTCAGATCAATTTTCCGGGCATCGTACAGATTTTTCCCGCGGGGTTCCATGACCCTTCATCTCCCTTGGCAAGATCCACGGATCAAGAATGTTCGGATAGCCCTCTCCGACAAAATAGGCAGTGCGATTCGTCCAAATAAGATCGTACGCCATCCATAACAGAGGAATACTGGCAGATCCGAGAGGCTTTTTTTCTACTTCGTCATACAAAAAAATTTTTCCCGGAGCATCACTCCCCTGCCCCGGGAAGCGCGGCGTGAATGAAAAAGGATCTGCCTTTACGGTAACACTGTACTGCAAATCGGGACTGCATAACTTTGCGTACACTCGACCGGAATCAGGAGAATGCAGCAGCATGACCGCAGCGGCGATGACGCCACATCCTATGCACACAGAGACAATGAGCTTCTTCATAGAGAATCATTGTACCGAAATCAGTGCGAATCAGAGCTTCTTCAAAAACTTCACCGGCTCCCCCTTTCTCCGCTTCCAGTACAGCCAGCCGAGGACGGCAAGCACGGCAAACACGATGCCGAATTTGAGGATGGTTTCGGTGGTATCGATGCCGGACATGAGCGAATCGAGTGCGCTCAGTCCGCTGTAGCCGATGAGCATGAATGTCAGGTTACGGATGTAGAAGCCGATGTAGGTGGAAAGAAGGAACGCCGACGTGCGAATTTTGAGGACACCACAGAGCACGGAGATGGGCGTGCTTGGCATCACCGGAATCGCGCGGATGAGGAGCAGGACCACGGTGTCCTTCCAGGTGCCCTTAAAGTACCCGCCGAATTTTTCCAGGTCTTCATGACTGACTCCGATGTATTTCCCAAACCGCGGCACGGCGATGTCCTCGAACTTATCCCCGAGCCAGTAGAAGATCCACGCGCCGAGAGTCTTGGCGAAGGTCGCAAGCAGACAGATCCAGAGCAGGTACGGTAAACCAAGTTTTTGTGACTGCGTGATGGTGCCAGAGAGCACGGACACGAGCGGCGACGGAATCGGTGCCACGATCTCCTCCACGATTCCCCCGACCATGACAAAGAGCGGGAGCGGAACGGTCTGGGCCAGCTGCTCCAGCCAGGTGATGACGCTTGCGAACATGGAGGCCATCGTACAGGGCAGAAAATGAAGATGCTAATTCTGGGGTTTCAGTAAACGAAAACTCAGATCACAGGAGGGCTTTCTCATGGTCGCTCGCCCGTCCGAAGCACTAGCAAGTGCGAAGGCGGGTTGGCTCTCCCTAGAGCCAAAAACCCCTGTTTTTATCATCACATCACTTTTTTGGTTTCCGTATAGTCATGAGGCCGGAAAAGACCCGTGTTTTTTGGTATACTTCTTGGATTTGAACACACACAACATTCCGCCACCGGCCGCCGAAAACACGGATAGTGAACACCGCGTGTATCTCGCCTGGGACGCCCCGCGTTCCGTGGAGCACGAACGCACGCGTCAGTGGTACCTGGCGGGTGCGACCATCGTGCTTGTAGTGGCCGCGTACGGCATCCTCACCGGTTCGTGGACACTCGTACTGCCGACACTGCTGATCGGCGGCATCTACTACCTCCAGCGCAAGCAAGAGCCCGTCATGCACTCTATCCGCATCGAGCAATCGGGCGTGGTGTAC
Organism: uncultured Candidatus Peribacteria bacterium; assembly: GCA_964534205.1. Classification (GTDB taxonomy): domain Bacteria; phylum Patescibacteriota; class Gracilibacteria; order Peribacterales; family Peribacteraceae; genus CAYRGC01. Next base: position 363,723 of record CAZHQF010000001.1, on the reverse strand, counting down.
GACGGAAAGTTCATCGGCTGGGGTGACTGCGAGGAGGCCTGGTTTGTCAAAACACCCGTCGGCGCGGAGCTGCACATCAAGTGCCGCAAGGGTAGCCCGCGGGAGATCCGCATCCTCGCCCACCACATCGACGCCAACGAGATTCGCGCTGTCCTTGGCCGTTTTCTCAAGATCGGGTCAGATCGCGCGGAGAACCTGATGGACCTCTTTATCCGCCTCGCTAGACTCTGAATGCTGCCGTACGTCTCCGCAGCGCGCCTCGCCTTCAACCACTCTCCCCTCCGGGAGCGGCGACTGGCCTGTTTTGCGAGTACGCCAGGCATGAGCACCTCGGGTGCGCCGGAGAGAAATGATGAGCAACGTTCGTACGGAGAGCTCGCCGATGAAATCCGCCGCCGCCTTGAGGAGTTCACGACCCTCCTGCGCGAAGGTGATTATCTTCGCAATGCCAACATCGATCAGATCTGGAAGACCGTTGAGACGTCCCAGGATACGATCCGTGCCGACCTTGCCATCGTGCTCGATGAATCTCGTGCGGAAGACGAGCGCTTTGCCGCGCTCTTACGTGCAGAGAAGCAGACAGCGGAAGTGGAAGAAAGTTTTGCCTCCGGCAGTGACGAATCGGTGATCCGCAGACGCATCAACGACGTTGTCCCCTCCCTCACACTGCGTCCGGAGCTGAACAACGACACAGAACAGGGACAGGCCAAACTGCAGGAGATCCGCGAAAAACGTGATACGGCACTACGCCTCCTGGAGGCCGCGGCAGGTCCGGCGGTCTCTGCAGACGACAGGCGGAAGGCACTTGCCGAAGCTGCTGCCATTGTTCAGGGCCTGAAATCAGTGAATGAAGATGCGGAAAAAGAGCGCATGGACACCATCATTTCGGTAATCCATGACACGCGTGCAAAACTCAAAGAGCTTCTGCCGCAGGTGCAAGCACTTCCCGATTTCCGGGATGACAATATTTTGGGAAAGGAATTTCTGGATGCTGGAACGATCATCGGAGATATCAATACACGGACGCAGGCACTCCTGAATGAGACGGAAGACCGCTATAAAGTACTCAAGAAAAATCAGGAAAAACAAAAGACTCTGGACGAGAAAGAAAGCCGCAATCTGCAGATGAACGCGGACGTTGCCAGGAGCCGCGTGGTGAAGCTCCAGGCGTTCCTGGATCACATTCTGCAGGGAAGAAAAGAACCGAAAAAGTTCACCATGGAGGAGTGGTACGCCCTTGAGGAGAACAAGGACATCAAAGGCCCCATCAAAGTGATTGATCCACGTACGGGAAAAGAGCGCGATCTGAAAGTAAACGGCTACTACGACGAGCGGAACAAAACCATTGCACTCAATGCCGATCTCTCCCCCGAGGAGGCCATGCAGAAAACGCTGCACGAGCAGCGGCACCTGGCGCTCCACGCGCTAAAAGGCCTGGATGAGAACGCACTGCTACGCCTCTACAACACGGTGAAGGATGCGAAAGACGCCGATGGCAAAACGATTACGCAGCTCCTGCTGGAACTCAATCAGGGCAAGAGACAGATGCCTGCCTATCAGCTGTACGGTGTGAACCACTTTGCGGCGTTCGAGGAGCTTCTCGTGCGTGCCGCAGATGAAAAGGCCGGTATACAGACGCTGGATCCGCGCGAGCAGCACATTCTTGCGCTCTTCAGGAAGAATCGCCCGAAGACCGAAACGGAACCTGCCGTTGACGCAGGCGGCAATGAACCGCAGCAGAAGAAGTATTCCACAGAGGACAACACTGCAGCCGTGGAAGCCGAGGAGGAAGTAGGCAAAAACGTGGAGAAGGAGAAAAAGGTTCCACTCACCGCCCGCCAGCTCTCCGAGAAGGTCCACGAGCAGGAGGGCAAGGTCCGCAAGACCTGTGACAAGCTGAAGGAAGTGGATGGCATCATCGACAACATTCCGCAGCTGGAGGAACGCGAGAAGCTGAAAGACAAATGGAAAGCGCACCGCAAGATCCTGGAGGACTGCCTCATCACCATGAGCGGTTACCACAAGTTCCTGGACGCCGCCGACCAGTGGAAAGGCGGCGAACTGGAGCCCAAGCAGCTGGAAGACCTGCTAAACAGTCTCTTCCTCAACAAGAAATCCGGTGATGCCGGCGCGATCCGCGTGGGTGACGATGCGTTCCAGAACAGGTGGCTCACGGTGGGCAACAAGTCTGCCCGCATGGAGATGGCAAACGAGTTCCCGCTCGATGAGGAGCTCAAGGCCGTGCAGAACCACGTGGAACTGCTGGAGAAAGAGCTGCCCAAGGTGGAGGACAACCTGATTGAGCTCAAAACGCTCGAAAAGAGCTCCGCCAACCCGGCAAAGAAAGGCATTCTGGGTACCCTCGGCCTGGAGTTCTACAGCATCAACCAGATCATCGAGAGCACCAAGAACGTCTTTGAATCCTTCAGTAAGGCCTGGAGCAACTGGAGCCAGCTTAAGGTCAGCAAGCTCAGTAACGCGATGGGCAAGGCAGCCGGAGCGGTACTGCCGTTCGGTGACCAGGCAGCCATTTCTCTTGAAATGGAGCTCGATCACAAGAACGATGAAATCAAAGACGGATACAAAAAGCACCTGGAGCACGATCTTGCGAGCTTCGACCACTGCTTTGATGAGCATCACACCGCGCACAGCCTCTTCCACATGAACCTGGATGACCCCAACCGTTTCCGCGGCACACTTGAATATATGGCCAGCAACGGCTGGCTCTATAAGATCGACGGTATCGCGGGTACGGTGTTCGATGTCCACATCGAGCAGTTCCTTCCTGCAACGTGGCCCAAGCAGCGCAAGGAAATGTACATCCGTGACCTGGAACAGCAGAATAGTGACGGTGAGGAGAAGGCATCCAAGAAGGGTCTCTCCCGTGTGGACACCTATCCGGATATCCCGCCCATGATGCAGGTGCTCCAGGACGAGCTGAAACGTCACAACTTCTGGGCTGTCAAAGGCATCCTGGAGCGTGCTATCCAAAAGGGTAAAACCGGCGAAACCTCCACGTGGGCATCATCGCTGATCTTGCATGCTATCAGGCATGACAGCATCACACGTCAGTATTTCCCGAAGGGCCTCATGGACCAGTTGGGTAACATCGGTATCTCCTCCCCCGCCTGGGCGTCCACGTACTTCAAGCTCGATCGTCACGGCTTGGAGAACTTTCAGAAGGAAAAACTCTCCTTCGAAAAGGCCGGCACGCTACCCTACGTTATCGATGCCGTGGGCAAGGAGATCAAACGCATCAGAAAAGCGAGCGGTCTTCCGGATTTCGATGAGCGTGATCCGGACCAGATACGGCTCTTCAACCAGCTCATCGGTAAGGTGCTCGCCTGCCAGACCGTGTCCGGTGACGGCGCTGGAAATGACGATTGGAACGAGTCGCTCACGATCTTCGATGACAACCCAGCCTTTGCGAAGTACCGCGAATCTGTGCAGAACTTCAAGGGTACGATCGAACCGGGCAAATGTGATGATGACTTTTACAACGGTGTGGATAACGGTACCTCCGAAAGTCTCCTCAAGTCCGGTGCCAACTTCGATACCATCTTCCAGCCGGCTTCCCAGGGTACGTTCGTGCATGCGCAGAAGGCGAACTTCTTCCTGGAGCAGATCATCTTCGGTCACGATCAGCTGAAACTCCGTTATGACAAGGCAAAGAAAAAGGGTGACGCCGGAGAAATCGCACGATCCCGCACAGCCTTGGAGCGCTATCGCAAAATCATGTACGAAAAAATGTCGTACGTCGCAAAGGGTTCGTGGAAACAGGGTACTGCCGGTCTCCTTGTGAACGTGGCCGGCCGTTGTACGGACATTGTACCGGGGCAGCGCAGCCCTGAGTCCAAGGATCCCATGATTTACGCACTGGCCTGTCGTGGCATGTTCCCGACACCGGAGGAACTCAAGAAGATCCTTTACGGTATCGATACAGACTTCAATAAGAACTGGACAGCTCAGGTAAAGGAATTCGGTGGCATCCGGCCGATCCCTATCGACTGAGCACTTACTCTGTCATAGGCTCCGCTCATGCACGTCCAGATTTCCCGTATCGACCCCACGCTCCCCCTCCCCTCCTACCAGTCCAACGGAGCCGCGGGATTCGATTTTGTCACACGGGAAACTACCGTCATCGCACCCAAATCCATCGGCCTCGTGCCCGGGAACGTGATCGTAAAAGTTCCGCAAGGGTATGCCTTAATCGTGGTCCCCCGTTCGTCACTGCCGCGCAAGAAAGGCCTCATTTGTCCCCATTCACTCGGGGTGATCGATCAGGATTACCACGGGCCCAAAGACGAGATTTTTGTGCAGGTACAGAACATCACCGATCAACCGGTGACCGTGGAGCGCGGCGAGCGCATCGCCCAGGGATTATTCGTCCGCGTGGACCGCGCCGAGTGGACGGAGGTGGATGATCATGGGGCGGAGACCAGGGGCGGGTTTGGTTCAACGGGAACGCACTGATTCGCGGAAGGGCCACCTCCGGTGTCCCTCCCACGCCTGCCTGCCGGCAGGCAGGGACCCACCCTTCCAGCCTCCGCAGAGGCTGCCCACCGTAGCTTTAGCGAAGGTGGGCGGCAGTTTTCCTCGAGTGATGACCTCTGCTTCGGCCGGCAGGCCGGCAAAGTGGCGCTCCCCGCCCGTACCGAATGACGGTACGTTCGGGCGGGCAAACCGGCAGAGCCGGTTTTCGCGCACTTCTCAAATTCCCTTCACCCTGAACACTGCTTTAGCAACAATCTAGCTTGTTTTTGCGAAGCGGAGGGGCCCCGTCGCCGCCCGGGGGTGTAGGGGAAGGCCCTGTGCCGAAGGCACTCCTCGACGAACCAGGCCCGAAACCCTGCAGGGACTGGTGAGGAGAGACAGGGCCGGGTGGAGGAGGGTCGGCGACGGTGGCTTTTTCTTTTGGAACTTTTCTTTTGTGCGGCAGACAAAAGAAAAGTGGGAGCCTGCATGGTCCGCAGGCTGGAAGCCTGCTCTGGGGGAATGAGAGGGGCAGACAAGAAAAGAAAGAATGGATATGTGCTCCATGATTGTCAGGGTGCATCAAAAAAGGCCCCAGTTTCCCGGAGCCCTTCTTGGTATTTCGGTTGCTTATTTCGAGAGCGGCTTCCGCATGAATGCGGGAACCTCCAACTCCTCCATGTTGAGCTCCAGACCTGCGGTGGGCTTGACCATGGTCGGACCCTGTTCCTGGCCCATTGTGGTGGAGCGCATACCCTCCTGACGCGGGGCGGAGGCGGCTGCCGGGGCGGACGTGCGGCCGAAGTTGCTCTGCAGCACGCGCTGGCCGGGCGTGACCATCTGGGGCATCTGCTTCTTCTCCTCCACAAAGCCCGTAGCGACCACGGTGACCTTCACCTGGCCGGTGTAGGCGTCGTCGATGACGGCACCGAAGATCACGTTGGCCTCCGGGGCGGCGGCTTCCGTGATGATGCGGGCGGCCTCGTCCACTTCGTACATGGAGAGGTCGTTTCCACCCGTGATGTTGAAGAGGATGCCCTGCGCACCGGAGATGGAAGTCTCCAAAAGCGGGCTATCCACGGCGGCGCGGGCGGCCTCGGCGGCGCGGCTGTCGCCGGTACCGTAACCGATACCCATGAGCGCCGTGCCTGCGTCCTGCATGATGGCTTTGACGTCCGCGAAGTCCACGTTGATGAGACCGTGGACGGTGATGAGGGAGGAAATACCCTCAATGGCGTGCTTGAGCACTTCATCGACCACCTGGAAGGCCTCCGTGAGGGGCGTCGTCTTATCGATGAGCGAAAGGATCTTGTCGTTCGGGATCGTGATGAGCGTGTCCACCTTGCTGCGGAGGTTCTCCAGCGCCTCTTCGGACTGCTTGCGGCGCTTGAAGCCCTCAAAGCTGAACGGGCGGGTGACCACGGCCACCGTGAGAATGCCCATGCTGCGCGCGGCATCGGCGATCACCGGGACGGTGCCGGAGCCCGTACCGCCGCCGAGACCGGCGGTGATGAAGAGCATGTCGGTGCCCTCGAGTGCGGCTTTGATCTCCTCCAGGGATTCCTCGGCGGCCTTCTTGCCGATATCCGGGTTTGCACCTGCACCGAGCCCGCGCGTGGTGCCGCGGCCGATGGTGATCTTCTTCCCGGCGGGGTTGTGGTACAGGGCCTGCGCATCGGTGTTCACCGTGATGAAGTCCACGCCGTGGACCTTTTCGGTGATCATGCGGGAAACCGCGTTGCCACCGCCTCCGCCCGCGCCGATGACGCGGATCACGGCACCCGGGATGACATCCGGACGGACCTCGCGCGAGCCTTCGGGCTGCACGGGGGCTGCAGAATCATCCTGACGACCACCGCCTTGCGGCTGGGAGGAGGAGCGGCTGAAGATGGAGCGGAAAGTGTCAGACATGATAGGGAAAGGAAGATAGGGATAGCGCACGTCTACCGACGTGCGGAATTGCGATGATTAGGGGAAAAGACTTTTCAACCAAGAACCAACCTGCTGAACAGCCTGCTTCATCTGCATACCGCCCATGCGGCGCATGTTGCCGCCCTGGTCGTGCTCGCGCATGCCCCACACAAGGGTGCCGAGCGCGGTGGCATAGGCCGGGTCGTCGACCTTCTCGATGACGCCGCCGATCTCCACCGGGAAGCCCATCTGGACCGGGAGTCCGAGGACATCACGGGCGAGATCGAGCACTCCGGGAGCTTTGACCGCACCGCCGGTGAGGACAGCGCCCGCAGGCAGCATGCCGCTGCGACCGATGCGATTGAGCTCGTTTTTGATGAGGGAGAAGATCTCGTGGTAGCGGGCCTGCATGATCTCGGCCATATACTTCTTACTGACTGTCTGCGTGTCGACTTTGCTCACAGACGCAAGATCGATCATCTCGCGCTCGGACATTTCGCCCGGGAGCACGGACCCGAACTCCACTTTGATCTTCTCGGCGGTATCGATGGATGTGCGCAGCCCGATGGCCACATCGCTCGTGACGCTCTCCCCTCCCACCGGCAGACACACGGAGTGCAGGATGGTCCCCTCCTCAAAGACAGCCACGCTCGTACAACCGGCACCGATATCGATGGCGACGACACCGAGCTCCTTCTGACGCTTGGTGAGGGTGGCCTCCGAGACGGCGATGGTCGAGGGGATGATGGCATCGATATCCACACCGGCCTGATCGATGCACTTCTCGAGGTTTTTCACATGCTGGATGTGCCCGGTGATGATGTGCGCCTCCACTTCCAGGCGGATACCCGTCATACCGAGCGGGTTCTTGATTCCGCGCTGCTCATCCACGGCGTACGCCTTGGGTTCGATGTGCAGGATGCGGCGGTTGGGCGGGATCGACACGGCCTGGGCGGCATCGAGCACGCGGCCGATGTCCTCGAGCGTGATCTCGGAACCCGAGATGGCGATGACCCCGCGGCTGTCGAACGACTCCACATGGGAACCGCTCATGCCCACAAACACGTGGTTGACCGGGACTCCCGCCATGCGTTCGGCGTCTTCGAGGGAGGAGATAATATTATGGATGAGCTCCTCCACATCGATGACGTGGCCCTTGCGCATCCCGAGGGACGGCGAGAGACCGACACCGATGACACTCGGCATGCGGCGATCTTCCCGTGCACCGTCGGCGACGGCGATGACGGTACGGATCTTGGCGCTACCGATATCCAGACTGGCGACGACACGTTCCTTGGGCATTGGGAGTGTGGGCAGAGAGACGTCTGATGCCCGCGGCGCGGGTGTCAGAGAGAACGGCGAGAATTTTAAACCCGCATCCAGAAGCCCTGCAACCACATGCTGAGCATCTTTGGTGATCATGAACACCAAAACCGTATACAGTTTTAAGTCAGATTTTTTGGCTTACATCAGGCACAAATCAAAAAAATTACTCAATTTTTGACCCCCTGTTTTTCGCATGAACACAGGATGGATGCAGAAAAATGAGCCTCCGACGGGTCAGAAGACCCGTCCTCGGCAAAAAAATTTATGAAAAACGAAACAGGAGGGCGGGCCTTCGGGCCCGCCGAGTCAGAGATTATTTAAAATAATGACAGCTGCGGTGGTTCCTCTTTTTTTGCAGCAGCTACCAACACCATCCCCTCCTCCGGAAGGAAGAACTTTTTGCCGTACGGCTGGTTGGCAAGCGTTCGGTACCGGTTGATGAGCGACTGGAATTCGAGCGACTGCAAAAGCGTCACCATGTCGGTCATCGGAATGGGCGTGACACGGAGATCCTCGAGCGGGATCGGCAACGGATCGACACAGACGAGTTCGGCCATGCGCTCGCAGAAGAACGCTGAGTCGCGATCCTTCTCGAGCTTTGCTCTCGTGGATGCGGAAATCTCCTCCAGGTGCGCGTAAATGTTCTCGAGCGTTCCGTACTTCTGGATGAGTGCTGCAGCCCCCTTTGGCCCGATGCCTTTGACCCCCGCGAGGTTATCGGAGGCGTCGCCGCAGAGTCCCTTATAGGCAGGCACCTGATCGGGGCGGATGCCGTACTTGTTCTCGATCTCTGTGGGCCCGAGATACTCCGGCGCGAGGTAGCCTTTGTGCGGGATTGCCACGCGCACGTTCTCCGTTGCGAGCTGCAGCGCATCACGGTCACCGGTGACGATCGTGACCTTCATCCCCGCCTTCTCCCCCGCCTTGGCATACGAGCAGAGGAAATCATCGGCCTCGAATTTGGGATCGGACACAGATGGAATACGCATCGCCTGGATGAACTCCAGAATGCGCGGGATCTGGACATAGAAGTCATCGGGCGTCTCCGCTCTGCCCTCCTTATATTCCGTGTGCTCCTGGTGGCGGAAGGTCTCGCCCCCGGCATCGAAGGTGAACAGGAGCGCATCCGGCTGCTCGGTCCTGAGGATCGTATGCAGCATCGTGGCGACGCCGAATACCGCGTTTGTCTGCTCTCCGCTGGACGTTTTAAGCGTGCGGGGAATGGCCCAGTAGGCGCGATACATCAGGTGGTGGCCGTCGATGAGAACGAGGTGGTCGATGGCTCATAGCGTACCCTGCTAAACCTCACTCTGCGAATGAGGGTCAAAAGGTTAAAAAGGGACAAAAGGTTGGCTATTTTTCTGCTTCGATTTCCTTTTAAACCTTTTGGCCGTTTTAGCCCTTTTCACCCTTTCACCATCGTCAAAATGTAAAGAGTACATTACATACTTTCCCACTCCCTCCGTCAATACCTCTCCGCTACCGTAAGCCCAAATATTGCGCTATAATACTCAGATACATCCACACCCAATGCCCACCCTCTCCCCCGCCAGCGACAGTCACCTGGTCCACCCGTATGCCTACGGGTCCCTGGAGCAGAAGATCAAGAACAAGACGGCGCTGCAGGAGGAACTCGGATGGCCCGCGGAACCCAAGCGCCCGATGATCTGCTTCCCGGCCGGGATGTCTGACGCGCTCGGCGGTGAGCTCTTTACGGAGATTATCCCGGGACTGCTTTCCACACCCGTGGAGATCCTCATCCTCGGCAAGGGGTCAGCGGAATTCGGCGCGATGATCACGAAATTACAGAAGGAGCACAGGCATCGCATTGCGATCATCCAGGAGAAGGAGACCGACGTGCACCGCATGTACGCCGCCGCTGATATGGCGCTCTTCCTTGCCGAGCCCCCGAGCAAGGAACTCCAGATCTGCCTCCACTACGGCGTCGTCCCCGTGTCCGTCCCTGCCGACTCGCTTGAGAACTACGACCCCGTGCAGGAGGCCGGCAACAGCTTCCTCATCGAAGGCAAGTCCGCCTGGAACGCGTTTGCCGCATTCGTCAGAGCAACGGAAACCTACAAGTTCCCGTACGACTGGAGAACGATCCAGAAACACGCGATGGAGTCTGCAAAGAAATGAGAGCGGGTCTTCGGCCCGCCGGTCTATGAAATTTTCATTGCTGAATCCCCCATCAGGAACTTTGAACCTGGTGGATTCTTGACTGTGTAATGATACGTGGGATAATGATCCTTAATGGGCGTGACCAATCTCGCACTGGCACAGACGGATATTCCCGCCTCCTCAGAAGCGGCCTTGTCCATCGTGAACATGGCGACACCTGACGAATTGGGACTCTGTGAAAACATGCCTGCGTGCCATGGTCGCTGCCTGAGGATTCAGCAATCCACGAAGGAGGGGGCTATGGCCCTCTGCACTGTTTCGGTCCAGTGCAGAACCAAAGGTGTGACATTCACCGTGGAGAACGTAGCAGTTCCACAAGAACAACTGCGCCCCAGTGCCAGTGCGCAGACATTCATCGAAGAGCTCGAAAAAAACGCCTGAGGTGGCCTGCCATGAGCGAGTCCGCTGGGCGGACGAGTCGAATGGTGGGTCAGCTGGGATTTGAACCCAGGGCCAATTGCTTAAGAGGCAACTGCTCTACCGGACTGAGCTACTGACCCGATTTGAGCCGGGGAATACTAGCGACAATCCGAATTTGGCTCAAGTACAAGAGATCACCGCCGGGCCAGCTTCCAGCCAAGGCCTTCCTGGTGTTTGGGAATGCTACGGATGTACGCCGGGCCCATGCGGGGCAAGGGCTCCCTATCGTGTTCGCGGCGGATCTCCTGGAAGCGGTCAAACATTTGTTGGGCCTCACGCTCAATTTCCTCACGTGACAGCGTGCTGTCTCCCTTCAGATCAATAAGGCGACGCTGCATGTAATACAATTCATTCACCCGCTCATCGGGATCGGGCACGTACTCGTTCAATTTTTGCTGATCATTGATCAGCTTCATCATGGTCACACCAAATGCGGCGGCAACGGATAGGGCCGCACCACCGCGCAAGAGGAGCTGCCGACGATTGACGCCGGTGGATTCGGATTTGTCAGACGGACCATCGGACGGACGGAGAGGTGTGGGCATACGATGAGGCTCCCCCTGTTGCCGATCATCGTCAAACAGGTTGGACAGCCATGGTTAGTTCTCTCCTGACGCTGGAGAAAACTTCACGTCGGAAGGCCTACTTCTCCGCCTTGATGGCCGGTGGCTTCTGCGTGCCTTCCGTCTTGTTGTCGGAGATGCCCTTGGGAGCAAGGAGCGTCGCAAACATCGCCATGACCATGGCCATATCAAACGCAATGGCTCCAGCCTTTTGACTGCGTGTGTACTCGGGCTGCGCTTCCCAGGTGCCGTCGATGGATTCAGGAGTTTTCATACCCTCTTCTGTAAACGATTTTTAACAAGAAAACAAGGGTTCGAAACCGTTTTAGTCGTCAATTCCCGCATCCTCCAGATCCGCTTTTCTGGCCTCTCCTCCGAACACTTTCCTCCCCTTGGCCATCCCTTCGCCTACCGGAACGAGGATCGCCACCGGGAGTCCGTCTTTCCAGGCGATGGTGTTGTGTTCCACTGCCGCCTCGATGACACGACCGTGCTGCACATCGTCCCACTCGTCCTCCGAGAGCTCGCGGGAGGGTAACGGCTTGAGCACATCTTTCAGCGGGAGCACGTGTCCCCACTCGGCCTTCTTGGGATCAACGGCTTCGTCCACCGTCCACTCCCCTACCTTGGTGCGCCTGAGGGCCTTGAGGTACCCGCCACACCAGAGCATTTTCCCGAGGTCGTGCGCGAGTGAACGAATGTACGTGCCTGAGCCGCACTGCACGAGGAGCTTGAGATCCGGGTAGTGATAACTGAGGATCTCGCAACCGGCAATGTGCACCTCGCGCGCGGCGAGCTGCACATCCTGACCCTTGCGCGCCAGGTCGTACGCGCGGCGTCCGCCGATCGAGACTGCTGAGTATGCAGGCGGCACCTGTGACACGCGCCCGACAAAGTGATCCTGGATCACGCGCTGTACCGTCCCCTGCTCCGGGATCTCCCACCCCGGTCGCTTGGGACTCACTTCGATGACGCCTTCGCCGTCGTACGTGGTACTGGTCTTGCCGAGCAGCATGTGTGCCTCGTACTCCTTGCTGAGGGTAGTGAACAGTTCCAGCACCTTGAGCGCCTTGCGTCCGACCGCGAGCACGAGCAGACCTGTGGCCGCGGGATCGAGCGTGCCCAGGTGCCCGATGCCGCGTTCGCCCAGGGACTTCCGCACAATGGCCACCACATCGTGGCTGGTCATGCCGGAGGGCTTGTCGATGAGGAGAAAACCGTGACGCATTGCATAAAAAGAATAGCTGCCTCTTGGCAAAAAGACCACACGGAAGGAATCCAAGGAAACCGAAGAATCCGACGATCCTCGGATTCTTTGGATTCTTCGGTTTCCTCTCTTTCATTGTCCCCTGTCAACACCAGACTCACCGTTTGGTCTCTATACTGAGCCCCATGAACCTCACGCTGAGTTGGGACCTCTTCATCGTCGTGTTCTTCGCGCTCGTCATTACCTATACCTTCATTATCGGGAAGCGCGAGGCGGTGAAGATCATCGTGTCCAGCTACATCGCCATCGTCGCCGTGCAGGGCCTGAGTAACGTCCTCACGCGTGTGATGGGTGATACGAGCGGCGCTCTCGATCTCTTCGGCTTCTCGGTGGATTTCCCTCTCGTCTCCGTCATCAAGATGGTGCTGTTCGTCGCGATCGTGATCTCGCTGGCGGTGCGCTCCGGGTTCGACATCCAGTACGGAGATGACATGGGCGTGCTCGTCAATGTGGGAGTGACCGCGATACTCGGCTTTGCCAGCGGTCTCCTGCTCTTATCCACGATCATCGCTTACATCGGCGATTCTCCGATCCTTTCGATGCAGATCAGCAGCAGCTCGAGTATCTCGCCGCTGGTGCAGCAGAGCACGCTCCTGCCGATCCTCCTGCAGAATCAGGACCTGTGGTTTGCGGTTCCCGCACTGACATTAATCGGCGTCGGACTGCTCAGTAATCGATCCTGAATTTCGTCTCCGTCAAGCTATTTCGCTTCTGTGAGCGGAAGTTGACTTGAGCAAAGAGGGCGTTTTCCAGTACAAAGGGATACGACCTTCCCCCACCTCATGACACTTTTGCAACGCGTCTCGTACAAGGCCTTCTTCGCCCTCACGGCGCTGGTACCGGCCACCAAGGCGTTCGCCCAGTTCGGCGGACCGATTCCCGAGATCCCGGGCACTCCCGATGACAACGTGGATATCCGCGGCGTCGTGCTCGATGTCATCACCTTCGTTCTCGACTTCCTTGCGCTTGCCGCCGTGGTGTTCATCATCATCGCCGGTATCCGCCTCATCGTCTCCCAGGGCAGCGACGACGCCAAGGACAAGGCCAAGAAGACGATCATCGCCGTCATCGTCGGTCTCCTCGTGGTGCTCTTCGCCCGCGTCATCGTCGGCTTCTTCACACAGACCGTGCCGGCTGAGATCTCGATGATCTAACCCTCATCTTTGCATAACGATCAAGGCACCTCCGGGTGCCTTTTTCGTGGGAACAGGGAACGGTAATTAGGGAATAGGGACTCTGTACAAGAGGCATCGGGTCCCGTCTTGGACCCTGTTCCCTAATCACTATTCCCTACCCCCTCGCTCACGCCGCCTCCGGCTCCGTCACCGACGGCAGGATCGATGCCTTGTCGACGGCCTTCTCCTTCACACTCGCTTTGAGATCCTGGATGACGATGGCATCGGTGCGCACCTCGGAGATCTGGCTCGCGGGAACCGGTACCCCGGCCCTCCACCACTTTGTATGGAAGAGCCACTCGAGGAGAAAGTGCGCGGTATCAAACTGGATATCCGTGCAGGTACCGATTGACTGCCCCGTGGTCGTGATCATGCGCTGACCAAGGATCGGCCGCGGTGATGTGAGTAGCGGCTCGATACGGATGATATCGCTGGGATCGCACAGCACATCCGAGGAAGAGACCACCACTCTCAGTGACCAACGGAGGATATCCATCACCGGGAGGAAGCGGTGCTCGCTGAAAAGGAAGCCGCGCATCTTCACAAAGAAGCCCTCGATCTTCCCCGTATCGGGATCGATGAGGATGTGCTCGATGAACCCCAGCGGTTCGTGGGAACCCTCCTCGCACACGGGCAGGCCTTTGGCCATGGAGAAACGGACGTGCATCTGCTAGAATAGTAGCAGTCTTCAACACCCATGCTCCTCTTCTCCGGATCCTCCCACCCGGCCCTCGCCACCGCACTCGCGGCCGAGCTCGGCATTCCCTTGGGCGCGGTACTGCGTAAGCGCTTCTCGAGCGGGGAGATTTACGTGCGGTACGAGGAGTCCCTGCGCGGAAAGGATGTCTACATCGTGCAGACCGGATCGCGCTCCCCCAACGAGGACCTGATGGAGCTCTTTCTGATGCTCCAGGCTGCGCGCCTGAGCTTTGCCAAATCGGTGCACGTGGTGATGCCGCACTTCTCCTACGCACGCCAGGACCGCGTTGCCCAGCCGCGCGAGCCGATCTCCGCACGCCTGGTGGCACAACTCCTCGAGAGCGCCGGCGCGCAGCACATCATCACGCTCGATCTGCATTCCGATCAGATCCAGGGGTTCTTCACGATCCCCGTGGATTCTCTCGATGCCCGCAAGCTCCTCGTCGCCGAGTTTAAGAAGAAGAACCTCAAAGACCCCGTGGTCGTGGCCCCGGACGCAGGCGGTGCCAAACGCGCCAAGAAGTTTGCCGACATGCTGGGTGCCGAGCTCGCCCTCATGCATAAGAGCCGCCCCGAGCACCAGAAGGCGGAGATCCTGGAAGTGGTCGGAGAGATCGAAGGCAAGACGTGCATCATCTTCGATGACATGATCGATTCGGCCAGCACGATGCTCCCTGCCAAAGAGGCACTCCTGAAAAAGAAGGCAAATCCCGATGTGTACGCCGCAGTCACCCACCCGGTGTTCTCCGGCAAAGCGCAGGAGAATCTGCGGAGCGCGAAGTTTAAGGAAGTGGTGGTCACCGACAGCATCCCCGTTGACAAGGACTTCCTTCCGGAGCTCCGCGTCATTTCTGTTGCCCCTCTTTTGGCTCAGGTCATTCGGAATGTGCAGTCCGGCCAGAGCGTCACAGATATATACACCAGATAACAGGATTTCCGATCTGACAATTCCCCGGAAGGTCCGCATCGTGTAGCCTTATTCGGTCCCCTTATTTTCTTCGCCCCTCCTCTTATGAAGAAGTTTGTCGCTGTGGCTGCCGCGGGCACCATTGCCCTCCTGGTTTCCACCACGGCGTACGGCCGCGTCATGCCCGGCACGATGATGAAAGTGCAGAGCATGGAAAACAAAGTCGAGCACAAAGGAATGATGCTCAACAAGAAGATCACCAAGTGGACCAACAAGCGCGCCATCCAGAACATCGAGCGCGCACGCCAACGTCTGCAGGCTGAGAAGCGCAAACTGATGGAACTCAAGCAGATGCTCAGCAGCTCCTCCATGAGCTCCTCTTCCGTAAGCTCCGCAACGTCCAGCGCCGCCACGTCATCGATGAGCTCAGCGCAATAATCCATCTTTCGACAATCAAAAGGCGGCCTCCGGGTCGCCTTTTTTGTGCACACGAGCAACACCCCGTCTGAGGATTCAGACAGGGTGTCGGGTGCATCAGCACTTATGATAACTTGCGGACGGCGAGGACCAGGAAGCGTTCCATGCACACACCGACGGTGTCGATGTCGGAAAGACTGAACCAGATATCTTTCCAGTGAGGGTCCTCCGAGGTTGCGAGAAACACTGTCGGATGGCTGTTTTTCACCTTTGTACCGAGCGCCAGGAATTTCTTCCCACCAAAGTGCATGCTGAGGTCCCAGAGCGCATCACCATGGGCGGCGCACACTGCGAGTGCCTCGGCCAGCTTGGCACCCCGGTAACCGCGTTTGTTTAGGAAATCATCGAGATCGCGACCGGTCATTTGTGTGCCGGGAATCTGGAAGATTTCCACGACGATGTCGGTTGTGCCGACGCCGTCCGCGGAAAAGTCATACTGGATACACCCCGTATAACACCGAGCAGCCTGCAGCATTTGCCCCTTCAGTTGGCCGTAATCCACCGTGACGCTGAACGTCGGCCGGGGCGCGGTAAAATCCAGCGCGGCCTGCATGGCATCGGCCGCGATGATGAAGAGATCACCATCATGAGCAAGGTGGGTCCAGAACTCCTTTCCGTACCCGAGCCTCCTACCCGTCAGGACAGCCTCTTGCACGAGACCGAGCTCCTTCCCAAACGCTGCCGCTTCTTCTGGGCTACGCACGATGTTCTTCGACATCACACACCAGTCCTTTTCACATGGCACATCCCAGATAACAACGAACGCCGTTGCTCCGGAACACACCTTTTCGCCGTGGTTTCAGCCACAGCTCATAACGCTCGCACGAGCACTATGAGCTATGGCTATCGCAAGTATTCAAGAAACAGCTGATGCATTTTGCATCGTACAACTAATATTGTATTTTGTCTAATGGTGGGCGATGATGGATTTGAACCATCGACCTCGACATTATCAGTGTCGCGCTCTAACCCCTGAGCTAATCGCCCGATGATGTGAAACACCGGAAAACACGCTTTCCTGTGCCGGAAGAGGGTACCTTGGGCTCAGCGTAGCGGCAAGCCCTGCTATACTCACCCCCATGGCCAACAAAGAGCAATCAGCGGTGCATTCCCTCCCCTCTGACCTGAAGAAGGCGATCAAGAACTCTCCAAAGGCTTCAGCCGTCTGGGAGGACATCACACCGCTGGCCCGCAACGAATGGATCTGCTGGGTGACCTCCGGGAAGAAGGCCGAGACCCGTGGCATCCGTATTGAAAAGGCACTCTCCAAAATGTCCCAGGGCATGCGCAGGCCCTGCTGCTGGGAAGGGTGTCCGCACCGGTGACCTCAGCGCCTGTCTTCACTCCCCTTTCAATTTTTGACTACGACTCTTGATACTCACGAGCTCTGCTCCCGGTCGGTGGAATTGGCAGGGTATCCTGTGACGATCATCCGCGGGATGGATGTCATCCACGGACGCGTTGCCGATATTGTCCCACTGGAAAGCGGCCACGATCTGCGTCTGCTGCTGAGCAATATGACCGGGAAGATCTACTACGGCCCCTGGATCCGGGAATCTTCAGGCTGCATGGATGTGCCCGACGTGGAAGACATCGCGGAGAACGACGCCGCTATCTGGATCTGGGCACGGCAGGTCATGGCAAGAATCCTCCTCAACAACCTGCACGTCACTCCCCCCTCGCCCACTCGGTGAACTTCTGGAGACTCATGCCGAACGGCAGCGCGTCGCCGTCTTTGGTGATGCCTGTGAGTGCCTGTGCCTCCGGGTTGAAGGTAAAGCCGTAGAAGTGGTCACCGTCGCTACCCGAGAAGACCACACCGCTCACCGTGACCTGCGAGGCGGAGACGGCATCGATTCTCGTCTCGACGGTGAAGAGTGCGCCGCTCGTAAGGAGCGTCTGCTTCACCGTAGAGGCCAGGCTGGCCTTGGCTTCGGGGGAGAGCGGAGCCGTGATAGACGTGGCCTGCGGCTTCCCGAACTCGCGGAGGACCTCATCGAGGCTCGGGCCGTCCATGGGCTCGGCAGACTCGGATTCGGTGACAGGTTCAGCCTCCGGCTCTGCCGTCTCTGTGAGAGGGACTGCAAGCATGTCCATCCAGGCGGAAAGCTGCGCGCGCTGGTCCTCGGAGACCGTCTCCGGGAAGCCCGTGAGCACCTGCTCTGTTTCCTCCAGAACGCGCTCCAGGCGGTCGGGGTACCCCAGGCGCGTCGAGGCGGCGACGAAGCGGTTGAGCGAGGCAAAGAGCTGCTCCAGCATGCTTCCGCGATCGGCAGCACCCGTGAGCTCCAGTGTGAGTGCCTCACCCCAGCGGTTCACCACGATCTCCGGCGCGGCCTCGGGGGCGGTGTCGGACAGCGGGAAGAGCAGGACACGTAGACGCGTCAGTTCTGCGCTGTCCAGGCCTGTAGCCCCACCGCCTACCCACGCGGCAACGCGCAGATCGGGGTGCAGGGCGGCAAGGAGCTGCAGATCGGGATCGGAAAGCAGCGGGAGGATTTCCAGGAGCATCGCCGGGCGGCCGGAGGCGGCACGCAGGAGTTCCGGGAGACGGGTGACGGCATCCGGAGAGGTCTGCAGGTAACGCGAGACATCGGGCTTCATCAGCAGCTCATGGAGTGCTGCGGCGTCATCGGAGGCGATCAGTTCCAGCGCGCGGTCCACCGTGCGCTCCAGGTTCTCAAGCGCAAGACGGTCACGGGCACCGGGCAGGCGGAAGATCTCGAGCGCATCGGCGCCGGCATTGAGCATGCGGCTGCCGACCGAAGCCGTGGGAACGTCTTCCGTAAGCGTGGCAATGGCCTTGAGCTGCTCGCGGGCATAATCCTCATCAATACCGTGGAGCACATCGCTCTGTACCACCGACTGGCCGTAATGAGGATCAGCCGGAAGAGATTTCAGTGACCATGTGCCCTGACGACCCGCCGGGATAAAGGTGACAAAACCGCGGTGGCGCAGCAGAACAGGGGTGGAGATGGCTGAAACTGTGAGCGAATCTCCGTTCATGTGCACCACCATGCCGCCCTTATACCCAAGGAGCGAGACCTCGCCCGTGCGGAGCCACACGATGCCGCTCGAAGCCACAAGCACGCCGCCGTGGATGAGCTCAAGCGTACTCTCGCCTGCCTTCAGCTGCGCATCCGGTTGCACTATGCCCGCGATACCGTTGCTCAAATGGAACGACACCTCCTTCTCCCCCGCCTCCATCAGCTGGTCCTGCATCACCACATCGGAACGCAACGCAGAGGCAACGCCGCCAGAAGCGCTACTGAGCACTGTCCCGAGGAGGCAGATCATCAACGGAACAGCTACGGCATGCCGATGACGGGGCTTGGTGTTGGTGTGCATGTTTCATAGTACGATAGCACATTCATGCCTCCGGACAATGCGAGGAGCTTGCCACTTCTCCCCGAGCGTGGTTTTTTGCTTTCCATGCGCGTGCTCGGGATCGACCCCGGATTCGGCACCACCGGCCTGGGCCTCATCGAAAGCTCTTCCGCGAGCGATTTACGCGCAATCGAGTGGCTGACTATCGCGACCGAAGCCGCCTTGCCATTACCGGACCGTTTACGTGAAATATATAACGATCTGAAAACGTTTATTGCAGAAGTCAAACCTGACCTCGCTGTAGTAGAGAAGGTATTCTTTTCCACGAACGTCAAAACCGCCATCGATGTCTCGCAGGCACGGGGCGTGATTCTCCTGTGCCTTGCGGAATCCGGTATTCCCCTCCTGGAGCCGGGGCCGCTCCAGATGAAGACCGCCATCACCGGCGACGGCCGCGCAGATAAGCGCCAGGTGCAGGACATGATCGTGCGGATATTGAACCTCAAAGAGATCCCCCGACCCGATGACGCTGCCGATGCGCTGGCCCTCGCGGTCTACGGTGCGATTGCGGGGCGGGAGCTGGTGCTGATCGGCCGGGAGGCGTGAGAGTGTTGAGGTGATGCAAGGTCATCGTAGGGGCACGATATATCGTGCCCCTACATACATGCATTGATCATCACGCCTCCCGGCCTTCCCCGATATCCCGTTTTCCTTTTCGCTTGGCGACGAACGGTTTGACCGAGTCAACATCGCCCCGGCGCACGGCGCTATCCACCTTATCCAGGAAGTGCTTGAGGTCGCCCGCAAACCGCAGGGACGGGAAGCAGACCTCCTTATGCGCGTCGGCGGTGCCGTAGCGGATGCAGAGGGTTTTGGAGAGGAACAGCGCATCGAGACCGTGACGATGGCCCGTGTGGCTCTCCTGATACTGCGGCCACTTGATGGTGTGTAGTGGCGGGTGCAGGAGCGAACCGACCTCAGGAACCAGGATGCGCTCACTCGTGATCCTCAGGGTCGTGTGCTTCCAGAGCCGCACACGCTGGGCGATGACGATGACCACAGCAAGAACCGCAAGCGCGCCACCCAGCCACACCCCAAAGTCCCCGCCCAGTGCCGTGAGACCGAGCACTGCGGCAATGCCGACGATCGCCCCGAAGAAGAGCCCCTCGATGAGCCCGCGCAGCACGCCGTGGATCAGCCCGGACACGCTCGCATGCTGGCTCGCCAGGAGTATTTCGCCGTCGTGGAGGTACGCGCGGTCGTTCATTACGGACCAGTGTAGCCTAGGCCGCCGTCTTCTCCAGTACCGACCCCTGCGTAACGTGCCAGGTACGCACCCGCTCCCCTTCTGCCGGTTCTATCGCAGTAAGGATCACCTGATGGCGCGGGAACGCCGCCGTCACGCGTTCGCGGTGATGGGCATCCAGCTCGGAGAAGATGTCATCCAGGAGGATCAGCGGCTTCTCACCTCTGCGCAGCTCCAGGAATGATGCTTCCAGGAAGAGCAAGGCAAGAACCACTGCGCGCTGCTGACCACGCGAGGACGCGATCTGGATCGGCCGGCCGTCCACGGTGAGACCCCAGTCATCCCGGTGCGGACCCACCGACGTGGTCTGCATGACAAGGTCGCGCTCGAGAGAGCGCGCGAGGGCATCGAGCATCGTGCCGCCCGGCTCCATCTCGTTGGCCGTGTTGCGGTACTGCACGGTCACCTCCGTCCACTGTTCCCCCAGTGACCGCACCTCATCGGCGAGTGTGAGATTGAAGGTTTCAATGAGCTCCAGACGCAGACGGATGATCGTCTCCGCAGCTTCACTGAGCTGCAGATCCCACGGGTGCAGATCTTCCCGCTGGGCGAGCCCCTGTGTGAGGGCGCGCAGAAAGGCGTTCCGCTGCTTCAAGACCTTGTGATAGTGCAGATGCGCGGCAAGGTACTCTCCCGACACCTGCGAGAGGATCTGGTCCAGGAATTTCCGCCGTTCGCCCGGAGAGCCAGTAAACAGGCCCATGTCCTGCGGCAGGAACACCGCCACCGGCAACTGACCGACAAAGTCCGCGATCCCGGTTTTCACATCATTTCTCCGGCACACCTTGGCGCGCCTAGGCTCCGTCTGACTGACGACCTCGAGCGTCACATCTTCTCCCGCATCGGTCTGTGCCTGCCCGGTGACACGGTAGAAGGTTGTCCCCCACTGCTTCAGATCGTCATCGTCCACCCCGAGGAAGGATTTGCTGAGCGCGAGCATGCCGATGGCCTCTAAAAGATTGGTCTTCCCGCTGCCGTTCTCCCCCAAAAACACCTGCAGCTCCTCCGGCCCGAACGCGATTTCGGTCCGGCCGTAGTTGCGGTACTGCTCGAGGCGGAGGGAAAGCAAACGCACGAGCGCGAGAATACTGGAAGAAGGGGGCTGGGACACTGGGAACTGGGGAAAAGTCCCAGGCCTAGTCCCCAGTTCCCATTCCTTTCATTGCAGCAAGTCCATTGCTTCTCTGTAGAGATCATTAATGAGTTGCAGATACTCCTTCCTCCTGATGTACTTCCCCACTTTCTCGATCGGCACCCACAGGTGATTGTCGATCTCCTTGCCGTCCACGTGCACACGGGCGTTTTCGGGAGCGAGTGCGTACAAAAAGCGGATCTGCTGACCCTTCACATTATCCGGCCGGAAGCGGCGGAACGACTGTGGGAATTCGTACTGGTACAGCTTGGCGCTGAGGCCGAGTATCCGGCAGCCGGTGAGGCCCGCTTCTTCCTGCAACTCACGCACGGCCGCCTCCTCCACCGTCTCCCCCTTTTCCATGCCGCCCTGGGGAATCTGCCAGCTGTCCCGGCGGCGCGGCTTATGCAAAAGGAGCACCTCGTAGGCGGTGCCTGCATTCACCGTACGCAGCACGAGGAGCGAGGCCGCCTGACGGTAGAAGTCGGTCATGGAATGCAAGTATACCTGTCCTTGAGCGTGGTGACGAAAAATCCGCGGAACGAGGAATCCGAGGAGCGAAAAAGAATCCAAGGAATCCGAAGAAAAACCCTCGGATTCCCGTCGTTCGTAGGATTCCTTATTTCGAGTGGCGCTCCTCCTTGAGCTTCAGCGGCTGGCGCTTCTTGCAGTTGGCGCAGTACTTCTCGACTTTGAAATCCTTCCAGGAGACACCGTTCTTCTGGCGGAAGAGACGGAACGTGGCAATGCGCCGGTTGCACTCGGCGTTGCTGCAGTTGGCCGCGAATACGGTTCGGTCACCACGGGGCATAGCTGCGGCACTTTACAGACTCAACAGGCCTGTTGCAAGGCAAAAAGAAGCCTGAAAAGGCTGCGAGTTACGGGTTACGGGCTGCGAGACTTTCCCGCCGCTCGCCGCTCGAAACCCGCCGCTTTATTTCCCTGTCTGGAGGTACGTAAACACGCTGTTTGCCGCCACCCCCGCCTCCCCCGCAGCTGTCACAAACTGGGCGAAGTAGTTGCTGCCGGAGGTCACGTCCCCTGCCCCAAAGAGGCCCGGGATGGACGTGGACTGGTCCGGTTTGACCTTCAGGAACCCGCGCGGGTCGATCTCGGCGTTCAGCTGCTGGGCGAGCGCCACCGCAGGCGTGGAACCGATCTCGATGAAGACGCCGTCGACGGTGAGCGTGTTCGATCCCTCAAACGGCTTCTCAAGCCGGATGGACCGGACCTTGGCATCGCCGAGGACCTCCTGCAGGTTGTTCTCCAGCACGAGCGTGATGTTGGGGCTCGCCTTCACTTTGTCGATCCAGTACGGTTCGGCGCGGAACTCCTTGCGACGGTGCACGAGGTAGACCTGCTTGGCGACCTGTGCGGCAATCGCCGCGCCCTCCACGGCGCTGTCCCCTCCTCCGATCACTGCGACCGTCTTGTTGCGGTAGAAGAACGCATCGCACGTGGCGCAGTACGTCACACCGCGGCCGGAAAACTCCTCCTCACCCGGCACACCCAGGTGACGCTTGTTGCTGCCGGTGGCGAGAATGACGGTCCTGGCCTCGATGGTCTCCCCGCTCTGCAGGGTAGCGACGAAGATGCCGTTCACCTTTTCCAGCTTCTCGATGCGGCCGACCTTGTGCGTGACCTCCTCGTACGAGAGCGCGTGCTTCTTGAAGTTGTCCATCAGGTCCGGACCCTTGATATCGATGATGCCAGGCCAGTTGCCCACCTCTGCTGCGGTGGCTCCCATGCCGCCCTCTTCCAATCCCACGATGATGGTCTTGAGCTTGTAGCGCGCACTGTAAATGGCCGCGGTATACCCGGCGCAGCCCAAACCGATGATGAGGACGTCGAACATGTCATCATCGTACGGGATTGATGATGATGCGGGCAAACGCCTGATGTGGATGTCGATGCACGATGGATGTGTAGGGGCACGATATATCGTGCCCCTACAGAAGGTTCAAAGGCGTTTGCCCGCTTAATCCAGCCACCCGCGCACCCGCATCGAGTCGATGATCCGGCTGACCCCCACGATGAACGCGGCCTGGCGGTAGGTCACCTTGCGGCGGTGCACCTCGCGGCGGACGGCCTTGAAGGAATCGAGCATGATGCGCTTGAGCTCGTTATCCACCTGCTCCTCCGTCCACTGTTCTCCCGAGCGGCCCTGCACCCATTCAAAATAACTCACCGTCACGCCGCCGGCGTTGGCGAGCACGTCGGGGAGCACGCGGATCTTTTTCTTCTGCAGAATCTCATCGGCCTCGGGCGTGACCGGACCGTTGGCGATCTCCAGGATGATCCTGGCTTTGATCTTGCCTGCGTTCTTCTCCGTAATGACGTTATCGAGCGCGGCGGGGATGAGAATATCGCACGGGAGCTCCAGCAGCTCTTCGTTGGTGACCACCTTGATGTTATCCATCTTCATTTTTTCGATATCGCACACCGATCCCTCACAGTACTCGCCCGTGACGGAGCCCGTCTTGGATTTATATTTCTCGATGCGGATGGGGTCCAGGCCGTCGGGGTTGTAGATGCCGCCGTGGGAATCGGACACGGCGACGATGGTGTAGCCCGCATCCTGCAGATAGTGGGCGATGTGCCCGCCCGCGTTGCCGAACCCCTGGATGACAACCCTGAGGTCCCGGGGCTCCAGTGCCTCCCCCTGCACCAGTTCCTGGAGAATAAAGAACCCTCCGCGTCCCGTGGCCGTCCCGCGCCCCAAGGATCCGCCGTAGCTCAAGGGCTTCCCCGTGATCACGGCCGGCGCGTAGGTCTTCGTGACCTTCTCGTATTCATCGCGCATCCAGGCCATGATGGCCGGGGTGGTGTTCACATCCGGAGCCGGGATATCGATATCCGGACCGATGACCGGTGCAAAGGCGCGGGCGTACGCGCGTGCCACCTCCTGCACCTCTTTTTTGGTGAGGGTCTTGGGGTCGCACTGCACTCCCCCTTTGGCTCCCCCAAACGGAATGCCGACGACAGCGGTCTTGATGGCCATGAGCGCGGCCAGTGCCTTCACCTCGTCTTCGTCGGCCAGCGGATGGAAGCGGATGCCGCCCTTGTACGGCCCGCGTGCGTCGTTGTACTGCACGCGGAACGCCTCGAAGGTCTTCTTCTTTCCGTCCGAGCCGGTAATCGAGAGCTTCTTCTCATGGATGAACTTGGGCTCGGCGAGCATCGCGCGTTCCTTCTTGCCGACCTCCAGGAGATCGAGTGTCTCCGCGAGATTTTTCCGGAAGCGCTGGTACGGGGTCTTGGCGGTGGCCATAGAAGTATGGGTGGGAAGAGGGTGATGCCATCCCGAGCGGAGCGAGGGATGTCATAAAAGAGGGGCGCATGGCCCCTCTCGGATTCACAGTGAAAGGGGCAGACAGATCAGCAGACGAGCGAGATACCGGCACTCATGCAGACTGCATCGAGCGCGCGATTCTGTGCGGCAATAGAGGCCTGCGCAGCAGCGCGGGAACCGGCACCCAGCGGGAACTTCCTCCACTCCTGCAGGTGCTTCTCTTCCTTGAGGTGCTCCTCAAAGTAGATCTGCGCATCCTCGGAGGTAAGTCCGTAAAATTCTTTGAGGCCTTCCATCTTCGTCTTGGCGATGGCAGGCAGCTCGCACTCGAGCGCATACATCGTGGCGACTCCTTCTTCGACCGACTTCTCCGCAAGCGCCTCCAGATCGGCAACGGCCTTCACGCAGATCTCGGACGGCACGTGTGCGGTGAGCTCCGCTTCCGAAATCCCCAGGCTCTTCGCAAAGCGCTTCCAGAGCTCCACGTGCTCCTCTTCCTCGATGCGGTTGTGATCGAGTGAAGCCTTGAGCGCGTCATCGGAAAGCTTGGCCTGCACGCGGGCGACGATGCCCGGGATGTGTTTGACCAGGTGGAAGTACTCCTTGGCGTAGATCGCGAGCTGCTCTTTGGTCAGCTCTCCCCTGCTCCAGGCCTGATAGAACATGTGCTTGAGGAGGCTATGCTCAGAGACGATGGCCTCGATTTCCGGGAAGGTCATGGAGGGAGTGGAAAGGGACACTTCAACGATACGGGCACAGACACTTTTCGATCAAGGATCTCGACGCAATTCTTGGATCAAGCCAGGAACACTAAGAAAAATTCACACAAAAAGAACCCAGCGCGACAAGCGTCGCTGGGTTCAATAGGGAAAAAGTTGCGTTGCCTAGGTCCGGCACGCGCACCGCTTGGTGCGGCGAGTGAGTCGAACGGGGCGCTTCGTGACCTTGGCGATGCACCGGGTGGTGCGGTCGCCCAGACTGACGAACCCGTCCTGCGCCAGGACGTCCTCGCGGTCGCAGACCGCGTAGGAGAAGCACTGCCGCCTGGCGTCCCACCGGACGCCGAGCTTCAGATGCTTGTGGCTCTCAACGAGAGCAACCGAAACCTTGAGACGGGGTGACTCGATCATGACATGGATCTCCTTGTGACAGACATAATCGAAGGCTTACGCAAACCTTCTCCCGGCGGACATGTCTCCTGGAAACACGTCAGCCGGAAGGAGGGACCACTCTGACGTAAAAGAACTGTCTTTATATATTATAACATATTTTTGTTAACACGACTAATTCAGGGAAAATGCGATAAAGGCTTGGATATGCGAAGAAGTGGCGTTTACACTGCGGTCATGTCCGCCTTCCTCACTATCGCCGTTATCCATCTTCTCGCTGTCATCAGCCCAGGGCCGGACTTTGCGCTTGTGGTGAAGAACGGGATTTCCGGATCACGAAGCGGCGGGCTTTGGACCTGCGCCGGTGTTGCTGCCGGCATCCTCGTGCACGTGACGTACTGCCTCCTCGGTATCGGGCTTGTGATCTCGCAATCCATCCTGCTCTTTAGCACCATCAAGTGGATCGGTGCGCTGTACCTGCTCTTCATCGGCTGGAAAGCACTTACAGCAAAGGGTGGATCTGCTGCGCTCAACATTGACGCGGAACGAAAGACTCTGCCCTGGCACCGCTGGTTCCTGGAAGGCTTCCTCTGCAACGCCCTCAACCCCAAAGCCACGATCTTCTTCCTTGCCGTGTTCACACAGGTGATTTCGCCGTCCACTCCCCTGCCGGTGCAGATGTTTTACGGTGCGTACATGACGGTTCAAACGTTCGTCTGGTTCGCATTCCTTTCGAGCCTGCTGAACGTGTCCGTTATTCGCAGCAGCATCGCGCGTGTTCACCGCGTGATTGACCGGGTGATGGGAGGCATCCTGATTCTGCTGGGGCTCAAAGTGGCCTTTGCAGGCAGGGACTGATTGATTATTTTTCAGCTCCCGGAAGACCACAGATCGGGATAGCGAACGAAAAGATCGACCCGAAGCCTCTGTGCGCAGACTCTGTCGTCATGGAAGCGCTCCGCCCCTCCGTTTCTTCAGTCGGAAAAATGTGGACTGCAGGGCGAAAAAAAATTCTTGGAATAGCTGCGGGGGTGACGGCATCGGTGGGAGGGCTCTTGGCCAGCGATCCCGGAACACCAAAGGCTCAGGAACGGAAACCGCGTGACGTGATCGCTGCCGATATCGGAAAGATGGGGGCTGATGAATTCAGAGTCCGCGAAAAGGCGCATAGTGATCTTTTTAACTACTTTTTGGATTCCGATGATATTGACGGACTCAGGATGGTGCACACGGCAATGGTGAAGAGTGAACAGCTCGAATTGCAGAAACGTGTAACGAGCCTGTTTGCACAAATCAGCGAGAGGGTCATAGACCGATCCTTTAAGCCGGAAAACTATGACTATCTCTGGCAGAAACTCCCGAAAAATTATCCACATCCTCTCTGGATCGACAGCCTTGATCACATGAATTTCAATCCGCCCGAATTCATGGTGCAAAAGCTGGGACGGGCAAATCCCTCATGGCATTATTTGATGAAGGCACGATCAATCAAGGGCATACACTGGTCACCGCCCTGGGATGACCACCGCGAAGGATACTGGCGGTTTAAAAAGGATCTTGTCATTGGAATGGCACGACAGTGGTACCCCCACGAAGATTTTGATACGCGTAAAGTACAAGAGATCTCCACCTATGTGGCTGACATGGAAACCATGATGATCCCCAGGGAAGAACAGGTCCGAAAGCATCATGGGATGCCCTCCGGCCTCGTGCAGCCACCCTCCGATCTGACGGTGAAGACCGCTCCCCCGCCCACCCACGCACCGCGCGTGCTGGCCCCGGAGACAATCAGCATCGTGTCGCCCTGAGAACATCATCGCATTTCTCCGAATGCAAGACTCGCGTACACTTTGCATAGTCCCTTTTTCCCGTGCCGGGATGGCGGAATGGCAGACGCGCACGACTCAAAATCGTGTACCGCAAGGTGTGAGGGTTCAAGTCCCTCTCCCGGCACCACTATTGACACTTTTGCGAAAAAGATCAAAATCACATCATTGTCGGTTCTTCACAACACCATATTTTCAGGAGGATAGAAGCCATGAGTCACTCAAGCCATAAGAGCCACTTGTTGACGCAGGAAGTCGCGAAGCGAGCGGTAGAACTCGTTCTGCCCGCCGTTGAGCGGCTTATCGAAAGCAAAGCTCTGAAGCGTGGCGACTTTCACGTCGTGATCGCACTGCGTCCCACATACTGGAGTGGCAACCACACTGAAGAGGACCTGTTCAAAGAGAGTATCATCTACGAATACTCTCATACAGATCCCAAAAAGTGGGACCATCCGTACGAGAAAATTGCACGGAGCAAATGCCTGATATCGTGGTATACAGGAAAGTCCACCCACGAGATTCAAACGGCCGCACCACACCTGCTCAGACACGGAGACACAGCCTACTACGGCAGTGCCGTCCGGGATGAGATCGTGGTGTCATGTAGCGGCGTCCAGCCCTACTTCGACGAGATGATCTCGTCCTGGATACTGGCAGTCTGTAGAGCGCTTTGCATTCAGGCTCGCGAGGCGCTTGGCGATGGCACGGGCGGCTTCATCCACTCATTGTAAAAGGTACGTGTACCGACAATAGGGGGCAGTTCGTGAAGAACTGCTCCTGTTGTCTGTATTTGAATCTGCCAGCTGCGTCTTGCAGCTTCCTCAGAGCCCCCTGTACGTCTTCTCGTTCCTTCTGCTGATCCGGCGTATCTCCGTTGTTTTAGTTTTCGAATCAACAGAAAAGATGATCCTGTACCGGCCCATGCGCACACGGAAAAACCCTTTCATCCCCGTGAGTGCCTGCAGTCCGGGCACGTCGCGATGGTCCGCCTTGATCTGCCGCATCAGGAGCAGCATGGCCTGGCGTTCTTTGGGCGTGAGGGCACGGAGGAGTTTTTCGATCTCATCCATGCCTGATCTTCTTGAGAGCCTTGATCATTTCATCCGGGCTGATCCCCTTTCCGTCGTTGTCACGATCGGCGTCGAAGAGGACATCTTCCTGCATCGCTTTCTCCAGTTCAAAAGGGGTGATGACGATCTTATCTTTGTGCATTTCCAGCACGTAATTGTCCGTGGGGAAATTCTTCCTCCACTGCCGGGGGAGAGTGATCTGTCCGCGCTCGGTGCTCTTCACGACTTTGCTCGTCATAGGAAAGTAAGAAAGTACGTAAATAAGTATAGAGGATCTTTGCCCTCACGGCAAGAATTCGCATCTCCATTGGGGAGGCATTCATTTCTGCATTTCTTGCAAATAGTTGGATAATAGTTTTTGATAGATGAGTGATCTTTCAACCCTCATGAAAGGAGGTATGCCATGCATACAGCCGCCATCATCGTTGCGGTGGTCTCTGGACTGCTGACAATCCTGTTTTTCGGACTGGCAAACAGGCTGCATGAGAAAAAGCGACGTCGTGCATTCCGGGGATTACTGTCCGAAGCCCTGTTTCACGCAGTGCACAAAGGGCCCATCGAACATCTTGAAGCGTATTCGGCTGACTATCGTCGGTCTCTGCGCTTCACCCTCTACTGCTTGATTGCCGCGTTTTTCACTTTCTGCCTCTGTATCGGCAGCATCCTGTACGTGGCCTTTGCATGATCGCACGCGGGAGCGCTTCGGCGCTCCCTGTTTTCCGTTCCCGAAAGCCCACACTGACCACCTTTTTCAGGTACCATAGGCACACATGCACCAGTACCAGACCTTCGTCTTCGATTCGTTCTCCTGCTCCCCTCCGGACGGGAAGATCCTGCTCAAGTACCTGCTGACCGACCCCGGCGCGGAGACGATTGAATTTGTGGAGACGCTCACGTTTGAGCCGATCGTCCGCTGGGACGAGAGCCGCAACCGCGAGCTCCATGCCGCGTGTGCCGTGCTGCATCTCATCGGCGGCATCAGCTACTTTAAAACCTGCCTTCCGGAGAGCATCGAAATCCGGACCACTCCCCTCACTCAAAAGCAGGCCGACTTCTGGACCACGGTCTACGAGAACGGCCTCGGGGAATTCTTCTTCCGAAATACCATCGATTTCCGCGGGAAGATCCGCTTCCCGGCAGATGCCATGACTCCTCCCAATCCCCTGCCCCCGCTCGGGACTTCGTCTCCGCGCCCGCATGCGCTGGTGCCGATCGGTGGCGGCAAGGACTCGGTGGTGACGATCGAACTCCTCAAAAAAGGCGGCGTGCAGCCGACACTGCTCCGGATCGGAGGCCACCCCGTGATCTCCGCGCAGGCCAAGCAGGCGGGCGTGCCGCTCCTGGAAGTGAAGCGCGCGCTCTCGCCGAGACTCTTTGAACTCAACGAACAGGGCGCGCTCAACGGCCACGTGCCGATCACCGCGTACTTAAACTTCCTCGCACTCGTGCTCGCGATCCTGCGTGGCGACCAGTTGGTGGTCTTCAGCAACGAACGCAGCGCCAACGAGGGCAACGTGGAGTACCTCGGCACCGAGATCAATCATCAGTGGAGCAAGTCCCTGCAGTTTGAAATGCTCCTCCAGGACCTTGTCTGGAAGACCATCGGGCCCGTGGAAATCTTCAGCCTGCTGCGGCCCTTGAGCGAGCTCAAGATCACAGAACTGCTCACCACCATACCGCAGTACCTGCCGCTTGTGACCAGCTGTAACGAGAACTGGAAGATCGTCGCCAAATCCAAGAAGGTCTCTGCCGGGAACCTGTGGTGCTGCGAGTGCCCCAAGTGCGCGTTTGTGTTCACCCAGCTGGCCGCTTTCCTGCCGATTGAGAAAGTGACGACGCTCTTCGGGAAAAATCTGTACGCAGAGGAAGCGCTGCTCCCGCTCTTCCGTGAGTTACTGGGCCTCGAAGGCTTCAAGCCGTTTGAGTGTGTGGGCACCACCGATGAGACCAAAGCCGCCCTGCTCCTTGCCCATAAGCGCGGCGACTGCGAGGACACTGCCGTGATGAAAATGTTCATCAAAGACGTGCTACCCGGCATCAAAGACTCGCAGGCGCTCATCGATTCGGTGATGACTGCATCGAATGATCACGCGATCCCCGAGCGCTTCCTTCCGCTCGTTCCCCGCGACTGATGCGTCTCTCAGACCTCACGGGCAAGAACGCGAACATCTGCATCCTCGGATTCGGGAAAGAGGGCCAGGCGATGCTGGACGTCCTCAAAAAACACGCACCGGACGCAGCGGTTTTCCTTGCGGATGCGAACCCTGCTTTCACGCATCCGGACTACCCGGTCATTGCCGGAGCCGACTACCTGAACGAGGTGGATGCCAAGAACTTCACTGCCATCATCAAATCCCCGGGCGTGAAGCCCACAGGCCTCATTGAAATGTGGAGGCAGCAGGAAAAGCTGAGCTCCGGGACCGAACTCTTCCTGGAGGAGGCACGCGCAGTAGGAGCTCTGGTGATCGGTGTGACCGGATCAAAAGGGAAAAGTACGACTTCCAGTCTGATCTACGCGATGCTTTCTCGCAGCCCGCAGCTCGAAACCCGCAGCTTCCTCGTGGGGAACATCGGCATTCCATCCATCTCCTACATCGACAAGATCACGAAAGACGCCGTATTCGTGATGGAAATGAGCAGCTATCAGCTGATGGACGTGACGGTGAGTCCGCAGATCGCGGTCGTCACGAGCTTCTTCCCCGATCACCTGGATTACCACGGGTCACTCGAGGCCTACCGCGAGGCCAAGGCAAACATCGCCCGGTTCCAGCAGCCGGAGGATACGATTTTGTATGCCAAAGATTCCCCAGGTGCGGCGTGGATTGCCAGGCAGAGCATGGGCGAGCGTGTAGGTTTTTTGCCCGAGGACTGCCCGGTGGCGATCTCGGCCACCAAGCTCATCGGTGAGCACAACCGCAGCAACATCGCGGGGGCCTTTATGGCAGCGATGCTCGCGGGCGCGGATCAAACGCAGGCGATCGCAGCGATCCAGGCCTTTGAGCCGCTCCCCCACCGCCTGCAGTCACTGGGCGTGCATCACGGCATCGAATGGGTGGATGACGCGATCTCGACGACGCCGGAATCCACAATAGCAGCGCTCGATGCCCTCGGTGACCGCGTGGCGACCATCATTCTCGGCGGCCAGGACCGCGGGTACGATTTCACACCCCTTGCTGACCGTCTTGCCGTTTCCTCGATCAAAACAGCCATCCTCTTCCCCGGCTCCGGCCCAGCGATCCGCAAAGCGATCGAAGCATCCGGAGCACAGATCAATCTGATCGACGTCGACACCATGGAACAAGCTGTCACATCAGCCAAAAAATTAGCAATGAGCAATTTGCAATTAGGAATTCCCATCGTTCTCCTATCGACGGCGTCTCCGAGCTACAACATGTACAGAAACTTCGAGGAGAAGGGCGACACGTTCCGCAAATGTATTCTGGCTTTGGGCAGCCAAAAGTGATATACTGGGGAGATTGAAGCACCTCCTCTCCTATCCCCGTCTCGTCTCGCTCGCGCTGTGCTTCGGGCTGGCATACGTGTTGTTTGCTGCCGGTCTGTTTGATGCGCTGCATGCACATATCAACGGATTCGGGTACGTTTCCGTATTCCTCGCAGGACTGCTGTTCAGCTACGGATTCACAACCCCGTTCGCCATCGCGCTGTTCCTGGAATTTGGATCGGGCGTGAATATCTTCATCGCGGCACCGCTGGCGGGCTTCGGGGCGCTGCTGGCCGACATGGTGATTGTCTCGGTCCTCCGCTACTCCCACTTCCACGATGAGGTCCTCCGGCTCCGCATGACGCGTATCGCCATGCGGATCCGCGCTCTCCTGCATCATGAAAAGATCAGTGAGGCGATGCGTCGCTACCTCCTCTGGAGTATCGCCGGCCTCGTGATCGCCTCCCCTCTTCCCGATGAATTCGGTGTGGCCATCGTCAACGGCATCTCCGACATCGATCCCCGAAAATTCGCCGTGCTCTGCTTTGCCCTGAATACGCTTGGTATCGCTCTCATCCTGCTGGCTGGACGATGAAATGAAAATACACATGCCGGCGGGTCGGAGACCCGCCCTCATCAAACAAAAAAATCTCTGGGGCAGGCCTCCGGCCTGCCATATCAGGCATTTTTTATGCTTCCATCTCCTACTTTGACTTTTGCAGGTCTGAGGATTTTCCCCTGCAGCTCATACCCGTCTTCGAGGACTTCCACGATCTCCCCTTCCTTCCCCGATCCGAGAGTGAGCACATCGTGACGCGCGGTATCCACCTGCTTCCCCAGATCGTTCATGCGGGTGAGGCCGAGATCGCCAAGGATGCGGTTCAGTTCCTGTTCGGTGGCAAGCACGCCCTTCACCCAGTCGTTGCCCTCAAGCTCTTTCGGCAGATGCGTGGCAGCCCGACGGAAGTGATCGAGCACCGGGAGCAGCGCCTTGATCGTGGTTTCCAGTGCAAAGCGGCCAAGTTCCTCGCGGTCCCGCTGCATGCGGGCCTTGGCATTCTGCAAATCGGCCTGTGCGCGGCCGGCCAGCTCCGTGAGCTTCTGCACCTGGGCGGTGAGCTCCGCGATCTGCGCCTCGAGCGCGGCGGTATCGGTCACAGGCTTCTTGTGCGGTTCCATTGAGAAGAGTGTAGCGATTTTTTCCGGAAAAGGCTCATCAAAAAGACGCGTTTAAGGTATACTGATTGCCGATGCCCCGCGCTGCCGTCCCACAGCACCACACGTCGCAAAAGATCGCGGAAGCCTTCGCGATGATCCTGTTTGTGATCATCCTGGGAATCGTCGCACAGAAACTCGGGATCTACCGCCTCTCGGACAGTGCCGCCTCCGCGGCCACGCTCGGGGGCGCGTTCGTCATCGGGCTTGTGGCAGCCAGTTCAACGTGTCTCGCAGCCGTGGGCGGCCTGCTCCTCTCGGTCTCCGCGGGCTGGGCGCAGGCACACCCGACCGCCTCGCACTGGCGCAGGATGCAACCGATGCTGCTTTTTAATGTGGGACGCCTGGTGGGGTACTTCATCCTCGGCGGCATGATCGGCCTGGTGGGCACCGTCGTTTCCCCTTCCGTGCGTGCGACGGGCGTGCTGATGATCCTCGTCTCGCTTGTGATGCTCTGGCTCGGCCTCAGGATGCTCGGCCTCCTCCCCAAGGCCCTCTGCTCGCTGCCCCAACACACCGCCATCGGCCGCAGGATCAACGGGATGGGCAAGAACCCCGGGTTCTTCATGCCGTTTGTCCTCGGCGGGCTGACGTTCTTCCTCCCCTGCGGGTTCACGCAATCGATGCAGCTCACCGCGCTCGCCACCGGGAGCTTTGTGGGTGGCGGCCTGCTGCTCCTTGCCTTCGCATTCGGCACGCTGCCGGCGCTGCTCGGGATCAGCGTGATGAGCTCCGTGTTCGACAGCCGCAAGTCCGTGCACTTCTTCCGCTTTGCGGGAGCCATTGCCGTGGTGCTCGGGGTCCTCAACCTGGAAAGCGGACTTCTGCAGACCGGCTTTGACGCGCAGGGCGCGTTTGCGAAAGCACTCCCCGGCGGGCGCATCGAGATGACGGTGGATCCCAACGTGAGCATTGATGCGGACGGCAACCAGATCATCAAGATCGGGGTGAGTGACCAGGGCTACACGCCATCGGTGATCACGATTAATCCGGGCATACCCACCTGGATCTACGCGACCGCAGAGACCGCTCTCACCGGCTGCGCCAACTTTCTCACCGCACCGGCCTATAACCTCTCCACACCCATCCGGATCGGCGGCAACTGGCTGGGGCCGATCAAAAACCCCCAGCAGGATTTCGTGATCACGTGCTCCATGGGCAGGCTGCGTGCGGATATCCGCGTACGCCAAGGCTGACGAAGTGAAGCAGGAACGATACATTTTGACCCTCTTTCCCCGTGTGAAACAGACCAGTCTCTTAGACCCTTGACTTCCTCATCCGGATGCCTATTTTCCGCGCGTTCCACGACAGTCTCACTGTCGACTTTTCCGTATATGGAAAACATGAATCATGCATCTGCTCCTCACAGGAATACGGATTCCATGGAGGAATTACTCCACCTCCTGCAAGACGCGCGTACAGAGTGGGATGCGGGGAGACCGACCCGTACACAGACAGAGCGTATTGTCACATTTTTCGGAGGGCGTACCGCGTTCGGTGCGACGAACGCACATGGCCGCGACAGCGGTGCCTTCAGTGCGAACGGGGCTGTGGAATGCGTTCACGATGTCCCCCGCACAGACGCGTTCATTCAGGCAGTCATGCGTGCCTCGCAGGACCTCGAAACTGAACAGGGACGATCCTTCAACGTGATCGATGCGGGATCGGGTCCGCTTGGCATCCTCGGACTTACAGCCGCATTCGCATCAAAATATGCACAGGTGACATGCTTGGAACTTGAGCCGGAATCCGTAAAATCGCTACACGAGGTTATCGGAAAGTTTCATCTGGAGGACCGAGTACATGTTGTGGAAGCAGATGCGAGAACATGGATACCGCCGAACAGCGTTGATCTCCTGGTGAGCGAGACAATGATGGGCCCGCTCATCGATAAAGAATACATGCCTGCCATTCTGCATAACCTGGGCAAACATGTGACACAGAACGGGAAGATCATTCCTCATGCACTGACGATCGACGGCACACTTGAGGACCCTCTACGTGAAGGACAAACCACCTATAAAAAGGGCCAGTCCTTCAATTTTACCGATGCTTCGCAGGCACCTCCGACGCATGTGGATGCCGTCTTCGATTTCTCCGATACGTATACAACACCCGGCAGGCCGGTCACCCTGAAGATCGGCAGTACGGTAAAGCTGTACCGCAACAACACCGCACGGATCCTTCTCAGGCCACATGACAAGGCATCAGTGAATCAGCCTGTCCCGGTCAAAGAGATCTATGGCACAGGCGGACCGGTGGGAACCATTCGCGTCCGCTATCCCATCGGCGCACGATGGGATTCTTGGGAGGATAGAATTCTCGGCGCTGAAATCGAACATCTCCCCACAACCACTTCCCGCCTTCCGCTATGAACAAGGCGATAGAACTGACCAGCGAATCTTCCGTTGACCGGAGCACACAACCAGTTAGACCAAAAACCTACGAGCAGCTGACGCAGGCCGAAACCCGTGAGCGCATCAATTACTGGGCTCTACTCCCCGATCAGGCACAGAAGCACGTCGAAGAGGCCAGAGTGAGGCATCAAGAATTCTTGCGTTCGCTCCGAAACGAGTGATCACTGCACCACGCAGGGCACGGTGGGGTCGGCGATGCAGTTTTCCGTGGGCGGTGTGCCGCGTTCGGGGCAGACCCTGGAATACAGGCAGGCATCGTCCGTGAGCGCGGCCAGCTGCGCCTGTACCTGTTCGGGTGTGGCGCCGTAGGTGAGGAGGATGCGGTCGAGATCCTGGAACGCGTAGTACGGGGTCCAGGGTTTCTCTTCGCCGTTCACAAACATCTGCCAGCGCTTGTCTCCCGCAGGACACACTTCCCTGCCGGTATCGAGCACGAAGCAGCTCTCGGTCATGTGGAAGCCCAGAGAGACAAAGAAATCGTTGAGCGTCAGGCCAGGCTTGTGCCTATGGATGACCGAACCGTTGCCGTCGTGCAGGTGGAGGTACTCGCGGCCCGCCAGGTGCTCACCCTCATCTAGCACCGTGTGTGCGGAGGCGGCAGGGATCAGCCGGAACGCCGATTCCGGCGGCGGCGCAGACATGTACTTGGGATCGGTGAAATCGAGTTTGCGGTTCTCGATCCACACGGCAAAGTCCGCGTGGGTGTGGTTGGGATCGGGGTTCGGTACCGGCCCCACCGGTCCACGGTTCAGCACAACGACAGCGGCAGTGATGAGGGCAACAGCGGAACCGAGGAGGAAGAGCGGGCGCGGGATATGCATACAATCAGTGTAGCGCAGAGATTAAAAAAAGCGGCCCGATGGACCGCCTTTCTGCTGATGATCTTCCTGGCTTACTCAATGACAATCGTGCCGCGCGGGCCCTCCTTGGAGAGGTGAATGAAGGTGAAGCTGCCGGTCTTATCCGTCGGCACCACCACGTCGATAGCCTTGTTTGCGGGAACCGTGACCTCGGCGGCGAACGCCGGGATGCTCACGGTGTAGTCAATGGCACCCCCCAGGAAGCGCACGACCAGGCGCTCACCCTGCTTGGCACGGATCACGGACGGCACAAACGCGTTACCCTGTACGGAAACCGTGACGTTCACGCTATTCATCGCTGCAGGTGCATCGATGTCCTCGTCCTCCTCGTCCTCCTCTTCCTCCTCCATGACCGTGCCGCCCTTAGTGACGATTTCCGCGTCCCAGGAGGACAGACTCGAAGAAGCGGCAGCCGGTGCAGCGCTTACCGCGGAAGAAGACGATGACGACCTGGGGAACGACGGAGCGGACATCCGAGCAGCGGAGACCGAAGCTGCGGACGACGCGCGCGACGACTTGGACGCACTGGAGGCACTGCCACCGGCAGTGGTACCGGTCTGCTGCATGCAAGCGGTGAGGAGCAGGACACTCACGAGGGAGAGGCGGAGAAGATGTTTCATGCAATAGAGGGAAACAGATGCAAGTCCCTGAGATGCTAGTACGCTGTACTTTTGATTGCAACAACATCAACAGGGATAAAACTCAAGAACTGGACGCGTGACAGGAAAAAGTTCCACCACCGGGCGTTTGTCACGGCAAGGCATTTTGGCTTCCGTTGTTTTTTCGGAGGGTTTCCCGGGGGTAGAGTACGCGGAGTTCTCCCCTCCCCCTGACCATGCGTCTCTCCCAGCGCCAGGCCTTCACGCTCATCGAACTCCTGCTGGTGATCGGCATCATCGCCATCCTCGCATCGATCGTGATTGTGGCCATCAACCCCACCAAGCAGCTGGGTGACGCACGCAACACACAGCGCCGCAGCGATGTAAACACCATCCTCAGCGCCGTGTACCAGTACGCCATCGACCACAACGGCACCATGCCCCCGGGTATTCCCACAGGCGCGGCCAACGCCAAGATGGTGTGCCAGTCCTGGGTGGACCCCACGACCTGCACCACCACACTCAACGGCGTGAACCTGCGGGTGCTCTCCGGTACCTACATCACTGGAGTGCCGGCGGACCCCTCGCTCTCGGTGACCGGCACCGGCAGCCGCTATTGGATCTATAAGGATGACAGCGGCCGCGTCACCGTGTTCGCTCCCAATGCCGAACAGGGTGCAACGATCAGCCTGACGCGCTGAGCGGGAACGGGTGATTGGCCATGCATACTCTTTTCCGCGTTTTTCAAGTTCCGATCGGTAAGAGCCGGCTGTTGACCTTGGCATAAACCGGGGCGGACGATGGCGGCATTATCCCCACCGCTCCCTATGCGCAGACTCCTTTCTCTTTCCGTTCTCGGGCTTTCGCTGATGGCCCCCGCCTTCGCGTTGGCTCAAAACCCGTTCCCCACGGAACCCTTTTCCGACGTGCCGGCCTCGCACGCCAACTACGAGGCCGTTGAGTATCTCCGCCAGAACAAGGTGCTGCGCGGCTACCTGGACGGCACCTTTGTCCCCGACCGCCGTATTTCCCGTGCCGAATTCGTGAAGCTCGTCACCAACCCCTTCGTGCTGGATACCGCACGCATGACCGAGTGTCTGCAGCGCGATTATCCCGATACGTCCGTGTCGGTGTTCAAGGATGTCCCGCGTGACACCTGGTACATCAACGAACTCTGTCACGCACGCGCCATGCGCATTGTGGACGGCTACCCGGATGGTAACTTCCGCCCCAACGCGTACATCAACGTGGCGGAGGCCGCCAAGATCCTCTCCAACGTCTTCCGCTACGAGATCGCCAAGGAGGACCAGGGTGAGCTGTGGTACAAGCCGTACGTGGAGTACCTGGCAAAGCTCAATGCCATCCCCACCTCGGTGAAGACCCTAAGCCAGCCGCTCAAGCGCGGGGAAATGGCCGAGATGCTCTATCGCCTCAAGGCCAACCGCACGGACAAAGCCGGCCAGCCGTACAGCAACATGAAGTTCTGACGCTGAACGACACAGAAACCGCGGCCTCAGGGTCGCGGTTTTTTAATGAAGAAGTGACGAACAAGGAGCAGCGCGATGAGCGTATTCGTAGTGAGGATGTACACCGGGAACAGGACATTGAAGAAGGACCAGTCGGTGATATTGAAAAAGGTACAGACGGCACCGAGCGCCCAGAGGATCCACGCGGGAAGATCTTCCGAACCCGGATCGAGCAACGTTTTGCGGAACGTCGGCAACCACGCGAAGCAATCCATCAGCACGATGAGCACGTGCGGCAGATAGGGGGATGACGTAACGACCCAGAGCAACAGGCTGAGGAGTGCTCCTGCGATACAGATCCATTCAGTCGTTCCAAGCTTCCCCAAGCCGTATTTGATGATCAGTGCACAGACAATCACTTGACCGAACGACGCCCCTGCGGCATACCCGAGGGCAGCCGTTCCTCCCGCAGCGGAATAGGAAAAGAAGATGACGAGCCCCACGACGAGCCAGATGAACCACGAGGCGGGATTAGGGCGCGTTTGCCCGCGTGTGATCGCCGCAATGTACGGCACAAATCCAAGAACCGTACACGTACCGGCAAGGATGTTGAGGGTGAGGGACATGAATTGATCAACAGCATAGCGAAATCCGGCTTGCAACCGAGTATCGATCTTTCATACTGGATCCATGCGCCACACCCTGCTCCCTGCTCTCACCCTGCTTGCCCTTGTTGCCTGCGCACAGGCACCAGTGGCTCCCTCCCCTGACACTGACGAGAATATGCAGGCCGTGATGGAGGGCACATCTTCCTCTGAGGCACCGATGAGCGGACCTGTGATGATGAGCCTCGAGCAGTCCATCACGACAGATGAGAACGGCATTCCGCACAACAAAGCGTCATTGATTCTTACGGGGGTCATCAACCGTTCGATCGATCTTGGGGATGTTCAGGGGGAACTTCAGCTCGTCGACCCCGCCGCGTACGCCCGCTACACCGTTGCAAATGGTGAGACTATCGCCGCATTCAGTACCTGGTTTGCCGGTCAGGGTGAGGAGATCTGGGTAACACGCTACAACGACCCGCAGGCTCTCACCGTGGAACACCGCTACGGTGACGAAGGCGGTATCTGTAACCCGCCCGGGCTCATTGCAGACATCCCGCTCGCAAGGGAAGTGACTGTCGATTTTGATGCTTCCGGCCTCGAAACCATCGATCGCTCCAGCATCGATTTCCCGTGCACGGCACCGTAAGAGGTTTTTTTGTTGATGGTGACGCGGGGTGCAAAGGATATTATGTACTTATCATTCGCTGGAGAATAGGAGAACTCTAAGCCTCTTTGGACTTCTTCTGACGAAGCTCCCTTTGCACGACTTCTTCACATCGAACCCATACCTCGTTTCCTAAGAGGAATAATCGTCTCATCTGCTCCTCGTGTGTGGTTTCAGGCCAAAGAGGATTCATGTGGGGGTTTCCGATTCGCTGAAGAGCGGCAGAAATTTCTCGTCGGACTTCCAGATATGTGTCTTCATCTGTTACCTCCGCATATGCATCAACGATAACTTTGCATATATGCCGTTCATCATCAGCCAATTTTTCTGCACCGAGCTTTCTCATCATTTCCTGAGCATTCATAAGAAAATTCCGAATAATCTAAGGCAAAATCCCTTCTTCAAAATAATAACGCGACTGTTTCTTGAGAAATCTCCAACCCGAACCGCTTTTTAAGAACTTCTCTCTCCCAAGAGCATCCATCTTGTTTACATAAGTTTCGCAGTAGATGAGTTTCCATGATTGTTCGTTAGAGGTTGAAACGTTTTTGTGATTATTATGCTCAGCAAGTCGTCGTTTTAAGTCAGAAGTATAGCCGATATAACGCTTTCGCTTGGGTGCGCTTTCCAGAAGATAGACGTGATGCATAGCGAATCATGATACCAAATTGGCGGCGCCACGTGGCACGTAAAAACTTGCTTCGCGCGTTTTTACGTGGTGCCACGGACCGGGCTTGAACCGGTGACCCCAGGCTTATGAGTCCTGTGCTCTACCAGCTGAGCTACCGTGGCATGGGGAGACGCATTGAGAGCGCAGGGATTCTACGGCCAGAAAAGACCTTCGGAAAGAGGTTTTATTAGGTTCGTGGTAGGCTATAGCCGTGGCCAACGTACTGCTCTGTCTGCACGGCTGGGGTGGATCCAAAGAGTCGTTTACAGAACTCTCCGAGGCACTCAAGGCCAGTGACCTGACGCTTCTGATTCCTGATCTCCCAGGATTTGGCGAGAACCCCGAACCCCCGCGCCCGTGGTCCGTGGATGACTACGCCGACTGGGTGACCCGCTGGACGAGCGACGAGATCAATCGACGCAACCTCAAAGTCGATCATTTCTTCCTTCTGGGTCATTCTCACGGAGGGCGAATCAGCATCAAGCTCGCCACAAGGCAATTTGGAATTAGCAATTTGGAATTTGGAATCGACCACTTGTTTCTGTGCGCCTCCGCCGGCATCAAGCGCCCGCGTCACCTCAAGCGGATCATCGGACTGATGCTCGCCAAGACCGGCGCGTTCTTTCTGAAGGTCCCCGGCCTCAATCGGCTCGCGCCTCTCGGGAAGCGGATGTTGTACCGCCTCGTCCGGGTGCACGACTATGAGAAGGCAAGTCCGCTGATGCGCGAGACCATGATCAAAGTCACCGCGGAAGACCTCCGTCCCCTGCTCTCATCCATCCGTATACCGACCGATCTCTTCTGGGGGGAGGAAGACGGCATGACCCCGCTCGCTGACGGAAAGATCATGCACAAGGAAATCCCGGGCAGCCGCCTGACCACCTTCCCAGGTGTCCGTCACCGCGTGCATCGTGACGCCGCCGTCCAAATTGCTCAGCGCATCGTGGAAGTGGCTTCGCACGCGAAAAATTAGCAATGAGTAATTTGCAATGAGCAATTTTTTAGAGGCCTAGGAATTGCCGCATCATCTCCCACCAGGAGGCGTGCTGATCATCGTAGGTCGTCGGTGTGTCCGCGGGGAGAACCTGCTGGTCCTGAGGAAGGGGCTGGGTTGCCTGCTCCAGGAGTGTTTCCACCGGGACAACATCCTGCGTATTGATGAGCTGACCGTCGTCCGTCACGGTGAGGGTGCCACTCACGCAGTCGGTATCGGTATCGTCGGCAATGCCGTCCAGGTCGTCATCCATAAAATTTCCACAGATTTCGGGAATAGCCTGAGGTACGTAGGTCTCAGGAGGAGACACCTCGGGTACCGGAAGGGTATCGACCGTCTCGGGTGCGGTGAACGGGATCTCGAACGCGACCGACGACTCGGCCGAAGACGCTGAGGAAACGGCAGCCGAGGACTCCTGCGAGGAGACGGAGGAGGACGCCACGGCATTCACCAGGGCCAAGGTCTCTGCATCGGGAACACCGCAGTAATCGATACAGGCCTCGATTCTTCCGCCCGCGGTGGCACACATCGATTCGGAATAACTGGTACCGATCACGTTGCAGGAATCATCCACCGCCATGCGGCAGCAGAGAATGGACGCATCGCCGGCGCGCATCTGCTCTTCCTCGAAACTGCGGAGGAACTCTTCCAGGGGAGAAAGGCTCGTGTCGCGCACGGGCATCTCTTCCAAAAGCTGATCGAGCATCGGGAGACTCAGTGAGGACGCCGAATCCTGTTCCATCGGGGGCGTGACCTGCGAGGTCTGCGCAACAAGATCGTTG
Source organism: uncultured Candidatus Peribacteria bacterium (assembly GCA_964534205.1). Taxonomy (GTDB): domain Bacteria; phylum Patescibacteriota; class Gracilibacteria; order Peribacterales; family Peribacteraceae; genus CAYRGC01. The sequence goes on along the minus strand of CAZHQF010000001.1, from coordinate 321,545 downwards.
ATCATCACACCGCAGAAGACCGTGCCCATGGTCAGGGAAGACCAGAAGGCGAAGGCCAGCAGCGAACGCGGGAATCGGGAATCGGGCATGGATGTTTTTGTACTTACCTATAATTATACAATATTTATGACAAATTATCAATAAGCGTCCTGGCCGGGGAAACCGGGAATTCGCGTTTTCCGCAACAGGAACTCAATGTCCGTATGGTCCGCCGGAGAGCGCCCTGCTAGGCTTCCTCCGTATGTGGACCGCGGTACTCGTCCTCCTGGCACTCCTCTCTACCCTCTCGCCACTGCTCACCTACGCATGGCTGTGGCAGCTCAAGGAATGGCGCACGGACAGGCTCCGGGAACAGCTGCAACGGGAAGGGGTGGTCTCCACTCTCCTGGGGCGCGTCCGGCCGGTCGCTGCGGCTGTTTTTCTCATCGCCCTTTTCCTGACACCCGCCCGTACCGCCGTCCTCACGGCAACGGGGCTCTTCGTCCTGAGCGTGCTCTCCTGCATTCCCGTACTGCAGCACAGCCAGCGCATGCCCCGCTGGACGCCCAAGGCTCTCTGCATCACGGGCTGTGCGATGCTCCTGAATGCCATTGGTGCGATCGCATTCAGTCTGCTCCTCCCTCCCCTGCTGCTCCTGCTGCCGCTGCTGCAGCCGGTGATGATCGCTCTCGCGTGGGCCGCGTTCCTGCCGGTGGATGGCATGCTCAAGAACCGCGAACTGAAGCATGCTGAAGATGCACGCGCACGCTTCCCGGAGCTCACCGTCATCGGCATCACGGGCAGTGTGGGGAAAACCACCACTAAGGAACTCATCGGCCACCTGCTGCAGGATCTGAACCCTGCCGTGACCCCCGCGTATATGAATGCCGAGATCGGCGTGGCCCGCTGGCTTCGGCGTGAGCTCTCGTCCCGCGCCGCAGACGATCTGCGCCCGCTCGTGGTGGAAATGGGGGCATACCGCAAAGGCGAGATTGCCGTGCTGTGCCGCATCGCCAAACCGACCCTGGGAGTGGTCACGGCTGTGGGCGACCAGCACATCGCGCTCTTCGGGTCACAGCAAGCCATAGCAGAGGCCAAGGGTGAGCTGATCGCCTCCCTGCCCGAGAACGGACACGCGTTTTTGAACGGTGATCAGGAGCTTGTACGCGCCATGAAAGAGCGCGCACGCTGCGCAGTGACACTCGCCGGAACGGGCGGCAGGCTGGATCTGGAAGCATTCGATATCGAAGAGACGGCCCAGGGTGTGCAGTTCCGTGTGGACGACACCCTGCTCCAGCTGCCGCTGCGTGGCACGCACAACGTCACCAACGTGCTGCTGGCCGTGGCCGTCGCGCGTCACCTGGGGATCCGCATGCCCCGTATCGCGCAGTTGCTTCGGAGCTTTGAACCGCCCAACCGCACCTTCTCCGTACGCACGGAGCGCGGAGTCACGATCCTGGACGACACGCATAATTCCTCCAGCAGTTCGATCCGTGCAGCCATTGCCTGGGCGCGCAGCCAGCCGCAGGAACAGAAAACGCTGGTCGTGTCTGGACTCATCGAACTTGGCGAGCACCAGGGACCCGTGGAACGCGAACTGGGCGGACAGTGCAGAGGCGTGTTTGAGCGGCTGATCGTACTCGATCCCGGCAGCCGGCGACACTTTGCCGAGGGCTTCGGCGGGAAGACCGAGCTCTTTTCCACCGCGACGGAAGGCGTGCCGGCAGGGTCGCTGCTGGTCTGCGCGGGCCGCATGTCTGCCAGTACCGTTTCCCAGCTGCTGCCGTGAGCGGACCCATTCACCACACCTTCGCCCCGCTCGGGGACAAGCGGCAGCGGATGCTCGCACTCAGGCTCTCCTACGCACCGTGGGCGTACAGGCGCGGGCCGCATGCACAGGCGCTGCGCATCCTTCTCGAGAAGACCTTTGCCGGCCGCGCAACCCTCTTTGCCACCGGCCGCGAAGCACTCCTGGCGCTCCTCCGGACCCGCGGCTGGAGCCCGGGGGATGAGGTGATCGTCCAGGGCTACACCTGCACGGTGGTCCCCAATGCGGTGCGCGGCGCAGGACTCGCGCCGGTGTACGCCGATATCGATCCGCAGACGCTTTCGTTCGATCTCACGAATGTCGAGCGGCGCATCACCCCAAAGACCCGCGCCATTCTTTGCCAGCACACCTTTGGCATCCCGGGGCCGCTCAAAGAGCTGCGGGCCCTCTGCGACAGGCACAACCTGCTGCTGATCGAGGACTGCGCGCACGTGCTGCCTGATGAGACCGGGCCGATGGAGATCGGCCGCTTCGGCGATGCCATGCTCCTCAGTTTCGGTCGCGATAAGGCCGTCTCGGGGGTCACGGGCGGAGCCGTCATCGCCCGCAACGACCGCCTGCACTTCTCACTCCGAGAACAGGAGAAGGCGGCTAAGGAGCTGCCGTGGCCCAGAATCGCCTTATATCTGGAATATCCGCAGATCTACGCGCTGGCGCGCTTCCTCTACCGGTTCGGTCTGGGCAAGCTCTTCCTGAAAGTGGTATCGACGCTTCGGCTTCTCGTACCGATCCTGAGCACTGCAGAGAAGCGCGGTAACCCCTCGTCGACGCTCTACGCACTGCCCGATGTCTGTGCCGCCCTCGCACTCGATCAATTGCGCCGTCTCAAAGATCTCAATGACCACCGCCGCACCCTCACCGCCTACTACCACACCGAGGCTCAGAAGCGCGGCTGGACGGGACTGTTGAACATCGATCCCTCCTGGCCGCTCCAGAAGTACCCGCTCTTCACGAAAAACGCCGAAGGGATTCGCCAGAAACTCAAGAAGCACAACATCCATCTGCACGACGGCTGGACCGGATGCGTGCTGCTCCCCTCCTCTGTAGACCCCGCAGACTTTGGGTACCGCGATGGCGATGACCCGAAGGCTGAGATGGTGGGTCAGCAGATACTCTCCCTGCCAACCCACCCGACGATGACCCTTGAGCAGGCGAAAACACTCATTGAAGTCTTGGACCCTTTACTTCCCTAAAAGACAACGTGTTATCCAGTGGCGAAGCGGGCGGTCCGCCGCCACGGGGGGTGAAGGGGAAGGCGTCGCGTCCGCCGCAGCGGACGTGGTTCGACGAAGCAGCGCCGAATCCCTGTAGGCGTTGCTGAGGAGAAACGACGCCGGGCGGAGTGTGGACTGGCGGCGGTGCGTTTTCTTTTGCCTCTTTTCTTTGTCGGGGAGACAAAGAAAAGAGGAGGAGTTACGATGTACCCGATGATTACGGTTTCTGCCGCAATAGACGGTTCTGCTTGGGATGCCTTCCTGAGCAAACAGCGCTACCGCCCTTTTCTCCAAAGCTGGACGATGGGCGAGGTGTATGCCGATATCGGCCAGGAACCGGTTCGTCTGGAGATGCGCAAAGACGGCGTGATTGTCGGTATCTGCTTTGGCCACCTGGTGAACGCACGGCGCGGACGGCACCTGAGCGTTCCCTACGGCCCCCTCTTCGCCTCTGACCTGAGTCCAGCCGACCGCACGGAGATCTTCCCCGCTCTCCGAAATGCGTTGACTGACGAAGCCAGAAAGCGCTCATGCGCCTTTGTCCGTATGAGCCCCTTTTTGAGTCCGGGTGACGGTGAGGCAGTCGTGAAAGGCATGAGCCTCACCTCCTCTCCCCTGCACCTCCTTGCCGAGCACGTGTGGTACCTGCCGCTGTGGTCGTCTGACCCGTGGAAGAACGGTGACGCGGGCGCACAGCGCACGGAGGAGGAGATCCTCATGGCCATGCGCAAAACCACCCGCAACCTGATCCGCCGCGCCGAGAAGGACGGCGTGACGATCGAAAAATCCACGGATCCGGTGAGCGATCTGGAGCAATTCATCACGCTCCACGATGAAACCCGCAAGCGCCACGGGTTTACGCCCTACACCAACAGTTTCTTCCGTGCCCAGGTGAAGCGCTTTGCGGCCCGCAACGAATGCACGGTGTACCGCGCGTTGTACCAAGGCCAAGTGATCGCCAGTTCCGTGCACATGCACGCATTCGGGGAGACCAGCTACCACCACGGGGCATCGGCCGATGCCTTCAAGAAAGTCCCGGCCAGCTACCTGCTGCAGTGGACGGCAATCAAGGATGCCCTGCAGCGCAACGACCGCGTCTATAACTTCTGGGGCATTGCGCCGACGGTCTTGGACCCCGACGGTACGCCGCGGGCAGAGAAAGGCCATCCGTTTGCCGGAGTGACGCTTTTTAAAACCGGTTTCGGAGGCTCTGAATATCCGCTGATGCACTGCCACGACCTGCCGGTGACCCCCGCATACCATCTGACACGCGCAATCGAGACCATCCGCAAGTGGAAACGCGGCTTTTAGAGACGATCCGGTCTAGAATTGCCGCATGCCGAAACTTCCTGATTCTTCTTCGCCGTCCCCACGCACGGCCGCCGAGGAGATGAACGATACGCTTCATAACATCCTGCACCACCTGGAACGCATGGATAAGCGTGACCAGATGCGCACGTGGGGCGGATTTGTCCGTTCAATCCTTGCTCTCATTCCCCTCCTGCTGACCATCTGGGGACTCTGGTACTTCTACGCGAATATGGACAAGATTATCGGTGACATCACCTCTCAGGCTGCGGAACGAGCAGCGGAGTATTCCAAGACGAGCACGCAGAAACTCATGGAGGACCTGCAGAAGAGCATGGGACGGTAATTTCCGCATTCGGCGTAACCGGGGCCCCTCCTCAGGGCATCCCCGGTTACTGAGGTTGCAAAACTATCTTTCACTCCAGAAACCCCTTCACATCATCCACGCTCATGGCGGATGTGATGCCGTAGCTCGGCAGGCGCAGGAACTGGTCGCGGGTGAAGGAACCGCTCGGTACGGAACCGACGCCAAACAGATATCCCGCATCTGCGGCAGCGGTGGTCACGCGGTCGTTCACACCTCCCTGCGGGTAGTACACCGCCACCACCGACTGGTTGGCCATGTCTTCCAGCAGTTGCCTGCTCTGACGGAGCTCCAATGCCACCTGGGCGTTAGTGAGACCACGGAGATCGTCACCCGTGTGTCCGGCAGACTGGAGATCGAACCCGTTGGCCTTGAGCGTGGAGATGAGGCGCTGGCTGATACCGCTGACCCCCAGGTGCCGCGTCTCGATGAAGAACGTGGCGGGAATGCCTGCGCCGTAGAGGGCATCGGAGAGGGTGCGGATGTTCTCCGGCGTGATCCCTGTCACCGAAATGATGACGCTCTTCTGCTGCAGACGCACATCACGTGCCTGCTGCGAGAGGAGCAGGTCATGGAACGCCTTCAAGGTCGTGAAGCGCGCACCCGCCGCACGCAGAGCCGATGCATGCTCCACCATCGTGGTGATCACGGCGGCATCAGAGATGTCGTAGCGCAACACGGGGAGCGTAAAGCTCTCCTGGCGGACAATCAGGTTGGGGCGGAACGGCGCGAGGAACTGCATGGAGACGTATGCCTCTTTGCCCTCAAAGTTCACCTTGGCCCAATCGCCTTCAATGGCCAAAGGCTTCAGGAGCGCCTGACCGGGAATCTGCCCGAGTTTCTCACTGCTCACATCTTTGGAGGCGCGTACATTCACGAACGCGTAGTTCACGAAGTACGTCACGTTGCCGGCTTTGTCCTCCGCGGCGATTTCCGTATCCGTCGCCATGCGTCCGATGTAGCGCACGGACACATAGCCGGTCCCTCCACCGGCAAGCGCCACCTTGGCCCACTGGGCATTGACGAATTCCTGGACCGTCACGCTCTCTCCCTCTTTGAGTTGCGTCACCGTGGCCGCTCCCGAGTTCGGCTCACTGCGGACGTTCACAAATGTGTTGATGACGCGGTAGGTGTTGGCGTTCCCCGCTCCCGACGGGGTACGGATCGCGTCGAACCGCTGGCGCAATGCCGGATCCACGGGTGTCACGGCTCCGCTTCCCGTCAGAGCAATGCCCCCGCCGACCGGCGATTCCACTGAATCGCTTGCCTGTGCAGAAGAAACAGTAGAACCGGATTGTGAGGGTACCTCACTATCCTCACCATCGAGCCGTGCCAATCGTTCGGCATCCTCAGCAGTAAAGGATTCAAAGTCCCCCGCCTCAGGGCCCTTTACCTGGACGTTACTGCATCCCGCGAACAGGATGCCGAAGGAGGCAATGAGGAGGAAGGCCACCACGGGTCGGAACCCTGCGGAGGATGGGCGCTGGCGCGATCGGGAGACGCGGCGGCGTGTGTACCGGTTCATGGGAAGAAAGGGAAAAAGGGAGAGAGAAAATTACATGCGGTCTGGGACGCGCAGCGTAAGGAGCTCGGCTCCGCTGCGCAGGATGTCCGCCACGGCGGACGTGAGGGCGAGGCGCGCGGTGCGTGCATCCCCCTCGGCCTTGACGATCGGTTCGGTGTTGTAGAAAGCGTTGAAATTCTGTGCGAGCTGAAACAGGTAGGTGGCCAGCGTATGCGGCATGCGGTTGGCTCTCGCCTCCTCCAGGGCCCTCGGGAACTGCAGCAGCTGCTTCAGAAGTCCGCGCTCGTGTTCGCTCAGTTCGATATCGGCATCGGGGAACTCTGCGCCCTTCTCCGCCTCACCTTTCCTGAGTACCGAACGGGCGCGTGCATGCGTGTACTGCAGGTACGGCGCGCTGTTGCCCTCGAAGCTCAGCATCTTTCCCCAGTCGAACACCATCTCCATCTTCCGGTTCTGACTCACGATGGAATACACGAGCGCACCCGCGCCGATCATCTCCGCGAGACCCTTGGGGTCATCGGTCTGGATCGTGTCACCGCGACTCTCGATGACTTCGTCAGCACGCTTCACCGCCTCGTCCACCACGTGCTCCAGACTCAGGACATTTCCTTTGCGAGTGCTCATCGATGCATCCACAAAGCGCATGCGTCCGAAGAGCACGTTCTCAAATTTCGGCAGAGTCCAGCCGAGCATCTTGCACGTTTCCACCAATTGCTCAAAGTGCAGCTTTTGGGCGATATCCGTGAAAATCAGGATCTCCTGCGGCTTGTACTCCTCCGTGCGGTACTTCATCTGCGCAAGGTCGCGTGTGGAATAGAGGGTGGCACCGTCACCCTTGAGGATGAGGTAGGGCGGCATCTTTTTCTCCTCCGGGAATTCCACGATGAGCGATCCCTCCTTGCCCTCCGTGAAGATTTTTTTCTTTTTTCCCTCCGTCACCACCGGATCCATCTTGTCTTCGTAGAAGCTCTCCCCCAGTTCCAGATCGAACGACACATGGAGTCTCTTGTAGATGTCTGCGAGCGATGCCTTGGTGACAGACACCACATCTTTCCAGAACGCACGCAGCTCCTTGTCCCCTGCCTCGAGCTTGCGGAACGCATCTCGCCCCTGATCCTCGAGACTCACATCGTTTTCCGCCTCGTTGTGGAAGTGCACGTAGAGCTTAAGGAGCTCATCGAGTGAATACGAGGAGATCTTCTTGCTCTTGTCGCCCCACTTTTCGTACGCGACGGCGAGTTTTCCAAACTGCGTGCCCCAGTCGCCCATGTAATTCCAGGCGATCACCGGGTATCCCGCGTGGCGGTACAGATTCACGGTCGCCTGGCCGATGACCGTGCCGATGATGTGGTGGATGGCGAGCGGCTTGGCGATGTTCGGACCGGAGTATTCGATGATCACGGGTGCCTCTTTGCGAGTTTTCTTGGGCTTTGTCGATCCTTTGGCGGTCTCCGCCGCTTCAAACAGCGCCGGAGCCTTGAGCCAGACGTTCACGTATCCCGCACCCGCCACTTCCGCCTTGGCCACGAGCTTCTTTTCCTTGGAAAGGCCCTTTGCGAGTGCTTCTGCAATATCCTGCGGCTTACGATCAGTTTTCTTGCGCAGGCTCAGAGCTACATTTGTCGTCAGGTCTCCATGGCCTGCCTCACGCGGAAAATCCCATGCCACAGCGGTATCCGTGAGACCGAACTCCTCGGAGAGGGTCTTCTCTGCCCGTGCGGAAAGTGTCGGGAACATGGAACGAAAGAATCTTCCCTGAGCAAAATTGCTGCTCAGGGGAATGTGCGGAATGTATCAGCTTTTTCGTACCTTTATAGAGGAGTACAAAATTTGATCTTGCACACAGAATGTCCTCAGTGTTTTGAACACATATTGTGTGCACGATCGTCCACCTCAAAATGTCAATGAACTACTACAGTTGAATATATCGACATCCCTCATTTGTTTTGTGAATAGCCCAATTTGCTCAAAATAAACAAAAGTGATATAATACTAGTAAAGATGAAACGCGCACTCTCGGCATTTCCGGCACTCGGACTCATCGCCACTCTGGGACTCAGTGGGTGTGGCGGTTCGGACCTGCCCGATGTCGCCGTGGAGGGAGCGCGCGATGCCGTCATCGACATCGCGGGATTCGTCGCCACTCCCCCGCTCTCGTACCGGCCGACTGCGCTGCTTGGTGTGTACGCAAGCATCTTCTACGCCAACAGCGACTACCTGCCGGTTGCCTCCGCGCGCAAAGGCATTGAGGCCCAGATGCTCCTGCACCGCAAACCCGATCAGGAGAGTCTGGATGGCACGTACGCGCTCTTGGATGAGCTCGGAACAGTGTTGCAGATCGATCTGCCGGACCTCCTCAACCGCAGCCAGGACCGCACAAAAGCACTTAACGACTATGTGACGGGCCTCAACAACATCACCGTGCGCGCCGAGCGCCGGCTCACCGAAACCACCGATTATCTGGGAACGCTGCGCACCCGCGACCGCGACGTGCGCCGCGGTCTCAACGATGCCAACCGCGCCGCGCGCAACGCACTCGATGAAGGTGATTTTGCCACGGCATCCGAACAACAGCGTGTCGCCTCCGAACTCCAGGCCGAGGCGGCAACGATCGATGCCGAGGAGCGTGAGTTTTCGGGTCTGCAGGACATGCTCGAACGCCTGATCGAGATCTCCCGGAGCCGCCAGGATGCTATTGCAAGGAACCGCGAAGTGCTGCTTGCGGGGCTCCAGGTCGTGGATGTTCCGGGGTCGGAATCCATCGGTGTTCTCGAGGAGGTGGGACGCAACCGCAGCCGCTCCACGGACCCGTTCGGCGGAAGCCTCTGAAACGGCTTATTGATGAGGAAATGTACATATTTGACGTGCACACGCAAACGGGGTGATCTGCCAGTGCAGCGGATTGTCGGACATCGAGTTTTCTGCTATACTGAAAGGAATTCTCGATGAACCCCACACCCACTCCCTCTACCGGTCCGGCATCCCAGCAGAACCTGCTGCTGTATGCCATCGATGAGATCCTGGGGCTCCACCGCAATGTGGAGGCGGTTCTTGATCCCAACCGCGAGAGCGACGTGCTGACGGAGGAGGACCGCAAGTCCCTCAAGCTCTACCAGGAAGGGCTCCAGAAGATTCTGGACATCATCGCGCCGGCCTCCATGGAGGTGAAGCGCGGGGAAGTGATCCTCAACGACATGCATGCGCGCACGCTGTACGTCTACAACTGGCCGAACTACATCTACCCCAACTGGCTCTCGCAGCTTGTGAACTTTGATGCGGTGATGGACATCACGCACTTCATCTACCCGTCCAGCAACGCGGCCATCATGCGCATGCTGCGCCGGAAGGTGGCGGAGCTTCGCAGCTCCATCCGCATGCTTGAGCAGCGCGGTATCGTGCGCGACCCCACGCTCGAAGCCGCTCTCCAGGATGCCGAGGAACTCCGCGATCTCCTGGCCCGCGGACGCGAGAAGCTGTTCCAGCTCGGGATGTACATCACGCTCTATGCGGATGATGAGGAGAAGCTCAAGAAACTCCAGACCGATATCGAATCCATCCTGGGCGGACGCCTGGTGCTCACCAAACCGGCCTATCTCCAGATGGAGCACGGCTGGAACTCAACGCTGCCGCTCGGCCTCGATGAACTCGAGATCAGCCGCAACATGAACACGTCACCGCTCGCCACAAGCTTCCCCTTCTCCAGCTCCGACCTCACGTCCGATCACGGCATCCTGTACGGCATCAACCGTCACAACGATTCGCTCGTGATTTTCGACCGCTTCGACATGCCCAATGCCAACGCCAACGTGTTCGCCACGTCCGGTGCGGGTAAGTCGTTCTCGGTGAAGCTCGAGATCCTGCGCTCCCTGATGTTCGGAACGGAAGTCCTCGTGATCGATCCGGAAAACGAGTACGTGGACCTCTGCAAGACCGTGGGCGGTTCTTTTATCCCCCTCTCGCTCCAGAGCAGCTTCCGCATCAACCCGTTCGATCTGCCGCAGGCACTGCGCGGCGAGGACGCCCAGACGGGCGACGCCCTGCGCGCCGCAGTCATCAACCTGCACGGCCTCTTCCGCCTGATGCTCGGCACCCTTACTCCGGCCGAGGACGGTATCCTCGACAAAGCGATTCTTGATACCTACGCGCTCAAGGGCATCACGCTCGAGACGGCAAACCCGGGCTCTATCGAACCCCCGACTCTCCGCGACCTCGTGGATGTGCTCTCCACCACCCAGGGCGGCGAGAACATGGCCAAGGTGCTCCAGAAGTACACCGACGGCAGCTTTGCCGGACTCTTCGACCAGAAGACCAACGTCCAGCTGGATAAGCAGATGATCGTCTTCCAGATCCGCGACCTGGAGGAGCAGCTGCGTCCGATCGCCATCTACATCGCGCTTAACTTCCTCTGGAACAGGGTCCGCACCGATCTCAAGCGCCGCTACCTCGTGATCGACGAAGCGTGGAATCTGATGCAGTACGAGGACTCGGCGCGTTTCCTCTTCGGTATCGTCAAGCGCGCCCGCAAGTACTACCTGGGCATCACCACCATCACGCAGGATGTGGATGACTTCGTGAACTCGCCGTACGGAAAACCGATCATCACCAACTCCTCGCTCCAGGTGCTGTTGCGCCAGTCCTCCACCGCCATCGATAACCTACAGAAGCTCTTTGCCCTCACCGACGGTGAGAAGCAGATCCTCCTCAACTCCGGCGTGGGTCAGGGCATCTTCTTTGCCGGCAACAAGCACGTAGCCATCCAGATCATCGCCTCCCCCGAGGAAGCAGCGGTGATCACGACCAAGCCCGAGGAAGTCCTCGCGCGTAAGGCACTGGAGAAAGAAATTGATGCCATGAAGGAGCGCCGCATGATCGGCACCTCCGCCCTCGGACAACTGGGCGCGCAGGCCGCTCCTGTACCCCCTGCCACCGCAGCGACTGAAACTGCTAAGACCGAATCCGCTCCCGCGACCCCTGCTGCAGTCACTGAAGCTCCTGCTGCGTCCCCTGCTGCGGAAGCGACGCCGGTACAGCCGGTTGAACCTGCAAAGGCAGACACTCCTGCGCCGTCAGCCGATGTAAAGAAGCCGGAGGACACCCTGCCGCCCGTAGCCTGAACCTAGGCTGATTGCTGGCCATCCACCACCTTCCAGCGGATCTCCGGTTTCAGCTTGCCGCTCAGCGCAAACCCCGCCGCCTTGGGATGCCCGCCCCCGCTGAAGGCTCCGGCCATTTTGGAGACATCGACATCGTCTCTGAGTGTTCGCAGTGAGCCTTTCACCTTACCGTCACGCTCCGAGAGGATGAGCGAGAACCGCATTCCCGGGACAGCGTTCACGTAGTCGATGGCTCCGGTGAGCTCGCTGTAGTCGGCTCCGGTCGCGCGGAAATCCCCTTCGGTGACTGCAGAGATGGCTCCCCCCTCTTCCGTGAGGGAGATCTTCTCCAATACCCGGCCCCAGAGCCTGAGCGTGCTCAGCTTGGCTGAACGAAAGACCGAAGTGACCACCTGCTGCTGACGCGCTCCGCGACGGAGCAGACGCGAGACGGTGCGATACACATCCGCGCCGGTATTGCTGTGGAGGAGGCCTCCCGTGTCCGTGTAGACGCCTGTGAGGAGGCAGGTGGCGATATCGGGATCGACCGCCCAATCCAGCTCATCGGCGATATCGAAAACAATCTCACAGGTCGAGCACGCCTGGGGCTCCAGGATATTGACCGCCGTGCCGAAGCGCGGGTTTTTGTGATGGTGATCGATCATGACGGTCTTCACCGTGCCATCGAAGAGCCACGGATGACTGACGTGCATCTCTGTGAGCTTGGGCTCGGCACAATCCAGGAAGACGTACACGTGCCCGTGCGTGTTCTCCGGCAGTTCCGGAGCCTTTTCCACCTGGTGCGCGGCAGGCAGAAAGTGGAAGACCTCCGGCACGGGATCCACACAGTGGTAGCTCACCGGCTTGCCGAAGGTGCGATCGACTACAAGGCCCATCGCCAAGAGCGACCCGATGGCATCCCCGTCGGGGTTGCGGTGGCAGATGCAGTGAACAGCGCTCGCGCCCTCGATGACGTCGGAGAGGGCCGGGAGCGGAGAGGTGTCACGCATGAAAGGACGGGAGTGTATGACCGACTCCAATCACTCTTCAATCGCGTTGACCTTGCGAAGACGGAGAACTGTCTTGCGGATTCTGGTTGGAAAGTTTTCCTAACAGCTCATCAATACGATTGCCTTCATCCGCGGACGTGTCGATCCTGAAGCGCAGATGCGGAATACGCGCGCGCTCCATGCCGCCCAGTTTGCGCTGCAGGTCATTGCGCTGCTCCTCCAAAAACTCCAGCGCCTTCTCCCGTTCTTTCAGCGCGGAGATGTACACCGTGGCGTAGGACTGATCCGGAGAAATTTCGACCGAGGTGATTGACACGATGCCGCATTCCGGCGGGCACATCCTGAGCACCGGAGCCACCATCTCACGGACGACGGAGCCGAGCATTTGGGTGCGCTTGGACACGGGCGATAATTGATAATGGATAATTGAAAATTGATAATTCTGATACTCTCCAAAACCGTGAAAATCCTCGAAATTATCAATTATAAATTATCAATTATCAATTCATTCCAAAGCTCATTTTCCCTGAAACAGCTACACTGCTTAACAATGATCTCCCTTGTCTTCGCCGGCACCTCTGCCTTCGCCGTTCCGGGGCTCAAGGCACTGGCCTCCGATCCGCGCTTTGCGGTGACGCTCGTGATCACCCAGCCGGATAGACCCGTAGGACGCAAGCAGGTCATCACGCCGTCCCCTGTGAAGCTGCTGGCTCAAAAACTGAATCTGCCTCTCTGGCAGCCGGAGAACATCAACAAGGAGTGGAGTACGAACCCGCAGCTCGCAGCCCCCGCCCGAACGATTCCGTTCGGATCGGGCGGGCGAAACCCGCAGCCGGACTTCCTGGTCGTGATTGCCTACGGCCAGATCCTCAAGCAGCCTGTTCTCGACTTCCCCACCGTCGCAGCGGTGAACGTCCACGGCTCCCTGCTCCCCCGCTGGAGAGGAGCCTCCCCGGTGCACCACAGCCTGCTCAATGGCGATAGGACAACGGGGGTGACCGTACAGCTGATGGCCGCCGCTCTGGACGCAGGGGCGATCCTGGCCCAGGCAGAGACGCCGATTGCAGAGCGGGAGACCTTTCAATCTCTGCATGACCGCCTGGCCGAGATGTCCGCACCGTTGCTTCTGGAAACGCTCACCAAGCCTCTGAAGCCCGTGGAACAGGACGAGAACGAGGTAACGGTGTGCCGCAAACTCAGCCGCGAGGACGGGGTGGTGAACCCGCACACCCACACCGCGGAGGAGATCGACCGCAAGGTCCGGGCCCTCAACCCCTGGCCGGGCGTGACCGCCGAGATCGACGGAACGACACTGAAGCTCCTGGAGACCGGACTGGAAGATGCGAAAACATCCGCACCCCTCCCCTGCCGCGACGGCACGATGCTGCATCTGGTAACGGTGCAAACCCCCGGAGGGAAGCCGATGACGGGGGCAGAGTGGACCCGGGGAAGAAAAGGGTAAAAAACGGGAAAAAGGGTTAAAAGGTCTACCTTTTAACCCTTTTGAACCTTTTCGCCTTTTTAACCCTTACGCAGCGAGTTTGGCCTTCATCTCCGTGAGAGCGCTGATCATCTGGTCGAGGTCTTCGACATCGAACATGATCGTGGTCTTCTGGCCGCCGCGGGACTTCTCGGAGATCTTGAGGAACTTGCCGTTGCCGGATTCCTTGAGGTCCACGTAGAACGTGCGCTGGCGGGCATGGATGGTCACCGAGTGCAGGTCGGTCGCGTAGCGGCCGCCGCCCTGGCCGCCACCATGGTGGGGGCGCTGCTGGGGACGGGCCGTCGGGTCGGGCATGCCGCCGCCGAGGTCGGACATGTCGCTGCGGCCACCGGTGAGATCGGACATGGGATCGAACATAAAAGAGAAAGAAAAGAAGTGAGAACTCGCTGCTTCGTTCATGGTGAGCGATGGAACCATACTCCCCTCTCCACTGCTATCGGCATGCGCCTACCTGCGTGTTTCTTGAGAGCAGACGAAGTATACCATACTTCAAAGAAGTATTAGGTATTACGTATCAGGTATTATGAAAGAGTCCGTAATACTTAATACATTAAACCACAATACTTATTCGATCGGTGCAAACAGGATCTTCGGCTCACCGATGGCATTCCAATCCTGAGCCGTGTTCCAGCCGGTCACCTCTTCCAGCGTGAACTGGCGGTCACCCATGGAAACCGCGTACGGAACGCCCAGCTGCGTGCTCATTTCCTTGGCTGTGTCCGGAATGAACGGGAGAAGCATGAGCGACACATGGCGGAGCTGTTCGGCAAACGTACTCAGCACCTTCAGTTTTTCCTCTCCTGCGAGTTTCCACGGCTGCACTTCGTTCATGCGGGCGTTCATGGAATCCACAAGCTTCATCGCCACCTGCAACGCATCGCTCAATTCAAAGGCATCGATGTGCTTACGATACTCCTTCCAGATTCCTTTGATTGAATCTGCCTCGGGCGCGTCAGAAATAGCGATCTTGCCGCCCTCTTTCTTAAGCAGAGTAAGGATTCTGTTAAGGAGGTTACCTAACTGGTTTCGCAATTTCGCATCATAGAGCTCGCCGAATCTCTTCCAGCTGAAGTCGCCGTCGTTGCCCACCGGGATCTCGTGACTGAGGTAGAACCGCAGCGCCTCGACACCGTATTTGTCGATGACGTCTTTCGGTACCACCACGTTGCCGAGGGATTTGCTCATCTTCTGGCCCTCGCTCGTGAGGAATCCGTGGATGAGCAATCGATCGGGAGTGCGCGTGCCGGCAGCCTTGAGCATCGCGGGCCAGATGAGGGCATGGAAGCGCGCGATATCCTTGCCGATGACATGCGTCACCGTGGCATCGTCCCACCATTTCCTGTCCTCGGCCGGGGTGAAGTACCCGAGACCGGAGATGTAATTGGTGAGGGCATCGCACCACACGTACATCGTCTGCTCTTCATCATCCGGCACGGGGATCCCCCACGACAGGCTGCTCTTGGGGCGTGAGAAGGACACATCGTCGAGGCCCTGCTCCAGGAGTTTGAGCGTCTCGGTCTCGCGGAACGAAGGCACGATGCGGTAGTCCTTCTTGAGGAGTTTTTTCAGCCAACCTGTTTCTTTGCTCAAGAGGAAGAACCAGTTTTTCTCCTCCACCTTCTGCGGCTCGATGTTGTGATCCGGGCACTTGCCGTCCACGAGGTCTTTTTCCGTCACAAAGCGCTCGCAACCGGTGCAGTAGAGGCCGGCGTACGTGCGCTGCTCGAGCATTTTTGCGGCATCCAGGCGCTTCCAGAGTTCTTTCACCGTTGGCCAGTGCACTTCCTTGTTCGAGGTACGGATGAACACGTCGGCGGAGATGCCGAGGCGTCCGTAGAGATCCTCAAAGAGCCTGACGTTGCGATCCACGAGCGCGCGCGGTTCGATCCCCTCTTTTTTTGCCGTCTGCTGGATCTTGATCCCGTGCTCATCGGTACCGATCTGGAACCGCACCTGATCCCCGCGCAGACGGAACCAGCGCACGATGACATCGGCCAACACCTTCTCCAGCACATGACCCATGTGGGGAGCGGCGTTGGGATAATCAATGGCTGTGGTGACGTACTGCCTAGACATGCCAAAAATCTACAGCAAAACAGCCCGTTCCGGAAGCGAAAACCGCTTACCCGAGCGATTGCTCGAGGATGCTGATGACGTAGATCACCACCGCATCGGCGAGCATCGCACACACGAGACCTGCTGCCGTGTAGATGAGGATTTTCTTGGCCTCGCCAAAGCCCTCCTCGCTGCCTGCGGTGATCATCTTGAGCCCGCCGTAGACGAGCATGAGCGCGGCGATGGCCGAGAGCATGGAGAGGATGAACGCCGTGACCTTGAGCGCGAGGAAACTCACGCCACCGGCACCCACGTCGGTGAACGGGAAGGTGCTGCGGATGGTGCTCCACATCTGATCGATGCCGGGCGCGCCGGAACCGATCTGCTCGATGCCGGCGGCATGTGCCACGGGAGTGACGAGCCGGAGGATGAAGAGGGCGAATGAAAGCATGATCAGAAATTGAGATTGAGAACGGCCTGCACGATGGCACGGGCCAGGTTGACGATGATCGCACCGATGACCGCCCATTTGACCATATTGATACCCTTCTTGAAGTCATCACCCGCACCCATGGAACGGGCCATGGTGATACCGGCGTAGATGATAACGATGACGAGGACGACGTTGAATACTGTCAGGATGATGCGGATGGCCGCGGCCATGACACCGACGAGCAGCATGTCCCCGCCTGCCTCCGTGTAGTTCTCGGTGATGATGAACGAGACGATCGGCGCGGCGGCAATGGCCAGACCGAGGCCCATGAGGCCGTAGATGATGGCCTTTTTGGCGGCCCCGGCATCGTCTTCCGAACCGGTGGTGGTCATGCGCGTGCCGGCGATGACGATGAAGAGCACGGCCAAACCTCCCACCAGCTGGATCAGGATCATGGCGGCCATCGGGAGCACGCCTTCCACAATCAGGTTTTCCGGAGCGGCACCGCAACCGATGAGCCCGTTGCAGATGACTGCGGGAATCTGCTGAGCCGGCACCTGCGGCACCGAGAGCGCAAACGCCGCGAGTGCGGTGAGGCCGGAGAGGATGGAGCGCGTACGCATCAGCGGAAGAACGAGGGGTTGATGGTGTTGAGGATCGTCGCGGAGAGGAGCACCAGCAGCAGTCCGCCGAGCGACATCATCAGGCGGTTTTTGCCGGCGTCGTACTTCCCCTGGTCGGCACCCGCCTGCATGATTTCAATACCGCCCCATACGCCCATCAGCACCGCGGTGGCGGCACCCATCCCAAGGGCCCACGGGTACAGAAGGCCGATGTAGTAGCCGAGTGCCCCGAGCGGGTTCTGGTTATCGGTAGGGATACTGGTGACGCCGCCGATCGGCTCCAGTAACTGGATACCCGTATTTTGCGCGGCAGCCAGAGGGATCAGCAGAAGCTCTTTGAGGGCTTCCAGGGCCGGAATCAGGTTCGGTGTGGGCATCAAGACAGTATACCAGAAAACTGTCTCTCTGTGGAGCGGAAAAGTGCCATTTCTCTCTCTGGTCCCCCCTCCCCTGTTTTTCAAGTTTTTGTCTTATTCCTGCAAAAAGGAAGGCCCTAACTCCAGAGATATGGAGTAGGGCCTTGAGATGGCATCCGTCATGGATGCCTACCGGCCTCGCAGCGCCAGGGCGCATTAATGGCCAGACCCCCCTCTCACTTCGTGAGAAGTGATACTCGATCCTTCCCACCCTCCCGCAGGGGTATTTATATTATACAAGTAAATTTCATTATGTCTATATCCACACTATTGGAGCGGGATACGGGAATCGAACCCGCATCTCAAGCTTGGGAAGCTCGCGTACTACCACTGTACTAATCCCGCAAAGCATGAGAGACAACCCTCCGGGGTTTTCTCTCATGAGCTCTCTTTCCGGCAAGGTGACGGCTCCAGGCAAGCAAAGCTTGCCTTCGCCGTTTTTCTCGAATGGCTGTAAGGAACGACTGCGTATTGATGAGTTTCGCGAAGTCCGGCTTTGCCGGACTGGAGCGACCCCACTCAGGGAAGAGTGGGTCCGTGGGAGAGAAACCGTAGGTTTCTCTTCCACGATATGAATGGAGCGCATGAAGGGGCTCGAACCCTCGACCTTCGCCTTGGCAAGGCGACGCTCTAGCCAACTGAGCTACATGCGCAGAGCGGGGAAATCCTACCTGCTCTGAGGCATGTTGCAAGGGACCGCATCAAAAAAGCTATTGGATGACATTTAGCAGTCTGGCATGCCAGAAAGACTCATAGTAGAATGCCCGGCACGCGGGTTTCGTCCAACGTCAAGACACCACCGTTCCACGGTGGAGACATGTGGTTCAACTCCCATAACCCGCTCCAACGCATTCAGCGATCTGCCTTACACAACGAAGTGCAGCGCAAACAGGTGGCCCTGGTACGAGATCGGCACGAGGATGACAGTGCTCTTGGCCGTTCCGCCGGACTTCTTTTTCCACGAGACCGGGATGGTGGAAGCGTTCATATCCTGCATGGCGTTCTGGTACGCACCGATGAGCGTGTCCTGGCTTCCCTCATCCACAAACAGACCCGGGAACGAGCCCTGCATCTTTGCCCATTCGTTCGCTGAGCTGTAACCCAGGAGTGAGGCGAATTTCTCATTGCACACCTTGTGCTCGTCATCGAAGTAGATGTAGATCCCCTGCCCCGAAGAGGAGAGCACCGGCTCCAGTTCCCGGACCAGTTCTCCAAGCAGATCGTGATGCGAGTGGTTGTGTGACATAGGGGAGAGGATAGACTCCTTTTATGATGCAAAACAAGCAGACGATTAAGAAGTACATCGATGGCTTCAACAGGCTCGACCACGCACAGATCCTCTCGTGCCTGACTGACGATGTGGAATGGATCATGCCCGGAATTTTTCATTACAAAGGCAAGGAGGCGTTCGATCGGGAAATCGAAAACCCTGCCTTCTCCGGAACACCGGTCATCACCATCACGCGCATGACCGAAGAGAACGATGTGGTGATTGCGGAAGGCACGGTGATTGCGCAAAAGGCTTCAGGAGAAAAGCTGCCACTCGTGTTCTGCGATGTGTTTGAGATGCGGGATGGGAAGATCGCAAAGCTCATCGGGTTTATTGCCGAGAACAAAACGCCCTGACACGCGTACACTGCCTCCATGACAAAGCCGCTCCTGTGGATTGCCGGGCTGATCATCGTTGCCGTTGTGATCTACGTGGTGATTGCAGGAGTGCGAATGTACCGCCTCATCCAGATCAGCAAGACCCTGGTCGCGAAGAGTGATCCGTATACACAGCACGGAACAGGGCCACGCATCCTCGTGATCGGCGACAGTACGGGAGTGGGCACGGGAGTGACCGACTCGAAGGGATCCATTGCAGGAAGGTTCGCTCAAAACTTCCCGAATGCGATCATTGAAAACCTGAGCGTGAATGGCTGGAAGGTCGCCGACGCACTCCGTCATTTCCCGAATGTGGAAGCGCAAACGTATGACCTCATCGTCCTGCAGATCGGCGCCAACGACATTATTCAGCGGACACCGATGGCGGACTTCACACGCGATCTCTCCGCACTTTTTGTGCAGGCAAAAAGCGCGGGGAAGAACGTGGTGGCACTGCACTCCGGGAACATCGGGCTGGCTCCCCTCTTCCCCTGGCCGATCAGCCGATACCTGACGACGAAGACAAGGCAGTACCGTGCCGAGTACATGCGGATCGCCAAAGACACGGGGGTGACGTACGTGGACCTCTACGGCGAAGCATCCACCGATCTGTTCCTCACGGATATCCCGCGCTACTACGCCCCGGACCTGCTGCACCTGACTGAAGACGGGTATGGCTTTTGGTACGGGAAAATCAGGGAAGCGATGCAGGCTGCAGGAATCTCTTTGTAAAAGGGCTCTCCCTTGCCGGCCGAAGCTCGTATTTTTCCGCTCATGAAATTGAATTGTGAGCGAAGGCCGGTTGGATTCCTTGGATTCCTCGGATTCTTCGGTTTCCTTTCAGAGTGCCCCCAGGTCCAGCTCCTCGCTCATCTCCACCTGCCGCACGAATTCCTGATCGTGGCTCACGAGGATCATGCCCCCCTCGTATTTGTTGAGCGCTTCGGCGATCACCGGAATATGACGGAAGTTGATGTGGTTCGTCGGCTCGTCGAGGATGAGGAGCGTCGGGCGCTGGAGCATGAGGCGCGCAAAACACAGGAGACCCTTCTGGCCCTCCGAGAGTGAGCCGGCGGGGACCTTCAGTTTTTCTCCCGTGAGCTGGAAACGCGCGGCCGTGGAGTACACCAGCTGGTTGTTCTGGATCTCGAGCACGTCGGCGAGGATCTCAAACGCGGTCTTGTCCATGGGAAGGCCCGAGAAATCCTGACGGTAATACCCCACCTTCACCCCCGGCTCGATCACGGCACCTTTCTCCTTGCCTGTGGCCATCGCTTCCAGGAGCGAGGTCTTGCCGATGCCGTTCGGGCCGGTGATGAGGACGCGGTGACGGCGCGGGATCGTCAGCTCCACCTTCTTTTTGACCGGCTTGTGGTCCTGCATCACCGTCACGGAGGTGATCTTCACCAGCGGCTTCGGGAACGGATCTGCCTCAATCGTGAACGGGGCGATCGCTTTGTCCTCGCGGCGGACATCGACCTTGTTCTCTTCGGCCTCCTCCACCGCATCACGCATCTTGCTCGCGAGCTTGCGCATTTTTCCTCCCTTGTGGGAGAAGAAGTTGATCTTGTCCTTCTGATCCTGGATCTGCTTTTCCATGCGCGCATTCTGGCTCTGCTCACGCTCGATCTGCTCCTGGATACGCTCCAAAACGTCGTAATAGTCGCCCACGTACTGGTCCACCTTGTGCAGGTGCGTATCGAGGTACAGAACGCCGTCGGTGAAGCTGCTCAAAAAGGCCGCATCGTGGGAGATGACGATCACCGTCTTGTCGTACATCACGAGGAAACCCGTCAGATGATCAATGCCGTCCTGATCCAGGTTGTTGGTGGGCTCATCGAGCAGGAGGATATCCGGCTCCTGGATAAGCGCGAACGCAAGGAGCAGGCGCGCCTTCTGGCCCCCCGAAAAATCCTTCATTTTCTTTTTCAAATCGGCCTTCATGTTCACGGCATCCAGCACCTTGGCGATGTGCTTTTCGATGTCGAACTTCTTCTCGCGGAACGCCCCCTCAAAGAACTCCTTGAGCGTCTTCTCCATGTCCTCGTGGTGCAGTACCTGGCGCGCGATACCGATGGTCGCGCCCTTGCGGATGTGGATCTCGCCGCCCTTGGGTTTCAGCTCCCCCGTCATCAGTTTGAACATTGTGCTTTTGCCCGCGCCGTTCTGGCCCATGATGGTGAGCTTGGCGTTCTCGCGGACGGAAAAACTGGCGTGATCGAGCACAAGCTTTTTATCATCGTCTCCGTAATAGAAGACAACGTCCTGAAACCGGAGAAGTACGTCACCGTGGTCCATAAGAAACAAGAATGCGGGAAGTCGTCCCCGGAGCAGGCGTCCCTGCCTGCGGTGTCGAGGGACGACGGATTGTAGTGCAGAAAAGACTGTTCTGCACGCGCTTCTTTACGACAAGCCAGGTCCCACGTACAGCGGGAGAAGACCGAATACGACCTCGTGTACACTCGTCGCATGCCACTCACTCTCGGTGACCCCGCACCGGACTTCTCCCTGCCGGATCAGGACGGAACGATGCATTCCCTCAGGGATGAACGCGGCCACCCGGTGCTGCTGTATTTTTACCCCGAGGATGACACGCCGGGCTGCACCATCCAGGCGTGCGGACTGCGGGACAGCATGCAGGCCTACAACGATGCGGGATGCACGGTGTTCGGGGTGAGCCCGGATACCGTGGAGAGCCACCGGGCATTCGCGGAGAAGTTCTCCCTCACCTTCCCGCTCCTTGCCGATACCGACAAGACGGTGAGCACGGCTTACGGAACCTGGAGATACAAAGAGCACCGACAAGCGTATGGCATCGTGCGCTGGTCTTTTTTGATCGATCGGGACGGGCGCATCGCGAAGATCTACCCGGACGTGAAACCGGAAGAGCACGCGGACAGGGTGCTCGCCGATGTCCGGAACCTGCGGTGCGGGTGAACGACTCAGAGTGACTCGCGCGATTGCAACCTCATGCGTTCTTCCAGTTGTCTTCTCACTTGGATGGCCATTTCATGGCATTCACGGTGAGCCGGATCCCAAAACTGATGAGGGCGCACCTGGTGAAACAGTATCTGACGCCCTTGCAGCAGCAGCCTCACCGAGAGAACAATCTGCCGGTGCCTGTGCATCGTCTTCCTGAGAGACCGGCTGTGTCTTTCTTCCGGAAGTACAGCTGCGTCGCAGATACCACGCACAAAGAGAGAATCGGAAAAAAGATGCACAGGAGCATCGCCCGGCGGAAGCTCTGCAATCCCCTGCATGACTGCAAACACCTCCACACGATTCGCATCGCATACAGGCGGAAGAGATCCGCTCTGCTCCACCCAATGACTATCAATTTTCCGCGCAAAACTCCAGCCACCGCACCACGTCGTATGAGATACAGAAGCATCCGTATAGAGCTCGATGTTCATTGATGCGTATGATAACAGACAGCAGTATTCCAGCACGACAAACCCCCATCCCAATGAAGGGACGGGGATTGCCTTGGCAACTAGAAACCAGAGAATAACGATGCCCTTTTGATCTGCGCCCTGATGAGCGCATCGTCTTTGGCCGAGGGGCCATCCTCGAAGGCGATCTTCTCGGTTGCGATGAGGGCCTGGTAAGCCCCCACGAACTGAGCTGCCTGGACAATCTGAGTCAGCAGAGCTTCGATGCTCATACCGCCGTTCGAGGCGAGTGCCTGCAGGCGCTTCGGATCAAGGCTTGCCTTCATTACCGAGACCATGAAGTTGCCGCCTTCGGTGGCGCGTCCATTGGTGGACGACACCCAGGTCCCATCGAGGGACAGAGTGAAACCGTTTTCCAGCTGGTCCTTAATCGTTCTCATTGTCACCTCAGTGTGTGTGATAGAAACAGTTGCCCGTGTATGAGCTTCGTAAAACGCATACAAGGGCAACTGCATATTCAATGAGAAACGATCTTGCTGCCAAGGATCATGCCAGAATGAGAGATTCTGACATTTTTATTATAACATAATTTTATATTTGTGTCTATTATTTAATCAGCATTTTTAAGCTGTGAGTAGCCAAAACTAATGGCTTGCCATGAGCACGAAGTGCGAATGGTGGGTCGGGTGGGGATCGAACCCACGGCCAAAGGCTTAAAAGGCCTCTGCTCTACCACTGAGCTACCGACCCATGCCTTTATTGTAGCGGAAGCGAAGCATGAATGGGAGAGATGTCCGGGAACGGCTATTCCCCTATCATAGACCCATGATCGACTCCCACTGCCACCTCACGGATAAAGCGTTTGATGCGGATCGGGATAATGTAATCTTGCGTGCCAAGGCGGCAGGTATTGAGAAAATGATCGTGGTGGCGGACACGATGGAGGAAGGTATCGCGTGCATCGATCTTGCGAAGAAGCATGAAGGCCTTTTTGCGACGATAGGCGTGCACCCCAACCGCTCCAAGGGATGGAAAGAGTCTGATGCCGATGAAATACGAAAGATAGTTCGTTCACTAAACAAAATAGTAGCAATCGGCGAGATCGGATTAGATTACCACTATGAGTTCAGTGACCACGAAACACAGCAGCGTGTGTTCCGGGAACAACTGAACCTCGCAAAGGAACTGAATCTGCCTGTCGTGGTTCACTGCAGGGAGGCGGTGGAAGATATCTGGGCGATCGTCAGTGAATTGAATCCGCCGCAGCTTGTGCTCCACTGCTGCAGCGAGACTGCTGAGGCGGTAGCCCCGTTCCTCAAGCGCGGAGATTTGCTTTCTTTCACGGGCATCGCCACCTTCCCGAACGCGAAAGAGATTCGGAGAACGATTGAAGCCGCGCCGATCGGACAGATCATGATCGAGACCGATGCACCGTACCTTGCTCCCGTCCCACACCGCGGTAAGCGTAATGAGCCCGCGTATGTGCGCGAGGTGGCAAAAATCATTGCGGAGATCAAAAGTCTTTCTTTGGAAGAAGTCGATCAGGCTACTACGAAGAATGCCGAACGCTTTTTCCGGCTTCCGCAGTCCTGATTCCTGCTTCATACTCCGGGCCTGCTCCTGTAGGTCAACGGATAGACCGGCAGCCTCCGAAGCTGCAGATACAGGTTCGATTCCTGTCGGGAGCACCACGAAGTACGCTTCACTTCGTTCAGCGACTTCATGGTAAACCACCAAATATATTTTGCTTTCTTTACATGACTTCAACGAGCGTGCTTCGTGTCCTGTAGTTGCACGAAGCGAAGCGCAGTGCATACTACGGGACTATGTTCACGGTCTACGTCCTCCGCAGCGCCCAAAACGGTCAACTCTACGTTGGTTATACAACTAATCTCCAACAACGTCTTGAGACGCATAACAAAGGCAGTGTTACATCCACAAAGGCAAAGCGGCCGTGGAAAATAATATTTTCTGAAGTGTACATTTCACAAGATGATGCTTTGCGTCGAGAAAAATATTTGAAGACCACTCAAGGAAAGAATGCATTGAAACACATGCTACGGGAAACGCTACAATTAGCAGCATGAACATCGAATATTCAATCATAACCGATACAGAGGCAATTGATGTCTTACGAGGAAAAACGTCGCAATTTAAAAACTTCAATGTTCGCTATGACGAAGTAACACTCGATTACCTCAAAACCCATCTCGCTGACGAAGATAGCTTGTATGTGATGGCAAAAGAGGGTGACGTGTTCGCAGGATTTTGCTCCATAGATTCGGATTGGTGGGAGAAGGATTATTTCTTTCTGAGAGAAATTTTTGTGGAGCCTGCTTTCCAGCAGAGAGGAATTGGCCTTGAATTAATGCAGCGATGCATTGCTCATGCAAAGAAAATGGGTGCTGTAGGGGTCGTTACTGAAACTGCTTTTGAAAATATTCCTATGCAAAAGCTCTGTGCCAAATGCGGATTTGAATCATGGGAGAATCCGCAATGGAAGGACGGCGTCACTTACAAGCTTTTATTTTAAATTTTTGGCCTCGGTACAACGAAAACCAGGGTAAAATAAATCGAAAAACTCTGGTTACCATTCGCACGTCGTGCTTATGGCGAGCCGCCGACTTATTTCCCCGAAATGTTGGTACGCTCTTCCAGCAGCTTCTTGATTTGGGTCTGACTCTTCGAAGACACGCCATCAACAAATTTCACCGTGCCATCATTTTTGACCTCAATGCGCCCTCGAGTGAGACGCTTTGCGTGCTCCGCATCTTTGGTACCCGGTGTGATCTTGAGAGTCATATGTAAGTAATCTACTACTATTTTTTCTTCCGTCAATCATCGAATTGTTCCCTGTCTATGGCACACTTCCGTTGATGAAGGTCGCCATTGTCCATGAACTGCTCACCGTCCGCGGAGGCGCGGAAAAGGTGCTGCGCCACATCGCGGCGCTGTTTCCGGATGCGCCCATCTACACCTTCCTATACGACGAAAAAAAGCTCGGTGACTGGTTTCCGAAAGAACGCGTGCGTCCGGCGATCAACGGATTCTCCACGAATCATCATCTCTACCTTTCCCGCTTCCCGGCTGCGGTGGAGACCTGGGATTTTTCCGAGTTTGATTTGGTGATCTCCAGCTCCTCGGCGTTCGTGCACGGCATCATCACGAACTCGGCCCCGCGCCACCTCTGCTACGTCCACTCCCCTGCCCGCTACCTCTGGGACCGCACGCACGATGTCCTCGACCGTGCTGGAAAAGGTCTCCTCGCGCCGCTCAAGCGCAGACATCTCGAACGGATGTTCCACAGACTGCGTATTTGGGACAGCGAAGCGGCAGACAGACCGGACATGCTGCTCGCCGCGTCAGAGACCGTGCAACGGAGGATTGAGCTCTACTGGCGACGGGAGAGCACAGTCCTTCATCCGCCGATTGATCAGGAATGGCTGGATCAGCGGTCAGTGACCAGTAATCCGCGGTCAGACTACTACCTGGTTGTTTCGACACTGGCTGCGTATAAGAGAATCGACCTCGCGATTGAAGCGTGCAACAAGCTGAGGCGTCCGCTCATCATCGCCGGCGAAGGTCCCGATCGCACCCGCCTGGAAAAACTTGCAGGTCCCACGGTCAGCTTTGCCGGATACAAGACAAGTGATGAATTGAAGAAGCTCTACAGTGAAGCGCAGGCGACGATCTTCCCCGGTGATGAAGACTTCGGTCTGGTGCCCCTGGAGTCCCTCGCGTGCGGTACGCCCGTGATTGCCTACCAATCCGGTGGAGCGCTGGAGACACTGAGTGACCGCACTGCAACCTTCTTCGCAGAACCTTCGGCAGAGTCGTTGCAACGCGCGATCACCGAATCGGAACAGAAGACCTGGGACACGAAGACCCTGCAGAAGAGCGCTGAGCGCTTCTCTCCCGAGGCATTCAAAAAGGGATTGATGACGGCCGTGGACGAACTGATGAAGGAGCGCGTACAGTGAACGCATGCGCCGCACCTCACTCGTCTGTCTCGCCGTCACCATCATGACCGCCCTGCCGCTCCCGGCACTGGCGCGGTCGATCAGCACGATCCCTGGTGCCAAGCCCGTTTCCCGCAGGACGCTCCTGCAGAAGACCTACGGCAGGTACGCGGAGATCGGTGAACGGCGCGCGGTGCGTGCCGGCTCGACGGTCCTCGAGAACCTGGTACGCCTCGACGAGTTCGGGGTGAGCTTCCGCTTCCCCAAAGGCTGGGTGGGCGACACCACCGCGCAGAAGGAAGGCACTGTCACACTTGCCGCCATGGTGCTCGGGCCCGTGGGACCGACCGGAGCCAGACCCAATATGAACATCGTGTTTGAAGATCTCACCAAGGCTCCCCTCACCCTCAACCAGTACACCGAGGAGGCCTTGCGAAAGGAGCGCGAGTTCTTCTCGGAGATGACGATCACCTCCCGCGACCGCCGCACGGTGGCCGGGTACTCCGCGGACGTCGTGCGCTTTGATGCGGTGTTCGCGGGTGTCGCGCTCCGCTATGAACAGGTGTGGTTCCTCCGCGGCAACCAGATGATCGTCTGGACGTTCACCGATCAGCAGAGCACGTTCGACGACAACCTGAAGATCTTCCACGCGGTCCTCGACTCGCTGGAAGTCACCCGTTGAGTGTCTCTCAGGAGAAGAGTGCGCCCTGTATTTCCGTCGGTACCGGGAGACCCAGTTTTTCGTAGGTGCGTCGCGTGGCGCAACGGCCTTTGGATGTGCGCTGCAGGTACCCCTGCTGCAGAAGGTACGGCTCGTACACGTCCTCGATCGTCTCTTCTTCGTCACCCAGGACTGCAGCGATCGTGGAGAGACCGACCGGACCTCCCCCGAACATGTCGACGATGGTCTTGAGGATACGGATATCGGTGGCGTCCAGTCCGTCGGCATCGATCTCCAGAGACTTCAGTGCATGCTCCACCAAAGCGGTATTGATGGGTGAGATGCCCGAGACCTCGGCAAAATCGCGCACCGAGCGGATGAGCCGGTTGGCGATGCGCGGGGTGGCGCGGCTGCACCGGGCGATGCGGTGCGCGGCATTGGGTTCAATCTGAACCCTGAGCTTCTCCGCCGACCACTCCACGATCTGCTGCATCTCCGGCAGTTCATAGAACGAGAGTTTGAACTGATGCAGGAAGCGGTCACGGAGCGGCGCGCTCATCGCACCGGCCTTGGTGGTGGCACCCACGAGGGTGAAGGGCTTGAGGTTCAGACGCATGGACCGCGCCGTGGGCCCCTTGCCGAGCACGAGATCCAGCGCGTAGTCCTCCATCGCGGAGTAGAGGATTTCCTCCACGACCGGACGGAGACGGTGGATTTCGTCGATGAAGAGCACGTCACCCTCCTGCAGGTTACTCACGATCGACGCAAGATCACCGGGCTTCTCCAGAGCAGGACCGCTCGTGATGCGGATCTGCGCGCTCATCTCATGAGCAACGATGTGCGCGAGCGTGGTTTTGCCAAGACCCGGAGGGCCGTGCAGCAGCACATGCCCGAGCGGCTCCTTGCGGGACTGCGCAGCCTTCACACCCAGAAGGAGGTGCTCCTTCACTTTGGACTGACCCACGTACTCGGTGAGGGACTTGGGCCTCAAGACCTGCTCAAACACCTGCTCCTTGGAAGACGCCTCCGGACGGACGGCGGTAACGGGTTCGGCCTGGGGCGGGAGGCGCTTGAGGGCGATGGCTGAGAGGATAGCAGACACGCTGCCCTGTGGGCATCGATTCTCCGGAAAAAATCCGCTACACTCCCTCTATGCTTTCCGTCTCGCGCACCGGTCTCACCGCAGGGTTCATCGGTCTCCTCCTGCTCCTCGGTGCTGTGGACTACGCTCTCACACGCGACCGCATCGTACTTCCTGCAACGAACCCCACTGACGGCATCATCGTGCAAGAGGAGCAAGATGTATCGAGTGAACCGACTACAGAAGAGATTGTGACGGTTGATCAGGCGCTGGATCAGCTCGGGTTTACCGTCCAGAACAGCCGCGAGGACAACGTGCTCAAGGAGATCATGCCTGCAGAACGCACCGTGGAGATGAGGGTGCTTTTGACCGGCGATGACCGCGTGACATTTATCGCCTGGACTGAGGGAGACGATGTGAAGACGTATTTCACGGCGCTCAAGGAGGCCCTGCAGTCCTCGTTCTCGCCACAGGTGAGCAACCTGATCGACCGCACCGACACGCTCCCGGACGGCGGTGACCGCAACGTGCTGGGCTTCAATGACCCCGGCATCCACGAAGAGCGGATGGTGTTTGTACGGGAGGGCAACCGGCTCCTGGAATTCCACATCGCCCCGGGCCGGGAGGGGCAGATTGAGACGGTGATAGAGGCGCTTACACAATGACGAATCGCGAATAGCGGATGACGAATTCGCCATTCGCGATCCACCATTCGCGATTTTGCTTGCCGGAGAGCGAAAATGACCACAAACTTGTGTTTGACCTGTGCGAACCTCTTCTCTACACTGCCCCGGCTATGGCAAAGGCTATTAAGAAAGTCGTCAAAGTGAAGGTCAAAGGCGGACAGGCAAACCCCGCACCTCCGCTGGGACCTGCACTCGGACAGGCCGGTGTGGATATCAACGGCTTTTGCACGCAGTTCAACTCGCGCACCAAGGACAAGATGGGCAAGGAGGTCCCGGTGATCATCACCGTCTACGAGGACCGCACGTTCTCCTTCATCGTCAAGCAGCCGCTCGCGTCCGCCCTCATCAAGGAGGCATCCGGCATCGGTATGGAGAAGGGCACGGGCAGCGGAGAGCCGAACAAGAAGAAGGTGGGCAAGATCACCAAGAAGCAGCTCCGCGAGATCGCCGAGAAGAAGATGCCCGACCTCAACGCCACCGATATCGAGGCTGCCGAGAAGATCATCGCCGGTACCGCCCGCAGCATGGGGGTCACTATCGAGGGATAACAGGAGTTGCTTGGTGATGATAGTGTACTACGAGGACTTGCAGTTTGATGGAGAGAAAATTCCAAATACCAAAAACCAGAGACCAAGAAAATTCCGGAAGCCAAATTCCAGCGACCAGGATCTGTTTTTGATTCCTGATTTTTGAAATTTGTCTTCTCCTTGGTTTTTGGTTTCTGGGTTTTGGAATTTGCCGCAGCCGACTGTTTCCGCAGAAGAATGAACTCTGCGCAAGCACATTTCCCTATTCTTCACGCTGTTCCATCATGCGTAGCTGCGGCACGCAATGTGTTTCGCGTGCGAGGGATATGCGAAATCCGTAGCCTCTGTCTGATTTTCCTGCATTGTTCATGGACCAGATTCTTCTCCGTTTCGATCCCTCCAGCGTGCTCGCCGGTGCAGTGCTCCCCATCACGGTGGCCACGGTACTCGTGCTGCTGTTCATCCCGTCACTGCTCGCACCCGGTGCGCGCCCCGCCGGAGTGGGTCATGCCATCTACTGCTACGCCATGCAGGGGGCGGGGATCTTCCTGATGACGGCAGGCGGCCTGCCTGCGCTATCTTCGGTGATCCACTCGGTCGCAGGCAACTCTGACGGCTACTCTACGGAAACCTACCTCGCCCTCCTGTTGCTCTTCGCCGTCGGCGGACTGCTCTTCCTCTGGCACGAGCAGATGGCTGCAAAAATCGAATCGGCATCCGCTGCCGTCCCGGCCGTGATCTTCTGGTTCACGTTCAAGATCGCGGGACTCTTCCTGGTCATCTCCTCGGCGCTGTCGCTGCTGCTCACGATGCTCCTCGTTGCCGAGCCCCCGTCCGACTGGTGGAGTGAGCCCCTCCTGATGCTCCTCTACGGCCTGCTCCTCCTCTGGTGCACCCGCATGCCGGCGTACAACGGAAAGTCGTTCCAGTCCTCGGCCATCATGTCCAAGGCTGCGGGCATCAAGAAGGCGAAGAAATAAGCTTTTCCCCTGGGATTTGAAGTTTGGATTCTCTCTGGTTTTTGGTGTTTGGTGTTTGGTTTTTCTTCGCGGTGACTCTTGCATAAATAGGGGTTTGAGGGCACAATTCCGTCCCTCGTGGGAGCTCTGGATATTCTTCCAAAGCGCCAAATACCTCCGACTCTCTGAGTCGTTCGGTACACCACGTTCCCCAACCCAATATGACGAGCAAGCGCTCCCCTCTCGCCCGCAAGCGCGGGTCCAAGTACGCCTCCAAGAAGGCGCTGATTACCAAGTCCTCCTACACGGTCGGCGAGGCCATGGAACTGCTCCCGCAGCTCTCCACCGCCAAGTTCGATGCCACCACCGAGGTGCACATCCGCATCAACGCCGATACCACGCAGGCCGACCAGCTCGTGCGCACCACCGTCCCCCTGCCGCACGGCACAGGCAAGACACTCAAGATCGCCGCGTTCGTCCCGGATGATCTGATCGACGAGGCCAAGAAGGCCGGTGCCCACAAGGCGGGCAACGAGGACCTCGTGAAGGAGATCGCAGACGGCACCATCGATTTCGATATCGCCGTCGCCGTCCCGAAGATGATGAAAGACCTCGGCAAAGTCGCCAAGGTGCTCGGTCAGAAGGGCCTCATGCCCTCGCCAAAGTCTGGTACGGTGACCGAGAAGATCGGCAAGATCATCGAAGAGCTCAAGAAGGGCCGCATCGAGATCAAGATGGACAAACAGGGCATTATCCACACCGTGTTCGGCAAGGTGTCGTTCGGTTCCAAAAAGCTCCAGGAGAACCTGGAGGCCCTCCTCACCGCCGTGAAGGATGCCAAACCCGCCGGTATCAAGGGTGAGTACATCATGAGCGTTGTCGTGGCCCCCACCATGGGCCCCGGCATCAAGGTGCAGGCGTAACTACTCGTTTGTTCTCGAAAATGAAGGCGTTCTGCCAACCTGCAGAACGCCTTATTACTGAGTATGAAGAGGAAAACTTCGTTATCTCCTCATTTTTTTGTGACGAGGGGCGGGCTTTCAGCCCGCCGGCAACAGAGAATACTTTCATGCTCTATCACCATCATGTTTTTCAGGATTGTGTGACATTCGTGACAACTGTCACAAGGAATCGCACGCCGATTTTCACAGATCCTGCCTGTGCAAGAGAAGCTGTCGATGTGCTGTACCGCGTTCAGGAACTTCACCCCTTTTTACTGCACGGATTTGTGATCATGCCTGATCACTGTCATTTCCTCCTTACCCCCTCTGAATATGTTCCACTGTCACTCATTATGAGAAGTTATAAAGTGAGTGTTGTGTGGGGCATCGGGAAAGGCGCATTGTGGCAGAGCAGATTTGATGCAAGGCAACCTACTGATTCCTGGAAGATACTCAATTACATTCATGCGAATCCGGTGAAAGCGGGTCTGGTCTCGGTGCCAGAGGAATATCCATGGAGTTCTGCATCAGGAAAATGGGAGGTAACTCCTCTTGAGGGTTGAGAGTTTCTAATCCGGCGGGCTGAAAGCCCGCCCCAAGTTATTACTGTATTTTTCTAAGTAGATCCTCTGGGTTTTGATCGCCGGAATACCCCAAGAAGTGATAGAATGCCGGGCTATGGTGCTACACCATACAAGCGAGGCGCACGCGGAAACACCGCTCAGAAAGGAGTGGGGAGACCTGCTGGAAAAAATCAAAGACCCCGATCTGAAGGAACAGACACTGAAGCGGCTGCGGAAGATCATGCAATTAGAGTCTGCGGAACCCATACCGCCTGTGCCGACACTATCTTCACTTCCTGTACCAATCGATACAGATCTCGAAAAACAGAAACAGGCGCTCATCGAACGGATCCAGAGCGATCCAAAACTGACTCCAGATCAGAAACACAAGGCCATCGAAAGACTGACAAGACAACAGGTTGCATCATAGATGTGTCAGACGACTGCGATTTCCAGCATGGCGGGCACCTCGAGCAGTGCCTTATGCGTCTCCTCAAGCGTATCGATTTTCATGAGGCGCTGACGGAGCTCGGAGGCACCCGGAAAACCCTTCACGTAACCGACGAGATGGCGGCGCATCTCGGTCATTCCCCTCTTCTCTCCTTTCAGACGCACGGCCAGTTTGCAGTGATCGATGATGAAGGGCACCTTCTCCTGGAACGTCAGGCGCTGAGCCGTGGGCATGACGCTGTTGCGTGCCTTCAATGCCTCGAGCACATCTTTGAGCAGCCACGGATTCCCGAATGTGCCGCGGCCGATCATCACCCCATCAAGGTTCTTGATCTTTGCGAGGGCATCTTCGGCAGTCAGAATGTCACCATTGCCGAGCACGGGGATGCTCACGTTGCGCTTGAGTTCGTAAATCGGTTCCCAGTCGGCTTTGCCTGAGAACTTGTCGCAATAGCGGCGGCCGTGGATGGCCAGCGCCTGTGCGCCCGCACTCTCCAGGCGCCTGCAGAAGGGAACCAGGTCCGCGATCGTGTTCCAGCCGAGACGGGTTTTGACGCTCACGGGGATTTTCACGGCTTTCACGGTTGCTTCCACAAGTCTTGCAGCCAGATCGACATCTTTCAGGAGTGCCGCACCGTGGCAGGAGGAGACCACTTTGGCGGCGGGGCAGCCCATATTGATATCGATGCCGTCGGCACCGAGCTCTTCGATGATCTTTGCAGCGGTAAGGAAGTGGTCAGGATCATGTCCGAACACCTGCACGATGAACGGCCGCTCAAGCTCGCGGTCGAACTCCAGCATCTCCAGTGTGCGCTGCGCCCCGTGATGGATGGCATCCGTACTGAGGAACTCGGTATACACCACTGTCTCCGGGGCGATCATCTTGATGAACTGGCGGTACGACGCATCGGTCACGCCCGCCATGGGGGCGAGTGCGACGATCGGACGTGCCAGTGAGGACCAGGAAAACGCGGGCATAGAGCGGTTCCGCGTTCGCGGAACACACTACAACTGTGGCACATTTTGGCATCTGTGGGCAACACGAAACGGCCCCTTTTTCGCGCAGGATAGCGCACAATGTGGACCTGATGCGCATGCTGCGTTCCCTCGCCGGCATCATCGGGATGCTCCCCGTGATGGCGCTCGCGCAGACCCCCAACGGTCTGCAGCTCATCCCGGAGAACGGGGTCATCGGCAGCTGCAACTTTGTCACGGGTGAGTTCCACTTCGAGTGCTTCCCCATCTATCTGGCGTACCTGATGCAGGTGGCGTTCGCCTTCGGCACGGGTACCTGTCTCATCCAGTTTGTGTGGGGAGGCTACGAGTGGGCGTTCGCGGGCCTGGGTGGCGATACGCAGGGCGCGAAGAAGCGCATCCAGAACGCCATCATCGGCCTCACCGTGTGCATCCTCGCCTATCTGATTGTCGATACCGTCGTCCTCAATCTCCTCTCCGGTCCCCAGAATCTATGAGTCCCCGCAAAAACCCCAACGGTTCCCCGTTCCGCTCGCTGAGGATCATCGGCGAGAAAGCCCAGAAGATGCTGGCGCGCGCGTCCGGCGGCGAAGGCGCGGTCTCCCCGTACCGTCCCACTCCCCCGCCCATCGGCGGGAATGATCTGCCGGAAGTGACGGTTCACGTCTCCACGGGTTCCGTGGTGCGTGCGGGCTTCGGCCTTCTGGCGATCGCGTTCGGCGTGATGCTCGTCTACCTGCTGAGGGATAAGCTCGTGCTCCTGATGCTTGCGGTGTTCGTCGCCGCCAGCATGGATGGAGGCGTGCAGGCGCTCAAGAAGCGCGGTATCCCCCGCGGTCTTGCGATTCTCATCCACTATTTCGCTTTTCTCTCGCTCTTCCTCTTCCTCGTCTTCTCCCTCATTCCGATCATTGCAACACAGTTGCAACAGATCGCCGGGACCATCGGGTCGCAGGTGAACGAATTCCTCCGCGATCCCCAGATCTCGCTGCCCTTCCTCACCGGCGACGCCAACGCCCGCATCACGGACCTGGCCAAGTTCACCATCGAGAACCTTTCCATCAATCACTTCACCGATGCTCTCCAACAACTGGCAACCACGATGACCTCCAGTGCCCAGGGCTTCCTGGCGCTCGCCGGCCACCTGGCCGGTTCGGTGGTGAACTTCTTCATCAGCCTGATCATCGTGCTGGTGACGGCATTCTTCATCCAGATCGAGAAGGAACGCATCATCGGCTGGCTGCGCGGATTCCTGCCTAAAACCCTGCGCTCGTATGCCGATGAAAAGAGTGAAGCGATCCAGTGGCGTCTTGCACAGTGGGTACGCGGACAGCTGCTCCTGTGCGTGATCATCGGCGGCCTCGTGTTCCTGGCTCTCGTGATTCTGCGGATGCCGTATGCGACCACGCTTGCGATCCTCGCCGGCTTCACCGAATTCCTGCCGATCGTCGGTCCGCTCATCGCGGCAGTCCCCGCGGTGATCATCGCCGTCACGCAGGGTGGCTGGGTGTGGGGCCTTGTGGTGGCGCTCGTCTACTACGCGATCCAGTGGTGTGAGAATAACCTGATCGTCCCGCTCGTCATGAAGCGCGCCGTCGGTCTCTCGGCCGTCGCGATCACCTTTGCGATGCTCGTGGGTATCAGCTTCCCCGATGTCATCCACCCCGTGTTCGGCGTGATTCTCTCGATCCCGCTCACGACGATTCTCGCGCTCTTCCTGGAAGATCTGCGCGCAATGCACTCCCCGGAAGGAAAAGTGAAAAAGGACTGAAAAGAACGGGTTCTTTGACATTCTGCTGCCGTAACAGACCAGCAGTTTTCTGTGAATCGACACTCCCCGCCCTTTTTCGTACAATGCTTCGATTCCTTTCGTTTTGTCTTCTGATTTTTTCCAAGGAATCTTCTCGACAATTATCACTCACCTTTCTAGAGTGATAATCAGCCTTCGCCCCCTGCCGTCATAGGCACAAAGGAGGGCTACGGCCGACAAGTCTCTTCACACCGACCATTTTTCTTTCTCTCATACCATGCATCCGTTCGATCGCTTTACACCGAATGCCAAGCTCGCGCTCCAGATCGCCGAGCAGGAGGCCAAGACCATGAAGAGCCCGTACATCGGTACGGAACATCTTCTGCTGGGCCTGCTCTCGATCCCCAAGTCACTCGGCTTCTCCATTTTCACGGGTGCCGGTGTCACACAGGAGAACGTGCGCATCCTGCTTCGCGCCATGCAGAACCCGAACATCGAAGGTCAGCATGTGAAGCACGGCCTCTCCACTTTCCTGCACTCGGTCATCGAGCAGGCGGTGGTGACGGCGCACAAGTTCCGCCATGCCAACGTGGGCACGGAGCACCTGCTCCATTCCCTGGTGTCGACAGGCAAGAACGCCGCAACGGTGCTTCTTGAAAACATGCAGGTGGAACCGGAGGATCTGAAGACGCGCGTGGAAGAGATGTTTGGCCAGATCAATACCTTCAAGGGCCAGAACCGCAACCTCGAGCAGTCTTTGGAGGCGTTTTTCCAGGGTCTGCAGGGCGTGATTGTGGGCATGCAGCCCGGTCAGCAGCCGGCAGGAGCCGGCGATGGCGACCCGACGCGCCGACGCAAGGGTGACTCCAAGAGCAAGACGCCCGTACTCGATTACTTCACCGATGACCTCGTTGCCCGCGCCAGGGAAGGAAAGATCGACCCCATCATCGGGCGCGATCTGGAGATCGAGCGCATCATCCACATCCTCAACCGCAAGACCAAGAACAACCCCGTGCTCATCGGTGAGCCGGGCGTGGGCAAGACCGCCATCATCGAGGGTCTCGCGCAGCGCATCGTCATGGGCACCGTGCCGCAGAACCTGCGCGACAAGCGCCTGCTCGTGCTCAACATGGGCTCACTCGTGGCCGGTACCAAGTACCGCGGCGAGTTTGAACAGCGCTTCGATGACATCATCAAGGAGGCGACCAAAGTGGAAAATGTGATCCTCTTCATCGATGAGATCCACACCGTCGTGGGTGCCGGTGCAGCCGAGGGTTCACTCGACGCCGCCAACATCCTCAAGCCCGCGCTCAGCCGCGGTGTCCTGCGCATCATCGGTGCCACCACCCTCGACGAGTTCCGCACGATCGAGGAGGACCGCGCGCTCGAACGGAGATTCCAGTCCATCCAGGTGGATGAACCCAAGCCCGAAGACGCCGTGAAGATCCTCCAGGGGATCCGCAAGAGCTTCGAGGATTTCCATCATCTGACCATTACCGATGCTGCCATCGAGGCCGCAGTGACCCTCAGCAAGCGCTACATCACCGAGCGCTACCTCCCCGACAAGGCCATCGACGTGCTCGATGAGGCCGCCGCGGGCAAGAGTCTGCAGCACGCAGACGGCGCCCCGGAGATCCGCAAGATCGAGGAAAAGCTCGAGCTTTTGACGCAGAAACAGCAGGCCGCCGTGCGCGACCAGAAGTACCACCTGGCCCTCAAGCTCAAGCAGGAGCAGCAAACGCTCCGCGAAAAACTCGACACCACGCGTTCCGCGCAGGACGGCGACCGCCGCACTCCCGTGCAGATCACGGAGGACGACATTGCCATCGTCATCGGCCGCATGACGGGCATCCCGGTCACGAAACTCATGAAGACCGAAGCCAAGCGCCTGACGAACATGGAAGCCGTACTCAAAAAGTCGATCATCGGACAGGACGACGCCATCAAGAAGGTGGCACGCGCCATCCGCCGCAGCCGCGTGGGTATCAGTGACACGCGCCGCCCGATCGGCTCCTTCCTCTTCCTCGGCCCCACGGGCGTGGGCAAGACGGAACTCGTGCGCACGATCGCCAAGGAGATCTACAACCGCGAGGACGCGCTCATCAAGATTGACATGTCCGAATTCATGGAACGTCACAACGTTTCACGCCTCGTCGGTGCCACGGCAGGGTACGTGGGCTACGAGGAGGGCGGTCAGCTCACGGAAGCCGTGCGCCGCAAGCCCTACTCCGTCGTGCTCTTCGACGAGATCGAGAAGGCCCACCCCGAGTTCTTCAACATCCTCCTCCAGATCCTGGAGGACGGAAAACTGACAGACGCCCAGGGTACGACGGTCGACTTCACGAACACCATCATCGTGATGACCAGCAACATCGGTGCAGAGAAGCTCACCAAGCAGGCCGCCAAGATCGGATTCAAACTGGAGGAGGAGGCCAGGCGCGAGGAGACCGAGTACGAGCAGAAGTGCCAGGAGGTCATCGCTGAGCTCAAGGAGCACGTGCGTCCGGAGTTCCTCAACCGCATCGACCACATCATCGTCTTCAATGCCCTCAACCAGCAGCACATCCGCAAGATCGTCAAGATGCACACGGATGAGCTCGCATCGCGCCTCAAGGCGCAGGGCTACACCCTCTCGCTCGACACCAAGGCCATCAACCGCCTGGCCGAGCTCGGGTTCGACCCCGAGTACGGTGCCCGCCCCGTGCGCCGCACCATCCAGGAGCAGCTGGAGGCCGAGATCGCCGAGCATATCCTCAAGGAGATCTACCGCCCCGGCGACACCATCAGGGTGACCGTCCGGAAGGACAAAATCGAGCTCCTGCGAGGGGACGCCGACGCTGCCACAGAGACTGCCATCGAAGAAGAGGCAGAAGTGGCTGCCTGAAGCTGAAAAGTCTAAATCATAAGCACTAAATCCTAAAGCAGAGTTTTAGGATTTAGTGCTTAGTTTTTGGTGTTTCGATAGTCTGGACTTGTTGAGTAGAAGCCAAATTTCTGCTATACTACAGAGATTCCCGTACACACATCCCAATGCCTATCGAAGCCGTCAAAATCCCGCAGAACGTCTACATCGAGGACCGCATCATCGGTCCCATCACCCTGCGGCAGATCATCATCATGGGTATCGGGGCCGGCATCAGCTACATCATCTTCGGATCCATCCAGCGCGCCATGGGTACGGTACCGGTTCCGCTTGGCATTCTGTCCGCAATTCCCGCAGCCATCGCCGCGATCATCGCGCTCGTGAAAGTGAATGACCTGAGCATCACCCGCGTGCTGCTGCTGCTGCTCGAAGGAACACAGAAGCCCCACAGCCGCACCTGGGGACCGCGTCAGGGCATTTCCATCAACATCCGCACGAGTGCAAAACCCGAGGAAGAGACGAGGAAAAAGATAGAAACCGCACCCAAAGCTCCGGAGAAGAGCCTGCGCGAGCTGAGCACCTCCATCGACCGCCTCTGGCGCGACGAAACGGGAACACTGATCCCGACTCCGCCCCCGGCAGACGAGCACCCGAGCATCGAGACACCGCAGTTCACACTGCCGTCCCAGCAGGACTCCACCGGAACCGCGGCCGGGAGCGAACTCCCCTCTTCCGATCTGAACGTCTTCCGTGATCTCTTCCCTCCGACCAATGACCGCCCGCAGTGAAGGCACCACCGTCCGGCAGAGGAAGAAGAGTTCGCTGAGTTCCACGCAGCGGTTCCTCGCCATTGCGGAAATCCGCAACGACACCGTGCTTCTCAAAAACGGCGGATTCCGCGCGGTCCTCAAGGTGGATGCCCTCAACTTTAATCTGAAAAGCGAAACCGAGCAGCAGGCCATTATCGCCGGTTACGAGTCGTTCGTGAACACGCTCAGCTTTCCGGTACAGATCGTCGTGCGCTCGGCCAAGATGAACATCGACCCGTACCTCCTGAACCTCCGCACCACGGGTGCCAGCCAGAGCAACGAGCTCCTCAAGAACCAGACGTTTGCGTACGCGAGCTTCATCGAGCGTCTCGTGGACGTCGCCGACATCATGCAGAAGCGCTTCTACGTGGTGATCCCGGCTGACGGCAATGTCCGCAAGAAGTCGATCCTCGAACAGTTCTTCGGCTGGATCTCCCCGGATGACTCCACCGCGAAGGCCGTGCAGCGTAACCGTGAATTCCTGGAGCGCAGCAAAGTGCTCAAGGACCGCGTGAACGTGGTACAGTCGGGCCTCGAAAACATCGGCATCCAGAGCACCCGGCTACCCACCCACGACCTCATCGAGCTCTACTACCAGGTGTATAACCCCAAGACCAGCCAGGAGCAGAAACTGCCCGCAGAGCCGCAGATGCACGTGGACCGGACGATGTTGTAAGCGAAGGTATAGAATCGGTCTCAGATGGACCGCCCTTCCCTCTCCTTCATCGTCTGCACACGGAACCGTCAGGACAAGCTTTTGAAGATGCTTGCCTCGCTCGATCAGCGGGAGCTGCGGAACCTGGGAGCAGAAATCGTCTTCATCGATAATGCTTCGACCGACGACACGCAGAAGATCCTCCGGACGTTCGCGGCTGACGCATACGTGCCGGTGACGATCGTGCGGGAAGAGACCGTGAACCATGCGGCGGCAAAGAACCGGGGGCTGCTGATTGCGAAAGGTGACGCTGTTCTGTTTGGAGATGATGATTGCCTGTTCACCAAAGGCTACTTCACGAAGATCTGCGACGCTCTGAAGACCTACGACTACGCGGGAGGAGCCGTACAGGTTATCGGCAACGGCGACCCCGTGATCGGGTCCACACTCGGTTCTGTAACCAAAGTATTGAAACCGCGATCGATGCACCCTGCCGGCACCATCATGGGGGCAAGCATGGCGTTCAGGAGAACCGTCATTGATACACTCGGACCGTTCGACCTGCGGTTTTTTGATACGTCCAAGGAGATTTTTGCCGACGACAGCGAGTATCTCTCACGGGCATCCACAGCGGGATTCACGGGTATTTTCCTTGCAGATGCCATCGCCCTGCATGCGCATGACCGCAGCTCAAAGGCGGAGATCGCCGGGAACAACCGGGTGCATGACCGCGGTCGCGGAGCCATCTTCCGGCAACGGATCGCTGAAGGTCACCGGCAGTACGTTTTTCTTTGGGCAACGCAGAGCATTGGACGGTTTTTTCGCAGAGGGCTGAGGAGAGGATGGAATGCCTTTTCGTCGGAGCTGGCAGGATTTTTCGCGCTGGATGCGGCAAAGGGCGCTTGACGCAGCGCGATTCCTGACTCAAGATACGCACGTTCCGGCGTTGCTCGTGCAAGAGCGCCCGACCCCCTCTTATTTTCTCCCCTTGCACCCCTGTTTCCGTATGGCACCTACTGCCACCCAATCCTCCGTGATGGACCAGCTTCTGCGCGAAGCCCCGCCCATCCTCCGCGTCAAACCCGGTGAGCTCGTCGAGGGCACCGTGGTGTACCGCGGCAAGAACAAACTCCTCATCGATATCGGCGGCATGGCCACCGGCATCGTCTCCGGCCGCGAACTCCGCGACTCGTTCAACACTTTCCGCGAACTCAAGGTTGGTGACTCCGTCTCCGCCCTGGTGCTCGAGGAGGAGAACAACGAAGGCATGATCGTGATGAGCCTCCGTATGGCCAGCCAGCAGAAGGCCTGGGACCGCTTCCACCGCATGGTCGAAGCCGATTCCACCATGAAGTTCACGCCCACCGAAGCAAACAAGGGAGGGCTCCTCGCCAACATCGACGGCATCCGCACGTTCCTCCCGGTGAGTCAGCTGGCCCCGGTCAATTACCCGCGCGTCAACAACGCCGACCCGTCCGAAATCATCCACCGCCTCGCCAAGTTCGTGGGTCACACCTTCACGGTGAAGATCATCACGATGGACGAGGAGGCGGGCAAGATCGTCGTCTCCGAGCGCGAGGCCATGGCCGAGGAGCGCGCCAAGTCTTTGGAGCAGCTCAAGCCCGGCGAAGTGAAGGACGGTGTGGTGAGCGGCATCGTGAAGTTCGGTCTGTTCGTCGCCTTCGACGGACTCGAGGGCCTTGTCCACATCTCCGAGATCGCCTGGGGCCACGTGAAGAACCCGGCCGAGTTCGCTGAAATCGGCGACAAGGTGACGGTGAAGGTGATCGGTATCGAGGGTGAGAAGCTGTCGCTCTCCATCAAGCAGCTCACCAAGGACCCGTGGGAGGAGATCGCCGAGCGCTACCCGGTGGGGAAGAAGGTGACGGGTACGGTCGTGCGCTTTGCCGACTACGGCGCCTTCATCAAGCTCGAGAAGGACATCAACGGTCTCGTGCACCTCTCCGAGCTTGCGCACGAGAAGATCACCGACCCCTCCCAGGCCCTCACCATCGGTCAGAAGGTGGATGCCCAGGTCATCAACATCGATATCGACGAGCGAAGAATCGGCCTTTCCATCAAGGCTCTCAAGCCCATCGACAAGGAGACCATGGAGCGCCTCAAGCAGGAGCGCGAGGCCGAGGCCTCCGCACCGGCAGAATCCTCTGATGACGAGTCCGAGGAGGCCGTGGAAATTCCTGAGGGCATGACGCTGGTCGCCTCCAAGGCCGGCAAGAAGTACTACGCGGTGGATTCCGCCCAGGGAAAGAAGATCAAGGCGGACAAGCGCGTGTACTTCAAGACCGAGGACGAGGCAAAAGAGGCCGGGTACGAGTCGTAATGGAGATTGGAATACTGGAGTACTGGAATACTGGGGCCTCGGAATGAGGTCCCTTTATTTGTTCCCCAGTATTCAAGTAGTCCAGTACTCCAGTATTCCTCATTCCTCCACGTGATCTCTCTCACAAAGGCTGCTCACTCAAAAAATGCAGATGCAGGTACGGCACCTCCTGCCCGCCCTCTTTCCCTACGTGGTAGGTCAGCTTATAGCCCCGGATCCCCTTCTCCGCGGCAAACGTCTGCGCCTTGAGGATGAGCATGCCCGGAATATGCGCCGTCTCGGGTGTGACGTGCGCAATGGATTCGATGAAGTGCTTGGGGATGAACAGCAGGTGTGTCTTGGCTTTGGGATTGATGTCCTTAAACGCCAGCACCTCGTCATCCTCGTAGACGACGGATGCGGGGATCTGCTTAGCCAATATTTTGTGGAACACTGTTTCAGACATAGAGATAAGGAGAAAGTTGATTACCTGCCCTGAGCGAGTCCGCCTCGGGCGGACGAGTCGAAGGGTGGAAGACGGTTTGTGACATAGGGAGGTGATGAAGACGGTATGATTCTAGATGGGAACGGAGCACGAAAACCCGGTCAAAACCGCTTTTTCTTTGACTTTTTGGCTACTATACGCCATAATAGTGTTATACACATGGCAAATTCTGTGCCATCGCCGGAGAAGGGCCTGACCACCGTTCGCTCCATTGAATCGAGCAAACTGACGGTCAGACAGCCTGCCAAACTCGCCGAACTGACGAGCCTCTTGGAGACGTTCGATAACCTGAGCCAACGCGTGAGTGAGACCACCGGCGAAGACCGCTCGGGAGATATGGGTGGTGCCGGCGGCGGCGCAACTGCGGGTGGCCAGACCGGTCAGTCCGCACGTGATCTTGCGATCGCCCGCATGCCTGCCGAAGCCGGAATGCGCACGCAGCTCGAGAGCCATATCCGGAAAGAAATGCACCAGCTGGAAAATCAGGCCAAGGCCTTTGTGGGGAGCACCACCCCCGGGTCCGCGCACAAACTCAACGAACTCTACGCCCGCATCCGCCGTCTCAATGCGCTTCTCAACCAGATTGTGGAAGCCTCGCTCGATCTCCTGCGCCGCCTCTACATCCGGGTGTTCATCGACAGTCAGCCGATTCTCTGATCTGAGAAATACGCTTATCGTTAAACTCCTTCTAGGGAGGGTAACACAGAAAAATTCGACCTGAACTGCCGTGAGATATACTGATGATATGCAAGAACTCTACTGCAAGAATCAAAAAGCTCTCCATGAGTGGCTTAAAAGAAACCATGCATCTCTCAAAGGGATATGGCTTGTGTTCGACAAAGGCGCTCATCGCACTATGTCGTATGACGATATTGTTGAAGAGCTTCTTTGTTTCGGATGGGTCGATAGCAAGCCGGGAAAAGTGGATGCAACGAAAACTAAGCTATGGATTGCCCCTCGAAATCCCAAAAGCAACTGGTCGGCCATAAACAAGCAGCGGATTGGGAAGCTTCAAAAAGAAAGGCGTCTGCACACATCCGGAAAAGCAATAGTGTCTCTTGCAAAAAAATCTGGATCGTGGGATGCGCTGAATGACGTCGGTTCGTTATCGGTCCCCGCGGATCTGCTGACGGCGCTGCAAAAATTCCCGGATGCCAAAGCGCACTTCGACACATTTCCACCATCAACGAAAAAAGCGATCCTCGAATGGATCATGAATGCAAAGAAACTCGAAACCCGCGCCAAAAGGGTGGAAGAAACGGCAAGTCTTGCGCAGAAGAACATCCGTGCGAACCAATTCAGGCAGCCGAAGCGGATCCGATGACAGTGAAGATGGAGCTCCTTATGGGGGGCTATCACTGAAAAGTTCGAGCGAACCAAGTACGGGCGTGGCGTGAGTTACAATTTTTACTTTTCGATTTTATAGATCACTTGCTGCTCCCCAAACCTTTCAAGGGTCGAATCCAATTTCATTCCCAGGCGTTTTAACAGCGTAATGGAAGGTTCGTTCTTCGCTTGTGTTTCGGAAATTACGGCGTCCAATTTTAGTTCATCAAAAGCGTATTCCAGGACTCGATTGCATACCTCCGTTGCATATCCCTTCCCCCAGAATTCGGGTAGAAATTGATAAGACATTTCATAGTATTTTTTGTCGTGGTGCAGGTCAATTACAACGAAGCCCATGAAAGCATCGGTCTCGCTTTGGCGCACGACCCAATATGAATTCGGATGCGTAGGATGTAGGACTTTTTGAAAGTATGCATCGAATTGTT
This sequence comes from uncultured Candidatus Peribacteria bacterium, assembly GCA_964534205.1. GTDB lineage: Bacteria > Patescibacteriota > Gracilibacteria > Peribacterales > Peribacteraceae > CAYRGC01. Next base: position 277,678 of record CAZHQF010000001.1, on the reverse strand, counting down.
CCGGGTCGGAGGGGCCACCAAGGTAGCGAGACACCTCTTTGTGCATGTGCAAAGATCGGACATCGGCATAATCCTTCTCCGTTGGCTTCTCTAATGTGGTGCGACTTGTTTTCATAATTGCTGGAGCGGATAACGGGAATCGAACCCGCCGCTTATTTCGTATCCATCGCCCCGTGGTGCTTCTTGTTCTTGTGGCGCTTGTTCTCCAGGTGCTCCAACATCCACTGGAACCCCTGGTCCAGAATGGCGATGGGCTTTAAGAGCATCGATTCCACCTGTGCAGTCACATCCTCAAACCTCCTCGTGATCTTGCGGAGGTCTACAACAATGAACAGCAAATGATACAGAACCACAATGATCATCAGGGCCACGACGGCGTACAACGTGCCGAGAAGTGCATCGAGAGTGATGACCATGAGAGAGGAAAGGAGAATTTAGGTTCGGGGTGTCCTGCCGGAGGCTACAGAGGTGTATACTCCAAGAACAATTCTCGTATTCATCTTCCTGTGTTGAGACAGATATTTGTACAGTTAGGCAGTCTTCCTCGCCGTTTCCTCATCGGTGCGGTCAGACTGTATCAGAAAACGCTTTCTCCTGACTATGGCGTGTTCAAAAAAATGTATCCCCATGGCTATTGCCCCCACTCCCCCACCTGTTCGCAGTACGCCATTGAACAGCTCCAGGCACGCGGAGCAATCATCGGTTCTGCCAAGGCCTTCTGGCGCATCCTGCACTGCAATCCCTTTACCAAACCCAGCGACGAACGCCTGCGGCAGGCTGCTGCCCGGGCATTGGACAAGATGAAAGATTGATCTGTTATCCGTAACCTTTTGATGGAGCGGGTAGCGGGAATCGAACCCGCGTCCTCAGCTTGGAAGGCTGATGTACTACCATTGTACGACACCCGCAAACGCAAAAAGATCGTCCCACCGAGTATAGTCCGAAGATCGCGCGCACAAAAGCCAAAGATGCATTCTCCGTCCACTGTTTCACGCCGTTATTCCTTTCTGTGGTCGATGTTCGTGTGAACTTGTTCTACGATACCGCTGTTATTCTCCCCTTCCAGTATGGCACAGAGCATCACCGTGGAAACCGAGGTCAGCGCCCCTCTCGCCACCGTATGGGAATGCTGGACGGACCCCAAGCACGTGACCAAGTGGAACCAGGCCTCTCCCGACTGGCACACCCCGAGTGGTACCAATGACCTCAAAGTCGGCGGCAAGTTTGTGTTCCTCATGGAAGCGAAAGACGGCAGTGTGGGCTTTGATTTCGGAGGCACGTACACGCAGATGGAACCGCAAAAGGCACTTGCCTACGTGATGGATGACAACCGCAAGGTGTCAGTAACCTTCACGGACAATGGCGACACCGTGCACGTTACGGAGACGTTCGATGCGGAGACCGAAAACTCCATCGAACTGCAGCGCCAGGGATGGCAGGCAATCCTGGAGAGCTTCAAGCGCTATACAGAGGCGCAGAAGTGATCAGAGATCAACGATTGATTCGAAACCTGCGTATGCCATCCGCTTCATCTCGAAGACCGGATCATCCTTGTCCGGAGGACTCTGCATGTAGGGATCCTTGAAGACCTTGGCATTCACCTCATCGCGGTGCTTGCGGGACTTGTACACGATGTAGGCGAATACAATGGTCTCCCCGGGCTTGCATTCCACCGTCTTTTTGAACGGATACAGGCCCTTTTGCGTTTTTCCGTCCTCCATCACACATTCCACATACTCAATGGCACCGCACTTTTTCCAGACCTGTCCGGCCTTGGTGGCCATCTTTTTATACTTCTTGATGTTCTTCTCCGGAACGGCGAGGACAAATCCATCGATGTACATAGAAGCTGTGGGAAGAGGATACAAAAATACGCTCTTGCGAGCGTATCATGATCGATGCCAGTGATCCAAAACTCACTCCTGATTCTCCACAGTCCCCTCTTCATCCTCCGGAGACAGCGCCTTCACAAGAGAATCCAGCGGTGCGAGCAGGGAGGTGAGGGTCTTCTGGGCGATGCGGGTCTTTTTGACGCGGACCTCGACCGACTGACGGGCCTTCTTGAGCGCGCGGCGTCCCCAGAACGTGAGGCGCAGGAACATCATGCGTCCGTCATCACCGCTGCGGTCACGCTTGAGAAACCCCTTCTTCTCGAGCCTGGCGACCATCTGGGCGACGGACGGTGCGGCGGCAGAGAGCATCTGCTGGATATCGCGCGCGGTCACCTTATCGTGGTTCTCGACGATCGAGAGGAAGTTATACTCCGCAACCGTGAGTCCTGCGGAGACAATGGCCTCACCGATGATCTTCTCGAGGAGTGTTGCTGAGCGGGAGAGCAGCAAAAACAGACGCTCGTGTGACGATGTGTTCTGGGAGATCTGCATAGGGGCCGAATATAGTTCATGAAACTAACGAGAACAAGATCGCTTGTGGAAAGGTTTTGAACACTGAGCAATATCTTGTCCGTTCAGACGTATTGGACCACACTGAATCCATGCCACGAACAGTGACACTCATGGATACGGGGGGAAACAGTCTCGGAGAGATGGATATTCTGGAAGCACACAGGACTCCGGGCATTCTTCACCGTGCGTTCTCCGTGTATGTCTTCCGGAACAACAGGACTGAACTCCTCATCCAGAGACGCAGTGAAAAGAAAATGCTCTGGCCCGGATCCTGGGCCAACACCTGCTGCAGCCATCCGTATGCAAACGAAGAGGCGGTGACTGCGGGGCAGCGACGACTGCAGGAAGAACTGGGCTGCGTTTGTGACCTGCGACCGGAAGGGTCGTTTATCTACCAGGCACTGGACCCTTCGGGGAAAGGCGCAGAACATGAATATCTGACGATCCTAACCGGGGATGCCGATCTCTCCCCTGCTGCAAACCCGGACGAAGTTGCAGACTGGAAGTGGATGAGAGTCGCCGATCTCCAGAAAGACTTTGTGACGAATCCTGATCAGTACGCACCGTGGTTCCCGCTCGGTATTGCCCATTTGTTTCGATGACTGATTCCCCTCTCCTGCACCTGGCCATCATCCCGGACGGCAACCGCCGCTGGGCCAAGGCTCGCGCATTGCTCCCGTGGAACGGGCACGAGAAGGCCGTGGGCAACTTCCGCGGGCTCATGGACTGGTGCAAGGCCTCAAAGAAGATAGGTGTGATGACCATCTGGTGCTTCTCCACGGAAAACTGGAAGCGCAGTCCGGAGGAAGTGAAGCATCTGATGGATGTATTCGAAGAGTATCTCAAGCGCGAGCGCGAGAATTTCCATAAAGAGAACGTCCGCTTTGTGCACTCCGGCCGGCGCGACAGGATTCCTGCGACCCTGAAAACGCTGATTGAGGAGATTGAGCGCGAAACAGCCGGAAACGGACCCTTCACCCTCCACCTGGCCATCGATTACGGCGGGAGGGATGCCGTGGTACGGGCAGTGAAGCGTCTGCCTGCAGGATCGGACATCAGTGAAGAAGCCATCCGCAACGCCGTTGATCACCCAGAACTGCCGGATATCGATCTGATCATCCGCACCTCGGGAGAACAGCGCACGAGTAACTTCTTTTTCTTCGAGGCCTCGTACGCGGAGTGGTTCTTCCTGGAAAAACACTTCCCTGACCTTACCGAAACCGACCTTGCTGATGCTGTTTCGAGCCTTGCCGAGCGCAAGCGCCGCTTTGGGAAGTGATACCACCACGCGTTGCGAACCTGTCGAGATCCGCAGATCCATCCATGACGGTATACTGACTGCATGCGTCTCCGTCTTCTTGCCCTCTCGCTCACCTTCTTCGCTCTTCCGATGATGGCATCAGCCGCATCGGGTGAGGATCTGACGGGCTCCGGTGACACGGTTTCCGGGAGTTTGCTGAGGACCGAATCCGCTGAACTGAAGAATGAACGTGAAATCCGTACGCGCGACTTCCGCGCCAGGATGCTCAAATTTATGAAGAGTGATACTGAGCTTCGGAGCCGGGAAGCGGCATTCCGCAAAGACCGTGCCGAAGCACGGCGCGACTGCAGGGAGGAACTGAGGAAGGCCAATCGCGACGGGAAGATAACCGTCAGTATCCGCTGCTACCGTGAGGAACTGGAGATGGAACAGGAATTCCGCGCAAAAGAGGCGGAGTGGCTGACCCTCGCTCCCGGAGTGCAGAATGGCGTGCGCACCGAGGCAACCGATCGCCATACCGGACTTACTGATGCGCTCGACGCCGTCATACTCGGAATTGAGGGAAAGGTCTACCGTTCGGTAGAGGATCTGCACGAAGCAAGAGCGAACCTGCTCAGCAAATACCGCACTCCCTACGCCGCTGCACTTACACGCTTACGGCTTGATATGTTCCTGACGTGGACACAGCAGCTGATCGTCCAGATCGATCAACACAAGCCTGCGGAAGCGGCGACACAGTGGATGGATGCCCGGCTCTGCCTCAACCGCACGGAGGACAGGCTGCGTGCCCTGCTCTCCTCTCCGGCGGCACCCGCGCCCGGCGATCTGCGTACCGTAATGCAGGAACTCACGTCCTGCAGGAAACTTCTGCAGCCGCTCTTCCAGACCGCGCAATGAACGGGGAACAGATGAAGGTCATCGTGGAACAGACCCATAACCGCCATTCGCGGGCATATGTCCGTGACGGATCGATTGTCATCCGCCTGGCGAAGAACCTGAGCGGCACTGAGGAACACAGACATATCGAAAGCCTCCTCAGGCGCATGAGCGGATACATTGAGCGCGAGCGCCGGTACACAACTATTAATCCACTTCGTCCGATTCTCGACGGTGCGCAGGAACTGACGCTGGAGCCGGTGATCGGCAGCCCGCTGATATTCCGCCTGCGACCGGGAACACGCTCTCGCACGACGAAAACACCCGACGGCTGGACGCTCACGATCGGGAAAGGCGTACGCCGCAAAACGTTGCACCGTCTGCTCTGGAAACTGGTCGGTGAACACTGCCGGTCGGAGCTGGAAACACTGATGGACGAGATCAATGACCAGGTTCCGCAGGTCTCCTGGAAGCGCCTCAAGATCGGCTACGCCGCAAGCCAGTGGGGCAGCTGCGGGCCCGATGGAACCATCATGCTCAACAGTGTCCTGCTCTTCACGAGTCCCGATATCCTGCGCTACGTGATCGTGCACGAGTTCGCCCACTGCAGGGTCAAAGGTCACTCCAGAGCGTTCTGGGAAGAAGTGGAAAAAGCATGTCCGGATCACAAAGAGATACGGAAGAGAGTGAAGATGATGAGGATCTGTAGACTTTAAAAATCTAAAGACTAAATTCTAAATTCTAACCGTTTAGTCTTTAAGATTTAGTGCTTAGAATTTTTCAGCTCAAGAATGTTGCCCCTGCTTTGCGACAGAGCTCTCCGAGTAGATAGACAGGCAATCCCACGACGCTCGTCCAATCCCCTTCCAGCTTTTCAATAAGCAGCTGACCCTTTCCATCAATCTGAAACGAGCCGGAACGGTCTTTCCACAGGCCAGATTCGATCCAGGAATCGATATCTAGTTTGGTAAGCGAACGAAATAGTACTCTGGAACTGGAGAGACCGGAGTAGGATTTTCCTGTGGGATCGATCAGGCACAGGCCTGAATGGATCACGGATGCCTTGCCGCTCTGTTTTTCGATCATCATGCGTGCCTCATCATCGCTCTGTGCCTTTTCAAGGAGCGTGCCATCGGCCGCGACAACAAGAGTATCCGAACCGATAACCCAGGTGTCCGGGTTCTTTGCGGCGACATCGCGGGCTTTGAGCTCTGAGAGGACGACTGCGCGTTTGGCAGGATCTTTTTCCAGGCAGCATGCCTCATCGACTGCGCTTGGGATGACCACGAACAACACGCCAAGACCTTCCAGCAATGTTTTACGTTGCGGGCTGGCCGATGCAAGGATCACTTGCTCGCTCATCGCAGCCCGACGGCAGTGCGGACCTTCTCCATTGTCTTCTCTGCGATTACACCGGCCTTCTTTGCGCCTGCGCTCACGATGTCATCGAGAGTCTTGGGATCCTTCAGGAGCCTTTCGCGCTCGCTGCGCGCTGCTGCAAAGTGATCGAGGTACGTCTGCAGGAGCTTCTTCTTGGCCTCGCCGTACGGCAGGCCGTTCTTGTATTCCTCTGCCAAAGCCTTCTGCTCCGCGGCATTGAGGAACAGCTTATGAATCTGGTAGATCACGCAGCTGTCCGGATCCTTGGGATCATTCATGCCTTTGGAATCGGTGACGATGCCCATGATCGCCTTCTTCGCGGCTTTTTCGTCGAAGAGCGGGATCGTGTTGCCGTAGCTCTTGCTCATCTTTTTGCCGTCCACTCCCGGTACCACCGCGACATCATCTTTGATCTTGGGTTCGGGGAGCACAAAGAGATCTTTGCCGAACTTTGCATTGAACTTCTGTGCGATATCGCGTGCCATTTCGATGTGCTGTTTCTGATCCCTGCCCACCGGAACCGTATCGGCCTGATACAGGAGAATATCGGCGGCCTGTAAGACCGGGTACGTAAAGAGACCGACATTGGCCGTGAGCCCCTGCTCCACCTTGTCTTTGTAGCTGACGGCGCGCTCCAGGAGACCCATGGGCGTGACGCACGAAAGCATCCATGCCAACTCCGTGTGTTCGGGAATATCCGACTGGAAGAACAGTGTGCCTTTGGATGGATCGAAGCCGCAGGAAAGCAGATCGATTGCCACATTTCTGCGATAGTCACGGAAGGCCGTGGGGTCATCGACGGTCGTGAGCGCGTGCAGGTCGGCGATCATCAGCATGATCTCGCCGCTACCGAGCAGTTCGATATTCGGTCTGATGTATCCGAAGTAGTTACCGATATGGGCGATGCCCGAAGGCTGGATCCCGGAGAGGACGCGCATGGAAAAAGGGAGTACGGGACAGAGCGTAATACAGGTTGCCTCCGGACACTACCCCTCACTGATCCCCCCGCAGGTGCGTCAGCGCATCTTCAAACTGATCGGGCAGCGGTGCTTCGATATGCAGCTGCTCACCGGTAACAGGGTGCGGCAGGTCGAGTCTGCGGGCATGCAGGAGGAACTTCCGCTGAGTGCAGACCATTCTGAATCCCCTGTCCGCCTTGGCATTGCCGTATTCGGGGTCACAGACGAGCGGATGACCGATCATCGCCAGGTGCTGGCGGATCTGGTGCTTGCGTCCGGTCTCGATCCTGGCCTCCACGTAGGCGGCAACAGGGTAGGACTCGAGCACTTTGAGATGCGTGACGGCGGGAATCAGTTTTTCATGCGTGCGGGCCTTGAGTTCCTTGGTGATCGTGCGCTCGCCTTTGGGCATCTTTCCGGCGACAATGGCGTGATAAGTCTTCTTCCAGTCGGCGAACTTGCTGGTGCGGATGCTCTCGAGCGCCTCGCCTGTCTTGGCAAACACAATGATTCCGGACGTCCCGAAATCGAGACGGTGCACGACCCTGAGACCCGGGTGATCCTTCTTGAGGAAATCGAAGAGCGGGAGCTTGCCCTCCCCCTCCGCAGCCACGGCCAGTTCCCCGGCACGCTTGTTGACGACCAGCAGGTGCTGATCCTCGTACAAAATCCGGTCGGGGTGGATGGAGGGCATAAAAAGACTGGGCACAGTATAGCTGCTTTGTCTGTGGCTCACATGAAACTATAACAAGGCCCTGCGGCTGCGCTCAGAATCATTCGACTGTTCGAACTGCAAAGGTTGGCTCAGAGTTTCAGTCGGTTTACCATGAGCGAGCGAAGCGAGTCGAATGGTGGGCAATACTGGATTCGAACCAGTGACCTTACGAATGTGAATCGTACGCTCTAACCAGCTGAGCTAATTGCCCGAAGGTATCAAAGACAGAGAGACTGCTACTTCCTCTTCTCCAAGCGAGGCTGGAAGCTGCCTGCCCGTCCGTAGTCCCGAGCCGAAGCGAGGGACGAAGGCGGGAGCTAATTGCCCGGGACGCTGAAGTGTAGAGCGTAGAGGAGGTGCGATCAAGGATGGCTGGAATGATCTTTCTCCAGGCAATAGGTTTGCAAAATCAGTAGGTATATTTATCTATTCATACCTAGTTTCTCTACCTAACTATGCATGCCACGACGTGTGTGGTTTTACCTTTTTGCTGAGACGTGGCTTTCCGCCGTACAGGAGGTTCTTCAAGTTCTCCCAAAATTGCGATGACTGCTTGGTGACGGTGTTTTCCTCATCCTCAACAAGCTCCGCAAACGGAATCCCGTCATCGGCAGCTTCGGGGTGCACATACACGGTTTCGTATATCGGTTCGTCCTCGGGCATAGTTAAAGGATAAATATCCCTTAAGCCGAGTCAAGAATTACGCCTTTTTGAGAAGCATCCTCAGACTCTCGGCATCGTGTTTGTTGCGACGCAGCGCCACCTTGCAACGGGCCTTCATTTTGAAGATGTCAGCGAAGAGTTCGGGCTCGAACTGCTCCATACTCTGCACCTCCCGGAAGAAGTACTTAAACCTCTTTGCGAGTGATTCCGGGAAGAGGCATTCCACGATGTACTCTCCGCAGACCCAGAGCGAATAGCCGTCTTTTGGAAGCGAAATCTCTTCACTCAGTGTTGTACGGAAGCGCGGCATCTTGATCATTTTCATGGCGTACCGTGTGAGGAAATCATCATTGCCGTAGACCATGCGGCAGACAACACCTTTGGCCACGATGGCCTGGTACCCGCGGATCTCCGTGTCATTCATGCCGATCACATGCCACGGGTGGCTGTTATAGGCATACCACTCGCGGGAGGAATCGGTCTCGATGCACTGCAGGAGGATATGGAACCACACGGGATCGAGTGCGCGGAGGCTCTCGGCCATGTACTCACGCCTCCCCCCTTCTTCCAGCGCAAACGACGCCTCGCGGTTGGCATCTTCCTGGCTGGCATTGATGGCATCGGCAAAGGACTGCACGTGAGCTGTCCACACGCTGTGCAGGGAAACCTTGCCTTTGGAGCGGACAAGCATCTGCACATCGATCATCTGACTGACCGTGCGGTACAGGTTCGGCAGCGAGACAGACACGCGTATGCGACCAAGCTCCTTGTGTAACTCCTCCATATCCAAAGCGGGATGCCGAGCAAGGCACTCAAGAATTCCGCCATGAATGGGGTGGAGAGGATCGAGAACAGACATGATTCTTGTTTCTTGATATTATCAAATTTTAAGAATTATTGAAAGTAATTTCTTAATTTGCTTGAATATATGAAAGTTAGTGAAATCATATACGCGGATCCTTCACACCACTTCACAAGGAGATACGCATGTCAGGTAGACCCCAAAAAACCGATTGGTTTGATCCAGAGCACATCCGTCAGACATACATTGTTATTCTGACTCTTGGCCTCTGCATCATAACGCTTATCAGCTTATGCCTTTGGCTCAACAAAGCGCCAAGGCTGGAGCCGCCACCGGTTCATGTTGAAGAAAAAGACGGAAAGGTCACCTTCACCGTGACATCTGTGCTGTACGGAGACCACGATGCGATGATGCTGATCAGAGATAAAGCTTTCACATGGGAACTTCATCATTGGCCAGAAAAGACTGTGGATATGCGGGGCGAGGTCACAGTCAGTGTGACGTACAACATCATCGGTGAACCATGAAGGATTCCCGGGCTTGCTTCCAAGCAGGCCTTTTTTACAAGGTCACCTAGGTAAGTCGCTGACTTCTTGGCATGCTTCCTTTGTGGACCGCCTCCTCATCATCAACGCCGACGACTGCGGGATCAATTCCTCCCGCACGCACGGGATCTTTGAGGCCGTGGAATTCGGTGCGGTGACGAGCGTGACCGTGATCCCCAACGAAACCGACAGCCAGACCGCCGCGCGCCATGCCCGCGAGCGCGATGTACCTGCCGGCCTGCACTTGAACCTCACGGAAGGGTTCCCATTGAGCAAGCCCGAAGATGTCTCCACCCTCATCATGGGCAACGGCGAGTTCTACGAGCCCGGGAAACTCCGGCAACTGCTCAGCGAAGGCGCGATCGACCGGGCCCACCTGGAGCGCGAGATCCGCGCGCAGTGCGAGTGGCTCCTGGATGAATACGGACAGCCGACGCACCTGGACGGGCACCACCACATCCATATTCATCCGTTCATCGTGCAGGTGCTCCTCCCGATCCTGGACCGCTACGCCATCAACTTTGTGCGTATTCCGGCCGAGGATCCCCTGCCGCCGTTCGGGTACGTGATTACGGAAGAGGAAGTGGCCAAGGCGAGGACGATCACGGCACAGGCAAATGAAGCCCGCAAACTCTTTGAAGCCAACCACATCCGCTCCACCGACCACTTCCGAGGCCTTACGCTTGCAGGCAATGCTTCGCAGAAGAATCTCCGACACATTCTCAACCGCCTGCCCGAGGGATCGACGGAACTGATGGTGCACCCCGGAAGCATGGCCGCCTACGGCACACCCTTTGACCTGGACCCTCAGCGCCAGACGGAACTGCACATGGTCCTCAACCCCGAAGTGCGCGCCCTCTGCGCGGAGAAGAAGATCAGGCTTGGATCATTCAGAGATTTACTCTGAATATACTTCCTATTGATAGAGAAGCATTCCGCGTGGCATTTCAAAAAACCAGAAACCAAAAGACAAAGACCAAACAGTATTCAATACTCAAAAATCAGAAGCCAGGAACAGGTATTGGGTACTGACCTCTGAACTTTGAATTCATTCTGGTTTTTGGTCTCTGGTCTTTGGACTTTGCGCTGGTCAGCTCTTGGTCACGAACTCGGGATCCTTTTCGAGCCTGCTCTCCTCGGGGAGGATCTGCCCCTGGTACTTGCTGTGAGGCTTACTATGATACGGCGTTTCAGCCGGGGAGCTCATCTGTTCAAACGCAATCTGGCAGATGCGCATGCCCGGATACAGGGCGATGGGCATGCGGTTGAGATTACTGATCTCCAGCGTGATGGTTCCGGAGAAGCCCGGGTCCACAAAGCCTGCGGTGGAATGCACGATGATGCCCAGGCGACCGAGTGAGCTGCGGCCTTCCACACGGACCACGAGATCATCGGGAACAGTGACGATTTCGGCGGTGACACCGAGGACGAACTCACCGGGCTGCACCAGGTACGCCTCCCCTTTTTTCACCGTGATCATGCGCATGTGACCCTGGAACGTTTCCGGACGCTTGGGATCGATAACGGCGAACTTGCTGTGCTCATAGAGCTTGAAGACGTTGCCAAGATGCAGGTCCATGCTGCTGGCGTGGATGTACTGCTGCAGATCGGAAGGGATATCGAGATCCACAGTCTGCGGGAGCTCCACTTTGACGCGTCCGGTGAGCAGGGAGCGTTTGATATCGCGGTCGGAGAGGATCATGGGGGTGCTTGGAAAGCGGAGGTTGGAGTAGAGCGTAGCATACGCCTTCGCGCCTGAGGCAAGGGTCACTGAAAGTACCGCCTTCATTCTGTCATCGAAGAAACGCTACGGCGTACAGGAGGAGGAAGCAATCATTCACTTGAACTACTGCCATTTCAGGCTCCCGGGTAGCACAACACCAGAAAAAGCCAGCGCCGTCCTTGAGAGGACGGGTGCTCATGCGTCATACTCGCGAGCCCGATGTCCGTTTCCACACTCGATGCCACCGGCTCCGCGCTCGCAACGGAGAGCCGCGACCAGGAACTCTCCGCAGAGCGCGAATGCGAAGCCGTCCGGCGCGATTTCCGCCGCAAACTGACGGGAGCGGTAGCCGACGCCACGAGCCTCTTTACCGAGAAGGAAATGAAGATGTGGGAGGACGCGGTAACCGACGGTGCCCTGGAGGCCGCAGGCTTTAAGACCGCGGCCGCGAAGGCAAAAGCCATCAAGGAGAACTTCCCGTGGCTTGAGAAAAACCTGAACGAGGCCAGAACGTGGGGTAGCAGGTTTTTCTCCGCTATCAACGAAGCCGTCAGCTCGGGCGCGCTCACCGCACAAAACGCAGAGCACGCTAAGGCCCTCACGTATAAGCGCCGAGGCGATTGGACTCAGGTGAAGAAGTTCTTCACCGAAGACGGGGTGGACAGTTTCCAGCGCTGGAAACGGAACTGGAAGGATATGGCCGGTCTGGTGAAGAATATCGATACGCTGCAGAAGAAGATGAAACTGGCGGATAGCGGCAACCCCGAGCTCCAAAAATTCCGTGCGGCCAAAGGCGAGAAGTTTGAAGTGCGCATGCAACTGGCCGAGAAAGCCGTGCGTTCTCTGACCGATCTCGAAGGTGAGAACAAGCTCGCGATGAACGAGGCGAAGACGATCCTCAGGAGCGCAGTCTCGGCAAAAGCGCTCGCCCCGAACAAGATGGACGGCTGGATCGCCCACATCTTCACCAAGTACAAGGGGGAGAAGGCCCGACAATTCATCGAAAAAACGCTGCCGGCATTTGTCGAAGACTGGAAGGAAGTGGCGGATGATTTCCGTCATTTCCGGAAAAAGGCGCTCGAGAAAGGTAAGGACATCATCTCTGAAGAGACATTCCTGGCGATGAGCTACGACGACCGGAAAAGAAAGCTCCTCGAGATTCGCTCATCGCTCTCCGGGATGTCTGTGGATGATGAAAAGCTGAAGAATGTGGAGCATCTGAAGATGCGTATCAAATTCAATCTGCAGACCGAGGATGTGGAGACGGCAGATGAGCTGATTTCGAGACTGGAGTATGAACATCCTGACGATCAGGAATGCGGATCGCTCCGTAGTCAGGTGGAGCGGATGAAGCTGAGAATGCCGAAGAAGGAAGCAGCGGAGAAACCCTCGCTTCACGATCTGGAAACGACGATCTGGAAGGAGCTGGGGCGCATCCCGAACCGTACGCATGCAAAATTGATCCGCACGGCGGCCAAAACGCAGAACATACGTGCCCTCGAACGCGTGATGCAGATGATTTACAACGAACACTGGTGCGTCACGCACGGATATCTCAATGACAACATTGCCCAAAAAGAGGCGAAGAATGAAAGGAACAAAGATAAGACGAGAGAGTATAGTGAAAACGGGCATTCCAAAGGCAGAGAGGCGAATATTATCGAAGGAGATACTGCACACTTCACGGCGATACGCCGGGAACGGATCAATAGACCACAACTCCTGTTTGTGAGCGAAGAGACGGAAGCGTGCAACGCCATCGTCCGCAGTGCCGTGGAGCACGAGCACGATAAAAATGTCGGTCTCGGCTACTGGGGCACGATCAAGACGATGGATGAGCACAGAACTGTGAAGCCCTATGCGGACACCAAGTACTTTGTGGAATCGATTTATTATCCTCTGAAGACTGCATTCAAGCAGTTCTTTGGCAGGGGTGGCACCTACCGGAACCCCGGAGAGGCCAGTGCCTACGAAAAGGCGCAAGTGGCTCACAAGAACTAGAAAACCTTTGGATTTTTCGTATAGTGGCACGGCATTCCCCTCTTTTTGATGAACCGCACGATCGCCCTGACGCTTGTGACCGCTCTCCTGCTCGCCGCCTGTGCCCCGGCCGCGGAGCCGGTGACACCGACACTCGAACAAAATCTGAAAAATCCCCTCTTTGCCGAGCGCTACTGGACCGAACTCTCCGAGCGGATGGTGAGCCTTCACCTGGCCGAGGACCCGGTGGTGAAAGATGACCGTGTGAAGGCCGTCGACAACCTCAAGGATATGGGAGTGCGCCGTGCACAGGAGGCGACCAAGATCCGCAACAGCGGCCGCTACGCGCAGTTTTTGAGTATCGGCGAGCTGACCGAAGGTGATGTGCTGCTCCTCGGTAACATGCTCTACCTTGGCACGGGCTTTGCCTCGTACCCGGGCGGTGACGTACGCCTGTACCTCACGGATGTGGTGGACCCGCGCGACGTCGCATTCCCTGATGCCACGGCCATCGACCTCGGCAAACTGCAGTCACCGTACGATGCGCAGATGTACACGCTCTCGGTAGACGAAGAGCGCCTCAAAACCGTGCTCACGGTTGTGGTGTGGGACGCAGCCCTCAAGCGCATCCACGCCTTTGCGCAGCTGCCTGCACCGGTGACGCCGGTTCAGCCTTAAAAGCGGCCTGCACCCTTGGCGAGCTCCGCATCGATGGCAGCGGAGAGCTTTTCCATCGTGGCTTCCGTCTGCACGCCGTTCACAAAGAACGTGGGCGTGCCAGCCACCCCGATTTCACGTCCGCCGTTGTAATCCGCAAGGACGGTATCTTTCTTGATGCGGGAGGCAAGGCAGCGGTTGAAGAGCTCCATATCGATCCCGAGCGTCCCTGCCCACGTCTCCGCGGCGTTCTTCCCGAGAGCGGCGAGCTCCGTCTGCTGCGTGAACGCGATATCCACAAACTCCCAGAACTTGCCCTGATCGGCGGCACATTCGGAAGCCATGGCCAACTCGAGCGCATACTGATGAATGGTCTGCAGCGGGAAGTGCTTGAACTCAAAGGCGATCTGGTTTCCGTACTTCTCCAAAAGCGGCTTCTCGAGCATCGTGTACGCGGACCGGCAGGCGGGGCACTGCAGGTCGGCAAACTCGGTGACAACCACGGCGGCGCTTGGGTTACCCGCAACCGTGCGCGAGGAATCGGCCGAGAGACCGGTGGTATCCACGCCACAGGCGGCGAGCGTGAGTGCGAGACCGGAAAGGAGGAGAAGGCGCTTTATCATGCGCAGAGTGTGACAGGAAGTTATCAGGAGAGCAATTGATGAAGGGAAAAAAGCACGAAGCACGAATATCGAAATTCGAAAGAATACTTCATAATTGAATACTTCAATTTCCTTTGGATTTGGTACTTCGCCTGCCTGCCGGCAGGCAGGGATTTCGGATTTTTTGAGATGCTCTTTTGCTTTTCCTTGATACTATTCAATCATGTCATTGTATCGAAAGTACCGCCCCCAGACCTTCGCCGACATTGTCGGCCAGGAGCACGTGGTGACCACGCTGGAGAACGCTGCTGCGCAGAAGAAACTGGCTCACGCATACCTGTTTGCCGGAGGGCGCGGTATCGGCAAGACGACGGCTGCGCGCATTCTTGCCAAGGTGCTTTTAACCAGCGGGATTGAAGATGAAGCGGTGAAGAGGCAGATCATCACGGGCGTGGAGGACGGCAGCCTGGTGGACCTCGTGGAGATCGATGCCGCCAGCAACCGCGGTATCGATGACGTTCGCGAGCTTATCGAGAAGATCCAGTTCTCCCCTGTCGCCGCGGCGGCCAAGGTGTACATCGTGGATGAGGTGCACATGCTCACGCGCGAGGCATTCAACGCGCTCCTCAAAACCCTCGAAGAACCGCCTCCGTACGCATACTTCATCCTGGCAACGACGGAGCTCCATAAGATTCCGGCCACCATCCAGTCCCGCTGCCAGCGGTTCACCTTCCGGCAGATCACCGATGAAGACATTGTCCGCCGCCTGCAGTTCATCGCCGATACGGAGAGGATCGCCGTCAACCGCGAGGCGCTCAGGCTCATCGCCAGGGCCTCGCAGGGCGGCATGCGCGATGCCATCTCGCTGCTCGATCAATTGCGTTCGCTTGAACAGATCACGGAAGACGATGTGCAGAGCCGCATCGGCGAGACAGGCCACGGCCACGTGCAGGAGGTGTTTGAGGCCCTGCAGAACGGCGACACGGAACGCGTTATCGGGATTGTCCGGGCCATCGAAGATGCCGGCATCGCCCTCGATGTCTTTGCCCGCCAGCTCCTCGCAGAAGCACGCAGGCAACTCCATGCCGCTGCCGATGCCAAGGCATCACTCACTGCACCCCTCCAACAGACGGAATCGCTCCTCACCGCCATCCGCGAGATACGTATCGCCCCCGTCCCCGGGCTCGCACTCGAAGCCGCACTCCTGCGGATGGCCGGAGTCACACCCGCAGCACCGCCGGCGATGGCAGCACCCGCAGCAATCCGCGTGCCGGAGGTGAAACCGGCTGCGACCGTCATCAGGCCAGCAGGAAAAACTGAAGCAAAGCCTGAACCGAAAAAAGAGGAGCCTGCCGCCACCGTCACCTTTGAAGCACCGGAGATGTCCGTACAGCAGATCCAGAAGTCTTGGCTCGCCATTCAACAGCATCTGAAGACTCCGTCCGTGCGCATGTCTCTCAAGAACGGTCGGGCACTCGAGATCCGCAGCGGCGTGCTACGGATCGGGTTTGCCTCCGCCTTCCACCGGGACAAAGTGAAAGCGACCGATGCCAGCCGTCAGGTGGAGGAAGCGATCCATGCCGTCTTCAAACAGCCCCTCAAGATTGAATGCGTGCTCGACGGCGGTCCCGGCCCCGCCGCAGAAGCCGATGAGAGCATGGTGAATCTGGCCGAAGCCGCTTCCGAAGTGTTCTGATGCACCCGAGCGAAGTCAAAGCCACACTCCGGCAATCCATCAAGGAGCGCATGGCGCATCTCTCCGATGCCGACCGACATGCTGAGAGCAGGACGATCTGCCGGCAGATCAGAAAGGTGCTCCCCTCCTCTCCGGTCCCGGTGGCCGCGTATTTCCCGCTCAAGGACGAAGCCGATCTGCGGCCACTACTGGATGAACTGCTGAAGGAAGGCTGGCCGGTCTACATTCCGGGCATTGAGCACGGGCAGATGATCTTCCGGAAAATTACCAGTACTGCCGATCTTCACCTCGGGAAATTCGGTGTCCTGGAACCGCCGCGCTCTGCCGAAGCGCTTGATCCGAAGACGCTCAAGATCGTCCTCGTCCCCGGCAGGGCGTTTGATGTGCTGGGTAACCGCCTGGGTCGTGGCAACAGCACCTACGACAAGTGGATCACGGCGCAGCGTAAAGCGAATCCTTCAACACAATTCTGGGGCATTGCTCTCGAGTGTCAGATCATCCACGAGGTGCCCATGCAGGAACATGATGAACGCATGGACTCCGTGATCACTGCGCGGGGTCAGACGGCGGTGGCGTAGCCCTGAGTACTGTCTCGTCCTTGAGGCGCGTGTGTGTCTCTGTGATGCGCCCGATCACTTCTTTCTGGATATCTGTGATCGCCGCTTTTGACTGGAGCAAAAAAGAAAGGTCGGGACTCTCAAAAGACTTCACGATAACCCGATAGAGGTACGTCGCTATCACCTCATCTTCACCGAGAATCAAAAAGATATGTCCGCCTCCCTCTTGAACATCGGCAGCCATGGCACGGACCTTTTCTTTCGCCTTCATGCCTTTTCCCTTTCCAAGAATCTTGAATGCAGCACTGGAAAGCACAATGCCGTCACTCCGTGTCATATTCATCAGCTCACAGCGGAAAGTCTTTCCTACCTGCTCAAGCGGACCCAGCATCGGTGCCTGTTCGGGCGGTGCTTCCATGGGTGTCATACGTAAATTATACAATAAATCGAAAAAATGAACAATGTGCCCGAGACGTTGCCGAACGTGTACGCTTGCTTCCCGTCCCCCTCCTCTCTCATGCCGATCTACGACGCACTGAAGGTTGCCGACCCGGATATCTACGCAGCCCTCATGGGAGAAATGCGGCGTCAGGTGGAGGGCGTGGAGCTCATCGCCTCGGAAAACTACGTGTCCCCGGCGGTGCTCGAGACCATGGGATCGGTCTTCAACAACAAGTACAGCGAGGGCTACCCGGGCAAGCGCTACTACGGCGGACAGGAATACACGGACATCATTGAGACGCTCGCCATCGAACGCGCAAAGAAGCTTTTCAACGCCGGCCACGCCAACGTCCAGCCGCACGCGGGCGCGCCCATGAACGTGGCAACGTATTTTGCACTTTTGGAACCGGGAGACACCGTGCTCGGCATGGACCTGAGCCACGGCGGACACCTCACGCACGGTCACCCGGTGACGTACCTGACGAAGATCTACAAGTTCGTCCGTTACAAGATGAAAGATGTGGAGACGGGCGAGATCGATTACGATGAAATGCGCGAGGTGGCCCTGCGGGAAAAGCCAAAGCTGATCCTCGCCGGCTTCTCCGCCTACCCGCGCGAGCTCAACTACGCCAAGATGAAGGCCATCGCCACGGAGGTGGGTGCCTACACCATGGCCGACATGGCCCACATCGCGGGCATGATCGCAGGGAAAGCGCTGCGTAACCCCTTCGATGACGGCTTTGATGTGATCACGACGACGACGCACAAGAGCCTCCGCGGTCCGCGCGGAGGGTTGATTCTGTGCAGGGATGCAGAACTGGGCAAGAAGATCGATAAGTCGGTGTTCCCCGGCTTCCAGGGCGGCCCCATCATGCAGATGGTTGCGGCCAAGGCCGTGGCCTTTGGCGAGGCACTCAAACCCGAATTCCAGGACTACGCCGCGCAGATCATCAAAAACAGCAAGACGCTCGCCAAGTTCTTCATGGACAAGGGTGCCAAACTCGTCACCAACGGTACCGATAACCACCTGATGCTCATCGATTGCGTCACGTCCTGGGGCATCCCCGGCGGCGAGGTGGAGAACGTGCTGGACAGGGTCGGCATCACGCTCAACAAGAACATGATCGCCAACGATCCGCGCAAGCCCATGGACCCCTCGGGCGTGCGTCTCGGTACCCCGGCCATCACCAGCCGCGGCATGAAGGAGGCGGAGATGGAGATCCTCGGCAATTTCATGCTCCGGGCCATCGAAAAGCGCGCGGACGAGACGGCACTGAAGTCTCTGCATGAGGAAGTGAAGACCTTCTGCAAGAAGTTCCCGGTACCCGGCATTGCCGCGTAACTGACCATGCGCCCGTACTTCCACAGCCTCGGCTACGCCCTTGCTGGCCTCAAGACGGCCTTCAGGAGCGAACGGAACCTCAAGCTCTTCATCGCGCTCTACGTGATTTCCCTTCTGATGGGCTGGTACTTTGGCATCGAAAAGACCGAGTGGATCATCCTGATCTTCTCGGGAGCGGTCTTCCTGGCAGTCGAGCTCATTAATACGGCCATTGAGCACTTCTCTGATGCCTTCGATGACCACAGCAAGGCGCAGGATGACATCCACGAGCAGGCCATCAAGGCGACCAAAGACATCGCCGCAGCCGGAGCATTGATGGTGGCCACTGCCTGGGGGGTGACGGTACTGTTTGTGTTTCTGCCCAGACTCCATGAGCTCATCGCCTGAGGAACGGCGCTTTCAGCTGCCTGATGGCATCGGCGGAGTCATTGATGTATCGGGAACGGAGCTTTTTGAGAACTATGTCAGGAGCCAGGCTGAGGTTCACGAGGCTATGGTTAACCTTCTTAAAGCAGGCAACCTCTACTACCCCGCAGATCCTATCCTTGCCAAAATGGAAGAGACGCTCCCAAAAGAAGAATTCCTGGCAGTGGCAGAGAGGGCGATGAGGGAAGGACAGACCGATTACATCCGCATGCAGCTCCTGCCCCTGGGAGAAAAGGTACATCTGCCGGCGATCCGCAGTATTGCCGACGCTCTTCTTGCTTTGGCGGACGAGGTCCAGTCATGATTTTTTTGATAACTTCTCTTTCCATTTTGCCGCATCTGCAAAAGCGAAAGTTTGAGCACAAGAGTGAATCATGATGAAATGAATGAATCGTAAAAGCATCTGAAAGGCATTTTTTGGAACTCTTTACGAACACAAAATCTATTCACATACGGATTCACCATTTTGCGCGACACCGGAATATTGCGCAGTTCCGTAGCTCGTCTAAGCTGATGTGATTTGGACGAGACGGGCAGGGCACTCCCCATTCGCACCTCTCACACCAATCACCACACACACCGTCCGAGAGAGACACAGACCAAGACACACACAAACAGTTGTCCCTTCACACCACCGCATCTACGCAGAGAGAGTTGCAGTCATCCCGGTTGTAAACGTTCCCCCTGGTCATCATATTGCATCCTTTGCACACTTCTGGGCTTGGGATCGTCTTGCTCTGGAGTGGCTGCTGCTCTCTCTGCTCTGCAACGTCGCGATGAAGAATGCGAGGACGCTCCTCATCGTGCACTCCCTTTACTTCCCAGCGTCTCCCCGGAGCTTTATGCACCGCGTGGCGGACCGGTACGGGAACTCCGGCAGGTTCCGGGGAGAAACAAGAAACCGCAGCAGGGCAGTGAACCGTGGACTCCTCTCCACACCTTTGTCCCGGGCTTGGCATCGCTCCATGAGCCGCCAGACGTCCGGAAACACAAAAACTCAAAGGCCACTCCGGTGGTCTTTTTGTTTTGTCGCGGACGAGGCCTTGCCGGGGTTATCGATGATGTAGCGGCGGATGTCTTCGTATGCACGTTTATCGCGGATGATGCGGTCGTGGTATCCCTTTTGCCATATCTTCGCACCCGACTCGGAGCGCATGCGGTTGATATCACGGGTGACGGACGACTTGTAGGCGTGGATGACGGAACACAATGATTTTGGCGGTAAACGAAAACCACGGGACGTAGGGGCGTGACATGTCACGCCCCTACCAGCGGGATCATCGATATGCACAATCCCATGCATATGATCCGGCATCACCACGAATGCATCCAAACGAACGAATGGGAAATGCTCCTCAATGGCGAGCCAGCATGCGCGGGCAACGCATCCTTCGGCGCTAAGGAACACGCGGCCTTGGTCAACACGGCCAAAAACCGGCTCACGTCCGGCCGTGCAGATTGTTACGAAATAGGACCCCTTGCGGTAGGCATGCGTTTTTAGGCGCATGGATTTCCGATCCTGTCCCGTTTTGGCCATAGAACCATCATCTGTGTCTAGAAACTAAAAAGCAGGAGTTCAATTGCGTGATAAATTCTTATTACTACAGATTTCGCTATCCAAAAGCCAAAAAGAACGTTCTGTCAGCCCACAGAACGCCTACTTCCTCTTCTGCAACTGCTCCTGATGGATTCTTTCGTGCAGAGCGATCTCTTCGAGGCCTATGAGAACACTACGGCGTTCCGGTTCGGTCATCGGCAGGTTTTGCAGCGCCCAGCGCAGCACAGAGCGTGCGGAGACAAAGTC
The DNA here is from genome assembly GCA_964534205.1 of uncultured Candidatus Peribacteria bacterium. Lineage (GTDB taxonomy): Bacteria > Patescibacteriota > Gracilibacteria > Peribacterales > Peribacteraceae > CAYRGC01. The sequence goes on along the minus strand of CAZHQF010000001.1, from coordinate 256,844 downwards.
TGCGGGGGTTCCGAGTGTCCCGAACGCCTTGGCATCGGCAAACGCCCGTGCGGCAGGAAGGCTCCCGGTCTGGCCAAGATACTTGAGGGCCTCAAAATGCTTATCAGGATGCTTTTCATCTGTTCCGTTCACCAGATAGTCATGGATGACATAAAAGACCTGCAAGCGCTCCTTATGACGACGCTCCTGATGTTCCACTGAGTCCTTTATCACGTTCGTGTGGATCTCCGGCTCCGGAGCCGCTGGCGGTGTTCGATCCGGCCGCGCACGGCCATCGAGCTTCGCATGTGAGCTGTCGGCGGCCGCCAGGATGCCGGCGACACCGAAGAGAGCCGAACCGCCAATCTTGATCATTTCCAGAATCCGGCGGGATGACTTGCTTTGGATAGACGGTTGCGCAGGTACGGCGATATCGACTGTTTCCTCGGGAGCGGAGGTGAGGGGCATGCCCGTACCGTACTGCGAAGCAAATATGCGTCGACTATTTTCCGGATGGCAACCGGGATTTGATCATCAGGCTGCCTTCTTTTTCGCCTCCTTCTTGGGAGCGGCTTCCTTCGCTTTCTTCTCTGTGACCTCCTTCTCTGTTGTGGCCCCCTTGGGATTCCTGGCTTTCTCGACCTCCGCAAGCATGGTCTTGCTCGGGGCCGGAATGCCGCCTGTGGCCTCCAGCTTTTTGCCGAGCTCTTCCATCTTCCCCAGGTCATCCCTGGAGATCTCCTCGCCCTTCATCTGGCGCTTGCGGATGGCGTTGTAGTCGTTCATCCACATCTCGCGGTCTCTCCACGCACGGTACTGCTCGAGTGTCATCTTTTTGGCCTTCGCTTTCTTCTTCTCTTCCTCCTCCTTCTCCTTATTTTTGACAGCAGACTTGGCAGCGACGGCGCTCTCGCGGGCACCGGCCACCCACTTGCCGATTTTCTCCTCGACGACTTTCCTCTGCTCCGCGTACCGCTCACGGGACATTTTGCGGATGGTATCCACTCTCCCTTCATCCTGCTTGAAGTCCGGCGGTGGCAGCGTGCTCACCGAGAACGGCTTGCTCGGGATACCGGCGATCATCAGGCGCAGATATGCATGATATTTAGGCAAACTAAGTATATCCTTGGGAGAGACCATTTCCTCGAACTGTAGGCTGAGCGGTTCGGCATCATCGGAACCTACCTGAAAGCTGACCATGCTGCCCACGTTTCCGAAGACCGCATCGCGCAACGCCGTCGACTTATCGCCGATGAGGAGCTGATTGACGTACTGGTGCGCCATCGTGAGGTTGAGGCGGTACTTGCGCGCCTCGGAGAGAATCGTGGCAAAGCTTTCGGTGGCGAAGTTCTGGAACTCATCGACGTAGAGGTAAAAGTCCCTGCGCTCCTTCTCCGGGATATCTGCCCGGCTCATGGCATCCAGCTGGAACTTGGTGACGAACATGGAGCCCAGGAACGCGGAGTTATCTTCACCCAATTTTCCTTTGGAGAGGTTCATGAGGACGATCTTCCCGGTATCCATCGCGTGGCGGAAATCCACCTTGCTCGTCACCTGCCCCACAATGTTCCTGAGCATGGGGGTAGAGAGCAGCTGACCGATCTTGTTCTGGATCGCGGCGAGGGCTTCCGTTTGATACTTCTCAGACCAGGACGTGAACTCATCCTCCCAGAAGCTCTTCACGATATGGTCCTCCACATGCTCCAGAATCTTGCGGCGGAATTCCGCATCGGCAAACATCCGCATGATCCCGAGCATGGTCTGGTTCCCGGCTTCGGTGAGCGCCAAAAGCGTATTACGCAGAATGTACTCCATGCGCCCGGAGAACGCCTCAGGCCAGAGCTTTTTAAAGACGCTCATGAGGCCGGACACCACAAGCGGGCGCTGCTCGGGGTCGCGGCACTGCAGCATGTTGAAGGCCACCGGCCACTCGCGCTCGGCGGGATCGAAGACGATCACATCGTTGGTGCGCTCTTTGGGAATGAAGCGCAGACAGGCCTCGATGAGGTCCCCGTGCGGATCGATGACGGCAATGCCCTTCCCCGCATGGATATCGGAGAAGATCATGTTCTCGAGAAGCGTGGACTTACCCATACCCGTCTTTCCGATGACGTAGATATGGCGGCGGCGGTCATCGGGGCGGATACCGAACTTGGTACGGTGCCCGCGAAACACGGCCTCGCCCAATACGGTGATTTCCTCTCCTTTCTTGGTGTCTTCGACAGGCAGGTCCACCGGCGGCTCCAGCTTCTTACTCATGACCCAATCGATATTCGGCGTTTTAACGAGGATATTCGGCAGATGCCACAGTGTGGCAACTTCTTCGACCGAGAGCACGTACGGCGAGGAGAGGCCGTGCGGAAGGCTTTTGGATTCGTAGGCGGGACCGGGCTTAAAGGCATTGCTCTGGGGCAGCGAAAACTGACGGAAACTGGAGGCCACCTCCTGGAGCTTCTGACTGATCTCCTTCTTTGCGGCGGCAGGGCCGATGACGCTCACCCGCACCGTGGCGCGGAACAGGAGCCTGTTGAGTTTATCCGCCGCAGCACCCACCTTGTCCTCCCGTTCATGGCTGCGCATGGTCAGGTGCGTCTCGGCCTCATCCTCGTGCGATTCTTTCACCTCGCCGGTGATCAGCGACACTTTGCTCTTTTTAAACCACACACGGAATCCGCCCATCAGCATATCGAGCGGAAAGTACAGAAGCTTCTGCCAGCCGTGCGCCAGGTGCACCTTGGTGAAGAACCGCGCGTACGCGTTCCAGTGTTTGGGAATCCCTTTGGTAAGCAGGGGCACAAATTCCAGCGCGTGCTTGCGGTAACGGCCGCTGACCGGCTCGATAACCACCTGCACGTGCGCCCGCATGCCCGGCAGCGCGTAGCGCACGAGTGCTGACGTAATGCCGGCGATGGTATCCACCGTCTGGCGTGTGGCCAGATCGATGTACTGCGGATGGCGCTTGATCGGGAACACCTCCGGCTCGGCGAGCCACAGATCCTGCGTCATCACCGTCTGACCCTCTCCGGGCTCAAAGGCAGTGATCGGAATCACATCGATTTCGGCATCCGGATACTGGGCATACAGCTGACTCTCCACGAGCGGCGCAGCGGAGGCCGTTGTACGCACAAAGAGCGCGATTTTGCCCTCGTACAGCGCAATCTCCAGCGACAGATCGCCGTCCCTGCCCTGCAGCGAATGCAGGGACGAAAGCACCGCCTCCATCATCAAGGGCCCGCGCGATGCCGATACCTCATCGGGATCGGGAAGCGAGGGGCGTATGCGCAGCAGAACTTGATCCGAACGGGTCGGCATTTGTCCCAGTGTATCAGGAAAGAAAGGAATACTGGAATACTGGAGACTGGAATACTGGGAATGGAAAGCAAAAGAGCATCAGGTAGGAGGATGCTTGCCCAGTATTCCGATACTCCAGTAATCCAGTACTCTTTACACCGAGCGTAAAAGATCTGCCACCATCTCCAATGCGACAGTATTGAACGCATAATCCATGCGCATGGGCCCGAGGATGCCCACAGCGCCACGGTGATCACGCACGCTGTAGCCGGTGAGCATCAGGCTGCAGCTTTGGATGTGCGGCAAAAAGTGCTCGTCCCCGATGAAGTACCGCACCTTTTCATCGATCTCAGCGCGGCTGAGAACATCCGTGAGTTTCTCCTCGAGAACTTCCACAACGCGGGATGCGAGCGCCGGGTCCTGCTGGAACTCGGGCTGCCGGAGAACATTGGCAAGGCCGAGGTAGTAGACGCCGGGCTTATGCGGCACGGTGGCAAATGCTACGTTCGGGGTCATCTGCGAGAGCAGCGTGACCGCCTCGTACGCGCGCTCCTGATCCTTGCGCTGGAAGTACATCTCCTTGAGCGTGGAGAACCGCTTCTGCACCGCCTTCTCCTGCCCTGTGGGGTTCATGAATTCTTTTACATAGAGCCGGTACCCCTTGGCCGTGGGCACGCGCCCTGCCGAGATGTGCGGCTTCTCCAGGTAGCCCTCGTCACCCAAAAAACGCATCTCGTTACGGATGGTCGCACCCGAGAGACAGAAATCCCCCGCCTCCAATAAATGCTTACTCCCCACCGGCTCGGCCGTGTGGATGAACTGATCGATAATGGCCATGAGGAGCTTTGCCTGCCTGGAATCCATGCGCATCAGTATAGCACTCACAGACGGAGAGTGCCATTTTGATGTTCAATCGACTTTACTCAGCCTTCTTCGCCGCGCCCTGCATCTTGCGGAAGCGCTCAACGCGCCCACCCTTGGCCTCCTTCTGCACCTTACCGGTGTAGATGGGGTGACACATGCGGCAGATTTCGACGGACTGCTCTTTGACGGTGCTCGGGATCTGGAAGACGGTATTGCACGTCTGACACGTGGTCTTGGCGTCCCAGTGCATGGCGGGGTGAACTCCTTTCTTCATAGCCGGGCAATTCTACAGAGTTTTCCCCGTTACGCAAGCCCCGGAACGCTTACAGAAACCGAGGAATCCAAAGAATCCAAGGAAGGCAATGTCCTCGGATTCCTCGGTTTCCTTGGATTCTTTACTTTTTGGCCTTCTTCTTTCCCCCCGCCTTGGCCTTGGGAGCCGCAGCGGCCGCAGCCTCTTCCTTGATTTCCTCAATCTGCTCGGCCTGTTCCTCGATGGCCTCCACCTCTTCGGCACGCTCCTCGATGGCTGCCTGGGCAATGGCCTCTTCCGCGGCCTTATCCTCCATGATTACACTCATGGACGCCACCTTGTCGGAACCGTCCAGGCGCATAACGATCACACCCTGAGTGGCGCGTCCGCGGCTCGGGATATCCGAGAGACGCATGCGGATGGTCTGACCCTGCTTGGAGATACACAGGAGATCGCCGTCTTCGCCGTGCTTGAGCACGAAGCCGCCGACAATATCGCCGGTCTTGGCGGTGAGCTGGGCGGCCTTCACACCCGTGCCGCCGCGACCCTGGAAGCGGTACTCGTCGACAGGCGTCATTTTCCCAAGACCGTTCTCCATCACGACGAGGAGGCTGCTGACGGCCGGCTCCTCGATGAGGGATGCACCGACCACCTCGTCGCCATCGCCGAGCTTGATGCCGCGCACACCGGCTGCAGCGCGACCCATGGAACGTACGTCGGCCTCCGGGAAGCGGATGGCCTTGCCCTTGCGGCTCAGGATGAAGATCTCGTCCTTGCCGGAGGTGGCCAGCACCCACTTGAGCTCTTCGCCTTCGGGGAGCTTTTGGGCGATGAGACCGGAGCGGCGGATGTTATCGAATTCGGTCAGCGCGGTGCGCTTGACGGTACCGTGGTTGGTGACCATGAAGAGCTCCTGCTTGCCATCGAGCTGCGACTTGAGCATGGCCGTGATGCGCTCGCCCGGCAGCAGCTGGAGCAGGTTCACAATCGCCTGACCCTTGGCAACGCGCCCCGCCTGCGGCAGCTCGTACGTCGGGAATTTGAACACACGTCCGTTGTTGGTGAAGTACAGCACGTCGTCGTGGTTCATGACGTGGAGCAAACTCATCACTTCGTCGTCGTCTTTGGTGGCAACGCCCTTGATACCCTTGCCGCCGCGGTGCTGGGCCCGGAACTGCGTGGGGCTCAGGCGCTTCACGTAGCCGCTCTGCGTGAGCGTCACGATCATCGGGGCGTTGGGGATGGTATCGCGGGCGGAGAACTCACCGACGCCGTGGGGCACGACTGCCGTGCGGCGGTCGTCACCGTAGGTCTTGCGGATTTCATCCAGCTCGCCGACGAGGATCTTGTCGATCCTCTTCTTGTCCTTGAGGATGGCCTCGCACTCGGCGATGAACGCGAGCTTTTCGGCCAGTTCGTCCTCGATCTTCTGGCGCTCGAGACCGGCAAGCGTCTGGAGGCGCATCTGGAGGATGGCATCAGCCTGCAGCGTGGAAAGCTTGAACTTCTTCATGAGCTCCTCCTTGGCGATCTCCTTGGTTTCGGATTTGCGGATCACCTTGATGACCTCATCGATGTGGTCGAGCGCTTTCTTGAGACCTTCCAAGATGTGGGCGCGCTCCTTGGCCCGGTCGCGGTCGAAGGTGACGCGGCGGGTGATGACGACGCGGCGGTGATCGACGAAGATCTGGAGCAGTTCCTGCAGGTTTAAGAGGCGCGGCTGCAGACCGTCGGCCAGCGCGATCATGTTGTAGCCGAAGCTCGTCTGGAGATCGGTGAGCTTGAAGAGCTGGTTCAAGATCTTCTGCGGGTACGCATCCTTCTTCAGTTCGATGATGATGCGGATACCGTCGCGGTCGGATTCGTCGCGGATGTCGGAGATGCCCTGGATCACCTTGTCGGTGACGAGCTGGGCCATCTTCTCGATCATCGTGGACTTGTTCACCTGGTACGGGATCTCGCTGATGCGGATGCGGTAGCGGCCTCCCGTGTGCTCCTCGATGTCCGCTTTGCCGCGGATGATCACCGACCCGCGTCCCGTGAGGTATGCCTGACGGATCGCCTCCTTGTTATAGATGATGCCGCCCGTGGGGAAATCCGGACCCTGCACGAACTGCAGGAGATCCTCCACGCCCGATTCGGGTTTGTTGATGAGATGAAGCGTGGCATCCAGCAGCTCGCGGATGTTGTGGGGCGGAATGTTGGTGGCCATACCGACGGCGATACCGACGGTGCCGTTGACCAGCAGGTTCGGGATCTTGCTCGGCAGCACGAGCGGCTCCTTGCGGGAGGCGTCGTACGTGGCGCCGAAATCGACCGTCTCCTTCTCGATGTCCTGGAGCATTTCATCGGTCATCTTCTCCATCCGGCACTCCGTGTAACGCATGGCGGCCGCTCCGTCTCCGTCGATGGAACCGAAGTTACCCTGGCCGTCGATGAGCGGGTAGCGCATCGAGAATTCCTGGGCCATGCGCACCATCGCGTCGTACACGGACTGGTCGCCGTGCGGGTGATACTTACCAAGCACATCACCGACCACGGTTGCACTCTTGCGGTAGCGGGACGCGGAACGCAGTCCGAGCTCGTGCATCGCGTAGAGGATGCGGCGGTGCACCGGCTTGAGGCCGTCACGGGCATCGGGCAGCGCGCGAGAGACGATGACGCTCATCGCGTAGTTGAGGTAGCTCTCCTCCATTTCGGCGACGATCGGGCGCGGGGCGATGCGACCGAAGGAGCTCAGCGTCTCTCCGCCGGATGACAGCGGCTGCTGCTCGGGGAGACCGTCGTTCTCGGGGTTCTTCTTCTCTGCGGACATGGGAAATTCGGAAGGGAAATTCGTAGCTGATGCTACCCGAATCCAAAAGACCCCGCCAACAGATCCTCGACAGGAAATTAATGATTGTTACAATAGAAATCATGAATATTGCAACTACGAAGACGACGGTGACCGGTGAGCCAAACGGGGTCATCGATACCACCCTCCTCTATAGCGCACCCTTGAAGAGGTTGTTTACCGATCGGAAGAATCTCTGGGGCACCTTGGGATTGATCTGCAAGGATTCGGAGGGTCTCTACTACCTGGAAGAGTCGGGGCTGGATGGGCAGAGCGAGCTCTACCGCCGCATTCACGAAGGATCCCTGGAACACAAGATGGCGTGCTGCTGGCTGATGCTCCACGGCAAGATGCCGATCCAATTCACTGCGCCCGTGCCCGAAAAAAAGAAGAAGGGCCGGTGAGCGACCCGGCATGGTACACTGGATTCCATGCTCCAGACGCAGACGCATGGGGAACTCTCTTCGTGGAAATCGGGCATCTTCGGATTCCTGCTCCTCGTTGTGGGCATGGTGCAGACCAGGCTCCTCACTTTTACGAGCTCTGATCTCGGACGGCACATCATGAACGGCAAGGTGACGCTCAGTGAGTGGATCATCCCCAACATCAACCTCTACTCCTATACCGAGCCGGCATTCCCGTTTGTGAACCACCACTGGCTCTCGGGCGTGTTCTTTTATCTGATGTATGAATGGACAGGGTTTGCGGGCCTCTCGGCGTTCTCAGCCGGGCTGCATGTGCTCACCTTCTTCCTGCTCTTCGAAATGGCGTATCACAAGGGGCGGTTCGATGTCTCCATGCTCTACGGACTCCTCGTGCTCCCGCTGATCGCCATGCGCAGCGAGGTACGCCCGGAAGTCTTCAGCTACCTGCTCGTGGCCGTATTCTTCCGCCTGATGTGGCTCCGCCAGGAGGGAAAGCTCTCCAACGCGCTCCTGTGGATCTTCCCGGTGCTGATGGCCCTCTGGGTTAACTTGCACATCTACTTCTTCTTCGGCGGCATCATGATTCTTGGCATGGTGCTCGATGAAACGGCGAAGCACTGGAAGGCGCATGACCGCTGGAAGACGCTCGCGACTCCGTACGCTGTTCTCATCGCCGGAGGACTAGCCACACTTGTGAATCCCGCCGGGCTCTGGGGTGCGCTCGAACCGTTTTTGATCTTCGGCAACTACAACTACGCCGTCTCCGAGAACCAGACGATCTTCGTGATCGAAGACCTGATGCGGGACGGAACGCCGATCCTGTTTAAGATCGCGGTGGCGGTGACGGCAATCGCCGTGTTCCGTTTTTTCTGGAGGCAGAAAGGGAAAGCAATCTGGTTCGGGGGCCTGCTCCCGCTCGTCGCCGCAACCGGTCTCGCGTTCATGGCCATCCGTAACTTCGCGCTCTTTGCGTACGTCTCGCTCCCTGTCGTCGCCTATCTCCTCAAGGATCTGCCCACCGGTCCCCTGCTCCGCAGCATGCGCCTGAGTGTCCTGAGTCTCTGCGGCGTGCTCCTCTTTATCTTCGCGTCCAGCTGGCGGTACTGGCTCTATGTCCCGACGACGCTCGGGTTCGGGCTCCAGAGCGACGCCATGGACGGCCTCAACTTCCTCAAGGACAACAACATCAAGGGACCGATCTTCAACGATTACGACACGGGCGGGTACCTCATCTTCGGGCTGTACCCGGAAGAGAAGGTCTTCACCGATAACCGTCCCGAGGCGTACCCCGCTGCGTTCTTCCAGGATCTCTACATGCCCATGCAGGCCGATGACCGGGAGTGGATCAAGGCCGACCAGCGGTTCAACTTCAACGTGATCGTCATCAGCACAGTGAACATGATGGATATCACCCAAGGGTTCATCCAGCGCCGGAAGATGGACTATATGTGGGTGCCGGTCTTCCAGGATCCGCACGTGACGATCTTCCTGAAAAACGTGCCGCAGAATGCGGCGGTGATCAAGAAATTCTCACTCCGGAAACAGTGAATCAAACGGCTTGCAGTTGCTGTTTTCGCGTATCTTTCCACAGACGGAAACGGTAGACTGACATCGTCATGCTTTCTGTCGTATCGACACCCATCGGGAACTTAGGCGACATCACCCTACGTGCCATCGAGACGCTCAAAGCGTGCGACGGCATCGTGTGCGAAGACACGCGCGTGGCGGGGCAGCTGCTCAAGCATCTCACGATCGAGAAAAAGGAGCTCATCAGCTACCACGGCTACAGCGACGAAGGACGCATCGCCCACATCATCAACCTGCTCCAGAGCGGCAGGAAGCTCGCACTCATTTCCGATGCCGGAACGCCCGGTATCAGTGACCCCGGTGCCGTGATCGTGAGCAAGGCGCGCGAGGCCGGGATTCCGATTGAAGTGATCCCCGGTGCATCTGCATTTCTCACGGCCCTGAGCGGCAGCGGACTCCCCGTGCATCAGTTTGTCTACCTCGGGTTCCCGCCTCTGAAGAAAGGCCGTCAGACCCTGTTCAATTCTCTCAAAGAGGAAGAGCGAACGGTGGTGTTCTACGAATCGGTGCACCGGATTGAGAAGACGCTGAGCGAAATTGCGGAAGCACTGAAGGACCAGCCGGACCGCATCGTGGTAGTGGCACGGGAACTGACCAAGATGCATGAGGAATTTGTGCGGACCACCGTCAAAGATCTGAACGACGTTGCGAAAGGCATCACCAAAAAAGGTGAGTTTGTGGTGGTGATCGGGGGGATGTGAAACCTAGGCGGTCACGGCAGCACCGTCTTCGGATCCACATGCACCCCGTTCTGCATCAGTTCAAAGTGCAGGTGCGCGGCCGTGGTCATGGGGCCGGCCCCGCGGGTGCCCGGCGTGCCGCCGCTCTTGCCGATGACGTGCCCGCGCATGATCTCGTCACCCGGCTGCACCGAGAACGAGGAGAGGTGGCCGTAGAGCGTGGCGTAGCCGCTGCGGTGACCGATGAGGATGTAACTGTAGCCGCGCGCGCCGCCGTCGCGGACGAGGTAGACGATGCCGTCGGCTGCGGAGCGGACATCGGTACCCTGCGGCACCACGATATCGATACCCTTGTGCGGAACACCGAAGAACCGCAGATACGATTCCTGCAGGAAGCCGGCGGAGACGGTACCCGATGCCGGCCAGAAGAAGATCGGTTTCTCCCCGTCAGGCTGGGTGTAGCGGTCCGGGCGGTCTTCACGCAGGCCCATCTGGATCAATTTGCGCTCGGCCTGGGTGCGCAGCCGCGTATCGATGCGCGCGAGCTCGCTCTGCATCCGGAGCACTTCCGATTCGACCTCCCCGGTGATAGCGCGGATTTCGGCCAGCTGATCTTCATTGAGCTGCAGGCTGGCCTCGGCCTTGTCGTACTCGCGCTGGGCCTTGCGGTACTCGCTCGTGAGTTTGTCCCATTCCCTCTCAAGACGCGTGATCTCCACCCCCACGTCACCGGCGGCGGCATGCAGACGTGACTGCGCGAGTGAGAGCGTCTCGGTGGACTGGAGCATGGTATCGATCAGCTCCGCGCGTGCGTGGGCAATGGCGCTCTCCCCGAAGGCTTCAGCCACGTCATCACCGGGGCGCTCCCCGGAAAGGCGACGGAAGAACGTGCCTTTGATGCCCTCGTGGACATCGAGCTTGTTCAAATAGGCTTCGCGGACGAATGTCCCGAGCTCATCGCGCGATCTGCGCAGCGACTCCTCCGCCTTCTCTTCGCTTGCGGAAAGCGCGAATGACTCGCGCGCGGTCTCGGCAAGCTTCTGACGGAGCGAGACAATCTGACGACGTGCCTCAAGCTTGCGCGCGCCCAGTTCCATCATTTTCTCCTTGGCTCGGTCGGCGGCCTGGCGGTTCTGGTACTCGTTGACCGAAATATTCACTGCCCTGCGGTAGCTGTCTTCGGCCGTGTCCACCGCCACCTTCAGACGGTCTTTGGCGATATCACGGAGGTTGCCGAGCAAGAGCACCGACGTACCGAGCGGCACGATGAGAATGCTTGTGACAAGCAGGACGGTGAGGCGATTCTTGATGTGCATGTTTCGGGAAATTATAGCAGAAAACAGGCATTTCGAGAAGTGGACTCCTTCAGGGAGAGTTACGAGTTATGGGCTGCGGGCTGCGGGAAACGAGGGATCCTCGCCGCTCACCGCCCGTAACCCGCAGCCAGAGTTCGTGAAACGAACTTGCTTCAGCTCGCCCCGTCCTCCTGATACAGTGACCTCCTATGATCGCCCACCTCCGCGGAGCCATTCACAGGCTGGACCCCGGTGACGTCACCGTCGACGTTGCGGGCGTGGGGTACCGCGTCTCTGTGCCGCTCGACGTCTGGGAAAAGCTGGAAGAGGGCCAGACCAAGATGCTCTGGATCTCGAGCTACATCCGCGAGGACCGGTTCGATCTTTTTGGCTTCCTCGACCGGGCCGGACGCACCTTGTTCGAAGAATTCCTGAAGCTCGATGGCGTCGGCCCCAAGATGGCACTGGAACTGAGCAACGTGCCGCGCGGTTTCCTGCTGCAGGCCGCGGAGAAAAACGACCCCAGGCTCCTCACCAGCATCAAGGGTGTGGGGAAAAAGACGGGCGAAAAACTCCTCGTGGAACTCCGCAGCCTCGCAGAGAAAAAGCTGCACCTGTTTGATGCGCCGGGCGAGACCGGCGGCCGCGGAGACTTTGATCAGGATGCCATTGCCGCGCTCACGGCTCTCGGCTACGACTCGCAGACCGCCGTTCACGCGCTCAAGGAACTCCCCCGCGACCTCAAGAGCACCGAAGAACGTGTTGCCGCGGCCTTGCGTTCCCTGTGATTTTCGGGTCCCCAGTGCCCAGTCCCTCATCCCCCAGTCCCAGTCCCCAGCCCCCTCATGCTCCATCTCGATGTTTCCGCCGCACTGGCCAAATCCATCACCAATTCCATGGGCGTGCCGGACCAGGAATTCACGGCTCTCAGGAGCACCGTCAAGCGCTACGTGGAGGACTGGCTCTCAGAGCGACGAGACCAGCAGCACGGCTGGGCCATGAACCCCTACGACCGCAAAGCTGCAGACCGCGTGAAGGAGATGGCCTTACTTGCGAAGTCCTCCGGCATCCGCACGGTGGTGTGGATCGGCATCGGCGGCTCGGGCCTCGGCCCCCGTGTGATCCAGGAAGCATTCGAAGGACCGGAGACGCTCGAATTCATCCTCCTCGATACTCTCGACCCGGCGATCCTTTCACTGGCATTGCAGACGATCGACTGGCGCAGCACCCTCATCGTTGTGGCCAGCAAATCGGGGGACACGCTCGAGCCGATGAGCGTGTTTGCCCTGTGCTGGGCAAAGCTCTGCGAAGCCAAGAAGAGCAAACCCGAGGAGCGCGTGATCGCGATCACCGATCCGGAGAAAGGGCACCTCCGTGCGTTCTGTATCGAAAATGGCATCCCGATGCTCCCGCTGCCCTCCGATGTCGGCGGCCGGTACTCCATCTTCACGCCTATCGGCCTCCTGCCGATGGCACTGCTGGGCGGAGATGTGAATGCCTTTCTGCGCGGCGCCAAGGAGATGGATACCCTCTGCCAGAACACCACACTGGAAGATAACCCCGCGACTCTCCTCGCTTCCGTGCAGTACATCTTGGACACCAAGAAGAATTATCCGCTGCGCGTGATCATGCCCTACGCGCAGAAGCTGGAATCGGTTGCGAGGTGGGATCAGCAGCTCATTGCCGAGAGTCTCGGGAAGACCGAAACCCCGAACCCCTTTCCGGTTGCCGCCATCGGTTCCCAGGACCAGCACTCGCTGCTGCAGCAGTGGATGGCTGGCCCCCGCAAGTGCTGGCATGTGTTCATCCGCGATCTGGAAAAACCGCGTGTGCATGTACCCGAGGAGATCGGCGGTGCATTCAAGTACCTGGGCGGCAAGACCTTCGGCCAGCTGCTCGATGCCTGCTACGAGGGCACGAGCCGCGCACTGACCTCCGTCAAGCGCCCGCACGTGACCATCACCCTCACGCGTCTCGATAGCAGCCACCTGGGCCAGCTCTTCTTCCTCTTCATGGCGGAGGTGGTGTTCCTCGGGAAGCTCTACCGCATCGATCCGTACGGCCAGCCGGCGGTGGAGATCGGAAAGAAGATCACCAAGGATATCCTCGCGCGCGGAAGAGAAGACTGACGAACAGCGGGGAAAGGAGTATCGTGCCCGATTGAGGTCCGACTTCCCCCTCATCCGCATGTCACTCTCCTACCTCTCCCACCGTCAGGCTGCGTTCGTCGGTGCCGGCATCGGCATGCTCTACGGCGTGCTCTCGATGCTCCCGGAACTCCTCTCCGGCTGCTTCTGGAACGGTCAGCAGGGGCTCTGCGGCATTGCGACCCTCGTCTTCAACATGCCCACGGCCTTCCCCCTGAGCCTGCTCTTCCCCATGTCCGGGTTGTGGCTGCTGCCGCTCATCGTCCTCTGTAACGCAGTGATCTTCGGACTCGTGACATGGATCGTGATGAAGAGCCTCAAGAGCATCCGCTGGAAACCCGTTCTGATCACCAATGCCGTGCTCGTCGTTCTCTACATCGCGATCCCGTTCATCGTGCAATGGATTCTCCCGACTTCCTGAGTGACCGCGACAAGGAATCCGGCTAGACTGAATCCCCTGTTCCCTCCTCCCTGACCATGCCGAAAGCGATCACCGATGCCGAATTCCAGAGCGAAGTCCTTTCCGCGACCATGCCCACGGTTGTCGATTTCTGGGCTCCGTGGTGCGGTCCGTGCAGGGCGATGATCCCCGTGTTCGAGGAGCTCGAGACGCACTACGGCGACAGGGTGAAATTCGTGAAGATCAACGTGGACGAGAACAGCGACTCTGCAAACCAGTTCGGCGTGATGAGCCTGCCCACGTTCATCGTATTTAAAGACGGCATGGGCAGCGGCAAACCCATCATCGGCGCACGCTCCAAGGAAGATATGCAACGCCTCATCGATGCCGCCATCGCCTGACTATGGGCTGGATCCTCCCGCTCCTCGGCATCGCTGCCTCCGTCGGTCTCATCTATAAACGCGAGGTGATCGGCGACATGATCGGCGAGGCGGACTGGATGCGGAAAATCGGCGGTGTGTATTTTCTCGTCGTCTACATCGCCGTGTTCATCTTCTTCTGGAGTCTGGCCGAACTCACAGGCACCACCGACGTGCTGTTTGGACCGATCCGCAACAACATCCCGGGGCTCAAACCGGGTGGCAGCGAACAGTTCCAGCTTTAAACACTGCGAACCAATCGTGATGACTGACAATTGATTCGGGCTTTGATGAGGACGAAACTCCGATCACATTTTTTCCACGGACGCTGTCTCTGGGACGGTCCGCGGAAGCATTCTCTCGAACTGAGCCCTGTGGTTCCGCACGGACCGTAGGGTTCAGCTTGCCCGGCTTTCGAAGGCGGGCTTGCCCGCGGAATTTCCTGTTCGGGATGCGCAGATGGTATCCTTGCGTACCGTGAGCTCCCATCACGGACGCCCCCCGCAGGTCTTCGATGCCATTCAACCCGATGGCGACGAGGGATTTTCGTTTGTATCGAAGAATGCAGAACCACAGAAACCCGTAAAACAGGAGAAGAAGCCTGAGCAGCCTGCAGCGCAGAAGCCCAAGACGGCGGTCGCAGTGGAAACACCGAAGACGAGTGTGACCGAGACGGTGACAGCGCAGGTGAAAAAGACCCCGCAGACACTCTCCACCGGGCGTCACAGCACGTTCTGGGGGGTGATGGTGCTCGTGGCGCTGCTGGTGATTGAAGGCAGCGGTATGGTCGTGTACAGCGTCATCGACGGACAACTCTTCAGCTTCAGGAAGGCGAAAACGGAACGCGCACAGATCCTCGGTGATGTCAGTGACACAGGTCTGCAGGCACTCCCCCAACCTGAAACCGGTGATACCTCACTCGTCGTGCACCCGTACCTGGGGTACATCCAGTCCCCCGGAGACAAGTGGGTAACGGACGGCCACGGCATCTTCTACGGAACGAAGCCGATCATCACCGCTCCGATCCCGGGCAAAGTCGTCGTAGGAGTTCTGGGAGGCTCGGTCGCCGAGCAGTTCTCCGCGCAGGGTGTAAACCTCCTGGAGCAGGCATTGCAGGAGAACCCGCGCTTTGCGGGGAAAACGCTCGAGATCGTCCCCATCACGTTTGCCGGCTACAAGCAGCCGCAGCAGCTGATGGCCCTCAACTACTTCCTCTCGCTCGGCGCGTACTTCGATCTGCTCATCAACATTGACGGCTTTAACGAAGTAGCACTTTCAACGGCACTGAACGGACCGAAGAACGTCTCGCCGTTTTACCCGAGCAGCTGGGCGGCACTGGCCGGGAGCCTGCCTGACACACAGGAGATCAAATTGATCGGCAAGACCGCGAACCTCAAAGACCTGCGGAAAACCTGGGCGTCCGCATTCCAGGGGATCCTCGGGAATTCCACGGTGACTGCAAACGTGGTCTGGCTCGCCGGTGACCGCGTGCTGATGTCTTCCCTCTCCGGTGCGGAATCGGCACTCACGCTCGGCAAAGCGGATGATGCGACCAAAACCCTCGCACTCGGTCCAGATACGCATGAGTCCGATGACCAGGTGCTGCGCGAGGTGGTGGAGAGCTGGGAACGCAGTTCGCTGCAGATGCACGAGGTGGCGACTGCGAAAAAAATTCCCTACTTCCATTTCCTGCAACCGAACCAGTACGGGAGCTCTAAGCCCATGACCCCGGAGGAGGCGGCAACGGCCCTCAATGAACAAAGCCCCTTTAAGCCGTGGGTGGAGAGCGGCTACCCGCAGCTGCGCGAAGCCGGAACGCGCCTCCAGAACGCGGGCGTCCGGTTCACCGATCTCTCCAGGATTTTTGAGAAGACGGAGCGCACCACGTACATCGATAACTGCTGCCACCTGACGCCCTATGGCTACGATCTGCTGGGAGAATGGGTGGGAACCGTGATTGCGCAGCAGGTGCGGTAACGGTCTGGTTTTTCCTGAACTCTTTCAGTAGACTTCTCCGGCACTTGGGGCTGTAGCTCAATTGATAGAGCACCTGCTTTGCAAGCAGGGGGTTAGGGGTTTGAGTCCCCTCAGCTCCACCAAGAACAAACACTATTAACCGCCTCTGCCTATCAGATACGTGCCACCGCTATCTTGCCGCGCGGCCCTGTGTCCCTGCCGGAGCTGCGCGTCATGCGCTTTATTTGCTCAGGATCGACCGATGTAACTACACCTCTCATCCTTTCGGTGACGCGCTCTTGTTCTTCCTCGACACCCGGACGCCTGCTCGCGGCAACGGCGTCACGGAAGTTCAGAACGTGGGAAATGGCATCAAGAGGGCTAGCCGCAGTCTCAAACTGCTTGTTCACGGCAATCGCGATATCCAAAGAAATACCTCCAGTCCTTTTTGCGCGCATTGTTTCATTGGTACGGATTGCCTCTTCGAGAATATCTCCCAAGCACTGCTTGAGCTCCTGCAAAAGTCGGATGATCGAATACTCCTTAATAAGAGAGCCTTCAGGCAGACTTTGAGCATATTCCAGTCTCCTTAAGCATCCATCGATGATGGGAGTATTCGTATCTGCGTATTCGATCGGAGATGCCGTTTCCTGGTTTGAAACATTTTCAAATGTCATAGTAAGTGTACTTTATATATAAAGTGAATTTTGTCAATTTTTTACCAATTTCAATTTGAGACCAGAAATGTTGCTCTATGTACAATTCTATATAGTATTGCCGAGTGGAACATAAGTTCACAGCAATGAGAGGCGGAACACCGGAAAAGGGCGAACGAACGTTCATCGAGTTCACCGGCTTGAGTCATATGAAAGTCATTGCTCTCCTCACCGAAGTGTTCGGTCGAGAGCGTACGGAAGAGTTCTGGTCGAAGAAAGTTGAATTATACCGATCAGTGTACCGCCTGCGCCTGAAGGCCGGATTGGATATTGCGTATCTCCAGGAATATGCCGATAACTTTGCAAAAATTGCCGATGAAAAGCTGGGAAAAGATGCAGGCACGATGCCCGCCGACCAATATGCGACGCTTGTGGGCGATCTTAAAACACTCGGACGGTGATCACGTGAGAAGATCTGCCAGTGTATTGGTATCCACCGCCCTGCGCAGTTCATGGCCGATGCGTTCGCCCATGCTCATGGTGTGTCCGTACAGGTACGAGGCGTAGGGCGTAGCCGCAATGCCCGGGGAACCCGGCACGCGGAAGCTGACATCGAAGATGACGATGTCCTCTTTGCCGTCTTCGGCAACCACCGCTCCCTGCAGTGCAAACGGCCCGATGATGCCCTTCTTGTCCGGGTCCAGGTCTTTGGGCAGTTTCTTGCAGGCGGCAACGAACTTTTCCCCGAGATCAAAGGCTTTTTCCAGGATGGATTCTTTGACTGTGCACGCAATGTGCCCTGTCTCGATCATCTTGAGCGGCACATATTTCAGGGCCTCGATCTGCTGCGGCGCAGTCATCCGGAGGAAGCCGTCCAGGTTCGTCTGGCGGCGTGTGTCTGTCCCGAGTAACTCGAGCTCTCCGCTCAGTGGTGAGTAGAAGAAGTTGAAATTCACGGGTGCACCCACGATGAACTCTTCGATGACGGCTTCTCTCCAGTTTTTGCCGACCTTGCCGGCCTTCTCGAGCTCGCTCCCGGTTTTCTCGTACTCGGCGGCGCTCGTGACCACAAAGAACGCTCGCTCGTAGTCGCGGGTGGCCTCACTGGCCTTCACGAGCACCGGGCGATCGATCTCTTGAGGGGTTTTAAAGAACTTGGGGGTGCGGATACCGGCGTCCTTGAGCAGGTGATACTGGTTGTACGGCTGATCGCGCTCCTCCAGCTTCAGGAGCGACCGTGAGCCGAAGATCGGAACATGGAACTCCTTCTCCACTTTGGAGAAATCATCGAAGTACACCCAGAAGTACCGGTTATGCACGAAGATCGCGTTGCGCTCCCGGAGCCACTCCTGGGCCTTTTTTTCAAGGACATCCTGGAAGGCGTTCACCTCGAGCGTTTCATCCACACAGCCCAGGTCTCCGCGCGATTTGTAGTACTTGGTGTACGTCTTGCTCCGGCCTTTCTGGACCACTGCGAGCGTCTTGAACCTGTTCTGGCGGCCTCCATGGCAGACATCGAGCGCGCTATGTCCCCCCAGGACCGCGACGGAAATCTTCTTGAGGTCGTAGCCGGTCAGGAGAGAACTGATGTTCATTGGTCGATAAGGAGGTAGTGAAAGGGTATATCGTATTTCGTATTCGGTATATGGGTCCGAAAAATGCGAAATACCAGATATCAAATACGATATACGGTTAACCGAGTATTTCCGCCAGCTTCCCTTCTTCAATCGCCTGCTTGATATCCCTGGCGATCCTGCGGCCCGTGCTCATCGGCACATCGTATTTGAGCGCCGTGTACGGTGACCCTTCGATGAACGGGTTGGTGCCGGCCACGATACGTGCCGAGATTTCAAACACGTACACCTGGAGCTTGCGGGTGACGATGGTCTCCAGGCAGAACGGCCCGAAGAGTCCTTTGCCCGCACCCAGCTTCTGGCTTTCCTGCACCACGCGATCGCCCATCTCGAAGAGGTCCGGGAGCATCGATTCGCGGATGACGATGGGCAGGTTCCCCACGATCGTGTAACTCGTGTAGATGTTGGCGGCCAGCTGGTCCGCGGCGCGGATGCGGCCGATGGAGTCGGCATTGCTCTCGTAGCGCTTGTCCATGCCCATGATTTCGAGCTCCCCCGTGACCGGCGAGTAGAAGTAGTGCACGTAGATCGGCACCCCAACGATGTACTCCTGGATCACGAAGTCGTTGTCGTCGGGGTACTTGCGGTTCTTCACCTCGTGGAACTGCTCGGGAGAGTTGGCGATGAAGTAGCCGAATCCGCCGCCGGCCCCGTGGAATTTGACGATCACCGGACGGTCGATGTCCTCCGGGCTCTTGAGTACTTTCGGCAGTAACAAGCCGGCTTTCTCCAGCCACACCCGCTCCATATTGCGATCCGATTCCCACTCCAGGATCTCCTTGGTGCCGTAGTACATCGGCTTCATGGAACGCACGCGGTCATGGCCAAGGTATGACACAAACGAGCCGTGCGGAATCACGATGGCATTGCGTTTGATGAGCTCCTGTTCGATCTCCGCATTC
Organism: uncultured Candidatus Peribacteria bacterium; assembly: GCA_964534205.1. Lineage (GTDB taxonomy): Bacteria > Patescibacteriota > Gracilibacteria > Peribacterales > Peribacteraceae > CAYRGC01. The sequence continues at coordinate 237,523 of CAZHQF010000001.1, read as the reverse complement.
CAGTTTTTCCAGTCGTCCACGTAGATGTATTCATCGGCCACGCCGTAGCTCTTGTACGGACGCTCCTTCCCTTTCTTGCAGATCACGAGGTTCCGCATGCCTTCGTCACGTGCGCCCTTCAGGATCTGCAGCGCCGAATGGCTGCCCATCGTGGCGATCACGTAGTCCTTCGGGTTACGCGAAGCCGGTGACTGGGCTTTTTGGGCAGTCATATGCAGGTATTTCGCGGAGTCTACCAGAACCGGAATTGTGCGCAAGACAAATGTACAAATTTTCATCCAAAAAAGGACACCCGGAGATGTCCTTGATTGATGATGCAGCGTGCGATCAGTTCACCCGGCCCTGAAGGCGGATGAGACAGAAGTTGTAACGCATTGTTCCCTCCGGGTATTTCTTGCAGGCGGAGGTATCGACATTGATTGTCTTCGTGGAGGAGACAGAGGAGGAAGACATCTCGGCAGCGGCTGCAGCATCCTCGGCGGCACAGTACTTGGTTTCAATGTCCGCGCGGGCCTTGGCGAGGCTGGCGATCAGCTCCGTGTTCTCGATGTTGTTCGGGATTGCGGCGGCCTCGGCGGCGGCAACATCCTTGAGCGCGGCACGTACACCCTGACAGGCGGTCACCGGACCCTCGTCCTTCTTCGGGGCAAGCATTGCCGGGGTGCGCACGGGGTTGATTTGCTCCGAGGGCACGCCTTTGACGTGTCGCGCGCGGGCCTCCTTACCCGGCTCAATGGTCCGGATGGGGATAACAGCGGCGTCCACGGCGACAGTGCCGTAGTTGAGCGCGGCGGAACCGACGATGACGCCAAGGATGGCGGCACAGACGGAGATGGTGACTTCGCGGGTATGCATGTGTGTATGGGAGAAACGAACTTTATTATGATAACACATTTACTGTATTTTAGCAAATCCATAAAAAAGCAATTATCCATCGTTAATTGACTGGAAAGGCCAAAGTCTTATGATCGTTCCATGGAAACTGAGCACTATCGCATTGAAAAAGAAGGCACTCCTGAGAAGATTGTTATAGGTGTTCGCAACACAAGCGATAGTCCACTGAAAATTACTGACTGCTATGACGATAAGATTGTTGCAGAAATCCCTCCGCGAGCATTGCTAGAACTCTTCAGTATTGAGCGGATACCTCTCAAGAGGTAATAAGTCGGAGGAAGAGAGAATACCCGGCTTCGCTCAGAGTCATTCGACTCGGCCCATCACAAAAAATCGTGGCCGAGTGCCGAAGGCGCGAGACCATGAGCGAGGCCGCAGCAGCGGCCGAGTCGAATGGAGGTGCCGGCGAGGATCGCACTCGCGCATGGGGGATTTGCAGTCCCCTGCCTTACTGCTTGGCTACGGCACCAAAAGAACGCGCGGAGAGCATACAAAGAAGATGCCCTGATGAAAAGCGATCCTGCGCCCTTATCAAACAGGCAAATAACGGATAGAATCGACAACTATGGAAAACGCGCCCGAAGCCACAAAGCAGTACGTGATTGAAGTCACGGATCCGAAAGGTCTGCATGTCAGACCGATGACCGCGCTTTGTTATCTTGGCACATTTCTTGCCACGAAAAATATTACATCGACCATCTCTGATGTCCGCGGAGCTGTTGTATCACTACGGAGTCCTTTCGCGATCATCAAACTGCCAATTTTGCAGGGTGATTCGGTGACCATCACACTGACCGGTGATCCTGAACAGCTTGAACAAATCGATCGGGACGCTGTGATTCTGACTGACGATGAGCCGCTCACGGGCGGTTTCCGTCAGCGGCTGCAATTCACCATTAACGAAAACCCCGACAACCACTTCTAAATTATTGTAGAAGAGGTAGTTACGACGCCGCTTCGGCCTCTGCCGGTTCATCGAATGTCAGCGAATCGAGGATCAGCTTGATCTCGCTGTCGAGCGTGGAGGTTGCCGACACCGGGGCAAGCCCCGTGACGGTGTAGCCTGCTCCCCCGTCCACCGCACTGATCTGATAGAAACGGCGGGCCGGTTCATCATTGAGCGGCTGCGCGGTAAAGATATGCATCCCCACCGTCTTGCCGTTCACCGTGACGTTCTGCGTATCAACCAGCGAGTAGCCGGGCAGTGTGGACACCGATTTGATGCTCGCGGCGCTGTAATCCTCGGAATCAAGCGGCTCCGTGAGGCTCTCGCGCGTCACCGTGATCGTGGGGAATTGCCCCGCAGCGGCCGTCACGGTCTGGAATGCAACGATCACTTCATCGGGGACACCGCGGTCGGCGAGCGTCTCACGGTCAACCACGTTCCAGCCGGTAGGGAGACACAACCCCACTGATCCGTCCCAGTACTGTTCCCGGCACTCCACCGTTGCCGTTTCGCCCGATCCGCCGCACGCAACGAGCAGGAGCAGGGGAAGAGCCATGGCGACGAGACGACGCATCATGGCGGCTATGATACGCCCCCGGAATTCCGCTGTGGGAGCCCAAAAACGGGAAACCACTCGACAAGAGGGTAAATGAGGGCCCTACATACATCATCTGATTGAGCCCGAAGCCAAAAAGTGCTACAATACTTGGATTTATGCACAAGTCCTTGCGGATCGCTGTGGCCCTCTCCCTCCTGCTCCCGTCTGTGGCGCAGGCACTCCCTGCCCTCAGTGTGGGGGGGACGATTGCGGGTCTCGATGCGCAGGCGACCCTCACCGAAGCGCCGGCCGGTGATCTCACGCTCCAGGTGCTCCTTCCCTCCGGGGAAGTGGGTGCCGTTGATGTGAACAATGTCGCCGCGGGCACGCTCAAGAGCTCCATTCCGGGTGATCTGCTGCAGGAAGCCGGCGACTACCGTGCGTATGTCATGCAGGGCGCAAAGCGCATCACGGGCGAAACATCGTTCCGTGTGCTTGCCGATGCCGTGGACCCGCAGGTGTCCCAGATGGAAGCAGACCGACTCTCGGTTGCCGCCGATGCCAAGAGTGCCGTGACCGTGACCGTGACGCTCCGGGACCAGTACGGCAACGTGCTCCCCGACCGCCCGGTGGAACTGGTGGGCAGCCGCCTCGAGGACCGGATCACGGCAATCGATACCGCAACGGACAGTAACGGCTCCCAACGCTTCTCGGTGACGAGTTCCAAGGCCGGCACCGTGTTCCTGCGCGCGCTCGATCTCCTGAGTTCGACGACCCTCGATGCCCGCATCGAACTGGAGTTCGTCACTGCACAGGCTGCAGCTCCTTCCACGGGATTCAACGGTGACCTCAGCCGCTACTACGGCCAGGGCACCGACCCGTGGTTCTCCCCCATGCCCTACTACCCGATGTACCCCACCATGCCGTGGGGTAACCCCTACGCCGCCCAGGTGACGCAGACCGCTGCGCCGGCGGCTTCGCTCGATTCGTTTGAAATCAGCATCAGCCCCAAGCAGCCGCGTGCAGGACAGTCGTTCACCGTCACGCTCCGTGCCGTCGGCACCGATGGCAAGACTGCGCAGGATTACGTGGGCACCGTGCAGATGAGCACGCCCGATGACCCGGATGCCGTGCTTCCGGGCCTCACCGAAGACGGTCAGGGCCGTGTGAGTTTTATCCCCCGCAACCTCGGACTCAAAGTGATGTCGCTCTCCACGAGCTTCTCCACCGCCGGCGAGCACCTGCTCGTGGCGGAGGATTCCACCTCCGTCCCCGGCCAGGTGATCCGCGGTGAACTGCTGGTGACAGTGCTCGGCGAAGAGATTTCCCCGGACCGCATGATCCAGTTCACGTCCCCCACCGAGGGTGCGACGGTGACAAACCCTCTCCTCGAAATCCGTGGCAAGGGACCGGCTCTTCGTAACCTCATTGTCACGGGCGGTGTCGCACAGGTGACGGGCGAAACCGATGAGAACGGACTCTTTGCGATCCCGGTCGAGCTCGATGTCTCCGCTACCGCACACACCCTCAAGGTAGTGGATGATTCCGAAGACCCCAAGCAGCGCCACATGGGCGAGCTGCACCTCACCCTCGGCGAGGCCCCTCCGGATACCACAGCCGCGGCCTTTACGGCTAGCTTCTCGCCTGCAAGCGCTCTGGAAGGTGATGACGTCACGCTCACGGTGAAGAGCGAGGAATCCGATCTCCTCGTGAACCTCGCACTCGATTCTCTGCAGCTGGCCCTCACGCCCGATCCCACCGCAGCCGGCACCTACACGGTCCTGTTCCGCGCTCCGCGCGCCGGCACGTACGTGGGTTCCATCGCCGTGATGGATAACGCGGGCAACTCCTCCGCACAGCAGATCCCCTTCACCGTGCAGGCACGCGAGCTCCCGCTCATCCGCGGCCTCACCGCAGAGCCGCGCATCGGCGGCATCGATCTCCTCTGGGAACCGCTCGATGACGACCGCATCACCTCGTATACGGTGTATGTGGGTACGTCCGCCCAGAAGTTCGATTTCACACTCGATACCGGCAAGGTCTCCGAAGGCGCATCCGTGATGGGCCTCGAGGCCGGCACGCTCTACTACTTCACGGTTGCGGCACGTGCGGACGACCGTGAGAGCGCAAAAAGCCAGGTGATCTCCGCAGCTCCCCTCGGCGTGTCCCTGAAGGCAAACCCGCTCCCGGGTTCCGCACAGCTCACATGGCAGTTCCCTGCCGAGTCGCTCTCGCTCCAGAGCTTCCGCCTGGAATACGGCATCGCCGAAAACGATCTCACCGAGCGGCGCGAGGTAAAAGAGACCGTGCGCACCATGATCGTGAGCGATCTCATCCCTGGCATTCCTTACACGTTCCGTCTGACACCGATTGATACGTCCGGTGAGGCACTCACCGATATGGCCGCCACGGCAACCGTGACGCCGAACGAGGTGGACTATCTCCACCCGGCTCCGTCCGAGCGTCTGCCGTACGATAACTCCACGCCACCCGATAACGGCCTGCACTCCGGTGCCGGCTCCACCACCGGCTCGGGTCTGCCCGCCTCCATGATCGCTCTGACTGTGCTCGGCGGTGCCGCAACGATCATCCTCTACTCCCGCCGCCGTCGCGCCGTGAAGAATGCGGAAGCATTTCTCACTTCCGTCGACGCCCTGTATCGTTCGCTCTGACGCATGACTACCTCTCCCCGTCCACGCACGCTCTCCATCGGCGGCGCAACGGAAGATTTGTTTGTGAGTTTAACAAACAATATGGTACAGATGCATGATGGGAAGGAATCGGTAGTGCTCCCGCTTGGTCAGAAGATCCGTGTGGATGACGTGACGGAAACGTCCGGCGGCGGTGCCGCCAATACCTCGGTCGCACTCGCACGTCTCGGCTGTGATGCCGCCTTCTGCGGTGTCGTCGGTTCCGATCAGTGGGGCGAACGTCTCCTTCAGACTCTCAAGAAGGAAGGAGTGGAGACGTGCTGCGCGACGGTCGTCGAGAAAGAGACGTCGAGTTTTTCGTTGATCCTGCGCTCCGGCTCCGGCGAGCGCGTCATCCTCTATGAACCGGGAGCCAACGCGCACCTGCACGACGCGACGTTCGATAAAGAGCATGCACGCTCCGTGGACTGGATCTTTTTGAACCACCTCCACGAGCAGGCCATGATCATCATGGATGACATCCTGGAAGTGCTCACGGAAAAGCCTGCAATCGGCCTCAGCTGGAACCCCGGCGGTATGCAGATCAAAAAGGGCATGCGGGAACCCGAGAACCTGGCACTCCTGCAGAAGACCTCTCTTCTCTTCCTCAACAAAGAGGAGGCGCTCGCATTTACCGGAACAAAGGACACCGAAGCCGCGATCAAAGCGCTCCTGAGCGTCGGCGTGCAGACGGTCTTTGTGACGGACGGCAAGAACGGCTCCACCGCATGCGATGGTAAGACCTGGGCCGCCTGCCCGGCACTGCCGACAGACGTGATCGATAGCACGGGAGCCGGCGATGCCTTTGGAACCGGCGTCACCTGGGCAAAGATGCAGGGCTTTTCCTTGCCGGAAATGCTCAGAGCGGGTACAATACAATCTACAAGTGTTCTCGGGTGTATCGGCGCTCAGGCCGGTCTCCTCACAGACATCGCTCTCCGCCAACGACTCACGGCCACCGTGCTGAACGTAGACACAAGAGAGCTCTGAGGACACGTATCCCCACTCTCCCATGTCCGACGACAAGCTCATCCAGATCCAGCAGCTCATCGATACTGCCACGTCTTCGCTCAAGACCGCGCACGCGCTCTTGCGCGACATGACGGGAGTGAGCGATTCCACGCGCGAGCGTCATGTGGCACGCGCCACATCCATGGGCAGTGCTCCGGTCTCCGGACGCATCGTGGAGGGCGTGTTCGACGGTCAGAACATGGTCGATTCCACCGGTCAGACGTACCCGGTACCCGCCAACTACGCTTCCAAAAGCAAGCTGGTGGAAGGCGACGGTATGAAGCTCACGATCAGCGACGAAGGCAAATTCATCTACAAGCAGATCGCCCCGGTCACGCGCCGCACCGTGCTCGGCGTCCTCATCCAGGAAGACGGCCAGTACAAGGTGCTTGCGGAAGGCAAACCGTACCGCGTGCTCCTCGCTTCCGTGACGTTCTACCGCGCGGAGGTCGGTGACCAGGTGACGATCCTCCTCCCGCAGGGCATCGATGCCGAGTGGGGCACGGTGGAAGCCGTCATCCCCAAATCCATCACCGATGCCGCCGCCAAAGAGAAAGTGACGGGCAAGTCCTCGCGCTCGAAGCGGGATGATGATGGTGAGCTCAGTCCTACCGTGTAATTGAGGAGAAATTATCTGAATCTGGACCCTGTTTTAGCATGCAGTACTGCTTGTTCCTGCGAAGCGGGCGGTTCCGCGCACCACGGGGGGTGTAGGGGTAGGTGCCGCACACACCGCAGTGTGTGCTGTCGACGAAAGATCGCCGAATCCCTGTAGGCGATCTTGAGGAGACACGGCACCGGTGCGGAGGGGCTTTGGTGCGCGGTGGGTTTTCTTTGCTTCTTTCTTTGTCCGGCAGACAAAGAAAGAAGAACAATTGATGCCCCGCGGGTCGGAGACCCGCTCTGGGGGAATAAGAGGGGCAGACAAAGAAAGTACAAACAACAAAAGTGACTGCCTTAATGAAGCCCTCTATAGTGATCCCGATGAAGAAGTCCACGCTCCGCATCGTCGTGCCCGTCGTGGCCGCACTCACGGTCACCTGCTCCGTGCTTGGCGTGGTCTGGTGGCAGATTTCGCAGTCACAGGATCAATTGCGCGCACAGCTGCGTGTACCGGGGACATCAAACTCTTCGACACAGACTGACAACGTCTTTCATGAAACCGAACCTGCCGATACCGGTGACCGGGTCCTCCTCCACCTCCGCCAGGGTGACCTGCTCGCCGCGCAGGGAAACTGGGCTCAGGCCGAGGACGAGTACAGAAAATCGGTGGAGAACGGCGGCGGGGTGCCGGCACTCCGTAAGCTCGCCCAGGCACAACTCCAGCGCAGGAATATTGAAGGCGCAAAGCAGACGATTGAACGGTTGAAGTCCGCAGGTGTACGCCAGGAGGATCTGCTCCTCCTGGAAGTGATCGTGGCGCTGCGCACCGGTGAACTGGAACAGGCAAAAACGTGGCTCGGCGAAGCCCCGGAATCACCGCAGAAGCACTACGGGCTCGCGCTCGTGGCGATCATCCAGACTGAACACGAAACCGCGAAGGCAGAGCTGCAGACGGTGATTGCCGGCTGGGATCCGACGCTCCGCGCCTACGCACGCACACTGGAGGAAGCGTACGAGGAATTCGGTCTGTTCCCGGACAGCAGGCCCATTCACCTCACAACGCTCCTTGCCCGCGCGCTGGCCCAGACACAGGAATGTGAGCTCGCACTCCCCCTCCTCTCCCAGGTGCTGCAGGAGGAGCCTGAATACCGCGACGCATGGATGGTGCAAGGGTACTGCGAACTGACGACCGAGCGCCCCCAACAGGCGTTTGCCTCGTTCATGAACGCGTACGAGATCGACCCGGAAAAGCCTGAAATCCAGTACTTCCTGGGGCGTGCCGCACTGGAACTGAAAGATTGGAAGCAGTCAGCGCAGTTCTTCAGCTACGCACTGGAAAACGGCTTCACACCGGAAAAAGAAGTTCGCCGTTACCTGGCACGCGCCGCAGCGGAGCTCGGTGATAGCGACCTTGCGATCCGTCAGCTGCAAGCGCTCATGGAACTCCCGGATGCCGATGTAGAGGTGGCAAGCCAGTTGGTGACACTGCTCATCGGCCTGGAACGGAACGAAGAAGCGCTCACTGCAGCGCAAAAAGCGGTCTCCCGCTGGAACCAAGAGGCAAGAGCTCACGATCTGCTGGGCTGGTCACTGATCGAACTCGACCGCACACAGGAAGCACGGCAGGCACTCGACGAAGCGCTCAGGCTCGATCCCCTGCTCCAGAGCGCACGCGAACACTACGGACAACTATAAACTCTGCTCTTGGCTCACAGTTGTATAAAAATGACGATGACTATCTGCAATTCTTGCATGGTCGAATGAACTTTGTATTGTCCGAGTATGCGCCACTCCCCCGAAGCCGCCCCGATTTCCCATGAAGCCATTTCCTTTGTGCAGCAGCACTGCAAAGGCCACTGGCTCCGTTCAGGACTCCGCAACCATGATCATGACGACTGTACGCAGATCGTGCTCACTGAACTTCTGAGAAGACTGACACCTGAGGAATGGGGAGAAATCTCAAAGCCGGGCTCGAACGCGTCTCGTATGCTGTCGACTACTGTGAATCTAGCCAAAAAGCGCGCGCAGCGTGATAAATTTGCACACATGACACCGTTTACGGAAGAGCATGAACCACCCGTAGATGCCGATCATCTGCGAACGGAACTCTATGAAGAAATCGAAGCAGCGGCACAGGAGTTGAGCCGTCTGCAGAGGACAGTCTTGGCGCATGCCCTCAGAAGCAATTCGAATATCGAAATCGCACGCGAAACAGGAATGGCTGTGGAGAGAGTAGAAGATGCCAAGCACCGCTCGATCCAGAATGTGCGCATGATTCTGGAAAAGCGGGGGCCCTTCCGCATCTAAGCTCATACGCAAAAAGACCAGCAAGCTGGCCTTTTTGTGTTTGTGTCTTCCTCTCCGGCTATCGACGCCAAAGGATAAGTCCAGCGTTGAGCCGTTAGAGCGAGAGGGTGACGAGGGAGAGGAGTCCCAGGTTCTCTGCCTTGCTAGGGTTTCTTGTTTCTCCTCGGAACCGACCGAAGTCCCCGTACCGGTTCACCACGCGGTGCATAAAGCTCCGGGGGAACACTGGGGAGAAGCAGGAGCGCACCAGAGAGCGGCCTCACATCCGTGATGCGACATTGCAGAGCAGAGAGGATGGTGGCAGCCGCAGTTAGCGAATACTCGCTTTAGCTTTCACAACAGGTGTGACGCGTCCCGGCGCGGGGCGACCACTATCCTCTCTACGAGATTGTTGGTGTAAAGGATCCGTGTTTGTGTGTGTTTGTGCCCGGGCACTGGTTTGTGTTGGTGTCGATTCACCCCTGTTCGGCTTGCAGTGAGCAAGGTCGAACTGGATAAATCTGGATATCCTATCAGTTCAAAATCTTTATGCAAAGTCTTGGGCTTGCATTAGGCAAATACTGACGTATGAATACATTTTTGTTTCATAGGGAAATTGCAAAGAATTCTTGTCAAAAGAGGCCTTTTTCCGGTTCCGCGTCGTCAGAACGGGATTCCTTCTCTAGACTGACACCCATGACCCTGCACCGCCGCATACTGCTTGGTTTCCTGGCCGTCTTTTCGCTCCTGATCGTGGGAATCGGCGTCTTTGTCTCCCTGCAGCTGCGTGCATCGACCCCTTTGTTGTCCTTACTGCCTGAAAACCGCGTGATTGCCTATTTTCACGGGATGGAACTCAACCAGATCCGTGCTTTTGCGCCGACGTATCCCGTTCTTTCGGCTCTGCCGAACGCCACGGGCGAGTTTTCTCTGGCAGTGATCAAGGACGGCAACGGTATCGATGCCTGGATTTTCACCCCTGTCAGCGAGCAGTTCTCCGTGGAGATGAAAGCCGAGCCGTGGCAGGGACGGAGTGTCTACCGATCCTTCCCTGGGGAGATTCCGGTTGCGGCAAAAGGCGAATCTGTGAAGGACGGTCAGGAATTCTCGGCACTTTCAGGTATGCACGCGGAACGCTGGGCGTGGCTGACCGCTCTGCCCGGAGATGCGGAACTCTTTGGTACCCGCATGCAGCATGTGATGATCGATCTCTGGGGCAATAATGACGTGTCTATGCGCACTGCTTCTGCAGGAGAGCTGCCAGAAACGACTGTACTGCAGATCCCCGACGCTCAGAATGGAGGTGTTTGTATTGGGACATTTGGCTATCGTCTTGCAGAAATGTTGCTGCAAAACAGTGTGTCTGACCCCGCTCTGCAGGGGGATATCCTGGGGCAAGAGCTCTCTGAACTCCTCGGAGCCGATGTGAGCCTGCAGTACGACGTCCGTCCGCTCCTCACCCGCCCCGTGACAGCTTGTCTTTCCGGGGAAACCGGTCTCTGGATGGGCGAACTCACGCAAGGCCGCAGGGTGTGGGACACGTTGAGCGCCCGTCTGCATGACGATGTACGTGCGTCTGCCGCACAGGGCACCGTAGAACGCAAGCTCGTGGACAATGACTACGAGTACGCCGTCGTCAAACCTGCCACCGGAACCATCGAGACTATGAAGCGCACGGAAAGCGGCTGGGCGATCACCGAAACCTTCACCGGCTCCGGCACCGGCCTCGTGACGGCGCGCAAAGCCAACCGTTTCCTTGTGGCGACCTCCAAGGCCTGGCTGGATGCGGGGCTCAAGGCCCTGCCAAGCGGACCTGCCGCGTACGGCGGATCACTCGACCTGCAGACCTTTGACCGTTCACGGCTGCCCGCTGCCGTGCAGGCTATAGCACCGCTTCTCTCCGGTAACGCCGTCAGCTGGACGCTTGCGGGCCAGAACGGAGTCATGAACCTGCGGATCCGCGCCCACTGAGCGCCCAAAGTACGTTTGCCACCTTTCCCGTTCCCCGGTACTCTCCCCGCCCGATGCAGATCCTCCAATTCTCCAAGTTCTCCCTTGTCGTCTCCGTGGTCCTTGTGGCCGCGTCCCTCGTGCTGTTTTTCGTCCCCGGACCCAAATTCAGCATCGAGTTCTCCGGCGGTACGCTCATGGAGATCCAGAACACCGCCAAGACGAAGGAGGATGTGACAACCGCGCTCAACGCGTACGAGGAAAAGAATCCAGGAGTTCTCGGCAACGTCTCGGTGTCCGCCATTTCCGGCATCCAGGGGGATTCGTTCCTCCTGCGTATGAAGGCTATGAGTAATGAGGAGCACATCGACCTTCTCAAGCATCTGGAGACAAGCCTCGGTTCCGCCAAAGAGCTGCAGTACACGACCATCGGACCGACGCTCTCGGCAAGTCTCAAGAAGAACACGTTCATCGCGCTCGGTGTGGCCTCGGTGGCTATCGTCGCGTATCTCGCCATGGCCTTCCGCAAACTGCCGCGCAAGCTCAATCCGTGGAAGTTCGGCGTGCTGGCCGTGATCGGCTTTTTGCACGATGTGATCATCACGAGCGGCTTCTTTATTATCCTCAGCCGCTTCACGAGCTTTGAGTTCGATCCGCTGTTTGTCACGGCGCTGCTCACGATCCTGGCCTACTCGGCCAACGACACGATCGTGATCTTCGACCGCGTGCGTGACACCATGACCCACGAGAACCGCCACGACGACCTGGGCAAGGTGGTGGAGCGCGCCCTGCACCAGTGCGTCACCCGCACGGTGAACACGGTGGCCGCCACGCTCATCATGCTTGGTTCGCTCTTCTTCCTCGGCTCGGAATCCATCAAGTGGTTCATCCTCGCGCTCATGTTCGGTACGCTCATCGGTGCCTACTCCTCGTACTTCATCGCCGCCCCGCTCCTGGTGTTCTGGAAGAGGTGGTAACCTGCACTGAACGAATCCGATCTCCCCTCTTCTCCCCATGCCCGAGATCTCCCAGCCCAAAAAGCTCAAGCAGTCCCGCAGTGAGTCCACTGTGACCTTCAGCATGGAAGAGACGCTCGCCGCCGAGGGGAAGACTTTGGAGCGCCTGAGCGCTCAGGTGAAGATCGATGGCTTCCGCCCGGGAAAGGCTCCGGCCGACATGGTCAGGAAACAGATCCCGGATGGCACGCTTCTCGAAGAGACCGTGCGCGACCTGCTCCCGGATGTGTTCCAGAAGCTCTTTGCCGAGCACAAGCTCTCGCCCATCATCCCGCCCAAGGTGGATGTGAAGAACCGCACGCCGCTTGCGATCACCGTGACCGTCGTCGAAAAGCCGGACGTGACGGTGAAAGGGACGGACAAGATCAAGATCGAGAAGAAGGCGGCGGCGTTTGATGAAAAAGACGTGACCCGCATGACCGACTACCTGCGTGACCAGTACCGCACCTTTACGCCGGTCACCGACCGCGCCGCGGCCAAGGGCGACCAGGTGACGCTCGATTTTGTCGGTAAGGATGACAAGGGCGTGGAAGTGGGCGGCACGCGTGCCACCGGCTACCAGGTGATCATCGGCAGCTCCTCACTCATCCCCGGCTTCGAGGACAACCTCGTCGGCCTCAAGATCGGCGACACCAAGTCGTTCACGCTCACCTTCCCCGAGGACTACCACGCCGAGCACCTCCGGAAGAAGCCGGTGACGTTCGAGGTAACGATCAAAGGCATTGCGACCGTGAACACGCCGGAACTGACGGACGCCTTTGTGAAGGAGCACAGCCTGGGGGATTCCGTGGAGGATCTCAAGAAGCGCATCCGCGAATCCATGACCGCCCAGGAGGAGCAGAGCGACCGCCAGCGCCGCGAGAACGAGCTCTTCGATGCCATTCTCAAAGCCACGTCCGTGGACCTTGCCGATGAGCTCCTCTCCCACGAGGAGCGCCAGCTCTTTTCCGAAATCGAGCGCCAGCTTACGGATCAACAACAGTCATTTGAGGACTGGATGAAGCGCACCAAGCGCACCCCGGAGACGCTGCAGAAGGAACTCCGCGAGGAGGCACAGAAGCGCCTCACGCTGCGCTTTGGCATTGAGAAGCTGCTCACCGAGAAGAACATCGATGCCGACGACGCCGAGATCCAGAAAATGCTGGAAGGCGCACCGCCCGACGAGCGCGCTCAGTTCGTAAAGGGCTCCGACCGCTATGAGGAACTCCGCTGGAGGCAGCGCGTCCAGAAGCTGATGGATGCGATGCTGGGAGCGTAAGCGGTAATCGCCTGGTGAAAATCCTGTGCTTTTTTCTTGCGATAAGTACTGTAAAAAGGTACAATAAAGATACTTTTATCAGTACTGTATTTAGTATGAACATGATCACTCTTCAAGACATCAAGTCCCATGGTGCAAAAGCGATCCCGGATACAGGGACTACTTATCTTATCGTGAATTCCCAGACAAAATCTGTTTTGGTTCCCCCTGATGAATACGCAATGCTGATTGCTGCGCAGGAGGAATTGGAAGACATCAGAGCCATCGAGAGCCGGAAACACGAAAAGCCCATTCCTTATTCCAAAGTCTTTCCAAAGCGGAAATGAACAAAAATATCTATCGGATTCAATTTTTGCCATCAGTCCTGAAAGACATTCGTCGTTTGCCCCAGAATGTTTTAACGATGCTGCAGACTCGTATTGATGGTCTGGCAGAAGACCCATTCCCGCAAGGAGTGATGCCGATCAAAGGATATGATAAGCATTATCGGATCCGGATTGGCCAATACCGGATTGTGTATGCAGTAGAAACGGCCATCCGCATCATCACCGTCATTCGCATCGGACACAGGAAGGATGTCTATCGAAAGCTATGATTCATCACTGATTGACCCATTTGACCCCCACTCTGCGCTCGGGATTGCCGCGCAGTGCCTGGCGGCACTTGTGCGTGTGCACGACCACGTCACCGCTGCGTGTGACAATACCGATGATCTTGGGCTTCTCGGAAGGGACCGGTGAGCAGCACTTGGCGTAGCGGATGGGCATCGTCATGCCGCCTTCGATCTGGATAACAGCGTCTTTGCGCTGCAGGCGCGGGCGCGTTGGTTTTTTCACGTCTGAGTCCGGTCCTTTCAGCAGATCGAACTGACGGAGGAGCGGTGCCAGTTTTTCGGAGCCCTGACCGAGCTTCATCACGAGATCTTCCCGATCGACGAAGCTGATCGCCTCGCCGTTGTGCATTCGCAGGACCGAGAGATCGGTATCCAGCGGCGGGAGGCGGCGCTTTTTCAGCTCCTCATTGAGCATCGTTTTCCCGAGCGCCACGTACTGGGTGCGGTGAATGGTATGCAGGTAGCGCTTGAGACGCGCCTTGGACGAGGCCATTTTCACCAGCTGCAACCACTCGGGCGAGGGCTTGGGGGTGCGGTGCGTGAGGATTTCGACCACGTCACCGTTCTCCAGTTCATGATCCACCGGGACAATTCCACCGTTGACGCGCGCGGCACGGAAGGAGAGACCGATGTTGCTGTGGATCTGGAACGCAAAATCGAGAGGGGTTGCGCCTTCCGGGAGCTCAAAGACGTCACCCTGGGGACTTAAGACATAAATGTTATCCACAAGGAGTGTCTTTTTGCCTTCCTTGGCCACCGCCTGCTGTGAGGTGAGCATCTGCTGGAGCTGGACGCGTTGCACGCTCTGGCTGGTAGAACCGCCTTCTTTATAGCTCCAGTGCGCGGCGATACCGTACTCGGCCTCGCGATGCATGCTGCGAGTGCGGATCTGTACTTCCGCTGTCACATCCTCCGGCACGCCGGGCATGCGGGCGATGGTGGTGTGCAGGCTCTGGTAGCCGTTGGGCTTGGGGAAGGCGATGTAATCCTTGAAACGGTTCGGCAGCGGCCTGCCCATCTGGTGCAGGTACCCGAGCACGCGGTAGCAGTCTTCGATACTCGGGACGATCACACGCAGCGCAAAGAGATCGGTGAGACCGGTGACCGAAGAAAGCCCCTTGGTGCGCATTTTGGAAAAGATGCTGTATGGCAGCTTCTCCCGGCCGCTGACAACAGCCTGAATTCCCTTCTCCGCGAGGGCCTGCTGCAGATCACGCGCGGCAACGGGGAGGAAGTCCCCGTAGCGCTTTTTCAGGCTCTGCATCTGCTCCTGGATCCACTCGGCGTCGCTCACGTACATCTGCGGGAATGCCAGCGCCTCCAGCCGCTGCTTGAGGCTATGGATGCCGAGGCGCGCGGCCACGGGTGCAAAGAGCGAGAGCGCATCACGGCTGAGGCGGCGGCGCTCCGTGACCGGGAGCTGACCGACCCTCTCCAGCAGATAGCAACGATCACAGAGGATCGTGAGCAGCACTCTCATGTCATCGGAGACCGAGAGGAGCATCAGGCGCACGTCTTCGATGGAACGCCGACGTGAACGCATGCTCACGTGCGAGACCAGGTGAATGCTGCTGATGAGCGTGCGTACAGAGACTCCGAACTCCTCCTGCAACTCCTGAAGTGAGCAGGCGTGCAGCTCCAGGACATGTTGCAGCAGACAGGCGATCACCGCGTCTTCATCCGGCTGGAACGGCAGGAGAGTCGTGAGCACGCCAAGGACGTGCTCCCGCAGGCTCATCCCCGCCCAGTGATCTTTGCCTGCGTAGTGCTTTTCGGCCAACGCCCACGCCTTTTCCACGCGCTCGCCCCACGGCGGGAGAGGTGAATCTCCGGCCCTGTGGGCGGGAAGTGCAAGCGCCGACTGCAGCAACGGAGCGTTCATCTTCGGTCGGAAGAGTTTACTATGAAAAGACGGGAAATCGAAAACCTCCAGCTCATTTTTTTAGAATTTAGTGCTTAGATTTTCACCTTTTCGAGGAAGAGCGTCACCGGTCCGTCATTCACCAGACTGACCTCCATTTTGGCTCCAAACTGCCCCGTTTCGACCTTCTTGATACCCAGAGACCGGCAGTGGCTGACGAATCGCTCATAGAGAGGCTCGGCGACATCAGGCCTGGCCGCCTTGGTGTAATCGGGTCTATTCCCCTTTTCTGTCCGTCCGGCCAGGGTGAATTGGGAGACCACAAGCACCTCCCCGCCGCTCTCGAGGAGAGACTGATCGTTGATCGTGCCGTCGGGGCCGTCAAACAGACGCAGTTTTACAATCTTTTCCGCAAGCTGAAGAGCTTCCTGCTCGGTATCCCCTTCCAGAACCCCGAGGAAGAGCAGGTATCCCCGGTCGATCGAGCCGATGACCGATCCATCCACGGAAACCGACGCATTTTTGACCTTCTGAAGCAGGCAACGCATGGCTCTCATCATAGGGAATCAACCGACTTTGACGCAAAAAGCGTTGATCCGTACCGATTCTCTGCAAATGAGCATTGACATGCCCCGGATTCTGACTACAATACCCGCTGTCCGAAGACCGAGGGCACAAGGCCGCAGGCCGACATAAGCCCCTCCGAGGAATACAGCATCGGTCACTCGGCCCCGGCTTGGTGCTTCGTGCCGTGTTCCTCGCTGGTCTCCCGGACGCTCACATGAGCAAAGGGAGACTTTGCTTATGTCATGGGTCAGAAGACCCATTCCCGAGAATCTGTAATTCGACTTTGTTTTCCGCAGCTCGTAACCCGTCACCCGCAACTCTTATGGCTCTCACCAAGGATCAGAAGAAGGACCAGGTCAAAGACCTCGTCGAGAAACTCGGCAAGGCACAGTCCGTAGTCTTCACTCACTACATCGGCCTCACGGTCGGCCAGATCACCAAGCTCCGCAAGGAGGTGAAGGCCGCCGGTGCCGAAATGAAAGTCGCCAAGAAGTCTCTCATGCGCCTCGCTGCAGCCGAAAAGGGCCTGCCGATGGTGGAGGAGAAGGACATGACCGGCCCCGTTGCCGCCATCTTCAGCTACAACGATCCCGTTGCCGGCCCGCAGGCCGCCTTCACGTTCGCCAAGGACAACAAGCAGGTCTCATTCCTCGGTGGCATCTTTGAAGGAAAGCTCCTCTCCAAGGCGGAGGCCATGAGCCTCGCCACGATCCCGTCGCGCCAGGTGCTCCTCGGCACCTTCGCCGGCATGATCCGCTCCCCTCTCGTCTCTTTCGCATCCATGGTTTCGAGCCCGCTCACGGGCTTTGCCCGCGGCCTCGCGGAGATCGCCAAGAAGAAAGAGAGCGCTCCCGCAGCTGCGTAAGCCTGCATTTTCTCCCATTTTTTTCTCCCTATTCCCATGGCCGACGCCATCACCCTCAACGCCGAAGAGCAGGCTGTCATCTCCGCTCTCGAGAAGCTGAACGTTATCCAGCTGAACAACGTCGTGAAGTACATGGAGCACACGTACGGCATCTCCGCCGCTGCTCCGGTTGCCGCTGCAGCTGCCCCGGCAGCCGCCGGTGCCGCTCCGGCCGAGGAGAAGTCCGCGTACAACGTGGAGCTCACCGACTCCGGTGCCCAGAAGATCGCCGTCATCAAGGCCGTCCGTGAACTCACGGGTCTCGGTCTCGGTGAGGCCAAGGCTCTCGTCGACGGCGCTCCGAAGATGGTCAAGGAGAACGTCGCCAAGGACGATGCCGAGAAGATGAAGAAGACGCTCGAGGCCGCCGGCGCAAAGGTGTCCCTGAAGTAAAGAATCCAAGGAATCCGAAGAAACCGAGGATGCTCTCCTCGGTTTTTTTGTGACCGCTCCCAGCTGGTTTTGTATTAAAAGTTATTGCCGATAGGCTCACCTTCCGCATGGAGAGAGGTGATCCGGATGATATGCGTCCTCAATCCCATGAACGCGGGTGTATCCAATTTGCTTTTATGGATCGTGTAGCCGGTCGCATTCTCATTCCCGGGAGGCATGTGCCTGTCATACGGAATCTCGTCAAAACCGGTGATGCTCGCCAGATCAAGTAACCCCGAACAATCCGGTGCCTTCGGACGGCAGATTTCCATGGCAGTGTCAGGAATTTTTTCGAGCCATCCCGGTTTGTCCTGAGGGGGAAGATGCCCGCCGATGGTCTGTATGGCCTGCTCACGCTCGCGATTGCGGAAAGCTATAGCCTCTCTTTCCCGGCTTTCCGAGAAAAGAACATGGAGCTTTCCCGCGTAGAACACTATGAGCAGAAGACAGAAAAGTACTTGCAGGGCAATCATTGGTGAATACCTCCAGTTCGCATGCATGGCCGGGATTCTCTGCTCGGACTATCGCAAAATCAATACAGGCGCTGCCCATCTCATACTCCCGTTGTAGCAGCCAGGCTGAAATCAGTTTTTTCATTGTCTGTAAGCCAAAAAGAATACATCACTACCGATTGACTTCCGTACCCCCTCCGCTATACTTCCCTGTAGCAAGTCCTTCGACCCCGATTCGGTTACACGACATCTGAGAGAAGGTACGAGCAATTTATTTCCTTCTCTTATCCATCGTATGGATCAGACGATCACCTGCCGCGACTGCGGTTCGACCTTCGAGTTCTCCGCAGGCGAGCAGGAATTTTACTCCTCCCGCGGTCTCGCAGCGCCTCAGCGTTGCAAGGCTTGCCGCGCTGCCCGCAAAAACGAGCGCATGGGCGGCGGAGGAGGCGCCGGCCCGCGCCAGATGCACCCCGCAACCTGCGGTAAGTGCGGTGCGGCCTGCGAAGTGCCGTTCAAGCCTCGCCCTGTCGAGGAAGGCGGCCGTCCGGTTCTGTGCAAGGCATGTTTCGATGCCGAGCGCGGTTCCAGAATGTCCTAAGGAGCGTAAGCTTCTAACCGAAGAGGGCGTCGGATTCTATCCGGCGCTTTTTTCGACATGCATGGAAGGGGAACCTCCGGTTCCCCTTCCATGGACCATCCCCTCCGGCAGGGTGGCGCTCCAGGACGGCAGAGCCGTCCTTCGCGCACTCTTTTCACTGCTTCGCAGAACGTAAGTGACCTCCGCTCAGGACACTGTTTTAGTTGCATCTGAATCTGGAGAATGCGAAGCGGGCGGTTCCGCGCACCACGGGGGGTGTAGGGGGAGGTGCCGCGCACACCGCAGTGTGTGCTGTCGACGAAAGATCGCCGAATCCCTGTAGGCGATCTTGAGGAGACACGGCACCGGTGCGGAGGGGCTTTGGTGCGCGGTGGGTTTTCTTTGCTTCTTTCTTTGTCCGGCAGACAAAGAAAGAAGAAGCATTGAATGCGCCGCGGGTCGCCCTTCGATCCGCCTCAGGGTAAAAAGACCCGCTCTGGGGGAATGAGAGGGGGGCAGACAAAAGAAAAGTGGGAAGCAATGTTTGGCCCGCAGGTTGAAAACCTGCTCTGGGTACATAGGAGGAAATGACAAAAGAAAGGGGCGATACCGCAGTATCCTCAGTCACAAAAGTCAACGCCCAAATCCTCCTCAAGCCGCTGCGATGAGCGTAGACTCTCCCGGCATGACTTTCACGACGCGCAAGCTGAAGGAGGACAAGCCGTCCGTAGCTGAACAGGTTTTGAAGAAGGCTCCGTTTTTGGTACGTGCGGGCAACGTGTTTTCGGCGATGCTCTCGCTCTCGCGCAAGCGCACGGAGGAAGAGATGAAAGCCAAGAAGCGTACAACACTTCTCAAGCGCCTGGCCCTGATCCTCGTCGGCACATTTGCCGTGGTGATGCTCTTTGCGGGCACCGTAAAGGCGCTCGTGAGCCTCAAGGTGATCACCCCGAGCACGCTCTTCCACGTTGCAGGTTCAGACCTGCCGACGGATAGCGACGGCTTCACCAACTTCCTGCTGCTCGGCACCGGTGACGAAACGCACCAGGGTACGGACCTGACCGATACCATCATGATAGCGAGCATCGACCCCAAGACCAGGAGCGCGCTCCTCTTCTCCATCCCGCGCGATCTGTATATCACCGAGAGCGACAAGATGGGCACCGGACGCATCAATGAGCTCTATAGGAACTATAAGTACTATCTGCTGCGCAATGAGGACATGGAGGCACCGGAGGCTTCCAAAGAGGCATTGAACGAACTGGCGCGCGAGCTTGGCTCCAAGCTTGGCCTGACACTCCACCGGGTGATCAAAGTGGATTTCACGGGCTTCGTGGATGTGGTGGACGCTCTCGGGGGCATCGATATCGAAGTGCCGCGTGACATCGTCGATACGCAGTACCCGGGCCCGAATTACTCGTACGAGACCTTCTCCATCGAGGCCGGCCCGCAACATCTGGACGGCGAGACGGCTCTCAAATACGCACGCAGCCGCCACTCCACGAGCGATTTTGACCGCTCGGCCCGTCAGCAGCAGATCATGCATGCCATCGCGAAGAAAGCGCAAGAGGAAGGGGTTATCAGCAGCCCCGGAAAGATCATGTCTCTCCTGAAAATCCTCTCCGAGAACGTGGAGAGCACGATGACCGTGAGTGAGATGATCGGCACCGGCAAACTTGCCGAGCGCATCGACCGCTCCAACCTCATCAGTATGCACTTAAACGACCGCTCCGGCCTGTACGAGCCGGGCGGATTCATCGGGGCCGCGCCGCGCGACCAGTTCGGCGGGGCTGCGGTACTCCTGCCGCTCGCCTACGAAGGCGGACCGGGAGGATCCTGGGGCGAAATCCGCACGTTTGTGTACCTGCTCACCCACTACCGCGCGACGTATCTGAACCGCCCGCGCATTCACATTCTCAACGACGGAGCGCCTGCCGGAGTGGCCCGCAGGCTGGCTGACGAACTGGGTCGTTACGGCTTTATGGTTGCCGAGACCGGGAATGCGACTGCAGACGGCAAAGCGCCTGCGGATGCAGACAAGCGCGAGACCTCGGGGATTGCACCGCTCGCTCCCGAGAACGAGGACAGCGCAGAGTTCCTCTCGGCCCTGCTCAACATGCCCGTGACCACGGTACCGACCGATCTGCTGCCCGAGCAGCTCGGTCAGGTGACGGTATTCCTGGGCAAGGATTACACCTTCAAGGACATCCGTACTCTTGTCCCGGTACCGGAGCCGGTGGCAACCCCCTCGTCTGCGAGCGGAAGCCTGACAAGTCCGCTGGAGGAGAGTGGTCTCTGACCACAAAGTGAGGTACGGTGACCCCCGCCCCTTTCCCGCGCCGCATTCTTTCAGATGACCCCCCGCGAGATCATCGCCGAAGCCTGGGCTATCACCCAGCGCGAGACCTCACTCAGGCGCTGGGGCATCACGTCATCATTTTTTGAGCTGCTTTTGAGCCTCAAACTGATCTCCTACCAGATCTACTTCCTGTATGAATACCTGGCGGGACATACGGGCGGCGGGTTCTTTGATGTGGAGATCATCATCTACAACAGCATGCCGCGCTGGTTCTTCTGGACGTTCGTCATCTTCTTTGTCGTGCTGTTTGTGATCGAAATCTTCTTCCCGCACCTGGCACACGGCGCGGTGATCGGCCTTGCCGCCAAATCGCACAAGGGAGAGAAGGTGGAAGGAGGGCTTGTACTCGCGCTCTACAACTTCTTCCCGATCTTCGCGATCCACGAGTTCTTCCTGCTTTCGAGCCTTTCCACCGCGATCACGGCGATCTCCGTGGTGCTGCGATACATCGAAGGAACGATGCAGATACCCATCGTGCTCGGGATCATCGGGCTCTGGGCATTCAGCAACCTCCTCAAGTTCTTCTTCAGCTTTGCACAGGAAGCCGCGGTGATCCAGAAGATGAGCATCTTCGAGGCTCTGGGACACAGTTTTAAATTGATCGTGAGTTATCTGGGGAAAATCATGTTCCTCCTGCTCCTGCTCTTTGTGATCTCCCTGAGAATCCTCTTGAACGCGGTCATGGTTCTCCTGATTCCCGGCATCGTGGTGGGCGTGGCCATGGGCCTGATGTGGCTCTTCTCTTCCCATGTGATCGCTTATGTTGCAGCCGGCATCGTGGGCATCGCGCTCATTGCCGTCTCCAGTTATTTCTTCGGTGTACTGCATGTGTTCAACCAGACCGTGTGGACCATCACATACATCGAACTCCGGAAGAACAAAGATCTCGATATCATCGACTGAGAGCCGAACCATCACAGTCACGCCGGAAAACAATGGACATCGGATGCTCCGGGAGGAAAATAGGGGTGCCCCATGGAAACTCTCAACCGCAACGGTTGCGATGGAAGCTGCTCTGGCTGCCAGCATCAGTTGCCGAGCGGTATCAATATCCGCACCTGTGATTTCAATGCGCGTCTTGATCTCGTAGCGGAAGAAGGCTCCTTTTCCCCTGAAATGATCAGCCGGAGACAGCACATCGCGGCGCTTCTCCAGGAATCACTCGAACATGCACGTGCCGAAGCCTGCGGGGATGGCAGCAAACATCCAGATGGCCGCACGTTATTGGTCACCAAACCCGCGCCGCAACCCGGGAACATGATCAGTCAAGGAATCCCGGAAGCGCAGAATTGACAGTGGACAATCGTCCACCTATGATGGTGCACGATCGTCCCCCTGTCACTATGGCCACCACAACCACACTCACCGCCCATCAGCGCACCGTTCTCACCTTTATCCGTGAATTCCAGCAGAAGCACGGGTACTCCCCGTCCCTGGCCGATCTGGCCACGGCCTTCGGCGTGAAGAGCAAGAACGCGATCGCCAAGGTAGTGAACGCTCTCTCGAGAGCAGGACAGGTGGACAAAGATCCCAAAGGACGCATCAAGTTCCTGGAGCAGATTGCGGAGACGGTGTCCGCTTCCCTCTCGCTCCCCCTCTTTGGACCGATTGCCGCCGGTTTTGCCGCGCCCGTGGAAGAGCAGGCGGAAGAGAAAGTGACGCTGGAGGATTATCTGGTGCGTGACCGGAATGCCACCTTCCTCCTCCGTGTCCGTGGCGACAGCATGATCGAGGCCGGGATCCACGAGGGTGATCTGGTGATCGTGGAACGCGGCAAGGAGCCGCGTGTGGGACAGATTGTCGTAGGAGTGCTCGATGGTGAGTACACACTGAAAGAACTCGTGCGCGAGAACGGCAAATACTTCCTCCGCGCCCGTAACCCAGCCTACCCGGATATGTACGCCATGAATGAGCTGCAGGTGGCGGGCGTCGTGAAAGGGGTAGTGAGGAAGTACTAAATTAGTTCATGAAACGAACGATACATTCCTAATTTCAAATTGCTAATTAGAAATTAGGAATCAGCAATTAGCAATTTTTTATGCTCTTCTGCCATGTCGATGCCGATTCGTTCTTCGCTTCCGTGCTTATACGGAAACACCCTCACCTGCGCGGCAAACCGCTGCTCGCACTCGGGATGGGCGGCAGCTGTGTGATCGCGGCGACGTACGAAGCCAAGGCGCTTGGCGTAAAGACGGGCATGCGCCTGACTGACGCGCTAAAATTTGTGCCGAATGCGATCCAGATGCCCTCCGACTTCCGGGAAACCGGCCTTGCCTCCAGGCAGATTGAATCGATCCTGGAGGGGTACACACCCTTCATGGAAAAGATGTCCATCGATGAGTGGTACCTCGATCTCTCGGGCTGCGTGGGAGGCATTCCCCGTGACCTGGATGCGTGGATGACGGCGGTCCGCACGACAATCCTCCGGAAGACCGGGATCTCCGTCTCCATCGGTGTGGCCCCGAGCAAGCTGCTCGCCAAGATGGCGGGTGAATTCCGCAAGCCCGGGGGAACAACCGCGATCGATGAGCGACTGACGATCGAGCAATTCCTGCGGCAACGTCCTGCCGCGGCGATCCCCGGTATCGGGCGCAGACGGGTACTGCATACCGATGCACGCGGTTGGAAGACGGCCTGGGATATCGCTGCGGCGCCCGTAGAGACCCTCAGAAAGTTGTTTGGGAAACAGGGGCCGGAACTGAAGAGTGAACTCCTTGGCGAGGCTCTCTACGACCTTGTGACCGAACCTGCGCCGCCCAAGTCCGTCTCACGTGCCCGGAGCTTCCGCAAAGAACGCGATCCGCACCTGCTCTGGGCGCATCTGCTGCGCCACGCGGAGTACACGATTTTGAAGATGCGCCGGCATGATCTCAGCTGTCGCGGGCTCTCCGTCTGGCTCCGGGACGGCACCTACGCCTGGAACGGGAGCGGGATTTCGCTGCCCAAGCCGGCCAATACCGAAGAATTCTTGATGCCCTACGTGGAACGCGCGTTCCGGGAGATCTACGTGCCCGGTAAGGCCTACACGCAAGTGGGCCTGGCTCTCTGGCACCTGATCCCCTCCGGCGCGGAACAGACCTCCCTCTTTGAGAATGCCAGTATGATCGGCGGGCGGCTCGCGCTCCAGGAAACGCTCGATACCCTGCACGAACGCTTCGGGCGCAATGCGATCACACGGGGCTCGGCGCTCGCAGTGAAGAGCGGCACAAGGCTGGGGTTCGATCTGGCGGAATTCGAAACCGCTGACTAACCCCTCTCCCGGCTGCGGCCGGCCTCTCCCAGAGGGAGAGGCTTATAAGGACTTCAAACGCTGCTCGATCTTCTGGAGCTTTTCCTTCGTTGCCGCAAGCTTCTCTTTTTCGGCTGCGACGAGTTCGGCCGGAGCCCGTTCCACGAAGGCTTTGTTCTTCAGTTTGCCTTCGATGCTGCCGGCGTAGCGCTCCAGATCGGCCTTTTCCTTAGTCAGCTTGGCCTTCTCGGCTTCTTTGTCGATGAGACCCTCGAGCGAGAGGTGCACCTCCGCATCGGCAAGAATGGCTGATGCAGTGTTCTTCAGATCCTTCACCTTGTCGGCGATCATGAGGCTGCCTACCTTTCCGAGACGGCGAATGTGCTCCTGCTGATTCTCAAAAAGCGGGCAGAATTCCTTGGAAACAATCGTGATGGATACTTCTTTCCCCGGCTCCACGCCCTGTTCGGTACGCAGCCTGCGGATGGCAGTGATCGCATCGACGGTCAGTTGCAATTGTTTGCGTGCCTCCCCGTCCTTGAGGCGATTGTCTGCAAGGGGCCACTCTTGTTTGATGAGCAGTCCCGCGTCCTTCGGCTTGATCTGCGCCCACAGCTCCTCGGTGACAAACGGGCAGTACGGATGCAGGAGGGTGACGATGGTCCTCAGAGCATCGATAAGCATCGGCAGGTTCTTCTCGGAGCCTTTGCTGAGCTCCAGGTACCAATCGCAGAAGAACTCCCACACAAACGCGTAGATCCGCTCCCCCACCTCACTGAGACGGTACTCGCTGAGACCTGTGGTGACGTCTTCGATGAGCGTCTGCAGCTCAGAAACGAGCGCACGATCGGCAAGGGAAAGATTGCTGTCCGCTGACCGCTGATCACTGACCGCTGACGGTTCAATCCCCGCCTTCTCACACTCGAGAAGAACGAAGCGAGAAGCATTCCAGAGCTTGTTCACGAAGTTGCGGTACCCGGCGATTTTCTCTTCGTACAGCTTGGAATCCGCACCCGGGCTCTGGCCCACGATCATCGACATACGCAGTGCATCGGCACCGTAGCGGGCGATGATATCGAGCGGGTCGATCATGGTCTCGGGATCAGACTTACTCATCTTTTTGCCGTCGCGCGTGCGGATAAGACCGTGGAGATACACCGTATCGAACGGCACCTGGCCATACTCCAACTCCGCGATCGGGCCCGTGACGTAGGTGGTCATGAGGATCATGCGGGCCACCCAGAAGAAGAGGATGTCGTACCCCGTCTCCATGACGTCGGTGGCATGGAACTTCCGGAAATCGGGGCTCTGGAGCAGGATCTCCTGCAGTGTCAGCTCGGGGTTGGCGGCCAGCTCCTTATCCACCAGCGTGCTCCAGGTCCACAGCGCCGCAGAAAACCACGTATCGAGCGTGTCCGGATCCTGCTGCCATCCGGCTTCGTCCGTCTCTGCTTCGGCAGAGCCGCGACTACGCCGCGACGGGTTCCCTATTCCCGAATCACTATTCCCTATTCCCTGTTCCGGAGGCTGATGACCAACATGGATATCGATCGACCCTCCCGTAGTCCGGTACCACACAGGAACCCTGTGGCCCCACCAGATCTGGCGGGAGATGCACCAATCGCGCAGGTTATCGATCCAGTGGAAGTAGGTCTTCTCGAACCGGTCCGGGATGATCGTGATCTGCCCGGTTTTCACCACCTCCTGCATCACTTCCTTGATACTCATCTGCTTGCGCTTCCAGTGCACCACGCGCTTGTTCACATCGATGAACCACTGCTCCTTGATCTGCGGTTCGATCATCCCTTTGCCGCGCTGGCTGAGCGACACGTTGTGGACGTAGTCTTCCTTGATGGAGACCAGTAAGCCCTTCTGCCTCATCTTTTCGACGATCTTCGGCCTGGCTTCGAGGATCGGCATCCCGGCAAATTCTCCGGCGACGGGCAGGAGCTTTCCATCGAAGCCGATCACCTGCTCTTTGGGGAGATCGTGCCGCTCGGCGATCTCGAAGTCCGCATGGTCGTGCCACGGGGTGATCGTCATCACTCCGGTCCCGAACTCGGGATCGACGGCTTTGTCCTTGAGCACGGTGGCCGTCACCGGACCGTTGATCCACTCGGCCTCAAACGTATCGCCGTTCTTGTACTTTTTGTAGCGCTTGTCGTCCGGGTGCATCACCACGTACTTATCGCCGAACTTGGTCTCGGGACGGGACGTACTGATTTCGAACGGACCGTATTTGAAGGTGTAGAACGCCTCTTTGCGTTCCTCGTAGACGATCTCATCGTCGCTCACCGTCGTCTGCATCTTGGGGTCCCAGTTCACGATGCGGTGACCGCGATAGATCAGGCCATCCTTATACATGGACGTGAACACCTCGTTCACACAGCGGTTGAGCGCGGGCTCCATCGTGTAGGCCTCACGCGACCAGTCGCAGGAGGAACCCATTTTGCGGATCTGGCCGCGGATGGTGGATTTGCTGTCCTCGACGAATTCCCTGATCTTTCCAAGCAGCGCCTCACGTCCCAGCTGCTTGCGCGGGTCGCGCATCCCCTCGCGCTGCAGGTTTTTGATGACAACAGCCTCGGTCGCGATGGCAGCGTGATCGGTCCCGGGGACCCACAGCGCCTCCCGCCCGCGCATGCGGGCAAAGCGGATGAAGATATCTTCGAGAGCCAGCATCACGGCATGGCCCAGATGCAGCTGACCGGTCGCGTTGGGCGGCGGCATGCTGATGACAAACGGCTCCTTTTTGCTTTTGGCATCGGCTTTAAACGCCCCGCTCTGCTCCCAGAGCGCATAGATGCGGTCTTCGGTCGCCTTTGGGTCGTATACCTTCTCAAGCATTGTCAGTATCTAAGCGAAAAAACCCTTCAACGTGAAGGGTATGTTTGTGGGATAGGATTCCGAGCAGCCCGCCCTCGCAGATAGAAAAAAACGACCGACCACGTAGAACGTGGCGCGGCCGTTCGAGAGAGAGAAAGAGCAGATCCGCTTTCGCGGAACCCGCACTTTATACGTGGAGCAAAACCCGAATGCAAGAGCATCTGGAAATTTTCCCCACTTCTCTGACCCCGCAGTCTCTGCAGCCCCAAGGGAAAAACGGAAAAACACCCGGATTCACCGGTCAGTCTGATCGCACAGAATCGTCTCTTCTTTGATGATTATCGTCATGAATCCTGTATCAGCATCGGCGGCGGAGCGGCGGATGATCCGGCTCTTCAAGACGTTTGGACCGAATCTGAAGGAGTATGGACGCGATCTGATGGATACCTACGTCGCCGGTCCAGTGAAGAGCAAAGACCCCGTCCAGATGGTGATGGGAACCGTGGGCGGAGCGATGAGCGTGGTGCTGGAAGGAACTGATGCCGTGTGGTCGGGCATTGTGGATGAACCGTTGGAACGCCCGGAGGGGCTCGTCGGCAGAACGCGGCGCGATCTCAAACTGCTGCTGCAGAACAACATCGTGCACCCTATACGTTCGATCGGGAACATCTGGAGACTGTTGACCTCCGATATTCCGATGGACTTCATCGATACCGTGGGAGGCTTCCATCAGGGATACCGTTCTCGCATGGCATCGGTCCTGCAGAACCGCGAAGTGCCCGTGCAGATGGCTGCTTAACTTCTCTTTTCTTCATGGTCATTATTGAAAGTTTCATTATCGGCGCGCTGGAAACGGCCACGGCAATTCTCACTGCCCCGCTCCCGGGCACGCGCTTCAATGTGGCCAGGTCTGGGTGCCGCAGCGATCATCGGCGGTCTTGTCTGGGGAACGCGTAAGGCGCTGGATGCGGTGCTGAAGTGACGATCAGTTCTTGGGTCTTGTCATATCCATACAGTCCTCTGCTTCCTGTGCCGCATGGCGAAGTCCACAAAAGAGTCAGATGCCCCTGCCGCCTGCCCTCTCGCCCGAGACACAGAGCAAATGCTCAATACTTCTTCATTTTGCCTCCTCTTCCTTCAGGCGCTCCTCCACGAGAGCAGTGACCTTCTCGATTTTTCCCATGGCAGTATGCAGCGAATGGATAACATGAAGATCGGGAGGCACTTGCTCTACCAGCTCCGCACAGAGACGAAATTTTCGTACGCAGAGTTTGTTTTGATCGTGGAGGTCTCTCAGGGAAAGTATCCGGTGATTCTTCTGCAGGAATCGAGCCCTTTCGTCAATGTCATCCAGCATGCGAAGAATCTGCACGCGATCATTTTCAATCTGCTGCGCCTGCTGTTCCTGCCTGGCACCCATGTCGCGTACCACATACCCGCCGGCAGCGCTCAGGACGCCAACCACACCCATCAATGCCGCACGAACTCCTGTCGATACCCGCAAAAAGGGGTGCCGAGGGTTCTTTCGGATATCAATATTTTCTAATTTTTTTGACTCTCCTTCGATCATATATGATGATTTTACTCTTTTTTTGCATTTTTATCAATTTTGCCAAAAAAGGTGCCTTGCGGCACCTTTTGCTTCCAGTGAGCGGAGAGTTTAGCGTCGCGGACCGCGGTTGAAGCCGCCCCCCGGAGGACCTCTGCGGGGACCGCCGAAGCCGCCCGTGCGGGGAGGCGGAGCGATGTAGCCCTCCGGCGGAGGCGTCATCTGCTTGAGCGAGAGACGCGTCTTGCCTTCGATGGGATCGTACTCGATGCAGATGGCCTCGACCTCCTGACCCATTTTGAGGACATCTTCCACCTTCTCCGTGCGCTTCCACTGGAGCTCGGAGATGTGGATCATGGCGTCTTTGCCGGGGAGGAACTCCACGATGGCACCGGTGCCGTCGATGATGCGGACCACCTTGCCCTTGTAGACCTTACCGACCTCCGGCTTCTCGACGATGCCTTTGATCCAGGCCTTGGCCTTCTCCATCGCCTCGCCGTTGACGGAGGTGACGAAGACGAGACCCGAGTCCTCGATATCGATCTCGACACCGAGCTCGCCGGTGATCTTCTGGATCGTCTCGCCGCCCTTGCCGATGACGAGGCGGATATCGGCGGGATCGATCTGGATCGTTTCAATGCGGGGAGCGAACGGCGACATCTCCTTGCGGGGCTCCTTGATGGCCGCAAGCATCACCTTGAGCACCTGAGCGCGGCCGACTTTGGCCTTTTCGAGTGCTTCCACGAAGACGGAATCCGGGAGACCCTTGATCTTGATATCCATCTGGATGGCGGTGACGCCCTTCTCGGTGCCACAGACTTTAAAGTCCATGTCGCCGCCGAAGTCCTCTTCGTCCTGAAGATCGGTGAGCACCACGTACTTGCCCTTGTCCTCATCGGACATCAGGCCGAGTGCGATGGCCGAAACCGGCGCGCTGATCGGCACACCGGCCGCCATGAGTGCGAGCGTGGATCCGCACGTAGCAGCCATGGAGCTGCTTCCGTTGGAGCTCAGAATCTCGGTGACGGTGCGGATGGTGTAGGGGTAATCCTCCTGCTTCGGGAGCACCGGCTCCAGACCGCGCTGGGCCAGGTTACCGTGACCGATCTCGCGGTTACCGACCATGAGACGGTTAGAGGTCTCACCGACGGAAAACGGCGGGAAGTTGTAGTGGTGCATGTAGCGGAGCTTGTGCTCGCCGAGCATGCCTTCCACGATCTGCTGATCACCCGGGGAACCGAGCGTGCAGGTGGTGAGCCCCTGCGTCTCGCCACGCTCGAAGAGTGCGGAACCGTGGACCCGGTTCGGGAGGACGTCGACGATGGCCGAGAGCTCGCGGATCTGGTCGACTTTGCGGCTGCTCATGCGAACGCCCTCCTCCAGAACGAGGCGGCGGACTTCGGCCTTGATGATCTTATCGACGATCTTGCCGGCGTTTGCGGCAAGCTGATCTGCCAGCTCCGCGGAGGCCTCATCCCCT
Source organism: uncultured Candidatus Peribacteria bacterium (assembly GCA_964534205.1). Classification (GTDB taxonomy): domain Bacteria; phylum Patescibacteriota; class Gracilibacteria; order Peribacterales; family Peribacteraceae; genus CAYRGC01. The sequence goes on along the minus strand of CAZHQF010000001.1, from coordinate 207,479 downwards.
TCCTTGGCCGGAAACTTCTCGGCGAGTTTCTCCTTGGCCTCGTCCATCATCGTGTTGAAGATCGCACGGCGCTCGCCCTTTTTGAGAGGAGCTTTGACCGCCTTGGTGATATCGGCGAGGTAGAGGGACTTAAGGTAATCGTACGCAGCGTCGTTGCTGAAGTCCTCTTCGATCGTGAACTTGGCCTTGCCGGCCTGCTTTTGAACATCGGCGAAGAACTTGGCGATCTTCTGGGCCCATTTCTTGCCGAACTCGATGGCACGGAGGATCTCCGCCTCCGGCACCTGGTTGGCAGCAGCCTCGATCATCACGACGCGCTCCAGAGAGGCGGTGACGAACATGTCGAGATCGCACTTGGTGCGGGCCTCCATCGTGGGGTTGAGCACGAGCTCACCGCCGATGAGACCGACGCGCACGGTACCGAGCGGACCGTCACACGGACAGTCGGAGAGCGCGACTGCGAGGTTTGCGGCGTTGGCGGCGGCGATATCGAATTCGTTTTCGAAGTCGTAGCTCAGGATGGTGCAGAAGATCTGGATATCCCGGTGCATGGACTTGGGGAACATCGGACGCAGTCCGCGGTCGATGACACGTCCGAGCAGGACAAAGTCGTCGCTCGGGCGTCCTTCGCGCTTGCGGAAGCGGCTTCCACCGATTTTTCCACCGGCGTAGAACTTCTCCTGGAAGACCACCTGCAGGGGCAGGAAGTCCACGTTGTCGCGTGCCTTGGCGCTGACGGTCACGTTGCCCATGGCAACGGTATCGCCGAGCTGGCACAGCACGGTGGCGTTCGCCTGTTCGGCAATGCCTCCGGTTTTCACGGTGAGCTTTTTATCCCCAAGCTCGAGGGTAAAGTCTTTCTGCGGCTGCAGCATAGTAATAAGGGTGCTTCGACCGTACGGGTACGATCAAAAGAAATAGGAAGCCCCTTCCTTTGGTCTTTCTGCGTCACGCGGATGGATTCACATTTCAATCTTCATTTCAATTCTGCAGTGCAGGCATACCTGCCTGCGAATGAAGAATGGAACGTAAACCCAGGGGCAGTGACGTGTCACGTGGCCCAGCAGGGCTTTATGTGACGTGAGCGACGAAGGGAAGGAACTTGCCCTGAGCGAAAGCGAAGGGCTGAGCGCAGTATACAGGGTTTTTTGACGAAAAAGAAGCCTTGCCCGAAAAACTTGACCTCCCTATACAAACAGGAAAGAATGTCGTCCTATGCCAAACAAGCCCTCCGGGAATTCCGGTGAACAAGAGAAGAAGCCTTCCACATCGATCTACGGCATCGTTCGTTCTTTGGACGGGAGCGAGAAGAAGGTGAAGAAGAAGAAAATTTCCCGTGAGACAGTCGGTAAGGAAATTGATTCTATCGTCGAAAAAGTCAGCGACCTTATCAATGACGGCAAGGCAGCAGTGATTGAGGACGGCTCGCTCATCGCATCGGCGGAAGCAACTGACGAGCTTATGGCTTCCTTCGAAGAGGTGGATACTCCTGCCTCGTCTTCAGGCTCCAAGTCCTCAGGCTCGTATAACTCCATGCAAAAAGGCTACGCAGAGGGTTACGATATGATCTTTGCAAAGAAAAAGAAGAAGCGCGGAGACCCAAACCTGAACTGATAACCTGCAAAAAAAGACCGCCCTTCCCCTCGACTACGCTCGGGGTGACAGGGCGGTCTTTTGATTACTCAGTGACGCTTACTTCTTGAGCTTATGGCTCTCCAGCACCTTCTGGTACTGCTCCGGCTTGTTCATCTTGAGGTAGGTGAGCAGCTTGCGGCGGCGGGCGACTTTGCCCAGCAGTCCCTTGCGGGCGGACTGGTCCTTCTTGTGCTCGCCGAGGTGATCGGTGAGGAGCTTGATCTGCTTGGTGAGCAGCGCAATCTGGACCTGGGGCGAGCCCGTGTCCTTGGCGTGCGTGCGGTGCTTGGTGATGAGGGTCTTCTTGGACGAGCGCTTGATAGCCATAGAAGCAGGAAAAAGAAGTTAGCGCCGGGCGCTCCAGGGGAATTCCACAAGGAGAGCGCGGACGCGGGATGGGAGTTTAAGCAGAAATAGAGAAAAGGCAAGGGAAAAGCAGAATATTTGACCAAATCGCGAATGGCGAATAACGAAACCTTTCGCGATCCGCCATACGTGATTCGCCATTCGACATGGAAGGTGTACCTCCGTCCACCTTATTCTCTGGCACAAGAACAAAGTACGGGTACCCTCGTCACCTATGGACATCCTCTCTCTGATTCTCGGTCTTGTCGTCGGTGTGGTGATCGGCATTCCGGTCGGACGGTTTTTGACAAAAAAATCCGCAGTCGATGTGGAGGCTATTGCCGAATCCATTGCCGGAAAAGTGCTGCCCAAGCAGATCGAAAACATCCTCCAATTGGCCGAATCCAAGCTCTCCGGGAAGAAGGAAGTGATCGATGGGACCTTAAAGACCATGAAAGACAGCATGACCCGCGAACTGAGCCGCGTGGAAGAGATGATGCAGAAGCTGGATAAAGGGAGCGCCAAGATCGATACGCGGCTGGAGACCGCTGCGACCGTGATCAAGGAGCTATCCGACTCGACCGGCAGCCTCAAGACCGCGCTGGCCAGCAACAGCAGCCGCGGCCAGTGGGGGGAGCGCATGGCGGAGGACGTGCTCAGACTTTCGGGATTGATTGAAGGCATTAACTTCACCAAGCAGACGATGTTGGAGACGGGCTCCAAGCCTGATTTCACGTTTATCCTGCCGCGGCAGCTGAAGCTGAACATGGATGTGAAGTTCCCGTTCAACAACTACCAGCTCTACACGGAAGCGAAGACGGAGAAGGACAAGAAGGAGTACCGGGAGAAATTCCTGAAGGACGTGCGCAAGCGCCTGAAAGAAGTGCAGACGCGCGACTACATCAACCCCGAGGACGGCACGGTGGATTACGTACTCCTCTTTGTCCCCAACGAGCAGGTATTCGCGTTCATCAACGAGTTCGATCGCGAGCTCATCGACGAAGCGATGCGCGCCAAGACCATCCTCTGCTCCCCTCTCAGCCTCTACGCAATCCTCGGCATCATTCGCCAGTCGATGGATAACTTCAGCATGGAGGTGAAGTCCCGCGAAATGCTCACGATCTTCGGTGCATTCAAGCAGCAGTGGGAGAAGTTCAAGGATCAGATGGAAACGGTCAAGGAACGCTTTGAGACGGCGCACAAAGGCTTTGAGGAACTGACAGGGGCCCGCGAGCGCATGCTCGACCGTCAGCTTGGGAAAATTGAAGAGCTGCGCTCAAGCCAAAACCTTCCGGCAGCGCAGCTGGAGGCAAGGATCGATCAGGTAAAGGCGAAGGCTATTGAAAGAAAGATTCCGAAAATTGAGGAGGCGATGCTCTGATCATTCACGAAGGAATCCTCGTGTCCGGCAGACACTCATCTGCCACCGTCGACTCCCGCGGATCCACTGGCGGCTTCGGGGTTTCTACTGCCTTGGACCGTCCGGCCTTGATCTTCCTCGTCATCCATTTTCCCGTTTTCCAGGCTCCTTTCGTGATTTCGACAGTCAGGCCTATTGCCCCGATACCAAGAACGGCGATGATCGCTGAACCGATGAATACCGAGTGACGATCTGATCTCACCGCCAGTTCATTCAAGCTCTCGAAAATACCCTTGTTCGTGTCAGACAAGACGTCTCCATCGATAATCGGGCTTTGCGCGTCGGGCTCTCGGATTTCCACATCCTGCGGTACGATGATTTCCGCCTTCTCCAGGAGTTTGAACATGGCACTGGACGTGTATGCGGCATCAAGAATGCGGCCTTCGAACCCCAGTGCGTGGATGCCCACCACTTCCGCATGCAGTTGCCGCTCGCCCTTTTCATTGAAGTCCGCTCGAGGCACAACCAACGGCGATCCTGAACTGCCGTGTTCCATGCCTCGCGTATACGTCAGCACCGGACTCGGCGGACGTCCTTTGTGGCGGACAAACGCGTTGGTATCGGAAATGAAGACCGGGTGAGACCGAAACGTATCCTGCGGATAGCCCACCACCACGCCTGGCGTTCCAGGGCCGAAGAAGAGAGGATTGGTCTTGAGGTTACGGATGGGCAGGCCTGGAATATCGCCCGCATCCTTTTTGGGAACGGAAAAGATCGCCACATCATTCTGTTCATCTTCCCCGAGGAGTCTGACTGTCTTATTCACCTCCGGCTTGGGATCCACCACATGCGGCGGGGTGCCGATGACAATCCCCTTCACTTCATCCATCCGCTTCTGATTGAGCACGTGCTGATTGGTCAGGAAGTACCGCACATCCGGATCGAATTTCTTGCCGTGCGCACCGGGAACCTCAATGGCGAAACAGGTGCCGCTGCTCACGCGGTTGGCATAGAAAATCTGGAACGTGAGCACCGACTCCATGGTTGTTCTCGTCGTCGTCTCGATATCGCTCATGGAAATACTCAGACCCTGACGGATCATCTCGTGGGTAAGGATTTTGTTGGCACGTTCGAGTGTTTCGATTCTTTCCAGCAACTCCCGCGTTTTGTCGGCCTCATCGGCCACCTTCTTCAACACCGGTGGTGCGGGAACCTTCGCTTCTTGTGCGTCGGCTGCAGCAGAACCCACGAGCAACGCAGTTCCAGTGACAGCAGACCGGAGGAGGGATTTCATGGAAACACGATTTCATGAGCCTGAAGTGAAGTCAAAAGGAATCGACGTGGATGACCATTATTTTGTGGAACAAAAAGAATCGCGTCTCTCCCAATCTTCCGGCACACTACGCACCTCGATGAGCTCCGCAGACCCCATCCTCGCCGGCCTCAATGACCCCCAGCGCGAGGCCGTGACCACCATCAACGGTCCTGCCCTGATTTTGGCGGGTGCGGGGAGCGGAAAGACGCGCGCACTGACGCACAGGATCGCGTATTTGATGCAGAGCGGCGTGCAGCCGTGGCAGATCCTCGCCGTGACATTTACAAACAGGGCCGCGACGGAGATGAAGGAACGTATCCGCAAGATTTTGCAGATCACCGAAGGTACGGAACTCAGTGGCGAGATCGGACAGGGCAGGATGCCCGTGATGGGCACGTTTCACAGCGTGTGCGTGCGCATTCTGCGCCGTGACATCACGCACCTGGGCCGCGACCGCAGCTTTGTGATCTACGACGGGGATGATCAGGAGAAAATGATGAAGCAGGTGCTCAAAGAACTGAAGATCGATGAATCTGAATTGAAAGCGAAGGCTGCTCTTGGCTACGTGAGTCGCTTCAAGAGCGAGGCCATCAGCCCCAAGGAGGCGCTGCGCGATGCCTCCACCGAACGCATGGCCCACGTCATCCGCGCCTACGAGAGATATGACATCGAACTGAAACGGGCCAACGCTCTCGATTTTGATGACCTGATCCTGGAGACCGTGCGCCTGTTCCGTGAGCACCCGGAGGCGCTCAACCGCTACCAGGAGACGTGGAAGTATCTGCACGTGGACGAGTACCAGGACACCAACCATACGCAGTATCTGCTGATTTCGCTGCTGGCGAAGAAATACCGGAATCTCTGTGTGATCGGTGACCCGGACCAGAGTATCTACGCGTTCCGCGGTGCCGATATCCGTAACATCATGGAATTCGAGCACGAGTATCCGGATGCCATGCGCATCAAGCTGGAACAGAACTACCGTTCGACGCAGTTGATCCTCACGGCATCGAACGCCGTGATCGCGGCGAACCCCAACCGTCCGGAGAAATTGATGTGGTCCGAGCGGAAAGAGGGCCCGAAGATCCTGGTGCAGGAGTGGCGGGATGAACGCACGGAGGCACAGGAAGCCGTGAAGGCGGCCGTGGAGATGCGCAACAAAGGCACGAGCCTGAGTGATCAGGTCATCCTCTACCGCACCAACGCGCAGTCCCGCCTGTTTGAAGAAGCCTGCATGCGTCAGGGCGTCCCCTACCGGATCATCGGCGGGGTGAAGTTCTACGCCCGCAGGGAAGTGAAAGACGTGCTGGCGTACCTGCATGCCATCGTGAACCCGGCTGACACCCTCTCGCTCCTGCGTGTGCTGAACGTCCCCGCGCGCAAAATCGGTGATACCACGCTCGGGCACCTGCAGGCGTTCTCCGCCGCGCGCAGCCTTTCGTTCTGGTCCACGCTCACGGAAGCCGAACAGGTGGAGGCGCTCAACGAGGGCGTGAAGACGCGCATCGTGGGGTTTGTGCAGATCATCGAGCGCTTCCGCGAACTGGCCAAGCAGCAGACTGTGTCTGAACTGACGCAGAACCTGCTCGCGGCCATCGGCATGGAGAAGTGGCTCAGGGATGACACGGATGAGGGCGAGGAGCGCTGGCAGAACGTGCAGGAACTCCTCACGGTGACGCACAAATACGACAACCTGGAACCGATGCTTTCGCTCACAAGCTTCCTGGAAGAGGTGGCGTTAGTTTCTGAGGTAGACAAACTATCCACCGCCAAAGACGACGCGCTGACCCTCATGACGCTGCACCTCTGCAAGGGCCTGGAGTTTGAGCACGTGATGATCGGCGGGTGCGAGGAAGGCATCTTCCCGCACAGCAGTTCCATGTTCGACCGTGAGCAGCTGGAGGAGGAACGGCGGCTCATGTACGTGGGGATGACGCGTGCCAAGACGATGCTCCGGATGTTCTTTGCGCGCAGCCGTGTGCTGTGGGGAGATACGCAGGCTAATGCCCCCAGCCGCTTCCTGGATGATCTCCCGAGCGCGGTGATCGAGCGCCGGAGTGACGAAGTGCTCTCGGCCTTTGCCTGGGCAAGCGAGCGCGGCATGCAGCAGGCCCTGCGCCCGCACCGGGGCGGCAGCGGAAAGCTGGAACCGTTCCGGCAGCAGACCTCTTCCGACTTTAACCAGGACAGCGGGAGTGATGATGCGAACCAGGATGGTGAACAGATCGAGATCGACCGGGGCACCCGCGTGCGCCACCCCTCGTTTGGCGACGGCACGGTGACGGCCCGCAGAGGAGACGTGGTGACGATTGAATTCGATAACGGGACGATGAAGAGTTTTGCACTGAGTATTGCGCCGCTGAGGGTTCTCTGATGAACGGCGGCGAGTTTCGAGCGGCGAGCGGCGGGAATCCCGCAGCTATCACTGGAACAACGGCCGCGGTATCGTGATTCCATGAAATCCTTCACTGAATACTTGGTCGTCCACACCCCCGAGCGCTATGCGTACCTCAACATCACGCCGCAGGTGGCGGAGTGCGTGCGAAAGTCGGGCATCAAAGAAGGCCTGTGCCTCGTGAACCCCATGCACATCACCGCCTCAGTCTTCATCAACGACGATGAGCCCGGCCTGCATCATGATTTTGCGAAATGGCTGGAACAGCTCGCGCCATTCAATGCCTCTCCAAATCACTACCACCACAACCGCACGGGGGAAGACAACGCAGATGCACACCTGAAGCGCGAGATCCTCGGCCGCGAGAAAGTGATCGCCATCACCAAGGGCAAACTGGACTTCGGCACCTGGGAACAGATCTTCTACGCCGAGTTCGATGGAATGAGAGACAAGCGAATTCTTGTGAAGATCATCGGCGAATGAATAAAAGGGCTCTCCGCAGAAAGCCCCTTTTCGTGGTTGGGAGTACCGGTCACTCCCCTGCGGCCAGAGCGCGTTTCTGGCCTTCGAGCTGACGATCGACCTGCGCATGCGCGGTGCGCAGAGCGAACTGCATGTCGCCGAAGGTGCCGTTGAGGCCGCCTTTGGCACGACGCTCGCTGAGCATGAGGAAGACTTCCTGCGGATCCGCGAACGGACCGAAGGAGCCTAAATCAGCCCACTGCTGATTCAGCTCATCGAGCTTGTTCCATAGGTCGACAATGCTCTGCGTCAGAATGGACATTTCTTGCGTCTCCACAACAGACCTCCGTGAGAGTGAATGGTACCGCCCGGAACCCTGCCCCCACGCGGGGGCACTGGCCTTGCCTGCCAGACCCTCCAGACGATGGAGGGGCAGGGAACGAGCGATGAACGGCGATGGAAAGGAACGGACAAATCCCCCTCCGGCGTGTGCGGGAAGGGTGGAATTCTTCGAGAGTACCTACGTCAGCTTACTCTCCACCCAGCACGCACGAACGCACGGACCTTGTTGGAGGTCATGTGCTTCGTGGCCCAGGTAATGGAGAGACAGAGAGTCATCGCTGAGCCCCGTACGTTACCCCTCTTTCACCAGGGATCAAGAGATTTTTTGATATCAAAAAGGGCGGGATGGTACCCGCCCTTTTTACGATTACACGCCCATCAAGTGTCTGTATGGCCTCTTCGGTGGCGGCAGCGTCTTCGCTATCTTCTCACGAACGTGAGCAACGGTACCGTCGACTTCCTGTTCTGCTTCGGGTGCTGATTCAACCGGATCCTTCTTCTTTTCATCAAGAGTCAATCCGTGATCGCGGAGCATCACAATGCGCATCTCGTGGATATGAGCCTTATTCAATTGAGTGATGCCATGTGCAGCGATATGCGCGAGATGGGGATCTTTCGTGCAGAGCGCGTGGGCTTTGGCGAGCGAGACAGTGGTATCAACGATAATGGGTTCTTGGGTGGTTTCGAGAGTAGACATGGGAATGGGGAGAAATGGAGAAATAGGAAGGAACTACTGGGGGAGGATGCATGGCTTTCGCCAACGCACCGTCCCCGCCCGGTAGGAGCGCAGATGAGCCGATGACTGGAGGCGAAGAACATGCATGGTGCAGGTGATCAATCTTCAATGTCGCAGAATTCGGGCTCTTCACGGATCACGGGAACGACTGCGCCTACCTTGTTCTTCATGTCGCGGGCAAGCGGATACAGGGCTTCGGGATCGGGCAGTTTTGCAGAAGGCAAAGCTGCTTCGAGGGATGTGTCGGCAGAGGCTGGGGCTTTGGACGGGTTCATGGGAGGAAAAGAGAAGAGATACAAAAACACCCTCCGGCTGCTGGGGGAGGGCGGTGTGAGCAGTGCGATTCTCGTTTACTGCATGCACGTAAGCGCCGTCCCCTTGCTAAAGCTAAAGGAGAACCAGGTAGCGCCGTAGGTGCAGCGGTGCTGCGTCATTGCCGACGCATCATACTGGCGTGAGAGTCGCTGTCAACGGCTTGAGTCAGTTACGGGTTGCGAGCGGCGGGCGGCGGGAATCCCGCAGCCCGTAACTCGCAGCTCGCAGCCGTCGAATGCCCTATACTGCTCCCGTGAACCTTCTGACTTCGCTCCCCGCCCCCATGCCCGACCCCATCTTCGCCGTCACGGAACTGGCCAAGGCGGCCGGAAGCAAAGCGATCAACGGAACGATCGGTGTGTACACGGATGAGCAGGGCAAGGCCGTGCTTTTCCCAAGCGTGAAGAAGGCACTGGAAACGGTGTCGACTACGCTGACGACACGTTCGTACAATTACCCCTCACTGCTGGGTTTGCCTGAATTTCGTGGGGTGGTCGCAAAGCTTCTCTTCGGCAATGACCAGGAGATGCACGCGAGCATCGCCGCCACGAGCGGTACCGGGGCCATCGGCATCATTCTGCGGCTCCTGAAGAAGATCGACCCCGCGTTCACGATCATCCTCCCCTCCCCCTCTTGGGCTGCACACCGGTTGCTGATTGCCGGTGCCGATATGCAGCTGCAGGAGTGTGATCTGACGCGCAACGGCAAAGCATCGATCGAACCGATTCTGGAAACGCTCGAGAAGACCACGGGCCCCCGAGCAGTCCTCCTGCAGACCGGGTGTCATAACCCCACAGGTCTCAACTATTCGCTGGCCGACTGGCAGACACTCGCGGAGGCACTGAAGAAGCACGACGTAATCGCCTTCCTCGATACCGCGTACCAGGGCTTTGGCACGGGGCCGGAAGAGGACATGGAACCGCTCAGGATCTTCCTGAAGGCCGGAGTGACGATTGTCGGCAGTTGGTCCGCCTCCAAGAACCACTCGCTCTACAGCGAGCGCACAGGGTTGGCGTACGCGGTCACGGAGAATGAACCGCAAAAGAAGCAGATCGAGGGCCTCTTCATGAACATCACCCGCACCATCCACTCGGCTGCAGCCACGTTCGGCCAGAGCGTGGTGACGGAAGTGCAGAAGAATCACGCAGACGAGTGGAGACGCGATTTGGAGACCGTGAGGGTGACATTGCGAAAGAAGCGCCAGGCGCTCAGCGAGGCGATTCCCGCCTTTGCAGAAGCACTGAAAGGCGAAGGCATGTTCGCGAGCCTGCCGATCACACAGGCACAGCTACTGAAGCTCCAGAGTGATCACTCCGTGTTTTTCGCCGACGGCGGACGTATCAATATCGCGGGAATTCCGTTTGCTCGTATTCCGGAAGTGAGGAAGGCGATAGAATCTGTTTCTTAACCGGCGGGCCGAAGGCCCGCCCTAGCTGCTTTGGATTTTTATGCTTGGCCTCCGCGACATCGTCAGGAACTTCCTCTCCTCCCGGGGCATTGCGCTCCAGAAGAAGTTCGGTCAGAACTTCTTGATCGAACAGGAGGTGCTGGATGTGATCATCGAGGCCGCCGATCTGGATCCGGAAGACCGGGTAGTGGAGATCGGCCCGGGCATCGGCATTCTGACCAAAGAGCTGCTCCCCCGGGTCGCCTCTGTGACGGCGATCGAGCTGGACCCGCGCCTGCCGCCGCTCCTCGTGCAGTACTGCAAGGAGGAACTGCAGGCGGGTGCAAAGCTAGAGGTGATCCAGGCAAACGCGCTCTCGGTGGAGCTGCCCGATGCGCCGTACAAGATCGTCGCCAATATCCCTTACCACATTACGTCCCCTCTTCTTCGACACGCCTTCCTGGAGTCGCCCCGTCCGCCGGAATCGATGACGCTCCTGATTCAGCGCGAGGTGGCCGAGAAGATTGTGGATACAAAGCACGCGGGTATTCTCACGATCCTGGTCGCCCTCTTCGGTGAGCCGACACTCGTGGGTATCGTTCCTCCGGAATGCTTCCTGCCGCCGCCGGAAGTGGATTCCGCGGTACTGCACATCAAGAGTCACGCAAAGCCCCTCGCGGACCGCGAGACGATCGACCGCATCTTCCGGCTGACAAAGCTGGCGTTCAGCCAGAAACGCAAAATGCTCCGCAACACCCTCGGCCAGTCGCCGGAAGGCAAGGCGGCACTGGAGTCACTGGGGATTGAACTGACGCGCAGACCGGAGACACTGAGTATTGAAGAGTGGATCGGTCTGGCCCGGCAGTTCTCCGGGGGTGCAGAACGCCCGGAAGGGCATACAGAAGCCGAAAAAGACTGATGTACCGATTTTTCTTTTGCGACAGGTCCTGACGACCGGGTGTGAAGACCCGACACTGGTTGCATGCTCCAGAAACGGACCGTCACGTGCTTCGTGCTCGGCATCATCGTCAGTGCCTTTGTGCTGCAATGGCATCAATCCCGCAGTTACTCCATCGGGGTGTGGAGTGCGGTCGCGGCGATCGGCGTCTGCGGTCTGCTGATCGCCTGTATCCGGCGTCGTCTCGGCATGGATGTCCTCGCCGTGTCCCTCGGCATTGCATTAAGCCTGTGGACAGTCACACGTACGACGCCGGTGCCGCATCCTGCGAGCATCGATGCGTACGCCGATGACCGGAAAGTGACGATCGAGGGCCTGGTGACACAGCGGCCGGAGAAAACCTCCGCGCGGACCACGTACACCGTGGACGTGCGGTTCATGGAGATGAACGGGGTGCGCTTGCCCATGCGCGGGCGGATGCTGATCCGTGACCGCGGCGGCTGGCCGATGGTGCCGTACGGCGGCTTTCTCCGTGCACAGGGGAATCTGGAGAGACCGTCGGCGGCCAGTGACTTCCGCTACGACCTGTTTTTGAGTGCGTCCGGTGTCCGCGCGATGATGTTCACCAATACCGTTGAAGTGTTGCCGGGGGAGGAGGGCAACCCGATCCTCGGCACATTGATGGGCCTGCGCGGGCGCGTGGAAGGCACGGTACAGACACTGTTTAGCGAACCGCATGCCTCGCTGCTTGCGGGATTATTGACCGGTGCCAGGCGCGAGATGCCCGAAGATCTGCAGGATAAACTCTCGACGACGGGGCTGACCCACCTCGTGGCGATCTCCGGATTCAACATCACACTCGTACTGACCCTCCTCGGGCACGCGCTCTTCTTCCTACCGTTCCGCTGGCGGCTGATCCCTTCTGCGCTCGCGGTGATCGCCTTCACGCTGTTTGTGGGCGGCAGCGCCTCGGTCGTTCGCGCCTCGGTGATGGGAATTCTCGGATTGATCGCCGCGCACGCGGGCAGACAAGCGGACAGGAGGCTTGTCACCCTCTGGGCGCTCGCGTTGATGATTCTCTGGAACCCGCGGCAATTCTGGTACGACCCGGGATTCCACCTCTCGTTCCTGGCGCTCGCCGGCATCGCCGAAGTGGCACCGCTCCTGGACCCGCTGGCGAAATACATCCCGGAGACGCTGGGATTGCGCGAGGCACTCAGGCTTTCGATGGCCTCACAGATCACGACCGCCCCGTGGAGCGCGTTTCTGTTCGGGCAGATTTCGCTGATCGCGCCGGTTTCGAACCTCTTTGCTCCGCCGCTGGTGCCGATGGCCATGCTCTTCGGTGCGCTGAGCGTACTCGGTGCAGGGGTGAGTCAGGGGCTCGGGATGACTCTCGGGGCCCTGACGTACCCCGAGCTGCAGGGAATTCTCTGGACCGCAGAGTGGCTCTCCGTGATTCCGCTGGCATCGGTGGACGTGCATCTGCCCGCGGCCGGGATGATCGGCATTTACGTGCTGCTGACGCTTGCGGTCCTGTGGTGGCAGCACCGGACGCTTCAGGACCAGACGTAACGGAAAAGCCTGGGCCTGCCTTCGGCGGATGATTCTTCGGCCGCCTCCCGGTGCGGGAACGTGAACGTATTGGAGATGACGACGGTGCCCGGTTTCAGCTCGGCATCAAATTTCTTCTCCAGCTTTTCCATCAGGTGTGGCGCGAGATACAGGAAGATGGCGTCCGCGTCGGACACATCGGTTATAAACGCATCGGCGTACCGCAGGTCCACCGCCTGCCCGCTGAGCCGGATCCTGAGCCACCCGAGCCAGACGACGGTGATGACGGTCTCGATGCCGATGGCCGTAAGCCCCGGGTGCTGGCGCTTGGCTTCGATCAATACTGCTCCGTCCCCCGCCCCCAGGTCGTACACGCGTTCCGTGCCTGAGAGACGCGCAAAGCGCACCATCTCCCGTGCGGTCTTTCGCGTGGTGGGAACAAACGGGCAGCGCAGCACCAGCAGGTGGTAGACGCAGGTCAGCAGAAACAGGGACATCACGATGATGACCGTGAGCGCGAAGAGGACCGTGAACCAGAAGAGCACGGCCAAAGCGTAGCGGGGCTATACACATGACGTATAGTGATCGCCATGAAGCGCACCGTCCTCCTCTGCTCTCTCTTACTGCTCTCCGGCTGCGGAGCCTCCGTGGTGCCGGATTTACGCCTTTCCGGCGGCAGCGGTGCCGTCGCCGGTCAGCAGAGCGGTGTAGGAACCGATGCCATTACGGAAGCGGAGCTGGCGGAGAAGGCGGAAACCGATCCCGCCGCAGCCTACGATCTGGCAAGACTCCTGTATGACGACAAGCGTGACCTGACGCGCGCACGCGCGCTGCTGGAAAGCGCCGCCAAGGCCGGAGACGCTCGTGCGCAGTACACGCTGTACCAATTCCTCAGGCTTGGTACGGGCACTCCCGTCAACGAAGAGCTCGCACTCTTCTGGCTCAGGGAGGCTGTGAAGCAGAACCACTCCATGGCGCTCTACCATCTGGGCGTCCACACCTACCGCGGATCACTGGGCGTGACAACGGACCTGCCGGGGGCCAAGAGGCTGCTGCGCGAATCGGCGCTGCTCGGTATCCCGGTGGCGGCAGCCAGTATGGCAACGATTGAGTGCGACAATCCGGGTGAAATCGAAGATAAAACCGAGTGCTACGCGTGGGCGCTGGTCGCAAAGAGGCTCAACGCGGTCTCCGCCACGGAGCGACTGACCAGAGTGCAGCCGTTACTCACCGAACAGCAGCTGACGGACGCGACGGAAGAGGCAAACGACATACTCGCCAGTATCAAAAAAAACGTGAGCCCCGCGCCACCCGCGCCCGAGGAACAGATGTTGAAGGTGGATCTGTAGAAAACCGGATGCGTCATGCATCCGGCTTTTCATTCAGGGGGCAGCACTTGTGCGACATCGTAACCAGACAATGGTCACGACGACCCAGCTGAGCTCGTTCAGCGCTTCGCTGAAGGCCGATGCCAGACGACTTTCGTCCCATCCGGCTTCGGCTATTGAAAAACCCAGCTGGCAAAGCCTGGAGATCACGGTGACGTGACCGAACCAGACTGTTCCTGCAGGAGGACCGCCACCGCCCTGACGCCAGATTTCCCTGGCAAGCAGTAGTTGCGGCGTCGCCTTACAGAAGATGGCCAACCATCCTTTGATCCACGGATCATCAATGCCTTTTCCAAGCATGATTCCCGTGAGAGGAATGAACACAATGGCTCCGCCACCGAGAATCATGTTCATGGTATCGCTGCTGTTCCAAGGAATTCTTTTCCAAAGAAATAGCACGATATTGGCAGTGATCAGTAGGGTCCACAGACCGTAAATGATCAGGGTTTGCAGGGTGACTCTGCTGGGCTGGGCCGTATGCGCCTGCCAAGCGAGTACAAGGTTCATGGAGAGAAACCCCTCCCAGAAAAAAAACAGCGTGATGCACATCCCTTTCGTGGTCTTGAGCGTACTCCGATACTGCTCAACCCCAAAAATGAGAGCGCAAACAACTTGCAATACGAACAAAACGTCCGCAATGAACATCGACATGATGTCCTCCTCTTTTCATGTACTTTGCTGCCGCCGAACTGAATGAGCGAGACAGGCAGTCCTTGCCTGTAAAGGCAATTATACAATATTTTTCATAAATTGCTATATCTTGATTTCCGCTTCCATTAAGGAAAAACCAGGCTTTCGCCTGGTTTTCCTTCAAGTACATAGACTGCTCACATCATAAACAGCGCTGCGAGTGCGAGCGTGAGCGTGGAGAAGAGTTTGATGAGCACGTGGAGCGAGGGGCCGGCCGTGTCCTTGAACGGATCGCCGACGGTGTCGCCCGTGACGGCAGCCTGGTGGGCCGGACTGCGCTTGCCACCGTGGGCACCGGTCTCGATGTACTTCTTGGCGTTGTCCCAGGCACCTCCGGCGTTGTTGAGGTAGGCGGCCATGAGCACACCCACGATCGTGCCGACGATGAGGAGACCCGCGACGGCCTCGGCTCCGAAGAGGAGACCGACCACGATCGGTGCTGCCACGGCAACGATGCCGGGGAGGATCATTTCGCGCAGGGCGGACCTGGTGGCGATGTCCACAGCAGCGGCATAGTCCGGTTCCTCGGAACCGTCCATGATGCCCTTCTTCTCACGGAACTGGCGTCGGACTTCCTCGACGATCACACCCGCGGCACGTCCGACGGCGCGGATGGTGAGGGAGGTGAAGTAGAAGATGACCATTGCTCCAAGGAACGCACCCACAAACACGTTGACGTCGTAGAGGTTCACGGAGGTCATACCGACTTCTTCCAGGTAGGCGGAGAAGAGCAGGAACGCGGCAAGAGCGGCGGAACCGACGGCGTAACCCTTGGTAAGCGCTTTGGTGGTGTTGCCGCAGGCATCCAGCTCATCGGTGACTTCGCGCATGCTCTCCGGTGCCTTGGACATTTCCACAATGCCACCGGCGTTATCGGTGATCGGGCCGAACATATCCATGGAAAGGACATACCCGACGACGGCAAGCATGCCCATGGTGGCCACGGCAGTGCCGTAGAGACCGCCGGAGGCGATGCCCGTCTGCTCACCGAACCAGAAGGACGCAAAGAGTGCCGCACACACGGCGAGCACGGAGAGAGCCGTGGACTCCATACCGATGGCCGTACCGGCGATGATGTTGGTGGCGTGACCGGTGGTGGAGGCGTCGGCGATGGTCTTGACCGGGCGGTGCTGGCTGCCCGTGTAGTAATCGGTGATGTACACGAACGCGACGGACGTAAGCACACCCGTGACACCGGCGAGGAAGAACCAGGTAGCGGTGTTGGAGAGCAGTCCTGCATGCTGGATGACGGTCGGCGCACCGAGCATGGTCCAGCAGGTGACGGCCAGAGCGATGGTCGTGAGCACAGCCGTGACCCAGAAACCGCGGGTCATGGCCTTCATCGGGGCCTCACCGGGCTTGGCTTTGACGGTATACACACCGATGACAGCGGCCACGAGACCGATGGCACGGAGCACGAGCGGGAAGAGCACACCCTTGAGCCCGAAGACCGGGACAAGCGCCACACCGAGCACCATGGCTCCGATGTTCTCGGCGGAGATGGATTCAAACAGGTCGGCACCGCGGCCGGCGCAGTCTCCCACGTTGTCACCCACGAGGTCGGCGACGACGGCGGGGTTGCGGGGATCATCTTCCGGAATACCGGCCTCGATCTTTCCCACGAGATCGGCACCCACGTCGGCAGCCTTGGTGTAGATACCGCCGCCGAGCTGGGCAAAGAGTGCCACGAACGAGGCACCGAAGCCGTAGCCGACAATCATTTCCGGAATCTCCTCCACCGGCATGTGGAACCCGAAGCGGTACACAAGGTACAGCCCGCTGATACCGAGCAGCGAGAGAGCGGTGATGACAATGGCAGAGACCGTGCCACCGCGCAGCGCCATCTTAAGGGCAGCGTTGAGGCCGTGCTCGGATGCGGCTGCGGTCTTGAGGTTGGTCTTGGTGGCCACCACCATGCTCACGATACCGGAGAGGGCGGAAAACAGTGAACCAAGCAGGAACGCGATACCCACCTGGGTGCCGTGCTCCCAGCTCTGGGTGAAGCCGTAGACCGCAATGATGAGCGCGGCCACGGCGATGGTCAGCCAGGCGATGGTGCGGTACTGGCGGTGCACGAAGGCACGCGCGCCGGTGGAGATGGCGGATGCCACCTTCTGCATGGCGGCGTTGCCGCTGGCAGCGGAGGTCACTTCTTTCCAGAACACGAGGCTGTAGACGAGACCCGCAACCGCAACCGCGGGTGCGAAGATCTCAAGGAGGAGGTTCGGCTCCATAGAGTGGGAGAGAGAAAAGATAGAGTACAAAATGTGATCAGCTTGCCGAAAAGACAAGCACCTACCCTGCAAGACTAAACCAGACTCGGGCGAAGTCAATGCAGCCATGGCAGGCCAGAAGGCCTGCCCCAGATATTTGATGATTGATGGGCCAGTAGTTGTCGATGGGCAGATCAACAAATTTTTACTAAAGCACGGGGCAGGCCTTCTGGCCTGCCGGTCTATACTGTCCCCCGATGCCGAAGAAGAAGGACACACCGGCCGACACTCTCTCGATCCTGCGCAAGCGGGTAGGCACCGCGCCCACGGACCCCGGCGTCTACCGCTGGCTCAAGAAAGACGGTTCTGTGTTGTACGTGGGCAAAGCGAAGAACCTGCGTAACCGCCTGCGCTCCTACGTGCTGCCCGGCAAAGGCGGCCATGGCCCGTGGCGGCAGAGCTTCCTCCTGCAGATTGCCGACTTTGATGTGACGGTGACGCAAAGCGAGCTCGAGGCACTTATCCTGGAATCGAACCTGATCAAGCAGCTCAAGCCGAAGTACAACGTGCTGCTCAAAGACGACAAGAACTACCAGTTCGTACGCGTGACGATCGATGAAGCCTACCCGCGCGTGGAGACCGTGCGGCGGATGAATAACGACGGTGCAAAATACTTTGGCCCCTACCTCAGCAGTTACGAACTGCACCAGACCCTCGATCTCCTACAGGAAGCACTCAATTACCGTGCGTGTAAGGAATCCTTGAGCATCCTCAACCGCGACCCGGAAGCACCGTCGACCAAGCTCCGGCAGTGTCTGGACTACCAGATCGGTCGCTGCAACGGGCTCTGCGCGGGGGCGATCGGCCAGGAGGACTACCGGTCACGCATCGAGAAGCTGATGGAATTCCTCAAGGGCAAAAAGGACACCGTGAGGGAGATTGTGTCTCAGAAGATGAAGACCGCGGCCGCAGAGCGGAAGTTTGAGCGCGCGGCGAGCATGCGTAACTACCTCGCACTGCTGGATGAAAAGAAGGAGCAGCAGGTGGCCACAGACACCACAGGCGAGGACAGTGACGTGATCGGCGTCGCCGTGCTCTCCGAACGCGCGCACGTGATGCTCATGCACCGCCGCGGCGGCAGGCTCACAGGAGAGGCGCACTTTGCCCTCGGCGGACAGGCGGAATCGGCGGCGAGCGTGCTTGAGCAGTTTTTGGTGCAGTACTACGAGGAGGGTCGGGAGATCCCGCCAGCGATCTTTATCCCCGAGCCGCTCGAGAACATGGACGCGATGACCGAGCTCTTGCGGGAGAGGCGTGGACGCGCGGTGACGCTCCTGACCCCCGAGCGCGGCCATAAGTCGCATCTCCTGGAGCTCGCGATGCGCAACGCCAAGGAGAAGGCACGTCAGCAGGAGATGAAGTGGGAGGCGGAAGAGCGGAACAGGACCGATGCCTTAGGCCAGCTCCAGGAACTTTTGGT
The DNA here is from genome assembly GCA_964534205.1 of uncultured Candidatus Peribacteria bacterium. Lineage (GTDB taxonomy): Bacteria > Patescibacteriota > Gracilibacteria > Peribacterales > Peribacteraceae > CAYRGC01. The sequence goes on along the minus strand of CAZHQF010000001.1, from coordinate 188,964 downwards.
TCTCCCCTCTCCCCCGCAGCGGATCGAAGGCTACGACATCTCCCACCTCGGCGGCACGGAAACGGTGGGCAGCATGGTGGTCCTGAAAAACGGCAAGATCGCGAACGACCAGTACCGCAGCTTCACCATCCGTTCGATGGAATCCGGAGACATTGATGACTACAAATCGATGAAGGAGGTGCTCACCCGCAGGTTCCGCAGGCTCACTGAAGATCTGCCGGCCGAGGAGAAGAAGCTTTTAAGCGAAGGCATCAGTATCCGCAAAGCGCGCAAGGGTGATCAGGAACAACTCAAGGCCCTGCGCGACGGACTGGACCTGGAAACGGAGAAGGACGCGTACAAGGAGTACCTGCTCCTCACCGAAGGTGAGGCGATCGTGGGCTTTGCGCGGCTCAGCAAACAGATCAAAGGGCTGCTCGAGATCCAGTCCGTGTGGATCGCCGACAAGCTTCGCGGCAGGAGGCTGGGGCAGATTCTCGTACGCAAACATCTGAAATCCGTGAAGAAGGGCAAGGTATACCTGGTCGCTCCCGAGGAATTGGAGCAGTACTACGGCGAGATCGGGTTCCGGTACGTCATCAAGCCGCCGCCCGCGCTGGAGAAGAAGCTCGATCAACTCCGGCTCGATCACCCGGAGTCGTTCCCGGTGACCGTGATGCTCTGGGAAGCGCACCAGAACAAGCGTGACCCCTCGCTCTGTGCCGTTCCCGATTTGCTCGTCATAGACGGCGGCAAGGGGCAATTAGGGGTGGCTGTGGAAGCGCTGAAGGCTGCAGGCCTGCAGATCCCGGTGATCGGCCTTGCGAAGCGCGAGGAGGAAGTGTTTTTGCCGGACCGGCCGGACCCCGTGATCTTCCCCAAGGATTCCGCCGCCAAGTTTTTACTGATGCGTCTGCGTGACGAAGCGCACAGATTCTCGAACCGTCATCGTGAAGGCCGCGGCCTCAAGGCCATGAAGCAGAGTGCGCTCGATGACGTCCCCGGCATCGGCGAGACCACCCGCACGGCGCTCATGAAGAAGTTCGGCTCACTGGACGCGATCAAGAGTGCGACTGATGAAGAACTGCTGACGATTTTGACGGCGAGTCAGCTGGAGGCGGTGCGGAAGAGTGTATAAATTACCTGTTGATAGGGGGCCAGAAGGCCCGCTCCAGAGAAGAATTTTTTCATGAAGAATTTCTTTTATTTTCATTTTCAAAATAAAAAACACGGGGCGGGCCTTCTGGCCCGCCGGATGCAACACAAAATCTGTAAGAGTCTGCCACACAAAACTTATTGCCATCAAAAGTCAGAGGACTAGAATGCCCTCATGCGCAAAGTCTCCATCTTCCTCTCCGCCCTCGGCGGAGCACTCGGCGGTTACATCCTCAGCAACGAAAAACTCCGCAAGGAGCTCTCCGGTGCCAAAGACGCCGAAGCGGCAGCCAAGGCTCTCGGCAAGCACCTTGCCGCGGACGGCAACAAACTCGCCCACGAGGTGAAGAAGTTCGCGGAGAGCGACGAAGTACAAAAGAAGATCGGCGAGGCCAAGAAGTACGCCAAAGCCACCTGGAAGGATGCCAGCAAGGAGATGGAGAAGCTCGTGAAGAAGGGCAAGAAGGAAGCCGGCAAGATGATGAAGAACATCAAGAAGAAGGCGGCGTAAGAGGCCGTAAGCATCGATCGATCAACCCGGGTCCGCCCGGGTTTTTCAGGGGGCCTTAAGCGACCTGTGCGTCAACCTGCTCTTCTCCCAAGAGCATCTTGTGCCTGAAGGTGCAACGTTCTTCGGGGATTGCTCTCTTTTCCGCAAGATACTCAAGCAGTTCACGATTTGTTCTGAACGTCCTGAACAGATCAATATGCTCAGGATTGATCTTCTTTTGTCTGACCAGATCATGCATCCATTCCAACAACTTGTCGTATGCACCGTCATAGTTCATAACGAAAACATCAATGTCCGACTGCGACAGTTTCCGCAATTGCTTGAGGGTGAGCACTTCAAAGAGCTCGTCAGCAGATCCAAATCCTCCTGGAAGGGTGATCACAAGACCGTTCGGTGCCATCGCGGCATCGACCAAACCGATTTTTCTGGGAGCGAACATGTCACAGAGGGCGACATCTTCCGCATTGATTGCCGGATTGACTTCCTGCTCGAATACATTCGGATTGTTGCGAAGATCAATTTTAATACCTCCGGTTTTCCCTCCGGCCTCACGGGCACCCATCAATGGTGCTTCCATGGCTCCTGGCCCAGCCCCTGACCATGAAGGCAACCCCAGCATTGTGGCAATCTCATACCCCAGTTCTCTGCTCAGTTCGTATTCTTTATCACCAGGCTTCGTTCGTGCGGAACCCAAATAGAGAACTCCACGACCGACTTTCTCAATCACCTCATAACAGGTCAGCATTTCCGCGGCAACCTTCCTGGCGCTCCGTCGCATCTGTTCCAGCTGCAGCATTGCATGAACGGCATGCTCCGAAATCCCCTCCTGCACGGTGCGGTACACACTGAAAGCCTCGCGTCTTGTTCCGTTTTTTAGCTTATTGATTGCGGGGATAACTGTCGTTTTGCAGAAATCGGCTCGCTGCTCGGGGGAGGAATCCTTCCAGCGCTCGAGAAGCTCGACCCCCTGTCTCTTCACATCCTTTTTGTTTGCCTGGAACAGCGCATTTGTGACGATACGTTCAACGTCATCAGGGCGGAGGACATCCATAGATCCATCATTCAAAAAAAGCATTTTGCCGTCAATCGAACGATTGAAAAATATGCAAAACCGGCTCTCTTCTGCGAAAAAATAGTCACTCTATTCCATAGTGCTTGCATGCAGCCCTGTTATCGATAATTCTGTCGCACCTCCCTCACCTCTCCCCATGACCCCCCGGACAGAGATCACTCCAGCAGCACCGAATGCGCGCGACATCGCCAGCAGGTTCGTACGGGAACGCGGCGATATTTCACTCCGTCTGGGAGATATGGTGGCAACGGAAGGCCTGACCGTTTTTGCCCTGTTGCAGCGCGGACAGGAAGAGCTCATGACAGACGACAGGATCGGCACCCTTGTCGTCGATCACAAAGGCGATGTTTCGGCGATCATTCACGGACCGAGAACTTCAGGGCTCACGGGCTTCATGCCCAGAGAGGCAAAACCGTAAACAAGCCGCATCTTTTGCTTGCACGGTCAGCGCTTTTGAGTAGACTCCACGGCGGGCCCAGAAGATCGCTCCTCTCAGAATCCGCCCAGATTTTTCCATGATGTCACCGCGATCAGGATCGGGAACCCAGAGCACTCCGAAAGGGGGAAAGGGTTCCGACTCCGATTGCCGCTTCATCATCGTCACGGGAGGGGTATGCAGTTCACTGGGGAAGGGCATCGCGGTGTCGTCGATCGGTGCGATCATGAAGGCGTGCGGCTTTAAGGTGTTTGTGCAGAAGCTCGATCCGTATCTCAACGTGGATCCGGGCACCATGAGCCCGTTCCAGCATGGTGAGGTGTTTGTCACCGATGACGGCGCGGAGACGGACCTGGACCTCGGTCACTACGAGCGCTTCATCGATGAACCGATGGGCAAGCTCAGTACCGTGACGACGGGCCAGGTGTATCAGGCAGTTTTGAACAAAGAACGTCAGGGCGGGTACCTGGGCAAGACCATCCAGGTGGTGCCGCACATCACCAATGCCATCAAAGACCGCATCTACGAAGCGGCAAAGAAAAGTGACGCCGACATCATGCTCGTGGAGATCGGTGGAACGGTGGGAGACATCGAAGGTGAGCCGTTCCTGGAGGCCGTGCGCCAGATGCGCGCGGAGCTCGGGAGCAACAGGGTCTTCCACGCACACCTCACGCTCCTCCCCTACCTCGCGGCCAGCAAGGAGCTGAAGACGAAGCCGACACAGCTCTCCGTGCGGGAGCTCCGGAGGATCGGCCTGCAGCCGGACATGATCCTCGCCAGGGCAGATGCGAGGATTCCCAATGAGTTACTCGATAAGATCAGCCACTTCTGCGGTGTGGAGCGCAAAGCGGTGGTACCCGCTCCCACGGTGAATTCCATTTACGACGTGCCCTTGAACTTCCATAAGCACGGAGTGGCGGAGGTGATCGCGGAAAAGCTGGACCTGGGACCGGTGAAGGCGGATATGCGCGAGTGGGAGAAAGGTCAGGAGCGTCATGCCAAAGCATCGAAGACGGTCGATATTGCACTCGTCGGCAAGTACACGCACCTGGATGATGCATACCTGAGCGTCATCGAAGCGCTCAAATCCGCTGCGGTCTTCAACGGACGCCACGCCAAAGTGGTGTGGATCGATTCGGAAAAGCTCGAACAGAACGACAAAGACACGTGGGACATGCTGAAGAAGTGCGCGGGCATCGTGGTGCCGGGAGGATTCGGGCTGCGCGGCGTGGAGGGCAAGATCATGGCCGCCAACTACGCACGCACGGAGAAGGTGCCGTACCTCGGCCTGTGTCTTGGTGCGCAGATCATGACGATTGAGTTCGCGCGCGCCGTGACGGGTGACAAAAAGCTCACAAGCGAGGAATTCGATGAAGAGCAGAAGCTCGACCGTTCCAAGTACGTGGTGCACTTCCTCCCCGGTCAGCACAAGGACAAGGACAAAGGCGGCACACTGAGGCTGGGCGCGTACGTCTGCTCACTCAAGCCGAAAACCAAAGCATGGGAAGCCTACGGAAAGGCAGACGACATTTCGGAGCGTCATCGTCACCGCTACGAGTTCAATAACGCGTTCAAGGAGACACTCGAGAGCAACGGCCTCATCTTCTCCGGTATCTGGCCGAAGACCGGACTGGCCGAAATCGTGGAGATCAAAGACCATCCGTTCATGGTGGGCAGCCAGTTCCACCCGGAGTTCAAGAGCCGACCGCACAAGCCGCACCCGCTGTTCAATGCGTTCATGAGGGTAGCGGTCAAAGAATAATAGGAATTAGACTGATAGAATATTAGGAACGTCTTTTGCACGCATTGATCAGGCCCGAAAGCAGGCGGCCGGTTTCATCGCATAACCTCAATGCTTTTGGATTTTTATCTCAGTAGTACAACCGACAGCCGCAGCGACTAAAAGAAATGATTTTGTTTCTGCAAGTTCTCCGCGGGCAATAACATATCGGTTTGCCTTGTCTGGATAGGTAAATCTCCCGAATCCCTCTGCGATGTTTGCGAGCACACTCACAGAACTTTTCCGGATCTGCGCTGTCATCCCGAACCGCTCATCAGGAGGGAATTCTTTTGTGAGAAAGTACACTTCTTGGGCAAGTTCTTTTGCCTTCTGCCATGCTGCTAAATCTGTGAACGATTCCATGACTTCAGTCTCTCAATTCACGACTCTTTTGAGAACGATCATGTACACAGATCTTCAGTCAACATCCTAGTTTTCGGCTTTTGACTAAGGAAATTGGCGTTCTGTGAGCCTGCAGAACGCCCCCTATTATTCCAATACTCTTTTACTCTATTATTCTCCCCGATGAACCTGTCCCAGACCGTCCTCGGAACCGACTTTGAGAACCCCACCGTTCTTGCGTCGGGGATTTTGGGGATTACGGCGAGCAGCTGGAAACTGGTGGCCAAGAATGGTGCCGGGGCGATCACCACCAAGTCCCTGTGGCTGCGGGAACACAAAGGCCACCCGAATCCCACGATTATTTCGACAGAACACTGGACGCTCAACGCGGTGGGTGTGCCCGATGCCGGCCCGGAAAAGGCGCGCCAGGAGATCGGGGAATACAACAGGGAGAAGCCTATTCCCCTCATCGGCAACATCATCGCCGAATCGGTGGAGAACTATGCCAAGACCGCAGATGCCATCCTGCCACTCAAGCCCGACTTTCTGGAAGTGAACATCAGCTGCCCCAACGTGGAAGATGAATTCGGGCGGCCGTTTGCCTGCTCCGCGACGGATGCCGCCGCGGTGACCAAGGCCGTGAAGGCCGTGAGCGGGAAAACGCCTGTCTTCATCAAGCTTTCGCCGAATGTGGACAGCATCGCCGCGATCGCCCTCGCATGCGCCAAAGCGGGTGCCGACGGCTTTACGGTCATCAATACCGTCGGCCCGGGCATGGCGATCGATCTCCGCAGCCGCATGCCGATCCTCGCCAACAAAGTAGGAGGCATGTCCGGCCCGGCCATCAAGCCGATCGCCGTGAAGTGCGTAGCCGATGTGTTTGCGGCGACTGATGGAAAGCTGCCGATCATCGGCACGGGAGGCGTGTACACGGGCGAAGACGCCATTGAGATGATGCTCGCAGGCGCGACGCTGATAGGAGTGGGTACGGCCGTGGGTGACCGCGGGATAGACGTCTTCAAGAAAATCTGCGACGAGATGCAGTTCTGGTGCACCAACGAAGGCATCTGGGAAGTCACTGACCTCGTGGGTGCTATGCACAAAGAACTCGCCAACCGCAGCCCTAAAAAGACCTCGAAGAAACGTTCGTAACCCTATTCCCTAATCACTGTTCCCTATTCCCTTGTCGTCTATCCCCCTTCAATCGCGGCTGCCAAAGACATATCGCATCTCCCATATCAAACAGGAGACGGAGATGGTGAAGACGTTTACCTTTGATGGATCGCTCGGTGCGCGTCCGGGACAATTTGTGATGGCCTGGCTGCCCGGAGTGGACGAAGTGCCGTTCTCGGTGGCGGAAGATGACGGAGCGAAGACCAAGATCACCTTCTTTGCGGTGGGTGACATGAGCAACGAGCTCGCGAAGTGTAAAGTGGGAGATCTAGTGGGTCTGCGAGGCCCGTTTGGCACGTTTTATGAGTGGGAAGCGGGTCAGCACATCGTGCTTGTCGCGGGAGGCTACGGTGCCGCTCCCATGTACTTTGTGGCAAAAGAGACCGTAAAGCACGGCTGCACGCTGGAAGTGATTGTGGGAGCGCGCGGCAAAGAGCACCTGCTGTATTTGGACGAACTGGAATCGCTGCCGCACGTATCGTTGCACGTGGCCACCAACGACGGCTCGGTGGGCTATAAAGGTTACAACGTGGACGTACTCGAAAAGCTCCTCACGAGCTGCCCCCGCCACTCGGACAAGGCCAAAAAAGAAGAATGCTCCCCTATCGACCAGGTCTTCGCCTGCGGCCCGGAGATGATGCTCAAGCGCGTGAGTGAAATTACCGCGGCGCACCAGGTGCCAAGCCAACTCTCGCTGGAACGGTATATGAAGTGCGGATTCGGCCTCTGCGGCAACTGTGTCGTCGATCCTCTTGGCATCCGCCTCTGCACCGAAGGACCGGTCGTGAAGAACGACAAGTGCGTCCTCATCACGGAGTTCGGCAAATACCACCGGGATGACCTTGGCAAGAAGCATGAATTCGGGACGCCCACACCCTCTGCAAAATAATCATCGATGACCGTAGGGGCACAGCACTTGTGGTGAGCCTGCCTGCCGGCAAGGCAGGCGACGTCGAACCATACTGTGCCCGGTATTTGCCACATTTTTCGCAAATGTTTTTTAATGAGAATCGACGATTTGCCATCATTAATCTATTAGAACATAGCGGAGATAGCACTCGTCAAGTTGGACTGATAGACAGGGAATTCGTCCCGGTTTATCATGGCGTTCCTGTATTTCATTCCCTGTCACAATCATGACGATCGGTGGACCCGGCTGCGGCTGCTAATTGCACCCCAAGCCATTCAAGAGAGAGAAGAGCGGCTTGTCCTGAGATCTATCGAAGGGCAGATGCCGCTCTTTTTTTGAATAACAGCGGCACTGCCGTTTTTGATTATGCTTCCGTGACGAGTTTGTCCTGCTGCGCCTCGTACGTCTTCCACATCTTTGCGAGGAGCCCGGAACCGCTCATGAGAGTCTTCGGATCACCATGCTCGACGAGTTTGCCCTTCTCGAGCACGTACACTTCATCGAAGAGCGGGAGCAGGTGCAGGCGGTGGATACTGCCGACGATGCAACGATCCGGGAAGCGTCCGAAGATATTCTTGTGGATCTTCAATTCATTGATGGAATCCACAGACGACGTGGGCTCGTCCATCAGGATGATGTCGCTGTGTTTTGCGGCAAAGATGCCGCGCGCCAGCGCAAGTCTCTGCTTTTCGCCACCCGAGAGATTCACGCCTTTTTCCGAGACGTCCGTCTGCAAACCCTTCGGCAGGCGCTCCAGAACGGAGCTGAAGCATGCGAGCTCGATATCCTGCAGCAGTTCGCTGTACGCCTGCTCGGTATCCACGCTCACGTTGTACTCGATCGTATTGGCGAAGATCTCCGGCTCCTGCGGGATGAGCGTGGTGTGGCGTGCGAGGTGACGGAGTCGCTCCGGAAGCACCTGACCGTCGCAGCGGACAATCACATCATCGGTGGTCTGGAGGCCGCGGATGAGTGCCATGAGCGTGCTCTTGCCCGAACCGCTCTCCCCCACCAGTGCGATCTTTTTGCCGCGTGTGAGCGTGATGGAGAGATCATCCAGGTGGTGACGACGGTGATCTTCGTCTTCGTACGCAAACCGCAGATCGACGATATCGATGCGCTTCCAGTCTTTGGGCAATTCCGCACCCGTGCGCAGCGCCGGTGCGGCATCCAGGATATCGCGCGAGGACCGCAGATCCGCATAATTTTGGACGGTCGCACTGTATTTCCACGCGAAGGTATAAAACGACGTTCCGATCTTCTGCAGGTACTCGTAGAGCATGTACACCGTACCCGCGAGCAGTACGCCCCCGGTCGCCAGCGTGTCCCAGGCGTACCATCCGAGAACGGTGATCGTCATCAGGGAGATGATGACCGTGGCCAGGAACCACTTGGTCTCGTTGATCCAGTTGTTCTTGAAGAAGAGCGGGAAGTACGAAGTCATGCGTGTCCACAGTTCCATGCGGGTGAGTTCTTCTAAGCGCAGGGAAATAACCGTGAAGACGTTGGTGATGTAGTCGTGCGCGGCGGCGGCCGTGAAGTGCTCGCGCTCGTTGATGGCGTCGTATTGCGGCAGCAGGATGCGGTCGAAGAGGAAGACGACGGTGACCGCGAGGCAGCAGATGATGACCGCGATGACGCCCGCCACCGGGAAGAGCAGGAAGATCGCCAGCACGGAGCCCACGAGCTTCATGACCATCTCGATGATCTGCCAGCTGTTGCTCATGAATTCATTGAGGGCATTCCCGGCTTTGCGCATCCGGCTGATGGTCTGACCCGAGTGGTGGTCCTTGTGCCACTGCACCGGCAGCGACGTGACGATGGAGAACATCCGATCGATGAAGGCGTTTTTTGCATGGAAGGACGCATTGTTCTCGAGGATGCGCCCGGGCCCGTGCAACAGCCAGAACCCCAACTGGATGCCGATCATGAACAGAAAGAGCGTGCCGAGTGTGCCCGCGGGATTCTGGACCGTCGCGATGTTCTGGATGGTATTGAGCAGCTGTCCGATCACAAGCGGCTCCAGCAGGAGCACAACGTTTGCACAGACAAACAGCAGGACGTAGACGAGCAGCGTCAGGCGACGGCCTTCGCTATAGGTCCAGCAAGCCGAGATGAGGGCGGCAAATGCACGCATGGATGAAGATCCAGTATAGAGAAATTTTTGAACATTTCAGCTGTCCCAAACGAATTTCTGATGATTTTTCCGAGACGATCCTACAGGGAATTCCTTAGAGAATCGGAAAAACCGGAAAAGTGACCCCTCGGAGGCCGGCCGAGGGTACTATCCGCCTATATGCAGACCGTCATCCGTCATTCCATCTCCCGCTCCCCCATCGGTTCCATTCTTGTGGCGACCACCGACAAGGGTCTCTGCGCCGTGATCCTCGGTGATGACCGCGCAACGCTCATTCGTGAACTTGCCGAGCGCTTCCCGGGTACCGTGATTGCCGGAGCGGATGAAGCCTGTGCAAAGGCAACAAGAGACGTCACAGACCTCGTGAAGAGCCCGCAGAGTGCTTTCAGTCACCCGTTACACCTCCAAGGCACCGCGTTCCAGAAAAGCGTGTGGCAGGCCCTCCGGAAGATCCCGACGGGCAAGACCGCCACGTATCTGGATATCGCCAGGAAGATCGGCAAGCCCCGGGCCGTCCGTGCCGTGGCCCAAGCCTGCGGGGCCAACCACATCGCCGTTGTGATCCCCTGCCACCGAGTGATCAGGACTGACGGATCATTGAGCGGCTACCGCTGGGGCGTGGAACGCAAAGCGAAGCTGTTGGAACGGGAGGGCGTGCGCTGATCACATCCACAGCGCGTCGTTCTCGTGCAGGTCCTGAACCAATTCCTCACACAAACTTCATCCCAAAGCGGCTCATATTCAACCGCTGCACTTCCAGAACCGTACGGAAGTAGGCACCGGACAGGGAAAGATCCGGCTTGAAGAGCGTGACATCGGGCAGGAGCAGACGCTTGTCCGCTTCGGCATCCGCCACGATCACGACATTCTCCAGTGCCGCCTGTCCCGTGAGAATGTTCTGCGGATTCCAGCCCATCATATCCAGGTACAGGCAACGCTCCGCATACAGTTTGCGGTTGGATTCCACGATGTTCTCCAGCTGTTCGCGTATCAGTGTCTCGCCCCTCACGTGATCGGGAACCGTGGGCTGAAAGGAGGAAAGCCGCGGCTGCAGCATGCAGTAGTAACGGCGCTTGGCATCAAGATAAATGCTCGTCGGTACGACGGAATCGCCGAAGTACTCCTGTGCGATATCCAGATCGCGGCGGAGGCGATCGACCGTGGGCGTGAGGAGGCGGCTGATGACGAGCGAAAACGCATCCCGCATGGTCATCAATCGCGGCAGCTTGATCACCTGATCCTCGCCGTATTCCCGCACCGCGTGCTGCGCTCCGATGCCGATCTGCTTTCCAACCTTCCCGGGATCAATATCCGGAAACTTCTCAAGATAGTGCGCCTCGAATGTAGTGATACCGGGTTGCACGGGCAGGCCACTATGATGAGCGTTTCTGTGTCAGGCAAGTGGACCCAGCCAGATTTTCATATAGCAAAACGACCTGATTGAGTAGAAGCAGCCAAAACAATTACCGACGGAACCGGAACATTCTCTTTAACTTCTTTTTGCCTTTGCGCTCACGGTACAGACGGACGTGCACCGGCTCGCGGTGACGAACAACGTAGAGCGTGTGGAAGCTGAACCCTGCGAGCACGAGCAGCATGCCCACGATAAGAGCACCTGTATCGTCTTCGTCCATTTCCTGTGCTGCTGCATGAAGACCGGCAAAGCCCTTGAGCGTTTCCGTGTCTTTTTCAGCCTCTGCTTGGTTCACAATCAGCGAACCCGGGCCCGTGAGCTTGGCGGAGAGCAGTGCCTTGGCACTATTTGCCGTAAGCAGGATGCCCGACACCAGGAACAGTGCGGTAATAAGCTTATGGAGACGGGTGGAGTGTGTGTTTGACATATTTCATTAATATTATATCAAATATCTTAACATTCCACAAGGCCCATACGCTATACTCCGCCAGCGCTTGCGACAGCGCATATCGCTCATTCAACGCCTGTGGCCCCATCGTCTATCGGTTAGGACAGCGGGTTTTCAATCCGTTAAGCGGGGTTCGACTCCCCGTGGGGCTGCCATATTTTGGCTTCCGAATAATAAAAAACGCATTTCATTGTGAAGAATTTTTGCGGTGAACGCACTCCCACCCTACAGTGTGATACTGCATGATAAAGACCCCAAAAAATGCAGGCAAGCGGTGGACTCGCCCGCAGGAGAAAAAGTTCAACAAGCTCATCAAAGAGAATACACCCACTGGTCTTATGGCATGGAAACTCGGACGCTCAAAGGCGGCCGTTTATGCGCATGCCTCTAAGAAGGGGAAGTCAGTGAAGCCTACAAACAAGTCTCCCTACAACCGACGCCGTAAGTAACTTCTCACCCTATTTCTTTCTTTAATTCTTATGACGTACTACATCTACCAAGACGGGCAGAATCAGTGGCGCTGGTTCCTTGCGGCCGCAAACAACCGCAAGATAGCCACTTCCGGTGAAGCCTATCACAATGCTCAGGACTGTCTCTCCGCTATCAACCTTGTAAAGGCATCGGCAGTTGCGCCAGTGCGAGAGATGGTGAGGAGATAAATTAAGCTGTACTTCAGGCTGATTGCGCATCGCAATACGCATGCATGGCATCGCGCATGAATGTGGCCATACCGGCACCGTATTTTTCGTACGTGGCTACGAAGCGCTCGTCTTCCACGTACATCGTCGCAAGGCCGCGATACATCTCCAGCGACGGCTCATAGAAGTGCCGGAGCCAGTTGTAGTGCTTTGCAACGAGTGCCTGCACAGCCGGATCGGACGGGCTCTTGTCACGGAGGTTGGCGATTTGCTTGGTGATCTCATCGGCTTCGCGGCCGACGGCGGCAAAGTCCTCTTTGGACATTTTGCCCACACGTTCCTGAGACTGCTTCCAGGCATCGGTGTGGCCCCAGCGTGCCTTCGCCTCTTCTTCGTACGGGTTATGAGGGCCGGTGGTGTCATCTTGATGAGTCATGCGTGCACCCTACAACCTCACGTGGGGTGAGGATCAAGCATTTTTTTGGGATTGCCGGATACACTAGAGGCATGGCGACCTACATCGCACTCCTCCGGGGCATCAACGTCGGCGGGAACAAAAAGGTGCCGATGTCCGATCTCAAGAAAACGCTGGAGAAAGGCGGTTATGCGAACGTGAAGACGCTCCTAAACAGCGGCAACGTGGTCTTTGATGCCAAGGAGACGAGGCCCGATGCGGTGTGCAAGGATCTGGAAGCATTGATCGAAAAGCGTTTCGGCTTCGCGGTCGGCGTGCTGGTCAGAACGAAAGACCGGATTGAAAAGCTTGTGAAGAGCGATCCGTTCAGGGGCATCACCGTGAAACCCGAGACACGCCTGTACGTGACGTTCTGGACCGGGAAGGTGAAGACCACATTGAAGCTCCCGTATCAGACACCGGACAAGTGGTTGCGAATTCTCTCAATGACCGATGGCGAAGTGTGTTCGGTACTGACGGTGACCGGTGACCGCGGATCGGTGGATGCCATGGAGGTACTCGAGAAGGAATTCCAGGGTGGCATCCCGACAACCAGAAACTGGAACACGGTCTTGAAATTGCTGAGGTAAGTGGTGGTATCATCGGTGCATGGAATTCCTCCAAGAACACACCTTCACCGCCGTCACCCTCTTCTCGGTGCTGACGCTCATTGCCAATATTCTCGCCGTGCCGGCCGCTGCAGCACTCCTGCCGGGCAGGATCACCGGCAGGCTCGGGGCATGGATTTCCCGCAACGGCCTGACTCTGATGCTTATTGTGGCGCTCGCTGCGACCGGCGGGAGCCTCTTTTTCTCGGAGATCGCCGGGTGGACCCCGTGCAAGCTCTGCTGGTGGCAGCGCATCTTCATGTACCCGCAGGTGCTGCTCCTTGGCATCGCCCTCTGGAAGCGGGACCGCACCATCGCACGATCGATCCTCGTTCTCTCCGTGATCGGCATGCTCATCGCCCTCTACCACTACGGCGAACAGGTGCATGCGTCCCTCCTGCCGCCCGATGCGGCCCTGGAACCCTGCGATGCCACGGGGGAATCCTGCGCCCGCACAGAGATCCGCTTCCACTTCGGCTACATCACCGTGCCCTTCATGGCGTTCTCCGCGTTCCTGCTCAATACCCTGGGGTCGCTGCAGATGCTGCGGCGTACGTGACGCTCGTGAACCGTTGATAAAAAGAGCGGGGTGTCCCGCTCTTTCTTTGTGAGGTTACCTAACAATCAGAGTGCATCGGCCCGCAGGACCGCCTCCGGGTGCAGGGTGGTCTTCTTGTGACTGACGATTCCGGACTTGCATTCTCCGTTCATGTTCACGTCTCCGGCCTCGGCCTGTGCAAAGAGTGCCGCCTTCACCTGCGCGGGTGTGGCGGTGGGGTTCTTGCTGATATACAGAGCTGCAGCGCCGGCAACGTGCGGGGAAGCCATGCTGGTACCGCTGATGGTGTTATACCGGCTGCCCTTCCAGGTGGAGTAGATGTTCACGCCGGGGGCCGCGATGAGGCGCGCCAGGTCCTGCGGCTGGGTGGCGTAGTTGGAAAACGTGGCAAAGGTGTCATCGGCACCGTAGGAGGTGGTTTTGCCGCCACCACAGGCAAGTCCGTTGCTGTCGGCGAGCGCGGAGACCGCGATCACTTCCGGGTACGCGGCCGGGACGTGGTTTTTGACATCGTCACTCTCGTTCCCCGCGGCCACGACGTACGTGACGCCTGCGTTCACGGATTTGCAGATGGCTTTCCTGAGGGGAGAACTGTCGCAGCCGGTTCCGGCGGAACCCGTACCGCCCAAACTCATGTTGGCGACTTTGAGACGCGGGTTGGTTGCCGCCTTTTTCGTGACCCAATCGATACCGCAGATGATGCTGCTCCAGGTCCCGGAGCCCCCGGCATCAAGAACCCTCACTGCCCAAAGCTTGGCTGCAGGGGCGGTGCCCACCACACCGATGCTGTTTGCGGGAGCGGCGATGGTGCCCGCCACGTGCGTGCCGTGACCGTTCTTGTCATCGGCGGTGCCGCCGACGCAGCTGACCCCACCGAGGATGTTACTGCGAAGATCGGGGTGATAGAGATCGATACCGGTATCGAGAACGGCCACTTCGACGTTTGCGCCTTTATTCGTCCTGTTCTCCGCATTGATGCGGTTGATACCCGTGGGCACAGCGTCCACGGCCAGCGCCCGGGCTTTGATGGTGATCTCCTCATCCTGGAACACGGCTGCCACGGAGGGGTCCGCCTCCAGCTCCTTCACCCTCGCATCGGAGAGTTCGGCGGAGAAACCCTTGAATACCCTGTCATAGACGTGATCAACACGTCCGCCGCCGTGCTTCTGCAGGATGCGCTGAGCAATCGTTTTGGCCTCTTCCGGGGTTCTGATGTTTTTGACATCAATCCCCGGCTGCTCTGCATCCTCTTTGAACAGGACAATGTAACGGTTGGGGACCTTCTTCCATGCCCCAAAGCGTGTTTCCGCCTGGACCAGGTCGCCGTCATCGGCGATGGAGAGCGTGGGGACGGCAATGACAATCAGCAGATAGGAAGCTGCAAGCAGGACGAGGCGTCGCATGGCGTGAAAAGGGAGAAAGCATACCGATCATCAAGGACCGGCATCTTCAATCATTTTCCCCGTTTTCCCGGGAAGAGCAACTGACTCCCGGGCAATGTATGCTCTATCCATGAAGCGTCCTTCCGTGATCATCGCCACGTGCGCCCTGATGATGGCTTGCACAGGCGGATCCCCTACACCGTCATCCCCTGCCGCTTCCTCCTCCCCATCGTCGGTGCAGGTGATGGCATCGTCGTCATCGGAGGCACCTAAACCGGTCAGTGTGGTCGCCGAGAATCTGACGGTGCCCTGGGCCATCGGGTTTTTGCCATCCGGCGATCTACTCGTGACGGAGCGCGGAGGCAGAGTGGTGCGCATCGGTCAGGACAGGAAGACCTACCCTATCGCGGGCGTGCGGGAGACGAGCGAAGGCGGGCTCCTCGGGCTCGCACTGCACCCGGGGTTTGCACGGACCGGCTGGGTGTATCTGTACCTGACAGGGGAAAAAGACGGCACGATCGAGAACCGCATCGAACGCTACACGCTGGAGAACGACACGCTCACGCAACGAACGGTGATTTTCGATGCTATTCCCGCCGCCAGCCGCCACGACGGCGGTCGTATCGCCTTTGGACCCGATGAGTTCCTCTACATCACCACGGGCGACGCTACGGAAGATGCGCTCGCACAGGACATGCAGTCACTGGCCGGGAAGATTCTCCGGATCCGTGATGACGGAACGATTCCGTCCGATAATCCCTTCGGGAACGCGGTCTACTCGTACGGCCACCGGAACGCGCAGGGAATCGCGTGGGATGACGAGGGTCGCCTGTGGGAGACCGAGCACGGACGCAGCATCCCCCTTTCCGGCTACGACGAACTGAATCTGATCGAGAAAGGCGGCAACTACGGATGGCCGGAGGTCCAGGGTGATGAGACGCGGGAAGGCATGATCGCCCCGGTGCTGCATTCCGGCCCTTACGAAACATGGGCTCCCGCCTCCGCAGCCTTTCTGGATGGATCAATCTACTTCGGCGGACTGCGCGGAGCGGCGCTGTTTGAAGCGCGGGTCGAGGACGGCGGCATTCCGGAACTGCGCGTGCACCTCGATGACTACGGTCGCATTCGTGAAGTGATCGTGGGCCCGGACGGCTATCTGTATGTGACGACGAGTAACCGCGACGGCCGCGGTTCCCCGCGCCCGGGCGATGACCGGATCCTGAGAGTGGACCCGGACCTGCTCTGACTTTTGCTCTCTCCAGAGCAGAAATGCAGCAATTCTCTGATGGATGCCTGACAGTGGTACCTCCGTTCGATAGCGTGGAGGCATGGCCCCCGAATATCTGCGAACGCGTGATGACATGCTCGAAACGCTCGATCTCTTCGATCCGACACTGGATATTGAAGACGCACGATCTCTGCCGGAGGAGTGCTACACCGATCCGCGCTTCCTGGACCTGGAGATGGATGCCGTCTTCAGCAAAACGTGGCAACCGGCCTGCAGGGTGGATGAACTGAAGAAGCACGGCGACTACGTGAAGGTGACGATCGGCCGCGATCCGGTGATTGTCATCCGCGGAAAGGACGGACAACTGCGCGCGCTCTCCGGTGTATGCCGCCACCGGGCGAATGATTTTGTGGAGCAGACGCGGGGCACGATGAAGTCGCTGCTCTGCCGCTACCACGGCTGGAACTATGACCTGACGGGCAAGCTCAAGGCCGCGCCCGACATGCGGCAGGCTGATCGTGAATTCAAGAACAACCACAGCCTTGCGCAGTTCGGACTGGAGACGTGGGGCCCATACGTGTGGGTAAACCTCGATCCCTCGGCTTCACCTCTTCAGCAATCGATAAGGGCGGTGATGCAGAATGCAAAAGACAGCGGCTTCCAGAACCTGCAGTGGCACGCCCGGAGGACCTACACCGTGCCCTGCAACTGGAAAGTGTTTGTGGATAACTACGGCGACGGGGGCACGCATGTCAAAACAACGCACCGCAGTCTAGCTTCTGCATTGAATGATGCGGAGTATAGAACGGATATCGATGGCAATTGCAGCACGCAATCGAGCCCCATCGTCTCGTCCGGCATCGCGGATATCCGTAATGGTGATAAGGCCCGCTACGTCCTTGCCCATCCAAACCTGATGTTCAATTTCTACCAGGGCTGCGCGGATACCAACTTCGTAATCCCCACGGGAACCGATTCGTGCGAAGTGATCTTTGATTTCTATTTTGATGACACCTGGGATACGGAAAGACGCGAGAAGAGCATCCGGAGCGCCGATGTGACACAGAAAGAAGACGAAGACGTGAGCGCTTCGGTGGGGAGGGGCGTCAAAAGCAAACGGTGGCCACAAGGACCCTTCAGCTGGCGGGAGACGGCGGCGTATCACTTTCAAACGTGGCTCGTGGAACAGTATCGCGCGGAATTGACGAAGCCGTCCGCTCGCCGGATTCCCCTCAAGACCCTTACGGCCTGAATATGATGCTCTGCAGCATCATCGAGAACAGCGCATCGAAGCGCTCGGTATCCACCGCCTGCGTGTGGCCCTCCTCGCAGGCATCACCCAGGTTGCAGCTGCTCATGTAGGCCGTGATCACTGCGCACTGCTTCTTGTTTTTCAGTTCCGTGGTGGCGCTCATGCCGCGGTAGAACGTGCCGGCCGCACCCTCGCTCCAGTGCGACACCTGGTACACGGTGCCGTTCTCGGTGACGGTTTCCGGCTCGACGAGATCGGGACAGGCTGGCAACAGCGCCACCTGGAAGAACGCCTCGTTGAGCGTTGTGGGTTCCCCGGGGGCGGTGAACGCCGTACCCGTGGACTCGTAGCGGTCGGTGATGACATGCTTGTCCTCCTCTACCGCCCAGCCCATCGGATAATCAGCGGCAAACAGTTCGCCCTCGTAGTGTTGGGTCAGGCCGACTCTGCCGCCGTTGGTGCTATCGCCCGGGGGAACCGGAGCGGTTGCACAGGCAACGAGCAGAAGGGGCGCGACAAAGAGGAGTGAGCGGATGGTCATATACCCATACTACGCGTGGCGCGCAGAATCGTTACAGACATCACGGCAGGATGATGTTGCCTTTGGCGTCCAGTTTCCAGAACGGATTGTGTGCCACTTCCCACAGGTGCCCGTCGGGATCGGCGAAGTATCCGCCGTAGCCGCCCCAGAAGGTTTTTTTGGCAGGCTTGACGATGGTGGCTCCTGCCTTCTGCGCTTCGACCATCATGGCATCCACCTCGGCTTCGTCTTTGGCGTTGTGGGCGAGCGTGATGCCCTTAAATCCCGTGCCGTCCGGAGACTGGTTCGCATCCTGCGCGAGCGCGGAGCGCGGGAAGAGCGAGAGCACCACACCGGAGAGCTGGAAGAAGGCGACGCCGTCTTCCGTTTTGGAACCGGTCTTCCAGCCGAGGCCGTCGCGGTAGAAGGCGATGGACCGCGGAAGGTCATTCACGCCGAGCGTGACGAGAGTCAGAGAGGGACGCATGATTGCCCGGGGAACGGAGGCAAGACACTCATGCTACTGCGCACCGGTACCGGGCACCACCGCAAACTCTTACCGATACAGTCCGCGGATTTCGAACAGCAGCCAGAAGCCCACAAGCATGAGGAGCAGACTGATGAGAGCGCCATCGCCGACGATAATCTGCAGAAAGACGGACACCGCCGACAGCACCGTTCCGTAGAAGAGGTACTTCCAGCCCTTTTTCTGACCCTTCAGGAGGGGCTGGAACGCGAGGAGATCGAGCACGCAGGCGACGAGACCGAATGCGAGGAACACAAAGGTGAAGATGCCCGCGACCCCGCCCGCGAGGAGGATAAAGGGTGAGAACACGATGCTCACGAGCCCGGCGGCGAGCAGGCCGAAGAGACCGAGAATGCCGAAGACGAGAGCAAGCCAGGGCGCGATATCCTTGATGGTCTTGCGTGCGCCGTCCGGCAGGTGCGGCAGTTTTTCGAAGAGCGGAGCCATCCACTTCTCGAGGGCATTCATCTGAGCGACTGCTTCATCTTGGAAGTTGTGCGAGTGATGGGTGGACATCGGAGAGTGGGGAGGATACGGCACAGTCTACCAGATGCAGAAAGCAAAAACGACCAGCTATGCCGCACGGGAGACACGGGACTTGCGGGGAGATCGGGCAGGTGGATAATGGGGGCGTTGTTCCCCTCTCCCCGATGACATTCCGCCGGTCCTCCCGTCTCTCGCTCCTGGCCGCCGCACTCCCGCTGCTGACCCTGGTCGCCTGCTCCTCTCCCCGCGAAGCGGTGATGGAACGGGCTATTGAGGACTCCATGGAAGGTGAGGCCGACGTGGACATGCGCATGGACGGCTCCATGAAAATCGAGACGGAGGAAGGCACATTCGAGACCGGAGGCTCCGTCCCCGCGGGCTGGCCGGAGGACGTGCCGGTGTACGCCGGCGCGGACGTGCAGTATTCGGGCACGTCAAACCCCCAGACGGGCGAAGCCGGACTTGTCCTGATCCTGCTGAGCACGGATGACCCCGCAACGATCACGGACTTCTACGAAACGTCCCTGACGGCAGCCGGCTGGACCATGCAGGGCACGTTGCAGAACGCCGGCACCTCCATCTTCAGCGCCGTGAAAGACAACCGCACGGTGGGAATGAGTATCACCGGCGCGGAAGGTGCCACCACGATCTCCATCGGGATTGAGACGAAAAACGAGTGATTGCCGTCTGCCACGGGAGTACAGAAAAATTGACAATACACTCCCCGCTGTCATGATCTGCCGGTCTGCGGGTGTTCCGCAGACGTACCTCGGTACGAGGACGATTTTTGTCATCTCCGGAGGAAAGGATCATGAGTGGCCCCCGTCTCAAAAGGATTGAAGTCGAAATGGTCGGCGATGTCGCTGTCGTGCGATTCAAGGAAAAGCGGATTCTCGATCACGACACGATTGTCATCACCGGCCAGCAGCTCCACGCTCTGTGCGACGATCAGGGACAGAAAAACGTTGTGGTGAATTTTACCGGCGTCGAGTACATGTCCAGCAATTTCCTGAGTCCCGAAGGCCTGGGAGGACTGAAAAGCAGGATCAGCAAAAGCTCAGGAAAACTCGTCCTCTGTCATGTTGACCCCTGCATTTTCGAAGTCTTCGAAATCACACAAGTGAACAAACTGTACACGTTCGAAAAAACCCAGCCGCTCGCGCTCCAGCACTTCGGATGAACAATCGTTCATCTTTCACCGGCTCGTCCCTTGTGGGGCGAGCTGGTTTGTTGTTACTCCACCCACAGGAGCAGACTCTTGAGGTAATCCACCTCCGGATGGAAGAGATTTACCGTGTGATCGAATGCCTGGCGGTGACGCTGGATAATCCGTACCGACCTCTTTGCTTGCCGTGCCGCGTGGAACACCACCGTCTGAAAGAGCTGCGGGTCCATGTGGAACGAGCACGAACAGGTGAGGAGCAGGCTGCCCGGAGGCAGGAGCTCCATGCCGAGACGGTTGAGATCGGTGTAGGCCTTTTTGGCCTGCTCAATATCCGAACTGCGCTTGGCGAAGGCCGGAGGATCGAGAATCACGAAATCATACGGGCGCGGGGAGGGCCGGCGGCGCAGGAACGCAAACACGTCCTCGCTGTAGGCGGTGAACGCGTCTTCGTTCAGGCCGTTCTCCTTCACGTGTTCGCGTGCACGCGCGAGCGCGGCTCCGTCGTAATCCACGGCATCGGCGGAGACGGCTCCACCCTTGAGTGCCGAGACGGAAAATCCGCCCACGTAGGCGCAGCAATCGAGGACCCTGCGGCCTTTGGCGAGCGACCGCACAAGCGAACGCATCTCCCGCTGGTCGAGGAACAAACCCGTCTTCTGACTCCCTGCCAGTTCGATGAGGAACTTGAGTCCGCGTTCCACGATCGGAATACGCGTCTCTCCCCCGCCGCGCACCCAACCTTCTGCGGATGGCAGGCCTTCTTTTTTGCGTGCGGTGCCGGTGGATTTTTCGAACACGCGGGTGAGGCCCGTGACCTCGGTGAGCACGTCCACCACCCAGTCTTTGAGCGTATCGATGCCCTTGGTGGTGCATTGGATCGTGAGCACGTCGGCGTACTGATCCACGATGAGTCCCGGGATGCCGTCGCCCTCGGCGTTCACCAGACGGAACGCCGTGGTGTCTTCATTGGTGAAGAAGTGTGTGCGGAGCTTCACGGATTTCTCGATCGCCTTCTTGAGCTGTGCGAGCGGGTCACCTTCCTCAAAGGCGATGGCCCGTGCGCAGATGTAGGCATCACTGTTGTACGTGGCGTAGCAAAGGAACTCCCCGGTCACGGTCCGCACCTCCACGATCTCTCCGTCTTCGGCCATCGGGAACCGCCCAACTGCAGCCCTGAACACTGCGTGATGACGGTTACGGAGGTGTGCCTCCTTGCCGGCGGCGATGGTGAGGACCGGGTAGGCCATGATAGATGGGTAGTGTATGCGAAAAACACCAGGATTCCTACCTCATCTTCCTGCGGTGAAGGCAGGCCGGAGGCCTGCCCCAGGCAGATCTAAAAGGAGGCGGCTTTAGCCCACCTGCACATTCAGGAAATAAGAATCCCTTGGGGCAGGCCTCCGGCCTGCCGGCATCAATCCCCCCTCCACATCTTCAATTCCTCACTTAGCCAAATTTCATCTTCTTCATCGTCAACTTCTTCCGGTTCAATACCGGCTCCACCCTCGGCTTGAACCAGATCATTCTGGGCAAAGACAATCGCCTGATTCACCTGCTGATCATCAAACAGCTGCTCATTGAGCTGTGCAGCAATGAGTCCCCTGAGCTTCTTTTCGTCAGGATTGAGCTTCGGTCTTCGGACATACAGGTCGGGGGTCACAAAGAGTTCGCGACAATCAATGCGTAGCTGCTGAGCAGCTTTGCATCGATCCTGTTCTGTCTTCGCCGCCCTCAGCTCATTGATGGCCTGACTGACCACAATTTCTGGCAAACGACGTTGGTTCTTCTCAGGTGACATAGGAAAAAAGGGCATCTGACTGTAGCCTTTCTGACGGTAGATTTCCATGGTTTTGTGACCAATTTCCAGCGCTTCTCATGACCCTCCTGCATGCGATTCTCCTTGGTATTGTGGAAGGATTGACGGAATTCCTGCCCGTCTCCTCCACCGCGCACCTGATGCTCACATCCGAGCTCCTGCGCCTGCCCGCGACGGAAAGCCTGAAAACCTTCGAGATCGCCATTCAGTTCGGAGCGATCCTCGCCGTCGTCTGGCTGCACTGGAAAAAGCTCCTCACCTCCCCCGCCGTGTGGGCACGCGTGGGCGCAGCGTTTATCCCGACGGCGATCATCGGTTTCCTCCTGCATGACACGGTGAAGAACGTCTTCCTGGAAAGTATCCCCACCGTCCTCTGGTCCCTCTCGCTCGGCGGGATCGTGCTCATCGCGTTTTCGTCGCTCTTCCGGGAGAAGCAGAGTGACACGCAGGAGGTGGAAGCGATCAGCATCAAGACCGCAATGCTGATCGGCATCGCGCAGGCGCTGGCGATCGTGCCGGGAGTCTCGCGCGCGGCGGCAACGATCGTGGGAGGCCAGCTCCTGGGAATCAGCAGGAAGACGATCGTGGAGTTCTCGTTTCTGCTTGCGGTGCCGACCATCGGCGCGGCTGCGGGGTATGATCTCCTGCAGTCCGCAGATGCGCTTTCCACAGCGGATATTCTGCCCCTGCTGACCGGCGCTTTTGTATCGTTTGTTGTGGCTGCACTGACCATCCGCTGGTTCCTCAAGACCGTGAAACGCACGCCGCTCTCCGTATTCGGTATCGAGCGGATCGCGGTCGCCCTCCTCTTCCTTCTCTGGTGGATGTAAATGACAACGGTTCCCCCGCTCATAACGGCAATCGTCCTCAACTACCGCACCCCGCGCGATACGTGGAGCTGCGTGGAGGCACTAAAAGCCCAGACGATCAGTGACCGGCTGGAGATCCTGATTGTGGAGAATCACTCGGATGATGATTCGGTCGGCTACCTCAAGAACCGGTCGCGCTTCTCGGGCGGTGCGCGCGTTCTCGAAAACCGCAGCAACGCCGGCTACGGCAAAGGCAACAACCTGGGGCTGATGCAGGCCAAAGGTGCATACACGCTGATCATCAATCCGGATACCCGGCTGGAACCGAAGGGATTGCAGATGATGATCGAGGCGATGGAGCGCGACCCGGGCATCGGGCTCATCGCGCCGCGACTCCTCTTTGATGACGGCACGGTGCGCGAATCGGCACGGACGTTCCCGCAGATCACCGACCTGATCGTCAAGCGCACGGTGCTGCGCACCCTCTTTCCCGGACGCATGAAGCGCTACCTCCAGCATGACCGCGGGGATGCGGCACAGGATGTGGACTGGGTGGCAGGTGCGTGCCTCCTGACGCGTACAGACATGCTCAGGCAACTGCGGGGCTTTGACCCCCGCTTCTTCCTCTTCTTTGAGGATACCGATCTCTGCCGCCGCATCTGGAAAGCCGGGAAGCGGGTTGTGTACCTGCCCTCCGTGACCGCCAAAGACAGCCGTCATCGCCTGAGTGCCGGGGGAATCCTCTCGTTCTTTACGCGTAAAACAGTCCGTATTCACCTCTGGAGTGCTGTTCTGTACTTCTGGAAGTGGCGAGGCGAAGGGGGAAAAGGGTAAAAAGGGATAAAAGGGCGAAAAGGGACACTCCTTTTGCCCCTTTTCAATTTGTTACACCACCTGTGACCCCTCAAAGTCGCATAAAACCTCACGCATGCCCTCCTGCTCTTCAGTTTTACTGTTGACCAAGCCCAGCTCTTCCCGTACCCTCTGGCCCTCATGGCAACGATTTCTCTCCAGGCAACGGTCCGTGATCCCAAGGCAAAGGCCAAGAGCCTGCGCCGCATGGGCATCATCCCCGCAGTGGTCTACGGCCACAAAATCCAAAACATGCTGGTGCAGTGCGCCGAGCGCGAGATGCGCAAGGCCCTCACGCAGGCGGGAGAGAGCACACTCGTGGAGCTGGATA
The DNA here is from genome assembly GCA_964534205.1 of uncultured Candidatus Peribacteria bacterium. GTDB lineage: Bacteria > Patescibacteriota > Gracilibacteria > Peribacterales > Peribacteraceae > CAYRGC01. Next base: position 164,981 of record CAZHQF010000001.1, on the reverse strand, counting down.
TCGAGGGGAAGAAGGTCCCGGTGCTCTTCAAGAACGTCGATTTCCACCCCGTCTCCGACCGCGAGATCCACGCCGATTTCTACGCCGTGAACATGGATGAGGAGATCGAGACCCAGGTTCCCGTGCACTTCACCGGAGAGTCGCTCGCCATCAAGGCCCAGGGTGGCGTGTTCGTGGCTGTCCACGACCACATCCGCATCCGCTGTCTCCCGGGCAAACTCCCGCGCACGATCGAGGTGGATATCTCCTCCATGGAGAATCTGCGCGACAACATCACGCTCTCCCAGGTGAAGATCCCCGAGGGCGTAAAGGTCATGGACAAGCCCGAAACCGTCATCTGTCTCATCCAGGAGCCGCGCGCCATCGAGGAAGTTACGCCGACCCCGGCCGCCGCCGATGCTGCAGCCGCAGCAGCCGCTCCGGGTGCCGAGGGTGCTCCGGCCGCAGCAGCCGCTCCGGGTGCGGAAGCTGCAGGCAAAGAAGCAGCTGCAAAGGAAGCACCGAAGAAGTAAGGGAACGGGGAATAGTGATTAGGGAATGGGGTATACTGACTCCTTTTTCCCAAATCCTATGCTTGCCGGTGATTTCACTCAGATGCTTGTCTGGCAGAAGGCGATGGATCTTGCTGTCGAAATCCATACGCTCACAAAAAGCTTCCCCAAAGAAGAAACATACTCCGTCATTTCACAACTTTGACGTGCTTCATTATCAGTAGCAGCGAATATCGCTGAAGGATTTGGAAGATTCACCCCAGCAGACAAAAAACATAAATACATTCAGGCACGAGGCGAACTCATCGAAGTCATGACGTTCCTGCACTATTCCCATCGAGTGAAATACATCACAACCGAAAAGAACCAGGCCATGATCGATCGCTGCAATGAAATTCACAGGATGCTGAACGGCCTCATTTCGTCGATTAAGGCACGACTCTAAGCGTCCTGTTCCCTAATTACTGTTCCCTGTTCCCTAATTACTGTTCCCTATTCCCTACTCCCCTCGCCGCGCGGCGATCCGCGCCTGCTGCTTGCTCGTATGCATGTCCTTGTACCTCTTGATCTGCGGCTCCAGTTTTTCCACGCAGCGATCGACGGCTTCGATCACCTTGTTGCGGCGTGACTCGGCACGCAATTGCTTGTGGGGGAGCTCTACCGTGACCATCACTTTCACCATGTCCCGGTCCTTTTTCGTATCGCGACGCTCGGCCTCCACGCGGATATAGGAATCCTCGGCTTTCACACGCTTGCAGTACGTGGCCAGCTTGCCGATTTTCCGCGCAAGCATGAGGAGTTCCTTGTCGTCGTAGTGCAGTCCTTTCTCGAAGTGTTGGATGTTCATGGGTGTGGTGGGGAAGATCACCCCCGACTCTAGCACACGGCAATGATTGTGCTGCCAAGTATTCCTGACTTTTTGGCCATTCTCCGCGGAAAATGATTCGTGCACCGATTGATTGACTCTTTGGGGTTTGATGTCCCTCTGCATTGAGAGAAACGCCCAAAAAGAGTAGAATAGTCAGATTACTCCACAAAAACCCATGACCGATCTCAAGACTCTCGTGGAACGCAGCTACCTGCTGAGCGACGCCCAGCGCCGCTACTGGGTGCAGCAGCTGCCGCTCATGAACGACGTGCAGAAGGCACGCCTCAATCAGATCCTCGCCGGCACCGACGAACTGCCCTTCCAGAAGCAGCTCGAGACATACCTGATCTCGATGGGCAACGCCGCCCTCAAGCTCTCCGGTGCCGCTACGGCCTAACCCTCTGCACACCAAACACCCATGCCTACCACCCCCGAACGCCGGCCCGATTCCCCCGCTCCCGAGCGTCAGCCTGCTCCGACGGCAACGCCTGAACAGCGTGCCCGTGAGACGATCCAGAAAGTACAGGGGGAACTGAACGCGTTGCGCCAGCAGATCCAGAAGGCGGATGAGGTTGGTGTGAAGCAACGCATTGAAATCCTTCAGAAGCTTCTGGCGAACCCGGAGATCGATAGCCTTCCGGCCGCGCAAGAGTACCGCAAGAGTGTGGCGGAATTCATTGAAGGGTATTCGGCACGGCATGACGGCGCCCAGAAGGGACTGGCCGATCTCAGTGAAGAAATCCGGAAATCCAACGCGGACAACCCCGACAGGCTGACTCAGCTCATCGAGAGCATGCCACACTCTCTTGCCCCGCAGACCCTCGCCGACCGTCTGGAGGAAGGGGCCATGCGCGCGGCGGACAATCCGCAGGTGCAGGGACTCTTTGCGCGGTTCGGACTGACGACGCCGGAGGCCATCAGGAATTTCCTTGGAAGCATCCGCGAGCAAGTAGTGGAAATGCTGATCGGTATCGATAAGCCGCCTTTCTTCGCCAAATTCGCCACCGAAACCGCGGCTGGTCTGCAGTGGCGCGCCCTGATGTCGCGCGAAGCGAATCCGGACCGCATCGGCGCCGGTGTCCGCACGCGCTGGATTAACTGCTACAAGCAATTCATTGCCGCACGTCGTGCCCGTCCAAACGTCACGTTCAGCGCACCCGAGCTTGCTGACGCACAAGATGCCGGCTCGGCAAAGGCTTACTATGAGCGCCTGACCAAAACGGCTGCCGCCGCTCCTGCAGCTTCCCCCGAAAACCCCAACCGCATCGGCAACGTGGACTTTGGCACCACGGGCCAGGTGGACATCGTGAACGACACGCCGACGGTCATCACGACTGCCGATAACGTCCGCGTCTCCTTCCGCAAATTCAGGGACAACTACGAGATGCGCGTAAACGATGGCACATGGATCCGTGTGGACAGTGCAACCAACACACCCGCCACAAGCCTGCGCCTGTTGCGCCCGCAGACAGGCAACGTCGCCAATGACGTCCGCGTACAGGTCAACGGCGATGCCACACGCATCATCAAGATTGCCGATATCCGCCAGCGCGTCCGTGATGCAGGCGACACTGCTCTCACACGGGCCGTCATTGATGGCAGCCTCAACCCCTTCAACTAAGCCATGGTCCCCAGTCCCATTGAAGTACAGGCAAGAAACATTAGCGAAACGCTGCGCGGCAACGGGCTGCCGACCCCAGCACAGCTGGATCAACTCCAGACATCGCTAAACGCACCCGGCACTCTCAGTGATACCGCTAAAACCCAATTGGGACATCTGCGTTTTGAATTGCAGGATTTCCAGACGCGTGTCACGACGAGTGCACCCGAAACCGCTTCGGTACGGGATACGATGCGGAATCTAGAAATGCGCATTAACAGTCTCGGCATCGCCGCACAGCGTCAGGAACTCATGAACCAGATTACGGATGGTGCATTGTCGAGCCTCGAAGGGACGCGCAAGGCTATTACTGAATTCAACACCAAGGAACTTGTTGAATCCACGCAGAAAATCGGCTCCGGCCTTATCCAGGATGTGAGCACCACCGTATCGGATGCCTTCACTAACAGGACACCGGGCAGTCTTGCCCGCCTCGGCGTCGTCGGCGTAGGGCTGTACGCGACGTACCGCTTGCTCCGCAGTCTCTTCTCTCGCGCAAGTTCCGCCGTGAGCTCCGCTGCGAGCGCCACCACCAGTTGGTTCAGTCGCATTGCCACCTTCGGTGCAGGATTCCTCGCCGGCACCTTCCTCGGTCCCAGCGCCGCACGGGCCATGGGCTTTGAAGTACCGCAGATTGCGACGAAAGAACAGGCTGAGAAGAAGGCTAAGGAGGAAGTTGTAAAAAAAGGTGAAGAAGAAGAAAAGAAGAAAGTCAGCGACGCTGAAGAAAAGATCCGAAAAGAGCAAGTTACCAAAATTCTCAATGATATCCCTGTGGGAGGCACCATTGATTTCACCGATCCCCGTCTTGGTGGCACGGACCTCAACAACGGAGTGGATCTGCTTCAACTCGTGGGCAGAACTGTGACACTGAACGGTCAGCCGGTTGGTTTTGAACGGGTCAGTGGAGGACTCCTCGGATCATATTACATTCTCAATATCGGCGGTCGCCGCATGACGATGAATTCGACAGGACTGCTGAGTGTCAATGTCGGACGCCTGCTCTCCAGCTCGCGCAAAGTCACAATCAACGGTGCTACATACCTGCGTAATCAGGGTCCGATTGGTGACCCCATTTACATTCCCGAAACGTCTCTCACTGCCGTCCTCAATTCAATGACGACGGTACCGCCACCCGCACTTCCCGCAGAACGAGACTTTGAGACTTATACAAAACGTATCGATACGGTTACGGATGCAACGGATATTGTCGTAGACGGTATCCGGTACAAGAGGGAAATGAAGCGCATCCGCTTCCAGGCTGTATAATCCATACCATCAATGCTCCCCATCCTCCGCTCGTACCCGTTTCTGATCCCGCTCGTGGTGATGCTCTTAACGGAGGTCGCCAAGGCGGTGGTGGAAGGGCTTAAATCCGGCAACTGGCACGAGCACCTGTTCCGCTCCGGCGGCATGCCCAGCTCCCACTCGGCGTTCGTGACGTCGCTTTTGATCATCGTGGGCTACAAGCTGGGACCGGAGTCGGTGGAATTCGCCATCGCCTTCGTATTTGCCTGCATCACCTGGTACGACGCCATGAACTCCCGCAGGGCCATCGGCGAACAGGCCAGGATCCTCAACAGGCTGCAGAAATGGGAACACTTCACCGAGCGCCTGGGCCACACCTCCGCACAGGTTCTCGTGGGCATCCTCTTTGGAGCCGCAGTGACGGTGACGGGAATACTCCTCAGCTAAAAGACTAAAATCTAAGCACTAAAAACTAAAACGAAACGTTTTTAGTCTTTAGGATTTAGTGCTTAGGATTTATACCGTGCCCGCAAATCCTTTCAACGCCACCCCCACCCCGTACGCAATCGATGCCGTCACCGCGCCGATGATGACGATTTCGATGATGCCGCGGAAGATGCGCTCACGGGTGACGTAGCTGCGGGTGATCCCGAGGAACACGAGGGCGATAGCCGTGCCGCCGATCGCGAGCGGAAACGAACTGCCCGGCTGTGCACCAAAAAGATACGGCAGAAGAGGCACTGCACCGAAGATCATGAATCCGACAAACGTGGCGAGGCCGTGCTGGAACGCCTTCTCCCCTCCCGCCTCCAGCATGCCGTGCTCCTCCAGCATCATCTCCCGCGCCCAGCGCTTTTTATCGGAGGTGATGACATCCACCACGTGCTCGAGGTCTTTCCCCTTGAACCCCTTGGCTGCGTACACCTCGCGGATTTCCTCGCGTTCGATTTCCGGGTCGTGTGCGATCTCCCGCATCTCTTCCTTGTACAGCCGGTGGTACTGGTCGCGCTCGGAGCGGTTACTGAGGAATGACCCTGCGCCCATAGATACGGCATCGGCAAGCAGGTTGGCGATACCGAGGATGATGACGATACCCGTGGAAAGATCTGCACCGGCGGTCCCCGCCACCACAGCAAACGTGGTCACGATGCCGTCGTGACCGCCGTACACGATATCGTGGATCCACGGACCGAGTCCGCTGCCATGGAGTTCTTCCTTCTTGTGCGCTTCCAGCGCCTTTTTGAGATCGCGAGCCATGGATCCCAGTATACCAAGATTTTTATCAGTTGCCTGTTTTCATTATTCCGAACAGGTACGGGTTACGGGCTGCGAGCTGCGAGATTCCCGCCGCTCGCCGCCCGACGCCCGCCGCCAAATAAAAACTGCATACTGACAACTGATCACTGACCACTGTAAACTCCTTTCATGTCCCGACTTGCCGACCAATCCAAGGATTTCCCGCAGTGGTACCTCGATACCATCGCCCAGGCTGACCTGGCCGAGCACGCCGATGTGAAAGGCTGCATCATCTTCAAGCCCTACGGCTACGCGCTGTGGGAGCGCATCCAGCGGGATCTGGATGACCGCATCAAGGCACTCGGTGTGGAGAACGTGTACTTCCCGCTCTTCATTCCGGAGAGCAACCTCAATAAGGAGAAAGACCATGTGAAAGGCTTTGCCCCCGAGTGCGCGGTAGTCACGCACGGCGGAGGAAAAGAACTCACAGAGAAGCTGTACGTACGTCCGACCAGCGAAACGATCATCTACCCCACGTTCGGGAAGTGGATCCAGAGCTACCGTGATCTCCCGCTCAAGATGAACCAGTGGGCCAACGTCGTCCGCTGGGAAATGCGCACGCGCCCGTTTTTGCGCACGCTCGAATTCCTCTGGCAGGAAGGCCACACGGCACACGCCACCAAAGAAGACGCCGATACGATGGTGGAAGCCGCGCTGCAGACGTATGTGGACTTCGACCGTGATTTCCTCGCCCTGCCCGTCACCCGCGGCCGCAAGCCGGACCACGAACGTTTCCCGGGTGCACTGTACACCGTGACGACCGAGGCACTCGCCCGCGACGGCAAAGCCATTCAAGCAGGGACATCGCACCAGCTGGGTCAGGGCTTCTCCGAAGCCTACGATGTGGCATTCCTGAGTGAAGCCGGCAAGCGTGAGCGCCCGTGGATCACCTGCTGGGGGCTCTCCACGCGCATCATCGGCACCGTGATCGTGGTACATGGCGATGCAAAAGGACTGCGTCTACCGCCCAAACTGGCACCGATCCAGGCCGTGATCGTGCCGATCTACAAGTCCGATGAAGAGAAGGCAGCGGTGATGAAAGCCGCAGAAGGCGTGAAGAAGCAGCTTGGCACCATCCGCGTCAAGATCGATGACCGCGAGGGGAAGTCACCGGGCTTCAAGTTCAACGAGTGGGAGGTAAAGGGCGTCCCGCTCAGAATCGAAATCGGACCGAAGGACCTGGAGAAGAAGCAATTGATGCTCGCACGCCGCGACACGAGTGAGAAGAAGCCGATCCCGATGACGGACTGCACCGAAAAGGCCATGCAGACCCTCATGGAGGATATCCACGCGACGCTCTACCGCCAGGCCCAGGAGTACCTGGAAAGCCACACCATCACCACCGATTCGTTCGAGGAATTGAAGAAGCACATCGATGGTGACGGCGGCTTTGTCTGGGCACCGTGGGACGGCACCGTGGAGACGGCCAATGCCATCAAGGACCAGACCAAGGCGACCATCCGCCTGCTCCCGGAGAAAGAGATCGCCGTGAATGGCAAGAAGGACGTGCTCTCGGGCAAACCAGCTGTGACAATGGCTTTATTTGCGAAAGCCTACTAATGAACAATTCGCCCTCCAGAATGTCCAACTGCCCTCGTTAGGAGGTTTGCCATTTCTTTTCGGCGGGGAAAAGAAATGGCACAAAGAAAACCCGCCGCAAATAGCGACAACGCAATTTGCGGTTGGGAGACGAACCAGTTTCAGAGCGTGTGCACCCGGCTATTCACAGCGAAGCGGGCGGTTCCGCGCACCACCCGTCTTCGTCCGCTGCGGCGGACTACGCCGGGCAGGCGGGGATGTGAGCGGTCTGCCCTGAGCCTGCCTGCCGGCAGGCAGGCGTAGCCGAAGGGTGGGTTTTCTTTGCTTCTTTCTTTGTCCGGTAGACAAAGAAAGAAGAGCGATTGATGCCCCGCGGGTCGGAGACCCGCTCTGCGGGGGGGGCTATTGCTGATCCCCCTGCCTCCGGAAGAACTCCACGATCGCATCGCTGATGGTGGAGGAGACTTTGTGTGCATTAGGGATGTACGGTACGGCCAGATGCTCCCCTACACCTTCTTTGAGATCGAAGCGCACTTTGCCGAACCCGAAGATGTTCCCCCACTGGGTCTGGTCGCCCACGCTCGCGATGTTATCCAGGTTCATCTGCCGGATGTGGCGGCGGAAGATGGTGTGCTGGTTGATGAGGATCACCTCTTCCGTGGTCACGATGATGGCGTCGTGCCACCAGTCGATGAGGAGGTTCAGAAACGGCCACGCACCGAAAATGATCCACACTCCGAGGATGATCCATGCGGTGAACGCGGGCAGGAGCAGGAACGGAATAAAGACGTACAGAGTGATTGCGGCAGCCGTGATGAGGATGAACCAGAGAATGCCGGGCAGGAATTTGAAGATATGAAAATTCGAAGACAGCAGCACCTTCTCTCCCGGTGAGAGGATTCCCTTGAGCAGCGTTTCCCGGTTGGTTTCGAGAGCGAAGATGCGCATGGTCAGCGGTGCAAGCGGGATACGGGCTTCCGCGAATGACCGTTCATCAGGAGCCCTACTTCCAGCTTCTTCAGTTCCATTTCGCGCAGGAGATCCTCAGGCACGATCTCTTTTTCCAGTTCGTCGAGTTCCGGATCCGTGCCGATCTCGAGCCCCAGGTGATCGGCGATGGCATCGGCGATCTTGAGGAGTTTCGTGACCTCATATTCGGAAAGCAGGTTGATCTGGAGATCCAGGTCCGAGCGCTGCTCACTCAGTTCGCTCATGCGGTTCTGGCTGATGAGCACGAACATGGAGAGGAAAATGGCCTCCAGCGAAACGACCATCGTGAGGAGACCGAACGGATACGGATCGAATGCGGGAAGCCAGAACCACCCGATATTCCAGACGATCCAGACAGTGAACCACACCGCATGCGCATACGCGAACGCAGGATTGCCGCAGGCTCCTGCAACCCAGTCGGCAAACCGCGCCTGCGGGCTGCGGCGGGTATCCATCTGCCGGCGCACTTCCAGGAGTGTGGTGATGTTACGGTCAACCACGCGGGCCAGGTGCGGGCTGACAGGCTTCTGTTTTTTCTTCTTGGACTTCTTTACGGGCATGGTCGCTATTGTCCGGCTATCAGAGGCTCTGCGCAAGGAGACGATCGATGATGGATGATGAATAACGAATGATGGATTGCCTATTTTCATCATTCATCATGCGTCATTCGTCATCCACGCTGCATATCGAGACTCTGCCTCTGCTCTTGTTTGCCTTCGGTGGTCCGTACTGACACATCCCAACTCAGATTCACCTTCACCTGCGGACGGGTATCGGAGCGGATGGAAAGCGTGAGCGTATCGCCCTCGGACACCGTGAGCGGCTTCAGGACAGGCATGTAAATCTGCTGCCAGTGCGTCATGGGTGATGCGGCCGAGGTGGAGAGCGTGATGTCTTTGGTCAGATCGGCCTCCCAGGTGATGCAAAAGCCGTAGATGGTCTGATGGAAATCGAGTTTCCAGCTGACCTCCTTGCCGCGGATACTGCCGTTGTCCTTGCGCGTTAAATCGATGCTGTCCCACTCTTTTTCCCCGTCCTCGAGGAGATCACCCGGTTTGATCTCACGGACATAGACGTTATTGAGCGTCTTCTGCTCGGCATCCGTCAGATCAAGCTCGAACCCGACCCCCGGCCAGATGTTGAGCTCCTTCCAGAGGCGCGGGTTTGTGACGGGCGTGACGTACTGACGGAGCGCACACGGAATGACTGTCCCGCCCGGTTTGAGAAAACGCGCGACCGCATCATTGAGCGTCTCCACGATCCCCTCCTCGAGCGCGTAGTTGCCGAGCGTTTCGGAAACGACCACATCGGCCCTGGGAGGTTTGGGGACATCGGTGGAATGTCCGGCAGTCACTTTGCAGTTGATGATCTTGTTCCGCTTGGCGATCACCCTGCTCAAGGCCGCCATCTCGTGATCCATCTCGAAGAGGTGGCACTCTTTGGCACCGCTGTGCGAGGCAAGGAAGCTGAGAAAGCCGGTCCCCGATCCGATATCGGCAACAATGTGTCCGGGTTTCACGACGGACTTGAGCGCTTTGGCAAAGGCTTCGTTGCGCAGCCGGTCACCGAGGAGGAGGCGATGGAATTCGATCATGCGGCAATTCTACATGTTTCTTGCCTCAGGGGAGTATGCTTACGCACATGACGTTCCCCGATTTTAAAGCCCTCTGCGAACAGCGCCGCAGCATCCGGTACTTCGACACCACGCCTCTCACGCCGGAGGAAATCCGCGACATTTTGGAGACTGGCCACCTTGCACCCAATGTGCATAACCTCCAGCCCTGGCGGTTTCATGTGGTCACCGACAGGCGGTTACTCAAAGACCTGATGGAGGCCAGCTGCTACGGGGATTTTGTTGCGGGAGCCGCATCGTTCATCGTCGTCACCTGTGACACAAACGTACAGGCCCCGGCGCAGGATCCCGTGTGGAACCCGCAGGAACTGGAATATTCCTGCATGGCGGCGATGACACAGATGCTGCTGGGTGCGACAGCCATGGGAATCGGAAGCTGCTGGGTCTCCCTGCATCACGGGACCGCACACGATGCGCTGAAACTCGCTCACGGCGAACAGGTGATGGGCGGCATCATGCTCGGACACCTGAAAAAAGGTGAAGTGTCAGCCTCCAACGGGCATCAGCGGCGTCCGCTCGATGAGGTCACCGTGTGGCACGGGCAGAAGGAGTGACATCGCACACGACGCTCCATTCCTGCACCACGTGCTGGGGTATGGAACCCGCACTCCACTGATTGATGGACTGGAAGCAGTCCAGGTACATGTTGCGCATGCTGTCATCGGCATAGAAAGCGATGTGCGGGGTGGTGACAACCCTCGGATGCGTGATGAGCGCCTTATTCTCGGCAAAGTTCTGCTCATGCTCCAGCACATCCAGCAGTGCATGGGCCACTTTTCCCCTGTCCAGCGCCACACGTAACGCATCCGAATCGATGAGGCCCCCGCGGGCGGTGTTCACGAGAATGGCGCCGTCCCTGAGCAGCTCCAGTGTCTTGGCATTCAGCAGATGATGCGTCTCTTCGGTTTCAGGCACATGCAGCGTGACGATATCACTGCGGCCCAGCAGATCCGGCAACCCGACGTATTCCACGCCATAGTTGCTGACAAGCTCCAGTGTCCGGCAGGAATCGAAGGCAAGGATATGCATGCCGAAGCCATGGGCGATCCGGGCAACCTTTGCACCGATCTTGCCCGTGCCGATGATGCCGATCGTCTTGCCCTGCAACGCCATGCCGCGCAGACCGCGATAATCGAATGTGCCGCCTTGCGTACGTCTCTCCCCTTCCGTGATATGGCGCAGCGTGCTTAAGAGAAGCGCAAAGACGTGCTCGGCGATGACATGGGATCCGTAATCCGGCACGTTGCAGACGGTGATTCCGCGTTCCCTGCAGGCTTCCCTGTCGATGTGGTTGAACCCCACGGAACGGGTGCAAAGCAACCGGAGCTTCGGTAACCGTTCAATGACATCCCTGGAGAACACGGAATAGATGAAACAGGACACGACATCCGCATCCTTGCATGCCTCCGTAAGAGCATCTCCCTTGAGCGCGTCGCGGATCACCGTCGACCCGGGGCAATGCTTGCCGATGAGCGGCTCATCCTCAGGATCGACCTCCAGAAATACGATGTGATGGGGCATGAGTCCACCGTACGCCGCGTCATGGCTCACTTCAATGTCGTCAGCAGCGCCGCACCGAGGATCCCGGGATCCTGCAGAGTGGCGATAGCCAGACGTGGCGCAGGTGCAGCTTTCGGGAGCCACAGCTTCGTTTCTTTGATGATGGCCGGGAGGTGCGGTCCGAGTGTGCGTCCGACGCCGCCGCCGATGACGATGATCCCGGGGTCGAGCATGCCGGCGAGCGACGAGAAGAACCACGCCATCTCGGTGATGAGCGTATCGCGCAGAGCGGTGTACTTGTCTGTCGTGAACACATCCGCGGGGGTTGCCGCCGCCTCCGGACAGCGCTGGCTGATGGCCGTCCCCGAAAAGTACTGCTCGGCTTCGCCTTTGGGGCCGCCGCCTTTGGCGGGCGAGGATCCGGGTGTGAGCAGAAGGTGACCGATCTCTCCGGCAAAGCCGTGTGCCCCGCGCATGAGTTTGCCATCGATGAAGAGTCCTCCGCCCACCCCCGTGCCGATCGTGACACCGATGACCGGATCGAACCCCTTTCCTGCTCCGTGCAGGGCCTCCGCAAGTGTGAAGTTCCGCGCATCGTTGCCGAGCGTCACCGCAAGACCCGTGGCATCCGCGATGGCTTTGCTCAGGTCGACATCCGCGGCACCGGGAATGTTGGGGAGATCGCGGATGACCGTGCTGCCCGATTCCACAAAGCCCGGCACACCGATCCCCACCTCGTGCGTGTCCTTGGTTTTAAGCTCATTGACCATGCCGGTCATGATCTTCAAGACCGCGTGAAAGCCCTTATCGGCGGGCGTTGTGGCTTCGATGCGGTTTTCGATCGTCATGTCCTGGAGGCGGACACGTGCGGCGGAGATTTTGCTGCCGCCGAGATCGAGAGCGATGACCGTATGGGCGTGAGTGCGCATACAGGGGATTCTAGCGAAGCGATTCCATCCGTCGAATCGAACACTGCGCCAATCAGAAGATTCTGGATGAAACTATTGAAGTACTTAGGACGCCTACCGAACTGTCACATGAAAATGAAGATGTTTTGACAGAGACAGATTCTGATCCGTAAGAGGAAATCATCAAATTTCACGTATCTTTCGCTGTTCTTTTGCGCTATTCTGGGCGCTCTCATGACACATGAACCCGCCGCCTTCGCGCAATTGGGCATTGAGCCCGCTTTTCTCTCCGTTCTCAAACGGAAGAACATCGCTGAACCCACGCCCATCCAGCATCAGTCGATTCCCGCCGCCATCGAAGGAAAAGACATCATCGGTATCGCGCAGACCGGTACGGGTAAAACGTGGGCCTTTGGGCTCCCCACCCTCCAGCGTCTGCAGAAGAACGGCGGGCGCGCCCTCATTCTTGTGCCCACACGCGAGCTTGCGCACCAGGTGGAGGAATCACTCATGCCCTTCGCAAACGAGGTGGGTATCCGCACGGCAGTCTTCATCGGCGGCGCATCGTTCGAGCGCCAGCGTGAGATGCTCAGGCGCAATCCGCGCATTCTCGTGGCCACGCCGGGCCGTCTGAATGATCATCTGGAACGCGGCACCGTGACCCTCAAGGAGGTGAACATCCTCATCCTGGACGAAGCCGACCAGATGCTCGATATGGGCTTTAAGCCGCAGATCGACCGCATCATCGCCCATGTGCCCAAAGCACGTCAGACCATGCTCTTTTCCGCCACGATGGCGCACGAGATCGTGAAGCTGGCCACCTCCACCATGCATCTGCCCATCCGTATCGAGGTGGCACCGGCCGGGACGGCCGCGGAAAAAGTGGAACAGGAACTCTTTATTGTGCGGAAAGATGAAAAACTCCGCCTGCTCGAAAGAATCCTCGGAGAGAACGGCGGTTCGGTACTGGTATTCTCCCGCACCAAGCACGGAGCCAAGAAAATCACGAAGCAGATCCGCGATATGGGCCACTCCGCCGCGGAAATCCATGCCAACCGCTCGCTGAACCAGCGCAGGGAGGCTCTCGAGGGCTTCAAAGCCGGCAAGTACCGCATCCTTGTGGCTACCGATATCGCCGCACGCGGCATCGATGTGACGGGCATTGCGGTTGTGATCAACTTCGATCTCCCGAATGATGCCTCCGACTACGTGCACCGCATCGGCCGCACAGCCAGAGCGGGACGCGAAGGCCTCGCCATCTCCTTTGCGAGCCCGGATCAGGCCCTGGAGATCAAGAAGATCGAACGCCTCATCCGCTTCACGCTCAAACGCACGCCGCTCCCCACCGATCTCCCCCCTCCCCGCGCACACGCTCCCTCCGCACAGGACTTTGAAGACCGCGAGCCGCGTCGTGGCGGATTCCATGGACGTCGATCATTTGGGGGCGGGCGTGGTGGCAGAGGACGCAGGCGCTTCTAAATCCCAAGCACGAAATCCGAAATAATGATGAGAATTTGAATGTTCAATTTTTGAATTTCTTTCGGATTTCGAATTTCGAATTTTCCTTCAGTAGCTCTTCCTTCTCCCCCTTCCCCCACTTCTTCACCTCCGCTTCCCTTTTCCGCGCCTCGCTCAGGGTGGCGAACTCCTCATGGTAGATGATCCGGATCGGGAGCCGTGACCGCGTGTACTTGGCTCCTTTGCCATCGTTGTGCCTGGCCTCCCGTTCGGAAAGACTGACGCACGTCCCCGCATAGAGCGAGCCGTCCGAGCAACGGGCGAGGTAGAAGTAATGCACGGACCCACTATACAGTTTTTGGCTCTGCTCATTGACAATAGACAATTTTAGTATATAGTGTTCCGGCTACAGTTTAGCACCTCCAAAGTATGGAAGTGCCTGTTGGCAACCCAGCGTTCTTTGGAAATCGCAGGGTACACAGTTTCCGGACTTTCAGTCCGGGACAGGTTTCGAACCTTTTGAGGTTCAGAAGGAGATTGATCATGACGATTGAATTTTTCGGCACCGAGGATGTGGTCTACGCCGGACCGCGTCGCAAACTTGTGCTGACCGAAGGAGTGGCAAGCCAGGAGCGTTCTGTCGCCCCTGTGCTGAAAATCACGGACGGTGACCTGCTCGTCGGCCTGATGGTCTACGAGAACGACAAAGCACCGCCGATGCACGCTCCCCAGTGGCTCTTTCGCGTCCACAACGACGACATCGACCTGATCGCGCTCTGGCGCGGCCTCAACGTGCTGGGCAAAGAGAAGACCCTCACACCCGACACGTTGCGGCTGGATCTCATCGCGATGGAAAGCGAGGCTGATCCCGATGCCGTCAAACAACTGGTTGATCGGATCGGTCAGGAGGCGTTCAACAGCGCGTCGACCGAACCGGTGCCCGGCCTGCCCGCGGCCATCCACTACCTCCAGTCCTTCCAGCCGTTCGACTTCACCGTCAACAAGGCGACGATCACCGATGCGGTTCGAAACGGCACGCTCGTCTACTCCGCCGCTCTCGCGGCGGCAGGCGTCGAGAGCCCGGCGGATGAGGATGCACGGCTTCGTCAGCAAGACGAAGTCGCGGCACCCTACATGCCGCATCTCGTTGCCTGGCTTCAGGCAATGGGCTATCGGGACGGTTGTAAATGTCCCGGGCGGCTCAAGCAGGTGGCAGCGGAGGTGGTCGGGAAAAACTTCACCGACCCCGCCATCGTCACCGGGCTCAGCATCGCCATCGCCAGCGCCCGGTACGGCATCGCCGTCATTACCGGCCACGGCGGCACGCTCGAGATCGAGATGAGCAACAGCCCGACCGTCCGTCCTCTCATGACGAGCTGGCTCGTGCAGCGCTTCGAATCCGCCAAAGCGCCGCGCGACCGGAGGGACATCGGGTACTACCTGAATACCCTGCAGTCGATCTTGAAAGACTGGGACAACTTGCCCAGTAAATAACTGTAGCTTTTCTCAGTCCTTGTGACTGGGAACGAAAGGGCGGTGGCTTCGGCTGCCGCTCTTTTAGTATGCGCTGTTAGGATTTTCTGGCCCCCAGCGCCGTCGCCACGTTGATGAGCCCCACGTGGGTGAACGCCTGCGGGAAGTTCCCCAGGAACGCGCCGGACTTGGGATCAATTTCTTCGGCAAACAAACCAACGTGATTCGCAAGCTTCAACAGTTCCTGGAACCTCCACAGCGCCTTGTCGCGTTTTCCGCAGAGCACTTCCGCTTCCGCGAGCCAGAAACTGCAGAAGCCGAACGCGCCTTCTTTGCCGCGGTGCCGTTCGCTGCGGTACACGAGCGGTCCTTCGCCCAGATCGCGCTCCACGGCTTCGATCGTGGAGAGCACACGGGGGTGATCGGGAGGCAGGAACCCGAGAATAGGAAAGAGCGCCGCCGAAGCATCCAGAATGTCAGAGCCGTAACTCTGCATGAACGCCTGGCGTTTTTCGCTCCAGCCCAGGTCCATGACATCGGCGTGAATGGCATCGCGTTCCTTTTTCCATTTTTTAATATCGGCCTTCCAGCCGTGACGCACCGCAAGCCGGATCCCGCGGTCCAGCGCCACCCAACACATGACCTTGGAATACGTGTAGTGACGTTCGCTGTCGCGCAGTTCCCAGATACCGTAGTCGGGTTCTTTCCAGATACCGCAGACGTATTCCACAATGTCCCTGAGCACAAACCCGAGCTGTTCGGACACGTGCGTGGGCAGTGTTTCGACGGCGTACACCGCGTTGAGGATCTCGCCGTATAAATCCAGCTGACGCTGATCGGCGGCGGCGTTGCCAATGCGTACCGGCCGTGAATCGCCGTAACCGCGCAGGTGGATGAGTTCCTGTTCGGGCGAGAGTGTTCCCCCGTGCAGGGGGTAAAGCACACGCAGGTCCGCAGGGCGTCGGCCTTCGTGGTGCAGGAGATCGACGATCCACTCAAAGAACTCCACGGCATCGCTGAAGTGCCCGGCGGAGGTGAGAGCCCGAACGGTAAACGCGCTGTCGCGCACCCAGCTGAAACGGTAATCCCAGTTGTGATCGGCCCCTATCATTTCCGGCAGCGAGGTGGTTGCCGCAGCCGCGATACCGCGCCCTCCGGCGAGGATCCTGAGCATGAGACACGATCGTTTGACTTCGTTCTCCCAACCGCCGGGAAACGGGCAGGCGCCGTCCTCGCACTCGTTGGCCCAGTGCTTCCAGTGTTCCACCGTGCGCTCCAGGCTCCGGAGCGGTGGCGGGAGATCCGTGGGATCAAGGCCGCCGTACGCACAGAGGAACGCTTTGTCTTCGCCTTCTTTCATGAGATGCGTGCCGGTCACACCCCGGTCATCGATCGTCATCGGGAAGACCGTATGCAGGTGCACCGTGTCCCCTTTCGCACGCGCGACGAATCCGCCGTCTTCGGTGGCAAACGTCATCGCGGCACGTCCGTAGTCGCAGCGCGGGTGGAACTCCGCCGTCAGTTCAACGGTACCGCTGAGGCAGCGTGCCAGGCGGTAGACGGCGGGCAGACAGTGATTCTCTTCCGGCGTCAGGGTAAAGCCGCCCATCGGCATCCAATCGAGGAGTTCCAGCTCACCCGTAGCAGTCGTGAACACGGTACGGAGAACATTCGTGTCCTGGAGATACTCCTGACGGACATCGCGCAGATCCCTGGCGGGACGAATGGAAAAGTGCCCTCCGCGGTCGGGATCCAGAATGGCGCCGAAGACGCTCGGGGAATCGAGCAGCGGCAGACAGCACCAGTCGATGGAGCCGTCGAGACCCACCAGCGCGCAGGACGCCAGGTTGCCGATGAAGCCGTAGGAGCGGATGGGCTTGAATGTGATTCGCCGAGCGTAGCGCAGGCGTCATGCGGATGCCAAACATTTGCCTCCTCTACGCCAAGAAAGAGCCAACTGTATCGCTCGTCTACTGCTTTGTCCCCGCATCCGCTACAGTCGTACTCTATGCGTCTATGGTTGCGCTTCTTCCTGCCGCTCGCCGTCGTCATCGGCCTGATTGCCTATGCCGCGGCACCGTTTGCCGATCAACTGATCGTACAGTGGTTCATTCGTGACCTGGACCTGAGGAGTCAATTGATCGCCGCCACGGTGGATCAGTCACTCTTCGATGTGATCGATACCGATGAAACACGCTCGCGGACCAAGGTGCAGGATTTCTTCAACCGGGTGCTCCGCGACGAACGCCTGTTTGCGCTCGGGTTCTGCAACACCCGGCAGGAGATCGAGTACCGCAGTGAAAAGCTGCCTGCCGATGTCCGCTGCCCCGTGCTCATCGACGGCACGCGTCCCAGTGAAACGCTGCAGCTCCCCGGCGGCCCCGTGCACATGACCTTCTTCCCGATGCACGGCTCCGGAGAGACGCTCGTGGGCCAGCTCGTCTTGCTCCATGATATGAACTTTGTGGAATCGCGCTCCACCGAAACGCAGCGCTACCTGCTCTTCTTCATCTTCGCGGTCGGGGGCATTGCGGCTCTCATCACCGTGCTCATCGCACAGCTGAGCCTCCGCGGGTGGATCATGAGCCTGCATGGCCTTGTGAAGGACGAAGGGCTCTTCCGGCGCAAGGCCGGCGAACGCACTCCCAGGCAGCTGCAGCCGCTGGTGCGCGATCTCCGGGAACTGATCCGTGACCTGGATACCGACCGTAAATTGCGTGATGACGACCAGACCGTCTGGTCCCCCCGCACGCTCAAGGAACTGCTCCACAAGGAGCTGGCTGGCGATGAGATCATCGTCGTCTCCAACCGCGAGCCGTACATTCACTCCACACAGAACGGGGAGATCGTGGTAAAGACGCCCGCGAGCGGGGTGGTGACCGCACTCGAGCCCATCATGCAGGCGTGCTCGGGTACGTGGATCGCGCACGGAAGCGGAGACGCGGATAAAAAGACGGTGGACCGTCACGACCGCGTGCAGGTGCCGCCCGATCATCCGCGCTACACCCTCAGGCGTGTGTGGCTCAGTCCGGAGGAGGAGGAAGGCTACTACTACGGCTTTGCGAACGAAGGCCTGTGGCCGCTGTGCCACATCGCGCACGTGCGCCCGGCATTCAAGAGCGAGGACTGGGAGCAGTACAAAAAGGTGAACCGCAAGTTTGCCCAGACCGTGGTGCAGGAAGCGAAAACGGATAATCCAGTGATCCTCGTACAGGACTACCACTACGCCATGCTCCCCCTGTACATCCGGGAAAAGCTGCCCAAAGCGACCATCATCACCTTCTGGCACATCCCGTGGCCCAACTCGGAGACGTTCGGCATCTGTCCGTGGACGGAGGAAATCCTGGAGGGGCTTCTGGGGAGCAGCATTGTGGGGTTCCACACGCGCTTCCACAGCAACAACTTCATCGATACCGTGGAGCGCTTCCTGGAGTCCCGCGTCGACCGCGAGCATTCGACCGTGTCGTACGGCGGCAAGGTGACGGGCGTGCAGCGATACCCGATTTCGATTGAGTATCCGCCCAGGAGCCTGCGCCAGGCGCAGTCGGTGGAAGAGGCGCGCAAAGCGGTCCGCGCGCACTACGGTCTCCCCGAAGATCATACGCTTGCGGTGGGCGTCGACCGCATGGATTACACCAAGGGGTTGATTGAGAAGTTTGCGGCGGTGGAACGGCTCCTCGAGACGCATCCCGAGTGGCTCGAGAAGTTCACGCTCGTGCAGATCGCCGCCCCCACACGGTCGCGCATCGGACAGTATCACCTGTTCCATGAGGATGTGATCCGTTCGGCCGAGCGTATCAACCACGCTTTCGGCACCGATACCTGGAAGCCCGTCATCCTGCGTGCGGAGCACTGCGGGCAGATGGAGGTGTTCAACCACTACAGAGCCGCCGATGTGTGCGTGGTCGCAAGTCTCCACGACGGCATGAACCTTGTTTCCAAAGAGTTCGTGGCCGCGCGTGATGACGAGCAGGGGGTTCTCGTCCTGAGCCAGTTCACGGGCGTCGCCCGCGAGTTCCCGGAAGCACTCATCATGAACCCGTACCATTCCGACCGCTTTGCCGAGGCTCTGCAGATGGCGCTCACGATGCCCGCAGAGGAGCAGCGCGACCGTATGCGCAACATGCGCGGCATACTCCATGATTTCAACGTGTTCCGCTGGGCGGGACGCATGCTCCTCGATGCCGCACGCATGCGACAGCGCAGCCGTTTCCTGGAACGCGCTGCGGATTCGGGTATCCTGCCCCGCTAACCAACCGCGCCATGAACCTCTGGTCCCCCGCCGGCCTCACCGCCCTGCGCTCGCTGGGCGGGCATAAGACGCTTCTTGCGTTCGATTTTGACGGCACGTTGGCACCGCTCAGGTTCGATCCCGAAGGCATCGCCCTGCCGGCCGGGGCACGCGAACTGCTGACAGAACTTCAGGCAAAGACCCCCGTCGCGGTCGTCTCTGCGCGGTTGCTCAGCGACCTGCGTCAGTGGATCAATTTCCCGCTCTCCTACGTGATCGGCAACTACGGAGCCGAAGGTCTGGGATCCGAAGATCTGTTCCAGGAGGCTGTACGCGGCTCCGCGATCTGGAAAGCGCATCTCACGCCGTTGCTGCCGTCGGGCACGTTCATCGAAGACAAGATCTACACGCTCACCATCCACAGCGGGAACCCTGACGAACTGGCCGCCCTCCGCGCACGGATGCTCATCGATGCGGACAACCTGCCCCTTGTCTCTGTTGTCCCGGGAATAAACACCCTGAACCTGGTGCCCGACGACATTCCCGGAAAAGGGAGAACGGTGAAATCACTCATGGAACGGGAGCACTGCGACCGGGCACTCTACGTGGGCGATGACGTGGCGGATGAAGACGTGTTTGCCCTCGGCGACGCGCGCATTCTCTCGGTAAAAGTAGGTGCGCTGCGGGACTCGCGTGCCACATTCTCCATGGAAAAACAGGAACAGATCCTGGAGCTCCTGGGTGAACTGAACGCGATCATCGGCTGAAGCTTCAGGCCTCAATCAGGTGTCTGCCGATCTCTTCGACAAGGCGGTCGATGTGCCAGTCGGATTTGACGATGTACTGTTTGACGCCGTATTCCATGCTCTTTTTGCGGTGCTCATCGTCATGATAGTGGGTGACGACGATCACGGGCACGGTTTCGTGATTGGTGCGCATGTGCTCAAGCACCCCGAAGCCGTCGATAGTGGGCATGCGCAGATCGAGCACGAGCATATCCGGCTTGTGTTCCGTGAGCATGCTGATGGTGCTCTGCCCGTCGGTTACCGCCACCAGCTGCCACGGCAACTGACGCTTCTCGAACTCGAAGGAGAGGATATTGACGAACACGGTGTCGTCATCGGCTACGAGGAGTGTTTTGTGCATATTCGTATATATTATAGCAGAAACCGTGATACTGATCAATCCGCTGTCCGCCTCGCATAGATGAGATATATCCCGTGAAGATGCCGGACACTGTCGATTACGCACGAAAAACCCCGTGAGGACAGCAGCGCCGTCATCCGGTCTCCGGACTCCCTCCCGGTATGGACTTCGATGATCATCTGCCGGATCTTGGGCCAGTCTTGCTCCGCGATGCCCGCGAGGATGGGCTCCTCGCTGGATTCGGCGTCGATCTTGAGGAGATCAACCCGCTCCAGACCCTCGGACCGCAGCAATGAGGAGAGAGTGGTCATGCGGCAACGGATGGTTCTGCGGCGCAGGAAATACCACCGCACCAGCGTGATCGCGAGTTCCTGGAGCACGCGCGGAAGGTACGGAAAGATTTTCCCCGGGCGGCGGCTCATGGCGATGAGCTCCCGGAACTGGCTGCGCCCGGTGATGCCGGACATCACGCCGTGCGAGGAAGCGACGAGCGAGGAAGACGGCTGATGCGGATAGTACAAAAACCGCACCTCCCCCTCCCGGTCCCCCAGGGCGACGCGGTGCAGCGCGGGCGCAGGTGTCAGATCCCGGGTGTTGTGCCTAAAGTGCCTGCACAGATCCTCGACAGGCTCGGCCGCCACGTACCGGCCCGGCCGGCACCTCCCGTACACCCATCGCGCAACAATGCCGATGTTTGCCCCGGCATCCACGATCACATCACCATCGGCATACGTGATGCCATGCAGGCCGTAGTACCCGGCATCGTAAATCTCCTCCACCTGCCCGCGCATGGAAACGCCGTTGGTCCCGGTGATGGGCTTGCCGTCCGGAAGGGTGAGAGACCGCGTGAAGGGCATGGAACGGATGATAGCAAAGCGGCTCTGTGGGATTTTCTGTACTTTCGTCTGCATACCCGTATAGTGAGCGATATGCTTTCTTCCGCGCCCCGGGGAGCATTGATCCTGTCGGATATTCACCCTGGCCGTAAACGGGAAGACGAGAAAAAGCACAGGAAGCTCAATGCCGTGAGCGCTTTTTTACAGTACGCGGTGGATGACAAGCTGCGACTGCGGGAAAACGGTGACGGCCTGGATAACCGCCCTGACCGGAAGAAGATGGGGAAAGAACGGGCTGAAGTCCGTGACATGTATGAGCAAACTCGAATTACAGACACGGAGTATATGCGCGGAAACCACGACGCCGAGAAACATTTTTCGGATGCTCAGGTCTACGATCTGGTCGGCGATGTCACTCTCATCAGAGAACTGATCCGTAAAGACCCGCAGTTGTCAGTGATGATCACACATGGACATGTCCTGGACACAAAAAGATCGATGGAACTCATTCTACGGGTCTGCAGAGAGGCTCCTGACAACCTGACGCTCATGTCAGAAAAGAACACCAACGAACATATGATGGATGGCACCTACAAACTCGGGGAGACCATGGATCAGCTGCTGGGAATACTCGGTATCAATGCTGATCAGCTGTGGGACCGCTGCGACCGGTCCATACGCCAGTTCCGCCGCGCACTGGCCGGCCTCCTGCACGATACGGGGAAGAAAAAGCGTGGCACGCTCCTGGAGACCATCGGTCAATCACTGGATGAGCAGATCATCCCCACTTCGGCCAAGATGGCGGAAGCCGCCGGTGTCCCGATGATCGTCATGGGGCACACCCACGCCCCGCGTATCGACAGAGTGAAAATATTCGATCCCGAGACCGAGCTTGCCTACACCGTGCTATCCGGAAACAGCGGCAGCTTTGTGAGTAACATCCGCCCCACTGCCCTGCATGTGGAGGATCCAGGCAGAATGATTCTTTTGGAATATCACAAAAGCGGCATACAGGTACTGGATGAACAGTCCCTTACAGAGAACGAATTGATCAACAACGCGGCGATTCTCGCGAAACGGAAGGAATCCCGGCGGCAGATCTGCGAGGATGCAGACGCCACATCAGTGGTGTGACGCTGCCTGACGGATCGATACCCAGTCTTCCGGCGACACACCGCGCAGCGCCTCCAGAGAGCCAACGGTGTTTGTCGGAGCGGTCTTCCAATCCGGTTCTCTGCCATTCGTTACGCCGATCACCGGCATGCCCGCCGCGAGCGCGGCACGTATCCCTGGCTCCGAATCTTCGAGGACAATACATTCCTCTGGGGAAAGACCGAGAACTGTTGCCCCAAGCAGGTAGCCGTGCGGATCGGGCTTGCTCCTCGTTCCCACATCTTCCCACACCACACGCTTGGCAAAGATCTCACTGAGTCCGAGCACCCCCATGATGATCTCGATCTGCCGGCGCGTGCTCCCCGAAACCAAAGACAGTGCGTAGCCCCGCTCCAGAAGCTCTTTTGGCAGTTCCCTCGCTCCGGGAAGAACAAGAAGCCCGCTCTCCAGCTGACCCTCATACTCACGGGCATGGACGCGCATGATTTCCTCAAAGTGCTGCTCCTGCCTGTTTTTGGCAAGCAGCATCCGGAAGAACTTTTCCGCGGTGACCCCGGTAAGGAGTTGCAGTTCCTCATCCGTCGTCTCGATACCGTACCGTGTAACCACCTGCCGGGTGACATCCGCGCAGAGGGGCTCGGTGTCCACAAGCGTGCCGTCGCAATCAAACTGCACGCCTTTGATGGAACCGGGAACCACAGAAAAACGGTACCGAAAAACCAAGGACATTTCGATGCGATTTCGAAAGATCGGGTATCCTGAACAATCCATGGACCCCACGGATTTCCAGCTGGTCGTCGACCGGACGGTGAAGACGCTTCCGGAGCAGTTTCAGGAAGCCCTCAATGACGTGATGATCGTGATTGAACCGCACCCCGCTCCCCGGGGCGGACGGATCAATAGGGGCTTGCTCGGCCTGTACGAAGGCATTCCGGTCACTGCCTGGAATCGTGCGTACAGCGGCAAACCGCCGGACAAGATCACGCTCTACCAGGAGAATATCGAACTCTATGCCCGCACTCCCGAGGAATTGCCGCACGTGATCAAAGAGACGCTCCTGCACGAGATCGCCCACTACTTCGGCCATGATCATGACCGGATCGGCCCCATGGAAAAACGGTGGAGACGAAAACGCGGCCGATGAAGGCCAAAGGTGACATATTGACTGTAAAGAATTGGAAAAACCGATGCGGAAGCGGACAATACGCAGGCATGGAATCTGAAGCAGATGTCATCGATGTGGAGGAAGTGAGCAAGTACGAAAAACTCGTGAATGCCGCGTTGGATCAACGGCCACTGATGCAGGCACTTTTTGGTGATGAGGATATGCAGGTGCTGCTCATCAACGCTTTCCCGCAGATGACAGAACAGGAACAGCAGAGAATCTGGAACAATCAACGCTGGAAGAAGCTCATCACAGAGCGGCAATCGACCTATGGCGTACGTGCGCAGAACCTGATCATCGAGTTACGTGAGCGTGATGCGAAAAAAAGCGGAATGCATTATGAACAAGCGGAAACCGATGTTGCTGACACACTGATGATGTACTTCTTCCTGCTGCAGGAAAAATTCTGGAAGCTCTTCCGCTTTGGCAAAAAAGAATGAGAGATGCCCGATGCGAGACGAAAAACCGTGAAAAATGCGCCGAAACGGTAAAAAGAGGACTACGGTAGTGCGTGCGCTCTTTCCCAGTGTCCCCGTTGTCCCGGAACCGGGAGGGGCGGAAAGGAGGTGATGGTTCATCAGAACATGGATCCTCCCTCTCCTTGTCTGCCTGCTTGTGGTCCCGGACGTCCGTGCCGATGTCCTGTTCGGTCAGTGCGCTCCCGAAGGCGTACGGATCTCCACAAGCTGGAATTCCCGGGTCGCGTACTGCCGTGACGGCAAGTACGAGATCACGTTCGATGGGCGCGTCGATTCCACGATCACGGTCTACGTGAGCGGGAACAGGTACGGCCGGGTGTACGTGAACCGTGCAACCGAGTACCACATCGATGCGCGCCGCAGGAAGCGTTGACCGCACGGGAAAGAGTGCAGCCCCGCACCATGATGGTGCGGGGTGTTTTTGCGCTCCGCATTCACCTGTGGTTCTGGGCTTTTTCCCTTGGAGAAGACGTCGGTTTTGCTATACTCCGCCGGCCCTCACAGGGCATTTGATCTTTCACGGACTCCTCTTCTGTTGCGGCCGTAGGCCGCTTCGATAGGTCATCACGAAGCGTGGCTCTGCCACGCTGGAGTGATACCGTTTAGGGAAGGGTGGGTCCGTGGGAGGGACACCGTAGGTGGCCCTTCCACGCTGAGGCCCCATCGTCTATCGGCTAGGACACAAGGTTCTCATCCTTGAAAGCGGGGTTCGATTCCCCGTGGGGCTGCCATTGACTTTGCATTACATATATTATATTTTGCTCTTTGCAAAGCAGTGCAGTTCTTTTGATAGAAAGGTGGTGCATCATGAGCCGCGAGCGAATGCCGCAGGAGTACAAGCCTTTCGGGAGCGAGGCCGAGAGGCAGATGTATCTCGCCAAGAACGGCCGGGAACTGATCCCGGCGACCCCGAAGCAAATCGTGGGTCAGCTCCGTCCCGGTGAATACCTCTTCGTTGTTGGTGAGGACTTCCTCAAGGAAATCCCCACGCACTCACCGGAGAAGTTGGTCCCCGTAGCCAGGTCCGTGAAGGCCTACTACGCCGTCAACGAATTGCAGAGGAAGCGACTCCTGGCAACGGAGTCCTTCCAGTACTAGGTAGCCCCTTCAGCACTGCTTTGCACCGTTTGCGCTCGTTGCGCAGACACAGAACCCTGGGCGCGCTGCGTCCGGGGTTTTTTCTCTCTTTCACTCAAAACACCCATCGCAGCAGCTGCTTCCACCACACGTATTCCGCGTCGACTGCGGAACAGCACAGCGCGGTACCGCCGCACGCTTCTTCCTGCTGCTCTTTTGTCCAGCCGTAGACCGCACGCAGATGCACGGTTGCGGCAGAGAAACAGGCAGCTTCCTCAGTAACATCGATGAATGCCGTGCAGTACGGTAGAGCAAGTGATGCATCCTGTGTCATATCGATTGCCGCCTTCACGGCACCGCCAATGCAGGCCCGCCCCCGACCCGTGCAGACGGCTGCGACCTCCGCAAACTTGCCGGTGCGGAGCGGCCCGCTGGTATCCCTTCCCAGGCCTTCCAGACAACGCTCTTCCAGTGTCCCGGCTGACGCACAGATATCGGCGATAGCATCAGGGGTGAGACCCCGGGCCACGAGTGCGCGCGGCTGTTCGGTCATGCACATGCGCCGGTACGGTTCTTCCACCACTGTGCAGGGGTACAGAGGTTTGTCCTCCTTCAACCACCGTTTGTCCTGCTGATCGGTGATGATGTTCTCCATGAACACCCCAAGCTGGCACGATTGCCGCCCTGTGCGGTCCGGGAGACGGTCGCAGCCCCGGAGCGCCTGCGGGAGATCGTACTCGAGCGCGCTCAGGATGGCATGCCCAAGGCCATGCGTACACTGGATGGAGGCCGCACGACTCTCCCCCGCCGTGCAGACCTCCGGAATCTGCTCCTCCAGTTCTGGCAGCGTGAAATGTTCCGTCCGGCCACCGGCAAAGAAGACCTGTTCGATCACCCCGTGCACGCATCCCGAGTGACAGCGGTGATCGCACTCCCGTAACGCCGCATCGGTGGCACCGAGCATGAGAGCGGCGTGGCGTCCGATCGCGTGCGCGATGAAGTGACAGTATTCGCGCAGGACCGGATCGTGCTCTCCCGCCGTATCCATCTCATCAAGCAGCTGACCCGTCGATTTTCCCGCGGCCAACGGCGGCAGGCGCTGATCAAGACACGTCTGTGTCCCCGTACCGGAGAGGCAGCAGGTGAGATCGGCAAAAGACCGCGCTTCGGCAGAGCAGTCCCGTCCCGCAGGAAGAGCTGCCTGCTCTGTATGGGCAGAAGCGAGAGGGATGAAGAGCGCAAGAACGAGAGACAGCACGGGGCCAGTGTAGCGTTCAATGATGATACCCGCTCCCCTTGCGGATCTCCTGTGCGCGGTAGAGCTGCTCGAGGAAGACCAGACGACAGAGCTCGTGCGGGAAGGTCATGTCGCTTAAGCGCAACGAACCGTGCGCCGCGTTTTTGATCTCGTCACTGAGGCCGAACGCGCCGCCGAGGACGAATGTGAGAGATGTTCCGTGGTCGATGGCTTTGCCCAGCAAGCCGGCAAATTGTTCGGATGTGAAACTTTTTCCCGTTTCATCGAGCATCCAGAGCTCACCGCGCAGCTTGTGGACGGCAGCAAGGAGCCTTTCACCCTCGTCGGCCTTCTGTCTCTGAGGGTCGCGTTCTTTGCTAGCAGGTAACTCACGGATCTCCAGCCCCCGTGCACGGGAGGCATAATAATCAACCCCCTCTTCGATCCAGGAGGTTTTGATCTTCCCGATACAAAGCAGTGTGAGGTTAGCCATTCGCAGGCAAGAATGCCTGCTCCCCCTCATAAAGAAAACATGAGAACGGGCCTTCTGGCCCGTCAGCATTAGGCTTTCTTCTGCAGCAACGCCACCGTTTCGATGTGCGCCGTGTGCGGGAACAGGTCCACCGGCTGCACGGTCCGCAGTTCGTAACCCGCCTTGAGGAAGTCCCCGAGGTCACGGGCAAAGGTGGCGGTGTTGCAGGAGACGTACACGAGTTTTTTGGGTGCGTGGGCAATGACCATCTCGCGCGCTTTGGGGTGCAGGCCCGCGCGCGGCGGATCGACCACGATCACATCGAAGTGGTACTTGGACCCGGCTCCTGGTTTGAGCTGGCTCACAAGCACCTGCTCGGCACGGCCTTTGTAGAAGCTGATGTTGGCGATGCGATTGCGTCCGGCGCTCTTGAGTGCGTCATCCACGGCGGTGGGGTGACTCTCGACCCCGACGACCTTGTTGCAGAAGCGGGCGAGGTACTGGCCGATGGTGCCCATGCCGCAGTAGAGATCGAGCACGGTATCGCGCTGACCGAGATCGGCGGCATCGGCGATGGCCTTGTAGAGTTTTTCGGCGGCGAAGGTGTTGGTCTGGAAGAACGAGAACGGTGAGATCTCGAACGTGAGATCAAACAGCCGCTCGCTGATCGTGGGCTTGCCGATGAGCGTGTGAACCTTGGGGAACTCCGGACGCTCATGCACACCCAGGTGCTCCACGATGAGTAGCGACGCCAGATGCGGGCGTCCGCCGAAGGCGCGGAGGAAGTGCTGGAACAGCGGTTCCAGTTCTTTTTTCCGTGCGTGCATCACAAAGCAGATCATCTGCTCGCCGGTGTACACACCGCGGCGCAGCAGGAGCGTGCGGAACATGCCCTTGTTGGTCTTGGGGTTGAAGACCGGGAGACGCGTCTGCTCCATAAAACGGCGGACATCCTGCAGGAGCATGGCCGTCTGCTCGTCGTACAAATGACAGTCGGAGATGGGGAGCACCGTGTCCCACTTGCCCGGCTGGTGGAACCCCACCGTGGGACCTTCATCAAAGTAGATGCGCTTGCCTCCCCTGTCCTCCGTGCGCATGGAGGTGTAGCCGAAGCTGAACTCCATCTTGTTGCGGTAATGGAAGATCTGCGGACTCGGGATGATGGAGAGCACGCGGCCCGCGAGCGACTCGCGCACGGCATCGTCCACGGGGGTCAGGTGCGTGAGCGTCTCGCGGACGATCTGTTCCTTGTATTCGATCTGCTTGTTATACGGCAGGTTCTGCCATACGCAACCGCCGCAGTCGTGAAAATGGGAGCATTTGGCGGGGATCTCATCTTTGGCTTTGCGCAGGACCTTTTGCACCTGGGCTTCCGCCCACGTGTCCTTCCGCTTGGAGATAACCACCTGCACCTGCTGCCCCGGAATGGAGTCCGGGACAAACACGGTCAGAGTGCCGATTTTAGCCAATCCGGAGCCACCAAACGTGAGTTTCTCGATGGTCACCGTGTGGACTGATCCGGGTTGAACCGGGTCCGCTGTAGTACTTGACGTCACAGTAGAAATGTGATAATAATATACCCTTTTTGCTCATGAAGAGAACGTTTCCGCTTATGGCCGTGATGTTCGGGAGCATTCTGCTCCCCCTGCTCACGGGCCTTAGCCTAGCACAGGAGGGCGGTTTCGCAAGCACGGATAGCCACGAATCGGCCTCCCAGCAGGCTGCCCGCACCGTCCGGATGACCGCCAGCCGCCGCAGGACCATCAACACCGCCAAAAAGACGGTCAAGATCACCCCCAAAACGTCCGTCACCGTGTCTGCGCCGAGCTTCAAAACGACCACCACGAGCCAGGCGCAGCCGACCCCCCAGCCTCCCTATAACCCGTGGATTGCCGATGTGGTGCAGGCCGCTCCAGCCCCTGCGCCTGTTCCGATGCCGACTCCGGCATACGTGGCTCCCAAGACCGGTCCGCGCGCCGTGGAACAGGCCCCGATGACCGACCGCCACCGCGAGCTTGCGCGCATGATCCTCGGGACCCTCCCCGCCTCCTGCCAGGACAAGCTGCAATCCTTCACGGTGATCTACGATAACCCCAAGCACCGCGGCCTTGCCGGGCGCGGCGTCATCATCCTCAGCGGCAACGTGCCGGATCAGGAATTCATCGGACTGCTGGTCCACGAGGGCCTCGGCCACTTTGCAGAGCTGACATGCCTGGAAGGTACACCCGCAGCCGGTGCCTCGCCCTTCACGGACGGACCCGTCCAGATGTGGAAGGATGACCCGAGCGTGTGGTTCTACAGCATCTCGTGGTCGGACAGCGACAGTCGTCACCAGAGCGCACGCGATCAGGACTTCGTGAGCGGCTACGCCAAGACCGATCCGTTTGAGGACCTCGCAGAAACTGTTGCCTACTACATGCTGAACGAAGAGGCGTTCTCCGAGCGTGCGCAAACCAATGCCGCCCTCTCCGCCAAGCTTGCCTGGATGCGCGCCAACTACCCCAAGAACGGCGCTCCCCCGTTCACCGGTGCGCCGTGGAACGGCCAGATTCCGTGGGACGCGACGAGGGTGAGTTATTCGATGAATTGAGCAGCTGGTCGTGACTGAAAACTTGAGAAGGGAATCGGACCCTCTTCCCTAATCACGATTCCCTATTCCCGATGTTTCCCGCTAGGCTTTGCACGTGCGACCTACACTTCTCCTCACCCTCTGGCTCCTCAGCGACCTCTTCCTCTTTGTCGGGAGCTTCGTGCTTGCGTACTTCCTGCGCGTGGGGTGGATTTTTTCGAGCGACCTGCCCTTTAACCACTACCTGACTGCCGTGTGTCTGAGTGCTGCGCCGTGGCTCTTGGTACTCGCGACCACGCGTACCTTCGCTCTCACGCGATCGCAGGCGGATGTCCGTAACGCCCTCTACATCCTCTACGCCGCCGTGGTCGGGGCGGCTCTCGTGACCCTCGCGTACTTCTTCCTGTTCCAAGGGTTCTTCAGCCGCGGAATCATCACGATTGCCGCGGCACTTTCCACCATCGCGATCTGGGGCTGGCACATCGTGTACGAACAGATCCGCCGCAGCGTGCTGCACCGCGATCCCCCGAGCTACCCGACCCTGATCGTCGGCGTGACACGCGAATCCAGACAGCTGGTCGAGCTTCTCAAAAAGAGAAAGAGTCCGCTCAAACCGGTGGCGATCCTGGACGGCACGGGCGTGAAGGACAAAGAGATCGCGGGCGTGCCGGTGCTCGGAAAACTGAACCGCCTGGGTGAGGTGCTCACCGAGAAGAAGATCACGCACCTGATCCAGTGCGCGGACCTGGAGCAGTCGCTCAACCTGCTCTCTGCCTGCAGAACCCAGGGCATCACCTACATGCTGCTGCCGTCCGTCATGGGCATCATCGAGCGCGACGAGCGCATTGAATCGCTGGAAGGCAAAGCGGTGACGGTGGTGAGTCCCGAGCGCGGGATGATGGGATGGTTTTTCCGGTAAATAATGACGAATCTCGAATGGCGAATGGCGAAAACTCTTCGCGATCCGCGATTCGCCATTCGCGTATTGAACGCTCGAATCAACAACAAACGACCGCTACAATCCCTTCGTGAAAGCTTTCTTGCTCGCCGGCGGCTTTGCCACACGTCTGTGGCCCCTCACGGAGCGGCGTCCCAAACCGCTGCTGCCGCTGCTGGGCAAACCCATGCTCACGCACCTGGTGGAGAAAATCCCGAAGGACATCCCCGTGACGGTGAGCACCAACGCGTCGTTTGAAGGCGCATTCCGCACCTGGATGGAACGCATCGATCACCCGAAGCTGAACCTGGTCGTGGAAGGCACGACCAAGGATGACCACAAGCTGGGCGCACTCGGTGCGGTGGCACAGTGGATTACGGATGCAAAGATTGATGACGACCTGCTCATCCTCACCGGTGACAACTACCTGGGGTTCGATCTGCAGGCTTTCCTGCAGGCTTTTACAGGCAAACCTCTCCTCGCTGCCCATGACATCGGGGACCCGGAGAAGGCCCGGCAGTTCGGTGTGGTGGTGGCTGAGGGCACGCGCGTGACGGGCTTTGAGGAAAAGCCCCGGGAACCCAAAAGCACCCTCGTGAGTACAGGATGTGTGATCCTTCCTAAGGCGGCACTCCCGGTCCTTCTCGCTTTTGCGAAAGTAAAACCTGACAATCTGGGGGGCATCTTTGAGGAGCTCCTGCAGAAAAAGTTTGCTGTCGACTGTTTCTCCTTTAGCGAGCCATGGGTGGATATCGGTTCATTTGGCAGTTACCTGGATGCCCACCGGAAACTGACAGGTGAGCATGTGATTGCAGACCCTTCCGCCTTCCTCACCGGCACCACGTGCAAGGGCAGCATCAGCATCGGCGGCAACGCGAAGATCATCAACAGCGAACTGACCGACTGCATGATCTTCGATGATGTGGTGATTGAGAACTGCACGCTCCGAAACTGCGTGATTGACGACGCCTGCGTGCTCAAAGGCATCGATCTCTCGGGACAGATGCTGCGTAGCGGCACCACGCTGGTGCTGGACTGAACGGTAATCTGGTTGCAAACCATGCAGGCCATCGACCATGCTATGCTGCCTTTTGCATTTCCTCCCCGATTCCATGAAGCGCTTCTCCTCCCTCCTCTGCCTCACCCTCATCCTCGCCGCCTGCGGAGGGGTATCCGCTTCGTACGACGTGACTTTCCAGCGGGTGACGGCCGACCAGGCAACAGAACTGGGCAAAGCCATCGAACGCATGGTGGAGAGCCGTGCGGTGGCCATGGAGAAGAAGATGTTGAGCAAAAAGTTCACCGGAGATGAAAAGGGTGGAACGCTCACGATCCGCATCTCTGACGAGGAGGGTGCACATACGCTCACAGAGCTCATCACCCGCCCCTTCTCCTTCCAGCTGATGACCCAGGCGGAACTGGGCAAAGGCAAGATAAAGACCGAAAAGCACGGTGAGTACAACCCCTCCGGCCTCAACGAGACGCATGTGGATTGGGTCAAGGCCCAGCCGCCCCAGAACGGCTACGCCAAAGTGACCATCGATTTCACTCCTGAGGGAAAGACCCTCCTGCAGAAGATCTTCGCCGAAAACCAGGGAAAATTGATCGGCGTGTTTGTCCGCGAGAGCCTGATGTCGGTCAAGCTCGTGAATGCCGACGACCTGACCCGCGATTCCATCATCATCGATAACGTGCCCTCGGCCCAGATCGCCTCCGCGTTTGCCGATGACGTGAATGTCAGCGTTCACGCGACGTTTACTAAGAAATGAGCATTTGACGTTTTCCAGAATGTCCAACTGCCCTCGTTAGAAGGTTTGCCATTTCTTTTCGGCGGGGAAAAGAAATTGCACAAAGAAAACCCGCCGCAAATAGCGACAACGCAATTTGCGGTTGGGAGACGAACCAGTTTCAAAGCTGGTGCACCAGTTTCTTTACTGCGAAGCGGGCGGTTCCGCGCACCACGGGGGGTGTAGGGGTAGGTGCCGCACACACCGCAGTGTGTGCTGTCGACGAAAGATCGCCGAATCCCTGTAGGCGATCTTGAGGAGACACGGCACCGGTGCGGAGGGGCTTTGGTGCGCGGTGGGTTTTCTTTGCTTCTTTCTTTGTCCGGCAGACAAAGAAAGAAGAACAATTGATGCCCCGCGGGTCGGAGACCCGCTCTGTGGGACAAAAGGGGTTGACTAAGATAAAGAGAGAACCTTGCTTAACAGCAACGAGCTGCCAGCTCGACTACGGTCTGGCGGGCGAGATTCCCGCCACCCGCAGCCCGTAACCCGCAGCCGCGGAAGGTATAAACGCCTTGTCCTCGAGGATGTTCCGCTGATAGCATCCAGTCCCCTATGGCTCAAAAACGCCCCACCTTTGGTTACGTGCTCGCGGTTCTCACGGGCATCTTCGCAGTCCTCATCGCCCTGCCGCAGGACTGGAAGGCCGGCCTACCCGGCTTCATGGACTTCATCAAGACACCCTCATTGCACTTAGGGCTCGATCTGGCCGGAGGCACGCAGCTGGATTTCCGCATTTCCGAGGAGGAAATCGAGAGCCAGATCCGCTCTCTGGACGCCGAGATCGCCAAGGCCAAGGAAAATGGCGCGCCCCAGACGGAGATCGACCAGCTCACGTTCCAGAAGTCGGCGATCGAGCAGCAGAAGACCAACCTGGTGGAAGCCATCCGTACCGTCATTGAGCGTCGCGTAAACTCGCTCGGTGTCAGCGAGGCGGTGATCACCCCCTCGTACATCGGTGACGAAAAGCACCTCCTCGTGGAATGCCCCGGAGTCGTGGATGTGCAGAAGTGCATCAGTGTGGTGGGCAAGACCATCCAGCTGGAATTTAAGGAGGAATCCACGGAGATCACCCCCGAAGAGGTTGCCGCGATCCGTGCGAATGCGGATCTGGCCTACCGCCGCATCACGCAGAGCGGCTCCAACCTCCAGAAGGAGGGTCAGGACCTCGGCACGGCACTCGGGATGGCCTACCAGGACAACTCACTCTTCTTCCGCGATGAACTACCCAAAGGCCTCGAAGACCTCTGGAACGCACCGAAGGGGCAGTTGCTGAAGAAGGACGGCTCCATCACCCAGCCGATACAGCAGGCGGACGGAACGGTCGCTGAGCAGGAGATCAAAGGCATTTTTATGGCCGAAGTCCTGCAGGCACGCACTCAGACGGGACGGACCATCAATGAAGCATCCAAGGCGTTCGATCAGCTCGCCAAGACCGAGCAGGGCATGCGCTACGAGCTGAAGGAGAAGGTGCTCCTGGATGACAAGCTGGACACCCGCATCGCCGCGGCACTGCGCGGTATGGAACCCGGTGCCCTCAAGACGGCGGGTCTCGAGAACAGCGCTGCCGTGCTCTTCCTGCGCTCTCTCAACCCCGGCGGTCAGAAGGTGGACGCCAGCAACATCCTGGTTTCGTACCAGGGAGCCAACCAGGCCGACCGCGCCGTGACCCGCACCAAGCAGGAGGCGCTGGCAAAGGCTCAGGATCTGAAAAAGCAGCTCGATGCCGGTGCGGACTTTGCCACACTCGCCCGCGCACAGTCCGACGGTGCCGCCAAAGCAAACGGCGGAAAGATGGAACCCTTCGGCCGCGGCGAACTGCCGGCAACAATCGAACAGGCTGCATTCTCGCTCCCTGCAGGCTCCGTGAGCGACCCGGTGGAGACGGCCTTCGGCTATCACCTGGTGAAGGTGGACCGCGCGCCGTACGCGGTGCCGGCTGAAGCCGACTTTGAACAGCTGACCGTGAACGGCACCGGAGCACTGGCCCGCGCGGATGACATAGTGAAGCGCCTCCAGAACGGCGAAGTGAAGTCCACCGAGGAGGCCGTGCGCGCACGCGTGCTCTTCTTCTCGCTCGCTCCCACGGGCTGGAAGGACACGCCGCTCGATGGCACGCACTTCCGCTCCGCGGCAGTCGTGTTCGATCCCACCACCCAGATCCCGGTGGTGCAGATCACGTTCGATGCTGAGGGCGCGCAGCTCTTCCAAGAGCTCACCCGCAACAATGTGGGCAAGCGCATCGCCATCTTCGTGGGTGGTGAGCTCGTGTCCGCACCCACCGTACAGAACGAAATCGCCGGAGGCACGGCCGTGATCACCGGCAGCGCCAACCCCGAAGAAGCCC
This sequence comes from uncultured Candidatus Peribacteria bacterium, assembly GCA_964534205.1. GTDB lineage: Bacteria > Patescibacteriota > Gracilibacteria > Peribacterales > Peribacteraceae > CAYRGC01. The sequence goes on along the minus strand of CAZHQF010000001.1, from coordinate 130,521 downwards.
GCACTCTGGCCCAGGACCTGAACACCGGTGCCATTCCCGCACCGATTTACCTCACCGGTCAGTACACCATCGAAGCTACGCTCGGCGAAAGCGCTCTGCAGGCATCCCTGCTTGCCGGTGCCATCGGTATCGCCATCCTGATGCTTTACATGATCCTCGTGTACCGCGTGCTCGGTGTCATCGCCGATCTGGCGCTCCTGGTCTACGCCGTGCTCCTCTTCGCCATCCTCAAGCTGCCGCTCTTCCTCGTGGGCAGCGATTACATCGTGCTCACGCTCGCGGGTATGGCGGGTATCATTCTGAGTATCGGTATGGCCGTGGACGCCAATATCCTGGTGTTCGAGCGCATGCGTGAGGAACTGCGGCGCGGCAAGGCCCTCAAGGCCGCCGTGGAAGGCAGCTTTACCCACTCCTGGCCCGCCATCCGCGACGGCAACATGGCCACGCTCATCAGCTGCGGCATTCTCTTCCTCATCGGTACATCCATCGTCCGCGGCTTTGCCATCACGCTCGCCATGGGTGTGATGCTCTCCATGTTCACGGCCGTGGTCGTGACCCGCTGGCTGATGCGCCACTTTGTGAACCTCCCGGCCTCCCAGAACCGCAGGGTGTTCTTCTCGGAGAAGACGCTGGCTAAAAATATCTGATTGATCTAAGAAAACCCTGCCGAACCAGGTAGGGTTTTTGACTGAAGGAGAAAAACCGTTGGGCGGTTCCGCGCACCACCCGTCTTCGTCCGCTGCGGCGGACTACGCCGGGCAGGCGGGGGTGTGAGCGGCCTGCCCTGAGCTTGCCTGCCGGCAGGCAGGTGTAGCCAAAGAGTGGGTTTTCTTTGCTTCTTTCTTTGTCCGGTAGACAAAGAAAGAAGGAGGTTTTGTATCCCCCAGGATCAGCAGAGATAGAGTAAAAAAAACAGATTCTCGCAGTGAAGTTTGAGCGCTAAGGTACAAAAGTGAACGACACCCTCTCCATCACCGATCTCGTAATCCTGACTCCACTCGGGATAACAGACACCGAACGAGCGACGCCGCAGAAAGTCCTCGTGACTGTAGAAATGGAGATGGATGCAAAAGAGGTGGCGCGGGAGGATGATCTGAACGCAGGGATCGATTACGCAGCCGTGGCTGAGCACATCCGCATGCTGGCAGGCACGGAACGGAAGACCATGGAACGCCTGGCAGAGGACATCGCCACGATGATTCTGGAACGGTGTGAACCCGCTTCCGTGCGCGTGACGGTGAAGAAGTTCGTGCTCAGCGATGCAGCCGATGCCCGTATCACTATTCTCCGGAAGCGATGACGACCGTGTATCTCGGACTCGGCTCCAATATCGATCCGGAAACGAATCTGAAGGCCGCTGCCGTGCTTTTACGGGCACGCTGGCCGACGATCCGCTTCTCCCCCGTCTACCGCACCGGAGCGATCGGCTACGAGGCGCAGGACGACTTTTTGAACGCCGTGGCGCGCCTGGAGACCGATGAGCGCCCCCCTGAGATCTTCGACGTCATGCGGAGTATCGAGAAAGCTCTTAAAAAGGCGACACCCTTCAAAGACGGCCCCCGGACGATCGACCTGGACCTCCTGCTCTACGGAACATTGGAGATTCGCGATTCGGGATTCGAGATTCCTCACCCCCGGATGCATCAACGACGATTTGTTCTAGAGCCGCTGATGCAACTCATCGATGCTGAAGAAGAACCACGGTGGGCCCCGCAGCTGGAGGCCGTACGGAACCAGCAAGTGACCAAAACGGATCTCGTCCTTTGAGGGTTTGCTGTACACTGCCGCCTCTATGGAAAAGCTTTACCGCGACCTCCTCAAAGCCATCGGCGAGAACCCGGACCGTGGCGGCCTCAAAAAGACGCCGGAGCGTGCGGCTGCGCTCTGGAAGGAGCTCACTTCCGGCTATGAACAGAACCCCAAAGATATCGTCGACGGTGCCCTCTTCCCCGCCGATACCGACGGCATGGTCATTGTGAAGGATATCGAGGTGTATTCCCTCTGCGAGCACCACCTCCTGCCGTTCTTCGGCAAGGTGCACGTGGGCTACATCCCCGGCAAGCACGTCATCGGGCTCAGCAAGATCGCGCGGGTGGTGGAGATCTATGCGAGGAGACTCCAAGTGCAGGAGCGCATGGGCCAGCAGATCTGCGAGGCGCTGGAAAAGATCCTGCAGCCCAAGGGCATCGGGGTGGTGATCGAGGCCAACCACCTGTGCATGATGATGCGCGGGGTCCAAAAGCAGCACAGCCAGGCGGTCACGAGCCACGTCCACGGGCTCTTCAAGCGCGATCAGAAGACGCGGGAGGAATTCCTCACGCTCGTTCGGAATTCCTAATTTCTTATTGCTAATTCCTAATTAGCAATTAGCAATTTCATGCTGCCATCGCGTGATCCGGCGCCTTGGCCTTCTCTTCAGGCTGCTCAGCTTTCGCCGTGACGATGATGTCCAGGATCTCGCCACGGGTGAAGTCTGTCTGCTCCGTGAGTTTCTGTTCGATCTCCTCAGGAGTCAGCGATGAACCCTTGAGCACTTCCGCCTGGAACCGCACGGCATCACCTGCGTGCTCGCCGTCTTTACGGATGTAGGCACGGGCCGCTTCATGATGCCGGGAGATGAACTCCTGCCCCGCATCATAGACCCCGTCTTTCGGCTGATCGGCGCGGGCAGCCGATGCATTCCCTCTGAACTTTTTCCCCTGATTGGCCTCCACTTCGCCTTCCAGGAGCACTTTCTTGTCTTTCAGATTTCCATCGGCATCGATCACAGCACGAACGTCATTGGTCTGACCGGGATGCCCGTCCTCTTCGCTTCCCTCATGACTGAGGGTCTCGGCGACATCTTCGGGATCCTTGATCAGCTTTTCCGCAGTCAGCTGCTCCGTGTCGATCGTCGCGTCATCGGAGAGCCCGACATTCACGCCTTTTACACCGTCACCGAGATCATCGATTTTGACGTCGCCGTGCTCGTGAGCCATCTTCTGGGCATCCATGTTCTCGGCGACCTTTTTTACTTCTTTTTCGATGTCGTCGGCTCCTTTGACTTGTGTCAGCACGTCTTGCACTCCCTTGCGGTAGTCTGCGACGTTGGCCGCGACTTCAAGTTTGCTGCGGAGCAGAGTGTCCGCGATCTCCCGTGCGCGCTCCTGATCGATTTTCGGGGCCGGTGCTGTGGGGGTGTTGATAGGCATACGCCACAAGTATCGGGAATTTTTTGCGAAGCAATATCGCGAGCGATGCTGAAGAGGCTGCACACTGGAAAATCCGCATCAGGAAGTGAAAATCCGGATGACCGCGATCTCAGGATTTCACGCGCTCGTAATCGATGAACGTGAACGGGACAGGGTGACTCGCGTCCGCCTCGTGCTCCTCCCTGAAGACCTCTTTCCACTCGAAAGGATTGATTTCGGGAAAAAAGGCATCGCCCTCGGGAGAGGCATGGATGCGCGTGAGGACGATACGGTCCGCCAGAGGCATGGCCTGCCGGTAGATGTCTGCGCCCCCGAAAATGATGGCCTCGTCCGCGCCCCCCTTTTCCGCCATCTCTATCGCCTCCTTCAGCGACGACGCCATCTCGCATCCGAAGAACTTCCGGTCAGCATTCCGGCTCACAACGATGTTGCGCCGCCCCGGGAGCGGACGCCCGATGGACTCATGTGTCTTCCGCCCCATAATCAACGGCCTGCCTTTCGTCCGGTTTTTCATGCGGTCGAAATCCTTCGGCAACCTGTACAGGAGCTGATTGGCATTCCCGATGACATCATTATCGGCTGCGGCGGCAACGATAGTAAGAATCACATTGAAATACTAAATCCTAAATTCTAAATACTAAAGACGAAACGAGTCGTTTTAGGATTTCGTGCTTAGATTTTAGACTTTATACCGCAATCGGTGCCTTAATAGCCGGATGCGGATCGTAGTTCTCAAATTGGATATCCTCGAACCGGAAATCATTGATGTTCTTCACCTCCGGATTGAGCCTGAGCGTGGGCAGGGGCTTCGGTTCGCGGCTCAGCTGCTCGCGGACCTGATCGACGTGGTTCAGGTAGATGTGCGCGTCACCAAGTGTGTGCACGAATTCCCCGGGCTTGAGACCGGTGACCTGCGCCATCATGCAGGTGAGGAGGGAATACGAGGCAATATTAAACGGCACCCCCAGGAACAGATCCGCGCTCCGCTGGTAGAGCTGACAGCTTAACCTGCCATCATTGTGGACATAGAACTGGAACAGCGTGTGGCAGAGCGGCGGGGCCGATTTTGTGTGTCCGTGGACATCGGCGACGTTCCAGGCGCTCACCACATTGCGGCGGGAACCGGGATTCTTTTTGATCTGGTCGATGGCCGCGGCGATCTGGTCGATGCTCTTGCCGTCCGGCCCCGTCCAGCGCCTCCACTGTTTGCCGTACACGGGCCCGAGCTCCCCCCATTGTTTGGCAAACGAACTATCTTGTTTGATGTTTTGCACGAATTTTTCGAGCTCGGCGGTCCATTCCGGCGAGTAGCGGGGGAACTGCTCATTGAGTCCGTTCGCATCCAGATAATCCGTGAACGGCCACTCGTTCCAGATCTTCACATCGTGATCCACAAGGTATTTGATGTTCGTGTCACCCTGCAGAAACCAGATGAGCTCGTGCACGATGGCCTTCACCGCCATCTTCTTGGTGGTGAGCAGTGGAAAGGGCGTGAGCGGATAACGGGCTTGAGCACCAAACACACCGACGGTCCCGACTCCCGTGCGCTCCGTGCGCTTTTCGCCATGTTCGAGTACATGCCGGAGAAGATCGAGGTACTGCTTCATGCGGAATCAGAGTGTACCCCGGGTTGCCATGCTGTACATGGCTGCAATTAGATGATGACCGGCGAATCCATTTTGGAGGACGAGCAATCCTTGGAAGACCAACCTCTAATGGACATCAATTGCTCCAGGTTTTCCAAGGCCCTTCTCCGTAACGCCGTTAGTCTTCGTGTAGAGGCAATATCTTCTCGGGTAACCTTAGGAAAGGCATCGAAAGCAGCCTGCGAAGATTCCCTGAGGCCATCGATGAAAAATTGCTCCCGGATGAATTCCTGTTCATCGAGCTGAAGAGAATGAATGCACTCCAGCAGATCCATACGAAGCACGCTGAGCATCTCCTCTGGCATGTATGCCGTAGAGCGGATTACACGCCGTGCTTTTGAAGAATCTTCTATAAAACGGGCTTGGGACTTCCGTCCTGACCATTGGTAGACAGAGGGCGGAAAGATCTCAAAGATGCTGGATGTCACATCCAAGGCACTGAAAATCTCCTCGACGAGTTCAAGTTGGAATTTTCGCTGACGCTTCATTATGCCGATGAACGCGGCATATTGATTTATTGTGAGGTTGCGTTCTCTGAAGCGTGTGAGCAATGAATTTCCTTTCGCTTTAAAATTAATATTCAGATCTCCACACAGCAGCTGAAAAGCCGGTAAGACCGAGATATCATCAGATAATCCATACAGATACTTCTGCAGAGGGAAAAGAGAATGGAGAGGCAATCCGGTAACGGCTGTTATTTTGTCTGTGATGAACGGAACGGCATCCGCAGATATCTGCCGCGAGAGAATTGAAGCCACAGAACTGTAGTTCAGCTCATGCTTGCTACAAAATGCTCTGAGGGTATGGCCGTGCGCTTGTAAGTATTCGGTGAATGTCTGCTGTAACGGCATCTCCGGCGAGTGATCGCTTTCCGGTACCGAAGGAGATGGACCCGCTTCCATAGGGAGGAGGATTGTTGGGAAAAACGGACCAAGTTTCAAGGTACTTCGCTCCGGAATCGCTATTTTCGACCTGCATACCTCCAGGCCATTTCGAATACCTGCTTCTGCGTTTCGGCCACTTCCCTGCTTTCAAGAATAACCCCGAAAACGTCCTGGGACTCGCCAAAGGAACAGATGGCAACTTTGGAATCGTAGATGTTGATCTCGTTGGTGAAATCGAAATCCCGGGCCGGGACCAGGCGGATCTCGCGCAGCTTCTCCCGGTCTTCGCCGTGCACCCGCTTCCCGGCTGCATCATCGGGTGCAATACCACGAAGGCGGATACCCCTTTTGACTCGTTCCTCCACGTACTCATCATCGTACGCAGGCCAGAAGCGCCGTACGGCCGCGGAGTTGGCGAAGTTGAGGAGCTCGCCCTTGGCCGTGAGCGTGTCCTCGTACACCCTGCGCACGCCCTCCCAGCCCTCAAAATACCGCACGGTGGGTTTGCGTTCCTTGGAACCCTGCATCGATCGCAGTTCGGGAAGCGACCGCTGGAGTGCGTCGGCATTCTTGCGTGCCTCCAGCGCGAGCGAATCGGGTGCCACGGGCGTGTACCACTTGGATCGCACTTTGCGGGTGAGGGTGATGATGCCGCGCTGCACCAGTGCCTCCAGCGTGTTGTAGGCAGTGATGCGGTTGAGCCCCACACGCTTGGCGTACTCGGACGCGGGCGCGCTCCCCAGCTGCAACCCGGCAAGGTAGAGCTCGGCTTCACGATCGCTGAGGCCCGTGTGCTCAAGGATGTGCTGGAGATCTTTGGCCATACTTTTGAGTGGAAGCAACGTGTTACGGTTTTGACCCGGTCACCGCGCGAAGCGCAACAGAATGGTGGGGATGGAAGACGTGATCTTCCGCAGCGGACAGCTGATGACACAACCATACTCTCTGTTGTTCAAAAAATGAACAGGAGAAATTTCGTGATCGATGATCGCTGGCAGGAGTGGACAGGCATCGCGTACAAAGACCGTGCTTTCGTCATCGAACCTTTTGTCCCTTTTTACCCTTTTAACTCTTATGAATCCCGTATCCACCAGTCTTGAGCGCCGTCCCGCTCGTCTGCCCTCGGCTCTCATCCCGGATCTCGAATTCACTCCCAGACACAAAACGGGGACAGATGTGGAGGCGTTCGCCAAGAAGCACCTGGCCACGATGTTTGACCTCACGTTCGTGGACGTGCCCGGAACACTGCAGCACACGAGCAAGCCGATTCATGAGCTGAGCGATGTACTGAGCGGGGGTGCCGGCTTTGACGGCAGTTCCATCCGCGGGTTCAAGCAGATCCAGGAGAGCGACATGCTCCTCGTCCCCGATGTGTCGACCGCTTATCTGGATCCATTCGCCTCGGAGCCGACCGTAAGCGTGATCTGTGACGTAAAAGACCCGGTATCGGGACAGCTGTTTGAATCCTCCCCGCGCACGATCGCGCGCCATGCCGTGGAATACTTAAAGAGCAGCGGCATCGCCGACAGCGCGTACTTCGGTCCGGAGGCGGAGTTCTTCATCTTCGATAACGTCCAGTACGAGATGGGCTCCAATGCCTCCTCATACTCCGTGGATTCGTCCGAGGCGGTCTGGAACACCGGCCGCAAGGAGGAAGGCGGAAACCTGGGCTACAAGATCCGCAACAAGGAAGGCTACTTCCCCGTCTCCCCGCACGACACCCAGCAGGATCTGCGCGCCGAGATGGTGCGCGAGATGGAACGCGCCGGCATCAAGATCGAAACCTTCCACCACGAGGTGGCGACGGCCGGCCAGGCCGAGATCGACATGGAACGCGACGAGATGCTCCCGATGGCCGATAAGCTGATGCGCTACAAGTACATCGTCCGCAACGTCGCGCACCGCTTTGGGAAGACCGTGACCTTTATGCCGAAACCCCTCTTTGGGGATAACGGCAACGGCATGCACGTGCATCAGAGCCTCTGGAGGGACGGTAAGCCGCTGTTTGCGGGCGACAAGTACGCCGGCCTCTCCGAGATGGCCCTCCAGTACATCGCGGGCATCCTGCACCACGCCCCGGCGTTGGCAGCCCTCTGCAACCCCACCATCAACAGCTACAAGCGTCTGGTGCCCGGCTTTGAGGCTCCGGTGAATCTCATCTACTCCGCGCGCAACCGCTCAGCCGCGATCCGTATCCCCATGTACAGCAACAACCCCAAAGCCAAACGCATCGAGTTCCGCATGCCGGACCCGACCTGCAACCCGTATCTGGCCTTCTCGGCACTCCTCCTGGCCGGTCTCGACGGCATTCAGAAGAAGATGACTCCGGGCAGCCACACGGACGGCAACCTCTACGACATGGCTCCTGCCGATCTCGCCAAAATCCGCCGCGCCCCTGCCACGCTCTCCGAAGCGCTCGACGCACTGGAGACGGATCAGGCGTTCCTGACGGACACGGGAGTCTTCACCAAGGAATTCATCAGTGCGTACATCGCGCAGAAGAGAAGCGAAGTACACGAGTACAACATGCGCCCGACGCCGTACGAGTTCTTCAAGTACTTCGATGCCTGATCATCCCTCAACCGTCATTCGCGATTTGCGATTCGCCATTCGCTTTTCTCTCCCCCTTTCCCCATGGAACTGACAACAGCAGAACTCGCCTACTCCATGAACACCCTGTGGGTGCTTGTATCGGCATTCCTTGTGTTCTTCATGCAGGCCGGCTTCGCGCTTGTAGAAGCGGGATTCACTCGCGCCAAAAACGCCGTGAACATCCTGATGAAGAACTTTTCAGACTTCCTCATCGCCAGCGTGGCTTTCTTCACCATCGGATACGCGCTGATGTTTGGCGAAGGCAACGGGTTCATTGGTGATCTGCAGTTCTTCCTGACTGGAGCAACCCGGGAGGATATGCCGCTGATGGCGTTTTTCCTGTTCCAGCTTGTCTTTGCGGGTACCGCAGCGACGATTCTGAGCGGCTCAATGGCCGAACGCACCAAGTACGGCACGTACCTGGTGATCTCTCTCTTCATGACGGCACTCGTCTATCCGGTAGTCGGTCACTGGGCCTGGGGAGGCGGCTGGCTCGCGGACCGCGGCTTCGTGGATTTCGCAGGCTCCGGGGTGGTGCACATGGTCGGAGGCACGGCGGGACTCGTGGGGACTATCCTGCTGGGGCCGCGTAAGGGGGCGTTCCAGCCGGGATCGCACGTGCAGAAAGGCCACAATGTGACCATAGCCGGATTGGGGGTATTCATTCTCTGGTTCGGCTGGTTCGGCTTCAACCCGGGATCCCAACTCGCTATCGCCGGAACCGGGAACGCCGATGCGGTCTCCCTTATTGCCGTCAATACGAACCTGGCCGCCGCTTCCGGTGCACTTGTGGCCGTGCTCCTCTCGTGGATGCGGACGGGAAAAGCAAGCGTGGGCATGCTTCTCAATGGCGCTCTTGCCGGCCTTGTGGGCATCACCGCAGGATGCGCTGCCGTCACGCCACTCGTGTCCCTGTTGATCGGTGCGATCTCGGGTGTGGCGATGCTCCTCGCCACCAGTGCCCTGACCAAACTACGCATTGATGACCCTGTCGGAGCGTTCCCCGTGCACGGCGTGGGCGGCTTGTGCGGCATTCTCGCAGTCGGCCTGTTTTCCGGTACGGGGGGCCTGCTGACCACCGGAGACGGTACCCTGCTTGTGACACAGCTCATCGGTGCGGGAGCAATCATCGTCTGGACCATCATCACGACGGGACTCTTCTTCCTGCTTCTCAAAGGCACCGTCGGCTTGCGCGTGCCGGGCACAGTGGAGGAAGAAGGCCTGGACGCACACGAACACGGCGAACTCGCCTATTCCTGAAATCCGCTCGAGAGAGATCAGGGGAAACCGAACACACCGTATCAGCCGCGTGCGGCAGCTGGTACGGTGTCTTCCGTGCGCCTGATTTAATAAAGCGGGCGGGCGAAGGTGCTGCTTGCCCTGGCACGCGTTGCCCAGTACACCGTGCCGCTTTCCTTCACGCCCACCGCATCAATCTCATTCCAGCCCTTGATATCGGTGGAGTTGAGGTAGAGCTTCACCGTGCGGAACGGGAAAGACACGTTCACGGGGATAAAAGCAGTGCCCTTGCCGCGCTTGGGCTTTACCGGATCGATGCCCTTCCACACCTCCACCTCCTTGTTGCTGCGATCGAAAACAGTGACGCGATCCAGTGCCCCCGGGTTGTACGTCTCGACCACCTGAATCTCTGTACCGCGCAGTTCACGTTCGTAGGTAAGCATCAGCCACTCATCCTGATCATCTTCAGTACGTGATGCCCAAGCAGTCGTGAAATCACCGGCAAAGGAGGTGTTGGGTTTGCCCGTGGCCTGCTCCGGACCCCACGGCCGGTTGCGACCTGTGACGGATGAAGATGAAGAAAATGCCGAGGACTTGGAGGAAGAGCTGGACGTCGTGCCTGCGGCGAGGGCCACCACTGGAACGATGAGGGTGCTGAACGCCGCCAGGCGGAACAGGGTTGAATGCTTCATACAAAAGCCGGGGAACAAGGCTCCCTGCAGTATACTGCTATCATGCCCCGGTGGTACAGACCCCCGACACCGTAAAAGACCGAGAAATTTGCCTCTGTTGCGGCTCTAGTGAGTTCCTCGTACGCAAACTCAAGCGCTTCTGTACGTTGTGCGGACAGCTCTGTGAGACATGTTGCGATGGCGGGTGTGCCGTGGATGTGTGAGGGCGGCCAGCCCCTAGTCCACCGTGAGAGGCGGTATGGGCAAGGCATGCCTTGCCCTTACGAGGTCTTAGCAGGACCCCGACGGGGTCTGGCCGCCAGGTCCTGTTTGTTCCTCGTCCATGACGACGGACAGCGATCCTGGAACGGGCACTGATCACACTTGCGGTTGTAGGCCGTACACACGGCCCGGCCGTGGCTGATCATCATGGTATTGATCTCGCCCCAGTCCTCGGGCGGGAGCGCCTTCATGAGCTCCCGTTCGATCTTCTTGGGATCGTGGCTCGTGGTAAGCCCCAGGCGCAGACTGACGCGCTCCACGTGCGTATCGACTGCCACTCCGAGGTTCTTGCCGAACGACGCGTAGAGGATGATCGATGCCGTCTTGCGGCCAACACCCGGGAGCGTGACGAGCTCTTCCATCGTCTCCGGCACGTTGCCGCCAAAGTCCGTCAGAATCTTCTGCGAGAGCGCCTTGATGAACTTCGCCTTGTTCCGGAATGTCCCGCAGGAGTGGATCAGCTGCTCCAGCTCTTCCTGCGGTGCCTTGGCGAGGCGGGCGGGGTCGGGATACTTTTTGAACAACGCAGGTGTCGTGAGGTTCACCCGCGCATCGGTGCACTGGGCGCTGAGTACCGTCGCGACCAAAAGCTGAAAGGGCGTTTTGTGATCGAGGAACGTCCGCGGCGGCGTGTGGTGCTCACGCAATACCGCGATCACCTCCCCCGGCGTGAACTTTTTGGCAGACACACAGAGATCCTGCGGGTACTTACCAAAAATCTCCAGATATTTCTGGCCATCCCGATAAAGAGGGTTAGGATTCTCCTCTATGCGCCACCTCAACGCCCTCGTTCAGTTCATCCTCGTGGCCCTGGGTCTCCGCGCTCCGGCACCCGTGGCCGTGCGCGTGACGCGCCGCTAACGCGTTTTCCGGAATCGATGACCCCCGTAGTACGGGTTCGCATGCACTGAATACAGGTGCGTGCGATCAGGTCATAAACCGCTCTCGGTCACAATGACAGATCGGGTACGTCGTCGGTATCGTTCCACCCTCATGCAGCTCCCCCCGCTCACCGTCTTTGATATTGAGACAACCGGCCTGGATGCCAGGAAGGGGCACAGGCTGATTGAGATCGCGGGCGTGCGCGTGGAGAACGGACAGATTCTCCGGGATCGTACCTTCACCTCGTTTGTGAACCCGGAGCGCGAGATCCCCTTTGAGGCGCGCCAGATCAACAAGATCTCCGATGACATGGTCAAAGACGCACCGCGTATCGAGGACGTGCTCCCCCGCTTTCTGGACTTCGCACAGGGAACAACACTCGTGGCACACAACGCCGCATTCGATTTCTCCTTTCTCCAGGCCGAGAAGGAATTCTGCTGGGGCTTTATCGACCTGCCCGAGTGTCTGTGTACCATGAAGATGAGCCAATTCGTGCACCCGAATGAGTTCCGCCACTCCTTGGACCTGCTCATCCGCAAGTTCAACCTCTCGATGCCGGGCATGCGCCACCGCGCGCTGGATGACGCACTGCTCGCGGCTGAAGTACTGATGAAGATGCTGGAATCCGGGAAGCTGAAGTCGTTTGAACAGATGCGTAAAGTGGCATCGCTGCAAGTTTTGGCTTCGGTCTGACAATTTTCCGCACCGTGCATTGCCGTTTTGCGATGCAGAAGCGATACTGGGTGCTCCGTTTCATGGCGACCCTGAAGATCCTCACCGGCCAGGACAACCCGACGCTGCGCGCAAAAGCCAAGCGCATCCCCAAGGTGACCAAAAAGACCCTCGAACTCGCCGTGAACATGGCCGAGACCATGATCGGTGCCGACGGCGTCGGCCTTGCCGCGCCCCAGGTGGGTGAATCAGTGCGCCTGTGCATCGTGCCCATGAACAACAAGTTCACGGCCCTCATCAATCCGGAGATCACGAGCAGAAGCAAAGAGACGAACATGGATGAAGAAGGCTGCCTGAGCCTGCCGGGCGTGTACCTGCAGGTGGAGCGCGCCAACAACGTGACCGTCAGGTACACCGATACGAAGGGCAAAAAGCAGGAGAGGAAGCTCGAAAACTTTGAAGCCCGTGTCACCCAGCACGAAATCGATCACCTGGACGGGATTCTGATCGTGGACAAGCCGCAGCCGAAGAAGTGATCAGGCGGCCTCGAGTAGCTCGCTGCAGCACTGCTGGATATGTCCAACATACCGGCGAACCGTTTTTTCACTGATATGAAGCTCTTTGCCGATTTTCACGTTGTTCAAGCCATCGACCACCAGGTGCAGGATTTTTCTTTCCTGTTCGTCCCGGCACTGTAATTCGATCCGTTGATACTGTTCTTTTGCCACAGCCATAAGAAAAGGATTGACGTCCGGCTCCTGTTCCAGGCCGACACTGCCCCTGATCATGCGCCAGTCCTCCAGTCCGCGACCGCGTTCCCGGAGGTCATCCAAACTCTTGTACAGAAAGTCTTTTCTCTTTTTTGCATTCGATTTTCTCCAAAGCTCCTTCACCACATTCTTTATTGTCACTGAAACATAACCGTTAAAGCGTTTATCAAAAAAAATTCGATGCTCCGAGTTCTCGATGTGCCTCACAATCCGCAACCAGGTCTCCTGCATAATGTCATCGACCTGCGCACCTTCCGGCAATCGTCTTTTCTCATAAAATTGCCGGACACCGGGCAGGGAATTTTCTTCAAAATCCCTGACAAATGACTCAAACGTTTGCAAGCCTTCCGCAAGGCCGGGGCGACCCATGAAGGCAGTCAATCATCCGCGATAGTTTTCACCAGTATTTAGAGCCTGATCTCCCGGATCTTGGCTTTGGATCGTGCCGGAATAACATTCCATGACTCTGCTGCGGCTGCTACAGTTTCCCTGACATGGCTGAGCTCGAAGTCATCATCGGCCCTTCAGCGGGCTCAGGACCTTGTGCCTCTCCCTTCTCAACCAAACGTTCATGTCTCTGAATCTAGAAGTGATTATCGGCCTGGAGGTCCACGCCCAAATGAGCACCAAGACCAAGATGTTCTGCGGATGTTCCACCGATTTCTTCGGGAAGGAACCGAACACGACGGTCTGCGAAGTCTGCATGGGGCACCCCGGCACGCTGCCTGTGCCCAACAAGAGCGCTGTGGAAAAAGCTATCCGCACCTCGCTCGCTCTGGGGTGCACGGTAAACGAAGACTGCCACTTTGACCGCAAGCACTACTTCTATCCGGATCTCCCGATGGGGTTCCAGATCTCGCAGTATGATTTCCCACTCGCGTCCAAAGGCTCTGTGACCTACGACCTGGGGAACAAGGAGCAGATCTGCCGCATCACGCGTCTGCACATGGAGAACGATGCCGGAAAGCTCTCACACAGGGGCGACCTGACCCTCTGTGACTACAACCGCGCCGGTGCGCCGCTCATGGAGATTGTGACCGAGCCCGACCTGCGCTCGGCGGCAGAAGCTGTGGCCTTTGCCCAGGAGCTGCGCAGGATCCTCCTCGCGGTCGATTCCTCGGAAGCCGATATGTACAAGGGCATGATGCGATTCGACGCCTCGATCTCCCTGCGCGAGAAAGGCACGGAGAAGCTCAACCCCCGCAGCGAGATCAAGAACCTCAACTCGTTCAAGGCATTGGAGAACGCGCTGAAGTACGAGGAGCAGAGGCTCCGCGATATCTGGACCGAGACCGGCTCCCCGCTCAAGGGCAATATCACCGTGGGCTGGCAGGACGACGAAGGCCGCACGCGGCTACTGCGTGATAAAGAATCCGCCGATGACTACCGCTACTTCCCGGAGCCCGATATTCCGCCATTGAAGACGGAAGCGAAGGTTGTGACTGCGGTGAAAGCCGCGCTCCCCCGCCTCCCACGCGCCCAGCGCGAGCACTATAGGGGCCTGGGATTGAACGAATCCGAAGTGACGCTCCTGCTCGATGAATCGCGCCTGCAGAAGCTCTTCGATGCCGTGGAGACCAAAACCGGCGACGGCAAGCGCGCTTCCAGCATCATCCTCTCGCAGCTGCTGGGCTTCCTGAATGCCAAGGAAAAGACAATCGATGAAGCGCCGTCCGTGGAAGACGTGCTCGCCCTTGTGGAAGCGATCGATAAGGGCACGATCTCCGGCAACGCCGGCAAGGCCGTGCTCGAGAAAATGGTCGAGACGGGCAAGGCTCCCGATGTGATCATCAAGGAGGAAGGTATGGGCCAGATCTCCGATAGTTCTGCGATCGAGGGCTTTGTGAAGGAAGCGGTCGAGAAGAACCCCAAGGCCATCGAGGACTTTAAAAACGGCAAACAGACGGCCCTCGGAGCTATCGTGGGCGCGGTGATGAAAGCCTCGAAAGGACAAGCGAACCCCGCGATGGTGCAGGAGATCCTCAAGAAATTTCTGTGATACCAAACAAATAATTTGAAGAATGCGCGAAGACCGGCTCTGCCGGTCTGGAGCGCCACCTTGCCGGAAGGGTGGGCCCGCGGGAGGGACACCGGAGGTGGCCCTTCCGCGAATTATGCCCGTTCCTTATACTCCCCCGTCTCCGTATTCACCTTCACCTTGTCGCCTTCGTTCACGAAGAGCGGCACATTGACCACAAGACCGGTATCGGTGGTGGCAGGCTTGGAGCCGCCGGTGGCGGTGTCGCCTTTCACGCCCGGGATCGTTTCGATAACAGTCATGATGACCGTGGCAGGGAGCTTGATGGAGATGGGTTTCTCGCCATACATCAGCGCATCGCACTCCAGGCCTTCGGTGAGGTACCCCACAATCTCCTCCAGGTTCTCGAGCGCCAGCGGGAACTGATCGTAACTTTCCAGATCCATGAACGTGGCGGCATCCTTATCCTTGAACAAGAACTGCACATGGCGGTAGCCCACATCGGCCGGTTCGATCTTCTCCGAGCCCTGGAAGTTGCGGGCCATGATCACGCCCGTCTGCAGGTTCTTGAGCTTGCACTGCATGTTGGCCTTGCTCTGGCTCTTGCGCCCAAACTGCGAGGCAAGGACGAGGTACGGCTCGCCGTCGATGGAAATGGCGCGGCCGGGCTTCAGGTCTGTGATGGTATACATAAACTTTAGAGGAAGAGTGATCACCGAGAGGCCCTGAGCGTAGCCGAAGGGCCGGGCTTGAGATCGGTGATGGTGTACATAGCTGAGGCAGTTTGGACATCAGGCTACGACCCGTCAAGAGACGGAAATACTTAAAATATAAGCACTAAACTCTAAAACGGCTCATTTAGTCTTTAGGATTTAGATTTTAGAATTTATTCCTGACAGTCCACACAAGTGCCTGTGCCTGTCTCCGACTCAGGAATGACTGCACCGCTCCCCTCCATCAGTTCCTGCTGAAGCTCGCGGTTCTGTTCATCGAGAGCGGCAATGTGCCTGCGTACCTCCTGGGAGAGACCGTTGGCGGGCATGACTTTGTAGAGGCGGCGGAGGATGCGCCCGCGATCGGGATGACGGTCGAGGGAACGGATCTGTTCCCGCAGTTCATTGAGCTGGGACCGCTTGAGTTCAAACACGAAGATCTGGCCGCGGATACGCTGCACGTAGGCCTCCACCTGCTCGTCGGTGAGCGGCTCCACCGGAGCCTGCGAGGGGCGGATGGGTTCCACTCTGCGCGTGAGGGCGTCGGCGGTGTCCGGCAGCGTGATCGGACGGAAGTCGTCCTCCAGACGCTGGTCCTCCACCGTGTTCTCCACAACGGCGATCGTCGCTTCCACCTCCTGGCGGAGACTGTCGGAGAGAAGAGCGGACGACCCCGAGACGGCACTGAGACTCTCCTTCACCTGAGCCAGCTTTGCCTCGGCAAGAACGATGTCCCCTTCCTGCGCGCGTCGCTTGGCGAGCGCGACTTCATCGAGGACTGCGGCGGCGGTAGTATCCGGCTTTTCGATACTGTCCGGGAGCGATGCGATTGTCTCGCGCACCGTCTGCTTGAGGGCGTATGCCTCATCGGAGGGCAGTGCCGCCGAGGTATCGGCCGTGGCCGCGGTCACAAATTCATCTTCCAGGAGCGCACTGACGACGGTGTCACCGGAACCGGAGGCGACAGCGAGCACGGTCTGTCTGAATTCATCGAGAGCTACCTGTGCCTCGGCACTTGTGCCGCTGCCGGTAGCGAGGAGTGCCGCCGCTTCGTTCAAACGCGTATTGGCATGAGTCAGCACTTTGCGTGTGCGGGCCTCGCTGCCGAAGGTGAGGAGAACGTCGACCGTTTCTGCCAGACGCTTGACCGGGTAGAGACGGGAATCGGGCAGGATGCCGGCCTGCGCGGCACGGCGTTCGCGCTGCATCTGGGCGATCTCCTTCTGGTGCACGGCGTCGCGGGAAAGGTTCAGAGCCACCCAGGGATCATCGTAGGGGCCGGAGGCCATCTTGACGGGCGTGAGGGATGCCGAGCGCTCGAGCGTGAGTTCTTCACCGGCCAGAAGCCCGATGGCAATCCCGCGGCGGGTGACCGTGGCGCTGCGGTCCCACGAACGGATGGCAACGACGTTATCCGTACCCTGCCGCACCGAGAGACTTCCCTCCTGCAACGTGATCCAACCCTGCGCCGTACCGACGGTGATGCCGCGCAACGGCTTGGGCGCAAACCCCATGAGCCAGATGGTGCCCTGATGCAGACTGACCGTGGGCTCGCCGGAAGAACTTTCCGGACGGTCGGAGAGATCGTTGAGGGTGATGCTGGTGTGCGGGGCCAGGCGGACCACGGCGTCATCGTGCAGGACGATGGTCATCTCCCCTTCCTCAGTGGAGAGACGCGTTGCCGCGCGCAGTCGCAGTTCGGTTTCGATCGGTTGCCAGAGGCCGCCTACGAGAACGGACGCCAGGCCGCGCGTGCGCGTTGCCGTCACCGGGGACTCAGCCACGGTGCTGGGCGCGAGCACAAGCATGGGGCTCAGGCGCACGACAATGGCAAGAACGGCGAACGCCGCCGCCCACTTGGCAGGGCGGAAACGGGGTACCGCAACGGGTTCCAGGGCCATCCGCGGGAGGATCCGCGACCAGACCAGGGACGCCGCCTCCGGGGTGGGGAGAATCCGGTCTTTGATCGCGTCCCAAAAGGACCTGGTGGTGACCGGGCGGAGGCCGCGGCGCACCGTTTGCCACGTCTGCAGAGCCGAGGACGGCTCCGGGGTGAGTTCACGGCGCACGGTATGGAGCAGATTCTCGGTACTCATTTTCCGCTGCATCCTGCTAAAAACGCGCCCTTTTGCCCCGGCGTCCGGCACCAGCGAGCGTCCGCTCTGCGTGAGCAGGCGTTCGAGGTCCGATGAGGACGATTGAAGGGTCATTTCGTGAGTGAAAACGGAGAAAAACGGCTTCTGTTACGCGCGTTCTTGGGCTTCTTTGGGTAAGAATGCCTCCAGTTTTTTGAGCGCCCGGAACTTGAGGATGCGCACTGCACCCTCGGTTAGGCGCAAAACACGGGCGACCTCATCGTGCGGGAGATCGGCGATGTACGTGAGTGTGAGGATTTCGCGGTAGCGCTGCGGCAGCTGGTCCATGGCCGTGCGGACCATGTTCAGCATGTCCGACCGGCGGACATGGGAATCCGCACGGTTGAGCATGTCCGGATCGGGGAGCTCCTCCGAAACCTCCTCGCTCTCGCGGTTGGACCGGTAGGCATCGATCACCGTGTGACGGGCAATGCGGAAGAGCCACGCCCCGAACGGCACGCCGCCCTGACGCTTGTACGTGCCAAGCTTTTCCCACGCCTTCACGAAAATATCGGCGACCAGATCCTCCACCAGCTCCGCCTGCACACGGAACGCCGTGTAGCGGTACACCGGCTGGAAGAAGTGCTCGTAGAGTTTTTCAAACGATGCCGTATCGCCCTGCTGGGCGCGGGCCACATACACCTGGAGCAATGGTTCAGTGACGGGATCGAGAGGCATTGGAGACGCAGTGTAACCGATAGAACGTTTGACGGACAGCTTGGTTACACTTCTGATCCCTTACTCCCACTCAATCGTTCCAGGAGGCTTGTTCGTGAGATCCAGAAAAACGAGATCGATGTCCGGGATCTTTGTGATCGCCTCGGTCATCTTCTTGAGTGTTTTTGACGGCAGCACAAACGCATTGGCCGTCATGGCATCGGTGGAGCTGATCGGCCTGAGCACGATCGACTGACCGTTCTTGGAGGTCCCAAACGGCAGCAGTACGACGGGGAACTGCCAGATGGCATCCCCCAGGCCATCCTCCCGCATAACTCGCTGGGCAATATCATCAGCTTCCCGCAGGAGGTCTGCGCGGTCGCGGGTGAGGTAACCGGGGGAGAACGTGATCGTGGGGACGTCTGACTGTGAGGCGCAGAGGAGTACACGGCTGATGTCCTTGTCCTTGTTCGGGATCTCCGTGGCAAGCTTGAGGTGCTCCGGCGTAACAGTGAAAGGATCATTCGCAAAGAGTGCCACCGCGTGACGGTACGTGCGGCCGTCGCCCTGAACGCCTACGGATTTCACCGGCAGGATGATGTTGGGGATTTTTACACCGCCGCACGTCGGAGACGTGCTCTGGAATGGTTCTTTGGCACACAGGATTCTCACGCCCAGTCCCGGTCCCGGGAACGGGTGCCGCCATACGAGCTCACGTGGGAGACCGAGTTCCTCGCCAAGGACACGCACTTCATCTTTGTAGAGCTCCTTGAGCGGTTCGATCACGAGGCCCTGTTCAATGAGCTTCTGGATGGCATCCACCCGGTTGTGGTGCGTCTTGATGTGGTCTGCGTGCTTGGTACCGCCGGTCTCGATGGTATCCGGGTAAATCGTCCCCTGCCCCAGGAGCCAACCGTCTTCGATCCGTAAATTCATCTCCTCGCTGACGCGTTTTTGGACAGCAAGGAACGTACTACCAATCGCTTTACGCTTGGCCTCCGGTTCGTACACGTCTTTGAGCGCCGCAAAGAATTCCTCCGACGCGTCTTCAATCCGCAGATTCCTGATCCCCAGGTGATCGAACGCTTCCTTGAGGAGAGCGACTTCGTTCTTCCGCATGAGGCCGGTATCCACGAGGAGTCCCTGCACGCGGTTCGCACCAAGGACTTTATTGAGCAGCGTGAAGGCAACGGTGGAATCCACGCCGCCGGAGACCAGCATGAAGACTTTTCGGTCCCCGACTTCTTTTTTGACCTGTTCACCGATGTATGAGGCAAAGCTGTCGATACTCCACGGCGCGGGACTGCAGAGCTTCACGAAGTTTTCGAGGATCGTCATTCCGCCCTCTGTATGCGTGACTTCGATGTGGAACTGGATGCCGAAGAACCGGCGCTTGGCATCGACCATGCCGGCAATCAGATCATTCTCCGATGTCAGCGTGACCGAAAATCCCTCCGGAACCTTCGTGACCGCATCCCCGTGTGACATCCACGTCGTGAAGGAACCCGGCAAACCCGCGAGAACATCCGACGTCCCAACCTTCAAACCTTCTGACCTGCTCACCTCCGTCGGCCCGTACTCCTTCACCGTCCCCGGCTTCACCTCTCCGCCGAGCGCATGTGCCAGCCACTGATGACCGTAGCAAAGCCCGAGCACCGGAATACCAAGCTCAAGAATCTTCGGATCAGCCTGCGGACTGCCCTTTTCGTACACACTCTGCGGCCCACCGGAAAGGATGATGCCCGCCGCACCCTTCAGTTCTTCCGCCGGCGTTTCCGGTACGCGGATCTCCGAATACGCACCGAGTCTGCGCACGCGGTTGCCGATCAGGTGCGCATATTGTCCACCGAAGTCGAGAATGACGATGCTCTTGGGATGCAGCATGGGAAGATCATAGCGCAAGGGCCGGACTTTTTGACAAATATCCGCACGAAGCGCTTGATACACGCATGGAAAGCTCCACCAAGCCGCTCCCCGAGTGGTGTGAGGAGATGGGCACGCTATTGCGCCGCTCCAAAGAAGCCGTCGACTATGGAGAACTGAAGCTCTATATCGATATCGCTGAGGACATCTGTGACATTCTCCATAAGGAATACCGCGAGCTTCTCAGGATTCTTCCAATGGATGTCGGGTTCTCGATCGCCTTTGAAGACAATGATCTGCATGTGAAGGATGTCGATCGCGTTCACCCGCTGGCTGATAGTGTGAAGGCCCGCGCATTTCTGATCCTCTGCAAGCTCCAGGCACTTATGAAAGACCCTGCCGTTCTCGCCTCAGAAGACGCACAGGATTTCATCAACGAAGAGCGTGAATTGATCAGGATCTATCCCGAGCAAAAGCGGCAGCAAGAATCCACAAGCTGAGTGCCACCGCGGCATCCTCCCAGCTGTGCAGAAAGAGTCCGGCAACACTCACACCAAGGAAGGCCACAAAGACTCCCATTGGCAGCCCTCCATTCGTTTCCCGCCGCTCGCCACTCGCAGCTCGCAGCTTGATGAGGAGCAAAATTACCATGAGGACCCACGCAAACATCCCAATCACCCCCAGCTCTATCCCGATCTGCAGGTACCAGTTCTCCGGCAGAAACGGACAGGAACACGCGCGACCGGCAGGCTGAACCTGCGCATCACCCACGAACACGCAGAGGTCCGTGTGCTGCACCGCCCATGAGGCATCCGCCCCCTCTTCCAGATACACACATGCATCACTGATGCGGTTGCTGGCCGGCCCCGCTGTACCAAGGCCGTGACCGAGCGGTTGATCGACGATGCGCTGCATGGCTTCCAGTGGACGTTCGATGTGCCCCGCATTGGAGACCGAGCGCTGGATGACTTCGGGGTAGAGAACGGCGACGGAGAGCAGGAGAATCGCCGCGAAGGACCCCGCGATGGAAAAGAGCGGGACGCGGATCTTCTGCGGACTCAGCTGCCACAAGATGATGCTTCCACTGAGCACCATGCTGATCCACGACGAGCGGGAGAACGTGGCAAGGATTGCGAGTGTGATGACAAGAAGAATGACGAGGCGCTTCCACTTTTTGGATGCAGCCTCTTCTGCAGTATGGAACCCCTGAAAGAGACGGATGAGCACAAGCGACCAAGGCAACAAAAGCCACAACCCCAGCTGGTTGGGTCCGCTCATTGTGCTCTGTACACGGTGAATGGCAGTACCACCCAACTGCTGGAACGCGGCAATCGGCCCGCCGGGGACGTACAGGGAATGCAGATCGGAATACCCAAGCGCACGGAAGAAACTATCCGGAAGCACAAGTGTGACAAGACCGTAGAGCGCCACCAGTGCACCGACGGCGATGATGATCCACACCGCGCGCTTCCTGAAGACATCCGACCACGGGACGCGGCGCAGAACGAGGAATGCGAGCGGCGCGACGAAGTCGTAGCGGAAGCCGTAGAGAGCAGTGGACAGTGGTGAGCGGACAGCAAGCTGCACAATACCCGCGAGGACTACGAGGCCGATGATGAGCAGATCGATGACATCAATTTTTATTTTTCTGATCACTGACCGCTGCCTACTGACCACTGACCACTGACCACTGATCACCTCGACAATCGCAACCAGCAGGATCACCCCCATAATTCCTTCTTTCCACATAGCAAGCGTTCCGAGCGGTGCCTGCCCCGGCCCGGCAATCAGTTTTGTACCGATCGTGACGAAAAGCGCGTGCAGCGGAAGGAGCCCTACTAACAGTAGCGCCAGAGATTCCCTGAGTTTCTGGAGAGTGGAAAAATTGATAATGGATAATGGAAAATTGATAATATGCAGTTTCTCAGTATCCAGAGCTGCTTCCTTCATTATCAATTATCAATTCTCAATTATCAATTCACAGCCACACTCTCTCCTCCTCCGTCCGGAAGACCTCGCCCTTCTTCAGCACGGCTTCGACCGCATCAATGCACTTCGCACTGACATTCTTGCCGTAGATCTTCGGGGCCGCACGCATCGCCTTGTTGTCCCAGGCGTATTCGATCAAGGCTTTGATGACGTTGGCATCAGTCGGTGGCGCGATGAGGTTGCCGCCGTTGATGGCCGATTCACTGCGGTCGGAGCCGTAGCGCAGCGTGACGCAGGGGATACCCATGGCGTTCATCTCCTCCTGCATGGACCCGGAATCCGTGGCGCACACGGCAGCCTTGCTCATGGCCGCAATCACATCCACGTACTCGGCCCACACGGGCGAGAACACGAAGTTCTTGTGCTTTTTTGCAAGGTTTTTGACTTCCTCCTTGAGCTTGAAACGTTCAAACGCGAGCTCGGTCTGGATCATGGAGATCAAAAGCACCTTCCTCCCCTCCTCAATGAGCATCTTCATCGCGTCGTAGATCGCACGGAAGCGCTTTTCGGAGAGGCAGTTCTCGCGGCGGTGGATGCAGAACCGCACAAAGTCTCCGTCTGCGAGCTCGGGGTGACGCTCGAATACTGTTGATTCCCCGATGCGGCTCATCGCCTCTTCCGTGGCATCGACAACGGAATTGCCGACCACAAAAATCCTGTCCTCGGCAAAGCCTTCGCTCAGCATGAATTCACGATCAAGTTCCACCGGTGCCAGATGAATACCCGTAGCCGCCTCGGAGCAGCGTGTGTTGAACTGCTCGGGAAATGGTTCTTGGGAGCCTCTTTCCCAATTCTTTCGATCCTGGAGGAAGCTATGCCAAGCCTTGGGATCGAATGACGAATGGCGAATGTCGAATGACGAATACTGTGGCGTTAAGGTTCTGATTCCCGCTTCCACGTGCACCGAGGCAAACCCGTGGCAGTATCCCGCGTTGCTTGCGGCCATCGCAGTGGTGGTATCACCGTGCACATACGGAATCACGGTCTTCCCGCGCTTTTTGAGTTCGCCGATCAAGTCCCCGAGCCGCCCGATGATCTGGCTGACCACCTCGTGCATGCCTCCGCGCACGTTCAGGTTAAAATCCGGCTCCACGCCGAATTCCTTAAGCATTCCCCCACTCAGGTTCTCATCGTAGTGCTGGCCGGTGTGGCCGAGCACGGCCAGGTGCCCGCGCTTTTTCAGTTCCTTGTAGAGAGGAACCTGCTTGATGATGTCGGGCTTGGTGGCAATCAGGATCAGGTGCACGTGCCGGTCCTTGTGGGCGGCAACGTCCTCCAAAAATGTGGCTTGCCGAAAAGACGTCTGAGACATGCACCCATCATACAGTGGCCAGGCCGCCTGCTAAAGCTGTACCCTCACAAAATGACCATGGAATCCCAGCGTCTCACCCCCGACCGCACCGGGTTAGAAGATCTGCATCCAGATCAGCAGCGATCGGCGACCATGAAACTCAATAAAAAGATCGCAGCCATGCTCAGAGAGATGTTCCACCGGCCCGAATTCGCCGGGGAGAAGCTGATCGTGGCCGATAGGGGGTTTTCTACCATTTTGACAGCAAGCACGTCTGTTGCGCGTCGCTGCCTACAGCTCCTGGAGGAAGAGGGTGCACCGGCATTCACTCCAACACCGGAAGAGACGCCGAAACGCAGCCCGCAAAGAATTACGGGAAAAAAGAGAAAAGAAGCCTCTTAAGGAAGAGATTCCTTCGCTATACTGGGCAAATGGAATCCAAGAAGACCAGTTTTGAACTCCGTGTACCGGGCGAAGAACCGGCAGCTCTGCATGAACTGGAATTTCTGCAGCGGCAACTACGGAGCAGTGCAGATAATAAACATGTGGAGGCAGACATCGCGATCGATACGGTGTCTATGACCGTTGTGATCACCTGCACGCGCGGTTCACTCAACGACTGTATCGGAGATGTCGTGTCCCCCGTGTCGGCACAGGGGACAAGGAAAGGCATCAGTATTGCTGAGCGCAAAGCGAGCGCCTGACATCACTTGATCACAGACGTGCTCTTCTCCTGCATGCCGGGCACTTTCATCTGCTCTTTACTGACCACCTTGCCGTCCTTGAGGGTATAGATGATCGGCACGACGAGCGGGATCTCCAGTGTCGCCGTGGTTTCGTCATCCAGATTGTCGAGGTAGCGGATGATCGGCCGCAGGCTGTTGCCGTGCGCGACCACAAGCACCGTGCGGTCTCCTGTGAGCTCCGGTTCGATGTACTGCGTGTAAAACGGCTGCGTGCGGCGGATACAGTCCTCAATACTCTCGCCGTTAGGAGGGCGAATATTGAAGCTGCGGCGCCACTGCTTCACCTGCTCTTCCCCGAACTTCTTGATCGTCTCGGCTTTGTTGAGTCCCTGCAGATCACCGTAGTGACGCTCGTTGAGCGCGGAATCGCAGAGCGGCTCGGCCTTGATGGGCTTGCCGTACCCCTTCTGCACACCGGCGTACGTCTGGTGCGTGCGCTTGAGGCGGGAGAGGAACACCGCATCGAACGTATACGGCTGCAATGCCTTGCCCGTCAGTTCGGCATCGGCACGCCCCGCATCGGTGATATCCACATCGGTCCAACCGGTGAAACGGTTTTCCAGATTCCACTGTGATTGGCCATGACGGAGGAGGATGAGTGTCGACATACGGAATGAGAAAGTGGAGAAGGAATTATTGTATAATTGCACGCAAACGCGTTCTTCCTTGGGTGGCCACGAGCAGCATCCGTTCAATAACCTCCGCCGCTTCGTCAACGGGCATCTCGGTCAGAGCTCTCCATTCTCCATGTAATCCGGAAACTCTGGTCCCGTCCCGTATCACTCCATTAATCTCACGAACGGACGCACGAAACACCTCCCACCACTGCGGAAAAGTTTCGCCGGCAGTCCGGATGGAAAGTGTGGAATCACTGGCTTTATACAATTCAGCGACTGGTGCCTCAATGACGGCAAGTGTGCTGCCGCTTTCCGCATCCATCACTTTCGGACGGTAATCCACACCAAGCCAGAAAACCTGAAGAAGATGACTCATTGCTTTCTCTTTTTGACCTTTCGCGATCAGACACTGCAACTCTTCCAGAGCCTCACGAAGGAGTGGAAGAATTTCCTTGTCCACTTCTATGGAACCCGATGACTTATTTTCACGATCATGCATACGAGAGCATTCGTAGAATTATTGTACGATTCCTATACTACTACTATCAGAAAAATGTGCTCGTGATTCCGAAAGGGCTGTACCAAACATGGATCGAGGAGCAAGATTCTGCTAGAATACTGTGATATGCGCTTCAACCTTCCCGCCCCCCTTGTCTCCGCCAGGCGCTACCTCCACACCGTGGGTGTGGCAATCCTCGTGAGCATGCTTATTGTGGGAGTAGCGGCAACGCTTGGCCGTGCAACGCTCACACTCAAGGGTGCGGTGATCAACAAGCCAGATATTGCAGTACTGCTGCTCATGGAAGAGCGCGGCGAAACCATCCTCGATTCGCGCATGCTCAAGGAGAGCCCGGGCGTGCAGGAGTATCTGGTGGAAACCGGGACCGGCCCCAAGTGGGTGCAGATCAAGCGCGGATCGGAGAAGTGGTACATCTCCGCGGTGGAGCCGCTCAGGGAGTGAGAGGTGCCTCTTTCCCGTAACGACTTACAAGCCACGGAAACGTGATGAGCGCCTTCCACATACGTGGAGCGCGGCTTGGCTGACGGATGAACCGCCACAGCCACTCCAGCCCGAGGTTCTGCATCCAGAGCGGTGCACGCTTTTGCATACCGGCGAGGAAATCGAACGTGCCGCCGACGCCCATGGCCACCTTCACGGAAGGGAGATCTGTGAGATACCGATGGATCCACATGTCCTGAGCCGGAGCACCGAAAGCGACAAAGAGGATGGATGCCCCTGATGTATTGATCGTCTGGATGATCGCCGGAGCATCAGTATCCGACGGTGAACCGGAATGAGTGCCTGCGATGACCAGTGCAGGATGCTTCCTGCGCAATGCTTCCGCCGCTTTCTCCGCAACGCCCGGTGCGGCACCGAGCAGGAAGACCTTCTGATCCTGACCGAGTTCCGAGCATAGGCGGATGACCGTATCCACACCCGTGACGCGTGCGGGGAGTTGCTGACCGGTTCTGCGTGCGGCCCACAGGAGTCCCGTGGAATCGGGGAGATTGAACGAAGAGGAACGCAGGACATCGGCGAATGCTCTGTTCCCAGAAGCCTCCACAAGCATCTCGTTATTCGGTGTCATCACATGGTGCTGCTCTCCGTCGCTCAAAAACCCTTTGAGCACCGCAATCGCCTCCTCCGGCGTGACCGGGTCGACGGGAATGCCGAGGAGAAGAATGCGGGGAGCCATCAATTGGCGGATATCTTCGCACACTTCCGGGCTTGTGATCTACACTGTCCCCATAAGGAAGCTTCTCCTCCCGATCGGCCTCACCCTCCTGCTTGCCGCCTGCAAAGGCCCACACGGGGATTTTACGGTCCAATGGCCCTGGGGAGGCGCTTCTTCTTCCGTGGCATCTAGTTCGTCTTCCTCATCATTACCCTCGGAAACCGAACCCACTTTTGCGGATGACGTGCTTGTCACGGAAACGGGAAGTGAGGTCACCGATGAGCCGGAAGCGATCTCCGGAGCGCTCCTGGAACGCGATCTGACCTCTGCAGATCTGGATATCGGCCTGGAATCCGCGCCCATGTACACGCTCTACACGCATCCCTCCTGCGCGTACTGCCGGGAGTTCCACGAGGAACACTTTGCACGACTCTTGAGCGACTACGTCGCCACGGGGAAATTGCGCGTGGCCGTATCCATCGTGCCGTTCAATAAATATCCCATGAGTAACCTGCAGGCGAGTGCGCTACGGTGTGCCGAAAAGGAAAAGAGGGGCAGGGAGATGCTCGACCGGCTCTTCGCGCATCGGCAGTTCAGCCAGGCCGTGCTCACGCAGATCACCAAAGAAATGGCTCTCCCCGCTTCGTTCACAACATGCGTGACATCCCCCGAGATGGCCGAGGAAATGGCAAACCGCAGAGCACTCTACGATGAACAGCACGTGTCGCTGGTCCCCACGTCGTTCTTCGGAACCGAAGGACAGATCGGTGTCCCGCGCTACGTCGATTTTCGCGGCTGGGTGGAGTCGCAGCTATAAGCTGATGCGGATCACCTTCTGGCGCGATGTCTGACCGGAGAGGAGGGTGACAGATGCTGTGGACACGCCGAAGAGGTCGGCAATGAAACGAATCAGCTCCGCGTTTGCCGCTCCGTCTTCCGGCGCTGCCGCGATGTCGATTTTCATGCTGCCGTCCTCAAGTATATCTCTGAATTGCGTTTTTTTGGCTCCCGGACGCGCACGGATGGTGAGCGTGAGGGATCCTTCGGACTGCAGCCGCTGACGGAGAACCTCACTGATCATCGCGTTTTTCCCTTACGCCATGCATCAATATTTTTGTGGTGTCCGCTGATGAGCACATCCGGAACCTTCATCCCACGGAAGTCCTCGGGTCGCGTGTAGTGCGGGTACTCACGCTTGCGGCCGAGACTTTTGGAAAAGCTTTCCTCCGCTGCGGATTCCTCTTTCCCGAGCACGCCGGGGATGTGTCGCACGATGCTGTCGATCAGCACCATGGCAGGCAGCTCCCCGCCCGTGAGCACGTAGTCACCGATACTGATCTCCTCGTCGATCCAGCCATCGACCACCCGCTGGTCCACGCCCTCGTAGTGGCCGCAGAGCAGCAGCACCCAATCGCGCTTCGCCAGACGCTCGACTTTTGTCTGTGTGAGACGCGTGCCACCCGGACTGAGGAAAATCCTATGCGGACCTTTGGCTTTGCCACCCCGAGCGGAGCCGAGGGGTCGCCCTTTTTCCCCTTCGTCCGTCACCTTCTCGATCATCTTCACCACCGGCTCGGCCATGAGGAGCATCCCCGCTCCGCCGCCGTAGGGTTTGTCATCCACCACCCGGTGCTTCCCGATCCCGAACTCCCGGATATCGTGCAGATGCACATCAAACAGACCCTTCTCGGACGCACGCTGCAGAATGCTCTCAGTGAGAGGGCCTGCAAACATGCCGGGGAAGAGGGTGAGGACATCGATGCGCATGGTCATAGTGTACCGCCGTTCTGTGCCAATACAGAACGGGATTTTTGTCAGGAGAAAGCCAAAATACCAGATATCTTCTCAAAAACTTTTTCCTTGGGGCAGGCCTCCGGCCTGCCAGTCAGCAATGATAAAACCATGCTGTATCACCATCATCTGCTTCAAGGAAGTACCTGTTTCATCACAACGGTGACGAAAGACCGAAAACCTATTTTCAAAAATCCAGCCAATGCCCGGGAAGCCATTGAGGTGCTCTACAGAGCTCAGCTTGTGCACCCATTTTTCCTCTATGGATTTGTCATCATGCCTGACCACTGCCATTTTTTATTGCGGACTATGGAACAAAAACCATCACTGTCACTCATCATGAGAAGCTACAAAGTGGGAGTGACTGTCAGTCTAGGAAAGGGCCCTTTGTGGCAATCCAGATTTGATGCCAAAGTCTTTGATGATGCATCGAAGGCTTTAAAGTATATCCACCAGAATCCGGTAAAAGCCGGCATTGTTCAGTGTGCGGAGGACTACCCCTGGAGCTCTGCATCTGGGAAATGGGATATCACTCCATTAGAAGCTTGGTAAGTCCCTACCAGCAGGCCGGAGGCCTGCCCCATGGATTTGAAAATGATTTGTATAACCCGGAGCAGGCCTCCGGCCTGCTGATGAAGAAGACCCGCCCTGTCAGTATTAAAAAAATGATTTTACAAAAACTCCCTCATCAGCTCACTGACATCCTGCTTCTCCACCTCATCCACCGCCTGGGTGGTTTTCCCTTTCCGAGGAACTAATTGATCGTAGAAATTCGGCACATCCTCCCGCTGGTACAGGATGCCCGTGGCGATGCGCTTGCCGGTATCCACAGCCAGATCGCGGGCCTTCTTGATATCGCAGTGCGGGTCATGACCTTCGGCGTTCGCGTCGTAGCACTTGTCCAGCAGGTACTGGTGCGTCGCGAACTTGTTGTAGGTGGGGCAGGCCTGCAGCACATCCACAAACGCGAAGCCGTACTTCTGGTGCTCAATGGCGGTCTTGATGACTTTGGTCAGCTGGGAGAGATCTCCGGAGAAGGCGCGGGCTACAAACACCGGCTCCAGCGAGAAGATGAAATCCATCGAATTGAGCGTGTGCTCGGGGATGCCGTTCGGGGACGTGTTCATCGGCTGGCCCTGCCACGTGAGCGAGCTGGCCTGACCGGTGGTGAGGCCGTAGTTGGCGTTGTTGTGCAGGACGAACGTGATGGGGTAGTTGCTGCGCACGGCATGGACCAGATGGCCGATGCCCTCCGAGAAGCTCGCGCCGTCGCCGCCGTAGGCGATCACCGGCACGTTCATGTTGGCGAGCTTGGCTCCGGCCGCAAACGGCAAAACGCGGCCGTGCAGGCCGTGGAAGCGGTAGCCCTGGATTTTGTCCGAGCCGTTGCCGTGGCAACCCACGTCGTACGCGAGCAGCACCTGCCACGGGTGCAGACCGAGTTCCACGAGTGCGCGCTTGGTGGCCGTCCAGATGCCGTAATCACCGCAGCCGTCGCACCACGTGCACTGCGTGGCGCAGGCGTAGTCGTGCATCGAGGGGCTGCCATGGGAGGACTGGAGAGGGATAGCCATATCAGTCGATTTGACGAAGAATATGCGTACGCAGATCGTATTCCCAGGTACCGGACGTATAGAAATCGAGAGGGGCAGTACCGTATCCTTCAGCCTCAAACCGAACCTTTCCGTCGATGACCGGACCTTGGTAGTGGGAACCCTCCAGTGCCGATGCACCCTGCTGGCTGATGATTTTCAAATGGAAATTCACGTTGTTCGGTCCGATGCCTTCAAACGGGTTGAAGGAATTGGAAACCAGGCAGCGCTCGTTGTCTTTCTGAATGTAGCCCTTCACGAGGTTAGACGTCATTGATGTCTCCAGTGCGAAAGTATTTGCGCCCGGAAGGTCACATTCCATTTCATTCTTCAGATCCAGGGCGATCTTTTTCTCAGAGAGGTACGTGAGGTAGAGATACTCTGCAATGTTCTCTCGCGCGACCTCCTTTCCTAATAACACAGGACGGTCACCCTTGAGCAGCGCATCATGGATGATGAATTTCTGGAAGAGAGTCTCAAGATACGGCGCGTACCAGGCATCTACCGGGTAACCCCGTTCAATGGGACGCGTAGTCGTGTATCCGCGGGACGTTGTGAGCATCTTCAGCGCCTCTGCAAGCGTGACTTTCTTCTCCGGATGGAATTTTCCGTCAGGGTACCCCTGTACCCATCCCCGATCCTTTGCATAACACACGTACTGCGCAAACCACTGGTCGGTGACATCCGGAAAGCAGTTCCCTCCGGCACCGCCAAAAGACCCTGATGCTTCCACAAGAATCTTCATGAGCTCGGCTCTATTGATGGTCACGGACGGTCGAAAGGTGTTATCCGGGTAGCCCGTCATGATCCCCTGCTGCTCGGCAAACTGCACTGCACGACGGTGGTAGTACATCAGGACACCACCGTCCGGAACCTCATGAACCGTGTACGACACATCCTGGTTGTACGCCAGCGCCGGCGCTACTACGGAGAACGACAGGAGGAGTGCGGCGCACCCGCGAAAAAGCTTTTTCATGAGGGAAGAAGGGATTGAATGGAAGAAAAAAGTTCATCGTAGAAGAACGGCCGGCCGTCGTACTTGAGGAGTTTTTCGGAGACCCTGAGTCCGCACTCCATCGCAATCAGTTTGCCCAGCTGACCCTCGTGGTTGCCTTCGATGAGCACGATCTTCTTTGTGGTTTTGGCGAGCTTCATCAGTCGATCTGTCTTCAGCGGCCACAGATACGAATAATGCAGATAACCGATTGAAGTGCCAACCTCTGCCTTGAGAACATCAAGCATGGGACCCTTGGTGGAACCCCAACCGACAAAAAGCACATCCAGAGCCGGATCGCTTTTCGTGATCGTTCTGTGCCCTTTCTGCGTGATCCAGAGCTCAGGCTCGGGGAGAGCGGCTTTGAGTGCCTCCTGCTTCTTCATACGCTTCTCCAGCTGCGCTTTGGCATTGGCGGCAGATTCATCCACTGTGCCGTCTCCGTTGTGCTCATCCCCCTGGGCGTTCCAGGTGGCAGCTTTGGAGCCCGGGAGCCAACGAGAATTGACGCCGTTCACCGCCTTGGCGGGATCGTAGCGGTCGGAACCCTGCAATGCGGCTAACTTCTTAGGTTCACGAACTATATTTCCTCTATCGATGACCGTCTCCGATTGGTCGTACGGCGATTGCGTATAGAGCGCTTCGGCGATCTGCTTGTCCGTGAGCACGATAACGGAAATCTGGAATTTCTCTGCGAGATTGAACGCGACAGGCATCAGGTGGAACGCATCATCGGCGTCGCTCACGGAAAGCACACAACGCGCAAACTCTCCGTGCGCCGTGTGCACTGCCAGGAGGAGGTCGCCTTGTCCGGTCCATGTGGGCAGACCCGTGGCGGGGCCCGGTCGCTGCGCGAGCACGAAGACCGTCGGGTTCTCGATGATGCCGTTGAGCGAGAGCGTCTCGCTCATCAGATCGAATCCGCCGCCCGAAGTGGCGGTGAGCGCACGCGTGCCCATGTGCATGGCACCGCTGACCATCTGCGCGGCCGTGATCTCATCCTCCGCCTGCTTGATCACCATGCCCGTCTGGTTCTGCAGCTCGGAGATGTACGTGAGCAGCGGGGAGGAGGGTGTCATGGGGTAGCCGGCGTACAGGCGCACGCCCGCATGCACGGCCCCAAGACCCATGGCATGGCTCCCGGTCAGGAGCAGATGATCCTTCCAGCGTGCCGATGCCTCCGGCATCGCAACAGAGACGCGTCCGATGGCCGGGTCCGTATACCCGTACCCACGCTCCACACACTGCATATTGGCATCCAGAAGCGCTTTTTTCTTGGCAAAGCGTTCCCCGACGAGCGCCTTGAGCTGCTCTTTATCCTGTCCCAACGCGGACCACAGGAACGCGGCAAGCAGGACGTTGCCCAGGATCGCCTTGGCGTTCATCTCTTTGAGGATCGCATCGACAGGCAGATGCACGACACGGATCTTGCGCTTCTTGAATGAGGCCTTGTCGGCGTCCGAAAATTTCCAGTCATCGACAAAGTGCACGACGATGCCGCCGTCCTTCACCTCCTGCAGATTCTTCTCGAGTCCGTGGTGGTTGAGTGTGAGGAGCACATCGACCCTCGTCTCCGAACTCGTGATATGCGAGTTGCTGATATCCAGCTGATAACTGGCATGACCCCCTTTGATGAGCGAGGGATACTCGCGGTACCCGAAGATGCAGTAGCCAGCGCGCTTGAGCCCCTTGGCGAGAATCTCGCCGATGGAGTTGATGCCTTGTCCCGAGGCGCCGACGATCTTAAGTGCAACGCGTGTCATACTGAAGAAGAACGACGGGAAGAGGGCTGGGAGCTGGGAGCTGGGGCGTCCCAGTGCCCAGTGCCCAGGCCTTTTATTTTTTGTGCGAGTTTCTTCGACCATTCGTTCACTACTACTTCCTGTCCGTAGGGTTCGTTGATCACTTTGAGCGTGTCGCAGAGGAGTGTTCCCCCGTGGGACTTCACGAATTCCTCCAGGTACACTGCCGCATTTGCGGTGTAGCGGTAGCGTTTGTCACCGAGCGCGATGCAGGCGACCGGTCTGCCATTGAGAGCCGCATCTTTTCCGCGTTCCAGGAGGAGTGCGTACATGTGCGGGTTCAATTGTCCTTCGGAGGTGCCGGTGTTCCACGTGGAAGAGGCGAGAATCAGGAGGCCTGAACCCGCAAGATCCTCGGGTTTGGCGAGCTCCGCCCGCTGGACCGAGGCCTCGATTCCCGCTGCTTGCAGCGCAGAAACAACGACACCGACCACGTACTCCGTGTGTCCGCTGGTGGACGCGTAGATGACGGAGGGCATGGGCATTGCGGAAACTATTGTAGGAGACACCGTTCCAGCCTGCATTGACAAGGGTTTTCTTTATGATTTTTTGGTAGATCTGCGCCTCCTCACATCAGGAGTTTTCGGCTATAATATACGGATTGTCCACATCCACACCCAATCCAGAACAACGGCCTGACATCCCGAACCTTCCAACCGAAGCGGAGCAGAAGGCGGAGAAGCAGGCAGTCATGCGTGTGGAAGAGGAAATCGCGGGCCTCCAAAGCGCAAACAACAGTGGTAGTGCACTCATGGCGATCGCATTGCTTCTCGGTGCATTGGCCGCCCTGCGCCGCAGACCGAACGGACCCGGACCGCTCCCTGAGGTGTCCACATCCGTACCGGAAAATCAGGATGCGGAGATCCCCGTCCATGAGGTGGATAACCCTCCCGCCGAGCGTGAGCGTCTCAACAAACAACGCAGTCAACCGTCCGAAACGGAACAGAAGCTCATTACTGCTTCCGAAGATCTCACCAAACGCATCGCGTTTCTGCCGTCCGATGATCCGGCCCGAGAGGCACTGGACACGGAACTGAGAGGCCTGCGCGTACAGATCACGCGTATGGAGAGCGCGCGCAGCGTCCGTGACGCACGATTGCAGCGGCGCATCGCCCAGCTGCTCGTGGAACAAAACCGCCGCGACGCGTTGGTGCAACCGCTGCGTAAGCGGCTCGGCGAATCCCTGGTGAGCCGCGCGACGGCAGTGCAGCTGGAAGGCGCAACGCTCATCGTGACGATGCGCAACCCCGTCACGCAGGCGGAGCAGAAGCAATTCAACAATTTTGCACAGCAGAACGGATCAAACGGCGTGGAAGTGAACGGCACCACCGTGCGGCTCACGGTACCGGCCATTTTCTGGACCGACGGATCTCTGTCCCCGTCAGGCATGGCTGGACAGGCCGTCCGCACGGAGCTCTTCACATGGCTCGAGGGAACGGATCGACCCCCGGAACCCGCACTCAAGCTGCAGTTTGCCATTTCCAACGGGCGGCCCTCGCCGGCCCCGGCACCTGCTCCCGCACCCACGCCTGCGCCTGCGCCTGTACCCTCACCCGTCCCTCCTGCGTTGAATGAGAACGTGGATGCCACTCGGGCGACTGATGCGGTGATCGCCGCGGACGGCGTGGAGTGGCGCAAGCAGACAGGCACCGACATGTGGGCGACCGAGCATGAGAACTTCCATCGCACGCAGCACGGGGAAACGCTGGTGAAAAGCAGACTCCAGGCATCGCTCTCCCAGATGGAAATCCGCCGCGCGGAAACCGACAGAGTGTTCAACAATGACCGCGTGATCGTGCGTGCACGGAACCGCGACGGACAACCCGTGTTCCTGCGCCGTCTGTATCCCTACCGCTGGGAAGTGACGACCGAACAACCGAAGACCGCACTGCAGGCAGCACGCGAGCTCACATCCAGACAATCCGCCATCCCCGCGACCGTGACCATCGATACGGGAATCGCGACACGCACCGACCTCCGGGCAGTGACAAGGTACCGTGCGCAGCTCAATACGGAATACCTGCAGCGTATCCGCAGTGAATTCGACGCGCGCGGACGCTCGCTCCTGCAGCGCACTCCCCCGGCCGGACTGACCGAGACGGAACGTAAGCAGCTGGCGGCTGCAATCCGGCGCATGGATGACCTATACTATGCCGAACGCGACGCCGGACGGACGGAGGAGCGCCTGGAAAAACTGGAGCGGGAACGCACCCGTGAACAGCGCGAAAAAGATGAGGAGGAAGAGCGGAGGAAGCAGAACGAATCGAGCAAGCGGATTGCAGAATCGATGGAGAAGGCACGCAAAGAACTGCGTCCGGCAACCGACACGGTGATGCAGGAACTGGAAAAATCCGTTGCGGGCGGCAGTGCCGCTTCCGCGGAACTCCTCCGCCGCGCACGTGGCTCAATTGTCGCCGAAATGCGCGTCAACGAAGGTCAGCCGCGCCTCACCGAACTCTTCCGTCTGCAGCAGCGCATCGTGGAACTCGATCTGGCGGACCAGCAGCAGTTCTACAAGGAGTGGCAGGATCTATCCGCACGCCTGGACGAAACCCGTTCCGCCTGGGAAGCCAATCCCTCGGGACAGCCCGAACGCAAAGGATACGAGGACGCCGGCGTCGCCTTCCTGCGCTTCCTCGAATGGAACCGCAGCAGGGATATCCTGCGCGCATTGCAAACCAGTAACCGCTTCCCGGACCTAACCACCCGGATCCCGCAGCAACAGACGCAGGTGATGGACGCCCTGCTGCGCCTTCGCCAGCACAACCTGATCGATCCCGCTCACCAGAACATCAATTATCAGGCGGAGAACCTGGTACCCGATGGCACCGTGCGCCTCTTCCGCGAGGAACAGGGCGGCACCGTCCGGTACACCGTGTGGCAGAAAGTGGGTCAGGGTGCCGTCGGCAACCCGTTCCAGGGCTGGCGCTGTCTCAGCGACGGCAACCGCGCACTGCTCGGGCACGCGCTGGCCCAGCAGATGTCCATCGCCCAGTTCCGTCCCAACGACCCGCGCGTGCAACGCCCGCAGGAAGGCCTGGAAGTTGCCGACACACAGGGCAATGCCTGGCAGTATGCGGGTGGTCAGTGGAAGCCGCTGAGAGTACGTACCGCATAATCCATGTCCCTCCTCTCCCCCTCCTCCATCGCCGTCATCGGGGCCTCTGCCGAGGAGCAGAAAGTGGGGCACTATGTGCTCAAAAACCTGCTGAGTCAGGGCTTTACAGGTGCCCTCTACCCCGTGAACCCCAAGGGCGGCGAGATTCTGGGCAAGAAAGCCTACGAATCGGTGACATCGATTCCCGGGACAATCGACCTCGCCGTGGTTGTAACTCCCGCGAAGACCGTGCCGGGGCTTGCGGAGGAATGTGGGAAGAAAGGCGTAAAGACGCTCATCGTGATCAGCGCCGGCTTTGGAGAGCTGGGTACGGACGAAGGCCATGCACTGGAGGAGCAGCTTGTGGCGACAGCGAAGAAGTACGGGATGACGCTCGTCGGTCCCAACTGTCTGGGAGTTCTCAGGCCTGCGATCGGAATGAACGCTTCGTTTGCGATGAACCTGGAGAAGAAAGGTTCCATCGCTCTTCTGAGCCAGTCCGGCGCGCTCGCGGTGGCGCTGATGGATGCTGCTGCCGACCAGGGCATCGATTTTTCGCTCGTCGTGAGCATGGGCAACAAGGCTGCGATGGACGAGTGTGATTATCTGGAACTCTGTGAACATGATCCGGAAACGAAGGTCATCGGCCTGTACCTGGAGAGCATCAGGAACGGTCATCGCTTCCTGGAGATTGCCGCACGGGTCACACGCAAGAAGCCGATCGTGCTCATCAAATCGGGAACGTCTGACCGCGGACGCAAGGCCGTGTCCTCACATACCGGAGCACTCGCCGGCAGTGATGCGGCGATTGATGCCGCGTGTGAGCAGGCCGGCGTGATCCGCGCCAAAGACACCGAGGAATTTCTGGATGCGCTGCGCGCGCTCTCCCACCTCCCGCCACTCGCATCGGAGCGTATCGCCGTGGTCACCAATGCCGGCGGTCCGGGCATCCTCGCAACAGACGCCGCCGAGCGCGAAAAGCTGATCATCACGGGACTCGAGAAGACCACGGAGGAAGCGCTTAAAAAGGCTCTCCCCGCTGCGGCAAGTGCCGCAAACCCCATTGATGTCCTCGGTGACGCATTTGCAGACCGTTACAGTGCGGCGATTACCGCCGCTGTGCGTGACCCGAACGTGGATGGTATCGCTGTATTGCTGACGCCGCAGGTGATGACCCCGGCCGCGGACGTCGCGAAGGCTGTGGTCGTGGCAGAGAAAACAAGCCGCCTGATCCCGATTGTCACGGCTTTCATGGGTGATGGTGGCGTCCATGATGCGGAAGAAATCCTGCGCTCCGCAGGCATCCCGAATTTTCCGACACCCGAACGTGCGATGCGTGCCCTTGGGCTTCTTCGCCGCCGTGCGTCGCAGGAAACCATGAAAAAGACGCCGACAATGAAGGTTGACCGGAAGCGTCAGGTTGCAGCCCGGGAGATCATCGGAAAGTCACAGGGCCTCTTGCCGGAGGCAGATGCCCAGCGCCTGCTCAAGCTCTACGGCCTCCCTTTTTCCGCCGGAGCGGTGGCTCATGACGAAGCCGAGGCGGTGACGCTCGCCGAGCGCATCGGGTACCCGCTTGTGGCCAAAGTGAGCTCGCCGCAGATTCTGCACAAGACCGATATCGGCGGTGTGCGCGTGAACCTCAAAACCGCAGACGAGGTGAAAGCCGCCTTCCGGGAGATCATCAACAATTCCAAAAAGGCGATGCCGGAGGCCGTCATCAACGGTGTATTCCTCCAGCCGCTCCTGCCCGCCGGGCACGAGTACATCGTGGGCAGCATTGCCGACGCTTCCTTCGGCCACCTCATCATGGCCGGTCTTGGCGGTATCTATACCGAACTCCTCCGGGATACCGTCTTCCGCATTGCCCCCATTACCGAAGATGATGCGTATGCGATGCTTGAGCGCCTCCGCAGCTGGAAGCTCCTCCTCGGTCTCCGTGGCAAAGCCCAGAGCGATATTCCGTCTCTCGCGCGCCTCATCAGCGGGATTTCGGTACTCGTCCATGAACTGCCGGAAATCGCCGAACTGGATTGTAATCCCGTGTTCGTCCGCCCGGACGGCACAGTGATTGCGGATGTGAAGATTGTCCTTCGGTAACGGGTGAATAGTGACGAGTGACGAGAGGAATGGAGTTCCCGTGACCCGTCACTCATAACCCGTCACTGTTTTCGCGTCAGAATCCGGAAGTTTTTCCGTCTGCTTTGCAGACTGCGTCTTGACCGTCTAGGCTATCGACCGACATACCGTTCCCCCGTTTACCATGAAACTGAAGCACCTGTACAAGCGCGCCATTGAGATGGGTATCGAAGCCGATCCGCGCGGCAAAAAGCACCTGGAGAAAATGCTCAAGCGGCACGCTGACCGCATGAAGAAACTCGAAGGCATCGAAAAGGAGATGTTCGACGAGGAGCGCACCTGGAACCCGTACAGCGATTGCCGCATCATCCACGGCACGGGCGAGGAGGACATCCAGGTGGTGATGGTGGGTATCGATATGGAGACCCAGGAAGTACTCCTGGCAGACAGGCTGCGCGAGAAGGGCGAGAGGATCGATGCCATCATGACCCACCACCCGGAAGGCCGCGCACTGGCCGACCTTGAAAAGGTGATGCCGCTCCAGGTGGACGTGTACGCCCAGGCGGGCGTGCCCGTGAACCACACGGAGGGCTTGCTCCGACCGCGTATGGACCGCATCTGGCGCGCCATCCACGCCGATAACCTCTTCCGCACGGAGCGGGCCGCGGAACTGCTGGATATCCCCATGTTCGGCATCCACACCGTGACGGATAACCTGGTCTGGAGATTCATGGAGAAGAATATCTGCGCAAAGCAGGGCCAGTTCGATTCGCTCAAGGACATCATGAACATCCTCTTCGAGATCGAGGAATACAAGTGGTACGCCAAGAAGGGCAACCCGCCGATCATCGTCAACGGCAGCGAGAACAGCCGCCCGGGCAAGGTGGTTGCCACCGAGTTCACGGGAGGAACAAACGGCCCCGAGGACCTGATCGAGCGCCAGAGCCGCGCGGGAGTGGGCACCATTCTCGCCATGCACTTCACCGAGAAGGAGGTGGAAGAAGGCAAGAAGCACCACCTCAACCTCATCCAGTGCAGCCACATGGCCAGTGACGCCATCGGCGTGAACCTGATGTTCGATAAGCTGATGAAGGAAGATAAGAAGCTGCAGGTGCTTCCGGCGTCCGGTTTCATCCGCGTGAAGCGATAAATCCGAAACTCTAAGCACTAAACTCTAAACGAAGTTTTAGGATTTAGTGCTTTTGATTTGGGATTTCCTTGCTAAGGTTCTGCGTATGGAAAAACCCGCTTGGGGACTGGTTTTATCTGGCGGCGCTGCGTGGGGGCTCGCGAATGTGGGCGTGCTGCGCGTGCTTGAGGACGAAGGATTGAAACCCTCGTGTATCTCCGGGAGCAGCATGGGCGCGATTGTGGGGGCTCTCTATGCACTGGGGCATTCGGCCAAGGAGATGGAGAAGCTCATCGCCAAGGTGAAGCCGCTGGAGATCGCCACCCTCAGCTCAGCGATGCTCAAGGGCGGGTTGCACGGCGGCATCCTGGAGCATCAGATCGAAAAGCATCTGGGGCCCATCATCGGTGACGCTGTGATCGGTGACTGCCAGATTCCCTTTGTTTGTGTGGCGGGAAAGGTGAAGCAACGGATCCCGTGGGAGAAGATTTTTACCGAGAAAGACTTCACGCCCTACGTCACAGAACGCGTGGAGCCGTGGATCTTCCCGAAGGAGACGCGGATCATCGATGCACTGCGTGCCAGCTGCGCCATCCCGGTGGTGTTCTCCCCTGCCGTGATCGACGGTGATGAATACGTGGATCTCATCGCCTTCGGGGCAGTGCCTTCCCGCTCGCTCAAAGAGACCTGCTGCCCGGAGGTGATCATCGGGACGGACTGCAACCCGCTGTACGAAGGCATCCGCAACTTCCTGCCGCTCGGGTGGCGCACATTCATCGAAGCCGGTGCCAGCTCGTATCGGCAGAGCCTGAACGCCTGCGACCTTGTGCTGAATCCCGCGTTTACGACCGGACCTATGCGATTCGATAAGGCGAAAGACTATGTGCAGGCCGGCAAAGACGCTGCGAAGAAGGACCTGCCGCTGATACGCGAGCTGCTAGGAACAAGCTTCTAGCTAGAAGCTTGCGTCGTCACTTCTTGAGTCCGGCCGTCTCGAGCACCTTGTCGAATGCGGCGGGGCTGTGGATGGCCAGCTCGGAGAGCGCCTTGCGGTCCAGGCCGATCTTGCTGTCTTTGAGCGCCTTGGCGAACACCGAGTAGCGGATACCGCGGGAACGGACGGCTGCGGACAGGCGGGTGATCCAGAGGGAACGGAACGTGCGCTTCTTGCGGCGACGGTCAACGTACGCGTTGGTACCGGCGCGGATCACGGCCTCGTTCGCCTTCACGAACGTGGTGCTGCGCATACCGCGGTAGCCCTTGGCGAGCTTGCGGATCTTCTGGTGGCGGCGGTGACGGACGATACCTCGCTTTACACGCATGGTGACGGATGGAAATTAGAGATTCGGCAGGAGACCTTTGAGTGCGCGGATGTTCGTGGGGTGAGCCATCACCGTGCGGTTGAGGCGCTTCTGGCGCTTGCTCTTCTGCTGCAGCAGGTGGCGCTTGCCACGGCGGGCGAACGCGAACTTCCCGGAGCCGGTCTTGCGGACCCGCTTCTTGGCGCCGGAGTGGGACTTCATCTTGGGCATTTATCCTGAGGGAAGAATCGAAGGATAACGGGGCGAGAGTATAAACAGGGATTGGGAGGAAGAAAAGGGAAAATGGCCTAAGGAAACCAAGGAATCCGATGAATCCGAGGAACATGTTCTTTGGATTCCTTGGATTCTTTTCATTCCTTTCGTCACTTCTTTGGCCTCAGGATAGCGATAAACTGATCCCCCTGCCTGCGGATCTCCTGTTCCACCTCCGAAACATCGGCAAGGGAGGCGAGCAGGTTTTTGAGCTTCTCGATGGCATACTCCTTGTTGGCAAGCTCGCGACCGCGCAGGCGTACCAGGAATTTGACGAGGTGACGCTCCGTGAAGAACTCCCGGGCGCGGGTGGCCAGGCGGTCCAGATCGTGTTTATCGGTCCGGAATCCGAATTTGAGCATCTTCACTTCCACCTGCTTGCTTCCGGCCTTCTGCTTCCGCTCCTTCTTTTGGATCTGATAGAGATACTTGCCGATCTCATCGATTTTGACGACCGGCGGCACGGCCTTGGGCGAGACTTCGATCAAATCGAGTCCCTGCTGCTGGGCAAGCGCAATAGCCTCCGCCGTCGGCATCACCTTGGCACCCACCCCTTCCGTGATAAGCATGACCTGCGGTACCCGGATCTGATCATTCGTCCGGGGGCGCTTTTCATCAAAGCGCGTGGGACGGCTGTAGTTATGACGCTGTCTCAGAAGAAAATAGGGGGAAGAACCCGTTTACTGTAGCGAAGAACGGGCTTTGGAACAAGAAGTCTGCGGAGAATCAGGCTTCCGCGAGTAGCAACCGGTCAGGAGCCGGATTCAGGAACGCAC
Source organism: uncultured Candidatus Peribacteria bacterium (assembly GCA_964534205.1). Taxonomy (GTDB): domain Bacteria; phylum Patescibacteriota; class Gracilibacteria; order Peribacterales; family Peribacteraceae; genus CAYRGC01. Next base: position 89,193 of record CAZHQF010000001.1, on the reverse strand, counting down.
TGCCGTATTCGAGTATATGAAATTCATTTGGGACCTGGGACTCGCGGCAGAGCTCTTTTACGCCCGTCACAATTTCTTTCCGCGTCTGTGTTTTGCAGTCTTCTCCGTCTTCGACGTCCTTGAGGTGCCGGACAACCATCGCCGCCGGCCCCAAGTCACGACGCTCCATCGCGAAAACGAGATCGATATCACTGTCTGCTTTAAGCGGCTTTCCCTGGACCCGCCCCCCGATCATCCACAGTTGCACGCGGCCCGGTTTGAAACCGTTTTTCGCACAGACAGCTTTGTATATGTCCAGTATCTTCGGAGCGAGCTCGGGCAACCGTTCATAGATGGCATCCAGACGAGTGCGGATATCCTCCAACGAAGGATCGACTGCGTCTTTCAGTTTCTCGCGCAGCTCACCGATTTTCACCATAAGAGTATCTGGCGGGAGATTCTGATGCTCTGGTGCCGGCGGGTTTTCGTCAGGGCGCTTGGCCATATCACTCCTGGGAACGGCTGACCACGTCGGCGGTGATGGAGAGGCGGATGAGTCCGCCCGGCTGCTCTTCGGTTTCGATCGCCGTGAGGACGAAGAACGGCAGCGGCCACAGGGTCTGGCGTTCGATCTCGGAGAGCAGGTCCTTCTGCAGGAGCGCGCGGGCCTCGGCAAGGCCGGAGGTATCCAGAAGTGAACGGAACTTGGTCAGGAACTCTTCCGACGGGAACGCCTGAGTCAGCCTCTGGTCCGCGGCGACAGGATCGTGGAGGTAGGAGAGCAGATCCGTGGAGAGGAACTGTTCCACGCTCACGATGCCGGCAGGATTCTCGGATTCAGTGAGGACAAAGAGCTCTTTCACATCCGCGGGGCTCAGCGCATCACCGACGGTGATAAGGCCGCTGAGATTGAGAAGCGAAAGCAGCTGCTGCATGCCCTCGGGACGGACAACGGCGGTGAAGCTCACGCTCTGGGCCGTCAGCGCACCGTGTGCGTCGACTCCCGGCAGCGGAAATGAACGGACCTCGCCGAATTCCAGAGCAGACATCTCGGAAAGCACCTTGCGGCGACTGAGGACCGAACGCGTGACATCGAAGAGTGCCACCGTGCGCGGGAGATCGGGCTCGGACGGGAGCACGTACGCACGGAGCTTTTCCTCTGCAGTCCCGCTGCGCATGGCCGCCTGTAATTCCGAAAGTTCCACCTGTTCATTCAATACCTGAAGACGCTGCTCCAGCGGCGGCAGCTGTGCGGCAAGAGGCAACACATCTTCACGCACGTTACGGAGAACCGTGAGATGATGACCGATCAGCAGGCCCGAGACCGCAAACAGCGCGGCGGACGTAAGGATGCCGGCGGTGGGCAGTGCGTACCTGTTCACGGAAGAGTGAGAGTGAGCGTGAAGGGCGAGTGCGGACCCTCAGTACCGTCTTCGCGGACAAACGACGGCGTGCTGACGGAGGTGAAGTGACCGGATGTGCGGAGGTTCTCGATGAATTCGGCAAGCACCGTCATGCTGCGGCTACCGACAAAGCGGACATCGCCACGCACCGTGACCGTCCCCCTTTGCAGAGAGTAGGCGAAGCCGGAGAAGTGGATGGCATCGACCTGCGAGACCGTGGATGCCGCGATCTCCTGGAGCTGCGAACGGACCTGCTCGAGTGACGTGTGCCCCGCACGGACCTCTTTGAGACCCAGGTACTGCGGATCGCGGATGGCGAGGATGAGATCCTGGCGCTTGCCCTCGGCGGTGATGAGTTCGGCGCGCAGCGTGGAGAGACGCGTGGTCATGGCATGCGCATCGCGCACCTCTCCGCCCACTTCCACGCGGGCGAGACGCGGAAGGAGAACCAGAGACGAAAGCGTCAGCAGCCCTACGAGCACCGCGGCAAACAGCACGAGCGGGAAGGCGATCTGCCGGAGAAGCAGGGCCGGGTCCGGACGGCGGATAGCCGGGGAACCGATGACGACAAAGGGGGTGGATGTGTTTTTCATGTTTTCTGTATAGTATAGCGGAAAACTAGGGAAAAGTGAAGGCCAGAAATGCCGTGGGAAAGGGGGTAGGGGCACAGCACTTGTGGTGAGAGTAGTCGAACCATGCCTTGCCCTTACACATCCCACATCTTCCTTGCCACCCTAGGTTCCCCTACACTCCCCCACGTCCCTACCCCCTTTCCCGTGGAGGAACTGCTCCGTAAACTCACCGACCTGCAGTCTGCCATCAATACGGGCAAGGACTCTCTTTGAGGCACGCAACATCCCAAAACAGATAGTCGAACTCGAGACGCAGACCCAGGACCCGGGTGTGTGGGCCGATCAGCAGCGAGCACAGGCATTATTCACAAAGCTCAAAGGACTGAAGAAACAGTGGGAACCGGTGAGCCAGATGTCCCAATCGGTGGGTGAATTGATCGAACTGGTGAAGATGGCCTCCCCGGGCGATCTCCCGGGACTGGAAACAGAGGCAGCGAAGCTCGAAGAGCAGTGGAAGACCACCGAGACGCAGCTCTACCTGGGCGGAGAATTCGATGCGAACAACTGTTATCTGACCGTCTCAGGAGGAGCCGGTGGCACGGAGGCCCAGGACTGGGCGGCCATTCTTGTGCGCATGTACCTCCGGTACGCGGAGCGCATGGGCTGGAAAACACAGCTCTTGGAAAAGACCGACGGACAGGAGGCCGGCATCAAAACCGCCACGTTCCTTGTGAGCGGCGAGATGGCGTACGGAAATCTGAAGTGCGAAAAGGGCACACACCGCCTGGTGCGCATCTCCCCCTTCGGGGCCAAGGCGCTGCGCCAGACCAGCTTCGCGCTCGTGGAGGTGCTCCCGGAGATCACCGAAACCAAGGAGATCGATATCAATCCGAACGACCTGCGCATCGATACCTTCCGTTCCGGCGGTGCCGGCGGACAGAACGTGAACAAGGTGGAATCGGCCATCCGCATCACGCACATCCCCTCGGGAATCGTCGTGGCCTGCCAGACGGAACGCAGTCAGCTGCAGAACCGCGCGCAGGCGTTTAACATTCTTCGTGCCAAACTTCTGGAGAAGAAGCGTCAGGAGGAGTTGGAACAGAAGAAGGAGCTGAAAGGTGCCACACAGAGCGCGGACTTCGGGCAGCAGATCCGCTCCTACGTGCTGCACCCGTACCAGATGGTCAAAGACCTCCGCACCAACGCCGAGACCGGAAACACCGCCGCTGTGCTCGATGGCGATCTGCAGATGTTTATCGATGCGGAGCTGAAGCGGGCGGCGCGGGACGGGTCGTTATGATGATCGTGATGTAGGGGCACGATATATCGTGCCCCTACGATGACCGTATGCATCGCGTTACCTAGCCCCGTCCCGCGCCTTTTCTCAGATACGAAAAACGCCCCCTTACGGAGGCGTCTTCATTCCAAAGTGGAAAACCCGGATCAGAGATCGCAGGGGCGGACGGTGACGCGGCCGTTGTCCTTGGCGCGCTTCACGGCAGCCTTGAGGGCAGCCTCGAGGAAGGCGGACGCGGCCTCCGGCAGCTCGCCGGCGGTCATCATGTCGTGCTTCTTGAGAAGCTCCTTGATCGCGGAAGCAACTACGTAGCTCATACGATAGGGGGAAAAGAAGTAAGGGCACGAGGATTGTAGGGCGCGATAAAGCGGTCGCAAGTGCATTTCCTCTGACGTTTACGAAACACGGGCTTCTGCATCAGGAAAGAACCACTTTGGCTTGCCGGAGCCAAAGACGCTCAAATCCGAACGCGGGAAAATGTGTATCTGCAGACAAAAAGTGATTTTCAGTCAATCCCGCTTTCACCGTTTTTCAGAGCGTTTTGCCCATGCGGCGCGCCCGGAACCGGGTCATCGCACGACGGGGCAAAACAACGCAAACGAAGTACGGAACATACGGAATGAAAGCGAGGAAGAGCGGGAGGCGGAACCGTGCCGGGACGGAACGGATGATGCTGAGCGCATCGAATACACCCGTCCGGAGCATGCGGTCAGATGCGAACGCAGACAGATGGAAAATGATAAACATCCGTTGCCACGGTGTATAGGACTGATGCTCATTCAGCCATTCCTCGATCAAAAGATAGTGCTCCAGAATATCCAGATGTTCTTCGCGGTGCCACGCACTGTTGCTCTTATCATGCACGCGGAAACAGGAGAGGACGCTGTCGACATACGCCAGATCCCCCGCCTCGAGCATCCGCAGCCACAGATGCCAATCGGGAACATGTTCATACCTCTCCACAAACTCGCCGCACTGCCGCTGTCTGGACCGGCGGAGACAAACCGAGGTGGGCTCCCCCAGTACATTGCAACGCATCAGCGCACGGAAGGCCGCTGCGGAAGGGATGAGCCCCGTCCCTGAAAAATTGCGACGGACAGTGAGTGGCTTACCCTGGGCATCGATGAAGAGACACTGCCAGGACACGAGCACGGCGGACGGAAAGCGCTCGAACATGTCTACCGCTGCCGCGACCGCCCCGGGTCTCAGCAGATCGTCAGCCATCACCATCTGCAGGTACTCCCCGCGCGCTTCTGCAAGGCACCGGTTCCAGTTGCCCACCATTTTCAGGCGCACAGGATTCCTGAGGACACGGATACGCGGATCACGGTCGGCAAAACTCCTGATGATCTCCGGCGTCCTGTCCGTGGAGGCATCGTCGATGATGATCAGCTCAAAATCCGTCCACGTCTGCTTCAGCACGCTCTCGATCGCCTGTGCCACATACGCCTCAACATTATACACCGGGATCGCGATGGAGACGCGGGGGTGAGCCGTGGATGACGTCGAGGGACTCGGCATCAGAGGATGGGCTTCCTGTTCTCTTTGATCTCCGAGCGATGATGCTTCTGTTCCAGCATCTTGCGCTTGGCTTTCTGCGAGCGCCGCGCCTTACGCTTGCGGGCTTTAAAAATCTCCTGCTCCAGCTGTGACTGCTCGCCTTTCACATGCTGCTCGATCTTCAGAAGCAGAAGTTTGTACGCCGAGAGGCGGTTTTTGCTCTGTTCGCGGTGTTTCTGCACACGGACTGAAATGCCGGTGGGCCTATGCGTGAGCTGCACGGTGCTCGCGGTCTTGTTGATCTTCTGGCCGCCCTTGCCGCCCCCGCGGGTGAACTGCTCGTCCAAGTCCTCATCGCGCACGTTCAATTCCGCGGCCAGGCGCAGGAACGGCTCGGGGATATCGGGCAGGAAGGGCATTGGGGTGAGTGTAGCAGCCGCACACCCAAAACAGAGCCATCGCGGCGAAGTCCGCAGACGGAGCCGGATGGCGGAGAGAGAGGGATTCGAACCCTCGAACCCCGTGAGGGGTTACACGATTTCGAGTCGTGCGCCTTCGACCACTCGGCCATCTCTCCGTGCCGGCGCAGTGTACGTCGAAGCTAAAAATTGTGAAACAGCAAAAGCAGCGGGATGGCGGGCCGGAAGGCCCGCCCTCAGGCAAAAAAGAGGTGAACTGACCTTGTTCCCAAGTGGTCATTTTTAAAAAAAGAAACTTAGGGGCGGGCCTTCCGGCCCGCCGCGGCAGCAATCATCAAAACCCCGCCCGCTTCTCCGGTTCCACAAACTCCATATCGAGTGCATTGTAGATATCCTCTTCCTCGCGGCTGGCGATGATCGTGTCGCCTTCGGTGAGCGCGTACTCGTTGAGCTTCCAGCCCTTCGCGATCGCGAGCTTGCGCATGCTGATGTTGTGCTCCTTGTCTCCGGTGAAGTACAGAAGGGCGCTCCCCCACTGATCGCGGGCGACAAAACGCACGTCCACGCGGATGCTGCCTGAAGTCTTTTGGAGAATCAGATCGAATGAAAGCTTTTTATCACCATGAGCGACCACTCCGCGGACGATCGGCAGACCCGCAATGGCATCGGAGACGGCAACGGGCTTTTTGGTGACGACGAGGACATCCAGGTCCCCGACTGTCGCTTTATGACGACGGTACGACCCGGCGATCTCCGCACGATCGACGCCGGGAACGGCCTTGATAGTCTTGAGCAGCAGCTCCGCTTCCGCGACGATCTCCTCCCGCGGGAACCGCTTCGACCGTTCGGTTGCCTGTTTTGCACTTTCGAGGATCTTTTTTTCGATGATGTCCGAAAACCGGGGCAGTGTTCTCAGCTTCCCCTCTTCCGCAGCTTTGATGAGCTCAGCGATCGTTTTGATTCCCAGAGCAGACTGGATCTGCCGCGCGCGTTTGGGCCCGAGGTTCTCCACGTTCATCAGCTCCGGAGAAATATCCCCCTGCGCGTTCACCAACTCCTGGAATGCTTTCACCTTTCCGGTGGCGACGAATTCCAGAGCCTTGTCCGCAATCGCTTTACCGATGCCGGGTAAATCCAGCAGCGCCTCGCGCGAGTACGTCGAAAGATCGTTCGGCAGTTCCTCAATGACCTGTGCGGCACGCCGATACGCTGCAGGCTTAAAGGCGATCTCCTGTTCATCCAACAGCGCCGCCAGCTGACGAAGGATCTGCGCGAAGTGGCGGTTCGTTTCGGTCATTGTGGAATTCTAGCACCGTCGTTACCGCAAATTGGGAAAGAGATCCTTCTTGGTCTTGCCGCGCATGCGCGTAAGGCCTAGGAGCAGCATCCGAGTCTCGCGATTAAACTCGTGCATGTCGTAGGGGTCACGCATCTCCAAGCGCTCGGCAAAACGCTCAACGCGCTTTATTGAGACTTCATCCAGCCCGCTCATGAGCTCAAAGTTGGTGGGAGGTCGAAGGACCATAAATCACAACAGATGCGTGCATTCTTGATTGAATCGACCCTTTCCCTGTTCAAAGAACAGGGAAAGGGCGAAGGTGTCCCCCGAGGGGGACGGACGTTACGTGCGCAAGAGTTCGCGGGGCACGAAGTCGAGATCGCCGGCCTCCGCCAGCGCGACTTTGTCGTGCGGCTGCAGGCCGAGGTGCGCGAGATCCTTGCGGATCTGGCGACCCTTTTTGTTGCCGCGACGCTCGCGTTTCTCCGGGAGCTTGCACGAGGCGATGGCCTCGAACAGCTCCTCTCGGAGTTCCGCCTGACGGCCGCGGAAACGGCTCTCGGCCTTGGCACCACGAACCTTACGACGCAACGGGTTTTTCTGATGAGACATAGATGTCTCTCCTTGATGGTGTGCATCCAATGAGCCGGAATCCTGTACCGGACTTCCATCGAACGCACGCATACGCTGTGAAAACGGTGTTGTGAAGGACCTAATTATTACCAGAACACAATTTACCACTTAATCAATAACCCGACAATAATAAGGATATGTCAAGGTTTGACCAAAAAATAGACCTACCATCATCGATTATTGGCTTCCTTCTGAGGAAAATTCATATAAAAAGCGGTCTTTACAGGGGTAGTTCCGGCACGCAGGAATGCGTGCCCCTGGCATCTTTTAGGGATCAGGTTCCCTCCTGCCAGCTGGCGAGGTACTTCTTCTGCTCGTCGGTCAGCTCATCGATGGCGATACCCATGGCAGTCAGCTGGAGCTTGGAGATGTGGTCATCAATCTCCGGCGGCAGGGTGATCACGCCCGGGACGAGTGACTCCTTGTTTTTGACAAGGTACTCGCAGGCCAACGCCTGACCGCAGAAGCTCAGGCTCATCACTTCGCTCGGGTGGCCTTCGGCGGATGCCAGGTTCACAAGCCTGCCCTCCCCCGCCACGTACAGTACCTTCCCCTTGGGAAGCGTGTACTCATCCAGGTAGTGACGGACTCTGCGCTTTTTGCCTTTCACTTTGGCCTCGAGGGTCTTGAGATCCAGCTCGCAATCGAAGTGACCGGAGTTGGCGAGCACTGCACCGTCCTTCATCTCCTGCATGTGCTCGTAGCGGATCACGTTGAGGTTGCCGGTGACGGTGATAAAGAGATCGCCGAGCGGGGCGGCATCCTCCATCTTCATGACCCGGTGACCGTCCATCGCCGCCTGCAGTGCCGTGAAGGCATCCACCTCCGTGACGATGACCTGTGCACCGAGACCCTGCGCGCGCATCGCCACTCCCTTGCCGCAGCTGCCGTACCCGAGGACGACCACAGTCTTGCCTGCGATGAGGAGGTTTGTGGAACGCAGAATGCCGTCGAACGTGCTCTGGCCCGTGCCGTAGTAGTTGTCCATCAGATGCTTGGTCTTGTTGTCGTTCACCGCGATCATCGGGATTTTGAGCACGCCGTCGCGCTGCATGGACTTGAGGCGGATGATGCCCGTGGTGGTCTCCTCGCAACCGCCGATGAGGTTCGGGAGGAGATCGGCGTGTTTGGTGTGCAGAGCGGAGATGAGGTCGCAACCGTCATCGATGGTGATGTGCGGCTTGGTTTCGATGACCGCCTCCAGGAAGCGGTAGTAATCCTCCGGCGTCTCGCCTTTGTACGCCCACACCTGCACGTCTTTTTCCTCGGCGAGAGCCGCGGCAACATCATCCTGGGTGCTGAGCGGGTTGCAACCTGTGATCGCCACCGTAGCACCGCCGTCGCGCAGCGCGCGGACGAGGATGCCCGTCTCCTTGGTGACGTGCAGCGCCATGCCGATGGTGAGGCCGGCGAAGGGCTTCTCCTTGGCAAAGCGCTCGCGCACGGCCATGAGGGCACCCATGCGGCGCTCGGCGATTTCCAGGTTCAGGCGTCCTTGCGTGGCAAGGGAGGGGTCTTTGACGTGGGACATGGGTGGCAGCTTAGGGAAGAGTGGAGGTTTGAACAACCTTGTCACTCGGAAGAAAGAAACCGAGGATCCTTGGTTCCTTTGGTTGCTTTTACAGGCCTATTCCGTGATACGTCAGCCCCGCCGCGTTCACGAGCTCCGGCTCGTAGACGTTGCGGCCGTCGAAGAGCTCTGAACCCTTCATCGTCTTCTTTAGCCCTGCAAGATCCGCACCGCGGAAAATATCCCACTCGGTGAGGAGCACCACCGCGTCCGCGTTCTCAGCCGCCTTCATCGGTGCATCCACGAACTCGACTTCCTTCGGCACCAGTGTTCTGGCGACAGTCATCGCCTCGGGATCGAACGCCTTCACCGTGTGACCGGCCTTGGTGAGCAGCGGCAACAGATCCAGGCTCGGGGCTTCGCGCATGTCATCGGTCTTGGGCTTGAAGCTCAGGCCCCAGATACCGACTGTCGCCTTTGCGGGAAGTGCCGCGAGTATCTGATCGAAGAAGCGTTTGCGCTGACGGGCGTTGATGCGGTCGGTGGCTTCGACGATATCGAAGCTGAGCCCCATGTCCTTTGCGGTCGCCAAGAGCGCCTTCACGTCTTTGGGGAAGCAGCTGCCGCCGTAGCCGATACCGGCATGGAGGAACCGCGGCCCGATACGGTCATCCAGGCCCATGCCGCGCGCCACGTCGCGGATGTTGGCTCCGGTCTTCTCCGTGAGCTCGGTCAGCATGTTGATGAAGCTGATCTTGGTGGCGAGGAACGCGTTGCTGGCGTACTTCACGATCTCCGCGCTCTCGCGGGACATGAAGACGAGAGGTTTTCCGACCCTGGTGATGGGGGCGTAGAGCTCTTCCATTAGTTTCTTCGCGTCGATCTGGTTACGGGTTGCGGGCTGCGAGCTGCGGGAACTCTCGCCGCTCGCCGCTCGCCGCTCGCCGCCGTTTATACCGACGACGATCCGGTCGGGCATCAACGTATCATTGACCGCGAGGCCCTCGCGCAGGAATTCCGGATTGCTGACGACGGGGATGTGCAGATCGACTCCGCGGTCTTTGAGAATGTTCTCGATGCGTCTGGCGCACTCCTCTCCCGTCCCCACCGGAACGGTGGACTTGTTCACGAACACCACATCCTTCTCTGCATGTCGGGCGACCGTTTCCGTGACCGCATACACGGCCTTCAGATCGGCCTTGAACCCCTCCCCCGGCGGCGTGGCCACCGCGGAGAACACAATCTGCGCATGGGGAAGTATTTCCTTGAGATCTGTCGTAAAGCTCAGGAGCCCGCTCTTGAGCCCCTTCTTGATCAGTTCCTCCAGACCCGGCTCGTAGATGGGGCTCTCCCCCTTCTTCAGTTTTTCCACCTTAGCCGCATCGATATCCACGCCGAACACGGTGTGCCCCAGCTCCGCGAAGCAGGCAGCTGAGACAAGGCCCACATATCCCGTTCCAACAATGGCTATCTTCATAGCCCGAGTGTATCCGGGAAAAATTCCAGAAGCCAAATGCCAAATGCCAGATAGAGGCCAAAAATCAGGTGAAAAACCTGTGCATTTTGTTTGTTTTCTGGATTCTCCCTGGCTTTTGGTTTCTGGTTTTTGGCTTCTTTCTACGATACTCTCCGTTGGATGAAAAAAATCCTGGTTACAGGATCGGTGGCATATGACGTCCTCCTTGGATATGAAGGTTCGTTTGCCGATGCCATCGATCCCAAAGCGCTGCAGAAGCTCTCGGTGTCGTTCTACAGCCCGCACTACACACGGCATCATGGCGGTACGGGCTCCAATATTGCGTGGAATCTCGCACTTCTGGATACCAAGGCGCTCCTCGTGGGCACGGTAGGCAGCGACGGCGGCGAGTACGCCGCACTCCTGAAACACAGAGGCGTTGATGTCCGGTATGTGGAGCACCTCGGAAGCCACGTCACCGCAACGGCGATCATCGGGACGGATTCCGATTCCCGGCAGATCACGTTCTTCCATCCGGGTGCGGACGCGCACGGACGCTGGCCGGGTGCGCAGCTCACGGAAGACCGGGACGACCTGGGCTACGCGCTGGTGGGAGCGCGCAACGGTCACCTGATGATGGAAGCGGTGCGCTGGTGCGGCAAGTGGAAGGTGCCTCTGCTGTTCGATCCGGCCCAGCAGATCATCGGGCTCTCCAAAGATGAACTGATCTCAGGCATCAAGACAGCCACGGGACTCGTGTGCAACGCGTACGAGTGGAGCCTGCTCTCCGAAAAGACCGGGATGAACGTAAGCGCAGTAATGGAACACTGTGAGTATCTGATTGTGACCAACGGGGGTGAGGGTCTGACCATCTACACCCACGCAGGCGAGACGGTCTTGCCCCCATGCAAGGCGGACAAGGTGGTGAATCCCACGGGTGCAGGTGATGCCTTCCGCGCAGGAGTGCTTTCCGGCCTCACCAAAGGCGCGGACCTGGCGGATGCGTGCAAAACCGGCGCTGCGCTGGCTTCTTTTGTGGTTGAACAGGAGGGCACTCTCCTCGATAGTTTGGATACCGAAGAATTGGAAGCGCGTATCCAGGTTGCGTACGGAGCGTAAAGAGCCGTCTAAAAATTGACTTTTTCCTAAAGAAGTTGATGATACGTTTTATGACCAAATCCCTCGATATCGCCCGGCTGATTGAGAACGTACAGGCGCTCCCGGTACCCGACGCCGTTGCCATGAAAGGTATCCATGCCGAGTGGCAGAACATCCGTGCAAACCTTTGCAGAGTTCTTGGTATGCGCTTTATCCAGGAAGAAACGACTCCCGAAAATGCCAGGCGTTTAAGCGAATTACGCAAGGAGATGAACGGTCTTGTGATGCGCGGGGAGATGCCCACGTTCATCATGAGACGTAAGCGCTCGTTCGGATCCGGAGGTGCCGGCGTGTCCATTGGGGGATTTCCCAATAAGGATTCTCCTGCACAGCGTGAAATCAACGATATCATCAGCATCATTGCCGACCTGAGTGGTGAGCCGAAAGAGAGCGTGGAAATGCTCGATGTGAACGCGGAGTGACGGTCAGGTGCTACGCCGCAATCGCCGGCCTGTGTTCCCCCTGAGGGTTCTCTGTTTTCGGGATCACCGACTCCAGATCGACATCGGTGATACTGAAGATAAACGGCAGCTTTCCGCCGACCGTGTCATCGAGCGCCTGTGTTGTTCTTTCGGGATCGGCGAACCAGTCAGTTTTGACGTGCGTAGTCTCGTTGCCGTCCGCGAAATACGGGATCCCGAGTGCATCAAGCCTCCTGCGTGCCTCACTCATAATCTGCTTTCCGAGTGAGACCGTATTGTTGATTGTCTGTTGACAGAGCAGATTGTAATCAACGGACATCGTCGCATACCGTCCGGGTTCCAGCTGGTTCAGGGGCATGGAGATGACTCTGAGCTCCTCATGATGACATGTCAAAAAATGCGAAGCCGCGGATCAGCGCGCCGCAGAGCCGAGAGAAAAAGCTAGAAGCTCGCTCCCAGAAGCTATAAGCTCTTCGTATGAAGATCTTCCTTACCGGTGCCGCCGGATTCATCGGATTTCACACCGCCAACCGCCTGCTCGACCGCGGCGATGAGGTGATCGGGCTTGATGCCATGACCCCCTACTACGACCCCAAGCTCAAGGAGGCACGCCTGGCGATGCTCAGGAAGCGCAAAGGGTTCACCTTTGTGAAAGGCAATATCCTGGACCGCAAGACCGTGCGCGAGTGCATGCGCGGCTGCGATAGGGTCTGCCACCTGGCCGCGCTCGCGGGCGTGCGCTACGCGTTTGAGCACCCGGAGGAATACATCGCCACGAACATCAACGGCTTCTTTGAAATGATCGACGAGGCGCGCATGCAGAAGATCCCAGGATTCATCTACGCCTCCTCGAGCTCCGTCTACGGCGGCAACACCAAATTCCCCCAGCAGGAAGATGACCGTACGGACGATCAGATCTCCCTCTACGGCCAGAACAAGAAGGACAACGAGCTGATGGCGCACATCTACCACAAGCTCTACGGCATCCCGGTCACGGGCCTCAGGTTCTTCACCGTCTACGGTCCCTGGGGACGCCCGGATATGGCGCTGTTTCTGTTCACAGACGCGCTCCTGAACGACCGTCCGCTCCAGGTGTTCGGCTACGGCAAAATGCAGCGCGACTTCACGTACGTGGATGACATCGTCTCGGGCATCGTCGCTTCAATCGACAAAAACTACCCGGAGGAAATCTTCAACCTCGGGTGCGGCCGTACGGAGGAACTGATGGACTACATCAAAATGGTGGAGGAGAGCTGCGGCAAAGAGGCCAAAAAAGACATGCTCCCCATGCAGCCGGGAGATACCACGCGCAGTCAGGCGGATATCTCCAAGGCCAAAAAGATGCTGGGGTTTGATCCCAAGACGAGCATAAAAGAGGGTGTGCCGAAGTTTGTATCCTGGTACCGCGAATACAACAAGATATGACAAGCGGCATGTCTGCAAAAGGAGTGATGCTCGTGGAGAGAAAAATCATTGCATGCAACCGTTGCGCGGATACCGAGCGGCCGCAGGAAAAGCTGGGATGGATTGCCTATTGCCGTGACTGCATTTCCGCGATTCTCAAGGGCGAACAGGAGCACATCCGTATCGATCCAAAAACGGGTGACCGGTGCACGGTCTGCTATGAGACAGGCGCGGTCGCGTTTGAAACTAAACCCACGAGCCATCCGCTGAATCTGATTCTCTGGCTTTGCCAAACGCATCTGCGCGACCTGTTCCACAAGAATCTGGGGCCGCACGGGTTCGACCAGTTACGCAAGAGCGTGGAGACGATGGATCTCTCCACAGACCAGATTTTCCTGCTTCGCAAAGAGTTCTACGACATCAACGGCCATGCGCTCCAGGCGGAGACAAGGCTGTACTGATCACCTCACCCACACCTCCGGCTTGGTCCGGATTCTCTGCCATCCTGAGCGATCGAACCACGGACAGGAATCGAGACAGATCACCGCGCGTGACTGGCCGAGCAGGGCGGGAACAAAACGGCGCACGACCGACGGGCTCTCGTACTGCCACTCATGCCCGTAGCTGCCGTTGATGAGAATGATGTCCGTCTGCTGGAGATTGACCGATTGCATCACGCTGCGCGCAACCGATGAAGACGGCAACGGATGGAAAGCGAGCATCAGGATCGATCCGCAGGCGAGGAGCGCGGTCCATAGGGGAACCTCGAACCACGGAGCGGTTTTGCAATGTGGATCGAAGAAGCGCGAGAACCCGACGACGAGAAGCGGCGTGAAGAGGATCGCGTAGTAGTCGTAACGGGAGAGCGCGACGTACGCGGTGACGAGCAGGAGCGAAAGAAGCAGCTCCCACCGGCGGGTGCGGATGAGCCCGGCAAGGCCGGTGATGCTCAGGATGATGCCACCCCCAAGGAGCCAGAGACGGATTGTTTCCAGGATGCGGGTGACAATGCTTTCAGTGAGCTGGCGCTCGCCATGAATGACAAAGCTGGCCGCAGAGAGCGGATGACTGAGTGTGTAGAGACCGAGGAGAGCCAGAGGGACCGCAACGTACAGGAGGCGTTCGATGAGCGGCCTGCGGCGCAGCGCAAAGAAAGCCACCGGCGCAAAGAGCGCAGCCTGATACGCGGTAAAGACCGACCAGAGCCAGAAGAGCGCGACAACGCCGCGATACTTTGCGGCGACTTCTGGCCGCAGACCTATCCACAGCAGGACGAGCGCCTGCAACGCCGTGAGCGGAGCCATCATCACCGTGCCTGCCTGGAGAAGCACCGCGGACGAGAGCAACCACGAGAGGCAGACGATCAGTCGCTGGTTCTTAGAAAGATCCCGGGAGATATCCCACACCAGCCACACCCCCTGCAGAAGGAGAGTGGCGAAGACCACGCGCCAGAAGAGCTCCTGGAATTCCCAGGCTTTAGAAAGGCCCAAGATGAAACGCGCACCAGGCGGATGCGGGTACGGGATATTCAGGAGGTACTTTGCCTCGTCAGTGCGCACTCCCACCTGCCACTGCATCACGGCAAGCGTGACTGCGAGGAGTTCAATGCCGAGGATGTGAATCAGTCGGCGCATCCGGGGAGGGAGGAATCGAGGGCAGCGTACGGATAGGGAACCGCGAATGCTTCGGGCACCGCAAAACGCAGGTGATCCGTTTGATGCACAATCCACAGCGGTGCCGAATCGGCGCACTGTAGATGGAGATCGGAGAGGAGCCAACCGTTCTCATCGGTAACGGACTGCATGGAAACCATCAGGCGCTGACGGAGTTCTGCATCCACAATGAACGGCTGGAGATCGAGAACCTGGAAACTGAGCAGAAGCCCGATGACACCGGATATGATCCAGAAGAGCCGCCGGGAGAGTGAGTGAACATTCATCGTGCCTCTTTCCAGACGAACTGCAGGCCCATCGTGTAGTTCCAGATCATGCCGATGAACGCACCGATGCCGATGCTCAGCGCCAGCGACATGCCCTGACGGTAGAGATATGAAGCCACCGCGTAGTTGGCGATGGTGCCGAGGAGACACGCGATGTTGTAGCCGATGAATCCCGTGACCGCACGCATCCCCTTGAGCTTCACGTGCGAGAATGTGAGCGCGTTATTCAGTAAAAAGTTGAAGAGAATCGCGGCCTCCACACCTGCTAAAAACGGCAGGGTGAGGCCAAGAACGCGGGGCTGAGAGACAGGCGGGAACGTGGCTTCGGCAACGTAATAGACTGCCAGGTTCACCACGACTCCCATCACTCCGACGAGGCCGTACTTGATGAACGTGGCAGGAATAAAGCGCCCGACCGTGACATCGTAGAGATACTCCAGGAATTCGATCTGCACTCTGCGCGAGAGCTTGCTCTCACCGTACTCGCGCTTCCCGAAGGTGAACGGGAGCTCTGTGGCCGGAGTGCCTGCGGGAACGTGCACCAGAAGATCAAGAAGAATCTTGAAGCCCTTGGGGTTGAGACGCGGGAGCGTTTCTTCAAACACCGAGCGCTTCAGCGCAAAGAACCCGCTCATGGGATCGCTCACACGCACCTTGCAGAGCCCGATGGCCATGCGGGTAGCAATGCGACTCAAGAGATGACGGCGCTCGTCCCACTGCCCCACGCTCCCCCCTTCGGTATAGCGCGAACCGACCGCGATGCCGCCGTTCTGTCCGACAGCCTCCGCAAGACGCGGAATGAGCGAGAGATCGTGCTGACCATCGGCATCGGCGACAACGAAGATGTCCCCGCGTGCGGCGAGGAAGCCCTCGATGACGGCGGAGGACAATCCGCGGCGGCCGACCCGGCGGATCACGCGCACATGCGGATCGGATTCCCCGATCGAGAGCGCGACCCTCCACGTTTCATCCGGGGAATTATCATCGACAATGATCACCTCATACGGGCGGCTGCCCATGATCTCACCGATCCTCGGGAGGAGGATCGGCAGGTTTTTGGATTCGTTGAAGGTGGGAAGCACCACAGAGAGCACAATCACAGAGTACCGTCGAAAAGGAGGAATTGGTATCTGGTGCAGAAGCCAAAAACCAGAGACCAAAGACCAAGGAAAATCCAAAAGCCAGGTTTTAGATTTCAAGACATACACCTGGAATTTGTCACCTTCTTGGATTTTGGCTTCTGGTATTTGGAATTTATCTCCGATACTCTTTTAGCATGAGAATTCTTGTAACCGGCTCTTCGGGGACAATTGGCACACGCCTCTGCGAAGAACTCATGAAGCGCGGGCACGATGTGACCGGCATCGACTGGGTCACCAACAAATGGAATGACTCCGTGCAGGCCGTCACCCGCAACGCCGACCTGCGCGATATGGCCGCACTCGAAAAGATCGCCCCGGGGGTGAGCTTCGATGCGCTCATTCACCTTGCAGCCAACGCCAGGGTCTACGAACTGGTGGAGGACCCCGCGCGCGCCATGGACAACATGACGACCACGTTCAACGCGCTCGAGTTCGCCCGCAAGCGTGGCATCAAACGCTTCCTCTTTGCCTCCTCGCGCGAGGTCTACGGCAACTCCGGCCAGCGCACGTACAAGGAGGACCAGGTGCACGTGGAGCACTGCGAGAGCCCCTACACCGCAAGCAAACTGGCGGGTGAGGCGCTCGTGGAGGCCTACACGCGCTGCTATGAACTGCCGCACATCATCTTCCGGTTCAGTAACGTCTACGGCATGTACGACGATTCCATCCGCGTGGTGCCGCTCTTCATCAGGCTGGCTAGCAAGAACAAGCCGCTGCAGATCTTCGGTGCCGAGAAGTGCCTGGATTTCACGTACATCGATGACTGCGTGACGGGCATCGTGCTCGCCACCGAGAAGTTCGATGACGTGAAAAATGACACCTACAACCTGGCCTACGGACAGGGCACGACTATTCTGCACCTGGCAGAACGCATCAAGGAGCTGACGGGCAGTTCATCGGAGATGGAGATCGGAAAGCCGAGGACAGGTGAGGTGGTCAAATACATCGCCGATATCACCAAAGCCCGCGAGAAGCTGGGCTACAACCCGCAGACCTCGCTCGATGACGGCATCAAAATGGCTGTGGAGTGGTACAAGGAGCATGCGTAGACGTTTTCTGGATCTTTCTTTCATGTTTGCTGTAAATAGCAAAATGTAGTATAGATATATCATGTCTGTCGATAGTCAGTGGCTTGGAGAGATGAATGTTCTCCGTGCACGTCTTGATTCCGCCGATCCCCTGGGGCCGCTGGAGATCTCGCATTTTCGACGTGCGCTCCAACACATCCTTATGGGGGACGCGGAAAATACAGATGCCCGTACGCTTCTGAAGAACATTCCTCAGGCACCGGAGGTGATCTCTGCCGGAAGTCTGCATTTTTCGCGTGGCGCGGGAGACCAAAGCAGCAGGTATCCGCAAGGAGGAACTGAGGGGTTCTTGCGCGACTGTGGTACGCATATCATCAACGCTGCACACCGATTGGAATCGCTGTTTGGCCCCCCTCTCCATCAGCATCCGGAAATTGAATGGCATGAGACAAATCTATCCGGTGGCATGGCGATGATGTCCTCTGCGAATAATGCGCAAAAAACACATTACATGACGCAGGGGCATCCCCTTCTTATCTTAACAGGAACAGTGGATCCACAGATTATCAGGCATGAACTCGGACACATGTATCTTGGAAATGCACTGCCGTATGCGGAGTCCATACAGGAAGCTGCAGCGCTATTCGTAGAATCGCTTTTATATGAGCCCCAGAACAAGCGTCCGGTAACGCAAAACGGCACCCTTCGTTTCGATTATCTGATGCCTCAGATCCTCTCCGGAAAGCCTGGATGGGGACTACTCGAATGCGAAAAGATGAACACCAATGCGGAACTGCTCCAGATCGTCTATGCCGCCTATATCGGAGAATTGCGCACTATCTGTG
This sequence comes from uncultured Candidatus Peribacteria bacterium, assembly GCA_964534205.1. Classification (GTDB taxonomy): domain Bacteria; phylum Patescibacteriota; class Gracilibacteria; order Peribacterales; family Peribacteraceae; genus CAYRGC01. The sequence continues at coordinate 71,207 of CAZHQF010000001.1, read as the reverse complement.
ACGGGGATGCCAACATTCTCAGGTTGCTGCAGGAGAGCAAGAGGCTCGCTGACACACGCCCCACCGAACAGAAAGGAGGCCGAACTTTCACGTATATGCCGCGCCTGGGCGAATGGATCGAGGAGATGAACATTCGTCTTCCTGATTTCAGACAACGGTATTTTGCAAGCGGACTTGGGAAAGGAGTGCCTGAAGATCCAAGAGTCGTCTGGGCTCCTGACAGGGATTGGGGAGGAACACTTGCACATATGGCCCTGGTCTCAAACAGGCCGGGGACAGAAGGGGTCGGCGGAACGCTCGTCGGAAAAACCGTGCAGGCCCAGATCAAGATCGGTCATGATCCGGAAATTGTCATCAACATGCGCGACGCCGGTTCTCTTTCTTTTTCTCCGGGAATCATTAAGAGAATGCTTGTTATTCATCACAAAAAAGGCGGTGCAAAACTTGCCCCCTATCAGGGCATGCCCGTTGAAATCATTCCGACGGTCCCTGCGGTGGCACAGAGCTTCCGCTTTATCTGGAACGACACCGCTCAGAAAATTTGCGATACGGAACTCGGCTGACGGCAGATTATTTCTTCTCCTCTTTGGTCTCGTGATAGACCATATCGAGGTTCACATCCCACAGGTTGGATTTGTCCGTGCGGCCTTCGACGATGTTGTCCACGGCCATCATGGACGTGAGCATGCTGTGATCCTGGTTGTTGTAGCGGTGCATGCCGTTGCGGCCGACGAGGAAGAGATTCGGGACCGTATCCACGTACTCGCGGACCACCGGGAGCTGCTCGTAGCTGCCGAAATACGCGGGGTAGGCCTTGGGCATCCTGAGCACGCAGGCGTCTAAGAGATCCTCCTTGAGGATGGCTCCGATCTTCACCATTTCCGAGACGCCGAGTTCGATGAGTTTTTCATCCGGCATCACCCACAGATCCCCGCCCTCGTTCACAAAGTACTCAAGACCGATCCAGATCGAATTCTTGCGGTCGGCCACCATGTACGGGCTCCAGTTGTTGAAGATCTGCACTCGTCCCACGCGCACGTCCCCCTCCTGGATGTAGATCCAGTTGTCGGGAACGTCGGTGGCGGGCTTCTTGCCCTTTTCCTGGACATGGAGCTTTTTGAGCAGAAGACCGACGGTGAGGAAGTCGCGGTATTGCAGGCCCTCCGCTACCTCGATGACACGCTCCGGCGGGCGCGGGCGCATCATGCCGATGAGGTGTTTGACCGGCATGGTCGAGAAAAAATAGTCACACGGCACCTCTTCCGTCTGACCGGTTTTGATATCTTCGACCGTCACAGAGACCACGCGGCCGCCCTCGATTTTGACGCCGTTAACCCGCTTTTCGTACCGGATCTCACCGCCGCACTTTTTGATGCGGTCAGCCACGGTTTCCCACATCTGTCCCGGACCGAATTTGGGGTACCAGAAGCGGGTGATGAGGCTCGTCTCGCGTTCCTGCTGCGCTTTGGTGAAGTCGCTGCTCAGGAGATCTTTGACGGCGTGGGTGACCGCACGTTTGAGCGAGAGGCCCTTGATGCGCTGCGCACCCCAGTCGGCGCGGATCTCGTTGCAGGGCACGCCCCAGACTTTTTCCGTGTAATCCTTGAAAAACGTGAGATACAGACGCTCGCCGAAACGGTTGATGAAAAAATCATCGAGGAATATCTCGTTTTTCCGCGGGAACAGCTGGGCCTTGATGTAACTGCAGCCGATGAGGAACGTGTTCCAGAGGCCCAATTTCCGCGCAACCGTGAGCGTGATGCCGATGGGGTACGGGAAAAAGTGCCGGCGGTAGAAGATGCGGCTCAGGCGCGGGCGCTGGAGCATGACGTCGTCTTCCTGTTCCGGATCGGGAGCTGGCCGACGAACCAATGGCGAATGGCGAATGTCGGATGGTGAAGCAGTTCGCGATTCGCCATTCGCGATACGCGATCCTTCCGGCACGCAGTCCTTACAGAGAAATTCCACGATGACCTCGGCGGCGTATTCAATCTCATGCTTCTTCTCCTCCGTATCCGCAGCGGGTCTGCCCTGGGGCGGGAGAATACTGAACCACCAGTCCATCACACGCTTGCTCTTGCTGAAAAAGCGGTGCCCGCCGATATCGATGCGGTTGCCCTTGTAGTTGTACGTCTGCGCGATCCCCCCGGTGGCGTTCGTTGCCTCAAACACCACAGGCGTGATATCCGTGCGCTTGAGCAGTTCGTATGCCGCGGTGAGACCTGCGGGACCGGCACCTGCTATGACTGCGATCTTCGGCATTGCCGAGGCAGGGTAGACGACCAAGAAGTAAATCCCAAATCTTAAAATCTAAATCCTAAGACGCTTTTAGTCTTTCGTGCTTAGATTTTAGTTTTTCAGAGCGTCACTCCTTCCGTCTTGCAATCCGCCTCCAGCATCAGTCCCGCAAGTTCCTCCACAGAGGTCTTGGCCTTCCACCCGAGCTGTTTTTCGGCCTTGGAGGCATCTCCGCAGAGGTAATCCACTTCGGCGGGCCGGTAGTAGTTGGGGTCGATGGCGACGATCGTTTTGCCCGTTTTCTTGTCGATGTACACCTCGTTCTTCCCCTCCCCTCTGCGCTCCCAATCGACTCTGGCCCGCTTAAGGCACATCTCCAGAAACTCGCGGACGGTGGCGGTGCGCCCGGTGGCCAGCACGTAATCGTCGGGCGTGTCCTGCTGAAGCATGAGCCACATGCCCTCCACGTACTCCTTGGCGTAGCCCCAGTCGCGCTTGGCCTCCATGTTCCCCAGGTACACGCAGTCCTGCTTGCCTGCAAAGACCTTGGCGAGGCTCAGGGTGATTTTGCGCGTGACGAAGTTCTCGCCGCGGCGCGGCGACTCGTGGTTGAAGAGGATGCCGTTGACCGCGTACATGCCGTAGCTCTCGCGGTAGTTGCGGGTCATATCGAACGCGTACGCCTTGGCACAGGCGTAGGGACTGCGCGGGTAGAACGGCGTCTGTTCATTCTGACGCTCAGAGGATGTTTTGCCGTAGAGCTCGGAGGAACTGGCCTGGTAGAAACGAATGGGAAGACCGCTGATGCGCAGTGCTTCCAAAAGGCGTGTGGTGCCAAGGCCGGTCACGTCTCCGGTGTACTCAGGCGTATCGAAGCTCACGCCCACGTGGCTCTGTGCGGCGAGGTTATAGACCTCATCAGGCTTACAGGCGTTGATGATGCGGAGCAGCGAACTGGAATCACCCAGGTCTCCGTAATGGAGAGCGATGGGTTTGACCGGGTGATAGACATCGGAAAACAGGTGATCGATGCGTCCGCGGTTGAAGCTGGACGAGCGCCTGACGATGCCATGGACCTCGTAGCCCTTCTGCAACAGCAGTTCCGCCAGGTACGAACCGTCCTGACCGGTTATGCCGGTGATAAGAGCACGCTTGGCAGACATAAGTGCTTTTGAAGGCCTTTAGGGTATGTGGTAAGGGCATTGCATGCAATCCCCTTACCCTAGCTGTTCTGATAGACTTCATCCGTGCAACCCATGACCCTCTGCGTCGTCGGCCTCGGCTATGTGGGCCTCCCGCTGGCTCACGCCTTCGCCAAAAAAGGCCACACCGTCCACGGCTTTGATATCTCGCAGCGCCGGGTGGATGAGCTCTCCAGCGGCCATGACCGTACCAAGGAACTGAGTGACGCGCAGCTGAAGGAGACGACAATGACCTTCTCGACAGACCCCAAGGTGATGCAGGAGTGCGATGTGATCATCGTGGCGGTGCCGACCCCGGTAGATGAAAACAATAATCCCGACCTCGGACCCGTGGAGAGTGCGAGCATCACGGTGGGCAAGAACCTGAAGAAGGGTGCGATCGTGGTGTACGAGACCACGGTGTACCCGGGAGTGACGGAGGATATCTGCGGACCGATTCTGGAACGTGAATCGGGCATGGAGTGCGGCAAAGATTTCACGCTCGGCTACTCACCCGAGCGCATCAACCCGGGGGACAAGCTGCATACGGTCGATAAGATCGTGAAGATCGTCGGCGGACAGGATGAGAAGACCACCGACACGCTCTGCGATCTCTATGGATCCATCATCACCGCAGGCATCCACCGCGCGCCGTCCATCAAAGTGGCGGAGATGGGCAAAGCCATCGAGAATGCGCAACGCGACATCAACATCGCCTTCATCAACGAGATCGCGGTGCTCTGCAACAAGATCGGCATCTCCACCAAAGACGTGCTCGATGCCGCCGGCACCAAGTGGAACTTTTTGAAGTTCACCCCCGGCCTCGTGGGGGGCCACTGCATCGGCGTGGACCCGTACTACCTGGTGGAAAAAGCAAAGATGCTCGGCATGACGACCCACGTGATCGCCGCAGGCAGAGGCGTAAACGACAGCATGGGCCCGTACGTGGCGCACCGGATCATCGAGACGCTCGATGGCCCCGGCTCTAAGCGCGTGCTCGTGCTTGGATTGACGTTTAAGGAGAACATCCCGGACACGCGCAACTCCAAGTCGTTCGATGTAATCCGCGATCTCAAAGCAGGCGGCTGCGACGTGGAAGCGCACGACCCGTCCATGACGGACGAGGACTACGCACGCCTGAATCTGAAAGCGGGAAGTCTGAGCAACGGCCCATACGACGCCATCGCCTTCCTCGTCCCCCACCGCGAGTACCTGGAGGCGGGCAGCAAGGGAATGATCGAAGCTCTGAGCCCGAAGGGCGTGGTTTTCGACCTCAAAAGCCTCCTCGACCCGGCCCTCATCCGCAAGGCGGGACGCACCTACCTCGCGCTCTGATGAAGATCCTCCTCATCGCCTCCACGCTTATCCCCAAAAACGGCTGGGGCACCTTTGCGCTCGGCATGGCTCAAGGCCTGAAGGATGCTGGCCACGACGTGCACGTGCTGACCAACGAAGTGAATACGGCTGTCGATGTGCCGCAGTCCACAGGTCTGCCCCCTCCCCTGACGCTTCTCGATAGTTCCACGGCGCGTCTCAAGGCGTGGACCGTGATCAATGCCAAGCTCCTCACTTTCCGCCCGGATATCACGCACGTACTCCTGGAACCGTACGGCCTTGCGATGTCCACCATCACGAAGCCCTGGGTGATGAACCTGCACGGCACCTACGGCGTGCTGCCGCTCTCCATGCCGCATGCAAAAGCGACACTCTTGAAGGCGTACAAAAATGCAAAAGGTCTGCTCGCAGCGAGCGACTACACACTCTCCCGCGTGCGCGAGGCGGTGAAGAAGCAGAGCGGCGAGGAGAAGGCGATGAACCTCGTAAAGAAGACCAGAATTCTCACCCTCGGCATCGATGCATCGGCCCTCACGCTGAACACCTCTTCCGCAGGAGGTCCGCGCAGGATCCTGTTTGTGGGGGAAGTGAAGCCGCGCAAAGGCGTGAAGGAACTCATCGAAGCCTGCGGAGCACTCAAGCGCATCAGTAAGACGCCGTTCCACCTGGATCTTGCGGGAAAATTGGATATGGAAGACCCGTACGTAGCGGAACTCCGGACCCGGATTGCAGAGCTCGGCCTCAAGGAATCGGTGACTTTCCACGGCCAGGTGGATGATGACACGCTGAACGCCCTGTATGCCAAAGCGGACCTGTTTTCGATGCTCAGCATCTCCTACGGCGATCACTTCGAGGGCTTCGGCCTCGTCTTCCTGGAAGCCAACGCCCGCGGCATTCCGACGATCGGCTCACTGGACTCCGGCTGCAAGGAAGCGATTGATGACGGCAAATCCGGCTATGCCGTCCCCGCTGATAAGCCTGAACTGATCGCCGAGCGCATGAAGTGGATTCTGGAGGAAGGGCGCATCAAACCCGCAGACTGCCGCGCGTGGGCGGAGGCACATTCAATCGAACGTCAGGCACGTGAGTGCATCGCAACGTACGAATCAGTGATTCACCATCCGTAATTCGCCATTCGCGATCCCTGCCTGCCGGCAGGCAGGCGCGATTCATCATTTTCATGCCATTTCGACTACTTCGACATTCCCGCGACTGATAATCACATCCCCGCCCTGAGCGATTTTCAGTTCACCTGTGAGGATCTTCACGATGGTCTCGGCGACGATTTCCGGCTTCTGCTGGCTCTGGCTGTCTTCTTTCCCGAACAGCCCCTCGCGCATCCGCGTGTCCACTCCCCCGGGCGAGACCGTGCAACAGAGGATGTCCGACTTTGCGTCTTTCAATTCCTTTGCCGTGCCCTGACAGAGACTAAGTGTTCCCGCCTTGCTCGCCGAGTACGAGACGAGGGTGGGGTGCGAGCGGTGCCCGGCGCGTGAAGAGACCGTGATGATCGTTCCGTTTTTTTCGAGGATCCCGAGAGCGGCCCTGAGCACGTGGAAGGTACCAAAGAGGTTCACCCGCATGATGTCCTCAAAGGCCTGCTCCGATGTCTCCTGGATCGTCTGGCGCTCTCCGGCGATACCGGCGCTGTTGATCACCGCGTCGATTTTGCCGTGCTTTTTTTTGATCCCCTGCAGCCACGATGACACCGCCCTGAAATCCCGGACATCCACCGCCTCAATGTCCCCTTTGGCATGTGCCGCAGAGCCGATGACCGTGGCCCCCTTCGCTCTGAGCATGGCGCACGTCACAGCCCCGATGCCGTGCCCGGCACCACACACCGCGATGACTGCCTTAGATAAATCCATAAACCAATACTACCGCGAATCGAAAAGACAGAGTACCTACATTTCCGAAGTGTTCAGCAGTCGATCGCGTATTTACTGCGAAGCTGGGGGACCCGCCGCCGCCCGGGGGTGAAGGGGTAGGCCCTGTGCGAAGCACACTCTCGACGAACCGGCCCCGAAACCCTGCAGGGGCCGGTGAGGAGAGACAGGGCCGGGTGGAGGAGGGTCGGCGGCGGAGAGCTTTTCTTTGCTTCTTTCTTTTGTCTGGCTGACAAAAGAAAGAAGAATCATTGGATGCGCCGCGGGTTGAAAACCCGCTCTGCGGGAATGAGAGGGGCAGACAAAAGAAAAGTGGATGTTTCTGATCCGCAGGCAGAAAGCCTGCTCCTGCAGCAATAAAAGAATTGTCGCACAACCGGATGACGATGACACCTCGGTCTGCCTTCCCTAGAATGCGGTCCTCATGAGCAATTCCCCCGCCCTGGGCTATTACCGCAAAGACTGCCGCCTCTGCCACGGCACGCGCATGGTCGCGTTCCTGGACTTCGGCATGCATCCGCACAGCGACGGCTTTTTGAGCGAAGAGCAGGTGAAGCGCCCGGAGCCCACGTTCCCGCTCACGACCGAGGTGTGTGCCGATTGCGGACAGGTGCAGATCAACTACATCGTCTCCCCGGCATACCTGTACGGCGGTGATTACTTCTACGACGGCGCGATCACCGAAACCGGCCGCAAGCACTTCCTGGCCATGGCCGCGGATCTGGTGAGCCGCTTTGGCGTCCAGAAAGACAGACTGGCAATCGACATCGGCTCCAACGTGGGCCTACTCCTGCGCGGATTCAAGGAGCAGGGCCTCAGGGTCCAGGGCATCGATCCCACGCCGAGGATGACCAAGATCGCGATCGAACAGGGCCTGGATACCCTCACGGAAGTGTTTTCGACCGACGCGGCCAGGCGCATCGCCGCCGAGAAAGGCAAAGCCGCCATCATGACGGGCACGAATGTGATCGCACACATCGATGACATGGATGATCTGATGACCGGTGCCAAGGAACTGCTCGATGACGACGGCATTTTTGTCATCGAGGCCCCGTACCTGCGCACCCTCGTGGAAGGCATGGAGTACGACACCATCTATCACCAGCACCTCTCGTACTTCTCCGTAAAACCCCTGCGCGCGTTCTTCGCACGCCACGGGCTCGAACTCTTCGATGTGATCCGCACCACCATCCACGGAGGCAGTATCCGCTTGTTTGTGGGCCGCCCGGGGAAGCACGCCATCACCCCGACAGTCGATGCCATGTGCAAGGAAGAGGAAGCACTCAAGCTGCACGATCCCGAGACCCTCAAGGCCTTCGGGCGTAAAGCGGTAGAGCACCGCCAGGCGCTGGTAAAACTCCTCACGGAACTGAAGGAACGGGGCAAATCCATCGCCGGCGTAGGCGCTCCCGCCAAAGGATCGACGATGCTCAACTTCTGCGGCATCAACCGCTGGGTATTGGACTTCACGACCGAGAAGAACAAGCTGAAGGTCGGCCGCTACACGCCGGGCACGCATATCCCGATCCTCACGGATGATGAACTCCTCAAGCGCCAACCCGACTACGCCCTGATCCTCCCGTGGAACTTTGCCACGGAAATTATGAAGAACCTCCAGGCGTACAAGGATGCCGGTGGTACATTCATCCTGCCCGTTCCCGTCCCCACCGTCGTATGATCCCCCCCGTGAAGATCATCAAGCCCGCCTTCTCCGACGCACGCGGAGACATCATCGATATTTTCGAGGGCGAAGTGCACCACACCGGCATCATCACGTTTGCCAAAGATGCAGTGCGCGCCAATCACTACCACCGCCTCCAGACGCAGTACACGTACGTTCTCACGGGCAAGATTGAACTCCGGATGCGCCCTGCAAACGACGATAAGGCTGCAGTGACCGTCTCCGTGATGGGCCCCGGAACCTTTGCAGAAGTCCCCCCGAACACGGTCCACGCCTACAAAGCGCTCGAACCTTCCTCGATGATCTGCCTGACCACTAAAGAACGTGGATCTGAAGCGGCATATGAAGAAGATACCGTGCGAGTGGCATCGCTGTTCTAAAAAAGCTGCGAGTTACGGGTTACGAGCTGCCAGCCCGACTGCGGACTGGCGGGCGGGAATCTCGCCGCTCGCAGCCCGCCGCCCGTAACCGCACTGCTTGTGGAAACTGCAGGCACCAAGCCTAAAAGCGGCTATACTTCCTCCGTGGACCTGCCCTTCCTGACGCCATTGCTCAAAGTCCGCTTCGTGCGCGACCTCTTGACCATGCAGGTGGGCAAGGCCGTGCCGATGCTCTGCGGGCTTTTGTCCTCCATCATCTTCCCCAACCTCCTCGGCCTCGATGGCTACGGTCGGTACGCGGTGGTGCTGGCGCTCGTGAGCGTCATCAGCCTCTTTACGAACCTTGGACAACAGCACTCGGCTCTCGCATTTTTGTCCGAAGCATTCGGGCGCAAAGATGCCAAAGCGATGAAGAGCGTGGGCCGTTACTACATGCTGGCCTCCCTCGTCTCTATCCTGATCCTGCTCGTCGTCTTTCCTTTCATGCCGATGATCGGGGAAAAGATCTACGGAGACACGAACATCGGCTATCTGGTCCAGCTCGTGTTTGCCGCGTCGATTCTCGATCCGCTCTACAACTACCTCTCGATTGTCCTGCAGACCGTACGGGAGATCAGACTCCTCACGGTGATCGAGAACGCCTACACCACGCTGCAACTCGGGATCGGCGTACTGCTTGTGATCATGGGCTACGGCGTGGCCGGCATCCTTCTGGGCTCACTCATTACGTCGGGACTCTCGCTCCTGTTTGCCCTCTGCCTCCTGCCCGCCATCCTCAAAAAGCACGGGCTCCCCAAGCTCCGTTCCCTCTTTGCGTTCGACCTGCAGGGATTCAAGACCTATGGCACCAACGGATTCTGGATCGCCGTCGATAAGAACATTGCCAACCTCTACCCCAACCTCTTCCTCTTCTCGCTGAGCTTGCGCTCGTCCGAGGAAGCCGTGGGTCTCGTACGCATCGCCTTCAAGTACGGCAACCTGCCGGCCTCGTTCGTGCTCAGCAATATCAGCAGGCTCGCGTCCAGCGTGGTCCCGACATTGATCGGCCAGGGGGCAAACCTCCGCAAATCTCTCCTGAAGCTCCTCAAGTCGACCGTGGCGCTGCACCTGCTTGCAACCGCGGGTGCCGCCGTCTGTGTACCGGTGTTCTTCCCGCTTGTGTACGGCAAAGGCTTTGGTGACGCGCTGCGGCCCTTCTGGGTGGTCCTGCTCCTGCATACAGGCTTGGCTGTCCACGCGCTCATCACGCCCATCCTGCGAGTCAAAAACCGCGTCTACCTGGCCACGTTCTTCAACGTGACCGGTATCGCCCTCGGACTCGGTGCGTTCTTCCTCACCGCGGGAAACACGCTGACTCCTCTCTGGGCCTTCGCGCTCGCACTGACGATCTACCACGTGGTCAGCCTCGGGATCGTCCTGCCCACCTACTCCCTCGTCCGTTCCCGCTGATGTCGCTCCTCATTACCACCTCCTGGGATGATGGTTACGCGCTCGATACAAGAGTGGCAGAAATTCTGGATCAAAACGGACTCAAGGGGACGTTCTACGTCTGCCCAAAGCCGCAGTACGGAGAGACGATGCTTACCAAAGAAGAGATCCGTACGCTCTCCCGGACACACGACATCGGCTCGCATACACTCACCCACCCCACACTCACGGAGATTGATGATGCATCTGTCGTACGTGAACTCACCGGCGGTAAAGCGTGGGTGGAGGAGATCACCGGCAAACCGTGCACGGCCTTCTGCTACCCCAAAGGAGCCTTTGATGCGCGGACAGAGACGCTTGCGAAGAAGGCGGGCTTCACCTGCGCACGTACCTGCGAGACTCTCCGGTTTGAAGCACCAAATCCGTACGCGCTGCCGGTAAGCCTCCAGATCTTTCCGTTCCCGTGGAGAAAGAGCTTCACGCCGATGTGGAAGATCCTGGATCCGCTGGGCCCGCTGCGCGTGCAAAGCCCCAGACTGCGTGAGCTTGGGATTCCGTTGAGCAAGATGACCTCCTGGCTCACGATGGCTGAAACTGTACTCAGCTACGCCGTGAAGACCAATGCACCGTTCTTCCACCTGTACGGGCACAGCAGGGAAATTGAAAAATTCGGGATGTGGGAGCAACTTCGTTCGTTTGCCAAACTAGTAGGCGGCGTGAACGGGGCAAAGCATGTGACCAATACCGAACTTGTTACCGCCCTCTCCTGATGCATATCGTCCTCCTCAACGACGATCACCCCGTGCGCCGCCCAAACAGCGTCTCGGTGTACGTGGGCTCGCTGATGGAGGCCTACCGCAAGGCCGGGCACGAAGTGACGCTCATCACCGCGCACCGTGCGGAAGATGACGACAAGATCTACCGCGACGACCACGAGATCAGCCTGCCGATCGACGCGCGCGACAGTACGCGCAACTGGCATGTGGTGTTCTCCCGTCAGGGCGAACGGCTCCTCAGAAAGGAACTGAAGAAGCTCCGTCCCGATGCCGTGCATGCTCACAATCTGCACTCCAGGTTGGGTTACCGCTGCCTGGATGCCGCAGGAAAGTACGCGGACCGTGTGGTACTTACCCTGCATGATGTGATGTCCGTGAGCGAAGGCCGTATCAATACGCAGCGCTTTCTCGATTCCGGCGGACAGGATGCGCACCTCACGCTGAAGGACCACTGGGCCATGGCAGGCGCGCGCTGGAACCCCGTCCGCAACCTCTTCATCCGCGCGATCCTCTACCGCTCCACGCACGCGGTGACGACAGTCTCGAAAGCGCTGAAGCGTGGGATCACACAGAACGGATTCAATGACGTTACGGTGATCCACAACGGCATCGATCTTGCCGCCTGGGACAGCGCGCGGTGTGATGCCTCATTCTTCCGCACAGATCACCGGATATCCCCGGAACAGCGCATGATCCTCTTTGGCGGTCGCGTCAGCGAGGACAAAGGAGCCATCCCCCTCATCCGGGCCATGCGCACGCTGGAGAAGACCCGTCCCCAGGCACTGCTTGTGGTCATCGGTGATCTCACCCGCTGGAAGGGCCTCCTCGCTGAGGAAGGCGGCGACGCCCCCCGGAATATTCTCTGTACAGGCTGGCAGGGCCCCGAAGGCCTGCGGTCTGCCTACGCCGCTGCGGACATCGTCACGACCCCGTCCCTCTGCCTGGATGCGTTTAACCTGATGAACCTGGAAGCCATGGCCTCAGGAAAACCGGTGGTGGGCACGATCTTCGGTGGTACACCGGAAGTGGTGGAAGATGATGTGACGGGCTTTGTGCGTGACCCCCGCACTCCCGCCTACGTTTCGGCACTGGAACGCCTGATTGATGATGCAGACCTGGCTGACCGTATGGGCAAAGCCGGCCGCAGGCGCGCGGAAGAGCGCTTCCGCCTGGAGGCAAAAGCAAACGAGTACGTGGAGCTGCTCAGCGGAAAATCGTGAGCAGGTAGTTGAGGAAGGGCGATACAGCACGTTCGCCTGCATCTGCGACCGTGAGCACCGGTATGCGTGACTGGCTCTGGATGAGCCCAAGGCTCTCCTGATCGTACCCGAGCACGTGCGTGACGCCGTATTGCGAGAACGCCTCTGCGATCTTCCGTTCCTGTGCCAGCTTCACGATGGTCTCCGGATGGAAACGGACGACCGTCCTCTCCCCCGCAAGCGCGAGTGTTTCCATTTCCCCGAGACCGAACGGCACGGCGATGACGGCGGAATCCGCGAGCGAGGAAATCACCTGCCCCTGTGCCTCGATCACCGGCAGCGGAGCTTTGGCGTACATCCGTGCGAATTCAAAGCGGTTGGCCTGCAGCATCTGAAAGCCGAGGACAAGACTCAGGAGCGCGATGACCGTGAGCGACCTCATCTTCCATGCTTTCGCGATCACATCACTGACAAGGACGATGCCGACGCCACCCGCAAGAGCGAGAATCCACGCAAAGTCCATCAGGTGCTCGCGCTCGTAGTGGAGAACGATATTGATGATGAGGTATGTCACGACAATGAGCCCGCCGAGCGCGAGGAAGAGCCTGGGCTTCTTTTTCCGAATCTCGAGTCCTCCGGGAATGATGAAGAGCCACAGTGCGACGGAACCGATGAGTGCCTGCTGGAAGAACGAGGGGATGTTATTGAGAAGAATCCAGAAGCCGCTGAGGAGGAAACCGACGATGCCGCCCGCTTCCAGGCCGAAATTGACCCTGAGTTTCCACTCCTGGAGACGTTCGATGAGTGACTTGTCCTTGAGGCCGGCAAGGTACGCGGCATCGAAATCCGCTTTATCCTGAAAGTAGGTGTACGGGTCCGGATAGAGGTGAAGATAGTTTCCATCCCTAACCGATTCCTGCGCGGGACTGGCAACGGGCCAGAGCCTGGCAAGATTCTGATTGAGCGGATACCCCTCGCGCTGGATGTCGCCGATATACGGCAGCGTATAGATCACCCCGGAGATCGCAAGGAAGAGCACAAGCAGACCCAGCGCACGCTTCCAGCGCTTGCGCTGCTCCCAGAGAACAAAGAGAACCAGCCACGGGAGAAACGTGATGAAGACGTCTTTGGAAGCAATGGAGAGACCGAAGAGGATCGCGGAGATGATGAGTGCAAGCACCGGCTTGCGATCCCGGATCCAGACATACGCAGCCAGAGCCGCGAACAAAAACAGAAACGCGGTTTGGTAGCTGCTCAGGGTGACCGCCATTCTCCAGGTCATCGGCATCAGCGCGAGCAGGAGAGAGGAGACCCACGCCGTGCGCACATCGAAGAGCTTGTACGTAAAAAGCCAGAAGAAGAGCAGTGCACCCGCCATGAGCACGGCACTGACAACTGACCATCCAAACCAGTTATCCCAGCCGATGGCAGGACCGATCCTGGAATACAGGACCGCAGAAAGACGCCCGTCGATCGTAGTGGTTATACCGTCCGTTTTCAGCATCTGGGGGCCAAGAACCCGGCCCTGATCATCGGTCGTCTGGAAGAGCCCGGTTTCCGCATAGTTCTTACTGAGGAGCACCGTCGGCATCTCCGGCGGGTATCCGCCGCCGAGGAGAACAGGCAACAGCCACACACAGATCGCAAGCCCCGCAGCGAGAACCGCGAGAGGCAGATGCAGCCGGAGACCGGAGGACCGCATGACGGGAACGGGGAGGAGACTCCGTAGATTCTACAGCATCAGGCTCGAAAAGGCGCGTGAACGCGGCTAGGCTGAGAAGGTGAACCGGTTTCTGCCACAGACTCTCCGGCAATGGACCAGCCTCGCGCTCAAGCTGATCGGCGTCGCGGTGTTCCTCTGGATCCTGCAGCGTATCGACCTGATCTCCGTATGGGGCATTGTGAAGGAGGCGGATGTGCCGCTGCTGATTCTCTCGTTTGCGCTTCTGCTCTTTAGCTACGTCTTAAAGACTCTCCGCTGGCATGCGCTCGTGCAGGGTGCGGGTGCCAAGCCGACGCTCAGCGAGTCCTGGAAGCTCTACACCATCGGCATCTTCCTCGGGAACGTGACACCCTCAAATATCGGTGAACTCGGCAAGATCCCCTACCTCCGCAGACACGGGCTCAAGGTACACACTGCGACGATTGTCATCGGGCTCGACCGCGTCTTTGACATGCTGATCATGGGGGTGATGGCCGTTCTCAGCCTTGGCGCTCTCTATGACTGGTTCTGGAGCCTCCTCATTGCGGCGATTCTCCTGCCGTTTGCAATCCTCCTGTGGGTACTGAGGAAAAAGATCTCCGCCGTGAAAACTTTTTTCACCGAGATCGGATTCCTGCCGAAGATTCTCTCCAAAGAATCTCTCGTGGAGCTTTTGCTCTTAAGCCTCGCCGTGTGGGTGACGTACTTCGTATGGACGAGCCTCTTGGCCCGGGCACTCGGGATCGCCGTGCCGTTCCCCGAACTTATTGCCGCCATCACGCTCGCCGCCGCGGTCGCCCTGCTCCCCATCGCTCCGGCGGGTCTCGGCACGCGCGACGCTGCGTATTTGGGGTTCCTGGTCCCGCTCGGAGTCGCATCTGAGCAGTCATTGGCGTTCTCTCTGCTGTTCTTCGTGTGGGTGATCCTGAGCTGTATTCCCGGCCTCATCTCCTGGATTCAGGGCATCCCGGACCCCAAAAAGAAGGGGGAGGTGATCGATGCGCAGTGGCGCGAGAAAGAGGCATCCGATGGCCAAAAACTGATTCCCTGACCCCCACGGAAGGGCGTACAATGGACGCGTGAAACCTTGGACCTTTGCCGACGTGGCCGCCCATTGGGACAGTACCCCCGGATACGACGCCATCAACGCCGGTATCGATTCGTACCTGCGAAGGTTCAAAGACAGTGAGCCCCTCTTTACGATTCCGGAGAACGCAGAGGTGCTCGATATCGATTGCCGCACAGGCATCGGTACGGCGTACTTCGCGCGGCGCTACCCGAGTGCGCGTTTTACCTGCGTTGCGATGGCCGGGAGTTTTGTGACGCAGGCGAAGGCAAGACTGCAGGGCGAAGGGATTGATGCGCCTGTCTCACAGGTGATGGATCTTCCACTGCAGCTCAGTGATGCGACCTTCGATGTCGTACTGAGTTACGAGACACTCGAGCACGTCCCCGATCCCAAAGCCTTTGTGCGTGAGCTCTCCCGCGTGCTCAAGCCCGGTGGAACACTTGTGCTGACGACGCCGAACCTCCTGTGGGAACCCGTGCACTGGCTCTCGGCAACTCTTCATCTCGATCACGGCGAAGGCCCGCACCGCATGCTCCCCCGCAGCGAGATCCTCCGTCACTTTGAGAGTGCGGGACTGAACGTGAAGACCGAGCGAAGTTTTGTGCTCGTGCCCGTGGGACCAACATTCCTCCTGAAATTTGGCCGGCTGCTTGAGAGCATTTTCCCCGAGGCACTCCTCCGCATCCTTGCGCTGCGCCGCACCTTCATCTGCACAAAAGCCCATGGCTGATCTCTGGTACGACAAACTGAAGGCAGACATCCTCAACCCGGGACTGGAGACAGCCGATGGTACGTGCGTAGGGCTTTCGGACGGACTCCTCCGGTACGAGGAAGTGAACGGTGAACTCTTTGTGACGCGCACGGAAAAGCAGGGCGAGCTCCCCCGGATCGCCTACGACGCCTGCCCGGCGCGCTTCTGCAGCTACCCGGCACTCAACCGCTTCGTCTTCGGCACACTGCCGGAGAACTGGCTCTCCGGCGTGGTTCAGAAGAGTTTTGTGGGGCACGCGTCCGAGGAAACCATCCGCCGCACCGGTGCCTCCGGAGGCGTGATCACCGCAACCCTGATCCACCTTCTCGAGACCGGGAAGATCACCGGAGCCGTGTGTCTCAGGGTGGGCAAAGACAAACCCTGGAAGGCAGAGCCTGTCGTGGCGCGCACCAAAGAAGAACTCCTCGCGTGCGCGGGCAGTGTGTACAGCGCCACTCCCACCAACGTGATCCTCGGGCAACTGGAGAACGAACAGGGACCACTCGCGTACGTGGGTCTCCCCGACCAGGTAGCTGCGATCCGCAAGCTCCAGCAACTGAATCATCCGTCGGTGAAAAACATTGCCTATGTGCTCGGCCCCTACACCGGAACGCAGATGAGCTTTGAGGCGATCCGCAGTTTCCTTCGTTCACACGGTGTGCACTCCGAAGACGAGATTGTGAACCTCAGGTACCGCGCGGGAGAATGGCCCGGCCACCTGGAGATCGCGCTCAAGAACGGTCGCGTGCTCAAGGCCGAGAAGTTCCACTACAACTACCTGATTCCGTTCTTCATCACGCGCGGGTGCCTGCAGCTGATGGACTTCACGAACGAACTGACCGATATCAGCGTGGGCGATGCCTGGTCACCAGCCTACGAGGCCAGACGCGGCGGATACTCGGTGGTCCTTGCCCGCTCCGACAAGGGCGCGGCACTGCTCGAGGAGATGAAAGTAGCGGGAAAGCTGACACTCGAGGATGTGACCCTCGATCAGGCACTCGAT
This sequence comes from uncultured Candidatus Peribacteria bacterium, assembly GCA_964534205.1. Classification (GTDB taxonomy): domain Bacteria; phylum Patescibacteriota; class Gracilibacteria; order Peribacterales; family Peribacteraceae; genus CAYRGC01. The sequence continues at coordinate 54,578 of CAZHQF010000001.1, read as the reverse complement.
ATGCACGGGCACATGCTGGACTTTAAAAAGCGCGGGTCGTTCATCCGTAACCACTGGAAATCCGTGCGCCCCGAGTACGGCTACCGGCCGGAGAGGATTACCGCAGGACGTCTCGCCGTAGAGTGGGTGCTGGCTCTTGTGTTCGGTATCGGGCGGACACGCCTCGCGCGCTGGATCATTGAACACCTGCCGCTCTCGGTGGTGGGGCCGGTCTTCAACACACTCCGCAAAACCTGGAAGAACGCCTCGAAGCCCACGAAGAGGAAGGGGTTGAAAGGGATGAAGTTTATCGTGCAGTCCGAGGGGTAAAAGGGAGAAAAGGGTAAAAACGGTTAAAAGGTGTCTGAAGATGGCTTTATTGCCTTTTCTCCCTTTTTGCCCTTTTGAACCTTTTTACCCTTCTCGATAGGGAGTTTTCCTCTGTCATGAGCGAAAGAAGACGATTATACTATCTTCAATGTTTTCAGTCCTCATCCCCGTCTTCAACGAGGAGCTGGCAATCGAGAATACGGTGCGTTCCATCCACCGGTCACTGAGTGATGCCGGGGAGGATTTTGAGATCCTTGTGATTGACGATGCGAGCACGGATAAAACCCCGGAGATCCTCGGTAACCTGAACCTCCCAAATGTGCAGGTTCTGCGCCAGTCTATGAACCGCGGCTACAGCGCCTCCCTCAAGGTGGGCATCCGTAACGCCAAGGGCGACGTGCTTGGCATCACCGATGCCGATGGCACCTACCCCGTCACCGAGTTCCCGCGCTTCCTGAAAGAGATGCGTGAGACCAGGGCCGATATGGTGGTGGGGCAGAGACCGAAGCAGCAGATCCCGCTCATCCGCCGCCCGGGGAAGATGATTGTGAACACACTCGCAAACACGCTCACGGGCATGAAGATCCCCGATCTCAACTCGGGCATGCGCATCTTCACCAAAGATCTCGCCCTGGAATTCATGCACCTCTACCCGCAGCGGTTCTCGTTCACGATGACGATCACCTTGGGCGCGCTCACCAACGACTTCCTCGTGCGCTACATCCCGATTGAATACGGCAAGCGCCAGGGCAAGAGCACGCTCTCTTCCGGTTTCAACGGCCTTAAAAACCTCGCGCAGTTCTGCTCGCTGATCGTACGCATCATCACGTACTTCCGCCCGCTTCGGTTCTTTATGTGGCCGACTGCCCTGCTGATGGGCTCGGGACTGGTCCTCATTGCCTATACCGTCACGACGGAGGCCAACATCTCCGATTCCGGCTTACTGCTGACACTCACGGGCTTGCAGATTGGCCTTGTGGGCCTGGTCGCCGAGGCGATTGCACGCAACCGGGGACGCTGAGGTATAGTGCCCGCATGAGCAAGCTCTCCATTTTCGCCGAACTCTGGGAATTCATGCGCGTCCGCAAAAAGTGGTGGCTGATGCCCATCATTCTGATCATCGCCGTTCTGGGCTTTATCCTTGTATTTGCACAGGGATCAGCCTTGGCCCCCTTCATCTACACGATTTTCTAATCTTGCAGATTAGGTTGTAAGATTTCTTTCGGATTTCGTGCTTGGGATTTAGGATTTTTCATCGATATACTCTTTTTGTGAAACTTCCTCCTCCATTCCGCCAGCTCTACGAAGGCTGGATGATCGGCAGCCAGGCGCTCGGACGGATCATGAGCTGGATTCTTCTGACGATCCTCTGGATCACCGTCTTCGGCATCTATGCAATCGTCCTGAAGGCGATCGCCCTCTTCAAACCAAAGACCGTACCGGCAACCTACTGGCACCCGCTGGAACCCGAACCAGCCGAGAACATGAAGCGCCCCTTCTGACCTCTCAACCTCCTAACGTTCATACCTCCAAACCTCATCACCCCTTGTCCCGTCCCGTCTACATTCTCGGCCTCTCCTGCTTCTACCACGATAGTGCGGCCGTGCTGCTCAAAGACGGCGTGCCGGTGTTCGCGGCGCATGAGGAGCGCTACACGCGCAAAAAGCACGATGAGGCGCTGCCGGTGAACGCCATCCGCGAGGCGCTCAAGCACGAAGGCATCACCATCGCCGATGTGTCGGCGGTCGGCTTCTACGAAAAGCCGATGCTCAAGTTCTTCGACCGCATCCTGCAGACGTACATGAAAGTGTGGCCACGGGGGCTACTCAGCTACCACATGGCCATGCACGAGTGGATGCAGAAGAAGCTCTGGATTCCGCAGCAGATCCAGAAAGAGCTGAAGTACAAGGGCGAGATCCTCTATGTGCCGCACCATGAATCGCACGCCGCATCGGCGTTCTACGTGTCCGGGTTTCCGGAGGCGGCTGTGGTGACGGTGGACGGCGTGGGTGAGTGGTCCACGGCCACGGTGGGGCACGGCAAAGGCAATGATCTGACGCTGAAGGAGGAGATCCGCTTCCCGCATTCGCTCGGCCTCCTCTACTCCGCCATCACCTACTACCTGGGCTTTAAGGTGAACAGTGCCGAGTACAAGGTGATGGGCCTGGCACCGTACGGCGAGCCCAAGTACATGAAGGAGATGCACGAGCTGATTGATCTGAAAGAGGACGGCAGCTTTGCGCTGAACATGAAGTATTTCTCGTTTGAGTACGGACTGCGGATGACCGGCCGGAATCTGGAGAAGCTCTTCGGTCAGCCGACGCGCAAATCCGAATCCGCGCTCACGCAATTCCACAAAGACGTGGCCCGTTCGCTCCAGGAAGTGACCGAAGAAGCGATGATGAAGATCGTGAAGCATGCCAAAGATGTGACCGGCAGCTACTCCCTGTGTCTGGCCGGAGGTGTGGCGCTCAACTGCGTCGCCAACGGCAAAATCCTGCGTTCCGGACTCTTCAAAAATATCTTCATCCAGCCGGCCGCCGGTGATGCCGGAGGCGCGCTCGGTGTGGCGCTGAGCATCTGGCACAAGAAATATAACGGCGCACGCAGCCCGAAGATGGAGCACGTGTACCTGGGCAATGCGTACGCGCAGAGCGAGATTGAAGCGTTTCTGCAGGCCCAGGGCATCCCGTACGAAACGCTGGAAGAGGCCGCATTGATCGACCGCGTGAGTGATCTTCTGCAAGGGGAGAATGTGATCGGCTGGTTCCAGGGACGCATGGAGTACGGCCCCCGCTCGCTCGGGAGCCGCTCGATCATCGCCGATGCACGCAACAAGGAGAACTGGAAGAAGGTGAACCTCAAGATCAAGTTCCGTGAGAGCTTCCGCCCGTTTGCGCCCACGGTGCTCGAGGACAAAGTGAGCGAGTGGTTTGAGCTCAATCAGGAAAGCCCCTACATGCTGCTCGTTGCAAATACGAAGCTGGAAAAGCGCTCTGTGATCCCGGCCGTGACCCATGTGGACGGCTCCGCCCGCATCCAGACGATTAATCGCAGTCAGAATCAGAAATATTACGATCTCATCAAGAAGTTTGAGGAGAAGACCGGCTGCGCCGTCATCATCAATACCTCCTTCAATGTCCGCGGAGAGCCGATCGTGGAATCCCCGAAGGATGCACTCAACTGCTTTTTGCACACCTACATGGATTACCTGGTGCTCGGAAACTGCGTGATCGATAAAAAGACGCTGCCGGAGAGCATCAAGCGTGATACGGAAGCCTATCTGAAGCAGTTTCAGCTTGATTGAGAGGAGGAAAAACCGTTGAATGACCCTCCTGTCTTCATGGCCCCCTCTCTTCGCCGTTGGCTCGGGAATCTGTTGCTACTGTTGGGCAGCGCCCTCTTCACGATCATTGTCCTGGAATTCGGCCTGCGCATCACAGGTCTCTCGGACAGCAGACCGACGCCTCCGAAGATTTATCAGCAGAGCGAGTACGACGAAATTAGTTATGAACTGAAACCATTAATAGCTGAAAAAGCCTTTAGAAACACGGTAACGACCAATTCACTCGGATTCAGATCGCAGGAAGTAACAAACGACAAGCCCCTGATTGCCATGCTTGGAGATTCCGTCACGTTTGGATACGGGCTTGCCGATGATGAGGCGATCGGCCGCCGTTTGGAAGCAAAACTGCCAGACGTGCAGGTCCTCAATGCCGCTGTCCCCGGCTACAACCTGCTGCAGGAGACGGCGACGTACGAATACAAGGTGGCACGCCTGAAGCCTTCGGCATTGATCATCGTCTTTAACTGGAACGACCTGGAGAACATCGAGCCCGCAGTCCTCAGTGCGGACGGCAACCTGCGCCTCCCAAGCCAGAGCAGCCAGAGTGTGACATGTAATCCGATTGAGGAGGGACTCCTCGGCATGATCCCCGGCCGCTGCTGGCTGGACCTCCACAGCGCTCTCTATCGAGCCGTAAAGAAAGTGGTCTCCCGCCGCACGGAACAGGGGAACCTGGCCGTACAGATCGAGGAGAACAAAGCCTCCCCCTTCCGCGAAGCGGTCGAACCCGCACGTCTGCAGCTGTATGCCTCGAACCTCAAGCGCCTCACGGAGGCGCTGCGCCCGGGGATGCCGCGTCTGTTCGTCATCTGGCCGGATAAAAACCTGCATTTCACGTACCGGCCGCAACTCAAAAAGATCGCGGAGGCGGAAGGGTACCGCGTCTTGGACCTTCACGAGGTGTTTGGGAATCAGGCAGCGTCGCTCCCGTGGGATACCTCACACCCGTCCGCGGAGACGGTGGATCAGGCGGCAGCAGTCGTTGCGGCAGTGATGCAGGAATGGAATCTGTTACCGGCGCGCTGAGCCCGTGATGCGGGCCGCCCACAGCGCACCAAGAGCGCGGAGATACCCTTTGCCGTACTTCCAGATCACTGTGAAGCTCGCCCCCGTTTTTGTCTCTCCGCTGCGGCGTGCGGCACAGGCATACGGAACCTCTTCCACCCGCTTCCCGCGCAAAAGCGCCTGTCCGACCAATGTGATGAAGTATTCGCCGTGGCCACCCTCGAACGGCAGTGCCGTCAGCGTGCTTCTGCGCGCCGCAATGAAGCCGCTCGTGTAATCGTGGAACTTCATGGATACCGTGAGCCAGGCAACGAGGTTGAGGATTCTGCTCAGGATAATCACGAGCGTGGATTCGCCCCTGGAGCCCGCGGGCTTGGCGGAGCCGCCAGGAATAAAGCGTGAACCGACGACGATTTCCGCGCCCTGTTCAATCTTTCGGATCATCGATGGAAACAGGGACGGCGGCATGGAGAAATCGCAGTCCATCCAGCACACAATCTCTCCCCGGCTGAGCTCGATCCCCCGCCTGATGCTCTTCACCAGGCCGCGATCGGTCAGGCGTGTTTCGAGACGCAGACCGGGCACCGTTCCGGTCTTGATCAGATCAGAAACGAGCGCGGATGTGCCATCCGGAGAATTGTCATCCACCACGATGATCTCCAGCGGCTGACGGACCGCCGCATGAATCTCTTTGACGAGATCGACGATATTCCCCGACTCGTTGTAGGTGGGAAGCACGACGGAGACAAGCGGCAGATCAGCCATGGACGATTTCGTGAACAGCCTCGCAGACGGTGGCAATCTGCTCATCGGTGAGGGCAAGACCGGAAGGCAGGTACAAGCCCTGTGCGGCGATCATCTCCGAGACCGGCATGCGCTCTGTGCCTGGAAAGAGCGCCTGCACCGCGGGCTGAGCGATAGAGGACGGGAAGAAATCGCGCGTATCGATGCCGCGTTCCAGGAGCTTTTTCCGGAAGTCATCGCGACTCAGGGGGAAACCCTCTTCCAGCAGGACCGAGTACATCCAGTACACGTTGCGTGCGTACGGTTTGGTGATGGGAAGACGCAGCCCTTTGATGCCGGCAAGACCCTTGTTGTAGAGCGCGGCCATCCGGTCTTTTTTGGCCAGGTACTCATTGATATGACTGAGCTCTCCGCATCCAAGGGCCGCCTGCATATTGGTCATGCGGTAGTTATAGCCAACCTCCTCGTGCCAAAAGCGGCGCTTTGGACTGTGCGCCAGATCCTTGAGGCTGCGTGCGCGGGCAGCAAGCGCATCGTCATCGGTGACGACCATCCCGCCTTCGCCGGTGGTGATGATCTTGTTCCCGTAGAAGCTGAAGCAGTTGAGGTCGCCGAGCGAGCCGCACTTCTTGTTTTTGTAGAGTCCGCCATGCGCCTCGGCGGCATCTTCCACGATCCAGAGATCGTGCTTGTCCGCGATGGCACGGATGGGATCCATGTCCGCGCTGTGCCCGTAGATGTGCACGGGCATGATGGCTTTGGTATTCTTCGTGATTTTGGCTTCGATGAGCGCGGGATCGATGCAGTAGGTTTCCGGATCCACATCCACGAACACCGGCTTTGCACCGGTGTAGATAATGGCGAACACCGAGGCGATCATCGTGAAATCCGGCAGGATCACCTCATCCCCTTTGCCGATACCGAGGGTGAGGAGAGCGAGATGCAGGGCTGTCGTCCCGCTCGTCGTGGTCACCGCGTGTTTGACGCCGAGGAATTCCGCAAACTCTTTTTCGAAACGGGTGATGAAGGGGCCGGCAGAGGAAATCCAGCCCGTCTGCAACGCTTCTTCCACGTACTTTTTGCTCTCGGCCGAGATGACCGGAGCATTGACGGGGATGGAGATGGAAGGCGACATGGCGAAAGACTAAAGACTAAACATGAAATTCTAAAGCGAATTTGCCGATCTCCACCGTCATAATTGAAATTAGAGTTTCTTTAGGATTTCGTGCTTAGGATTTCGAATTTCTCCTCAATAGTTTCCCTTAGGCCCATCCCGGAATGTCTTGGCTTTTTCGTCGCCCGGATACGGCCCCTGTTTGACCTCGATCATGCGGGTGGGCTTGAGCATTTTGAGGCTGTGTCCGCCGCGGTAGAAGAGTAGAAAATCGCCGGTCCTGAGCATTTCAGTCCCGAGTTCGACCCAGGATTCGTCATAGACCGTCACCTCCATTTCACCCTTCTCCACGAAGATAAACTCGCTCACGTGCTCCACCGTGTGCGGGATACGCGGGTGGGTGTGCGGGGAGACTTCGTAGCCGGCGGGGCGTTCGATGACCCCGAACTGGAACTCGTCGGTCTGGCGCGAGACAAAGCGCGGGCCATCAACCGTGAGTGCATGGAAAAAGCTCGCGTAGCGGATGCCGTCTTTTTCGAGGTGGCGGATGACCTCCATGCAGAAAGACTAGCAAACGAAGCACTAAAGACTAAGCACTAAACTCTAAACGGCGTTTTGGTCTTTAGAATTTAGGATTTAGTCTTTTCGAGCGATTTTAAGATCCTCTCCATCCGTTTCACCCACGAGTGCCGCGCGGCGATCAAACGGCCTTCTTCCGTACGTGTCATCGTATCGGCCGGGATCTCCAAGGTTTCCAGCACCGCAGTCGCGAGCGACGCGGGACTGCCGGGCTCACAGAACCACACCGATTCCTCATCGACCAGATCACGCACCGGAGGGATATCGGCACAGACCGTGGGCCGGCCCGCGGCGAGGTACTCAAGGAGCTTGAGCGGGGAGGTATCGCGCTGGAAGAACGGATGATCGGACTTGGGTGCTGGGTAGACACAGACATCGATGGCAGCAAGTACCGATGGAACGTCCGCCGCCGGAACCGGATCGTGGAAGCGCACGTCGTCATCGGCGAGGTTCAGCGATTTTGCCAGTTCCCGGTACTTTTTCTGCCACTCTTTGGGACCGCCCACGATCCAGACGCACACCGGCTGATCACCGCGCTGCTTGAGCTCGGGAACCGCACGGATGAGCTCGGCCGCACCCTTTTCGATGGTGTCCTGTGTCACAAGTGACCCCACGTACCCCAGAATGATGCGTCCGTGCGGCAGCTTCCATTTTTTGATGGCAACGGCCGGATCGGGCAGTGCGGCAAAGCGCTCGGGGGTGACGCCATCCCCTTCCACAATGATCTTCTTTTCCGGGACGCCCATCTTGATGAGCTCCTCCTGCATGGGGGTGGTGAGACACACCACCTTTGCGCACCGTTTGCACTGCGCGACAAACTCCTTTTTGCCGAGTACGGGGAGCGTATGGAGCTCGAGCACCACCGGAATTTTTGAATCCAAGAGCGGCCCGATCACAGCTGCGGACCGGGCGTAGAGCAGATCGGGCTTGGCCTTGGCGAGGTGCTTTTTGAGCGCCTTGCGGTAGAAGTGCATGCTGATGGCAAACGCCAGCTTCCCGGGAACAAACCGGGATGCGAGCGCATCGAACTGGCGCAAGTGCTCGATCTTGAATGATTCGGTGATGCCGTAATAGGCATGCGCCTTCTGTTTGATCTCGTTGCGGACGGTAGGCGCAAGCAGCGTGACCTCATGACCGAGACGCGCGAGCGCATCGCACACCTGGGCGATCTGAAAGCCGTTCGCCTTCTCGCTTGGAAAGCGCGTCTGCGTGACGTACGTGATACGCACGGAGCAATCATAACGAACCGGCCTTCTGTTTCCCCTTGCCGAAATGGCTACGGGTTACGAGTTACGAGTTACGAGTTACGAGCGGTGAGAAATCCCGCCGCCCGCCGCCCGTAACCCGCAGCTGAACACTGTCCGATTCGCTACACTGATAGCGTCCCCCATGTCAGAGCGCGTACTCCTCGCCTTCGGCTTCTATGACCGTGAATCGCCGCACGTGCACACGGTCCTCGATGCGTACCGGAAAGAGGGCTGGAGTATCCGTGAGGCACACACCACGGCAACGAGTGCCGCGGGCAAGATCTTCGATCTCCTGCGCTTGTGGCCGAAAACATCAGGCGGAGCAGATGCCGTACTCGTCCCCTTCCCGGGACATCACCTGATGCCTTTGGCCTGGCTGCTCACGCGCTTTCCGCGCAGGCGTCTGATCTTTGAAGCGTTCATTTCCCTGTATGACACGGCGGTCCATGACCGGGGTCTCGTGAAAGAAGGCTCACTGCGCGCCCGATGGCTCCGATTCGTAGACCGCCTCTGCTGCGCTCTCTCCGATGAAGTGATCATCGATACGCAGGCACACAAACGGTATTTTGTAAGCGTCCTTGGAGTGCCGGAACAAAAGATGCGTGTGATCTACCTGGAAGCGCGGAGGGATCTGATTCCCAGACGCACCGCTGCCAGGAATCCCGGGATCTTCACGGTGTTTTTCTACGGCACATACATTCCGCTGCAGGGCATCGACCACATCATTGACGCCGCAAAGATTCTTGAGGACCGTGATCCTTCCATCCGCTTCACCTTTGTGGGCGGCGGGCAAACCGCAGACGCGATGCTGGGGAAAATCGAGGAACTGGGTATCCGGAACATCGCTCTTCTCCCCTTCCAGCCGCTGCCGGAACTGATGAAGCAGCTTGCGGATGCGGACCTGGCGCTCGGGATTTTTGGCACAACCGACAAGGCCGCGCGGGTGATTCCGCACAAGGTGATCGATGCCGTGGCGGCGGGCGTGCCCGTCATCACCCGCGATTCGCCGGCCATCCGCGAACGGTATGCCGATCACCCGGGTGTGCAGCTGTGTCCGGCGGGAGATCCAAAAGCTCTCGCCGAGATGATTCTCGCTGAACGTGCCCGTAGCCGCGAAACGCGGTAGGATTCCCCCGATGCAATTGCCGCAGTTCCAGGCGCACGCCGCACTGGAAGAACAACACTGGTGGTTCCTCGGGAGGCGCGCGATCCTTGCCACGCTCCTGCATGCCGTTGCGCCACCATCCACAAAAACGCGCGTCCTCGATGTCGGTTGCGGCACGGGAGGACTCACGGCCTTCTTTGGCAGGGAATACAGCTGCATGGGCACAGACCCCGCAACGGAAGCGGTGACGTTTGCAAAGGAGAAGTATCCGCACTGCCGGTTCACGCAGGGGAACGCTCCGGATGATGTCCTTGAGGCCTACCGCGAGGCGGATGCCGTCCTGTTGATAGAAGTGCTGGAGCACGTGAAGGACGACAAGGCTTTTGTGCACCGGCTGATTGATGAGCTGAAACCCGGGGCGCACCTCATCATCATGGCTCCGGCGGATCCTTCGCTCTGGGGGCCGCATGATGAAGGGTTTCAGCATGAGCGCCGCTACGAATGGAGCACGTTCCGATCTCTCTGGGAAGGCATGCCGGTGAAGGAAAAGCTCACGAGCTTCTGCAACACACGTTTGTATCCGGTAGCAAAAGTTGCACGCATGCTCGCACGCCTCAAGGGAAGCGCCTGGGGTCCGGGAGATACCGATCTCGCTTTGCCGATGGCCCCGCTGAACAGTCTCTTCCGGGCGATCTTCGCGGGTGAACGGCACCGGCTGCTCCGTGCCCTGCACGGACGCGGCAGACCCTACCGTCACGGTGTGACCATCCTGACCATTCTCCAGAAGCAATGATCCAGCTGCGCCCCTTCCGTTCCTGGCTTCCCGAAATTCTTTTGGTCCTGCTCGCAGGATTCTTTTTCTTCCGTGAACTCGGGACATTCCCCGCCTCCTGGTCCGATGAAGGACTCTTCATCATCGTGGCCAAGATGGCTGCAGCCGGACGCGGGTACGTGTTGCCGCTTCTGGAACACGACTGGGCATACCCGTACTTCCTCGGAGTCGGCCCCACGCTCATCTACCCCTCCGCGCTCTCCATCCAGCTGTTTGGACTTTCCATCGCGGCCGCACGCCTGCCGATGACACTCTGGCTCATCGCCGCCACGAGCCTCTTCTACTGGTGGACGCGTACGTCACTCGGACGCAGACGGGCGCTCTGGGCCACCGCCCTGCTCGTGAGCTTCTCCGCATTTGTGAACACCGGCAAACCCGTGCTCGGGGAAATCCCCGGCTTCGCCTTTGTCCTGGCTGCGTTCCTCTGTATGGGGAAAGACGCCAAGTGGCCGGTGGCGTCGGGCCTGCTCCTCGGCCTCGCGATCGTGACCAAGATCACCTACGGCATTCTGCTCCCCGCGCTCGGTGTGGCCTGGCTCGTGGCTGCATGGAACAGGAACTGGCGCGAGATGGGCAGACTGACCGCGATCGGACTCCTAGCGTTCGGCACCTTCATGGCGTGGCACATGGTGGAACTGGCAAACACGCCAGAAAGCGGTCTTTTGCAGGAAATCCGGAATTTCGTGTTCGGCGGCGGAGACAATGAGACGCTCTTCTTCCTGCGTCACCGCCTGCACCTGCTGCTTACCCTGCCCTACGTTGCCTACGCCACCTTCTTTGTTCTGGGGATGACCGGCCTCTGGCTTTCGCGCAAACGCCTGGGGACGAGCCTGACGGTGACGATCGGGGTAGGCATTGCGCTTTTCACGCTCTACTTCCTCAACGGCATGGGCTGGTACCGCCTGCTATTGCCCGGGCATCTGCTCCTGCTGCCGTTTGTGCCCTCCGGAGCGGAGCGCATCGTAGGAAAAAGATTTGCAGCCGTGATACTGACACTCATCGTGATTGCGCAGACGGCATGGCAGTTCGACCACCGCGGATCGAGCACCAGTACCGGCGGACAGGACGTTGCCGAGTACATCCTGCGGAATTTCTCGGAGCAAAATCTCCTCGTCGAGCCCACGGAAGTCTTCGCCCGTCTGCCCGTCAACGATCACTGGCTCTTCCTGATGCCCGAACTCTCCTTTAGTCTTCCGGAGCACTACCGTGTTCCCACGGCCGCCCAGCGGTGCATCCCGATCATCCGGAAAGTGAACGATGAGGAGCGCGCAGCACTCGGCGACAGGGTCCGGCCGCTGACCGGCAGCTACATCGCCGTCGCTCCACCTGCTGATTGTCCACCCGTCGTTATCCCCTCCTTCTGACCCATGCTCAAGAAGATCTACCACACAGTCCGCCCGCACGCGCCGCAGTTCCTCAAGTACCTCCTGAGCGGCGGCACGGCGGCGTTTTTGGAACTGGGAAGCTATCAGGTGATGCTCATGACCGGTGTGTGGTACCTGGGTGCGGCCACCATCAGCAGCGGCATCGGGCTTATCAGCGCCTTTGTGCTCCACAAGTACTTTGTCTTCGCCAAAAAGGAGAACACCGGAGCACAGGCCGTGCGCTACATCGTGCTGCAGGGAATGAATGCCATCGCGCAGATCGCCTTCGTCTACCTCTTTGTGGAATTCTTCGGCGTACACGAATTCCTGGCCAAGATCCTGGGTATCGGTATCGTCGTCAGCTGGAATTTCTTTCTCTATAAGCTGTTCGTGTACCGATAAAAATAGCTTTTGAAAATAGGAACCAGTTCTGAAACTGCGAAGCGGGCGGTCCGCGCACCACGGGGGTGAAGGGGAAGGCACCGCGTCCGCCGCAGCGGACGTTTCTCGACGAGACGGGCCTGAAGCCCTGGAAGGTCCGGCGAGGAGAGACGGTGCCGGGTGGAGGGGTGTTGGTGCGCGGTGGCTTTTTCTTTTGCCACTTTTCTTTTGTGCGGCAGACAAAAGAAAAGTGGAGAAGTTACTCAGAATGTCCAACTGCCCTGGCGAGAGGGTTTGCCATTTCTTTTCGGCGGGGAAAAGAAATGGCACAAACCCTTCGACGATGCTCAGGACAGGGAAAACCCGCCGCAAATAGCGACAGCGCAATTTGCGGTTGGGAGACGAACCGGTTTCAGGCCTGGTTCGACACACTTATGTATTTTGCAAATAGAAGAAATAGCGATATGTACAGCAAACCAAACAGTGATACCCTATGCCCGTGTTTTCGCAGCCCAATCTGTCGGCGGCTGTTCCGCTCAGCGTCCATATTCTCACCTTCAACTCTGGTGCGACTCTGAGCCGCGCCCTTCAGAGTATCGGCAACCCCGCCGAGATCATTGTGATGGACGGAGGATCGACGGATGACACCGTACGTATCGCGGAACGCTTCGGGGCGAGAGTCATTCCACAAAATGATACGGGCGGCGGGAGCATCACCGATTTTTCGGCCGTGCGTAACCGCGCGCTGTTGGCAGCCACGCAACCGTGGGTCCTCACCCTCGACAGTGACGAGGTGTTAAGCCCCGCGCTGCGAGAGGAGATCATCTCCATTGTGCGCAATGCCCGCACTCCGGCCGCGTTTTACGTCCCGCGCAAATATGTCACGGAAGAAGGATCGGTCATCGATCAGGCGAGCACGTACCCCAACGAGCGCATCTACTTTTTCCACCGCGCCGCGGTGACGCGCTGGCTCAAGCCCGTGCACGAGCGCGTGGAATTGATCCCGGGCATCGTCACCCGTCGCCTGCAATCGCCGTGCCTGGCCCCGCTGCCGACACCGGAGGAGTTCAAGCGGAAGAACGAGCGGTATATCCGCATCGAAGTGAAGGCCTCCGAGCACGACGGCTGGATCGCGTGGCTGCATAAGCGTGTACTGCATACGCTGCGCGGGCGGGCGGTGGCAACGGCTCGTCTGCTGAGCATGTGGATCTGGCCCAAGCCGGGCAAAAAGCTGCCGCTGGAACACGAGTGGCTGCGGTATTGGTACGCCTGGCGGCTGATGGTGGAGACGTGTCCCGCCAAGCGGAAACACGCTACGCTTGGGGCATGAAGGGCTTTATCGACCGTCATTACAAACTGATCCGCAAGTTCCGGTTCCTCTACGGCTGGTTTCTCGACCGGAAGCGGCAATCGGAGGCCAGCTTCCGTGCGGAAGAATGGAAGAAGAAGGGCTTCAAAGGCGCCAAACTGGATGTCTGCGGCGGCAGAAACCCGTTCAGGCCGGGAGAGTTTTTGAATGTGGATATTGTCCCGCTTCCCAAGGTGGATCTGGTGTTCGATATCACCAAGCGCTTCCCGTTTGATGACGGCGTGATTGCAGAGGTGATCTCGGTAGCCACCCTTGAACACCTGCGCATGCCGCACGTGGAGCACGTCCTCAAAGAATTCTTCCGGGTGCTGCAACCGGGCGGCGTGGTTCGCGTCTCTACACCCGATATTGAGGCGATTGCCGCAGGCGTGACGCGGGGCGATGACATCCGCGTCCTCAATCAACAGCTCTTCGGGAAGTGGAAGGGCGACGAAACGGGTGACTTTGATGTACACCGCTCGATGTACCGGGCAAGTGAGATGGCTGCGCTTCTGACATCCCTCGGCTTTACGGATGCCAAAGTCCTGCCGATGGATATCGGGCTCCATGACCCGCAGTACACGTACCTTGTCGGCGCCAAAAAGCCGCTCTGACCCCTCCTGCCCATCGCCCGCAACTATCACCAGCTCCTGCCGTACGTCTTCAAGCGCTTCAGTGTGCTTTCCGCACTGAGGACCGCACTACCGACGGCCGGGTATCACCTGAGGAAGCCTGCCCTGGAAGCGAGTGAGAAGCCGGCGCTCTTCACCATGAACATCCTGCCGCCGATGATGACCGTGTGGCACCACTGTGCACGTAAGGCACTTGGGGACAACGTGGATATCACCGTGTTCGATTGCTCGGGAAAGCTGGACCCCAGCGAATTCCCGGGCATGGGCGTGCAGAAGTATCTGAACCTCTACGCTGCGACGAAATGTGACGAATTCATCCAAAGCATCGCACGTAATCGCAGGACCGTCTGGCTCTGTGATGACGATGTGTTCTTTGCCGGGCCCAAAGCCCTGGAAGTGATGCAGCGGGAGATGGCAATCGACGGAACCGCAAGCGTCAGCTTCCGTCCGCGTCACTGGTGGTACTTTGAGATCGATGGCAAGCAGTACGAAGCCAGTGCCAGCTACTGCATTGCTTACAACCGGGAGATGTTCTGGGAGAAGGAACACCTCTCGCTGGCCCCGCGCCCGGGGAACACGCATCCCACACGCATCGGCAAAGGAGAGCGCCGCTACGATACGGGTGACTGGAGTAACGAGGTGCTGCTGCGCAAAGGCTACCGCTGTGCAATCGTGCCGAAAGATGAGAGTGACCGGTGCATCGTGCCGTTCACGGGGGTGAGCGGGGCCGTGATGCTGCTCAATTACTTCAAGCGCCCCGAACAGGTGATGGACTACTTCCTTTCCCCCGATCCCAAAGCCTGGAGCGGCAACGTCCTCTACGGCGTGCTCTGCGCCTTCCTCGCCGTCTCCACCGTGCAGGAGTGCTACACGCTGCTCAAAGGCCACCCCTACCCGCTCCCCTCCCTGCCATCGAAGGCGGACCTCGAAAAAATCCGCCGCGAGCGCGCACCCTACCTGCGCCAAGACCAGCCGCTCGCGTGGGTGGATGAGGTTGCCGAGAACCTGAAGAAGATTCTGTAATAGGAAGTTTTCAACATTCTGACCCTCGTTGGGACCTTAGCGAAAAGGCAATTTGTGAATGGGAGACGAGCCAGATGTAAAGCGGGTGCACCTCCTTCTTTACAGCGAAGCGGGCGGTTCCGCGCACCACGGGGGGTGTAGGGGTAGGTGCCGCACACACCGCAGTGTGTGCTGTCGACGAAAGATCGCCGAATCCCTGTAGGCGATCTTGAGGAGACACGGCACCGGGCGGAGGGGCTTTGGTGCGCGGTGGGTTTTCTTTGCTTCTTTCTTTGTCCGGTAGACAAAGAAAGAAGGGCTCAATGACACCCTTTCAGTAAAACATACGTCACCGGACTATCCTCAGTCTGAAAGAGAACTTCTTCGTTTTCCTTCTTGCTCTGTCCTATGCGATACACGGGGCAGACTTCGGGATCATCCGTGAGTGTCAGATCAGAGCGGTAGACCGGCTCTGTGGATTGAATGGCCAGGTTCAGAGGATTACCGACATAGACCGTCGCGCCGGCTTCTGCGGTGCGGTTGAGCTCGTTCCTTGCTGTGTCCCAGGCGTGGAAGCCTTCCGATGTGAGGCCCATACTTTTTGGGATGATGCCGATCGTACGGTCAAAGGCCGCGTTGCACCTGCCGGAGGCGTACACACAGACCGAGAGGCCCTGGAGACCTGCGAAGGCGATAGCGAGTACGACGACGACAGCTGTCTTCCTGTGAAAATGACCTACGATATCGACGAGACCGGCTGCCGAGAAGCCAAGCAGCAGGACGATGGCCGGGAAGGCAAAGCGGATGGCCTGCACCCACCAGATGGACGTGAGCACGAGTGATGCGAGACCCGCAACGATGAGGACTTTTTCGCGTCGTCCGAACTTCCACAGTCCGTAGTACATAAACGGCACAAAGAACGGGAACACGTTGTGCACCGGGTTCAGGTAATACCAGACGTTCGAAAGCAGCTGCGGCAGCGTGCCCTTGGATTCCAGGCCCAGCTCTCCGGTGTAGTCGGTATGGAAGGGGTCGCCGAATGTGAGCGCGTTACGGAGGAACCAGAGACTGAGGATGACCATTCCAAGGAAGACCCCTAACCAGAGAGTGCGGGAACGCAGATGCCCGGGTCGCAGCCAGGCGACGACAGGGATCAGGGGTAAAAGCGGCACGCCGTTATACCGGGCAAGACAGGAGACTCCGGCGAAAAACCCGGCAAACAGGTACCAGCGCGTGTTTTTTTCCGCACGTACAAGGGAAAGGACGGTCGCCAAAAACAGCGCAGTGAAGAGCAGATCGGCAGAACCGAGAACCGTCATCAGGATGAGCCCCGGATGCAGCGCAACGGCCGCAGCACCGATGACGGCGGCAGGTGCTCCAAAACGCCTGCGGAAGAGCGACCAGGAGAGGAGGATCGTGGCAATACCGGACAGCAGCGCGCTGAACTTGAGTCCTGCGCTGTACCCGAGGACAGCAGCCAGCGGATACGAAAGCACTGCATGCAACGGCAGATGCTTGGCGTACGGCAAGCCAAAGAGCACGTACCCCTTCCCCTGCCACAGGCTCTCCCCGAGGAGCGCGTAGATCGCGGTATCGCTGACGATCGGGTACCGCAGACCCTCAACCCAGATCCAGAGCAGCGGTACCGCACTCAGGAGCACCGCAAGCAGGCCGATACGTATGACGTTCTGACGTCGCACCTTTGTATTGTCTCACGCCGCGGCGTTTCCGAAAATGCGGCTCCGGGGCTTGAACCGCAAGGTCACAAACACCCACACCCACTTGAACCAGTCTTTCCAGTTGATCTTCTTTCCCTCCTCGATCGTACGAGGGTGATACGAAATCGGCAGTTCGATGATAGGAACGGGCAGGAGCGCCAGCTGACAGGTCAGTTCGGGATCGAAACGGAAATCGTTCTCCTTCAGTCTGAGGCGGCGTAGCACGTCCAGACGCACCATCTTGTAGCAGGTAGGCTGATCCGTGAGACGCGTGCCGTAGAGGATATTGCAGATCCACGTGAGCATCGTGCCGCCCACAAAGAAAGTAAGGTGCACGAACTGTTTTTGCCGCTTCAGGCGGCGCGAACCGAAGAGCGCGGGTGCATCCGCCGTCTCCGCATGCTCCAGAAGCGCCGGGATCTCGGCGGGGTCGTATTCCAGGTCCGCATCCTGCACGATCACGTAGTGCCCCTCGGCCTTGGTATACCCCAGGCGCACTGCTGACGCTTTGCCTCCGTTCTCTTTGTGCAGGACCACATCCTGAGGACGCGCCTTGGCGCGAAGGATGGAAAGTGACTGGTCCCCGGAGCCGTCATCCACAAACACCACCTGCGCAAACGGGCAGGCGGCGTGCACGCGGTCGATGAGCGTCGCAAGCGTCCGCTCCTCGTTATACACGGGCACGATGATGGAGAGCCGCGGCGGCATGAGGGCCGGTACACACTAGACCGGAATACCCCTCCCGCAAAACCGATTATCTCTGCATGGCCTCAGTCATCTTCCGGATGAGTGATGTCAGATGGTGATGATCAACAACGACCTGGCGCAGTCGCAAGGAAAGCTCGGCCTTCTGGCCCTCCTGCAGTGCAGTGATCTCCTTCGCCCGCTCACCAAGCGTCTCTTCGGTCGCCTGGCACTCGGGCGGGAGCACATGACGCGCTGCCTCCGATGAAGACACCACGGGACAACCGCAGGCCATGGACTCCAGGACGACTTTATCGAGACCGCCGAGGCACGCGTGCAGGGAAAGGGATGCCTGCTGGAAGAGTTTTTTGACCTCTGCATGCGGCCGCGCGGCGATCGTCACCCTGCCGGTGAGATTGAGTTCCTGAATCTGACGTTCGAGCGCCGCCTTCTCCTCTGCATCAGGCGGCGTGACGGCACCTCCGGCAATGACGAGGCGCATGGAGGAAGGCAGTGCCGCAAAGGCCTTGAGAATCTTCCCGTAGCGCTTCACGGGGGTGATGCGCCCTGCCGCAACGACGAGCGCCGGATCGCGCGGAGTGGAGCCGGGTGCGAACGCATCGGTATCGATGCCGTGCCCCAGGATCATCGCTTTGCGTGACGAGAACGGCAGACCGTCAGACGTGGCGCAGAAGACCCTTTTGGAAAGCATCACCGCGAGCCGGAGAATCCACCCGCCGCGCTTCACCTCGTACCAGAGATAGAGGCGCTTACGCAGGAGCAGCAGCAGCGGGAACGTGAGATCCACCCACACGGGAGTCATGTGCACGAGCACGGCATCGTAATCGTTGCGGTAGCGCCGCAGAATCGACCACATCGCGCGTACCTGCTGCCACGTGGAATGCCCGTGCTCCTTCCCAAGCGAAAGAACGCGTACGTTCGCGGCAAACTTGTGCTCCCCTTCCTGCTGCGCCGCGACGATCACCGAATCGCAGGTTCTCCCGAATTCTTCAATCCAGCGGTGGAAGAACCCGAGGACCGGGTCTCTGCTATCTGCCTTCTGGGTGATGATGAGCAGGCGCATGGGTATCAGTCAGCCAGACGCTGGAGGAAAGACGCATAGCCCGAGAGCAGCGCCGTGCGGTCAAAGCGTTTAAGGATCTCCTGCGCAGCCTGCCCCACCGTACGACGACGGACGACGTCGGCGAGGAGCTTGCCGATGATCTCACCCATCTCGGACGTGCCGGACGCTAGGAAGCCGTTTTCCCCCTGCACGATCACCTCCGGCATCACTCCCACCGGCGTGGAGACCACCGGCATACCGCAGGCCATCGCCTCCAGCGCCACGCGCGGACCGCCCTCGCTGCGGGAGTTCATGACAAACACTTTGGCCGACTGAATGGCCCGGATGAGGGAGGCCTGATCCGGGAGCCAGCCGCGCAATGTCACACGGCTGCCCATACCGAGCGACTCGATGACACGCTCAGCCTGCGTACGCAGCGGACCGTCACCGAGGACGAGGAGCGACACCCCGGGCATGGTGTACACAAGGCCCAGGAGCTCGATGAGCCCCTTGTTTTCGACGAGCCTCCCGCAGAACACCAGATCGAACTCTTTGATGATGCTCTCATCGGCACGCAGGACCGCCGGATCCAGGTAAAACGACGGGACGATGGAGATCTTGTCTCCGGGGACCCCAAGCTCGCGTAACCTCAGCCCAACCGACTGGTTGACCACGCGCACGGCCTTGGCCTGGCGCGCATCAAGAGCGATACACTGGCGCGTGAGGAACCTGCCGATGCGCTCGGAGAGGGAGGACGGTACAGGCTCCCCCACGATGTGATGGATCTCCAGGCAGTACGGAATGCCCATGCGCTTATGGAGCAGGTGCGCCCCGAACCCGTTATAGAACGGCGGATACTCGTGCACAGTCATCGTTTCGTGGCCAAAAGCCTGTATGAGCTCCGTCCCCTTTTTGAGGATCCACCACGGCTGGTGGATGAGGATCCACGGCGAAGGATGGAAGTACACGTTGGGAAAATCTTCGGACACCTTGATTCCGTCCCTTCCCGCCGCCCGCAGCTCGTCACTCGCCGCCGTCCTCGGACAGATCACATCGATGCGATCCCAGTGACGCGCAAAACCCTGGAGCGTCTGCCAGAACGCGCCCTTCTTCCCCTGCAGGACCGAGCGGTCGCCGGAGATCATCAGGAGCTTCATGGTGCTCAGGCGTGGGATTGAAGAGTACGGAAAAGCGTCAGGTGATCATCGGCAACCTGTGCCCACTGCCGTTCGCCGGTCATGGGCGAAGCGGCGTTCGCGGATGCTTCGTCATAATTGCGATCGATCTCCAGCACCGAACGGACGATTTCCGTGGAGCTCCGTAGCGCCCGCACCGTCATGCCCTGGCGCAGCGTATCGCTGAGTCCCGTCTCCTCCGTGAGAAGGACGGGGAGACCCGCGGCACGTGCCTCCAGCGCAACGTTCGGGCTGATTTCGGTGAGAGAAGGCAGAACAAGGAGATCATGCTCATCAAACACCCTGCGCTTTTCATCCCCGTGCACGCTCTGCTGCACCGTCACGCGGTGACCGAGCGAAAGCTTCTGGATGTACGCCTCAATCTGCTCTTTGAGAGGCCCGGCACCCACAATACTCAGGCGTGCGTGGGGCAGCGAACCGACGGCTGTCAGCAGGCGGGCGATATTTTTAAACCGCACGAACCTTCCCATGAACAGGAGCTTGAGGGGTTCATGCTTCTGATGCTGCGTGGGATGACTGAGCGGCAACGCATTTTCGATGACGGAGTGTGCGCCCAGTTTGTTGCCGACAGCGCGGCGACACAATTCCTGCTGAAAGCTGCTGGAGAAGATGATGTGGTCATAGCCGCGCAGGAGCACGCCAAGGAGCGACTTCACGCCCGGATAGGTGGCGTAGAACTGCCGCAGTGTGCGTGTACCGCCGAAATCCGTATAGCGCTCCCAGAGGAAATCTCCGCCCAGACGCAGCACGCGTTTGGGTTTTTTGAGACCCGAGAGACGCAGCGGAATGCCGCCGCTGACGGAGGAAAACACCTCCACCACATCGGCGTCGTTGCCGTAGGTCTTCAGCGTTTTAATGTAGCGGTTCCAGCGTACCCAGGAGCCTCCCGAGAGCGGCACGCGGACGACCTTCCAGAGGGTTGCCCCCTCGTGACCTTCGGATTCGAACAGCTCATCCGCCTGCTGACCGTACGTCACCACCGTCACCTCATGCCCCTTGGCCGCGCACTCGGCCGCCAGATGACGCACATAGGTGGCAGGGCCCCCGATATCCGGGGGATAAATGCCCGTGGCGAGCACAATCTTCATCCCCCACAGTGTAGCGGATGCTTCAGGCGACTGAAATCATGTTTTTCATCAGCCACTTGCCAAAAAGACCGATTATCGTCCCCCTTTCCGGTACCACTCCACCGTCTTATGGAGCCCCTCGGCAAAGCTCACTTTGGGCTTCCAGCCGAGCGACCGGAGCTTTGAGGAATCGATCGCGTATCGCCAGTCGTGACCCGGACGGTCTTCCACGAATGTCACAAGGCTCTTGGGACGGTCGAGGAGAGCGAGCACGGAGTGTGCGACGTCGATATTCGGGCGTTCATCATCCGCGGAAATGTTGATGACGCGCTCAGCGGGCTCCAGCGACGGCTCAAAGAGCTCGGGATGCTGCAGCACCAGCTCAACGGCATCGTTGTGATCGGTGACGTAGAGCCAGTCACGCTTGTTGAGCCCCTTACCGTAGAGGGGGACCTTGTCGTTTTTGAGGGCGTTACGGATGATCGTCGGGATCAGCTTCTCCTGCGCCTGGTGCGGGCCGTAGTTGTTGGTGCAGCGTGTGATCGCGATCCGGAGTCCATACGTGCGTGCAGCCGCAAACAGGAGCATCTCCCCCGCGGCCTTGGTGGCCGAATACGGGGAGCTGGGACGCAGCATGTCGGTGGTCTTGCGCGGGGCCTCGCCGTCCTTCACATCGCCGTAGACCTCGTCGGTGGAGATGTGCAAAAGCTTCACCTCTGGTGCGCGTCGCAGGACTTCGATGAGCGACGCCACACCGACCACGTTGCTATGCAAAAACGGCACGCCGCTCTGGATGCTGCGGTCCACGTGCGTCTCCGCGGCAAAGTTCACGATGGCCTCGATGCCGTACTGCTCCACCATGCGCGAGACCAGGACCACATCGGCGATATCTCCCTGCACAAAACGGATGCGCTCCTTCACCGGATCGAGGAACGAGCGGTCGCTCCCGTGCGAGAGCGAATCGAGCACCACGATGAGATCATCCGGAGAGAGCTCCTTGTGCCGGAGGACAAAATGGGAGCCGATGAAGCCGGCACCGCCGGTGACAAGAAGGTTCATGAAAGCAGAATACTGGAATACTGGAATACTGGAATACTCGGATGGCGGAAGCAGGTCACAAAATGAATCCCCAGTATTCCGGCATTCCGGTACTCTAGTACTCCAATGAAAGGCGTCCTCATCTGCGGCGGTACAGGCTCCCGGCTCCGTCCCCTGACGGAGATCACCAACAAAAGCCTGCTCCCGGTCTACGACCGGCCGCTCATTCATGAGCCGCTGGATGTCCTGCTGAAAAGCGGCATCACGGAGATCGCCGTCATCACGGGGAATGAGCACATGGACCAGATCGCGAGCTACCTAGGGGACGGCAGGCGTTTTGGCTGCACGTTCTCCTTCACGGTGCAGCAGAAGCCCGGCGGGATCGCCCAGGCGCTGGGACTCGCTGAGAAATTTATTGACGGCTCACCGCTGTGCGCGATTCTCGGAGACAACATCTACGCCGATGATCTCTCTCCGGTGATCAAAAACTTCACGACCGGCGCGCACGTGTTCCTCAAAGAAGTACCGGACCCCGAGCGCTTCGGTATCGCGGAGGTGAAAGACGGCTCCGTGATCTCGCTGGAAGAGAAGCCCAAGAAACCGAAGAGCAACCTGGCCGTCACCGGCTGCTACCTCTACGACGCGCGATGTTTTGAGGTGATCAAAAACATGAAGCCTTCCTCCCGCGGTGAACTGGAGATCACCGATGTGAGCCGTTGGTACCTGGAGCAGGGCGAGCTGGAAGCGACCATGCTCACGAGCGACTGGATCGATGCAGGCACCTTTGAGAGCCTCTACAAAGCGGCAGGAGTCGTGCGCTCGAGGAAGACCCGGTGATCACCGCCGTACACGCTTTTCGATCAATGCAGCTGCGAGATGACTGCGGACCTGATCAATGGGCATACCGAGCGTTGCCGCAAGATCGACTGAGACAGCCAGAAAATCCACATCGCGCTCAAGATGTGCCCTGTACGACTGCTCCAATGTCTGAGAAGTGACGCCCAGTTCCACGGAAGCGGGGCAGGGATCGACGGGCAGATGTGCGGAACCAATGTTGAGAGCCATAGCCGCGCTATTCTTCGGATTTTTGTCCGGGAGTCAAGAAAGTTGCCGCCAGAGCTCCGCGTAGGCACCGGCAATGCCGTTCCAGTCGAAGCGCTCCGCGAACCGCTTACCCGTAGCCGCAAACGCGAGGCGGGACGGAGGATTGCCAAGAAGTCCGTCGATGGCTGCAGCGGCCGCTGACGGATTATCGGGGGCGACGAGGACTCCTGTCTGACCGTCCAGCACGATTTCGGGAATACCGCCCACACGCGTGGCCACGACGGCGCAGCCTGCAGCCTGTGCTTCCAGAAAGACATTCCCGAGCGCCTCGCTCCGGGAAAGCCCGCAGAAAATCTCCGCCTCCGCATACTCCCGCCACAGGTGTTCATCGCGCAGCCTGCCCGTGAACGTGACGCGGTCGGCGATCTTGAGATCTTTGACGAGTGATTCCAGGGACTTCCGCAGCGAACCGTCTCCCACGATCCTGAGCTTCCATTCGCGGTTCTTTGGCAGAAGCACCAAGGCTTTGAGGAGCGTATCAATGCCTTTCATCGGTTCCAGACGACCGACGAAGAGCAGCCGGTTCGGCACCTTCGTGAATCTGCCCGCGGCGGCTTTGATTGCGGCCGCATCGATGCCGTTCGGGATGACGGTGACGGACCTCGCGCCGCGCTTACGTGCATCGGTGGCGAGGATCTCGCTGATGGCGGTGACCATCTGGGCACTGCGGATGATGGGCGTGCGCAGCAGATCGGTATTCGTGGTCTGCAGGGTCAGCAGGCGGCGGGCGGCGGGATAGATGGCGCGGGTACAGAGCAGCGCCGCTCCCGCAAAGGTTTCGAGAATCGCATGCACGAGGGTAGGACGGAGGCTCCGGACGGCAAGCGGTGCCAAAAACGGGTAGAGCCACTTATCCACGGGAAGACCCAGCCCGATGCGGAACACGTCCACCTTCCCGGAGAGCTTTTCCCTGCGGGGGAGATCGCGGTGCAGGCGGGCTGTAACGATGGTGACCTCGAACTGATCGGAGAGACGCACGGCGACCTCTTCCGCACAGGCCTCCGCACCGCTGCGGAAGGGGCTCACAAACGCCGACAGGATCACCACGCGCTTCACCGAAAAATCGTAGCTGATTTCTGTGAAGGCGTATACAGGAAAAGAAGGTAGGCTACCTAACTTTTTAGTGCTTTTCTCCCCCTAACTCCGCAAAAAGTTGCTCATACCGCTGTCCAACTTTGTCCCAGCTGAAGACATCATCGATGCGTTTGCGTGCCGCTTGGCCCAGTGCGATACGCTTTGGTGCATCGGCAATCAGGCGGCTGATATGTGAAACGAGTGCCGCCCTGTCCCCCGGTGCAAACAGGAACCCGGAGACACCGTTTTGGATCAGGAACGGATTGCCGCCCACGTCGGTGACGATGACGGCACAGGCGCTGCTCATCGCTTCCATAATCGCATTGCTGAGGCCTTCGCTGTAACTGGGCATCACAAAGATATCCGTCTCCGCGAGAAGTGCCGGAACATCGTGGCGCAGGCCCGTAAACTCGGCGATCTCCCCATACCGCTCGCGCAGCGGGTGGTTCTCCGGCGCGAGCCCGACGACGCGGAACCGGACTTCCGGATGATCTTTTTTGACGACCGCCGCGGCGGCAAGGAAATCATCGACCCCTTTCACTGATTCCAACCGCCCGATGTATGTGACTGTAACGTTGCGACCGCTGACCGCTGACCGCTGACCACTCCCGTACGGCTGAGGATCGATACCCGTCGGGATCACGCTCCATTTCTTTTTGACGCCCAGGAAGGCCATCAGCTTTTCGGGTTCCGGATGGAACGTGATGAAGCGGTGCGAGAGCGCCAGAATGAGCCACCCTGCCGTCCAGGCGTACACGCGCGACGCCAGGCGGAACAGCAAGCCTCTTCCCCACCACGTCATGCCCACGAGCGCATCGGTAAGGAGAATAATTTTGTGACCGGAGAGCGCAAGCGGAATCACCGAGAGCGAACTCCAGAAGAGGATCTTGTTGCAGACAATGAGATCGGGTTTTTCCTCGCGAATGACTTTCCGGACAAGCCCGGTGAACCCGATCGCGATGCCGTAGTTCCAGGGATCAGGCAGGAAGAGATCACGCTTCCGGTAGATCGTGAGCGTGTCTGACACCCTCTCCACCGACGTCTGTGGTCCCATGCACACAACCACAACGCGGTACCCGATCCGCTGCCAGAGTTCAGCCAGCTTGTAAGAACTGACCATCCATCGATGTTCCTCTTTCCAATACGGGCTGATGAGAAGAATAGTCTTCACAGGAAAAGACTACCCGTGCAAGAAGGTCGGGAATAGGGAATCGTTATTCGGGAATCGGGAAATACTAGCAAACTGGAATACGCCCAATTCTCGCGTGCGCCCTATTCCCTAATGACTATTCCCTATTCCCTTTCTTTTCGAGTCCAGCCTCCCGCAGCCCCAACTGCCGCACCAGTTTGGCATGGCGTTGCTCCAGTTCTTCCAGACGGATGACGAGCGCGAAGATCACGAAGAAGAGGATGCCTAAGAACGTGACGATCACCGCGTTCTCCTGACTCGCGATACCCGTAATGGCAGAGAGATAGGAGAGAGCGTTCGGCCAGATCGCGATGAACGCGACCGCACCCCAGAAGAGCGTCCAGAGCATCACCTCCCACAGCGTTTTCTTGCGGCGCAGAGCAAGGTTCCATGCGTAGAGCACCGCAAGGAGGGAAAGCAGCGGCGCAACGATCTGGTAGGGGGTGAGGGACATGGAACTAGAATACTGGAATACTGGAATACTGGAATACCGAAGCTGGCTGCAGGCAATGTTCGTCCAGTATTCCGATACTCCAGTACTCTGTTATTCCTTCCCACCAGAACTTGTTTTAGCGAAGAAAGGACCGGAGGAGGATTTTCAACGCCGTCTTCACCCCATTCGCAAACGACTGCCCCTTGGCCATCGTGTACTCGGAGTAGAGCACCTTGGTGGGCACCTCGGCGATCCTCCAGCGGTGCTGTACCGACTCGCGGACGATCTCCGTGCAGAACTCAAACCCGCGCATGCGCAAGTCCACCTGTCTGAGGGCCCTGGGACCGAAGATCTTAAAGCCGCTCTGGCTGTCGCTCACCCAGCGGCCGGTGGCGACGAACGTGACGATATTGCCGATCCCGTTGAAGACGCGGCGGATGAGCGGGATGTGATTGCGCTGCTTGCCCCGAGCGTCGACGAGGGGGCCGAAACGGTTGGCAAACGCGATATCTGCCGTGTCCGTGAGGATGGGCTTGAGCAGCAGCGGGATATCGGCAGGATCGTGCTGGCCGTCGGCGTCCAGTGTGATGACGGCATCGGCCTTGAGCATCCGTGCGGCCTCGATGCCCGTCATGGTGGCGGCCCCGGCACCGCAGTTCTGCGCATGACGGACGACTGTCGCCCCCGCCTGCACGGCCACGGCGGCCGTGTCATCGATGGAACCGTCATCCACCACAATCACCTCCGCGCAATGCTTCCTGGCATCTGTGACGACCGGACCCACGCGCTTGGCCTCGTTGTACGCCGGTATCACCGCAACGATACGCATCAGGGGATCAGAATGTAGGCGACACCTTTGCCGTCATTGAGCACCACCTGCAGACCGGTAGCGGGATCGTTGACGAAATTCTGGAAGAGCTCAACCTTTTTGTGGAGCGAGCCCTGCGGATCGGCCTCGATGGTGGCGGTATTCAGATCCAGGATGAACGCGTTGAACCCGAGCGCCTTCAGACGCCGTACGGTGAGAGCTGCGTCGCGCTCCGCGTACAGACAGTTGAAGGTATCGAGCTGGTGATCGTTCATGCCGATGGCTTCCAGGTTCTGCGGGATGAAGTACGGGATGAACGTGCCGATGCGGTAGAGATATGGCCTATCCTTCATGGTGCGACGGCGCTCCTCCACCAGACGGACGATATCGTCGTAGTTGGCAACCGTGATCTCCTGCAGCGCGGGGCCCGAGATCTTGCCCATGGGGTACTCGTACATGTTGCGCTGCTGTTCAAACTGACCCAGACGGAACCCGACGCTCATGAGCAGCGAGAGACCGATGAGGATCGACCCCGTGATGCGGCTGAACAGATCCGGAGCCTTGGCGATGAGTACCTCGAGTCCGATACACAATCCCAGGAACATCCCGATGCCGTACCAGGGGATACCGTTTGCAAGGAACATCCATTGGACGATGAGCAGCGCCGTGCCGCCGGTGAGCCAGCGCAGCCACCTGCCCTGACGCGTCCAGAAGTACGGGAGCAGGAGCAAGAGCGGGAACAGGAGCAGCGCCGCCATCGTGGTGACGTAGTAGCCGGTGGAATCCAGGTTCATCACCGTTCTCCACGGGAGCAGCAGGTAGTGGCTAATGCCGCCGTCGTGACCCCAGTAACGGTCCAGCTCCTCCTGTGCGCCTGTGGAGGTGCAGGCGGGTAACGTTGTATCCGGCCGCAGTTCCGGCGGCAGCACGCGGATGTCCTGCCCGTAATCGGCAACGCTCTCGCGGCCGCTGCGGTAGAGCATGTTGGGGACAAGATCATTCGGCGCACCGAACTCCAGACGCGGGATGAGGTTTCCGCGCAGGATGTTGTTCCTGATGATCCACGGCCCCATGGCGATGGCGATACCGATACCGAGTGCGACCACAGCCGTGATGGCACGGACGGATGACTGCGGGCGGCGGAACCATGCGTAGCCGATGCCCCCCAGGGTGATGAGCGCGCAGAACATGGTGAAGATGCTTGTGGCACTGCCGGAGACCATGCCCCCCGTGATGCGCCCGAGGACCTCTGCCGGATTCAGCTGACCCATCCAGCCGAAGATGAGGAACGAGAAGCCGATGGAACCGAGAAACGCCCACGATCCCATCGTGAGCCCGAGGACAAGGGAGAAGACCGTCAGAAACACCATGGCCGCGGTGATCTTGGTGGCCATGGCAAAGCCCACAAGCACACCTGCAAGCAGGAGGAGCCGGGGGACATCGGTGAAGCGGCGTGTATCGGCCTGCTCCTCTTCTCCATCCTTCGGCAACAGCGCCCAGAGCGTGGCGAGCATCGCAAGAGCGCCGAACGCGAACACCGCGTTATCGATCTTCATGTCGGCAAACGAGAAGTGCCCGACGAGCGGAAGTGCGTAGTAGAGCGATGCGGCCAGCCAGCCCCGGCGCTGACCCAGGAAGTGCTGGGTGAAGACTACGACGGAAAGGAGGGCGATCAGACCCGCCGTCCAGTTGACCATCATCGAGGCCGTGGTGCCGAAGATGCTGTTGTACCCGAAGAGCAGATACCCCAGTGATGTGAGGTACGCCCAGTCGAACCCGGACATGGACGGAATGAATCTGCCGTAGCTCACAAGCAGGTGCGGACGGTTAAGGTAACTGCCGAGATCGTCCCAGCCGATGGGGAAGGGGCGCACCACACTGATGAACCCGAGCGCGGTGTAGCTGATGAGGAACCAGACGATGAACGGCAGCAGATCGAGCGGACCGTGCGAGCTCGTCCATTCGTGACGGATGAACGATTTCAGCCAGTAGAGCGAGTGGCGGTAGAGCACCACGGGGACACCGGCCATGAGCACCCACCCCAGTATGGACTGATACGCATAGAGCACGGCGAACATCCACAGGATCGCGATCCACGCGCACGCACCGAGCGCTGCGGAGAAGATGGCCTCCGTCTGCATGGTCATGGACCGGCGGATGCCGAGGAGCGAGAGCAGAAAGCGCCCGAGCACGAGGAACTCAAAGAGCAGCACAAGGACGAAGAGCACCTGCGGCAGCACACGCGTCACAAACGACGCCTGAATACAGGAGTGACGGAACAGATACGCTTTGGCACCCGAGACCGTATCACCGACGAGTTCCAGACACCCGCGCTCCTCAAACGAGGTGAAGTCCGCCTGCAGTTCAGCAAGCGCCTGTTCGCTCACGGTATACGTGTCGGCACGCGGCTCCACGAGGAACCGTACCGACTGTTCGTTGCGCTCCGGCCCCCAGGTGATCACCGTGAACATCAGCCACAGCAGTCCGATCACGAGGAGGAGCGCCTTCCACGGCTTCCAGCGGATCTCGTAACGGACCTCATTGGTGGAGAGCCACTTCCAGCCGAAGTACGTTGCAAAAGCGATGAGTGAGATCAGGACGTACGCACCGAACGGCGCAAGCCGCGCAATGGAGCGGATGATAAACGGGAAGAACGCCGCAAACCCTCTGCACAGGTTATCGGTTTCGCCGCAGGCTTTCGCAAGCATCTGGAACCCTGTGTCGTTGAGCAGGTTATACGAGTGGTACGTGGTGCCCAGGTAGTACAGGGCGGTGAACCCACCCCACAGGAGCAGGGCGATAAAGAGCGTGATGCTCAGGATCTGAACGGTTTTCTGCTGCATACGGGGAGAAGTGTAGACCAGAATCTCTTCTGATGCTGAACCAAGCAAGTATGAAGTATGAAGTATCAAGTATTAAGGTGAGGATATGAAGGACATACCCATATAATTCCAACGCATAATACGTAATACGTAATACTTTATACTCATAAACGGGCTATACTCCTCCGTCCATGTTCGATCCGATAATTCTCCGCCGGCAATTCCCCATCCTGAGCCAAAAAATCGGGAAGCAGCCGCTGGTCTACCTCGATTCCGCTGCGACGGCCCAAAAGCCCAAAGCCGTCCTGGAGGTGATGGACACCTTCTACCGTGAACAGAACGGCAATGCGCACCGCGGCATGCACGTCCTTGCCGAGCGCGCGACGGAAGTCCTGGAGGGGGCGCGGAAGACGGTCGCACAGTTGCTGAGCGCGTCACCGGAAGAAATTGTCTTCACCCGCAATGCCACCGAGGGCATCAACCTCGTTGCGCGTTCGTGGGGATCAAGACTGGAACGAGGCAACGGTATCGCCGTGTCGCTGCTCGAACACCACAGCAACATCGTGTCGTGGCTGCAGCTCAAAGAAGAGCGCGGACTCGAACTGGATTGGATCGAGATTGATGACGCGGGTGCGATCGATCTGGAAGGCCTGCGCCGCACGCTTGCCGCCGGATCGATCAAGCTCGTGGCGATCACCGGGCTCAGCAACGTCCTCGGCGTGCGACCACCCGTGGAAGACATCATCGATCTGGCACACGAGGCGGGTGCGAAAGTGCTCGTGGACGCCGCGCAGCTGATCGCACACGAAGCGGTTGATGTGCAGAAGATGAACTGCGACTTCCTTGTGTTCTCCGGGCACAAAGTCTTCGGGTCGCTCGGCATCGGTGTGCTGTACGGAAAACAAGAGATCCTTAGAACGATGCCCCCGTTCCTCGGTGGCGGGCAGATGATCCAGCAGGTGACACAGCAGGGCTTTTTGCCCGCCGATATCCCACACCGCTTTGAGGCAGGCACACAGCCTATTGCCGAAGCCGCAGGCCTCGCGGCAGCGCTCACGTGGCTGCAGTCGCTTGATCGCAAAGCGGTCGGCAACCATGAACGTGCGCTCCTCGACCGTGCGATCGAAGGAATGAAAGAGATTCCGGGGCTGACACTCCTTGGTGACCCTGAACACGCAGTTGGCTGTATCAGCTTTGTCATCGAGCGTGTGCATCCGCATGACCTCACCGAGATCATCGGCAGACAGGGTATCTGCCTGCGCGCCGGTCATCACTGCGCACAGCCGCTCCACGACCGGCTCGGCATCAAGGCATCCACCCGTCTCTCCGTTGCCCCCTACAACACGGAAAAAGAGATTGATGCGGCACTCGATGCCATTGTGAAAGCGTCTGAAAAACTCAGAACTTGATGTGCAGTGCGGATCGCAACTTCTGCATGACACGCAACTTTCCGTCGATGACCGGATTTCGCTTCTTGATTGAAGCCTCGAATTGCGGAACGAGGACACGGTGAAGCACCGTCAGAAAATCGTCGAACTCATCGGGGAGTCCCGTCTGATCTTGCGACTGAAGGGCAATCGAATCCTTCTGCGCCCAATCAAGCATCTTTTTCACATCTTTGCGCTGCTCGTCCGTCAATTTGCCTGAGTTCTGCAAAGTCCTTGTATCCTCAAGGTTCTGGAGCACATTGCATACTTTTTGAAGAAGCAACTGATAACGTGTGATCGTTTGCCTGTCCCGTTCCGCTGTCACCGTTCCATGCATGAGTGACAGGGCGGGAATCACCGTGCCTACACGGTCACGTGCCACCGCAAAACGCAGGAGCTGCAAGTCGGCAATCATGTCCGTCAAAACCGTCGTGAACGCATTGCGAGCCTGCTCAACCACGGGGATCTGGATCGCAAGATTCGGATCCGTCTTCGGAAAATCACCCTCATCCGGAGGCGTGTCGAAATTCACAAATTCATCAATATGGGAGGCTTCTGGTTCATTCATAGTATGAATATATTATAGCTTATTTTTCTCTTTATGTACACAAAACTCCGCGTTTTCCTTTATACTGAACACGATGGATCTCTACGCCGAAAACATCCTCGATCACTACCGCCACCCCCGGGGGAAGGAGCCGTTGTCTGGTGCCACTGTGGAACACCGGGAAGTGAACCTCAGCTGCGGGGACGAAGTGACGCTCAGGCTGAAGATGGAAGACGGGACGATCACGGGTCTCAGCTGGGAGGGCACGGGCTGTGCCATCAGCCAGGCAGGCATGTCGATCTTGTCCGAAGAACTGGTCGGAAAATCGGCGAAAGACACGGAGGCGCTGAGCCGGGAGGATATCGACAAACTCTTGAATGTTCCCATCGGGCCGCGGCGCTTTAAATGTGCGTACCTCTGCCTGCACACGCTCAAAAACACACTGCGTGCCGCCCGCGGGGAGGCACCCCAAGGATGGACAGAAACGGTGGGTGGAGCCTTGTGACAGGGCAAAACGACTGTTACCCTACGCGGGCTCTTTATAGAATGAAGAGAAGCCCGTCCGAAGAGACGGGTCTCGTGGGCCCCGTCTCTGAGGACACCCCTTAGGGAAAGGAGAGCCCATGAGAGGAAAACCGTAGGTTTTTCTTTCATGAAATTAGGCCGCCCTAGCTCAGAGGTAGAGCACTTCCATGGTAAGGAAGGGGTCACGAGTTCAATTCTCGTGGGCGGCTCCATTTGAATATACGGGTCACGAGTTCAATTCCCTGCCCGTCCGAAGTCCGCCGCAGCGGACGGAGGCGGGTCGTGGGCGGCTCTATCTTTTCAAGAAAAATGGTAAATTGACAAAATTATTAAAATATCATATTATGCTCAATATGAGCAGCCCTGATATACTGGCAGAAAAACTGGCGGAGAGTGCTGATAACACCACGATTGAACGTGCGAAAACTGTTATCAATGTGTCGGGAGAATATAAAGATGCAAGAGAAGCTGATTTTACCGAAGCACTCGAAGAGGTAAATCTGGATGATGCGGTTGCTGGCATGTTCTCTGCATCGGACACGCTGCGTTTCGGCGATATCGCTGTGCCGGAAAATTTTTCACAAAGAATGCGCTATCTGATTGCAAAAAATCTCGCGAAGGAAGCTGCGAAACAGCTTATAGACAAGGAGAAAGAGAAGTGCACTCCGGAAGGGGCGGAGCTGGCTGCAATGAATATATTTGTGCGGGCAGCCGTATATGCGACTCTCATGCAAAAGCTGACCGATAAGCTTCTTTGCAATCCTGGCCAGTCATCCGCGGAGACAAAACAGGAATAATCATTACAACAAAAGGACTGCGGATTGCAGGCAGTGTCTTTTTCAGAACGGAATCACGAGCGCAAACCCCCTGAGCACCCACTCCATCATCCACATCATCCAGCCGCCAAGGAGATTGACCCCGATGAGGCGATCGGAGAGAAGGAGCGCCAGGAGAACGTACGGACCCACGCGCAGGTAGTTGTCGTAGCCTTCCTGCAGATTGAGAGGAATGAATGCCTCCAGCACCTTGGAGCCATCAAGCGGACCGACGGGCAGGAGGTTAAAGGCCATGAGCCCGAGGTTCGTGAAGAGCGAGTACGCAGCGAACTGGATAAAGAACGTCTCGACGATGGAACTGCCGGTAGGCGCAGAGAGCAAGCCCCACACGGAGACCGACGCATCACCGAGGAGCACAAGAACAAGGAACGCGAGGAAGGCCAGAATGAGATTACTGAACGGACCGGCGGCGGCGGTGAGAAGTACCCCGAACTTGTAGTTCCGGAAGTAACCGGGGTTGATCGGCACCGGCTTTGCCCACCCGAATCCTGCGAATAAAAAGAGGAGTGCTCCGAGCGGGTCGAGGTGCGCGATGGGGTTGAGTGTCAGGCGGCCCTGGTTTGCCGGAGTGGGGTCCCCCAGGCGGGTGGCGGTATAGGCATGCGCCCATTCGTGCACAGTGAGAGCCACAAGGATGGCTAGGATCGCGATGGGGTGGAACAGCTGGGTCATGCGTCCACCATACCGTTTTCCCGCCCTTTGGGCTTCAAAAAGCCGTGGAGACAGGCCCAAAACAGGCAAAGTCGAATTGACTCAGGCCGCAAACCCCTTTACTCTCCCCCGGCTCATGGCACGCATGTGCGTCAAGACCGGCAAGAAGACGAGCTTCGGGAACACCCGCAGCCATTCCATGCGTCACACCCGCCGCACCTGGAAGGCAAACATCCAGAAGAAGCGCGTGTTTGACCCTGCCACGGGCACCTTCAAGACCATGAAGGTCTCCACCGCCTACCTCCGCACGCTGGCCAAGCGCCTGCAGGAAGGGAGGACTATCTAACCCGCAAAGAACTGTGGTCGCTTTTTTGTCGTGAGCGCGTTCCGGAAAGCGTGAATACGCCTTCACCTGAGGCTGTTCGTCTGGCAGAGTATCGCGCACGGAGAGGTCGCATAGTGGCCTAGTGCGCGCGCTTGGAAAGCGCGTATAGTCGCAAGACTATCGAGGGTTCGAATCCCTCCCTCTCCGCCACTTTGGCATACAGCAAGACCATTGCTGCCCATCCCTGCCTAGAAATTCGGGACATACGCACTGGTAGTGTCTTTCACAGAAACACCCGACTGATCCGTCTTCACCCGTATGCGCATGGATTCCCCATGGCACATCATCAGGGAGAGTGCCCGCGAATGGAGTAAAGACCGCTGCAGCCAGATGGCGGCGGCCACGGCCTATTACACCGTGTTCGCGCTGGCTCCGCTCGTGATCCTCCTGATCTCGGTTGCGGGCCTGGTGCTGGATATCAACGAGGCGCGCCAGGCGGTGTTCCTGCAGTCGCAGTCGCTCCTGGGGGAGGAAGGCGGACGTGCGGTGCGCGGCATGGTGGAAGCGTCGCAGGCATCTCCGCACACGCCGCTGGCGGCAACACTGGGTATCCTCATCCTCCTTGCCGGTGCCAGCGGACTTATGATCAACCTCCAGGACGCCCTCAACCGTATCTGGAAAGTGGAACACAGGCACACCGCAAGCGCCGTGCGGCTCTTTGTCCTCAAGCGGATTCTCTCGCTCGGCATGATCCTGACCATCGGCTTTTTGCTGATCGTCTCGCTCTTCGCGTCCGCCGCTGTTCCGGTGACATTGAATGCACTCCCCCTGCGAGGCATGGGCCTCACTCTGGCACTGCCTGCCATGGACGCCGTGCTCTCGCTGCTCTTCATCACCGCGCTCTTTGCTCTCCTCTACAAATACCTGCCCGATGTCCGCATCCCGTGGAGGGACGTGCTCGTGGGCGCATCCATCACCGCGAGCTTATTCACCATCGGCAAACTGCTCCTGGGGTTCTACCTGGCGCAGAAGGATTTCACGGCGACCTACGGCGTGGCCGCGTCCATCATCATTCTGCTCCTGTGGGTGAACTATTCTTCGCAGATCCTTTTCCTGGGTGCCGAGTTCATCAAAGCGTCCGCGCATGCCCGGGGAGCCAAGATCCTGCCGCGGGATTACGCCCGGTTCGATACGTCAGCCACAGGAAAGATAGAAAGGAAACCTAACAAATCTGTACGAAAAAAGACCCCCCGCTGAGCGGGAGGCCCTGATTCCTCAGAAATTATTTCTTCTTGCTCGGAGTCGGCTCCGGGATAGCCATGAGAGCCTTCATGCCGTGTGCCCACAGTGACACCGCGATGGCGAACGCGATGATGGAAAGTGAGCCCGCGGACGTGCCGAAGCTGAGCGTGCCCTGGGACACGTCGACATGGGAGAGAACGACGCCCACGAGTGACGCGAGCGAACAGAGGAAGAGAAGTGCACAGACGATGATCTGCACGGCGAGCGTGCCCGGATCCGTCGCTGTCTTCTTGGCGTGAACGAAGAACATGGAGAATGGAGGGAAGATCCGGAGAGCAATCGTATCAAGCGTCATTCCAAAAGACGATGGACGAACAGGCAAGACTGCGATGCGGAATACTGCCGGTTTTGGGGACCAACATCGCGTTGATGCTGGTTGCGAATGGCGAAAATCCCTATACTCGCAGCGCATGAAGATTTCTCTCAACTGGCTATCGGATTTCGTCGATCTCACGGTGAGTGACCCGCAGGAGATCGCCCGGCGCATCACCGCAGGTGTTGCGGAAGTCGATGACCTGGAAATCCAGGGCGCACTCCTCGATCACTGCTGTGTGGGGAAAGTACTGACCATACGCAAGCACCCCAATGCCGACCGTCTCTCAGTCTGTGAAGTGACAACAGACGATGGAGTGAAGAATGTGGTGTGCGGAGGAACAAACCTGCGCGAGGGTATGCGCGTGGCATTCGCCCACGTGGGCGCACGCGTCCGCTGGCACGGCGATGAAATGGTCACGCTGACGCGCGCCAAGATCCGCGGGGAGGACAGCTCCGGCATGATCTGCGCCGCCGAGGAGCTGGATCTGGGTGAGCGCTTCAAGGCCAAGCCCGAAGACGGTGAGCGTCCGATTGTGGACCTGGGAAACGGGGATGACGGCGTGGGGCAGCCGCTGAAGGAATACCTGGGCCTCGGTGACGTGGTCCTGCACATCGATAACCATGCCATCACGCACCGCGCGGACCTCTTTTCGCACGTGGGCTTTGCCCGCGAGTTTGTGGCGCTCGGGCTGGGCAAGTGGAAAAACTCTCGGGGCGGGTCTCCGACCCGCCGTGGCAATTTAAAAATCAAATACACGACGAAGCCCCTCCCCTTCCGCTGCATCATCGATCGCAAGGAACTCGTGCCCCGCTACTGCGCGGTGACGCTCGAGATCAGCGCCCTCGGTGAGACGCCCAAGTGGATGCGCGACAGGCTTGCCGCCACCGGCTGGCGCAGCCTCAACCTGCCGATCGATATCACCAACTACGTGATGATGGAGCAAGGCATGCCGCTGCACGCGTTCGATGCCGATGACATCAAAGGCGATATCCACGCCCGCACGGCGGACAAGGGGGAGAAGATCACGACACTGGATGGCAAAGAGTTCGCGCTCCCCAAAGATGCAGTCGTGCTCAGTGACGACGCCGGTATTTTCGATCTCCTCGGCATCATGGGAGGACTCCGGAGCTCCACCAAGGATTCGACGCGCAGGATTTATCTGCATGCACCGATCCCCGATCCGTCTTCTATCCGTAAAACCGTGATCGCCACCGGCCAGCGCACGGACGCTGCGACGACGTATGAGAAAGGTGTGCCCCGCGAGGCGGCCCTGCGCGGACTTGAGCGTGCGGTGGAACTCTTTTTGGAGCTCGTCCCGGGCGCGAAGGTGGTCTCCAAACTGGAAGATGTCGGCACGGAAGATAAGACACGCGATATCGAGATCACGCTGGAGAAAGCAGAGCGCGTGCTCGGCATGGAAATCGATCCCAAGAAGGCAGTACACGCACTCGAAGTCCTGGGCTTTGCAGTGAAGGTGGAAAAGGGAAAGAAATTAGGAATTAGCAATTTGCAATCAGCAATCCTGAAGGTGACCGTGCCCCCACACCGCCTGGGCGACATGCGCATCCCCGAAGACCTGGTGGAGGAGATCGGCCGCGTGCTCGGGTACGACTCCATTCCGGCCGCGATGCCTGTAGCTCTACTCAAGCCCGCTGAGCGCGAGGAACGCACACACACCCTGCGTGATGCTCTCAAACTCCTCGGCTACACGGAGCTTGTGCCGCTCTCCCTCACCTCCAAGGCACTCCTGAAGCGCTCGGGGTTTGATCCCGAACAAGCAGTCTCCATTGTGAACCCGCTGAGCGAAGAGTGGGCGGTTCTCCACACCTCCACCGTGCCCTCACTGCTCGAGCATGCGCAGCGCAACATCCTGAATGCCGGCGACCGGCTCAAGACCTTCCACCTCGCAGCCGTCTTCACCAAAGGAAAGCCTGAGCATCTGGAGCTCTCGCTCCTGCTCGCCGATCTGCGCACGGCCAATGATGATGTGAAGCAGGAGCCGCTCCTGCTCCTCAAGAGAGACGTGACCGATGCTCTAGCATCCTTGGGCCTGCACATCGATGTCTCGGCGGTGAAAGGCGGCGGTGCGGCCCACCCCGGACGCTCTGCGGAACTGTTTGTCCACACCGCACGCAAAGGCAACGAGGCATCCGCCCCGCAGCTGCGTATCGGCACTCTGTACGAAGTGCACCCCTCCGTGAGCACCGCCTTCGATATCCGCGGCCGCGCGGCCATCGCCACGATCGATGTCACCTCCCTGCTCTCCCTCCCCCATCAGACACTCGTCGCCAGGGGGGTCCCCGCGTTCCCGGCTGTCACGTACGACGTCACCCACACCCTCAGCCACCGCGAGCAGGCGGGACCGATGATCCGTAACCTCCGCGATGCCGACCCGCTCCTCGAGAGCGTAGAGGTGATCGACCTCTATTCGGGCAAGCCGCACCCCGCAGGCGAGTACTCGCTCACCCTGCGCTTCACCTACCGCGCAGACGACCGCACCCTCACCGAGGACGAGGCCAAGAAGGCCCATGACAAGGTCCTTAAGGCTGCAAACCTCTAACCACTGATCACGGGGCGGGTCTTCTGACCCGCCGGTTTCTGCCAGACATGGGTACCCACCCTTGGGTACACTGCTGTCGTGACTTCTATCGTCACCAAAGGCGGCGACAAGGGTGAGACCGGCCTCTACGGCGGCAGGCGCGTCCCCAAAGATCACCCCCGGATCCGTGCCGTGGGTGCGGTGGACGAACTCAACGGTTTCCTGGGCCTTGCGGCAGCAGAGCCCGAGACACCGGTGCCGCTGCGTGATGATCTGAATCACCTCCAGCACCTGCTCTTCCGTGTGGGGGCGGACCTGGCGACCCCGCTCGATGCCAAGAGCCGGACAAACCGGATCGAAGACAGCCACGTGAAAGATCTGGAGGCGCGCGTCACGGCGATTGAATCCACACTCCCCGCGCAGACCAAGTTCCTGCTCCCGGGCGGGACCCGCATCAGCGCGACTCTGCATCTGGCACGCACGGTCTGTCGAAGGGCCGAACGCGAAGTGGTGACGCTCAAGCGCGAGGAAGCTGTGAACGACCAGGTGGGGATCTTCCTCAACCGGTTAAGCGACTATCTGTTTTTACTGGCACGCAAAGCAAATATCGATGCCGGGCATTCGGAGACTGAAGTCAGATATTAGAGGCAATCACAGGCGGGTCGGAGACCCGCCCTTCGGCAAAATGAAAAAATATTGTGAATGACAGGGGCGGGTCTCCGACCCGCCGGAATATTCTTCGATGAGATGTTTTCAACCCCAAAAATTCAGAACCAATAACAACAGGAAAAAAGCGGCGAGCGGAAGGCCAATGCCCAAAGCGAGCGATTTTGAATCTTTGCCGGGGGTGAGGCTCCGGTAAAAACTGAGACCGCCGAAGGCGAGGGCAGCGAGCGCAAACGGCAGATCGGCCACCTGCATCCACGTGGCAGAGGCGTTGGCTGCGATGCCGTTGCGCATCATGAGGTACGCCAGGAAGAACGTCCCGCCGAGGACATAGAAGGCAATCGAGCTGATGCGGTGGAGCTGGGCGATCACCGGAAAAGCATAGCACCATCAATGATGACCCGCAGCAGCGATTCGCCAATCGCTGCGGAAGGGTCGAACCTTCCACCGGTTCACAGGTTCTTGTGCTTCTTCTTGTGGCTCACCGTGAGCACCTTACGGCCCTGGCGGCGGCGGCGGGCGAGCACCTGCTTACCCTTTTTGGTCTTCGAACGGGTTCGAAAACCGTGTTTGCGGAGCCGGCGACGCCATCGGTACTTACCAAGCATGACCGGGAGAGGTTACAGAAAGGAAAAGGGACGGTCAATGCATGTTATTGCCGTATTGAGCCAGGGAACAGGGAATCGTGATTAGGGAATAGGGACCTCGTTAAACCTCTTGAATACCTGTTTCTTCCCTGCCCCTATTCCCGAATGACTATTCCCTATTCCCTACTCGCAACGACCCTTGGCCTCCATTAGACTCGCGGCATGTTCACTCTCGACCGCCTCCCCTCCGGCCTCCCCGTCCTCACCGCTCCCATCGACGGAACGGCTTCCGTCACCGTGATGGTCTTTGCAGGTGCGGGCTCGCGCTACGAAACCAATGACGAGCGCGGCATCAGCCACTTCCTGGAGCACATGTTCTTCAAGGGCGGCAAGAAGTACAAAAACACCAAGGAGGTGAGCGCGGCCATCGATGGCGTGGGCGGCGACTTCAACGCCTTCACGGGCAAGGAGTACGCCGGGTACTACGTCAAAGTGTCTGCAGACCAGACGGAGCTCGCGTGTGATGTGATCTCCGACATGCTCCTGCACGCCAGCTTCCCGCAGGAGGAGATCGAGAAGGAACGCGGCGTGATCATGGAGGAGGAACGCATGTATCAGGACACGCCCATGTACCGCGCGGGCTGGGATTTTGAGGAGCTCCTCTACGGCGATCATCCGCTGGGATGGGACACGATCGGCACCGAGAAGGTGATCCGCTCCGTGCAGCAGGCCGACTTTAAAAAGCACCGCGACGAGCTCTACACCGCCGGCAACCTCGTGATTGCATTCGCCGGGAAGATCACGCCAAAGCAGGCCATGGCCTACGCGGAGGAATTCTTCTCGCCCATCCGCGGCACGCAGGAGAGGAAGTTCGATGCCTTCAAGACCTACGGACCCAAGCAGGTGTTCCTGCGCGATAAAAACACGGAGCAGTCGCACCTGGTCCTCGGTGTCCCCGGTGTCTCGGCATTGCATCCGGACTACATGGCCTCGCGCCTGCTTGCAGTGATCCTCGGGGGCAACATGAGTTCCAGGATGTTCCTGAACATCCGCGAGGCGCACGGGCTCTGCTACTACATCGCGACCGAGACCGATAACTACCTGGATGCCGGTTCGTTCTCCACCCGCGCGGGCGTCGATCAGTCCCGCCTGGAGGAAGCCATCACCCGCATCATCCACGAGTACGACGAAGTCGCAAAGGGCGGCGTGACGGAAGAGGAACTCACCCGTGCCAAGGCGTTCATCCGCGGCAAAACGGTGCTTGGTCTGGAAGACAGCGAAGAGCTCGCACACTTTGTGGGCAAGCAGCAGCTCCTCTACCCCAAGACCAAGACTGTCGAGGAGTACCTCGCGGAGATGGACAAAGTGACCCTCGCACAGGTAAACCGCGTCGCCACGGAGCTCCTCAAGCGCGACCAGCTGCGTCTGGTGGTGATTGGGAAGGGGCAGACGGAGGAAGGGTTGATGAAACTGCTTTCCTAAGGCAACCAAGGGAACCGAAGTAACCAAAGGAACCAAGGGTCCTCGGTTGCTTTGGTTGCGTTGGTTTCTTCGGTTACCTATCAATAGGGGCTTTTATAGAAGGAAATTTCACGCTATTCTTGGTCTGTATGCAACGCACTCTCATCCTCCTCAAGCCCGATACCGTCAGTAAGAAGTTCGTCGGGAAAGTGATCACGCGCTTTGAAGACGCGGGGTTTAGTATCCGCGGCTGCAAGATGATCCGGCTCACCCCGGAGATCCTGAAGGAGCACTACGCGCACATCGCCAGTAAGCCCTTCTACCCCGAGGTGGAAACCTTCATGGGTTCCGTACCGGTGATCGCGATGGTGATTGAAGGAGACGATGTGGTTGCCAAGATGCGCGATATGCTCGGCGTCACCGACAGCCGCAAGGCCGCACCGGGAACGCTGCGGGCAGAGTTCGGCGTGGACCAGATGGTCAACGTGGCACATGCGTCAGACAGTCCTGAGACGGCAGAAACGGAAGTGAAGAGGTTCTTTAAGAACGAGGAGCTCTTTACGTACTAAAGACTAAATTCTAAGCACTAAATCCTAAAACGTTTTTATTCTTTAGGATTTAGATTTTAGTTTTTTACAGTGGTTCCGCTTCCTGTTCTCGCAGGAATCTTCGACCCACCATTAATCCATTCTACTGCCGCATCCAGCTGGGGATCTTTGTTAGCTTTGATATCGTCCTGCGTGCGGTCCAGATCGATATCCGGGTGCACGCCCTCCTTGCCAAGATCTTTACCGTTGGGCGTGAGCCAGCGGGCAACCGTGACGCGCAGACTGCTGCCGTCCGGCAGATCGATCACCTCCTGCACCGTGCCCTTGCCGAACGTGGTCTTGCCGATGATCACCGCGCGCTTGTGGTCCTGCAGCGCGCCGGCCGTGATCTCGGAGGCGCTGGCGGTCCCCTGGTTCACGAGGATCGCGAGCGGAATATCCGGATAGAGGGGTCGGCCGTTCACAAAGTGATTTTCCGGCTCGCCCTTGCGGTGCTGCACGGAGACCACTTTGCCGTCCTTCTGGAACATCGAGACGAGTTCAATCGCACCCTCCAGGTATCCGCCGCCGTTGAAGCGCAGATCAAGAATGAAAGCTGTCACACCGGCTTCCTTGAAATTCTGGAATTCCTCGCGCAGCTCGTTGATGGACGAATCGCCGAACTGGTTGAGCGCCACGTAACCGATATCGCCGTTCTTCCCTTTGATCGTCTTGGATTCCACGCTCGGCACGTGGATCTGGTCGCGCACGATCTCCATCGTGATGAGATCGGGCGCTTTCTCTCGCGCGATTTCCAGCGTGACTCTCGTCCCCTTGGGTCCGCGGATGCGGCTGACGGTCTCATTGAGATTGAGTCCTTCAGTCGTTTCACCGTTCACAGAAACAATCACATCATCGGGCATCAATCCCGCACGTTGCGCGGGTGAACCTTTGATGGGCGCAACGACCACGATCAGCTCCTCGCGCTGCACGAGCTCCGCACCGATGCCTTCCAGATTCCCCGCCAGGCTGTCGCGGAATTCCGTATTCTGCACCGGGTCCATCAGCACCGTGTACGGGTCATCCACAGCCCGGACCAATCCCGCTGCGGCACCCTGCACCAGCTTGTCGGTCTGGAGCTTGTCGGGATCGATGTAGTGCTCCAGGAGAAGATTCCAGACCCTCCACACCTGGCTGATATCGGCCTCGTTCTTCGGGTCCAGGGACACCCAGCCGCTGCCCGTACTCGGGACATCCTGCGGGACATCCACCTGCGTGAACCCGTTCTCAATCAGGCGGCGCTGCTCGGAGCCTGCGCCCAGCTGCCACCCCACGATGAGGGTCAGGAAAGCGATGCCTGCGGTCTGGAGCCAACTCTTCACGGCGATCAGCATAGCGGATCGGCGGTGCGCTCAAGAAAAAATACCGGAATTCCGCAGCAGCTGAGCCAAAAAGCCTCTATACTGTGCGTGAATGACCCCCGCGAGCCCTCCCTCTTCGATGGCCTTCGAGCGCTCCACGTCGATTTCCGACATCGTGACTCTCTGCCCGCCCGCCAAACACGTGCTCTCCGAGTACGGGCTGCACTGCACGGGTTGTGCCGGGAGCACGTACGAGACGCTCGAGCAGGGCTGCTACGGACACGGGTTCAGCGATGAGGATATCGAGGCACTGGTGGAGGATTTGAATGACGCGCTCAAGGAGATGCCCGCACGCCCGCAGACGATCACGCTCACGTTGCCCGCAGCCAAGGCGATCGGCGATATTGCCGATTCTGAAGGAAAGACCGGCGAAGGTCTGGTGGTGACCGTCGACGGTACGGGAGGATTTTGCATGGAGTTCCGCGCCGAACCGGAAGGTGACGAAAAGATCTTCTTCCACCCCGACGCACCGGAGATCCGCCTCTTTGCGTCGGCGATGACGCTCCAGAGAATCGGCGGTGCAACAATCGATTTCCGCAACGAGCGCTTCAAACTGGACTTACCCGAAGACGCACAGGCGACTGCATGTGCCTGTGGGGGAAACTGCGATTGCTGACACTAATTGATAATTGATAATAGATAATTGATAATAGCCGGTATGCAGAAGGAGAATCCGATCCGGGAGAAGAGTTTTGTCTTCGCTACTGAGATCGTGCGCTTCTGCATCATGGTACAAAAAAGAGAGAAGGAATACGTTGTGACAAAACAACTGATGAAATCGGGATCGAGTATTGGTGCAAATGTTGAAGAAGCTAGCCAAGGACAAAGCAGAGGTGACTTTATTGCAAAATTATCCATTTCCCTGAAAGAGGCGTACGAAACACACTATTGGCTTCGGCTGATTGGAAAGAGTGGAATAGCCGACGAGTCGGAAACGATACAATTACTTCGGGATTGTGAAGAATTGATGAAAATTCTAACCGCTATTCTCAAAACATCTAAAGCGTCGTAATTATCAATTCTCCATTATTCATTATCAATTCTCCGGATGCTCAAGCTCCCCCTCTCCCTCGAACGCCGCCTGCAGGAGATCTTCCCCCGCGCACGGGACAGGGAGCGCTTTGTGGCGGACGCGATTGAGGAGGCACTCTCCCGCGGCACGGAACTCTCCGACGAACTGCCCGATCAGGTGGGAGGGACGCTCCACCTCTTCACCGACGGCGGCTCACGCGGCAACCCCGGCGAGGCTGCCATCGGCTGCGTATTGGAGGACCCGGCCCAGGGGGAAACGCTCGAGGAGCTGGCGCTCAGGATCGGCATCGAGACCAACAACATCGCCGAGTACCGGGCGCTCGTGGAAGGCCTAAAGCTTGCGCAGAAATATCAGCCGAACAGATTAATCTGCCACCTGGATTCGGAGCTCGTGGTGAAACAGGTGAACGGGGAATACAAAGTGAAGATGCCCACCCTCCAGCCCTATCTGGAGGAGATCCGCGAGCTCTCCATGAGCTTCCCCGACGTCGTGTTCCGTCACATCCCACGCGGCGATAATCACCGCGCAGACGCACTCGTGAACAAGGCGCTTGATACTCATCCGGCTCCGAGACGCATAGTTCCGCCGATGCACCGGAGCAACCCGACGCTGCCGTTCTGAAAAATCTCCAGGAGTTTTAGGATTTAGTGCTTGGGTTTTAGAATTTCCGATACACTCACATCGTGCGTCACCGCCTTGCCCTCCTCAGCGCCTCGACCGTCTTTCTGTGGCTTTTAGCTGCGGGAACCGCCGATGCTGCGATGATCACCTACCAGCACCTGCACCACATCGTCCGCTTGGATCCGGTTTCCTACCCCGCGTGGCGTGGCACGGTGACCAGGTGGATCGTGAATGGCAAAGAGATCGATCCCCCGGCCTCGGCCAAAGTGGATGGCGATACGATCCCGGCGATCCCGGCGGGCGTGGAGGTGGTGACGAGGACCGAATGGAACCGCGCCGCCATCCGCCG
Organism: uncultured Candidatus Peribacteria bacterium; assembly: GCA_964534205.1. Lineage (GTDB taxonomy): Bacteria > Patescibacteriota > Gracilibacteria > Peribacterales > Peribacteraceae > CAYRGC01. The sequence goes on along the minus strand of CAZHQF010000001.1, from coordinate 10,241 downwards.
CACACTCGAGATCAATCTCTCCGGGAAACTCGACCGGAAAGCTGGCAATGTGGTGATCTCCAAAGATCTCGAGGGGAAGATCGCCTTTGAGGGCATCGGCCTTCCTGGAAGAACCGTCGATCTGGATCAGGCCGTGTCACTCACGGTCCTTGCGCTTGAGCAGGGCGTGACCGCCGTGCAGATCCCCGTCATCGAAACGCAGCCTCAGATCACCGTGAACGACCCCGAGCTCACGGCACAGGGCATCCGGGAAGTGGTGACCGTGGGTGAATCCGATTTCCGCGGCTCCCCCGTCAACCGCAGACACAACATCACGGTCGGCCTCAACCGCTTCAACGGGCACCTGATCCCCAAAGACACGGTCTTCTCCTTCAATGAGATCCTGGGCCGTGTCGACGGCTCCACGGGCTACCGCAGGGAACTCGTGATCAAAGGCGACAAGACCGAGCCCGACTACGGTGGTGGCCTCTGCCAGGTGAGCAGCACCGCCTACCGCGGCATCTGGGAGTACGGCTTTCCCATCGTGGAACGCCGCAACCACAGCTACGCCGTCGGCTATTACGGCCCGCAGGGCTCGGACGCCACGGTGTACCCGGGAGCCGTGGATATGAAGTTCCGCAATGACAGCCCGGGAGCCCTCCTCATCCAGACCTATCAGGAAAATGATAAGGCATACTTCATCTACTACGGGACAAAGGATAACCGCAAGAGCGAGGTCTGGGGACCGCTGATCCTTGGTACAAAAGCCGCCCCGCCGGACAGGACGGTCTATACAACAGAACTCCCGCCCGGCGAACGCCGCAAAGTGGGCGACCGCCACCCGGGCATGACCGCTCTCTGGTACCGCTTCCGCACGACCCCTCAGGGGGAAGAGAAAGTGGAACCCGTGCTCTCCATCTACGAAGCACGACCGTTGTTCTACGAAGTGGGGGGTGAAGATCCGAACGCAGTTCCTACGGATATTAATACTGCCGAACCTCCGAGGGTGTTCTGAGGGGTAAAAGGGTAAAAACGGGAAAAAGGGTAACAACGAATCCTTTTATCCCTTTTCACCCTTTTGTCCCTTTTTCCCCTGCGCCTTATAACTGCGCACTCACCCCCGGCGCTTTCAAGGGCGTCGTCAGGTGATCATGCACGAGGATCCGGAAGAGCGAGATCAGACGCGGGCTGAGCGGCTCCGGATGCCAGAGGATCGAAGCGTTATCATCACGGAGCGCACGCAAAAATAGTTCGTCTTCCTCACTGAGCGCCTGCAACCTGCGCGAATGTTCGGCGGCGGGGAGCAGGCCGAGCAGCGAGAGGAGCTTGAATCCGAAGCGCACGGGGCTCTGCGGGACCGAGAGACGACAGGCGCTGAGGAATTCCATCGTGAGCGTGAACACCTCTTCGACCGGTTCACCGTCCTGCAGAAGCCGGAGCAGAAGCTCGATCCCTTCGCTGGCGTCTGCAAAGGCGGAGAGCGCCAGCATCTCGCTGTCTTCCACGCGCTGCGCACCGGCGATGATGTTGCCCGCCGAGGACTCGCGAATCTGGACTTTCACTTCGGAAAAGGGCGTCAGCGAGGCTCCCATGCGGCTCGTGATCCGGCGCACCCCCGGCGCACGCGCGGTGATCCTCCCCTCCTCGCGCGTCAGCAGAATACAAAAACGGTCCGCCTCCCCCACGTCGTACGCGCGCAGGATCAGTGCCGAGAGTGAACGGCTGCGGGACACGTCGGCAGTCTAAACCCGAATCCATTCTTTTGCTTTGAATGTCCTTATGATTGACTTTTTACTCCGGGTACTCATGCTTCAGCAATGACGACTTCTGAAGAAATGGAGGCCTACTGCGCGGGCAGACTGGACGACACTGCCCAGAAACGCATTTGGGATGAGCTCGACGATCCGAACAGTTTTGCATCGAAATATGTGAAGAAGCTTTGTGAAGAGGCACGAACCCTCTATGACGACTTGGACTGGAAAAAACTGCCCATAGACATAGATGAGTAAGCGACGACCGGCTCCCCCTTACACCGTCCGCATCACCGCTTTCACCGCGAGCCAGGAGCCGAGCGTTGCCAGGAGCACCGCGGCGATGATCTCGAGGAGCATCAGAGGCAGGAGCGACACCCAGAAGAGGTGCGTGGCGGCGCTCCCGAGACCCGCAAGCATTCCCCCTGCAGAGAGAGACGGGATAAACGCGGGGATGAGGAGCGTGAATGCCAGTGCGATCACGCCGGCGATGAACCCGGCGGCGAGGAGGAGAATGGACGATTCTGCAATGAACGGCAGCAGGATGGCCGAGGTCGGCGCACCGGCCACGCGCTCCACGATGATCTCATCGCTGCGGGCGGCGGCCCTGCGGCGCACGTACTCAGTGACGACGGCAACGCAGGTGATGAGCAGCAGCAGGCCCATAAACCCGGTGAGACCCCGCACCGCTCCGGCGAGCGAGCGCATCTCGCGGATCTCGCGTTCCTGATCGCTGACGGAGGAGAGTGACGACACATCCACAACGCGGCTCCACTCGGGCTGACGGACAAATGCGGCAAAGTCCTCGTATGCATCAAGTGAGGAGAGGCTGACGGAGACGGTATCCGGGAACGGGTTCTCGATGCCGAACTGCTCCAGGAAGCCGATGAGATCGGGCGACCGCGTGCGCTCGCGCTCGTATGCCTGTTCGCGCGTGATGTACTCGACGTTCTCCACCATGGGCTGGTCTTTGGCGGCAACGAAGAATTCCTGCAGAGACTGCGGTGAAGCGGTCTGCAGAATTTCGAGACGCAGCGCACCGCCGTCGGCAAGGAGCGCAGTGCCTGCCTGCAGGCCGATCAAGAGCAGCACGACGATCTGTGCGAGCAGAAAGACCCCCGTCATCGCCAAAAACCCTGTGAACCACCCGCGGTCACGCGAGAGTGTGGTCACTCCCCTCTTGATTCCCCGGCGGAGAACAACTGTTTCGATGAGCACCGGCAAAGTGTACGCAGATCGTCTGCAGGGTTCACTCAACAGACGGCGGTCTTTATGCCCTGATGGGAAATGAACATACTGAAAAAAAGGGCCTTGCGGCCCCGGAGTTCCGATCACGAAGGATCGAATCCACTGTCTTACTGTTGTGCGCGCGTCCTTTTTCGGGACGTGCGACGGAACCGCAACATCGAAACACCTGGTGCGAGTGGAATCTTTTGGACCCCGCTCTGCACTTTTTCAGAGGGTTCGCGGCGAAAGCGCAGCATGGCCACGCCTGGAGCGAGCCGAATTTTTTGGACTCCGCTTTTCTTTGGCTGCTTCCCTGGAGCGGTTTTTGGAGTACGTCTCATGAAAGAGACTCCTAAAGTGAAGACGGTGATGTCAAAGACACTGGAAGCACTATAAAACACTCTACACAGATAACAAGGACTGAACCGCTGTTACTTCTGTGCCACTTTCGAGCCCGGACTCAGCGCGAGCTTCTTGATGGCCTCCATGCACTCGCGGGCACGCTCGTTTTCGGGGTCCAGATCGAGGGAGCGCTGGAACAATGCCTTGGCACGGGGAAAGTCGCGGGTCTCCAGGTAGGTGACACCGAGATCGCAGAGCGTGAGCGGAGATTCGGAATCCAGGTTGAGTGCGCGCTCGAGCGTGACGATGCCCTGTGCGCGCTGGCCGGAGTGGAAGAGCGCCCAGCCGAGGCAGCGGAGAATCTCGGAGTTGTTGGAGCGGAGTTGATTGGCACGGCGCAGGTGGGCCACGGCCTTCTCCCACTGCTCATCCTGCGAACGGAGGAAGCCCAGGATGTACTCACCCGTGTAGCTATCGCTGTCCAGCTGGACGGCGCGCAGAGCGGCCGCTTCGGCGCGGGCGTACTCCTGCAGGCTTAGTTCGTTGTCAGCAATCTCTTCAAGGGCGGCAACGTTCTCCGGATCTTCCAGAAGGAGCTCCTCTAAAAGGGCGATGGCCTCGCGATGCCGGCACTCGATTTTGAGCTGCTCAGCCTGCTCCAGCCGGGCCAGGGTTTCGGGGGTGGGATCGTCGTGGTGCATTGGTCAGAACTGTAGCGTGAATGGGGCGTAGATCAACGTTTTTTCCGGCTTTAATAGATGATCGCAAACAGCGTCCGGAGGATGGCATACGCACCGAGCGTGATAGCCATGCCGGTGAGCGATCCGATCATGATTTTCTTGCCCTTATCCACCATATTGCTGTCCCCATGGGAGGCCACCAAGTAGGAGGCACCGACGAGGAACAACACCCCGCAGACGCTCACGATGCTGGCAGCCGCAAAGGTGTAGATATTGGCAAACAATTGCTCCAGAGTGATACGGATACCCGACTGGACAACAAACGACCGGTCATAGAGGGCAAACGCCTGGGTTGGCAGCAGAAGGAGGCCAAAAGCCGGCAGGAGACGGAGAATGCGGGACATCGGAGTATTATAGCAGAAACAGGACCTTTTTGGAATGCCCTCTCCCGCCTTGCCCAGGGGACTTTTCGGGGTCTTTTACAAGGTTTTTTGGGCTGGAGTCTGCTATTGTCCGGCCTCCGACCGGCTCAGTCTCCGGACGACGCCGCGGCTTCGATTCCCCAACCTGATGGATTCCCGTTTCTCCCAGCGTTCCGTTGGCGGCGGTTCGGTGCCCCCGCCCCGTCTTCCCCGCCGCTTCAACCCGCAAAAGAGGCGCGAGGAGGCCTCGGCTGTCGGCAAGACGCTCAAGGCGTGGTTCAGCCGGGTGTGGGTGTTTTTCCTGGCACCAGAACTGAGTGTGAAAACGCGGGTACTGCGTATTGCGGGAACGATCGTGGGGCTCGGCGCACTCTATTTTCTGTACCTGATGGCGACCCTCCCGACCGTCAACGAGCAGACCATCGGACAGGCGGCGCAGAGCACGGTGATCACCGACCGTAACGGCGTGGAACTCTACCGTCTCTTCGGAGAAGAGGACCGCACGCCGATCTCGGGTGATGATATTCCGCAGGATGTGAAGGATGCCGTGGTGGCGATCGAGGACCGGCGCTTCTTCACCCGCGGCTGCATCGATATGCGCGCACTTCTGCGTGCCGTCGTCAGCATGGGAAAGTCCGGCGGAGCATCGACGATCACCCGTCAGCTCGCCCGCAACGCACTCGATCTCAAAGGCGAGAACATCCTCAACCGCAAGCTGAAAGAATTGATCCTCGGTTGCCGGCTGGAGTTCACCTACGATCGCGAAAAAATCCTGGAGCTCTACCTCAACTGGATCCCCTTCGGCCAGAACGCGTACGGCGTGGAACAGGCCAGCCAGCGCTACTTCGGCAAGTCCGCCAAAGAGATGACGCTCGCGGAGTCGGCCGTGCTCGCCGGTCTCCCGCAGCTCCCCTCCTACTACAACCCGTACGGCCGTCACGTGCACACCACGGTATCGGATGACGTCCTGAGGGACATCGCCAGCGGGAAGATCACCACCGCCTCGCAGATCGATGAAGATGAGGTGAGCATCGGCCTGCTCGGTGACAATGTGGGTACCGGGGGGAAGCTCGTCTACATCGGCGGGCGCACGGACCAGGTGCTCCGCAATATGTTCGACCAGGGCTACATCACCAAGGACGAGGAGACGAAGGCGATTGCCGAACTGCAGAGCCTGGAGTTCAAGCAGACACGCGAATCGATTAGGGCTCCTCACTTTGTGCTCTGGACCAAGGAGATGCTGGAAGACGCGTTCACCGACGGCAGCAGCCAGGGTGTCTTGGAGCAGGGCGGCCTCACGATCCAGACCACGCTCGATTGGCGTCTGCAGGAGGCGGCTGAGCAGATCATGGAAAAGAGGAGAGCGGATCTGAAGAAGCGCTTCATGGCCGATAACATGGCGCTGCTCGCCATCGATCCCGAAACCCGCGAGATCCTCGCGTACGTGGGCAACGCTGACTACGGCGTCACGGGCAGCGGCACGAAGATCGATATGGTCCAGGTGCCGCGCCAGCCGGGCTCGAGCTTCAAGCCTTTCATCTACGCCGGCGCGTTCCTCCAGGGCTACAGCCCGGCAACCGTCCTCTACGACGTGCCCACCAAATTCGGTGATTACGAACCGCAGAACTACGAAGGTAGCTTCCAGGGCATCATGACCGCGCGTCAGGCGCTCGGCGGCTCCCGGAACATCCCCGCCATCAAGGCCTACTTCCTCGGCGGCGAAGAGCAGCGCCTGCTCGCGCTGGCTGATGCCATGGGCATGCCGACACCCGGCCAGAATGTCCCCGCCGAAGGCTACGGCCCAGCCATGGCCCTTGGCGCAGCCGAAACTCCGCTCCTGGAAATGGTGCAGGGCTACGCGACGTTTGCCGATGGCGGGCGTTTCCGCGAGCTCACGTCTATCGTGAAGATCACCGACCGTCGTGGGAACATCCTGACACTGCCGGGTGGCGAGCCGGAGGAATCACAGGCGATCGATCCGCGCATCGCGTACCAGATCACCTCCGTGCTGAGCGACGCCTCCGTGCGCCCCGGCGACTACTGGAAAAATATCCTCTCCGTGCCCGGCTACCAGGCTGCCGCCAAGACCGGTACCAGCAACAAGTGCCTCAAGCGTGACGACAAGGGGGTCTGCACCGAGCGCCGTCCGGATAACACGTGGACCATGGGCTACACCCCCAACATCGTGGTGGGTGTGTGGGTGGGCAATGCATCGAGCGATCCGCTCAGCCCCTCGGCCGACGGCCTCACGCTCGCGGCTCCCATCTGGCACGACTTCATGGTGAAGGCGCAGGAGATCCTCAAGGAGAACCCCGACGAGACTCCCCGCACGCTCAAGACTGCCTTTGAGAAACCCGAGGGGATGACCGAGACATTGATCTCCACCCTCTCGGGTGAACTCCCGACCGAGTGCACCCCGGTCGAGATGCGCAGGGGCGATGTGTTCCTGCAGGAGGATGCACCGACGCTCGCCGACCCCGGCTGCGTGCAGCTGACGGTGGATAAACTGACGGGCTTACTCGCGTCCGATGACTGTCCGGTGGAAGCACAAGAAGAGCGTAGCTTCATCGTGCCGATCTCAGTGCTGGAGAGCCGCTTCCCGGACTGGAAGACCGCGGCAGCTGCGTGGCTCAAGACCCGCACGCCGACGATCGCCCCCGATGGCACGCTCGTGGCACCGACGGGAACCGGCACAACGTTCAGCCTGGCATTGGCCCCCACGGAGAAGTGCTCCATGGCCCTCACCCCCGGCCGCCAGGTAAAGCCGACTCTCTCGATCGACTCACCGTCCAGCGGCGGCTCAGCGACGTACCCTGCGTTCCGCCCGAGCCTCGAGTACACCGTGGGCTCCACCGTCCGCGAAATCCGTTTCGAGGTGGATGACAAGCTGGTCGGCACGTTCACAGCCGAACCATTTGACGGTGCCATCCGCGTGCCCCGGAGCATCAGCGAATCGGGCATGCACACCCTCAAGGTGACGCTCGTCGACGAGTACTACAACGTCGTCACCGATTCCGTGCGCTTCACGTTCCAGCAGGATACCTCCGGTCCGCAGGTGTACCTCACCTCCCCCGAGAACAACGCGACGGTGGAAATGGGTGAAGCGATCGTGATCAGCGCCGAAGCCGACGACGGAGGATCGATCAAGTACGTGGAGTTCTACCTCGATGATCTTCTCCTCACCCGCAAACCGCGTTCCCCGTACTCCCTGGAATACGAACCGCCCGTGATCACCGCCGGTCAGCACGAAATCCGCGCCGTGGCGACGGATGAGGCAGGGAATACTACAGAGGATGCTGTGCGGATCGAGGTGGTGGAAGCATCGACAGGGAGCGGTTCGACTGAAGAATAATTGTTTGCTGTCTGAACTTTCCCTGTTGCCGGGGCGGGCCTTCGGCCCGCCGGCTACCTGAGGATCATCAGAGATCAGCATTGGTATGGACCTCACTGACATCATCATCCTCTTCGATCACTTCGATGAAGTCGTGCACCTTCTTGGCAACCGCCTCGTCGGCCACCGGGGCCTTCTGCTTGGGGATGTAGGAGAGGCCGGCGGAGAGAATGTTCCACCCGTTCTTTTTCAGAAATTCACTGATCTGCTTCCAGTCAGAGACAGAAGTAACGACGCGCAGCACACCATCCGCATAGGTGAAATCCGATGCACCGAAATCGATCAACTCCAGTTCAAGTTCTTCCACCTGCTGATCACTGATCACTGACTGCTGATCACTTCGTTCTGCAACGACGAGGCCTTTGCGCTCAAACATCCAGGCCACCGATCCCCCGTCGGCCAGGTGACCGCCGTTCTTCTGGATGATGGTACGTACGTTGGATGACGTGCGGTTCCGGTTATCAGTGAGACATTCAATGATGTATGCCGTGCCGGAGGGCCCGTACGCCTCGTAGATCACCTCTTCCATCCGCTCGGCACCTTTGAGTTCGCCGGAGCCCTTTTTGATGGCACGCTCAATGTTGGCATTGGGCACGCTCTCCGCCTTAGCATTGTCGATCGCGAGCCTGAGGGCGGTATTTGATGAAGGATCTCCTCCGCGCTGCGCGGCGATCTGGATGAGCCTGGCATGCCGCGTGAAGATCTTCCCGCGCTTGGCATCCTGCGCCCCTTTGCGGACCCTTATATTTGCCCATTTAGAATGCCCTGACATACAGATGTGATGATAAAAGGATGAACTAGGCGGCCTGCCCTGAGCGAAGTCGAAGGGCCCATTTAGAATGTCCTGACATGGGTGGATGGTATCACGAAGAAAAAAGAATAAGAGGAATCCAAAGAATCCAAGGAATGGATATTCTTTGGATTCCTCGGATTCCTAGGATTCCTTTATTTCCTGTACGCCAACATGCCCATGAACCTTGCCTTCTCAATCGCGTTCTTCAGCATCTTCTGGTGCTTGAGGCAGGTTCCGGTGTAGTAGCGGTTCATGATGTTCCCGAAGTAATCGATGAACGGCTTCATGGTGGGGTAGTCCTTGTAATCGATGTACTTGGCACCGCCGCCGTTGCAGAAAGAACACTGCTTCATGCGGGGGTCGGTGCGCCGCTGCTTTTGATTCTTGTTCATCATGGGGATTAGAGGTTATCAAGGGAATCATCGGAGACGAGTTTGTCGATCTTCTGCGTCAGGTCGCCTTCGGCCATCTTGGCGCGGGGAACATCCTTCTTCTCGGCGGCAACCATCTTGGCCTTGCGCTGCGCCTTCTTGGCGACGGCATCGCGCACCTTCTCCTCCTTCTCGCGTGCGCGCTGCTCACCGATGCTCTCGCGCTCCTTCACCCACTGCTCGTACTTGGCCGAATACTGCACCACCTGATAGCCCTTGGGCGGGATCGTCATGAGGTGGCGGAGCACTCCTTTGTGGATTCTGAGCTGCTGATCGAGCTCCTTCACCTTGGAGGGATCCATCTCCACGTGGAGGATAAGGTAGCTGCCCTCGGTGGAACCCTTGATGGGATACGCCAAGCCGCGGCGGCTCCATTTGTCGCGCGTGATCTCCTTGGCACCGGCCTCGGCGAACATGCCGTCGATCTCCTTGAGGAGGGCGGCTTCTTCCTTCTGACCCATGGGATACGGGTAGAGGATGCAGTACTCGTAGATGCGGACGTCCTCGGAGGACGGCGTGAGCGTAGGCATAGATTCTTGGGTAAACCCGGATCCAGGACGGATGCGGGGAATCGAAGCCACGGCGTAGTCCGCAGACGTAGCCGGGCGGATGGGGACTGTAAAGGGTGGATGGAGAGGGGTCAATTGGAAATTCCCCAGAAATCACTGCTCCCAAGCCTGTCATCCCGAGCCCCTCGACTTCGCCTGCCGGCAGGCAGGCTCGGGGTAAACTCCGGCTGATGTGTCACTCCGAGCGTCGTCGAAGGGTGAACACATTTTTTCGCATATTTCGCTTGACCCGGCCTATAAACCGAGTACCATTGCCCGGCTTTGCTTCTGTTTTCGCAACAGAGGCGGGGTTTAAAGGCTCTCCGTGATGCAAGAATGACACTCCGGAGACGCGCTGCCGAGCGAGGGACTTGCCCTGAGCCGGAGCGAAGGGTCTTTCACACCATTGTGCAGTAGAGAAGCTTAGCCATCTCCTCCCCTCACGGGGATGAGCATGGTTCGTCATTGATCTCCCTCCGGGGAGGTCGTGACACACCCAATTCTATTCATTTGGAATTATCTTGGTCACTCGCGCCAAGCAAAATAATGCGAATAGCCATGAACCAGGCGCTCAGCGCCGGTACATGGCGATCACCAGTCGATCTTTGATCGCTGGACTGATTCTTCTTTTTGAAGAGTTTGATCCTAGCTCAGAGTGAACGCTGGCGGTGCGCCTA